>NZ_JAUSTK010000015.1 GCF_030812855.1 Paenibacillus wynnii
GCTGGCCAGCAACTGAGATCCTCTTACATCTTACCAAGGAGTCTTTTTGTTTCTCAAACCCAATATTTCTTCATAATAGGAATGCTGCCCGTTAGTTCAATGAAAATAGAAGTAGCTATCGCAGCAAACTGCCCCTTGTTCGTCCAACTATCGTGTCCCTCTCCTTCGTCATCCATACAAAAATAGACAGTACAGCAATATGCCAACTGTCTCACTGACTACAAATTGAACAAGTCCCCGAACCCGCCCTCACCTAACCATACATCAGCACGTGGTAGTTACATTAAACAATATACAGCCTAGTTACATGCTATCTCGCACTCTTGTTACATTATTGGGCTAATTAGTTGTGTTTTGTAGATATGGCCCTGCATCTACATCATAGGTCCAACTACCCGTTGGTGGGTTGTGCTCGCCTGTATGATCTCGGTTACCAACTTGTTTAGTTATCTAGTAAATCCGTGCTCCAATTTTTCTCCTGGATCTTGAAGTCCAACTCGCGGTATTTCCTAGACAACTCATCGACTTCTTTTTGAAGATCTGCGATCTCAATAGTCGTATAAAATTTCACTTCTTGCCGGCTATATCGTTCTTGCTTGATGGAAGCCTCGTTAAGCAATTCATTCAGGATATTGCGATACTTCATGATGCGATCACGTTCCGCCAATGCTTCTGCCAAGCTTATGCCCGTATCGAACTCGCTTAAAGAGTTCGTCTTATTAATCTTCTTCACCCAGACAGCCAAATCATCCAGCGTCCACCTTAATTCATCTAGCAGCTCAGTTGGCGATTCCGAAGGCTTCTCTCCCTCTTGTACCTTTATGACTCTCCCAAGACGCTGCTTGATCTGCGCTACCTTCCGTTGGCAGTCCGCTCGCATTACAAGCGCTTCCGCTAGTCTCATCGCTAATCCCCTCCGATATCTTCAGAACACAAACACAGTAATCTAAATATACCAAATCATATTATATTTTCCAATTGTTTTTTAAGTTGACCATACAATTATAATTTTTTCTTTTGTGTTCTTTCAATAAATATCCAAGTGTAATACATCAACCAAAATACAACAGGAACTAAAAACACATAGGGTCTCTGATTTGCTGGAAGAAAGAAAAATAAAAATAGCCCAATTATTATCATTGGTGGCATTAGAATATAATACTTTTTCTTATGCACGTTCATCCCCTCCACTTTGTTTAATAATAGCAAAAACCAGAAATGCCGGAATCTCCGGTTATCCTCAGTTGATATAAGATTAGGCGCCTTTCCTGTTTATTGCAATGGTATTCACGACGCGAATGAGATATTTTCCGGAAAACCAGATATAGAAATACACAAAGAAACCTCTCCTTTTGAATGGTTACCCGTACTTCCATTCTACAAAAGAGAGGTTTCTATGCTTTTTTGGGAGATGATTTTGGAATGGATTCCGCTGAACTCAGCGGAAGGACGGAACGATTGTGGAAAAGCGTTAGCGGTCGCCCGAAAGTTTTCCTAAGGAAAACTAGCTTCGAAAGTATAAGCTGTCTCCGGATGTGCACTGCTAAAAGTGTAATTCAATACATCTGGAGACAACAAGCTACTTACGCAACGTTCCGTTTGCGAAGCGTCCGTTCACAGCAGAATTAACTCGTAATCTTTTTGTAAATATCAATATACTGCTGTGCAGATACGTTCCAGCTGTAATCACCGGAGAAAGCGTTCTTGGTCACTTGCTTCCAATGTTCCGGCTTATGGTAGTACGAAACCGCACGGCGTAGTGTAAACATCATGTCATGCGCATTATAGTCGGTAAAGGTAAAACCATTTCCCTCGCCTGTCAGCTCGTCATAGGCCTGTACGGTATCATTCAAACCTCCTGTTTCTCGTACAACAGGTATGCTGCCATAACGCAGGGCTAACAGTTGGCTAATCCCGCAAGGCTCAAACTTGGAAGGCATTAAGAACAGATCGCTGGCAGCATACATTTTGCGTGACAAGGCATCATTGAACAAAATTTGGGAAGAAAGCTTTGTCGGATAACGCCAAGCCGCTTCACGGAACCAACGCTCATAAATCTCATCTCCGGTTCCAAGCAACACAAACTGTATGTCGTCGTAATACAACAGTTCGTCCAGGATACGGGTGATCAGATCAAGGCCTTTGGAATCCACTAGTCGAGTAACCATAGCTATCATGGGGATATGCGGGGCAATAGGAAGTCCTAATTCCTTCTGTAAACCAATTTTGTTTTCTGTTTTCTTCGCCAGATTGGAACGATATTTGCTGAAAATTTGAGAATCATTCGCCGGATTATAGCTCTTGGTATCGATCCCATTCACAATCCCGCTCAAATGCTCAGACCGAGAACTAAGCAAACCCTCGAGTCCATAACCATAATAAGGGGTGCGTATTTCTTCAGCATAGGTTGGACTAACCGTAGTGACGTGATCGCTGTAGACGATACCGCCTTTCATATAATTCACATTACCGTAATATTCAACCCCGCCAAAATAACTGCTATCCAAGCCAAGCAGCCCGTCCAGCACTTCATAAGGAAACACACCTTGGTATAGCAAATTATGGATGGTGAATACGGTTCGCATGTTCGTGTAGAAAGGGTTATGACGGTAATGACCTTGTAACAGCATAGGGATAACCGCAGCATGCCAGTCATGGCAATGCAGTACATCAGGTTGGAAATCAATAGCAGGCAGACATTCCAGAACAGCGCGGTTGTAGAAAGCAAACCTCTCACCGTCATCCATGTATCCGTAAATTCCATCGCGGGCGCCAAAATAATACTCATTATCGATAAAATAAACGGGAATCCCGTCTAAGATGATACGCTCAATTCCACAATATTGGTTGCGCCAGCCTACCAGTACATCCACAACGGCTACAGGCTCCATTTGCGATTTGAATTTTTCAGGAATTCCCCGGAATTTCGGTAAAATTACTCTTACATCTACTCCCGCGCTTTTCAGGGCTTTCGGCAACGCTCCAATTACGTCCGCTAACCCGCCCGTTTTGATAAACGGATGTGCTTCAGCTGCGGCGAATAAAACCTTCATTTAAATTCCCCCATGTCTATAAAGATTTGATTTAAATCGGCTCCGTAACTTCGTTTTTCCGCTTGCGCCCAATTTTTTTCAGTACCACAAAGCTAAGCGGCGGTAGAGTAATCTCCAAACTGTTCAGTTGATTGTGCCACTCCGACTTTTCGCTCTTTCGGGGCGCATTGTGAATTCCTGAACCGCCAAAAGCGGTGGTTTCAGAAGTGAAAATCTCTTCATAGGTTCCCGCAGTTGGAACTCCAATACGATATTGAGGATGTTCTATGGGCTGGAAATTAATAATAATCAACAAGGTATCAACAGGCTTTTTACCTTTACGTATAAAAGAAACTACACTTTGTCCATTGTCATCCGCGTTAATCCATTGATAACCACCCAAGTCATGATCCAGTTCCCATAAAGCTTTTTCGGATAAATACAGCTTATTCAGGTTTGCCGTAAAAGCCCGCATTTGGCGGTGACTCTCATAATCCAAGAGAAGCCAGTCTAACCCCTCCTGATCTTTCCATTCGATAAATTGACCAAATTCACCACCCATAAAGAGCAGCTTTTTGCCGGGATGTGTGATTTGATATCCTAGCAGTTGACGAAGACCCGCAAATTTCTGCTCGTAATTCCCCGGCATCTTATTCAGTAAAGACAGTTTGCCATGAACTACCTCATCATGCGACAAGGGCAGGGTGTAATTCTCTGAATAGGCATAGCAAATAGGGAAAGTTAGCAAGTTGTGATGGTAGGGTCTCGCCGCGAAATCATGTTCTATGTACCCCAGGGTGTCGTTCATCCAGCCCATGTTCCATTTGTAATTGAACCCGAGCCCACCCTCATATACCGGAGAGGTTACTCCTGGCCAAGCACTGGATTCTTCAGCCATCATCAAGGCCTGCGGATAGTTTTCGAAGATGGTCTTGTTGAGGTTCTGCAGAAATTTAATGGCTTCCAGATTCTCGAGCCCACCGTTATTGTTACGCCGGTACTGATGTTCATTTTTCTCAAAGTCTAGTCTCAGCATACTTGTGACTGCATCCACCCGCATTCCGTCAATGTGGAACAAATCGAACCAGAATAGGGCATTGGAAATTAAGAAAGATGCAATCTCAGGTTTACTGAAATCAAACGACAGTGTTCCCCATCCCGGTCTCTCGGCCAGCATCGGATCAGCATATTCGTATAATGGAGATCCATCAAACATCCGAAGCCCATGAGCATCCTTGGCAAAATGGGCCGGAACCCAATCCAGAATAACGCCGATTCCTGCCTGGTGACAGCAGTCAATTAAATACATAAGTTCCTGTGGTTCACCGAAACGACTGGTCGCAGCGTAATAGCCCGTTCCCTGATAACCCCATGATAAATCATAAGGATGCTCAGCAAGAGGCATGAATTCCACATGTGTATAATTCATCTCAAGTAAATAAGGAATTAGCAATTCACTCATTTCCTTATACGTATAATACTCTCCGTCCTCTTTTTGACGCCATGTTCCAAAATGCATTTCGTAAATGTTGAGGGGTTTGTTATACGGAGATTTGCTCTTGCGACGCCATGCCCCGTCACCCCAGCGATACCCATTTATATTTGCCACAACCGACGCAGTAGCCGGACGAACTTCTGACTTGAATGCATAAGGATCTGCTTTTAAAAAACTGGAACCGTCTGCTGCAATTATTCTATACTTGTAAAAAATTCCCACATCCATGCCCGGAAAAAAACGACTCCAAAATCCTGATTCGGGTATCTTATATAATGAATCCACTTCATGACTTCCGTCCCAGCCATTATGATTACCAGCTAGTCCTACATATGTCGCCTGAGGAGCCCACACGGTAAAGCGCACACCGGAAATGCTTTCTTCCACGGCTATGTGCGCTCCCAGAAGGTTGTAGCTACGATAATGGGTACCCTCATGAAATAAGTAAATATCATCAGGGGACGGAATAGTTCCTGTACTTGGTCGCTCTGCCAATTCATCACCACCTTAATATATAGGATGCACCTATTACATTACCCCAAACAGTCCCATTTGAAAATGATTTGACGTGAAAGAAATTTTTTTTTGCATTAAGAAAATAATTAATGTAATTTTTCTTGGTGTACAACAATATATTTCACTTATGTCGTTTCAAGTGGCTGGATTAAGGTTATTTCACAAGTATTAACAAAAAATGGGAGGGACAACAAATGAGTAAACAAGATTGCATCGCCATGCTTTTGGCAGGGGGAGAAGGACGGAGATTAGCTCCCTTAACTTCCAACATGGCAAAGCCTGCAGTCCCATTCGGAGGTCAATATAGAATTATTGATTTTCCTCTCAGCAATTGTGTCAATTCAAAGATTGACACTGTAGGCGTTCTAACTCAATACAAAGCAGACTCACTTCATAGTCATATAGGTGAAGGTGAGCCTTGGGGTCTCCACAATGGAAATCCCAATAAAGGAGTAACCCTTCTTCCTGCCGGAATTGAAGGTAAAGAAACCTATTCTGGAACTGCCGATGCTATTTATAAGAATATTCAATTTATTGACAGCCGCAATCCAGAGCATGTACTTATATTGTCTGCTGATCACATCTATCATATGGATTATCGCCAAATGCTGGATTACCATATTCATAAAAATGCTAAAGCCACCATCTCCGTCTTGGAAGTGCCATGGGAAGAAGCCAGCCGCTTCGGTGTCATGAATGTGGACGATGATCTAAAGATTTCAGACTTCGCCGAGAAACCTAAAGTGCCGAAGAGCAACCTGGCTTCCATGGGAATATACATGTTCCGCTGGGAATACTTGAAGGAACATTTGTTAAGAGACGCCGCTAATCCAATGTCAAGCCATGATTTCGGCAAGGATGTTATTCCCTACATGCTTAATGGTAAAGATGCCCTATTTGCTTACCGTTTTAAGGGCTACTGGCGTGATGTGGGTACCGTTAGCAGCTTATGGGAAGCACATATGGATTTATTGCAATCAGATAATGGCTGGCAGCTGGATAACGCACGCTGGCCGATGTATAGTCGTGCCCGGAGAACTAAGCTGACTGTTCACAAACCGAGAGCGCAGAACCCAACTGCTAGTTCATTGGTGAACGAACATTGTATTTCGGAGGGCAGCCTACAGCATTCTGTTGTATTCGGAGGCGTAGAGATCGGTAAAATGTCCATAATCAAACATAGTGTAGTTATGCCGGGAGTACGCATTGGACGCGGGGTTCAGATCGAGAATGCCATTATCGGTGAAGGTGCAGTGATTAAGGACGGTGCTGTAATCAAGGGAAGTGAAGATCAGATCGTGGTTGTTGGACCTCATGAGATTGTTGCCGCCAAACCTGTTATTCGGACGCAGCCTTCGCGTCTATTACAGGATATCTATGAGAAAGCCGAACGTCTGCGTGCTGAAGGACTTCCTTCATAACAGTAGGCCTTGAATAAATAAGGGGCTGTCTCAAAAGCAGATATTTTTCACGAATAAGACAGCCTTTTGCACTTCAAAGCATGTAAAAGCTAAAAATCTAGCCAGTCTCCGGGTTATTGGAGACTGGCTAGTTTTCAATTCTTTTTGCTTTTTTTTGGAGAAAGCCTGACTTCTTCTGGTTAGTTAGAATTTATATTTTTGTTCCCATTCTCTATCCAGCATACTCATTTCAATGCAATCCACATAACCATCGGTGAACCTTGCCGCTTCACGCTGGCTGCCCTCACGGCGAAACCCTGCTGCTTCATAGGATTTCAGTGCCGAAGTATTGAAGTCGAACACGCCGAGTGATACCCGGTGCAACTCCAACGCTTGAAATGCAATACGCAGCATCTCCTGCATCATTCTAAGACCGATACCCCGGCCCCGATAATCCGGATCGATGACAACCCTCCCCACCCTAGCGGAACGGTTGTCTCTGTCAATATTGGCGAGACTGATATGGCCTATAACTTGACCAGAAGTTTTATGTACGGCGCTATAGATTAAGAGGTTAGAATCTACTGAGTGGTTAGCGTTAGTGATGTACTTTAACAGCTCTTGGTCCTCGATCGGGAATGTTAAGGACGGGCCGGCCCACTGCTTCAAGAACTCCGGTGAATCCGCCCAGCTTTTTAAATACTCAAAATCAGCCTCACCGAAATAGCGAAGTATGATCTCATCTGCATCACCGGTATCCTTAAACTTCTCATACAGGTTTACCAGTCGCCCTCCACCCATATCATTAGAACCCATAAAATGAAAACCCAGACTTTGATAATACCGGTTAAGCTTCACGTTATGGGCCACGGTATCAAATCTCAGACCTTTAAGGCCCCTTTCGATCGCCAGTTCAGCGGCAAAATAAAGCATTCTACTACCCAGGCCGGATCCCCGATAGGATCTTGCAACGGTCAACCGATGCAAATAGGCATACGAATCATCATTCCTTGGTCCCCAATACTGGGGATCCGTGAACTGCAGAGTAAAGAGTCCGATAATCTCATCTTTCTCTAAGGCAAAGTAGACCTCTCTATCCTCGAAATAACCGACGATGTCCGCTTCGTTAAACTGACCGGGTGTCCATTGTTTGATTCCTTTGCTTTCCATCCATCTCGCTGCATCCTGCAGCAGCAATAAAATTTCACCCGCACGGCTAGGTTCACCGCGAACAATAGTTATCGGGCACTGAGAGAGATGATTAAGTTCAGCAGCAGTATTTCCCTCCATAGCACTGCCTCCTCTTTTTGTTGTAGATATCATTTAATCTTCAGTTTGAGTTAGCACTGGTAGGACATCCATCAATGGGAGAATAACAGTGACCTCTGTTCCTTTTCCGAGTTCGCTGTTCAATTCAAGGCGGCCGTTATGGAGCTCAACCAACTGCTGCGAAATTGCCAAACCCAATCCGGTTCCTCCATTCAGCGCATCGACCTGAAAAAAACGATCCCGTACTCTCAACAGATGCTCTTCACTGATACCTATTCCGGCATCGCGCACCTTCATAATGGCTTCAGTCTCTGATAATCGCTTTGCTGATAGACCTATAATTGAATCCTCATGAGAGAACTTCACGGCATTGTCGACCAGATTAAGAAAAACCTGCTTCAACCGATTGGCATCACCTTTTACCATGATGCTCTCTTCACTTTCCAACCGCAGCTGGATCCTTTTCTTCTCGGCCTTCGCCCAAACGTTAAGAATTGTCTCCTGCAGTAACTCCTTGACGTTAACAGTACCCATAGACAGCTTCATCTCATTTTGCTGCAGCTTGGCGAAATCAAGAATCTCTTCCACCAAGCCAATTAGCCGGTCGCTCTCTTTAGAGATAATACCCATCCCAAGCTTCGTTTCCTCGGGATCATAACCTCCGGAGATTAACGTTTCACTCCATCCTTTTATACTGGTAAGAGGCGTTCGAAGCTCATGTGATATGGACGAGATGAAATCATCTTTGATTTGGTTGCTGCGAACAATTTCTTGGGCCATGTAATTGAGCGTCGAAGCCAAATCCCCAATCTCGTATTTGTAATTCCCCTTAATTCTTGTATTGAACCTGCCTTTAGCCATCTGTGCAGATACGGCAGTAATGTTATTAAGCGGTTTTACGATAGAATTTGCCAAGCCAAAGCTGAAAATAACTACGATCGCGAGAACAGCTGCACCAATTCCCACCGACAGTAAGGAGAGATTTAATAAATCAGCGTTAATTCCCGCCACAGAGGTTAAGTATCTTAGCACGAAGGTGTCCTTACCGTGAATTTGGAGAACTTTAGAAACCGCCATGACACTCTCGTTGGTTCCAGGCTGTCTTCCCACCCATCGACCTATGCCGCCCCCTGCTGCTTCGGGCACATCACTCGTAGTAATTATCCGATCAGGCTGAAAGCCTGTTGAACTGGTAATCATATCCCCATCCAGTGTCAGCACTTGCAGTTCAGTATTGTAAAGTGTAAAGCTATCAAGCACCTCTTGTAAGGGAACGTTCTCCCCAGAGAGCTGATATTTCTGGAAATATCCCTCTGCTGTACTGATATGGGTAGTGATTGTAGAGTAAATGCTTTCGTAATAATAGGTACGGATAGCCAGCAAAAAAATAACTTCCACCAGGAGAAGCGCTAAGAAGACTACAAGAATGTAGTGCAGGACGATTTGTCTGCGCATCCCCTTCTTAATCATTGTCCTTGGCCTTTCCACTTATAACCGTGCCCCCATACGGTTTGTAAAAACTCCGGATCTGAAGGATTGTTCTCTATTTTCTGACGCAGTCGGCGAATGTTCACATCAACGATCTTCGGATCCCCCATATATTCTTTGCCCCATACATGATCCAGAAGCAAGTCTCGGCTCAACGGAGTATTTTCTTTCTCAAGAAAATATTGAACCAATGAAAATTCAGTAGGTGTAAGCTCTATGGCTTCCCCGTTTCGTTTAAACTGCTTGGAAATAAGGTCAAGAGTGTACGGTCCTGATTGAAAGGATACCTTAGCCGATTGCTCTCGATGAACATTCACCCGGCGCAGCAGGGATTGGATACGTGCGATAAGTTCTGTAGGACTGAACGGTTTACTGATATGATCGTCAGCTCCCACAGAAAGGGCGTATACCTTATCCTGCTCCTGTACTTTGGCTGTCAGAAAAATAATACCTAGGCGTTCGTTCGTCTCCCGAATGCGTCTGCACACTTCGAAGCCATCGATTCCAGGAACCATAACATCCAATAGTGCAATATCAATATCAGGCACTGTTGTAAGCTTGTGCAAGGCTTCATTTCCGTCAGCAGCCTCCAGCACCTCGAACCCGTTGCGCTTTAGATTAATCACAATAAAACTGCGGATGGAATCCTCATCCTCCAGGATTAATACTTTACTCATCTATTCCCTTCCTCTCCATGGGGGCAGCATTTTTTGCTTTTTTCTCCCCGGTAATAGTCTGCTCAAGCTTTCCGCGATAACCGATAACCTTGTCGGTGTCTTTACCCCATAGTTCCCAGCCGTTATCCTTCACCCGTTCCCATTCATTCAACGAGAAGAAGGACACCTCCGCAACCGTCTCACCTGAATCGGACATCATGAATTTGAGGTATTCATCCTGGATGGATTTCGTATCTAATGTAACCTTTCCATACCATTCCGGAGGGAAATCAATATAAAAGCGGTCAGATGGATCGCGATACTGCTGCTTTGCAAATATGATATCGGTCTTTCCATCCCACTTGTAATACGAAGTAAAGTAAGGAATTGCGTTCGGATCGAAATATTCCCAGCCTTTGGGTGCCTCCAGAATACCGATCTCTATAATTCCGTCACCGTCAATGTCCTGACTTAGAATCCGGCGATCCCTGAAGGTTCGATCATTCCCGCCAACAACTACGCGCAGCTTGTTATTCTCCATCACTACAATATAGCTTGAAGCGGAATGTGCATTGACAGCAGCATCCAGAACGATACCTTCTTTATCTTCAGCTACTTTTCCTGCGACAATGTTGTAATAATTATTAATATACGGATCTAGTGTATCCAGCTTATCAAGCTGTTGAAACCCGTCAGCATATTGATAAGTCGTAACCGTAGCAATCTCATTACGCTTCAGTGAAACTGCAGTAATATCCTCAATGCCGTCCCCATTCAGATCATCTATGACATACTTCGTGTAAGACAATTGCAATACCTCACCAAGCGAAGAACCCGAATAGCTGTAGACGACAAGGCCCTTCTGAAGTCCTTCATCTCCCCGTGAGAAGCCCGCCACAATATCCAGCTTGCCATCATTAGTAACATCCTTCAACACAACTGACTCCAGAACCGTTCCCTCACCGTCGAATACGAGCTTCTTCACCCAGGAACTTCCCTGATTCTCAAGGATCATTCCATGTATCTGTACCGCTTCCCCGGGGGTCTGATAAAAGACTATCGTTTCCGGTATTCCATCGTTATTCAAGTCCTCGGTAAAAATGGAACTGTCATCATCATTAGTAGGTCGTATCAATAAGGAGCCTGCCGGCTTCAGAGTATTAATTGCGGTCATAAGTGTTGCCTTATCCTCGGAAAGCTCCGGCATTGTCATTCGGGAAACAGGATCACTTATAAAGGAAGTGCAGCCTGATAGCACAGACATTGCGAGTAGTACAGTCAGTAAATGCCGCAGACCTCGTAATTTCAATTTGATCACTCTTTTCCATGGTTCGAGATTCAAAGGTTAACCCGTTCCTGAGAAGTTAGACGGCGGCCTTTAACATCATGCTTGATTTTACCGTCTTCCAACACCCAAAGGCGTGAAGCATAACGTTCAGCAAGTTCCAAGGGCAGCACGGTCACAATAGTCAATCCCGTTTCCCTACATAGATTGCGTAGAGTATCCATGACTTTTTCAGCCGATTTCGGGTCAAGACCCGTCACCGGTTCATCCGCCAAAATCACTTTTGCACCATGTGTCAATGCACGGGCAATGGCTACACGCTGCCGCTCACCACCGCTCAGCTGGCTTGTTTTCAGCTTGGCCTTGTCCAGCAGGCCAAGTGCATCAAGCTCATCCATGGCACCCATATAATCATCTGAGCGAACCATACCGGTAACCATACGCCATATCGGCGTCTGTGCGGATTGGCCGACCAACACATTTTTGAGCGCAGTACGGTTAGGATTCAGTTCGGCATTCTGCTCTAAATATGCCCATTCACGGCGTATCTTTCGCTTGCCTCCAAAGATTTTACCCAGAATATTTACGCCACCCACCTTAAAGGTTCCGCTATCCCATTTCTCCCGAAGGGCCAAACAACGGAGCAACGTTGTCTTACCGCTGCCGCTCCCCCCTATTAAGGCAACTAGCTCTCCTTCTTCCAGTTGAAAGCTAATATCCTTCAAAACTGGGTTTTTATCTTCTCCTACGGCTTTTGCTAGATGTTCAACTTTAATCATTACTTAGTCTCCCCTATCCTTATCTCTACTTATATAGTGTATTGGAAAGTGAGATCAAATTCCATGCGAGCACTCGTTCTTATCTTACCTCAAATCTTTAGGCGTGGCGAGAATAATAACCCCATTAAGCCGAACATAATGTATAAGACACCCATGAGTCCAAAAACACCGCCGCCCCAGCCATATTCCAGCAGAAAACCACCGATACCAGGACCCACAATACTTCCGGCGCTATAATGAAAGGAAGACACCACATTAGCTGCCGGAAGCAGGTTACGCGGTAAAATATCGGCTGCATAGGCCAGACCCAATGAGAAGAAAGAGCCTACAAATCCCCCAGCAACCATAAGGAGCAGAAACGTTAACGAAAATCTATCCTTAGCCAGAGGCAGCAGTGTAAAGGCGAGACCGCCGACAATACCGCACAACATCAGTATTTTTTTGCGACCGAATCGATCACTCCACAAGCCAAGCGGAAGCTGCAGCATTAATCCTCCGATTCCCGCAAAAGGCAGCAGCGCTGCGATCTGATTTTCACTATAACCGATTCGCAGTCCGTACACAGGAAAGTTACTGTTCAAGGTTGCTTCCATATATCCGTATAAGAGTGCTGGAATTAAGGCATACCAAGCTAGACTGTAGCTTCTCCCAAAGCGTTTCGCTTGCCCCTCCCCGCCTTCTACTTTATCCGGACGGGAATTAGGCAGTTTAGTTGCAGTAAGCACGAGTACTAATAGAAATAAAAAAGCTAAGGCGATAAACGGAACCGACTGACCAAATCGCAGCAGACTAATTCCGACCGGTCCAAGACTGAATCCAAGTCCGTAAGACATCCCATACAAAGAAAGATTACGTCCACGATGCTCCGGAGGTGTCATTAGCAGTACCCATAACTGAGCAGCATAGTTGATTGCCGCGTCCCCAACACCTACCAACAGTCGAAGGATAAACCAGACTTTGATCCCGGACAGTACCGGAAATAGCAGTAAACAGACCAATACAAGGCTGATCCCGGCTGCAATCAGTTTTTTAAAACCAATTGCACCCAGTAAACGCTCTGCAATCAGAGTCATGGCGAAAGAACCAATATATAAGGAAGCGGCGTTCAGGCCGTTGAGGGAGGATGAAACCCCTTGCTGCTCCAAAAGAATAGACAGAACCGGAAGTAACAGTCCTTGACTGAGTCCTGCCGATACAATAACAGTGATAAGAATAAGATAATGCGTCTTGCTATTCTGGTTCGCGGTTGAAGAAGTAAGACCTGACACGAATGGTATCCCCCTATGGTTTACAATGGTTAGATTCTCTAGCATCTATTGGCAAACACCCAACATTATAGTGGACAACCTCCTTCAAAACAAGTGATAATATATAGAAGTGACAGATTTCCTGGGAGGAATGTATGCTTCATGAAATACGAATTGAAAATCGACGTCTCACCGGTGTATGAGCTGATTGACAGCTTCATGTTATACGTAACAAGGAAATGGATCTCTAATCTCGATATTGGACCCGATTGGGTCCGTGACGTAGAGAGCCGAATCCCCCCTCAAAAGGTTGCCACACTGCTTCAAGCAGCAGATTGGCCCTTCAATGATTACGATGTGTTGTATGCCTGTGCATACAGTGGCGGACCTGCATCGAACGTGCTTGAATTCCTGGATGAGCTGGAGTCGGCTTCTATAGATGAATGGTATCAGAGATTAGTACCCTTTCTGCCTGACTTCACTTTGGAGGAATGCTACCGAATCAAGAGCAGCTACAGCCCGCTGCTGCGACTGTGGCATGAACAATATTTCCGACACGTAGAGAATCAGATTCTACCCTTATTAATTGAGGACGCAGCCGAGAAAAAGATGCTTCAAAGTAAGATGGACCCTATAGCCTTAATAGAGTATGCCTCAGGCGGTGTTGTAATTGAAGAAATTCCGGACTTGCAGACCATTGTACTGCTGCCTACCGTACATAACCGCCCTATTAATACCTACTGCTTCTACAAGACACTGATGCTGATCCAGTATCCTGTTGATGTCCCCGTTGAAAATGAGGACGAGCCTCCAACTGTGCTGCTGCGAATGACCAAGGCGTTGTCCGATCCTAACCGACTGAAGTTACTTCGGTATGTAGCCCATGAACCTAAATCGCTATGGGAAATGCAATCGGAACTGAATCAATCCGGTGATATGCTAATGCATCATCTGATGATGCTGCGGGTAGCCGGGTTGCTGCGTATCCATTTACGCGATGAACAAAATGAACGTTTCAGCATCCGCCCAGACGGGGCGTCGGAGTTGCAAATGTTCCTCGAATCGTATATTCGTTTATAATAATGATAAGAACAGATATAGATATAGATAAGGATAAGGAGTGAGCGATATGAAATATTTGACTCAACAAGTAATCTTCGATCTGGACGACACACTGGTCCACTGCAACAAATATTTTGACCTCATTCTGGGCCAATATTTCGAGATGATGACCGATTGGTTCGCGGATTTTGGTCCGACCACCGCAGAACTCCGTAGCAAGCAAGTGGAAATTGATGTAGAAACAGTTAGCTCAAGCGGCTTGGCAAGTGACAATTTCCCCAAATCTCTAATCGCGACATATCGCTTTTTCAGTAATAAATATAATCGTCCTGCAGATTCTTTCCAGGAGCAGCAGTTGATGAAGCTGGGACTCAGTGTATACGATCAGGAAATTGAGGCGTATCCCGGTATGGTAGAAACCTTGGATACCCTGAAGCAAGAAGGTCATCACCTATTTTTATACACGGGTGGAGACGATACGATCCAACAGCGCAAAATTAAACAAATGAAGTTGGACGCCTATTTTGACGATCGTATTTTTATCCGCCAACATAAGAATGTGGAATCCCTCGAGGAGATTTTGTCACGTCATAATTTTGACCGCAAACGCACTTGGATGATCGGCAACTCCCTGCGTACGGATGTACTGCCTGCTGTTACCGCAGGAATTAACAGTATTTATCTGAAGCAGCAAAATGAATGGCTTTACAATTTAATCGAATTGCAGCGCGAAATGCAGCAGTCAGTATTAACGATTTCTTCCATCAGCGAGGTTCCACCTGTTATCCGATCATCTGCACAGCAGCAGCACAAGCACCACGGATAATTTTTTTAGACTTCTGTTAGAAATGACATATTCATCTTGCGTAGGAATGATTATACTGTTTGAGTTCAGTAGATATCATCTTGCGCAGGAGGAAATACTATGAAGAGAAGCTCTAATCCGAAGTCAAGTCCCAAAAATAAATATGCCATTCCGATGCTTATTGCCGCATTGACCGTCGTTATTCTGATTGGTGCACTTGTGCTCATCAAAGACAGAACGGGTAGTGATACTTCTGACCTGGACAATTTACCGAATTACACCGAGGTGGAAGGTAAGATTGTTGTAGATGGTCTGAAATATGAGAAACAACCTCATCTCGGCAGCAGTACCGCCACTATAAAAGTTATTGAGTTTGCCGATTTCAAATGCCCTTCCTGCAAGAAATGGACAGAGCAGTACCTGGATCAATTTATCAAAGATTATGTAGACACAGGTAAAGTGGAGTTTTTCTTCATGAACTTCGCCTTTCTGGATCGTGACTCCTATCTGGCTGCCAGTGCGGGTGAGGCCATTTATAAACAAAGTAATGAGAAGTTCTGGGATTATGTTCATAAGCTGTATGCCAATCAGGGTGATGAGAGTGAAATTTGGGCTACTGAAAAATTCATCCTGAAATTCGTTAAGAAAAATATCGATGGCATCGACTATGCTCAGTTTGAGAAGGACCTTAAGAACCAGACCTATATGTTCGATGTAAAAGAAGATTTCAAAATTGCCGGTTCATTTGGAGTTAACGGTACTCCACAGTTCATGGTGAATGGCGTTCTTCTGAAGGACTCTTCCTATGAGAGCCTAACGGATGCTATTGATGCACAGCTGTCTGATGCCAGCAATTAATCAATTATTAGCAACAGTGGGGTGTCCCAGAAAACCATGCAAAATGGTAGCTGAGACACCCCTTTCTTTGAGTAAAATTACGTTGCTTTTTAAAAGGACGCTCCGATAACGGAACGTTGCTCCAATCGCTGTTGTCTTCAGATGTATTTGAATTACACTTAGCAGTGTACATCTGAAGACAAAGGCGACCGCTAACGCTTTTCCGCAATCATTCCGTCCTCTCTGCTGGCTTCAGCGTAGACCCGAATCAAAATCTCTCCTTGAAATACAAATAAACCTTTTGTGGTAAAAAGGAAGTTTCACATAACATTATTTAAGAAGATCTTTCATTCTAAATTGGGATATACCATGGACAACTTTGCTAACCAATAGATTTACAGGAACACTCCAGTGTCGCTACGAGAGCAAAAAAAACGGAAGTTTTTTACGAAAACTTAAGCACACTATCATGGCCCCAGCTACGAAGACTGTCCGCTGAATCCGCTTGCACGAAAAAATCCGGATGCCTGAATTGGAGTGTGTATTCGACAATTGAAAAATGAGAATGGCTGTCTCATACGTAAAAAGTCTACTTCAAGAAAATTGTATCCAAAATTGAAGGCCATTCAGTCGATAAGTGAATTCCGTTACAATTTCAGATACAATCTTAAACCTTATGGGACAGCCTCCATTTCTTAATGAATGAATTTAAAAAAAGCTACCTGATAGCAGCGGAGAGGACGGAACGATTGCGGAAAAGCGGCAGCGGTCGCCTTTGTCTTCGGATGTACACTGCTAAGTGTAATTCAAATACATCTGAAGACAACAGCGATTGGAGCAACGATCCGTTCGCGGAGCGTCCATTCACAACAACTAAGTCTTACTCAAAAGAAGATCTATGTTGTTAACCCCCGATATAAGACATTCCTATCTTACTGCGAGATTTATCCATGTGTGTCGCCCGCTCATCCGAATATCGGTCTGCGCGTTGTTCCCAAACCTGGCGAATGGTTGCCAGCAACTCCGCGTCAGAGGCTCCACCTCGAATTAAATCACGCAAATCAAAGCCCTGTTCTGCAAATAAACAAGTAAACATTTTACCATCAGAGGACAACCTAGCACGCGTACACGTTGAACAAAACGACTCCGATACCGACGTAATGAAGCCTATCTCAGACTTACTGCCTTTGTAGCGGTAACGTTTTGCCACTTCCCCATAATAATTCTGCTCTACAGGTTCTAGGGTGTATTCCGCTTGCAAATGATCAAAGATCTCTTGTTTCGAAACCACACTCTCCAGATTCCATCCATTGTCATTCCCAACATCCATGAATTCTATAAAACAGAGTGTGACTCCATACTCCTTAAAAAAGGTAGCCATCGGCAGGATTTCTTGCTCGTTCATCCCCCTTCGCACCACCATATTCACTTTAATTTGAAACCCAATGCTTCGCGCATATTCGATATTAGCCAGAATTACCGAAGGCTTTACTCCTCGCCCATTGATTGCCGCTAAAACTTTGGCATCCAGTGCATCCAAACTAATGTTAAGCCGGCGCAAGCCTGCATTATATAAATCATATGCTTGTGCATTCAACAGCATCCCATTGGTCGTTAATCCAATGTCGTCTACTCCCTCTAATTGAACTAGCCTTTGCACCAGCTCTGCCAGATTGCGACGCATTAGAGGTTCACCGCCAGTCAGACGAATCTTCTTCACCCCGAGTGAAGCAAATAAATCTGCCAGCCGCATAATCTCATCAAAGGTCAGCTGCTCCTTTTCAGGTAAAAAAGCATAATCATCCCCGAATATTTCCTTAGGCATACAGTATTGGCAGCGTAAATTACAGCGGTCTGTGACTGAAATACGCAAATCACGAATCGGACGCTGTAGCTGATCCATCAATATCTCTGTTCCCACGACCCTGATCCCTCCAGTTGGTATTACGCTGCAGCATCTTATAGATTCTATGCTCCACTCCTTTGGAAGGTGATATCGCTAAACGTTCCTACATATCGTATCACTTCTCCTGTAGCATCCTTCACAACATTTATGGTTATTAGCTCCAAGTACTCTTCCCCGCTTTTTCTACGGTTCCAGATCTCCCCCTGCCAACTCCCTTGTTGTGTAATGTCCTTCCACATCTCTTCATAAAAGGCCTGAGCTTGTTTCCCAGATTGAAGAACGCTCGGATTTTGCCCGAGGATCTCTTGCTCAGAATACCCAGTTAGCTGTGTAAAAGCCGGATTGACCGCATGAATTCTCCCGTTCACATCCGTCACCAAAATCCCTTGTCCCGTAGAACGGAAGACTTCGGAGGAAAGAGCTAATTTCTCATGATAATACAGCCATACCACAAGCACAAAGCTGGCGAACGAGACTTGGGACAATGCCATGAAGCCGATGGAATATTGGCCTGTTATAGAATAAATCATAGCCAGCATCAGTGGTGGGAAAAATCCGCCCAAGCCGCCCATCATCGAGACAATTCCATTCGCGATCCCTGCCTGTTTATTCAAATACAGAGGAACAAGTTTGAAAATAATCCCGTTACCTAAGCCCGCACACATGGCAATAGTTAAGCTGCCAACCGTATACAGTCCAATGGAAGGTGAGAAAGCCAGCACAATTCCCGCGAATGTAAGACCCATAAATACACCCATCAGTAAAAATAACGGTTTCAACTTATCGGCAAGCCAGCCGCCAATCGGCCTCAGGAAGGTAGCTACTGCTATAAAGCCAGCCGTCCGAATACCTGCGTCTACTTTTTCAAGTTCAAAATGGGAGACCAGGAAGTTCGGTAAATATACAGTAAAAGCTACGAACGATCCGAACGTAATAAAATAGAATATCGATAAAAACCACAGCTTATCATTTTTATAAACGGCTTTCATTTGTTCAATGATAGGTGTTGTTACTTTCGTTTCTTGCTTATCACCCAAAAAGATGTTCAAGCCCGCAAAAATAAGCAGCAGTACTAGATAAAGTTTTACGGTCATAGACCACCCTATTTGTGTAGCAATAAGCGGTGCAGAAAAGGTGGTAATAGCAGTTCCAATGTTGCCTATACCATAAATCCCGTTCACTAAACCGAGCTTTTCCTTGGGGTAATATTTGGGCAGAGAAGTTACACCAACGGAAAATACGGCACCACCAATTCCCAGAAACAATCCGCCAATCACTAAGTCCATATAGGAAGAAGCTACGCTAATGTAAAACACCGGAAATAGAAGAAGAATAAAGCTTGCTGAAAAAATAATCCGTGCCCCTAAAATATTAGCGTAATAACCAAGCGGTATTCTTAAAATCGATCCCAAGACGACAGGAATAGCTGTAACCATCGCAAGCTTCTCCGCCGGAATTTGGATATCCTCCCGAATAAACGGGAGCAGCGCTGAAATAATAACCCATACCATAAAACCTACGATTAGATTCAACGTTTGAAGCGATAATTGTAGCTTCCTTATCATCCAGAATCACCTTTTCCAAGTATTGTGAATGACAACTATGTGGATCCCCCAACTCTATTTTAGATGAATCTTCCCAAAAAATAATAGGGATTCCCCCTTGATTCTGATGAGGGAATCCCTATATCACATTTAGAAATCAAACAGCTTTTTTCGAAGGGCATATTCTACAAGTTCAGGACGGCTTTTCAATTGGAGCTTCTCCATTATTTTTGCTTTGTGTGCTTCAACCGTTTTTACGGATACAAACAGCTTTTCAGCGATTTCCTTATTACCATAGCCTTTTGCGATCAGAGGCAGAATTTCCGTTTCGCGCGTGGATAGTATTTTATAAGGATCGTTCTCGTTGCTACCCTGATCCTTCTTGATATAATCTCTGACCAATGAGGTTGCCATTTGCGGATGAATATATGTCCCTCCTTTATAGACCATGCGTATAGCAGACAACAGCTCCTCGTCAGGTGCATTTTTCAATACATACCCTGAAGCGCCGCTCTTAAGGACATGAAATAAATACTCTTCATCATCATACATCGTTAGAACGATGATTTTGGTATCGGGATAATCGCTGCTTATTTTTCCTGTAGCGATCAGTCCGCTCTCACCAGGAGGCATACTTAAATCCATTAACAGGATATCTGGATGGTGCTTTCCTACCATCAGGTAGGCTTCCCTGCCGTCCGCAGCAGTCGCCACAACCTCCATATCCGCCTGATAGTTCAGTATCATTGAAAATCCGCTCCGAACAACAGCATGATCATCCACAATAACGATTCTCATTGAAGGGCTTCCTCCTCGATTCTAACCTCTGCCAGCGGAATGTATAGTTGAATGGTAGTTCCCTTCCCGATATCCGACGTCAGAGTCAACTGGCCATTCACTAATTCCGACCGTTCCCGCATTCCATATAGACCCAGCCCGGTGCCTTTAACTTCACCAGAATCCAGAATAAAGCCTACCCCCTCATCCCTTACGATTAGCTGTAAATAACCATTCTGTTCAAATAATTTAACATAGACCTGATCTGTGTCTGCATACTTAAGCGCATTCAACACGGCTTCCTGACAGACTCGGTACACCACCGTTTCAATTTCGTTGCTATAACGGGCAGCTGATAACTCTGCCGAGAAATCAATGAGTACTCCGTAATTCTTTTCGATACCTTTGAAGTGTGAGCGGAAGGCTGCCTCTAGACCGAGATCATCTAACGAAGCCGGGCGCAGCTCAACAGATAAATGGCGGATATCATCGAGCAGCCTTGTAATGGAAATCTCGGTTTGCTGTATTTTCCGCAGAACATCCTCATTGACGTTCATATATTTAATGACACGCAAATCAACCAGTGAACTAAGCAATTCTTGAGCCACACTATCATGCAGCTCCCGAGAGATGCGTTTGCGTTCATCTTCCTGAGCCTTAATAATATATTTCAGCATCTTCGACTGGTATAACTTTTCCTGTGTCTGAAATTGCTTTGTTAGATTAAGCAGCATGAAAATACGTGTTCCGCTAGTCTCATCAATCAAATGATAGCTGGCTGCATAAGGAACAATCCCTTGATTCCGCGTCTTTAAATAAACCTGGAATGAGGAGAAGTCTTCTTTGGGGCTTACCAAATAACAATTGCAGCAGGATATTGCCTCCTGTTCGCTCATATAGCCTTGGCAGGACTGACAAAGAGAGTTTTCTTCGTTTCTGTACATCCTTTCGATAACATCGGTATCGAGTATATTCTCAGCAGCCGGATTCATAGCCAGAACCTTACCATCCCTATCAATAAAAAAGATTGCTTCAATGCTATTTTCATACATTTTACCTAACAATAAAGTCAAGCTATCACCGGTGAGTGGGATCATTCTATTACCCTCTCCTTTGCATACAGGGAACCAAATTCAGGGCCAATCTCCTCTTGGATCAAATGAAACAAAGCCTCGGTTAAGGCATTTTCCTGGCGAAAGCCGAATAAAAGTACACCCATTACACGGTTATAGCTCCATAGGGGGAGTGCTCCCAAGCTTTGAAGGCGTTCCGCCACAATAATGGGGTAATTAAATAAATCTTTGGCTCCGATATCCATATTTACATTTTTCATAAGCAGGGGTTTCCCCGTTTTGAATACTACACCGGCGATCCCTTTGCCTGATTGCAGCGCAATCCGTTTATACCGATTGTTAATATTTCCGGAAACGAATTGCCAAGTTAGGACAAACCGATCCTCAGCAGGCTGTACTAACGCAACTGACACAAAGTCCAAACCAAATCGGCTTCGAAGGTTATCGATCTCCTTCTGGTAATTATACCTCGGCTTATCATTCATATCCTGGACTCCCTTGGATGAAGAAAAGAAGGCAGCCATCGCCTTCTTCTTCTACCTTTAATGTTTACGATTCTTTCTATACAGAATATAACTTCTACCCACATAATTCAATGGAACACTCCATACATGTACGAGTCTAGTGAAAGGCCACAGGGCAAAAATCATAAAACCCGACAAAATATGAATCTTGAAAGTTATCGGCACCTGCAGCATATCTGCGGGGTCAGGACGTAGAATCAATAAGTCACGGAACCAGATCGATATGGTGGAGCGATAATCAAAAGCGGGTTCCACACTTTTACCGGCGAACATTGTACTGTACAAGCCCATCAGGACGATGAAGAGCAGCAGTACATTCACGAGCCGATCCGAGACTGAGCTTAACCTGCGCACCCCTTTATGGGTGAAACGGCGGGACGTAAGAATGACCATACCACCAAGCGTTAGAAAACCAAATATTGCTCCAATATATTGGGCTCCAAAATGATACATATGATCCGTTACACCCATCGCATGCATCCACGACTTTGGAATCCCCAGCCCGACGATATGGCCGGCGATGACCGGCATAACCCCTAGATGAAACATCATGCTACCTATCTTTAACTGTTTTTTCTCTATGAATTCGCTAGATTTGGCCGTCCAGCTGAATTGATCTACACGATACCGATAGATATGGCCGACCACAAATACAACCATACACATATAGGGGAATATCACCCACAGGAATTGATCAACCATGCTCATGAATCGATGCCTCCTGCCTCACACAAGCCTTGAAAGTTTCACGAAGTGCTTTTATCAAATCATAATAAGGATTATCAAACTGCTGCAGAGCATTAAGGAGATGATAGGTCCCGTCCTCCATGACTGCAAGGATAAGTCCAAGACTTTCCTGCGCCCGCGGGTCACCTCTCCAATCCACAGCGTATAGAAACTCGCACATCAACGGCAGATAATCGGATAGCTCATCATTCGCCATATGAAGCCCATAGGTTTGGTATACTGATTTGATATTCGCAAGCATTTGTCCACGTTCCTTAGCTTCTTCCAGTTTAGAATAGGTCATATACAAGGTTGATTTCTTCTGAAAATCAAAGGTTTGCACATACATTTCTTCGATTTCCTCCAAGCTGTATTGATGCATGCGGTCCCAAAACCTTTTTATATGTTCATATACAGGATTAGAAGAATCTATATACTCCTCCAGAACAGAGGGGTGATAGTCAAGCTTGTCGGGATAGGTTAAGTGCTGCACGAAGAATCCGAACACACGTTTACGCTCAAACAGCTTCTCGAGATTAATCACGCCATATTCCCCCATAGAAGTTTTCTTCATAAAGCTCTTGACCGCTTTTGCCAACCGTCGGACTTACAGGCCCACAGCCGTTACATTCCAGTCCAAAGCCTTCCGAGCCTTGTGCACGGTAAACATCCATATGATTTTCTTTGTGTGCGGTTGGAATGACAAATCGGTCCTCATATTTAGCAATGGCCAGCAGACGGTACATTTGCTCAATCTGATGTGCAGTTAAACCTACTCTTTCCAAACGATTTGCATCAAAGGGTTTCCCGGAAGACTTGGCACGCATATAAGAACGCATCATAGCCATTTTTTGAAGGGCTTCCTTCACCGTAATGGTATCTCCAGCGGTCAGTAAATTGGCTAAATATTGAACCGGCAGACGCATCTCTTCTATCGCCGGGAAGATCATATCCGGATTCTCAATCGAATCCTTGCCTTCGAAATAATTCATGATCGGGCTAAGCGGCGGCACATACCAGACCATAGGCAGTGTGCGATATTCAGGATGAAGCGGGAAAGCTAGCTTGTATTCTATTGCCAATTTATAGACGGGTGAGTTCTGGGCGGATTCAATCCACTCCTCCGATATTCCATCCTTACGGGCTTGCTCGATGACAGCAGGATCACTCGGATCAAGGAACAGGTCTAGCTGGGCCTGATATAAATCTTTTTCATCCGGCGTTGATGCAGCTTCTAATACTTTATCAGCATCGTATAAAAGCACACCGAGATAACGGATGCGTCCTGTACAGGTCTCGGAGCATACGGTAGGAAGTCCTGCCTCAATCCGCGGGAAACAGAAGGTACATTTCTCCGCCTTATTGGTTTGCCAGTTGAAATAGACTTTTTTGTAAGGACATCCTGTCATACAGTAGCGCCAGCCCCGGCACGCCTCTTGATCAACTAAAACAATTCCGTCTTCATCGCGCTTGTACATGGCACCCGATGGACATGAAGCTACACAACTTGGATTTAAGCAATGCTCACAAAGACGCGGTAAATACATCATAAAAGTCTGTTCAAAATTAAAGACGATTTCCTCTTCGATCTTCTCGATGTTCGGGTCCTTCGGTCCGGTTACGTGACCACCCGCCAGATCGTCCTCCCAGTTAGGCCCCCATTTTAGATCCATGTTATCTCCGGTAATGACAGACTTGGGACGAGCCACCGGCTGATGTTTTTTCTCACCGGATTGGGTTAGATGTTCATAGTTATAAGTCCAAGGCTCATAATAGTCCTTCATTTCCGGCATATCCGGGTTATGAAATATTTTACCCAATGCGATTTTTGATAACTTAGTTCCCGACTTCAACTCCAGCTTGCCTTTTTTGAGCGTCCATCCGCCTTTATACTTCTCCTGGTCCTCCCAGCGAACTGGATATCCTATACCCGGTTTGGTCTCTACGTTATTGAACCACATATACTCGGCACCCGAACGATTAGTCCAAGTGCTTTTACAGGTCACACTACACGTATGGCAGCCGATGCATTTATCCAGATTCATTACCATAGCTATTTGTGCTTTAATCTTCAAGCCAGTTCACCTCCTTCATTTTGCGGACAGCTACATAAACATCCCGTTGATTCCCGATCGGACCGTAATAGTTAAATCCATAGCTAAGCTGTGCATATCCCCCTACCATCTGAGTAGGTTTGACATGGATTTTCGTCGGTGCGTTATGGCTTCCCCCGCGATCATTCGTAATCTCGGACCCCGGTACGTTAATATGCTTATCCTGCGCATGATACATGAACATGGTTCCCTTTGGCATTCTATGGCTCACTACCGCACGCGCGGTAACCACTCCATTCCGGTTGTATACCTCAAGCCAATCATTATCCTCAATGGCATGGGCTGCTGCATCCTCATTATTGATCCAGACCGTTGGTCCTCCACGGAAAAGAGTAAGCATATGCAGGTTATCCTGATACGTACTATGAATATTCCACTTGCCATGCGGAGTTAAATAACGAAGGACAAGGGCATCTTTACCTCCGGTAATCTGTTTGTCCCGCGGCCCGAAGACCATAGGTGGAAGTGTCGGTTTGTACACAGGTAATGCTTCTCCAAATTGCAGAAAAATCTCATGATCTACATAAAAATGTTGTCTGCCTGTTAAGGTTCGGAAAGGTACCAGCCTTTCAATATTCGTGGTAAAAGGTGAATATCGTCTGCCCATCTTATTGGAGCCGCTAAAGACAGGTGTAGGTATGACTTCACGCGGTTGAGCGGTGATACTTTGGAATGTAATCCGCTCTGCAACACGGTCTGCTGAAATATCCTTAAGAGTTACGCCAGTATCCTGTTCTGCTGATTCCCATGCTCGTTGGGATACCTTTCCGTTCGTAGCTGATGATATGTTCAATATAGCATCGGCAACCTGCCGGGCCGTATGAAGCTTAGGCAGCCCATTTTTGATCGTTTCATCGAAATAGGTGCCGTTAATTCTCTTTAACTCCTCATACTCCTCTGCTACCGAAAAGCTAACCCCGTGAGCACCCACTTTGCCTGTAGCAAGAAGAGGGCCAAGTGTTACATATTTATCGTGAATTTTCGTATAATCTCGTTCCACAATCGACATATGGGGCATAGTTTTTCCTGGGATGGCTTCAATTTCACCCTTCCGCCAATCCTTAACTTCGCCGTAGGGTTGAGAAATTTCACTCACAGAGTCATGTCCTAAGGGTGTAGTAACTAGATCCTTATAAATGCCTGGAAGATAGGTTTTAGCTAGTTCTGAAAAGGTTTGTGAAAGACCGCGATAAATATCCCAGTCCGAACGCGACTCCCACAGAGGATCTATTGCCGGATTAAAAGGATGCACAAAGGGATGCATATCCGTTGAAGACAGATCTGTTTTCTCATACCAGGTAGCCGCAGGTAAAACTATATCTGCGTACATCGGTGTGGAAGTCATTCGGAAATCCAACGCAACCAGCAGATCCAGCTTCCCTTCAACATTCTCCCGCCAGAAGATTTCCTCCGGTTTTTCATCCTCATTTGGCATAGACAACAATCCATCTGCCGCACCCAGCAAATGCTTCATGAAATATTCCTGTCCTTTGGCAGAGCTTGATATGAGATTCGAACGCCATACAAACAGGGAACGCGGGAAGTTGTCCGGTGCATCCGGATCTTCAACGGCGAAGTGGGTTTCACCGGAGGTGATTTGCTCCAACGTATGTTTTACAATCTCCTCATTGGTCGTCTTCCCTTGCTGCGCAGCTTCCTCTGCAAATACGAGACTATTCTTATTAAATTGCGGATAGGACGGAAGCCAACCCAAGCGTGCAGCAAGCACATTATAATCTGCCGGATGCTGGTACCGGATGTCTCCGCCCGTTGGCGATTTCAAAGAATCTGCACCCATCTCTTCATACTTCCATTGATCCGTAGCAAAGTAGAAAAACGAAGTGGCATTCTGCTGACGCGGCGGTCCCTGCCAGTCTTTGGCAAAGGCTACTGTGGACCAGCCTTCAATCGGACGGCATTTTTCTTGGCCCACATAATGCGCCCATCCGCCGCCATTAACCCCTTGTGAAGCTGTAAGGATAACCAAGTTAAGGATCGAGCGATAGATGGTGTCACTGTTGAACCAGTGGTTGATCCCAGCACCCATGATGATCATCGAGCGACCGCCGGTATCCAGCGCATTTTGGGCAAATTCACGGGCGATTTGTACGACTATAGATTGCTTGACACCTGTTATTTTTTCTTGCCAAGCTGGAGTGTAGAAAGAGGCTTCATCTTGATAACCTTTTGCCTCCAGATCACTACCCGTCCGTACCACTCCGTACTGGCTCATCATGAGATCAAAGACGGTGGCAGCTAGTCGCTCTGAACCGTCCGCCATGACTACCTTTTTAGCTGGAATGGGCCGTTTGAAGGTTCCGTTAGCGGAGTTATCAAAGAATGGGAAGATGATGGTCTGCCAATCGGAATCGTGAGCCTCAACAGATAAGGCTGGTTGGATTAATGAGCCATCCTCACGCTCCAAGATGAGATTCCATTTCTTATCCTTTTCCCAGCGTTGGCCGACCGTTCCGTTCGGAATTGTGATCTCACTCGTTGCTTCATCAAAAATGACCGGCTTCCACTCTGCATGCTGCGAGGTATCTCCAAGATCACTTGCCCGTAAGAAGCGACCGGCCTTGTAATCTCCCTCATACTCCTCCAACAAGATAAGAAAAGGCATATCTGTATATTGTTTTGCGTAGTTCAGGAACATAGGCTCCTGACGCTCTTTATAGAATTCATTAAGAATGACATGCGTCATCGCCTGGGCAATCGCTGCATCCGTCCCTGGATTCGGGGCCAGCCAATTGTCCGCGAACTTAACGTTTTCGGCATAATCCGGTGCAATGGAGACGACCTTTGTCCCCTTATAGCGAACCTCAGTCATAAAGTGCGCATCCGGTGTACGTGTTAGCGGGACATTTGAGCCCCACATCATGATATAACCGGCGTTATACCAGTCACTGGATTCGGGCACATCCGTTTGCTCGCCCCAAATTTGCGGGGAGGCTGGCGGTAAATCCGCATACCAATCATAGAAACTGAGCATCTGTCCGCCTAATAGAGTTAAAAAACGTGCACCTGACGCGTAGCTAATCATAGACATGGCAGGAATTGGTGTGAAACCGGCAATCCGATCAGGTCCATATTTGCGAATCGTATAGATTAATTGAGCTGCAATTAATGCATTTGCATCCTGCCAGGATACGCGTACATGACCGCCTTTGCCGCGTGCTTTTTTATAGGAAGTCGCTTTCTCAGGATCTTCAACAATACTTGCCCAAGCTGCAATAGGATCTGCGGTTTCGCTTAAGGCCTGTTTCCATAACCGCCATAACCGCCCCCGCATATAAGGATATTTCACACGAAGAGGGCTATATTCATACCAGGAAAATGAAGCGCCGCGCGGACAGCCGCGAGGTTCAAATTCAGGCATATCCGGTCCACAGGAGGGATAATCAATCTGTTGATTTTCCCAGGTTATAATTCCATTCTTCACGAATACCTTCCAGCTGCAAGAGCCTGTGCAGTTTACTCCGTGAGTCGTTCGCACCACTTTATCGTGAGACCAGCGCTTTCGGTACATATCCTCCCAATCTCTGCTTTTCTCTTCTAGCACAGACCAGTTATCCGAATAGCTTTCTACAGGTTTAAAGAACTTTAGTCCAAACTTTCCCTTCATTGGACATGACCACTCCTTCGGTAGAATGACAAGGATTTGGGGGATCAAATAATTGTCTATTCTTATACATCCATTATCGATTAGAGCACAGAGTGTTCCTATTAGGGAAAGTCCTATATATACAGCAGAAAGACCCATGCTCAAATGCACGGGCCCATCAAAATATATGTATGTAATTCTATCAATGTTGAATGATTGCAACAGAAAGCAATAAAAACTGTACAGCACCGATAATTTCAATGATCCCCACTTTCCAAGGCCTCACGATTTTACCTGCGAAAATGAAAGATCGTACCGTTGAGAACATAAATGCAATGAACAACCATGGAAGTCCCACTATAAAAGGGATGATGAGCACAACAACATGATATATTCGTGAATAGTTAATCCAACGCAGATTCTTCCGTTCACGAAATACGGATTTCACAAAAAACACACTGCCCATGAAGTGTAAGAAGCTGAACAACATGATCAAAGCCATCGTTCGGTCCCAACCGCCTCCGCTTAGTAAGTAGGCTGCCGGTCCTCCAACAGAGAAGATCAGTATGGCACAAATATTATTAAGCATAGCCCGCTCAGACTTATGTTTGGTATGCCAAATATTGACCATCAGTAGTCCTAACAGTAATGGGCCGAAATAAAATAACGATGGGTAAAAGATTACTGTCGGAATCAGGCAAAGAAGAGAAATGGCTCCGTAAATCAACCCCCATTTCAACCAATGCTCACGGTTATTTGTTCTTTTGAGGAATTGAAGAAATGGATAAGAGGATAAATATAGAAACAACCACCCCATAAATAACGGCAGATGCAGCCATTGCGGTTGCCCAGCCATCATCCCGAATAGAAAAGGAACACTGACCATCGCCCACGCGCCGTGTTCATGCGGGATCACAATCCCTTTGGTTTTCATAGCATCACTACCTCCTCAAGGCCTAAAATGAGTTTGCTAGAAATAGCATAAACCACCAAATTTCAGACCCTTATGAGCCTACGCACATTTATTTACAAAAAATTGTAGGCTCAAAGAAAGTAAAGTTGTAAACCGGTAGTGTTGAAAGAAGTTTTAGGCTGCACGAATCTAATAAACTAATATCCGGACTGCCTTTCTCGTTTATAAGACCTTTAACTCGTCGTTCTGGAAGTAATAAATATCCTCTCTTTTGAAGCCGTACGCTCCGTTCGCATGCTTAATGTGCGGTTCAAATGTAAAGAAATCCACCTCTCTAATCTTTCTCGTATTTCCTCGTTCAAAATAAATTCTGGCCTCTTTATGAAATTCAATGGTATGACCGAGGTTTCCTGCGAAATCGAGGTTCACGTAACCGAGTTGTTGGATCACCTTGTTCATATGGAGATAGACTTCTTCAAAGGTCATTTCTGGCTCGACATACGCTTTAAACATACGGTGGAGTTGTTTTTCCGCATGTATCCCATGCTCAAATTCATCTGTAATAGAGTTTGGTTGGCATTGAAGCTGCTTTACATCGACCGCACTTCCATCGATCACGATAAAGGTACGGGCATAGTCTCCCCAGAACGCATTGATCTCCGGGCTCAGATCGACCGTCACAATATCGTTCTTGCCTACCGTTTGCTTCGACGGACGGTAATTCCGCCCTGATTCAGAGATGATTGTTCTCGTTCCCACATGAACGAAAGCCCCGATATTGTAGTACCAAAACCGTTCTACTCCGTAGTGCCTTAAAATATCCTCCGCTTTAATAACGACTTCACGTTCAGAAATCCCCTCTGTAATGATAGTCCTTATTTCTTCCATCGCAGATTTGGCTATCGATTGAACATGAAGATAGTCCAATAAGTGCTTCATAAAGTTACCTCCACCTAGGTTCAATAATGCGACTTCACATATCTCTTGCGTTATCTTCTTAAATAGATTCGGAATCAACGTATGTATTCCTTCAATCGGCTCACTAAAGTAAACTGCCCTTTAGCTTAACGGCATCCAAGATTTGACGTCTACTTCAATAAAAAAAGGGAACAGGCACCCGTGGCTGTCTGCTCCCTGGTTATCTTTATTCCCCATTACTTTGACATAAAAGGAGTAATAGAACATCACTTCACTGCGATGGACTCGAAACTGGTGAAGCGAGCGCTTTGACAAATAGTAACGCCGTCGTTGGTGGAGGGGCCTTTACTTGATGTTTTTGTTGACCACTATCATTATAATGCCTGCAAACATTAAGCTGCTGTCCGTTTGTATGCGCGCACCGCAAATAGATATGCGACGATCAGTATCCCTAAGCACCACGCAAGAGCGACCCAGATATCATTTCCTACCGGTTGACTTGACAATAGAGCACGGATGGTTTCTACGATAGAGGTCACCGGCTGGTTTTCGGCAAAGGCGCGTACGACTGACGGCATCGTTTCGGTCGGCACAAAGGCCGAACTGATAAACGGCAGGAAGATCAGCGGATAGGAAAACACGCTAGCACCTTCCACCGATTTTGCGGACAGTCCGGCAATCGCCGCGACCCAAGTCAAAGCCAGCGTAAACAGCACGAGTATGCCGGCTACGGCAAGCCAAGATAGTACCCCTGCCGACGAGCGAAAGCCCATAATGAGCGCTACGAGAATGATGAGGACAACCGATATGGCGTTGGATACCAACGAGGTCAGCACGTGCCCCCACAGCAGGGCAGAACGCGAAATCGGCATGGAGTGGAACCGCTCAATGATGCCCCGTTGCTTATCTAAAAACAGGCGGTAAGCCGTATAGGATATACCGCTTGCAATCGCAATCAGCAGGATACCGGGCAACAGGTAGTTCACATAGTTATCCATACCGCTTTGGATTGCGCCGCCAAACACATAGACGAACATTAACATCATTGCAATCGGAGTGATACAAACCGTGAAGATGGTGTCCATGCTTCGCAAAATATGGCGCATGGAACGTCCAAGCATCACGCTAATGTCGCTGAAAAAATGCTCATTCATTGTTACTCACTCTCCTTTTTACCAATGATTGCGAGGAATATCTCCTCCAATGAAGGTTGTTTTTCCACATACTCCGTCTTTGCGGGCGGGAACAGCATTTTCAGTTCCTCAAGCGTGCCATTGGCAATAATCCTGCCCTTATGCAAAATGGCAATTCTATCGGCAAGTTGTTCGGCCTCATCCAAATACTGAGTGGTCAAGAATACCGTTGTTCCACCGTCGGCAAGCTCCTTGACAATCTTCCAAGCCTCCATGCGTGCCTCGGGGTCAAGGCCTGTGGTCGGCTCGTCGAGGAAAATGAGCTGCGGTTCTCCGATCAGGCTCATGGCAATGTCGAGCCTGCGGCGCATACCGCCCGAATAGGTGGACACCTTGCGGTCGGCGGCGTCGTTCAAGCCGAAGCGATTCAGTAAATCATCCGCGACATGACGCGGATTGTTAAGGTGTCGCAGTTTGGCAATCATGATAAGATTTTCCCGCCCGGTCAATATCTCGTCCACGGCAGCAAATTGCCCGGTCAGACTGATCGCATGCCGCACATTCTCAGGTTTTGACGCGACGTCAAATCCGTTTACGGTTGCGGTGCCTCCGTCCTGTTTAAGCAGTGTGGTGAGGATTCTGACAATCGTCGTCTTGCCCGCGCCGTTGGAGCCAAGCAGGGCGAAAATCTCACCTCGCTTCACTTCAAAATCGACGCCCTTTAGGACTTCTGTGTCCTTGAAAGACTTTCGCAGACCTTTCACTTCAATTGCTTTTTCCATCCCGATATCCCCCTTTTCATTTTTTATCCACAACCTTTTTCATGGTCTTCTTTCTTTCTTGGCAACAGATTCTTGATAGATGTCAGCGTAAGTTTTTGAATCTTTGATTAGATCGTCGCAGAAAGCCGCTACGTCACTGCCCGTCACTTCGAGCACGCCTTTCCCCAAAGCCGCGCCTTCTTCAAAAAGGTCGACAATCCCCGAAAGCAACCCCGTCCCGTCGGTTAGCTGGGCAGGGCCGACCTTAAAGAGATATTTTTGAATCTCTTTATAAACAATCTGATAATCTTGCGGGAGTCCTTTGACACGCGCCACGTGCGCTCGCCACTCTTTTTTGCCTTCGATGATATCCCGTATATTCATTGTATCCTCCTTCTATTTACCTAATTTTTTGGCGATATTATTATTGAGCTGCTGGCGCCACTTGTCGCGGTAAGACTTTGCCCCTTCTTCGCCGGCAAGCGCTGAACAGAAGCCTTTGATATCGTCACCCAGAGCTTCTTGGACACTCTGCCCGTCCGCCGCCGTTTCTTCCAGCAGGCCAAGCACACCGTCAAGTATGGGCATGAGGTTGCGACCGGTAAAATCGGAGTGCGTCCAAAGATTGGCTTTAATTTTTTCCCATGCGGCTTGATAATCAGCGGGCAGCTTTTGGGCTCGCGATTCAAAAACTTTAAATTCTTTAGTCATATCGCTGCCGGTGATCTTTTCCCAAAAATTCATTATTTTTTCTCCTTTAGCTCATTAATTTTTGATGATACAAACTCCCATTTTTCCCAGAACCTCCGCAGCTCCTCGCGCCCCGCGTCGTTGATCGCGAAAAACTTTCGCGGCGGTCCCATGTCGGAGGGCTTCTTGGTGATCTCCACCAACTTGTTTTTTTCAAGCCGGATCAGGATGGTGTACACCGTTCCCTCCACAATATCTGTGAAGCCGAGGGCGTTCAGCCGCCGCGTGATTTCATAGCCGTAGGTTTCTTTGCGGCTTATAATTTCAAGGACACAGCCCTCAAGCGCCCCTTTGAGCATTTCCGTTAAGTTTTCCAGCACTATCACCCCTTGCTATTCTGTATCACTGGTATGTAGTGATACTTACTACTGCTATAAAGTAACACGTAGTAGTCTAATTGTCAATAGCGTTTACTCTGAAACGGATTTTATATTTTCAACTATCCTGCCCGTGGGACTTGATCCCGAGCGCTATAATGTTCACCCCTACTTGTCATGACCATGATTGAGGCTGGTTGGGACAAAGATCGTGTATAACAGGTTTTCCACACTCTTAAAAGGCTTGTCCATGGCTTTCTTCTTTAGATATATCTAAACCGATAACTGGATTCATTCAATCTATTTTGACATGCTTATTATTAGCTGGTATAGCGTTATGAAAAGGTAGCCGATCGTCTGGCCGATTGCGATCGTGTCTTGATTTAACTATCGTTCCCCTTTAGCTTAGTGACTCGGAACCATCTTTGACGCAAACTACAAATAGCCCCATTGAGCCTATCAAAACTAGGCACAATGAGGAGCATTTGAAGCTTACTGTAATAAGATTATTAGTAATGTAGTAGAGATTCAGTTTTTCATCGGAATTTCTTTGTCAAAGAATACGAAAGACGCGATTTCCTTATCATTTATAATATTTTCAAACGTTTTAATTGTAAGCAGTTGGTTACTCAAAAAATCGCTTACAGCTAATCCGGAAAAAATGCTGGTCGTTTCTGAGGTCCCTTCTTTATAGTTTATCTTGATAGGGAAGTTATCTAAATATTCATTTGGACCAACCTCCTTTAATCTGCCGGCGGCTTTGTTAATCTCCTTTAATGATCCGCTATCAATCTTCAAAGTAATTGAAATTGGCGAGACAGAGATCGTTTTTAAAATTGCCGTATAACCAAACAGCTTAACGGTTTGATCGATCTGATAAAGGGTCGAGTACTCCTTGAAATCTAGCTTTAAAGCGGTTTCCCATGAACCCGGAATGATGGTTTCAAAAATGCCAGGAAACGGATCTGCAGCTTGTAAATCATAGAGTTTCAAATCAACAGTTTGACCTGCTAAGGAACTGTCAGTCATTATATTCATGACCAAGCTTATTTTATGGTCATTAGGATTTTCATCGTCGAGCACCTCAAATCCTGTACTGTTACTGCTTTGATTTGTCGTAATCATGGTATGAAAACGGTATCGCTCCGCATTTAGAACAGTGCCTTCTGGGGCAGTAAAGTCCATTAAAATATAGGTTAGATTGCTGTCGCCGATCACTTGCTTAATGGTTAGCGATCCATACTCATTTTTCATAGTTTTGTCCACTACATAAGCGCCATTGGACAAATATGCAGCCTGATAGTTATTTGACGGTTTAAGAAATTTTATAAATGCTTCATCTAATCCCATATATACCGCTGCAAAAGCCGTTGTGGTTAAAGAAGCCATTAGTACGGCAGCCAGTACGGCATATCTTACAAGTTTCACAGGAGGAAATCTTCTTTGCCTTTTATGCTCAACCTGGCTTTGCATTAAAATGTTTTGAAACATTTTTTCTTTTTGTTCAGTTCTTGGAGTAAGAGCTTCAAAAATCTGATTAATATTTTTGTTACTCAATATAATCCCCTCCCAAATCCATCTTGAGGCGTTTGCGGCCTCTGAATAGTTGCGTTTGGATCGTGCTTTCTTTGCGTCCTAACATCTCTGCTATTTCTTTTACCGTGTACTCCTCAAAATAGTATAGATATAAAACAGTTTTGTATTTTTCGGGAAGTGAAAGCAGTTTTGTAACCACCTTGCCGGATGGTTGATCACCATTCCAAGAAACAACTTCTGGCAAAGCGTCTAATGCCACACGACGGGTTGTCCACCAATTTTTAAGAATGTCTTTACAGTAATTTCGAGTGGTTACCATCAGCCATGCTTTTTCATGCTCGTGGTCATTAAAAGGCATTGGAGATTTAATTAGTTTTAGAAATACAGATTGAACAGCGTCTTCAACATCAACGGGATTTTTCAAGTATATAAAGCAAAGTCTGTAGACTAGATCTGCACGCCGTTGATATAGTTCAGCCAATTCTTTATCCGTACTTAATAAAGAATTGCATTCCATTTTTTCGCCTCCTACATTCAACACGATTGATAATTCCAAAATATCTCATTAACCAGTTTTATTTTTTTACATGAGACAGATTGTGAACACTTGGACGATCTCCTTATGCTTTTGATTTTCAAGACAAAGGACCCGCCAAGGCGGATCCTTCTGCTGTTTTATTAAGCTGGCGTTAGCGTTATGAAAAGGCAGCCGATCGTCTGGCCGGCTGCCATCGTGTCTTGATTGAGCTATACTTCCCCGTTAGTTAAATAACAAGCCCTATATGGGTAAGCATTTTTGATAGAGCTAGACGAGCTGTCTCATTTAATCTTTGCAAGGGTAGCGGTAGACTCGGACTGTCAATCAACCCCTGTATTTCCGCTACGGCAGCAACTACGCGCAGACTACCATACTTTTGAAACATCTCCCAAAGAGGATCAAGTCGGGCGGATAGACTTTCAGCTTCGACAGAACGCCCAGAAAGAGCAGAACGCGTTATTTTTATACATATATCTGGATACAACCCACCAAGTACTGAGTACCAAGCATCGAATCCTGCATTTAAGCCAGCTGCAGCATACGCGTCGCCACTAACCCCTATAGTGACATCAGACGGAATATTCGCACGCAACTGTTCCACTCTTTCCTTAGCTGAAACCAAATCCTCTGGAACCCCGGGGATCTTAATCGAACGAACATTTTGTAACCTTGCGATTTTTCCATGCAATTCATTACTGAATCGAAAGTGAGTGGTACTTGGATTATCATATACACACAAAGGTACGGTAAGAGAATTTGTTACCGTTTCATATAGTGAAAATACCTCATCCTCAGTTAATTGCTGATATGAAACAGGTGCTAGAAGAACACCATTTGCTCCTGCTTTTTGGGCATCTTCTGCTAAATGGAGCACATCGCGAGTACGCAAAGCACTAATTCCAATCATTACAGGAATCCCCTCGGCGTGCTCAATTGCGAGCTGAATAACACGCAGGCGTTCTTCCCGATTGAGATAAACATAACTTCAAGTCGATCCTAAAACACCGATCGAATCTACTCTTGCTGAGGTTAAACGTTTGAGCAGTCGTATAAAAGCCTTTTCATCTATCCCGGACTCATTCATTGGAGTTAGAGGAAATGCAGATAAGCCTGTAAACATAATAAAAACATCCTTTCAATTAAGAGAAAATGTTATATGAGTGTTTTGGTCATTATAAAATCTATTTGTTCTTCATCACCCATATAAAAAGAGTGGGCTCCTGTTTGAACAAAGTCCATTTTTTTATAAAAGGTAATTGCGCTTTCGTTTTTTTCCCAAACCCCTAGCCAGATCTTCTCTTTATTCCGTTCTATCGCTATTTCTATAGCTTTATGTATTAGATATTTACCAAGCCCCTGTTTATGAAATTTTTTCTTTATATAAATCCTCTCGATTTCAAGCGAATCATTATCCATTATTTCAGTTTGAACTTCATTAGCGTTTAGCTTTAAATACCCAGCAATTTCCGAATATGAATAAATAAAATAGAATTCCGAAGAGGTATTTGATAATTCTTTTTCTAATTGTTGTAAATTAAATGCTTTTTCCAAGTAGGCTTAATTTCTTGAAGTAATTCTAGATCTTCAAATGTGCACTTTTTTATATTTATAGTCATTTTATTTGTCCTCCATTTAATAAATCAATAATTTCTCTTGTTTCCCTTTTTCACAAACTCCCAGTCTTTTTCTACATTTTTTCTGACTCTTTGCAGCAGGTTAAAAATGGTTTCTACTTCATTCTCGGAGAATCCAGATAGTGCGACCCTATTAGAATAATCGTTTTCTCTTTTTATAAAAGGGTAAACAGTCATCCCTTTCTCTGTAGGAAATAGTTTTTTAATTTTCTGGTTATATTGATCATCATTCTTTTCTATAAATCCATTAATCTCTAGTTTTTTTATAGCACGAGCAGCTGTTGTTCGGTCTACCTTTATCATTTCAGCCAACTTTTCTTGAATAATTCCTGGATTTTCACATATTCGCACGAGATATAGATACTGTCCTTTTGTAAGATCATATTTTTTAAATTCTATATTACTTACAGAATCTAAAGCCCTGGCAATCATTCCAACCTCACGTAAAATTTCCTTCATAATTGCAACTCCACTACTATTTTATTTTTCAAACGCAGTAAAAAAATAGTACATTATTTTTGTTGTATTTGCAACAAAACGTTGGCATAATTCTCTATACTAGCCTTCCTGTTAGTTCAATGAAAAAAGCAGATTGCATTAGCAGTCTTCTTTTTATGCTATCCTGTCCTTTCGCTTAACTTCTTGGTTAGCAGTATTTCCAATGGTTGTGTATCAAGCAGTAAGCACCCTGCATCTTTATAGCCTAGTTTTCTGTAAAAATGTTGGGCTCCTTCATCAGCCTGAGTGGATGTCATAGCCATTTTGAAACCCTTTTGTTTCATTTGTTCCTCCCAGAAGAGGACAATTTTTCCACCTGTACCCTTGCCTCGAAATTGTTCATCTACCCAAATCATGTTCATAAAAGGGATGTTATCCCAAAAGTAACCAAATCTCATCCATCCGACATTACTTTCATCTTGGTTCCGCAGTATATATATTTCATTTTCCTTTATTTTTGTGAGTATGAGGCTCTCTGAAATATGAAAGTCGTGGGCTCTTATGTATTCATAGTCTGACTCATTTGCAAAAACAATGTTCATTTTTATTTCCCCTTTGTGTCAAATAATAACTAATATTACTCTAATCGAACCCAATTCAGCATGGTCGATAGGTGTGCTTTACTGATATCATAATGCAGGCCGTTACCATTGCCACAGGATAGGTCGGTCATATCCGCGAGATCATATGGATGCAGGATGGAAGATTTTAGGTGCATTTGATCATAGGAAAATGGTACATTATTAAGGGATCAATAGCGCAGAGTGTTCGTGTTTGATATGTGTTATTGGGGTTACGCGCAGTCGTGATATACGTTTAGGCTCATATAATTATATTGGGGGATGGTACCGGAATGGACAAGAATTCTGTTTATAGAACAAACATTATAGGTGCTGGCGAGGTTGGCGTCGCCATCTCAGCCGACATGGATAAGAATTCTATACATAAAACAAACAGCATCTTTTGGGATACAAAAGGAAATGAAGTCTTAGGAGCAACCGCTCTTCCTCTCTATGGAGCATTTGTCTCAGAAGAAAAATGCCAACTTTTTGGTGATATCTCAGGAAAAAAGATGCTGGAAATAGGCTGTGGAAGTGGTCAATCCTTGCAATATGTAGGGGAACACAAAGCATCTGAACTCTGGGGTACAGATATATCAGAAAAACAAATCGAAAAGACAAAGCAACTTTTGACTTCATGCGGTCTTTCCGCAACATTGATCTGTTCTCCCATGGAAGAAGAATGTGGTATACCGGAGGATTATTTTGACTTTGTTTATTCGATTTATGCCATAGGATGGACTACCGACCTTGAGGGTACTTTTCGCCGGATCGCTTCTTACCTAAAAAAAGACGGTGTATTTATTTTCAGTTGGTCTCATCCTATACACAAATGTGTTGTTGCAGAAAATGATATGCTTGCTTTTAAAAAAAGTTATTTTGATGAATCTTGGTATTCGGTATCCCTTGATGAAGGTACGCTAACATTATCAGACCGTAAACTATCAACCTATGTGAACGCGCTCTCAAAAGCGGGATTTGTAATTGAGCAAATGATTGAGCAATCTGATGATGAAATGATGCAATCGCGGGACGATAACGATGATTTTGCAAAAAAAGCAAAGATGCTTCCTGTAACTTTTGTAATCAAAGCAAGAAAACTATAGTATCCGTTAGTGTAACGAGTGTAGAACTTGAATAGCTGACTGTTCATCTTCAAGAAAGAAAACCTGCTCCCCTTTGTTGCATTCGTAAATAAAATCTTTAAGACTCTTACTATTATACACTTCGAAATTACCCAGAATAGCCAACTTAGTATGATAGTTCACGTATTTCTGTAGAATATCACCCGCTAATCTTGTCTTTAATTCAAAAAATTCCTCCGTAATGTTAGACTTTCGAATAACAATTTTATGGCTATCATGAATATGTTTAATCTCGGAACTTTCTATAATGGCTACCTTTGAAGCATTTTTCTGATCAATTCTTATATTCATCTTGTGTGCCTCCTGTTAAATATAATGCTATTATCATTGAAACCGCCCATCTGATAACCGGATGAGCGGTTTTTACATACTACTTCTCCTCCTCCTTTATCACCTGCTCAATCCCCAACAGAATCAGCTTCAGGCCAAACTCAAAAGCCCTGTCGGTCCCCATCAACTCGAACAGCCCGTTCGTAAACATCCTCCGAAACAGTCCCACATCCGTGTCGCTCATGGAGTCCAGAAGTCGAATCATCTCCTCACCCGGAAGCGCTTCCTGGTCCTTATGGATAGCGGAGACATTGCGCTCATGCTGATAATCATCTAGAACGAAGTAGAAGACATAGTTCACAAGTGTAGTAACCACTTGCATCTTCTGCTCTTGCTCAAGCGGCGTCGATTCGACGCAGAGCAGCATACGGTTGGTGAACCGGATGATGTCCGGTTCGTGGGGCAGCGTCATCATCATGAGTTGTGTGGAGCAGGGATATCGGCTGAGGACGCTCCGTACCGTTACCGCAAGCCCCATCAGCTGTTCCTTCCAATCCCCCTCAGAGTGGAACTCCTCCAAGATAATTTTTGATACCTGGTTGGCCAGACGCTGGTAGAGATTTTGTTTGCTCTTAAAGTACCAGTACAGAGAAGGAGCCTGAATACCTATCCTATCGGCCAAGCGTCTCATGCTGAATTTCTCGATGCCCCCCTCTCCAAGAAGCTCCCACGAGGTTTCCAAAATCTTATCCTCCGAAATCTGAGGCTGCTGCTTTTTCATCATTATCCGCCCTTTTATCTAACAGTGTAAGTTTATGCTTTACAGGTTCATAGTTACATGATATCATCTAACACTGTAAGGTTCAATCTAACACTGTTAGACGATAGAAGTCCAGGTAATTTGAAGACCCAAATAAATGAAGAAAGTGGTGACCCGCATGGATGCAGAAAACCTCCATTATTTTGAAAAAGCACCGGTCGCAAAAGCCGTAGCACACTTCGCTGTACCGATGATGCTAGGCATGTCAATGAGTGTCATATACTCAATCTTGAATGCCTATTTCCTAGGCACACTGGGCAATACTCTCATGTTAACCGCACTTGCACTAACCTTGCCGTTATTCGCGGCCATTATGGCGCTAGGCAACTTGATTGGCATGGGTAGCGGTACGTTCATCTCCCGCTTGCTTGGAGAGAAAAAATATGATGATGTAAAGCATGTGTCTTCTTTCGCCTTTTACAGCAGTTTAGCTCTCGGACTTATCGTGATGGCCGTGGGCCTCCCGTTGATCGATCCAATCGTTCATGGCCTGGGGGCAACGTCTGACTCCTTCGGATTCACGAAGGACTATGTCACAGTTATGCTAATTGGTTCACCATTTGTCGTATTATTCTTCACGCTGGAGAATATCGTGCGCTCGGAGGGTGCAGCAATCACGTCGATGATCGGTATGATTCTCAGTGTTGTCGTGAATATTATTCTCGATGCGCTAGTCATCTTCGTCTTCCATTGGGGCGTGATCGGCGTTGCATCTGCTACGGTCATTTCTAACTTGGTTGCGAGTGCATTCTACGTATTCCATATGGGATATAAGAGCCAATTCTTAAGCGTCTCCGTAAAGCGGTTCAAGGCTACTAAGGACATTCTAAGCAATGTATTCAAAATCGGAGTTCCCGTCTTTGTTATGAGTATCTTCTTGGGTGCAATGTCTCTTATCTTTAACCATTTCCTTGTCGAATATGGGGACCAGGCCATAGCGGCTTACGGAGTTTCATCACGTTTATTGCAATTTCCTGAGTTTATTATCATGGGCTTATGCGAGGGAGTCGTCCCGTTGATTGCCTTTTCTTTTACAGCGAATAAATTACGAATGAAGCAAACCATTGGATTCACGATCAAAGCGATTGTGGCGTTAGCAGTCGTGTTCGGTGTCATCGTCTATCTGACTTCCGACCAATTAATTGGTTTATTTACGAATGACCCGCAATTAATTGAAATGGGCAACTACATTCTACATGTGACGTTCTTATCCCTGTTCATTTCAGGAACGACCACGTTGTTTATGGGGATCTTCCAAGCAACAGCGCAAGGAACCGCCGCGTTTATTATGTCAATCATTCAAGGAATGACTCTGATTCCTGTGTTGTTTATCGCCAATCGAATGAACGGATTCCACGGGGTGGTCTGGTCGCTCGTCATTGCAGATGCCGTGGCATTCCTTGTTGGAGCCATCATGCTGTTATACTTCTCCCCAAAATATCTCAGTTTCATAATCGAATAGAACAATACCATCCTGATTATTCCTATCAAATAGATTTCGTAGTTCCGTCATCATCGGATTGTAATTCGGATCCCCGGGTACAGGGCTGTAGGAAGATGATAGCAACCGGCCTCTCAAGCCCTCGAAATCGAACTCCTGACTCATTCTGAATCTCACTTCATTCATCGTACCTTCCTTGAAAAAAGAGAGAAGCATCGTCTGAGAAATATTTTTATGATTGACTTTTTCGTAGTCGGTTCCGTATGTATAAAGCAGTTGATCGTACTCTTCACGAAATGATGTACCGTTTGTTAGACGGGAATTCCAGATTAGTATTACTCTCCCACCCGGCTGTAGAATTCTACGGAACTCGGTTTGCGCTGCTGAGCGATCAAACCAGTGAAACGCTTGTGCACAGACAATAAACTCAACCGACTGATTAGGTAATCCTGTAGATTCTGCAGAACCTGATATAGTCTGAAAGTTCGGATTGCTTTCTAACATTTGCTCGGCGGCTACCCGCATTGCCTGATTCGGCTCGACCGCGATCACATAGCTTCCGCGTTCCAGAAGTAGCTTTGAAAAGATCCCTGTACCTGAACCGATGTCTGCTATTTTACTGTTCGAACGCAAACCGACGAAGTCATACAAATAATCAACAGCCTCTCTCGGATAGCTCGGGCGGTACTTCAAATATGAATCGACCCGGTTCGAAAACTTTTCTCTACTGTCCATCTCTCGTCACTCTCCCAGTATTTCATTAGTTTCATTTAGTGAAGTATTGTTTTTTGATTATTAAACTTGGATTATAAAATTCTTGAAATGCTCCGACAATTTGATAATTGTTTTGAGGAGTTGCATTGTCTGTAACTTCGCATCCTGCTAAATATTTTCCTTCTTCTTTCCATCTTTCAAAATTCCCACTGACATCACTCATTGCTCCCCAATTCCCAACAATGTTTCCTTCGGCATCTAACTTTGCAAGATTGCTGATCTCTACAAAGTTTTTATTTGCTTCTTGCCATAATGGTGGTATCCATATTGAACCCTCAGACGAAAAACCTTTCCCCATTTTACCAATAACTGAAAATCGCTGTTTTTCGATTATTACTACCATTTTTAGTATATTTTACCACAGCATGCTTTCGAGGGATTATTCAACTATTCTGTCTGTTAGTTCAAAGCCTTGCTAGCTGACTTCTACTCATATATCCTCATTTGTAAGGGTTAATGGGGAATGAACTCTAAATGATTCGCTTAAAATCAGGATAAAAACCTCCTATTCGAGCAATTAATTCTAGATTGCTTCTAATAGAAGGTTTTAGATTGATGGATTCTACAGCCGCCACCGTACCGTCCGATTTAAGCCCGATTGTATGAGCATTACCCGTGTTCGTCGCCATATGAACATTACCAGCCGCGACCGCCACAATATCGCGCCAGCCGCTTACATCACATTGGCCATATTTATTATCACCCACAGCCGTCACCGTTCCGTCAGATTTAAGCCCAACGGTATGACGACGACCCGCCGCTATGGTATCTTTAGGCCACCTTTTCACCTTGTTATTCCTCCTCGTATTCTTTTCTTACCATCCGCTCATATTGATGACACAAAAAAAATTGACTTCGAGTGTACTCGAAGCCCTAAACTATATTCTATGCTCGAACATGAACTTTTGGCGCTGATTTGATATGTTCCGGTATATCGTACTTTTCTCCACATTCTGGATTATTGTTAACAGGATTCCAGGTGTCGTCCAATTGACCAGTCGAGACACTTTCGTAGTAAGCCTTCTTCTTTTTAATGTGCATTAGTTGAAGGTTGTACTCACGGATCTTCGCTTCGAGTTCTTTTTCTTGTTTTGCAATAAGCTCAGCCCTTTCAGGAATCGTCTCATCACCTTGCAAACACATAGCAATGTAATGTTTGACTTCTGAAATCGGCAATCCTGAAATACGAAAGGAGTGCACCATTCGCAACCAATCGAGATCATGGTCAGAGAATAAGCGATTTATTCTGGCGTCTCTTGAAACGAAAGGTATTAATTGTTGGTCATCATAGTAACGGATCGTATGTTTTGTAAGGCCAGTTATTTCAGATACATCCTTTACCGAATACTTAGGTTCATGAAATGTCTGATCCAAAGTTGAACCTCCTTGTTATTGACTTCGAGTTACTCGAATACTTTATGATGTCATTGTATCAATGTTGAGAAAAATTAGAAAGAGGTTAGAAAATGCACCCAAAATACACCAACTTGCTTGAATCCTTCACATTCAAAAATGGAATCACCCTTAGAAATCGTGTCGTTATGTCACCTATGACCACTTGGGCCAGTAATGACGATTACACGATTTCAGATGAAGAAGTGAAATATTACAAAAAAAGAGTAAATGGCGTTGGCCTAGTTATAACAGGATGTACGCATGTCCAACCAAACGGAATAGGTTTTACGCATGAATTTGCAGCCTATGACGATAAGTTCATACCAAGTTTGCGAAAATTGGCTGATGCGGCGACAAGTGGAGGAGCTCCTGCATTACTTCAAATTTTTCACGCAGGTAACAAAGCACTACAGACTTTAACTCCAAATGGTGATGTGGTTAGTTCCAGCGCTGTTGAGACTGAAGCTACGGCATTTGCTCCTTCCCTATTGCCAAGAGAACTTTCACATAATGAAATAGTGGACGTGATTCATGCGTTTGGCGAAACAACAAGACGAGCCATTGAGGCAGGGTTTGATGGCGTTGAAATTCATGGTGCGCATGGATTTTTACTTCAAAACTTCTTTTCTCCTTTCTTCAACAGACGTGAGGATCAATGGGGAGGCTCAATTGAAAACCGCCTGCGTTTCCCTCTGGCAGTCGTTCAGGAAATGAAGAATGTCATTAAAAAACATACAACAAAACCATTTATTTTCGGTTACCGGTTTTCTCCTGACGAACATGAAGAAGGAGGTCTGCGAATGAAGGATACCTATGCATTGATTGACCACCTGATTGAAGCGGATATTGATTATGTGCATGCTTCATTGACTGATACTCTCTCCTCAAAACCAGTCGATAGTCAAGATGAAAAAACATATGTTGAATTAATCTTGGAACATGTAAACGTAAGAATCCCTGTTATGGCTGCTGGTTCTATGGTAACTCCGGATGATGTTGCAACAACAATAGATAAGGGTATATCCCTAGCAGCGGTTGGTCATGCGTTGGTCATGAACCCAGACTGGGTAGAAAAGGTTCAGAATGGAAAAGAAGCTGAAATAGAGATAGCAATTAAGACTTCTAAAGTAAGCGAGCTTGAGCTTCCCGATAAACTTTGGAATGTCATTCAAGCTTCAGGACCATGGTTTACAATCGAAGAATAACATTGCCGTATTGCTTGTTTTAACTTTTAACAAATAGACTTAAAAAGCCCACCTCAGGACTCTGCCTGAAGTGGGCTATCTTTATAACTCTATTGGATCTTGTAAAAACACAAGATGGAATCACTCTTCGATTTCAAGTTCTCCTGTATCTGCACTTTTTAGCACAAGCTTGGCTTCGATTGGAGTTGTGCCATCCTCCCTCGTAAACTTGAGTTTACCCGTTCGGCCCTTAGAAATTAAGGTCTTCACTTGGGCATCCGTCAACGTACGTCCGTGATTCTCTTTCCAGATCACAAACTTACAGCCTTCCTTGTAATGAGAGCATCCATAACCTTTTCTGCCCATGAAGATCATTCCACCACAGCCGGGACGGGGACAATTACCGATGATGGTTGGACCTTGGTCTGAAGAGTCGGTGCTGCTTCCCTGCTGGGTAGCAGCTCTCGGTGATGCTCCGCCAGCTTCGCCCTCCGCTTTTCGCTTTCTTGGCGCTGCCGTTTTATCCGCAGCTTTACGGGTAGCAGCACTGCCTCCTTTGCCTCCGGTCTTTGTCGTGGGTGTCTCGCCCTCAAAGGAGGTTTTATCAGCTCGGGACTGCACTCGAACCTTCTGAACAATCATGGAGGCGAACTTTTTCACATTCTCCATAAACTGTCCATCGGATGCCGTTCCTCTGGAGATTTCAGTCAAGCGGCGTTCCCATTGGCCGGTCATTTCGGGGGAAGTCAACAGCTCTATACCTGCCCCGCGAATCAGCTCGATAACCATTCGTCCCTTTTGAGTGAGCGCGATTTTTTTACCCTGCATTTCGATATAACCCACGTTCTTAAGGCGTTCAATCGTCGCTGCACGTGTTGCCGGGGTACCTAGACCGGAATCCTTCATCGCATCCCGAAGCTCCTCGTCCTCAATCTGTTTACCGGCACTCTCCATCGCTTTCAGAAGAGTACCTTCTGTAAAGTGTTTTGGAGGTTGAGTGTCCTTCTCTTTTACAATAGCATCACTGCAAATCACTTCCTCCGAGGGAAGGATCGAAAAAGGCTCATTAACCTCAATCTCCTCTTCCTCTTCGTCCTCTTTGGACTTGCCCTTGGCTGGCTTAGACTTGTCCTTCTTCTGATCCGCATACACGACCTTCCAGCCGAGACTCAGCAATTCTTTAACCGTGGTTTTGAACTTCTCGTCCTCGACCTCAGTAATTACTGTATGGACCTTATACTCTGCAGCCGGATAGAACTGAGACAAAAAGCGACGTACGATCAGATCATACAGCTTCTGCTCATCCGTACTTAAACCCGAGGCTTTCCGATATGTAGGCAAAATCGCATGGTGATCCTCTACCTTAGAGGGATTACAGATAAACTTGTTCCCTTTATGCACCAGATTTCGGTTCGCACCCTTTACCCACTCGTCGTATGCAGTGCCTTGAAGCGCAGAAAGTGTTTTATGCATTTCAGGAATATTTTGCTCTGTAACATAGTTTGAATTCGTCCGCGGATACGAGATCACTTTGTGCTTTTCATATAACGCTTGTGCGATGTCCAAGGTTTTTTTTGCTGAAAAAGCATATTTACCATTGGCTTCCCGCTGCAAAAGTGTCAAATCATATAACTTGGTTGGATACTCCTTCGTATCCTTAACCTCATAGGAGTCTATTCTTCCAGGTTTTCCTTTTACTTTCGCAGATATAGCTTCAGCTTTGTCGCCATCGGTTAGCCGGTCACCCTGCCACATGCCCTTATAGGTGGTCTCACTCTGTGTAAAATGGCCTTCCACTTCAAAGAACTTGAGCGACGAGAAGGCTTCGATAATCTTCTGGCGGTCATAGATCAGAGCAAGCACCGGGGTCTGCACTCTGCCCACAGACAACAGCACATTATGTTTGGTTGTAAAAGCACGGGAACCGTTCATTCCGATCAGCCAGTCGGCTTCACTTCGTGCTTTGGCTGCTTTGGTCAGATTCTCGTATTCCGAACCGTCCTTCAGCTCCTCAAAACCTTTACGAATGGTCTCCGGCGTCAGATCAGAAATCCACAAACGCTTAACGGGTTGCTCCAGTTGCAAATACCGCTGAATCAGTGAAAAAATATGCTGCCCTTCCCGTCCGGCATCGCAGGAGTTGACCAACAAATCACTGCGCTTGGCTAACTCACCTATGACTTTTAGCTGATCGATAGTTCTGGCATTCGGTATCAGCTTAAAAGCGTCGGGAATAATCGGCAAATCATTGATATTCCATTTCTTGTATTTAGTATCGTAAGCTTCCGGCTCTGCCAGTCCAATTAAATGGCCAATAGCCCATGTAATAATATACTGCTCCCCTTCTAAATAGGAACGGTGATTTTTAGCCTTCGGTTCTATTGCGGCGGCGATATTCCGCCCCATATCCGGTTTTTCCGCAATAATGAGTGTCTTCAAAAACAATCGCTCCTTACCTTTACGTTCTCTACTCCAAAATACGTCCAGTAGTCTATTATACCATCAACTCTAGTTTTTTTAACGTATTCCTTGGAAGGTTCGGATTTGCTTATCTATAAAAATTACATCGGATCAAGAACACAGGACATAAGACATGGGCATATGTTACTGTTATAAACCTCTTGGGAGGTACTAATATCTTATGTCTTATCAAATGAATCCTAGTCATGTTGCAACTCCAGGCCTTATACAGACTGTTCAAAATTGCGCGGTAACCTGCGAACAAATGGTGACACATCTGCTTCACATGTCAGATGTTCACAACCGGGTGATGCAGATTCAGCTTTTAAGAGATTGCGTTACCATTTGCGATACAATGGTCTGTTATTTAGCGAGACATAGCCCGTTTGCAAAGTCACTTGCCAACTTCTGCGCATGTGTGTGTGATGTATGCGGGAAAGAGTGTGCAAAATTTCCTGATCCGGAATCGCAACATTGCAGCAGAGTTTGCTTTCATTGTGCTCAAGAATGCCGCATGTTCGCCGCCTCATAAAGCATAACCGTCATACTTAATCGGCTCCTGTTAAGTTACTTCATAACAAGCACAACTCTCAACGCTTATAGCGAGGAGGGTTGTGCTTGTACTTTTATACGTGCTATGGCCTCAGCAATTCCAACGCTTGCTTTAACGTTCGTTCTCCGTTCGATAATTTCTACCTGTCCTTCTGCAGCATCCTTACCTACCACAATGGCTACAGGGATCCCGATCAGGCTGGAATCCTTAAATTTGACACCCGGGCGCTCGTCCCGCTCATCTAACAGCGTCTCAATTCCCAACTGGTTAAGCTGCTTATAGAGGGCTTCGGCCAGCTCCACCTGATCATTATCTTTGCCTGACATAAGTAAAATATGGACCTGATAAGGAGCAACAGCCGCTGGCCAAATGATGCCATGCTCATCGTAATTTTGTTCTACAATAGCAGCAAGCATTCTTGAAATCCCGATGCCATAACAACCCATGATCATGTGCTGGTTCCGTCCCGTTGTATCTAGATAGGTGGCTCCAAGCTTCTTACTATATCGGGTTCCAAGCTTAAATACATGTCCAATCTCAATCCCCAGATGAAATTGAAGCGTTCCTTCTCCACAGTGCGGGCAAGCTTCTCCTTCTGTAACATTACGGAAGTCGCCAACAGTAGTTAATGGAAAGTCTCTGCCGGGAACAACATTTCGCACATGATAATCTGACTCTCCTGCACCAGCGATACCCAGTGCCATTTCAGCAACTGCCGAATCTACCAGTACGGTTATGTCAAGCCCGATTGGACCCACAAACCCGCTCTCTACCCCAGCCACATTCTGCACACTTTCAGGGTCTGCCAGACTGATCTCAGCAGCCCCAATATGCTTTCTTACCTTAATTTCATTTACCTCATGATCCCCTCTTACCAAAACTGCAAGCAGTTTACCATCACCCTGATAGATGAGTGTTTTAATAATATGCTCCGGCATAATATCCAACGTTTGCACCAGTTGGTCAATCGTGCGGATCCCTGGTGTATGAAACTTTTCTATAGCTTGTGCATTGATTTCTCGATCTAATGTAGCTTCTTCCATGCGCACTTCAGCCTGTTCCAAGTTGGCTGCATAGTCACAGGCAGAACACGCAGCAATGGTATCCTCTCCAATATCCGCCAGAGCCATAAATTCATGGCTGCCGCCTTCCCCGCCTATGGTGCCAGAGTCTGCATGGACTGCTCGAAATTGTAGGGCACAGCGACTGAAGATCCGATGATATGCATTGAACATGTTCCAATACGATTGGTCTAGAACATCATAGCCCGTATCAAACGAGTAAGCATCTTTCATCAAAAACTCCCGGCCCCGCAGCAAGCCTGAGCGCGGACGGCGTTCGTCACGGAATTTGGTTTGAATCTGATATACGGTAAGGGGAAGCCTCCGATAAGTGCTGATCTCGTTACGAACGAGTGTAGTCACAACTTCTTCGTGTGTTGGGCCCATTACAAAATCCCGCTCATGCCGGTCCTGCAGCTTCATCAGCTCCTTACCGTAAAGGTCATAACGCTCGGATTCTTTCCACAGCTCTGCAGGCTGCATCGAAGGCATTAATACCTCTTGGGCACCTGTTACATCCATCTCTTCCCGCACGATGTTCTCAATTTTATGAAGAACTCGTCTTCCTAGAGGCAAATATGTATATATTCCTGCGGCCAACTGTCGTATAAAACCTGCCCGAAGCAGCAGTTGATGGCTCATAGTCTCCGCTTCAGATGGTGCTTCTCGCAGTGTTGATAATAACAGCTTACTTTGTCTCATAAGGATAACCCCCTAATTATTAAGAGCTTTTAAGCCTAAAAAACACAAAAAGACACATTCGCCAGGGACGAATGTGTCGTGATACCACCCTTATTTAACCACCTATATTAGAGCCTAGGCAGTCCTCAATACGGATAACGGCCGTTTCCGGCAGCGAATTTAACTTCTATCGCTGCAGCTACCAGTGGCAGGATACAATTCATTCGTACGGGGAACCTTTCAGCCAGTGAATTCCCTCTCTGTTCTAACGAGACTAGGACTGTAAATCCATGGTCAAAGCTTTTGTCTTATCCAGATGTTTTATAATTTACCTGATTATAACGATTACGTCAAGCCGACACACTTATATGCAACAAAACAACCGTCACCACAACAAATTCGCTGTGATGACGGTTGTTATTATGTCATTCGTATTATTTATACAAGTACCGTAGAGCCCATCAGGAATTTATCCACTTCACGGGCTGCTTCGCGACCTTCGTTAATTGCCCATACCACGAGGCTCTGCCCACGGCGCATATCACCGGCAGCAAATACTTTGTCCACGTTAGTATTGAACTTGCCATAACGGGCTTTCACATTAGTACGGCGATCTGTAGCCAAGTTCAGCTCTTCAATAATATCCTGCTCAGGTCCGTCAAAACCTATAGCAATCAATGCCAGTTGTGCAGGGTAAATTGCTTCAGTACCCGGAACCGGCTGATAAATTTTACGACCTGTCTCATCCACCATCCGGTGGATTTGCACCGTATGAAGCTCTTTCAGGTTACCTTCTTCATCACCAACGAATTTAGTCGTCATGATGGAGAACTCACGAGGATCATCGCCGAACAGCGCTTTGGCTTCCTGCTGTGCATAATCAAGTGTATACACGTTCGGGAATTGCGGCCAAGGGTTTGCGATAGGATCACGCTCAATAGGTGCTTTGTCATGTGTACCAAACTGGGTAATACTGTTGCAGCCATGGCGCAGTGCTGTTGCCACACAGTCAGAACCTGTATCGCCGCCGCCCAAAACAATGACATCCTTATCCCCAGCGGATACATAATTGCCATCTTCGAGATTGGAGTTCAAATAACTTTTGATGGTTCCGTTCAGGTAATCCATGGCGTACATTACACCTTTAAGCTCACTGCCTTCAATATTAAAGCGGCGTGCTTTAGTAGCTCCACCACACAGAACAACAGCATCATATTCATCCACTAATTGTTGTGCAAGTATATCCTTACCGATCTCTGTGTTCACTACAAAATTAACACCTTCCGCAGCCAGTAAATCTACTCGGCGCTGAACTACTCGCTTGTCCAGCTTCATTGTTGGAATTCCGTAGGTCAACAATCCGCCGATGCGGTCACTGCGTTCAAACACAGTTACGGTATGTCCAGCTTTATTTAATTGTGCGGCAGCCGCCAGACCAGCGGGACCGGAGCCTACGATGGCAACCGTTTTCCCGGTACGCTTCTCAGGAGGGTTAGGGACAACCCAGCCTTCTTCAAAACCTTTATCAATAATTGCCAGCTCGATAGTCTTAATGGTAACGGGCTGACCAATTAAACCTACAGTACAAGAACCTTCACAAGGTGCCGGGCAAATACTACCCGTAAACTCAGGGAAGTTATTCGTCTTATGCAAGCGCTCAAGAGCTTCTTTCCATAATCCACGGTATACCAAGTTATTCCATTCAGGAATCAGATTGTGTACCGGACACCCGGAGGTTCCTCCATCCATATCAATACCAGTGTGGCAGTACGGTGTTCCGCAATCCATACAGCGAGCACCTTGCGTACGAAGCTCTTCTTCAGACAAATGATGATGGAACTCTTCCCAATCCTTAACCCGTTGTTCAGGCTCGCGGTCACCCGGGAGCTGACGTTTATACTCCATAAACCCTGTTGGTGTAGACATATTTACGCTTCCCCCATCCGTTCTCTTCACGTTAGTTTATAGTACATTGTAACCTGTTGCGATATTTGTTAGATCATGAATAACGCAAGTGTTGTCCTGTACATTCTGTTGTATGGCGACACATACTTCTAATTTTAATTATAGTAGCATTCATCACTTTTGCACAGTAATGGATTAATTTGCTGATTATTTGTACTATTTCACACGTTGTGTTAGAAAAAGCGTTTTATTCTCTAATCCGTACGTTCATATACAAGAAAATGGTAATCATACGGATTTTTATCGTCACGAATCCCCTTGGTATTGGAAACTTCTTTCCAAAGACTCCAGTCAACATTCGGAAAATAGGTGTCCCCTTCAAAATCCTCATCAATCCGTGTAACGATCAGCTTGTCCGCGTAAGGCAGCATCATTCGGTAAATCTCCGAACCCCCGATAACCATCAATTCATCCGTTTTTCGTCCTTCGTTCAGAGCTTCCTCTACCGTGTGTACAACCTCGGCACCCTCAGGGTTAAAGCTGGTATCCCGGGTCATGACCAGACTAGTTCTGTCTTTCAGCGGTTTACCTCCGAGTGAGTCCCAGGTTTTGCGACCCAATAGCATTCTTTTGCCCAGCGTCTCCGCTTTGAAGAAAGCAAAATCCCTTGGGAGATGCCAAGGCATGTCATTGTCCTTGCCAATCACACCATTCGAGCCCATGGCCCAAATCAGACTAATGCTCATACAACACCTTCCTTTCCATTATCCTTAACGAATGCACATTATTTAGACTTATTAAATCGCCACCGGCGCCTTGATTCCCGGATGATAAACATAATCTGCGAATTCAAAGTCATCAAATGTATAGTCAAAAATACTATCAGGTTTTCTAATAATATTCAGCTTTGGCAACTCGTACGGCTCTCTGCTCAACTGAGTAGCTACCTGTTCCAGATGATTTGTATAAATGTGCACATCTCCGCCAGACCATACAAACTCACCTACCTCAAGTCCTGTTTGCTGAGCAACCATATGAGTTAGGAGGGCATAGCTGGCAATATTGAAGGGTAGCCCCAAAAAGGTATCTACCGAACGCATTGTTAACATGCAGGATAGCTTGCCGTCCGCTACATAAAATTGAAATACAAAGTGACAAGGCGGCAGCTTCATATTCTCAATTTCACCCACATTCCAAGCACTGACGATATGTCGGCGTGAATCGGGGTTATTTTTAATGGATTCAATCACATTCGAGATTTGATCAATATGGCGTCCATCTGCGCTTTCCCAAGCCCGCCACTGTGAACCATATACCGGTCCAAGCTCCCCGTTCTCATCGGCCCATTCATCCCAAATGGAAACACCGTTAGCCTTGAGATAAGCAGTATTGGTCTCACCCTTCAGGAACCATAACAACTCGTGAATAACTGATTTCAGATGAATACGCTTGGTTGTCATGAGCGGAAAACCCTTAGCCAGGTCAAACCTTAGCTGGCGGCCGAACACGGATATTGTACCTGTTCCTGTACGGTCGCTTTTTGCAGTGCCGTGATCCAGTACATCCTGAAGTAATTCTAAATATTTGCGCAACAGACAACGCCCCTCTATCCTTTTTTCTTCTACTAGTTTACCATGACCTTGCTGCCTTGTAACTTCCCAAACTGTAGAAAACAGCAAATCGAGCCATCTATGGGCATACAACCAGCTTATAGAAAAACCCGAAGACTAGCACCTTTTAGAAAAAGTGTCGTCAATCGGGTTTGCTTTTAATCCATAATTAGGCCGTAAACACTAATCTTCTTTATTCGGCGGGCTACAAACATAGAAACCACATAAGCAACCACGATGATCGCAACACACAACAGCAGTACCTGAGGTAAGCTGACAGCAAGCTCAATATTATAAATACCTAGACTGGAAAGCAGAAGTACAAACACCGTATCCGAGTAAAAGTATCCAAGCAAACTTCCTGCCATTACCCCAACAGTTATAACAGGCAGAAGACTGAACGTAATCTGAGTCATCAAATTGAAGGTGGTATAACCCATTCCCTTGAGAATGCCGAATTCTTTTTTCCGCTTTAGAATTAAGGTTTTGATTACCAGGTATAGAATCAAACTGACCACAATCATCGTCACCACCGTAATAACTGCTGTCATGGAAGATACGGCTGAACTGAAGGTGCTGAGCGTACTTTCCAGCATTTCTTGAATGTTCGTTACATCCCATTGTCCAGGAAACCTCTTCTCTAGCTCCTGAATAAATGCATTTAGATCTGCCCCTTCTTTCATATATACGTTGAGCGAACTAGGTGCGAAATCAGGGACCATCCTTTTCACACCCTCTTCGGTCATTGTTGCCACCATTCCAAGCTGATTGATCTGTTGGCTCAGTCCTGATATCAGGTAGCTTTCAGTAACATTATTAGTGGTAATCATAACCTCGTCACCGATATTTTTACCTACTAGCTTTGAAATAATCCCCGAAATGGCGATTTCGTTCTCATACTTTGGCTGCCTGCCTTTATAAACAGTCTGAGTCTCCATCTTGTCAAAATCATCCGAAACTTTTAGCAAAAAGCTGGTATCCTGAATGGAAGCGACCTTGCTATCGAGCAGAGACGTCTTCTTAACCCCCTCCATGCTTTCCACTTCAGCAATCAAATCCGGCTTCACCATACCGCTTTTCAATATTAGCATCAAGCTGCTCTGCTCTAAACCTACAAGTCTTAGAATAGCTTTGGTATCTCCAGAGAAGTTAAAATTGAGGATGGAGCAGGAAATACAGGAAAAGGTCAGTCCCGCTACAATAATCACAATCATTATATTCTGTTTCGTCTGCCTAATTAATGATTTCAAGCTTAAGGCAAACTGAAGGCTAAGACGCGAATGTTCCAGAGGAATCCGATTTCTTGTAAAATTATGAGTCAATATTCCACTCTGCAGAGCCGCAATCGGTGTGATTGTCCGAATCCGCTTACTTGAAAGATGAACTATAAGTAGAACCATTCCCATGATGATCGACAAGCTAAGCAGTGCACTCAACATTCCAAATGAAGCCGGCCATATCAAACCTACAGAAGCGGAAATCAGATTGCCGGCAAATGGCATTACCAAAGCGGATACAGCGATCCCCGGTATTACAGCAGCTAAAGAAATGGAGGTGAATTGCAGTAATAGCGCACCTATAATCTGCAATGATGTATATCCGTTCGCCTTTAATACACCAATATTAAGCAGATTATCTTCAATATGGTCCAAGACCTGAAAGCGGATGACTATGAGCGAGATCACGACCATAATCAGGGCGAAGGCAATAAGGACAGCTGTCAAAATACTGACAAATATACGATTACCTGTAATGCCAGATTCCGCACTCATCACTGAAAACATACTACGGGTACCTGAAGCGGAAAGTTGATCTCCCAGCGATTGGCTCAACTTTTCAACTTGGGTGCTGTCGGTCAAATTCACTGATAAAAGATTGTAATGGGCCTCTTTTCCAATCTGTTCATCTAATTCCTTATACGCCTTATCCGGCAAAAACACCTTTAATGACCCGTTATTAAAGGTTCCTAATATCGGCTCCTCAATAAAGCCTCCGATTTTATAGGCATAATCTTTTTTCTCATAGGAAAATGAATAGCTATCACCAAGATTGTAGCCTGCGCTAATGTGGAACATATACGGCAAAAAAATCATATCTGGAGTTATACTTTCTAGCTGAACGGTTGTTTTAAAAGGAGCCATATTCCTTTGCTGATCCACATTTAGAATCAGAATCGTAGAGGATGTGTCGCTCAGTCCGTACTTCATCTTAGCCTCGGACAGCAGAAGTACGGGTTCATTCTCCCATTTGTCAGTATACGGATAGCTTTCTATAAGAGATTCATACTCCTTCAGATGCTCGTCAGTTGCAAAGTAGGAGATCAAATCCGGTGTTTGCAGCTCAGTCATTTTGTCTTCCTGAAAGGAATTAAGCTTTAAGGTAACCGACAACCCAATATTCAGCAGCAATACAGCCAGCAGGATCAAAAGTGACAGAGTAGCTGTGGAGCTTTTTCTTTTACGGATGTTGGACCAGGCGAGTTTACCCTGAACGCTGCTCATTCCTACCACCCCAACTCTGCTAAAAAGGATTGTAACTGCTTCTGCCGCTCCGGCCCGCTATCCTCACTATACGGGGTGAGATGAAGCTCTCCTACCATAACGCCATCCCGTAGATAGAGAATTCGGTTGCCTCTTAAAGCAGTTTTTACATCATGAGTCACTAATATGATGCTCTGTCCACGCTTATTCACCTCTGTTAGGACACCAAGTACACTTGCTCCCGAGGCACTGTTGAGTGCTCCCGTTGGCTCATCAGCGAACACTGCTTTAGGGCTGTTAATTAATGCTCGGACAATTCCTGCACGCTGGGCCTCTCCCCCTGAGATTTGAGCCGGGAACTTACCCCATAGGGATGCATCCAGTCCTACCTCGCTTAGTAACTTCTTGGCCTTTGCGATCGCCTGAGTCCTATCCTTTTGCACCAGATATGCACTGGATAACACATTGTCGAGAACACTCATAGTGTCAAGCAGATGGATTTGTTGAAAAACGAACCCACAATTTTTCCGCCGAAATATGGCTAGCTGATCATTGCTTAATCCGGTGATCTCCTGTCCCTCAAAAAAAATATCTCCTAGTGTCGGTTTATCCATACCGGAAATCGCGTAAAGCAGAGTGGATTTACCTGAACCGGAGCTGCCCATGATGACAGTGAAATCTCCTTTGTAAAGAGTCATATCCAGATTCTTCAGCACATGCTGCTGAACACCTCCATGCGAGAAGGTTTTTCCGAGCTTATTGGTTTGCATCAGCACTTCTTTATTTGAATCATTCATAGAAGAACACTCCATTTACGTCATTCTCATTATTCGGCAACCATTCTGCCAGTTTAATAATGGATGCAACCGATACTTGCGATTGCAATCCTATCGTACGACGAATGTTCTTAACGTGTCTTTGTGCGATCCTTAACGATTTCTTAACTTTTACCGGCGAGCGGGATCAACAGTTTCATTGTAAAACCATCCTGACGGTTAATGCCTATCATATCACCTTGCATCTTCCGCAGCATGTACCGCGAAATATAGAGTCCAAGTCCCGAACCGCTCTGGGCTCCAACCCTACTTCCCCTAAAAAACTTATTGAACAGCAGCGGCAACTCTTCATCAGGAACTCCGGGTCCATAATCCATAATATCTACCTCTAGAAAACCCTCTCTAATCTCAGAGATGATATCGATGGAGGTTCTGGCGTATTTCAATGAATTATTCACTACGTTATCGATAACCTGCTGCAGGCGTAAGGAATCTACAGATATAATGCACTCCGGTATGGTTCCAACCTTAATATGTTCATAATAATTGGCATTGCTAATAACAGCGTCCAGTAGACTACTTAACTCATCTGTTACATTTACCTGCAATTCATTCAGTTCCTCCATGGTGGCGTGGAACATGTCCGTCACTAAATGATCAATCTGATCGGCTTTGGAATAGAGCGTGTTCAACTGACGGCTGTTCTTCTCATCCGTAGTCTTAAGGAGCATCAGCTCTGTGATGGCCTTGATTGAGGACACCGGCGTTCTGATATCATGGCTAAGGGTGGCGACTAGCTCCTTCTTGCTCTTGTTAGCCAAATATTCGTTGTGCCGCGCTGCTGCCAATTCTTCTCTCATCATGTCAAAACTCTCGGTAAATGCACCAAACATATGATTGTGATCCATCTCAAGGGGGATATTTAGATCTCCCTTAGCAATATGTCTTGCGAATAGCTGCATTTTACGAAACGGCCGGAAGATGGTTCGATCCAAATATAGAATAAAAACGAGACAGAGCAGGAACAACATTGCGATGGATGCCGCAAAAACAAGCGAAAATTGCTGCTTCAACTTCAAAAAAACGTTGTTATAATCATTATTTATAATCACTTTCCCTACGTGCTGATCATCCACGACTATGTCGATCAAGGTATCACGATTATTAATCGCCTCATTGACTGTGACAGCAATTCCAGTCTTCGTTTGATACAAAAGGGTTCCTGATGCATCAATGATTGCGAAATCATAAGGGGTATTACCATATTCATTCCCTTTCAAAGCTCCCCAGTTCTGCACTGTAAGCTTTACAATACCATTGATAGCAATCCTATCGGTTGAGGCCCCTTCCTTCACATTCAAAAGCAGGAGCAAATAGGCAGTACTTGTAGCCAGAACCGCAATTAGCAGAACAATCAGCAGTTTCTTCAGCATCGTTATTTATCCTCAAAGGCATAGCCGATGCCCCATATCGTTTTTATGTATTGGGGATCGTTGGGATTGTGCTCGATCTTTTCACGCAGATGCCGGATATGTACGTTTAATGTGCCGTCTCCTGCGAATACATCACCCCATACCGCAGTAAATAACTCTTCTTTGGGAATCACCCTATTTTTGTTGAGGATGAAATAATTGATTAATTTATATTCCATTGTTTTCAGCTTGAGAGGCACACCGTTCAGACTTGCTCTTCGCAGGTCCGGATTAATCTGTACAGGGCCACCTTGAATGAGTGCGGGCTCGGTCAAGGCTTCATTGCCGCAACGTTTCAGTACAGCCTTGACTTTAGCAAGCAACACCCTAAGTGTGTAGGGCTTATTAATATAGTCATCTCCACCAATATCAAGAGCAATGAGAACGTCATCCTCACTGGAGCGAGCACTTATGAACAAAATAGGAATACCTGTAGTTTGCCGAAGCTCCTTGCATAACTGAAAGCCCGATTCTCCGCCCAGATTGATGTCAAGCAGGAGCATAGACACAGTATTCTCCCGCAAAAATTCCCGACATGCCTCAGCGCTTGTAACAAAAGCCGACTTAACATCAAACAGATTGAAATATTCACAGGTCGTCTCCGCCAGCTCGATTTCATCATCCACAATCAAACAGTCATATCTCATTTATTGTCTCCACTTCAAGGGTTAATGTGATCTCTCTACTATGAGGACCATTCTACAGCAAATTAAAAAGGCTGTCCTCTATCCTCTTTGGATGATTATGGAGCAGCCTTTCATGAATGAAGAGATCAGATCATAAGCAAAATAAAGATCGTATCGTATTCGAACAAATTCAGTTGAAAAGGTGGTGAGTAAGTATGCAATGGATGCGATTCTTAATGAGAGGTTTAACTAATCGAAGAACTGTTATGTCTATATTGGCCTTAGGAGTTGGAACAGCTGCCTATAGCATGTCACGGCGGCGTAATTTCAACGGAAAGATCCGGCGTCAGATGATGCAGCCTATCCGAAGAATCTTCTAAATACACATTTGGTTTGATTGGAATAAATAGGGTTAAGGTGAAGAAGGTGAGGGATCAAATGTCCCAAATCTATATAAATGGATACAGCATGTATTACACGGATCGCGGGCAAGGAACTGCGATCCTTTTCATCCATCCTCCTGTGTTAACAAGCTTGAATTTTCAATATCAGATTCAGGAACTGTCTGGGAAATTTCGAACGGTTTCTTTTGATATACGAGGCCATGGTAGAAGCGAAGCTTCAAAAAAAGAAATTACCTATCCGCTAATTGTTGAGGATATCCGTCAGTTGATGGATGAGTTGAAGATCGAAAAAGTATTTTTGTGCGGTTACTCGACTGGCGGATCGGTTGTACTCGAGTTTTTGTTAACTTATCCCGATCGGGCATCAGGAGGTATTGTGATCGGTGGCATGTCGGAAGTAAGCAACAGTAGGTTAAGAAATAAAATATTGCTCGGGCGCATCTTATCCAAATTTGGCGCAGTCGGTACGATTGCCCTATCCGTTGCTTGGTCCCAAGCGAATAAAAAGCTGTCCTTGTTTCGGTCATTGTTTAACGATGCCAAAAAAGGAAACACCAAAAACGCCGAGCAGTATTATCAATATAGTTTGCATTACAACTGTACCGCACATTTGGGCAATATACATCTACCCGTCTTGCTGGTTTACGGAGAGAAGGACACACTGTTTCATCCATACGCCCAGCTACTGCATCAACGACTGCCTAAGAGTGAACTTGTTTTTGTCAAAAATACCAAACATCAGATACCGACGAAAGCTTCAGCCAAATTAAACGAACTGATTGAGCAGTTTGTTCATAGCTGCAGCCAATAATATAAGAAACCCTTTATTGAGCTTTCATTGTCAAAAGGTCAAGCAAATAAGCTTTTAAATCAACAATCCTTAAATATTTTGGTTTTTGATTCGTTCCGCTAATGATTAGGGGAACAAGTGATTCTGTTTTACGAATGGAACCGTGAGCACCACCGTTTATATGGGTGGGGGAGCTTCTATCCACTAATTCATATCCTGGTTTTGCCGTGACTACCAAAAATTTACCTTGGTGCGAATGAAGTGCCCCTGACAATCGCTGCAATACATCGGGATACTGACCGTAATCCAACAAATGAGCAGCAGCATTGACCTTGATATCCAACACTTCGCTGTCCTGTTCAACCGTCCACGATTGTTTGTAAGAATCGGTAAGATTTCCCGACGCTTTATACTTGAGCTGCTTGGCTGTTGATCCTTGGATTGCGTATATCCATTCCTTTTCTTTCCATGCGATAAAATCAATCCTCGGATCTTTTTTCAATACATTTGCCACATCTTTAAGCGAACGATCCGCTTTTAATGTGTACACATAGGCCAATGTTTCATTGACGGCGAGAATGATTTCAGTTTCCTTGGATACATTTTCACCGGGTCGTAAAACTCGGTCAGCTCCCAACATAGAGGGCAGATCAATAACCGGATTTTGTCCAGCAGGCAGGACTTTGGTCATTCCACTGTCCCCTACAATGATAATAATCGCGTCTTTTATTGCTTTTTCCGGAGAACCAAATGTTTGCAACAAAGCTTGAAGCTGCTTATCTAATTCTTTGACCCCATTCATTTCGGTGGGGCCTTTCTTGTGTAACTTTTTATCTAAATCGGGTAGATACACATACAAAAAATCCGGCAATTTTTTAGCTTTAATCAAATATTTAACGGCCTCTAAAGCGAAGCTATTATTAATTCCCAATCGGTTCGTAGGACCATCGCGTAAATTTTCAATCCCTTCAAACGGATTAGATAATGAACCTAAGGACAATAAATCCGGTCCTTTCACTTGTAATTTTTTCGGTAAGGTAGTAGGCCCTTGAATCCATTCAGGAATCGACAACGTATGATCGGATGCCCCTCTGTAAATCAAGCCGTTAATTGAACCAGACTTTAACCCATGCCGCGCTAAATCCTCATAGATCGTGGGCAAATTCGGGTTTAAGTGACTCCCATTCAAATGGATCAGTGCATTGGCTAGAACCGGACTAATACCGTGTCTAAGCACTTCCATTGGTCCTGTTCCGTAATTGATTATTTTCTTGTTCTCTGCAGAATACCAGGTCAGACCTGGAACATGGTGAACATCCGGGTATTTACCGGTAAGCAGTGAGCTGTCGATTGTGACGGACATCGTGGGAAAAGAACTGACTAGGTCTTTATAATATTGCCCATGTTGGATTAGGAATTGAAAAGCGGGAAGTTTTTGCTCCTTAATTCCTTGGTCGATTGCCTGAGACATTAAAGAATCTGCCACCAATAAAATTACTTTTTTTCTATTCTCTCCGTTAGCGGATTTTATTTGCAGCAAATCTTGTTCTCTAGGTTTCTGATTCTGGCATCCACAAATCAGAATCAATGTAAAGATCGCCGGTAAAATTCGATTCCCTTTTTTCCGCATGACAGTTCACCTTCTTTTATATACATTTTGTCGCGGAAATACAAATGTTATCCAAGGGATTATTTGTAAAAAATCCGACCCATGATTCCACTCAGCGTTGAATTTTTCCTGATCCCTCTAAATCAAGCTGACTTCGGTGGTTAAAGAATGTCCGATACCCTAGCTGCACGAAGAGGATCACGGAAAGTGAAACACTCCCGACAATTCCCAGCATGATGGCAATTTGATATTCCACAGCTACGATTGGAGATGTCCCTGACAAAATTTGTCCCGTCATCATTCCTGGTAAAAACACGATACCCATACCAACCATTGAATTAATAGTGGGCAGCATGGCAGAATCAAATGCCTGATTCACAATATTCCGTGCCGCTGCTTTCGGCTTTGCGCCGAGCATGAGTGCAGCTTCCACTTTATCCTTTTGAATGTGCATACCTTCGATCAGGGAATTCACACCTAGGGCAATTCCTGTCATCGAATTGCCAACGATCATACCGGCAATTGGGATGACATATCGGGGTTCGTACCAAGGTTCAAGTTGCAATACAATGAATATAAAAAAGATGAGGCTGACCAAAATGCCTGAAGTCATCGAAAAAGCAATAATTCGTTTCATAGCATAGGACAAATTCCCTTTTGCTCGTTTGATGATCGTGCGGATGGAGAAAGCAAGCATCGTTGCCACAAGCAGCAAAGTATAAACAGGATGCGTGTATTTAAAAACATAAACCAGTAAATATCCAACCAGAATTAATTGTAGGGTCATCCGAATAGAAGCAATGAATATTTCCTTTTCGCGCGGGATACCTCTAATTCGAACGATCACAACCAATATAAGCACGAACAAGTATGCTGCGAACAGTTGCCAAAATAACAAATCAATCGTTCCGTTCACTATAAACCCTCCCGTCCACTTGCGGCATTCCATCCTTTATTTCAATGATCAAATCAGCGTATGTATCGGCGATGCTACGGGAATGAGTGATTATGACCAGTGTTTTACCGTTCTCTCGAATAAATGCTGTCAGTCGCTGAAACACCTTATTTGCAGTATCTTCATCCAGCGCAGATGTCGGTTCATCCAGAAGCAGCGCCATAGGATTCATCAAAACAGCCCTTGCAAGAGACAACCGCTGCTTTTCTCCACCGGAGAGATTCTCTGCGTCTTGAGCCAAACCTTTCTCCAGACAAACAAGATGAAGCGCTTGCATCAACCGTTCATCCGATGCTGCAGGTTTATCCGAAAAAGATAGTCCGATTTGCAGGTTATCTCCCACTGTTCCTTTGAACACGATTGGAGCTTGCGGCACCATCACCACATTTCGCCTCCATTCAATAGGATCGGTTTCGCTCAGAGGACACTGATCAAACCAAATTTCGCCCTCGTCCGGGCTGTCCAATTGGTTTAACAATCTAAGTAAGGATGTCTTTCCGCTGCCGCTTTCTCCTACAATGCAGGTTATTGTATTCCTAATTATAGTTAATTCCGGGACAGACAAAATCCCTTTTACTTTTACACCCTTTAATCGAAACATCGTCAATCACTCCTTTCGATCAGCTGATTAGTTCTCTATCTCCTTAAACAGCTCATATGCTTTGCTACGCGCTTCAGCAAGGACTTGATTGCCACTTTCAGTTGTCCGGTAATATTTGCGGATTTTCCCACCGACATTCCGATCCTCTCTTTCCAACAGACCACTTGTCTCCATGGTTCGCAGCAAAGGATAAAGAGTTCCAGCACTCATTTTATATCCGTGTTCTTGCAATTCGTCCAACATCCACGAGCCAAAAATCGGCTCCTTTGCAGCGTGATGGAGGATATGAATTTGAATGAACCCAAGAAATAATTTTCTGTAGATTTGTTCTTTCAAAAAGTTGCTCACCGCCATCGATTGTCGATATCGAAATTCAATATTGATGATACCTTAATAACTGTGAGTGTTCAACTAATTTTGAAACAAAGCCAGCATTGTGAAACTAACTCATCTTACCGACGTAAGCCATATACCCCATTGGCCGCCGTGCAAGCGACCACATGACGACTTGTTTGTAGCGGTCGGGCAAATTGCTTAGAACATTGCTTATTCTGTAGTTGACCAACGGTTAAGCCTTTTTCTAATAAGGCTAACTCAAATTCCCGCTGCGCAGCCTGTTTCGCCTTATACAGCATCATTTGCACTCGACTGTAGACGTTAATCGCTCCATCTCCTGTCGTTTCAATGGGCAGAAATATGGCATTGGGGTATTTTTCGATGATCAGGGATTGCACACCATCGGAAACACCGGAAGAAGGCATGCATCCGAAAGGCTTTACAGAAACAGTCATGTTTACTTTCTGCTTGACTACGTTCAGGATCAACTTTCCTACTTCCATATGCCCCTCTCCGCCGCGCAAATGATTATTATAGTGTTCATGTGCGACACGGGCTATCTCATCCATATCGGGCAGATGGTAATGATACAGACCGATGGTTTTGGCATACGATTGAAAAATCATTCGGAGGGTTCGATCAGCCAATCCTAACATACGCAGACGCAGGAACGTATTCTTCCCTTTCAGACCGTTTTTTCCGGAATCCGCTTCCCGTAGTTGCATTCTCTTTATGGTGTCGAAGCGACCTGCCCAGATAAGGAACAAAATCCAAGCCGTCACGGACTGCACTTCCACTTCGGCTCCCTCGTTCTCTAAAAAGCGCTGTAACTGATAGTTGCCGTCTCCCTCGGTTGTCATCGCCCAAAACTCTCCTATGATACTTACCTTAGGTTTGACTCTGGTACGATCCACCTGAACGCTCTCCAGTTCCCTACGGCATCTGATCAACGAGGGTCTAAGTCGTTTGCGCTCACTCAGGGCTTCATAGATATGCTGCTTGCTCCGCTCCAGTGCGGCGTCAGTTGACCCGGCTTCTACCTCATAGGGACGGATACGGTAAGCCAAGGCATTTAAGATGTCTCCCAAAACAACGGCTTTCAGAATGCTAATAAAAAACGACGTGTCCAACTTAAGCGCCGATTCCCCGCCAGATGCCTGTTTTAGTCCATCCGTTTGTTGAAACAAAAGCACTCGAAAACCTTCAAATCCTGCATCGCGCAGTGCCTTACGGTACTCTGTGGCATAAGCACCGAAACGGCAGGGACCGCAGGAACCGCTAGTCATAAACAAGTAATTCCCGATGATCTCTTCCTTTGATATGCCTTCCTCATCACGAAGGTATATCAAATATTTAATTAAATTGCCTACCGTAAAGTAGGTCGGGTTACACTGCCCACGGTTGCCGAATTCTTTACCATAGCGAAGTGACTCATTATCTGGGCATTCCATATGCTGTACCCGATACCCTAAACCTTTTAATGCTGCCTCTACCAAATAATCGTGACTCATCGACAATCCCCCAAACAGAAGAGTTATATTGGGTTTGTCTTTGGCTAAAAACGGACGCGGAACTGGATCGAACCACTGGGTCTTCTTATCTTGATCTAAGCCTAAAGCTATTTCCTGCTCCTTCTGAAAGTTCAATAGAATATCATCGAGAGAGGAAACGGCTTCGGTACTATTTTTTCTTTTGACAACAACCATTGATTTACTCCTTCGTTCAGTTTAATAGGTTAAACAGCTCCAGCTTGTTCACTTTGTTTACTGCCTAGCAATTCAGCGCATTTTTCCTCCAGGCGTTGCTGTAACTCCACTTTTTTACGAGCCAAATCCTGCAGACGTTCTTCATGAAGCCCCAGACTGTGTGCATACGTTTTGACACGGATTTTGATCGAACCACTTGGCTTATTAGCATCAATATCATGTAACGTCGAGTATGGGGTGCCAACGGCTGAGATAATCGAGTCGATCAATCCATAGGTAGGGGCATCATGTCCACATTTGAAGCTGGACAAGTCCAGCACCGCCACATTAGGATGGCGTGCAGCGAACTTGGCCGCCCAAACTTTCTGAGCGCTGTTGGAACTGAAATTTTCCGGCCAGACATCTCCAATTTCATGTACGTGCTTCACTCGTCCGCTCTTTAGATCTTCACTAAAAAACCGGAGCAGCCACGCCTCGTCCTTGGGAATGGAACGTATGGACAAAATGGGGTAGCCCAGCACCTGAAATTCTTCAAGCACGCCGTGATTCAACCCCGGATCTGAATGGTAGGGACGTCCGATCATCAGAATGGCGAGGCGATTTTCCTGCTCAACCTGCTCCAAAATTACGCGCCCTTTCTCTTGCATCTCCTTATCAAACAAGTTCAATGCCTTCCAGCCCTGCTCTATGGCAAAGTCGCTTTCATCCTCTGTAATCTGTAACTGTTCGACAAAGGCTTCATACAATTGCTGCTTCATCAAGTTCGATTCCGTGAATGTAACAGCTGGATCCAGATAGACGATTCCTCTCGCCTTAAAGAAATCCACTTCTTTGGTAAAGGCTGCTTTGATCACATTTGGAGCACCGGCCACAATAGGACAACTGGTTGAATCACTTACATTGTTCAAATAGGTCGGAATATGAGTGATGCACGGAAAGAAAATGTAATCCAGCAATTCTTTCTCATGACACTTAAACAACAAGTTGTGCACATGAGCCTGGGCCACTTTGGAGGGGTAACAAGGATCAATAGAGCCGTATTTACCACCTTCCTGCCACATTTCCTCACTCGTATGATCGCTAAACACGATATTTCGCTCATCGATACCCAATGTTTCAAAATAGGTCCGCCAAAAGGGTGCTGTCGACCACATGTTAAGTACCCGGGGAATCCCGATACGAATTCGACTGCGCCGCTTTCTTGCCTCCGCGGAAGAATGTTCAAACTGTCTCTGATTTCGCCGACTGCCTAGCCCAAGCCAACCATTTTTAAGTCTGACATCATTCATTAACTGCTCCCGTTTGGGAAAAGGTTCTACATCATAAAAATGTTGAAACATGCGGCGAGCCTCATATTCAACTAGATTGGGATAGTTTTTTTTCAATTGCTGGCGCTGCTTTGTTATTTTAACGACCAACGCCTTGTCGTCAACCGTTCCCTTTTCGCAAGAGAACCCGGAAATGTATCGAACGGTTTGGCCGTCCGGCGTTTCAGAATCAACAAAGGTACGGCTGCAGTGGTTGGGACAGAACTGGCATCGGGTCGACTCGTCGTTACGGCTTATATAACGAAGATCTATAGCGGCATCCAGCCCTAAAAAGGTGGAGTACCCTCGTCGATTCACTACGCGTAACGTCTCCAAGGCCGTGCCGATCGCACCCGCTTCTCCCGAATGGGGATGGACATAAACTTCAGCGTCAGGAACCCGCTGTTTGATATAATCGACCTGTGCCTTCACCGCAGCCAAGTTATACTGGGTTCCTCCCTGCAGAACAAACTTGCGGCCAAATTCAGCCATACGCGGAATCTGCACTACATATTGCCATACGTTTTTCGGCAGAACGTGGGCGATCCCAGCGAGTAATTCCTCCTTGGAATAACCTTCTTTCTGAAAATTTACCCGATCCGCGTCCAGGAATACGGCACATCCATAGGAAAAATTAGGGCTCAACTCCGCACTGAAGGCTGTATCCGCATACTCTTGAACCGGAATACCGAACTGATCGGCCATCGCCTGCAGCAGCATCCCGTTCCCGGCAGAACATTGATTGGACAGCTTGAAGTTACGAATATCCCTGTTTTTCAGAAACAGGACCTTAATGTCCTGCCCCCCAATGTCACAGATCACATCGATGTTACCGAATTGTTGAACGGCACTCATCATATGCGCAACGGTCTCCACGATGTTAACATCTGCCTTTAGCGTCTTCTCTAAAACATCTGCGGCATACCCCGTAGCTCCAAAGCCGATTATTTCCACATTAGCGTCCTGCAATTTATCTCGCATCCGCGATAATATTTCTTTAGTATCTTCAATAGGATTCCCTTTGGAAAGTTGATATTCTTTCAAAAGGATCTCTCCTCGATCATCCATCAGCACGGCTTTAGATGAAGTAGATCCACCGTCAAGACCGATTACCGCTCTCAACTTCTGCCCTGGAGTGAAGCATGTCGGCTTGTAACTAGGGATGGTATAATTCCGCCGAAATTGCACCAGTTCATCCTCATTAACAACTAAAGGCGGGCCCGCTTTCTCACTCAGTTTAGCTTTCCGTCCGCCAATGATAAATTCCTTCAGACCCTGTAATCCCAGATATAAACCGACATCTTTGGATTCATGTAGTCCATAAAGGACTGCTCCGTAGGCTGCGTAATACTGCGAATGGTCTGGAACAAAAATCAGTTCCTCGAAGGACTTATCTTTCGGATAATCGTATCCGCGTTCCTGCCAAGTCTGTGGGATCCGCTTCCTCCAGCATTCCTGAAGGACGGTCAAATAGGTATTCGGACCGCCCAGCAAGAGAACACTGTGCCGAAGCGTATTCCCTCGAGTAAGAACGGAAAGATTCTGCATAACGATAGCATCTGCCAGCGAGCATATGATTTCTGTAGATGGCACTCCGCTTTTAACGAGATTCACAATATCCGTCTCAGCAAATACCCCGCACTTTGCAGCCACATGATGTAATTTCGAATCGTCAAAGTGAAGCTCTCCCGCATGATCAGCAGGTATACCCACTTTGATCATACACTTGTCGATCATGGCCCCGGTACCTGACGCACATTTGTCATTCATGGAGGTAAGGATTTGCTTTTGTCCTGTTTCCTCATTTTCCTTAAATATAATAATCTTGGCATCCTGTCCTCCAAGTTCAATTACACTACCAACATCAGCATGAAGATGCTCAACGGCCATCGTAACTGCATTGACTTCCTGTATAAATTTCGCTCCGATATGTGGAGCAATAGGACCGCTGCCTGAGCCCGTCGCAAACACACGGACATTTTCTTGATGGATACCCGGAAATTCGTCCGCAACGGCAGTTAACATTTCCAATACCTTCTCCGCCTGCTTCGTATGATGGCGTTGATAGTCCGACCAAAGGATTTGCCTGCTTTCAGGATTCACTGCTGTAACCTTGACGGTCGTTGAGCCTACATCAATACCAATAACTAGACAATCCTGACTTTGGATTATTTGACGCATAACATTACTCCTTATTCCAATTCAAGTACCACTTAGCTTATACATAAATTGTATTTTTTATTAAAATTGGTTTTTGGAGGAGGGATTATCGACGGAAAGATCGGGGTTATGGGCAAGTAAAGTTACACCGGTCTAATATTCCTCAGGTAATGACGTGAGCGGTTTATATGGGGATTCTTAACCATGGATTTTATATATTGAATGCACAAAAAAAAGTCTCCTTTGGTAAAATGGATGCTCGATACCTCCACTCTTCTAAAGAGATTTTTTTCTATGTACAATAATTGCTCAGAATTGTCTATACCCCTGCCGTGATTTTTCTTCGCGCAACTTTTTGCCAATAATGGTCTTGGGCCTGGAAGACAATGGATAGATGTGTAGATGTACCGGGAATAGCAGAACGATATAGAATCCTTATGAACTTTGAGAACCGCAAAGGTGTTACAATCTTTGTTTGTTTGGCCGGAATGATTTCAAGACCAATATCATCGGTAAGTGCCGAAGCATCAGGACCCATTTCAATTCTGACCTCTGCGTCGTAATCGCCTGTATTCTGAACGGAGTATACATATTGATTGGACAAGCTTATATTTTGCAAAGGGAGCGCTGTGAAATCAGCTCCTGTAACTACATTTTCTTTTTGCTCACGGAACCAAACCACTCGATCTATCGTAATTAATCTTCCCTTACGATCGGTAAGAATAGGTTTTATTGTGCGTTTGTATTTACCCCAAATTTGCGTTTTAGTGGCGTGTCGCGACTTTTGAAGCCCCTTCTTTTTGCGGGGGCGTGTTCTCTTTGTATTTTTACTGTTGCATTTGTTCTTTCTTTTATAACACGAGGACATTCTTATACCTCCCATTGCTTACATTACCCTATTTTATTCAGAAGAGATGAATTGTGATCGAGCATTCGAAAAAAATACCATTTTCTGGGCGAAATCAGAAACACTCACTATTCCTCTTACATCAACATATGCTGTAGTCACGCTCAACTTGTAGGATATCGATTAATAGACTACTGGAGGAAAATGCTGTGAATCTACAAAATAAAAAAATTCTGGTTACCGGTGCGGATGGCTTTATAGGTTCCCATCTTACTGAAGAACTGATCCGACTCGGGTTTGATGTAAAGGCATTTGTTGCTTATAATTCCTTTAATTCTTGGGGGTGGCTTGATCATTCACCAAGCGAGATCAGACAACATTTGGACGTCTTTTCCGGTGATATCAGAGATCCATATGGCGTGAAGAAAGCCATGAACGGATGTGATGTCGTTTTTCATTTAGCGGCTCTAATCGCAATTCCGTATTCTTATCATTCACCGGATACCTATGTGGATACCAATGTCAAAGGAACCTTGAATATTGTTCAAGCGGCTAAGGAGCTCCAGGTTGAGAAGGTGATTCATACCTCCACAAGCGAGGTGTACGGAACGGCCCGGTTTGTTCCCATGTCTGAAGAGCATCCGCTAACTCCTCAATCCCCTTATGCTGCATCCAAAATTGCTGCGGATCAAATAGCCCTGTCATTTTTTTATTCATTTGGCACACCCGTAAGTGTAATCCGCCCCTTTAATACGTACGGTCCCAGACAATCGGCGCGCGCCGTTATCCCTTCCATTATTACGCAAATTGCCAAAGGACAGCAGACTCTAAAGTTGGGTGCTCTCCATCCGACAAGAGACTTTAATTACGTTGCGGATACTGTTGCCGGATTTATTGCCATGGCTGAATCGGAGCGATCTGTCGGAGAGGTTATAAATATTGGCAGCAGCTATGAAATATCCATTCAAGATGTTATATCCATGATTTCAGAGATTATGGGGGTCTCTGTGAAAATCGAAACCGACACCACCCGAGTCCGGCCGGAGAAAAGTGAGGTTGACCGTTTATGCGCTGATCATACAAAAGCAAAAGACAGATTGGTCTGGAAGCCGCAGTATCACGGGCATGATGGTTTACGAAGTGGACTTATAGAAACGGTAGAATGGTTCCTTCAGCCCCGGAATCTGGAGGCTTATAAAGCGGGGATCTACAATATATGAACCGAAATCAGGAAATTGACTCCATAATAGAAGCCTTACAGCAGTTTTTTCCGGTTAAGAATAAGCCTTATCCATTACATGAGCCATTATTTGCAGGAAATGAGTGGGAATATTTAAAAGAATGCTTAAATACAAATTGGGTTTCCTCTGCAGGTCCTTTCGTAGACCAATTTGAACAACATTTGATTACTTATACTGGAATCAAGCATGCAGTAGCAGTGGTGAACGGAACAGCTGCGCTTCATATATGCTTATTGCTCGCTGGAGTCGAACCTGGTGATGAGGTATTGATTCCTTCATTAACTTTTGTCGCCACTGCGAATGCAGTTCGTTATTGCGGTGCAGTCCCCCACTTTGTTGACAATGAGCGAACAACCTTGGGACTGGATCCATACAAGCTAGGGGACTATCTAAAGGAAATAACGGAGGTCAAGGTTCGAGGCTGCTTCAATAAGCAAACGGGGAGAAGAATCAAAGCCCTCCTTCCTATGCACACCTTCGGCCACCCTGTAGATATAGAACCATTGGAACAGCTGAGCATCCAATATCAATTAGCCTTGGTGGAAGACGCCGCCGAATCACTCGGTTCTTATTATAAAGGACGACATACAGGTAGCTGGGGGATGGCAGCAGCGGTTAGTTTCAATGGAAATAAAGTGATCACTACAGGTGGAGGCGGAGCCATACTTACAAATGACCCAAAAATGGCTCAAATGGCCAAACATCTGACAACAACTGCGAAACTTCCACACCGTTGGGCTTTTGAACATGATCAAGTGGGATACAATTATCGATTGCCGAATATTAACGCAGCACTGGGATGCGCCCAAATGGAACAAATTGAAGAACGTATTGAACAGAAACGCAATCTGGCTAATCAGTACAGCACAGCTTTCAAGCAAATTAAGGCTGTACAATGGTTCGCTGAACCTGCTTCAGCCCGCAGCAACTATTGGCTAAATGTGCTGCTGTTGGACAACAGCTTTGAGACTCGCCGAGACGAAATACTAGACGCCCTGCACAATCATGGGTATTTAGCTCGTCCTGCCTGGAGGTTGCTTCATTCTCTCAAACCATATCTGCACTGCCCCCGTTCAGATCTAACTGTAGCAGAGCAATTGGAACGACAAATCATTACTCTGCCGAGTACACCGGTTCAAGGAGGGTCTCATGAGTGAACGTAAATTATGTGTTGTTACTGGGACTAGAGCGGAATATGGGTTACTGTATGGTCTTTTAAAAGAGATTGAACAGGACCCCACCTTTCAACTGCAGCTTATTGCTACTTGTATGCATTTGTCACCTGAATTCGGCATGACTGCTCAGGTCATCGAATCCGACGGTTTTTCCATTCAGGCTAAAGTAGAAATGCTCCTGTCCAGTGATACTCCGGTAGGTGTTGCCAAATCAATAGGCTTAGGTGTCATTGGATTTGCCGACGCCTTCGACCATTTACGGCCGGATCTGGTTATTTTGTTCGGAGATCGTTATGAAATACTAGCTGCAGCCCAAGCCGCACTAGTTGCTAAAATCCCGATTGCCCACATCGGTGGCGGTGATTCGACAGAGGGTGCATTTGACGAATCTATCCGCCATAGCTTAACTAAAATGTCGCATATTCATTTTGTAAGTCATGCTGGCTCTGCGGCAAGAGTGCGCCAAATGGGTGAAAATCCAAACTTCATTTTCACGGTCGGAAGTCCAGGGATAGATCAAATTAAAAGCTTAAAGCTGTTAACCCCTGACGAGCTTCAGCAAAGTCTCGACTTCGAGTGGAGGGCTAGGAACATCCTGGTAACGTTTCATCCGGTAACGATGGAGGAGTTCTCGTCCACGCTGCAATTCAATGAGCTTTTACAGGCATTAGACCGTTTGGGACCTGAGCTTGGGATTTTGTTTACAAAGCCTAATTCCGATCCGGAAGGACGTCGACTGGCACAGATGACAGATGATTACGTCAACACACATCCCAATGCGAAGGCATATACTTCATTAGGCCAGCTTCGATATTTGAGTGCCATTTCTATCGTTGATGCCGTAGTCGGCAATTCCTCAAGCGGGTTATATGAAGCTCCGTCCTTCCATAAACCCAGTGTAAATATCGGAGACCGTCAAAAAGGTAGAATATCCGCTACCTCTGTAATCCAATGCGCCGCTCAAGCGGACGACATTACAAAAGCTATCTTGAGGGCATTTGAATTAGACTGTTCTGAAACGACTAATCCTTACGGTTCTGGCGACAGCTGCAAAAAAATCGTAGCGCAACTGAAGCAAATATCAAACTACAGAACATTGCTAAAAAAACATTTTTTCGAGGTGGATACAAAATGACACCGTTGGACCGCGTCTATGTCATTGCAGAAGCTGGAGTAAATCATAATGGCTCCCTGTCCTTAGCCAAACAACTGATTGACGCCGCCGCGGAATCGGGGGCCGATGCTGTAAAGTTCCAATCCTTCAAAGCAGAGCAATTAGTAACTGCCTATGCACCCAAAGCTGATTATCAAAATAAACGGACAAGGGAGTCTGAGTCCCAACTGGCAATGTTGAAGCGTTTGGAGCTCGATGTGAAAGCCACTTCAGAACTAGCAGCCCATGCAAAAACAAAAAAGATCGATTTTTTTTCATCGCTTTTTGATCTGGAAAGTGTCGAATTGGCTTTACGCCTGGATTTCCCATGGATGAAAATTCCATCAGGGGAAATTACTAATGCCCCCCTGCTGCTGCAAGCCTCCCGTACAGGAAAGCCGGTTATTCTTTCAACTGGAATGTCCAATCTCGGAGATATCGAGAAGGCACTCGGAGTATTGGCTTTCGGTTATCTTCATATGGAGTCCCCCCCCTCTCTGGCCGCTTTTGAACAGGCTTATTCTTCAAACACAGGTCAAAGGATTTTACAAGAGAACGTACGGCTGCTACACTGTACTACCGAATACCCTGCCCCTTTCGGGGAAGTCCATCTTCGTGCGATAGATGTTATGCGAGAGGCTTTTTCGCTGCCCGTTGGTTACTCGGATCATACGACTGGGATTGCGGTTTCAATTGCCGCCGCTGCGCGAGGTGCAGTAATACTGGAGAAACACTTTACTCTAGACCGGACTCTACAAGGACCAGACCACGCTGCTTCTGTGGAGCCCTGTGAGCTTAAACTCATGATTACTTCGATTCGTGAAGTGGAAGAAGCATTAGGTTCAAAGATCAAAACCACAACACCCTCTGAGGGTCGTAATAAATCTATAGCTAGAAAAAGCCTGATAGCTTCCGTTGATATAGCTGCTGGAACGCTTTTCACAGAGGTTAATTTGACATGCAAGCGTCCGGGTATAGGCATCTCCCCTTTTTATCTCTGGGATTGGCTGGGCAAGCCTGCGGAGAGAGACTACCGCAAAGACGATGTGATTGAATAATGGACATGAACCCATGGAAAAAACTTATGACCCCACCGAAAGCCACCATTCAAGAGACCCTTGCCATTATAGAGTCCGGTTCATCTCAAATTGCTCTAGTGGTCAATGAACAGAATCGGTTACTAGGCATAGTCACTGATGGAGATATTCGGCGCGCGTTACTTAAAAATATCTCTCTTCAAGAGACCATTGATCAAATCATGAATGTTCAACCGATAACCATTCTGTCAACCATGCACTCGGATCAAGCGTTGCAATTAATGAAACGGAACCGGGTGCGTCATATACCTGTTGTGGACGAAAATTCGGAAATTCAAGGCATTTACTACCTCGAAGAATTAGTAAAACCATCGTTGAAGGATAATTGGGTTGTGTTGATGGCAGGAGGACTAGGTAGACGTTTAGGGGATTTAACATTAAATTGCCCTAAACCTCTTATTAAAGTGGGTGCCAAACCCATTCTTGAAACCATCATTCAGCAGTTCATTGAGCATGGCTTTCATCGGTTTTACTTTATAGTCAATTATAAAGCTGAGATGATTATTGATTATTTTGGTGACGGTAGTAAATGGGGAGTCGAGATACGGTATATTCATGAAAGCAAAAGAATGGGTACCGCCGGAGGTCTGAAACTGATTACGGAGAAACTTACTCAGCCTATAATCGTCATGAATGGCGATCTGTTAACCAAGGTAAATTTCTGTCAGTTGGTACAATTTCATTCAGAACTTCAGATGCAGGCAACCCTGTGCGTGAGACCCTATGAGCTGCAGATTCCATACGGTGTCGTCAGGGTTAATGAGCATCGGCTGGTGGATATTATCGAAAAACCGCTGCATCAGTTTTTCGTTAGCGCAGGTATTTACGTACTGGAGCCGGACGTGATGAATTATCTTCCTGATGACAGTTTCTTTGATATGCCAGAATTATTCCAACAATTAATTGAAACAGAACAAGAAATTGCTGTGTTCCCCATCCGGGAATACTGGATAGATGTAGGGAAACTGGAGGATTTACAGCGAGCTGATGAGGAATATTTCAAGGTGTTTGTATGAAGGCGTTGGTAATCGGCTGCGGATCAATAGGCTCCAGGCATGCAGATTGGCTCTCTGATTTAGGCTGCCAAGTATCGGTTGTCAGCGGTCGCGATCAAGTTCCGTATCCTGTATATCCGTCTATTGAAGCTGCGTGCCAAGGCGGACCCTACGATTACACCGTCATTGCCACATCTACGTCTGATCATTACATGTCCGTAAATACGCTGGCCTTACACGAATTTAACGGAATTCTTTTAGTAGAGAAACCTTTATTCCATACTGTAAAATCGTTGCCGGAGCATGCTTTTCAGTCGGTTTTTGTCGCCTACAATCTTCGCTTCCATCCCATCGTCCTAAAGCTTCGTGAATTGCTGGAAAATGAAAAGGTGTTGTCGGTTCAGGTTTATGTGGGGCAGTACTTGCCCGAATGGCGTCCGCTGAACGATTACCGCCAGAGCTACTCGGCAAGCAAATTCGCCGGTGGGGGCGTGTTGCGGGATTTAAGCCATGAACTGGATTATATAACCTGGATTCTGGGTGGCTGGAAAAGTACCGTTGCGGTAGGTGGCCACTACAGTAGGCTGGAAATAGACAGTGACGATGTGTTCGGAATTATGCTGCAAACCGATCATTGTCCGGTCGTTAATATTCAACTCAACTACCTGGATCGGAAGTCGCGGAGAGAACTCATTATCAATACCAATAATGCGACAATAAAAGCAGATCTCATTCTAAATACCCTTGAAATGAATAAGGACATTTACAGCTTTGAGATGGAGCGCGATTATACGTATCGGACCTTACATCGTTCGCTGCTGCAGGGTAAACATGATGTGGCTTGCACGGCTAAGGAAGGCTTGGATGTGCTCCATTTGATAGAGGCCGTTGAAATGTCCGCACAGCGGAAGGTGTGGGTGGATCGATGAAACGATTATGTACGATTTGCGCCAGAGGTCATTCTAAGGGAGTTCTGAATAAGAATATCCGTGTAATAGGGGATAAACCTCTTTTAGCCTATAGTATTATTCAGGCGAAGGCCTCAGGCATGTTCGACTGTATCGCAGTAAGCAGTGACTCTTCTGAGATTCTGGATACCGGCCTGCGCTGGGGAGCAGATATTTCCATTAACCGCCCCCCTGCTCTATCCTCGGACAACGCTCCCAAAATCCCTGCCATCCGGCATTGCTTAGAAATTGCTGAACAGACAACCAACATCAAGTTTGATGTCATTGCAGATTTAGATGTTACATCTCCTTTACGGGAAGCGCAGGATATTCAAGGCGCAATCCGGCTGTTGATAGATCATCAGGCTCCCAATGTAATCACGGGTACCCCCTCTCGCCGATCTCCTTATTTCAATATGGTGGAGGTTCACGAAAACGGTGAAGTGCAAGTATGCAAGCCGCTAGATCGTCCATTCGTCCGCCGGCAGGATACCCCCCTCTGCTTCGATCTTAACGCTTCCGTTTATGTATGGAGGCGTGACTGCCTGCTTGATAGCGACAGTCTTTTCCACCCACAAACCCTCCTATATACGATGCCCATGGAACGATCTATCGATATTGATTCAGAATTTGACCTGGAATTGGTTTCTTTGCTCTTGGCGAAAACGGGTGAAAAGCATGGTTAACCACCACCCCTTTACAGATAAGTTTAGTTTACATGGAAAAACGGCTATCGTTACCGGTGGTGTCGGAATTCTCGGCAGACGCTTCTGCAGTGGCCTGGCTGAGTTTGGTGCCCAAGTGGCCGTTGTCGATCTGGATGAGCAGGCAGTTTCCGGTTTTGCCGCAGAGCTACAGAAGATGTATGGTGTTAAAGCATTAGGGGTTGGTTGTGATGTGTCTTCCCTTACGCAGGTTCAAACCATGATTCGTAAAGTGGTTGACGGTCTGGGCGGGGTGCATATTCTACACAATAATGCTGCGAGTAAATCGGAGAATTTGGAAGCATTCTTTGCTCCCTTTGAAGACTATTCGTTAGAGCAATGGAGAGAAATTATGGCTGTGAATTTGGATGGTATGTTCCTGGTTGCACAGGCTGCTGGCAAGCAAATGATTGCCCAGGGAAGTGGCGGTAGCATAATTCAAACCTCCTCGATTTACGGAATTGTCGGTCCCGATCAACGAATATATGAAGGGTCTAAATACATGGGGCGGCCAATTAACACACCGGCAGTTTATTCTGCTTCCAAAGCTGCCATTATTGGGTTGACCCGACATTTATCAGCTTATTGGGCCCATTATGGAATTCGGGTCAACAATTTGATACCTGGAGGGAATGAAAGCGGCCAAAATGACCAGTTTATAACCCGTTATTCAGCCCGTGTACCGATGGGCAGGATGGGTCAGCCGGATGAAATGGTCGGAGCTCTGATTTACTTGGCCTCCGATGCATCCAGTTATGTCACGGGACAAAGTCTGATCATTGATGGAGGTCTTAGTGTATGGTGAATTATTCAGTTGAATTGGAGCAAAGGTTACTTCGAGCGTTAGAACGATCTATGGAGAATAATGCAAATAACGTAGAACGGGAAAGCAGATTTAGGGATTTAAGAGAAATGAAACGGCTGACGAAAGAGATGCTGCTGGCGTCTGAATCTCTTCGGGCAATGTTCTGGACTAAAGAGGAGTTGGAGGAGTTGCAGTATGTAAAGGACTTCTATGAGTACCGAATCCAGAACATGATTCGCTGCACCTTAGCTAACCTGGAATGGTATGGTCAAGAGGGATGGAAGGACTTTAAAGGAGAAGGGGGCGATTCCATATGATCAACCACTTCTGGTCTGAACCCTCTTGGGAGCCATGGATACAAGCACTGAAGAAAGCTTCAACTGCTTGGCGGCAAGGAGATGATCTAGTGGGGTTAGCCTCTTTGCAAATCGCTCTATCACAGTTGGAACAATGGTCTGACATTCAATTGGATCAAAAAGACGCGGGCAACGGAAATGAGATTACCATTTTCTTATCCATACTGCGTGATTTACATCAACATCTGTTGAATACCGATGTAATTGCCATAACAGACTTAATTGAATCGAAGATCCTCCCTTTCTATGGGGATATGAAGAATAGGGTGAATCCAATTGAATCCACAATTTGAAAATAACATACGATTTTTATCTCCAAATCTAAGAACCACGCTGCTGAATATAACGGAAGATGAGCTTTGGGGAAAAATAAAGCTGGAGCATTCCACGGATGGAAATCCGATATTCCATTGGGCCGAACACGATAAAAGCTATCAATTAACCAGTATGAATCCAGTTAAAGAGGCTGAAGAGTGGTGCGGGCAATTACAGCTTGAACAAGCAGGTTGCCTAATGGTTTATGGCTGCGGGTCGGGATATGCCTTATTGGAGCTGTTTAAACGAAAGCAAACGAATACGATTGTGATGGTGTTCGAGCAAAATATTTATATTTTTGCCGCAATGCTGCATTACTTTGATTTTGAACCGTTGTTTGCAACGCAAAAGTTCACATTTTTCATCGGAAATACTGAGGATTTCAGCGCTGAATTTGATCGTTTGTTATGGACGGACGTGTTTTTATATTGCACAGCTCCTTCGGTTGCCTTTACGCCAATTGCACAAAGGCAAATGAAACAAGAGTATTTGAATATACACAAATACATTTTCGAAACGATGAGCTTGAATATCTTTTATATCGGTAACGACCATAATGATTCATTATTAGGGTTTCATAATTTGATTGCCAATGCACTGGAAGTCGTCCGAAACCCTTATTTAAGCAGCGTAACGAATAAGTATATCAATGTTCCCGCCTTTATTATCTCCAATGGCCCGTCACTCGACAATAATATCGCGGATTTAAAAAAAATCCAGGGCAAAGGATTAATCCTCAGTACAGAGTCGGCCACCCTCCCTCTTATGAAACAGGAAATTATACCCGATGCCATTTGTATTATCGAACGCACTCCACTCTCCTATGAATATCACTTTGAAAATCGTTCATATTCTGATCAGATTGCCTTATTATCCTTGGCTGTCATAGACAAACGTATATTTCCTGCATTTCCCGGCCCGGGTGTCCCCATATTCCGAAATACGGAAACTATAAATAATTGGTTCAATTACTGGCTAGGAGACGGTATAGGAATTAACGCAGGTGCCAGCACCTCACATTTAGCTTTTCAAGTGGCTGTGGAATTGGGGGCAAACCCTATTATTCTTGTCGGGCAGGACTTTGCTTTCGGTCCAGGCGGGGTTACTCACAGTAAAGATGCGATTTATTTAGATGAAAAAGGGAAAGCATCAGGGGATCGCATAAAAGCCATGAAAGTGGTTCAAGTGGAGAGCAATGAGGGGACGATGATCCCTTCCAACCGGCTCTGGGCTGATTTCAAGCAAGGTATGGAGCAAAAAATAGCTGCAGTACCCACCATTACTGTGATCAATGCAACTGAAGGCGGAGCCAAAATTCAAGGAACGACATATATGCCCCTGTCGGAAGCGATCCAGCAATACTGCACACAGCCGCTCGAACGCCGGATCAATGAATGGCTCCTCCAAGCAAATGAGGGCATTGATATACAAGAAAGACTTCAAAGGCTAACCCTTTTTATCGCAGAGATTGAAACATATACCCATATTTTTCGCCGATTGTGCCAAGAAACACTAAAGCGAATCGTTATTTGTAAAGAGATGATAGAGTTGTCTCAAAGGGAGACTGAAACTGATCAAATTGAAATAATGGAGCAGCAGTACGATAAAAATTTTAATCTGATTCATGAAATCATAAAGGATAACATAGTATTATGTTTTGTTCAGCAGGTTCTGGTCGGTGGATTCCATCAAATGAATCAACTTGGTTTAATTGACTCCAAAGTAAAAACCGAAAAAGTGTTTCAAATCCACCTTGACCTGTTCCACAACATTAGTCTGATCTGTCAAAGCATGGTCGTCAATTTTGAGATGGCGGCTGAAAGATTGACTTCCGAATGGAATAAGGGGTTGAAAGAATGACTCAAATAGAGGAATTAGAGAGGGCATTGAACAAATTGGATACTGACCCGTTCAATCCGGCACTACTTCTGAAGGTTGGAACTCTACTCTATCACATGAAAGACTTGACTATGGCGCGTAAATTTATGGATAGAGCTCATCAATTAGATCACAAAGAGGAAGAGTTATTACAGAAAATGGCCTTGGATATGTATCGTAGCCGTCAATGGGAGGCTGCAGCATTTTTGCTTAAAACCATCAATAAATTCAAACCAGATAATGAATCCATCAGACACTGGCTGGGAGATTGCCATTTTATGCTCAGCCGTTATGATCAAGCTCTGCATATGTATACCGAGGAGTGGAACGATCTGCGTACGCCCCTCTTCCCTTCGACTGCTCGAGCATTGCAGCAGGAACAAAGGCTGGAACTAGCGGTTTGGCAGGCACTTTGTCAGTACCGCATCCGTTCTTTGGACTCATCAAGCGTTCTGGTCGTCTCAAACAGCAGCGGAAAAATAATGAGAAAGCTTTTGAACTGGGGGGCCTCTGCCTCACTGATTACCATAATTACTGATGGAAGACTTTGGGGAACACACCCCTTTTTATATGAAAATAACCGTTTCGATTTGATTATCACAGAGACATTCTCAGGCCAGAATGATGCAACGGATATCCAACAGCAGTTGGCTGTTTCGAATAGCTTACGAACGGACTCCGGGCTGCTGATTCATATTCATTATGGTGAAGAGTTGCAGCCCGATCAGGAGGATCCGACGGACACCTTCCCTTTTACCGTCACTTGCATCGTACGAAATGTCAAACAGGGGGTTTCTCAAAAGTAGATTGAATGCACAAAGAAACCTCTCCTTTTGAAATGGCGGGTCGTACTTCCATTTTACCAAAGAGAGGTTTTTTTGCTGTTTTTAGAGAAGATTTCAATGTTCTCCGCTGATAGTAACGGAGAGGACGGAACGATTGCGGAAAAGCGAAACGGTCCGTTCGGAGCCTAGCTAATTAAACCTGTCCTTGATAGAAGATGCTAATAGTTGAAGTTCCGGCAGCTGTTCCTCTTTTATAAGCAAGTCTTGCAAAACGGCTGTAGCGTGTAGCTGTATAGATCGTTAATGCTCCAGCAGCCAATGTACGAGTAACCGTATCATCGTCCAGCCAATCCGTTGTTCCGTTAGGGCTTAACTGGAGTTTCAGATTTGTGGTAGCAGTTCCGCCTTTGATCATAAAGCTGAACTGGCTTAACGAGACAACGTTAATCGAGGACGTACTTGAGTATGTCCCTGTTGTTGTAACGGATCCTGCAAGGTCGGCAGTAATAACTTTGCGATCCCCCAATGTAGTTTGCAGGAGTGAAGCGGCGCTTTGTCTGACTGTAGCATTCAAGAGTGATGCAGCAGTTTGTCTGACTCGAGCATTCAAGAGTGATGCAGCGGTTTGTCTGACTCTGGCATTCAAGAGTGATGCAGCGGTTTGTCTGACTCTGGCATTCAAGAGTGATGCAGCGGTTTGTCTGACTCTGGCATTCAAGAGTGATGCGGCGCTTTGGCTAACTCTTGCATTCAGGTTTGAAGCGGAACTTTGGCTCACCATAGTTTGCAAATTGGAGGCGGTGGTTTGCACGGGTTCAACCTTCAGATTTGATGCAGTCGGCTGGAATACTGTGGAAAAAAACTGAGTCTGTGTATCTGTAAAAACTTTCATACTCACATCTATCAATTCCTCTCTTCTTCCGTCATACCGTATTTATATGCTTGGAGTAAGCACTTGTTTGGACTTTCAGTTCGTCAGGAGCCCTTTTATCTACCAGCCTATTGCTCCATTTTTTTATTCGAACGTCTATCTAGAAATAAACATACATTAGAAAGAGAAATGGCACAGAAAGGTGAAACCGGACATGAATAAGCCCAACCTCTTAAGCGTCTGTATTATCACGAAGGATGAAGAACAAGCATTACCTTTTTGTCTGGCCTCGATAGAGGAAATAGCGGATGAAGTCATTGTAGTCGATACGGGCTCAAAGGACCGTACACTGGAATTTGCCAAACATGCGGGAGCAAAAGTATTCGAGAGAACTTGGAATGACAGCTTTAGTGATGTCAGGAATTATGCAATTGAACATTCCAGCGGCAAATGGATATTATTCCTGGATGCGGATGAAACGGTATCTCCCTCCGACCTCATACGAATCAAACCTCTCCTTGAAAATCCATTAGTTGAGGGGTACCTCTTTTATATTTCTACACAGTGGCAGAGCCAAGCCGCATTCTCGTCCACTCAAGCACTTCGCCTATTTCGAAACCGGGAAGAGTACCGTTATCAGAATCGGGTGTTCGAACGGATCCACGAAGAAAAACTCACCAACGTCAAAGAAGAGCCGATCACCATCCTTCATCAACCCGATCCCGAGCGGAAATCTTCAATTTATCAATTAAAGATGCGACTTCTCTCAATGGACATAGAGGAGAATCCAAACGATCCCTATCTTCATTATGTATATGGAATAGAGCTCTTGAATTCCAATCAGGCTGAACAAAGCATAGAGCATTTTCAACAATCGTTGCAGAGAGCCAGTTCGTATCATATATTCCATTCACATTTGTATAAATGCTTGGCTTGGGCCTATTTTCAATTAGAAAAAGAAGAGGATGCCCTGCGTATCATCGCCCAAGGGCAGCGCCACTTTCCGCAATATACAGATTTATACTATTTGCAAGGACAGTGCCACAAACAATTGAAGCAATACGGCAAGGCCATAGGTGCCTTAGAGTTATGCTTGAAAATCGGTGAAGCCCCGGTATCTATGGTTTCCGATACTGGCGTAGGCACCTTTAAAGCCTACTTTTTGCTGGGTCAAATTCATGAAGAATTGGCTAACACTAGCTTAGCACTAGATTTCTATCGAAAGGCATATCATATGCAGCCTTCATTTGATGATTCCTTGTATGCTATGGGGGCGTTAATTGACAACCATTCCGAACTTGGAGATCTGGAAGAATTGTTACTGACAACCATTGACCGGAACGATCTGCAGCAAAGGATGAGCATCATCGATATCTTATGTTTGCAAAGGAAATATAACCAGGCACTTTCACATCTGGATGAGGTGAAGAAGCTGGGATCTACCCAGGAAGAGCTTTGGTTCGTAAAAGGTATATGCTGCATGATGCTTGGAGATGGAGATCAAGCGGAGCGCACTTTTGTGAAAATTGATGAAATACATCCTTATTTTGACCCTGTTCTACAGCGGCGAATTCAAAATTATTGGTTCCAAGGACAACTGAACAAGGCGGAAACGTTAGTGGAACGCTTGCAACAATCCAGTAGTATTTCCGAATCCGTTCGGATTATGTACTTAACGGTCCATCGAATGATCTGTGGAGAAGAGCCTCTAAAAGCTCCTTTGACACAAAACGGGATGGAAGCATTGGCCAAGTTGATCGAGCATCTGCTTTGGTTGAAGCAAACTGCTGTAGCCGAGCCCTTGCTGGAATGGCTGCTGCAGTCTGAAATGGAGCACTTATGGACAAAACCAGCGGAATTACTGGTGGACAATCATGATTTCGACAAGCTTGAAGCTATCTTTCTTCGCCTTAAGAATGAACGAATAAAGTTTGAATATAAAGAAGCGATGTGCAGAAAAGTCTGGGTCTCCGGGCAGTTCGAACTAGCGGAACGGATTGTAGGCATGGGCCAAACGGAAGAATTGGGGGTCTGGGGTTATTTATTGTGGGACCGCCTGTGGCGGATTAAAACCAAAAAAATTTTAAAGCAAGGTAGACGCAGCCGTAAGATTGATCAGGCCACGAAGCAGAAATTGTCCGATTGGATGGAGATGATTCACCATGAGCATTAGTCTGTGTATGATCACCAAAAATGAAGAGCGATTTCTGATGGACTGCTTAAACAGTGTAAAAGATGCAATCGATGAAATCATAATCGTAGATACAGGTTCAACGGATCGCACCTGTGAGATTGCACTCAGCTTTGGAGCGAAAATCTATCATCGTCCTTGGGAGCAGGATTTTGCCGCACCCAGAAACTTTGGCATTGACCGTGCCAAGGGGCAGTGGATACTTATTCTAGACGCTGATGAGACTCTGGAAGCTTCTGTTACGATTCGGCAAATGGTCACTGATGCAGAGAAGGATATTGAAGGCTTTCTGATGAACATCTGTAATTACAGTGATGATGCCAAATCCTTGATCGAACAAAGTGTCGGTCTCCGGTTGTTCAGAAACCAGCCCCGATTTCGTTATTTTGGAGCGTTACATGAACAACTGCCCCTGCAAGATGCAAATGTTGCTCTGAGCGGCCTGATTATTCATCATTTCGGCTATATGCCCTCGGTCACCTTGGCCAAAGAAAAGCACATCAGAAATTTGGAAATTTTAATGAAGGAAAAGGTTAAAAATCCGAACAGTGCCTTTGTCTATTATAACTTGGGTACCGAATATGTTAGGTTAAAGCAATATTCCACAGCTTTGAAGCATTATACAACATCCTTGGATCTATTAGATCAAGAGACCGGTTATGAAGCGCGGATGTATAAGCTGATGACCCTTTGCTATCTTCACTTAGAGCCTAACCCAAAACATCTTTCCACACTCCAACAAGGTGTTCAGTATTTTCCCGATTATCCGGATTTATATTACATGAGGGGCCTCTATTTCGAGAAATTAGGCATTTATCCCCAAGCAGTGGCCGACTTCATCCATTGTCTAGTAATGGATCACCGCCTCGAGAACGTGCCCGATATCTATGTCAAAGAGGAAGGGATCACCAGTTATAAAGCGTATTTTGCTTTGGGACGCGTATATGAGAAGCTCGGAAAACATCAGGAAGCCTTCACAGCATACGGCCGTTCTTTACGTTGCAAACCTTTATATCCAGAAGTCATGCAGGTAATTCAACAACGTTTTTCCAAGGAATTATCACAGCTGATTCGATTTCTGGAAGAACATGTATTCCTGGGAGCTGAGAATGAGCAGCTTAGATTCCAATATGCGAAGCATTATTATGAGCTGGGGACTTATTCAACGGTTGTATCCCTTCTGGATCACTTCACCGACCCCCTTTGGGCAGACCAAACCGATTGGATACGAGGCATCTGTTACTATCATTTAGACCATTGGGAACAAGCTGCTCCCCTGCTCGCCAACGTTCCGTTGAACCATCCGCATTATGTAGAAGCTTCCGCTTACCTGATGGCAATGTTGTGGGCTGAAGAACATACGGAGCCGGCAAAAAAGATGCTGGACGCATTGGACGATCCGGGTCCGAGCTTACTAAAGCTAATAGAAATTCGGATTAGCGAAAGAGAATTAACGATTAGGGGTGGCTTAGAGCAATATCCTGAAAGTACACGCTTAAAGCAGGTTCCCCATTATGGATAAAACTTGCCCGCGTCTGAGTTTATGCATGATTGTCAGAAATGAGCAGGATCAATTAAGTAGAGCTATTCTCAGTGTTAGAGGCATTGTCGATGAGATCGTAATCGTCGATACGGGATCTACCGACCATACAATAACGCTGGCTAAAGAGCTGTCTACCCTATTGGTACAGATTCGCTGGAACGATCATTTCTCGGAAGCTCGCAATCTTTCGTTGGAAGAAGCAACCGGGGACTGGATCTTAGTTATGGATGCCGACGAAACACTACATCCGGACGATGGGCCTCGATTGTTGAAGATGATTGGCGAAGCGGAAGCTGATGGATATTTTGTGGAAATCGTAAATCAGATTGCATCTTCATCAGGAAGTCAGGAGGAACATTTCCCAGCAGTTCGCTTGTTTCGAAATGATCCCGCTTATCGATTTACGGGTGCCATTCACGAGCAAATTCGCAGCATATCCGCCGGTAATTTAGCCACCTCCGATATCCGGTTCATCCATCATGGAAATGAAGGAGACATGGATAAGATAAGAAACCGAAGTATCCGTAATATACGTATTTTACTCAAAGAAGCAGAGCAACGGCCTGACGATGAGTTCAACTTGTATAACTTGGGAGTGGAATATACTGTCCTGCTTCAATACAAAGAAGCCATTATCCCCTTTGAACGCGCTAGAAGTTTAATTAGGGATAAACAACCCTGGGTAGCCCGTCTCTATAAAATATTGGTATATTGTTATTTGAAAATAGAGCATTGGGAACAAGCCCATTCCATTCTGGAAAAAGGCATAGGAGATTTTCCGGATTACACTGATTTGTATTATTTAAAAGGGATGCTTTTCACCGCTCAAAATAAATACAAGGAAGCCCTTCTTCCTTTCTATCATTGTCTTGCTCTAGGAGACGCCATTTCTTCTGGCTATTTGGCCGAAAAAGGAATGGGGACGGATAAGGCTTATTTTGCACTCGGCAGCATCTACGAAGCTTTGGGTGAAAAAACACGATCACAGCTATGCTACCAGAATACTTTTCAATGGAATCCGGCTCATGTAGAAGCAGGACGTAGATGGATGGTAACCGTCATTAACGAGCAAACAGATATCCGTTCAGCTATTCAAGCCATTGTAACATCCCCCGCTATTAAACATCCGATAGCCTGGTTGACTTTAGCCAGCATACTTGCTGAGAAGCGTGAATTCACCCTAAGTCGTTATTATCGAAAGCTTGCGTTAAAACAAGGTGCTTCAATTTCAGCTGTAAAGATGGCGGAGGTTCATTGCAGCTATTTAGAAGGAGGAATTAAAAAAGCCTTGACCCGTTTATATTCCATGGATAATAAAGCTATTAACTGTAATCTATTGGAAGGACTGATCCTCCACTTATGGAATGAAAGGTACACCAAGTTAACAGAAGGAAATGAAAAATATCCTTCATCCCTCCTATTAAGAGAAAGAAAAGACCTCGCCCAGCACAGGCTGCAAAACCAAAAAAACGAACGTCTTTTTATTTGATGACCTAAGTAGAATAGGCTAAGCCATCCCCAGAGGGAGCGCGCTTTTCGAGGCTACCGATAATCGGGCAAAGTATAAATTGAGCTTACACTTTTTTATATTTGTACAAAACAAAGAGGCCTTCCCCTAGTCAATGACTTTGGGAGGCCTCTTTTACAGCTTGCCTAAGCAAGCTGTAATTTAATTATTATTTCAACACGTGAATTGGATGACCTTCTACCAGCTCAGCCGCTTCCATGACGATTTCACCCAGAGTTGGATGTGCATGAATGGTCAAAGCGATATCCTCAAGGGTAGCACCCATTTCAATTGCAAGACCAAGCTCAGCAATCAAGTTGGAAGCTTCAATACCTACGATTTGTGCGCCGAGAACGAGATTGTTCTCTTCGTTAGCTACAATTCGGACAAAACCTTCCGCGTTGTTCAAAGAAACCGCACGGCCATTGCCGGCGAACGGGAATTTACCGCTCTTCACTTTGTAGCCTTTGTCCTTCGCTTCTTTTTCCGTCAAGCCAACGCTGGAGCATTCAGGATCGGTGAACACGACAGCCGGAATGACTTTGTAGTCAACAACGGATTTGTGTCCTGCGATCGCTTCGGCCGCGATTTTGCCTTCATAGGATGCTTTGTGAGCCAATGCTAGACCAGGTACGATATCGCCGATAGCGAAAATGTTAGGGATATTCGTACGACCTTGATGGTCAACCTTAACCAAACCACGTTCGTCAAGCTCCAGACCGATCAGATCCAGACCCAACTCACCATCCGTATTCGGACGACGTCCTACGGTAACAAGCAGGTATTCCGCTGTAACTTCTTTGGCTTCTCCGCCAACAGAGTACTTCACCGTAACTTCCTTGTCATTCTGAACAGCGCTCTCCGCTTTTGCATTGGTTACGATTTCGATGCCTGTCTTCGCCATATTCTTGGCAACCAGACGAGTCATATCCTTGTCAAAACCAGGCAGAACAGTATCCATTCCTTCAATGATGGTAACTTTAGTACCGAATTTGGAATACATTTGACCTAGCTCAGCACCAATATATCCACCGCCGATAACGATCATGCTCTTCGGAATTTCCGGAAGCTCAAGCGCTTCGGTTGAGGACAGAATACGTCCACCGAATGGGAAAGGCTTCAGCTCAATCGGGCGGGAACCTGTTGCAATGATGCAGTGTTTGAAACGGTAACGCGGAGATTCATGATCATTGAACACACGTGCTTCCGTGTCGCTTATGAACATGCATTCACCGTTAAATACTTCTATTTTGTTGCCTTTCATGAGACTCGTCACACCGCTGGTCATTTTCTTGACTACGCTGTTTTTGAACTCTTGAGTTTTGGCGAAATCTACCTTGACGTTTTCGGCGGTAACACCGAAAGCTTCACCATGCTGTGCGGATTCATATTGATGAGCTGCAGCGATCAACGCCTTGGAAGGAATACAGCCGCGATTGAGACATACGCCTCCCAATTCCGATTTATCTACGATCAAAACCTTCTGGCCCAGCTGGGCGGCACGAATGGCCGCTACATATCCGCCGGGACCAGCACCAATTACCAATGTATCAATATCGAGTGAAGCATCTCCCACTACCATTAATTACACCTCCATAACTAGCATATCAGGGTTAGCAAGCAGCATTTTAATGTAATTCATGAAGTTCTGTGCTGTTGCTCCATCAATAATACGGTGATCAAAACTTAGGGACAGAGCCATTACTGGAGCTGCTACGATTTCACCATTCTTAACTACTGGTTTCTCAGTGATGCGGCCTGTTCCGAGGATAGCCACTTCAGGGAAGTTAATGATTGGAGTGAAGAACATACCGCCAGCAGAACCAATGTTACTGATGGATATCGTGCTGCCTTTCATTTCGTTCGGAGCAAGTTTACCTTCGCGTCCACGCAATGCGAGGTCGCTGATGCTGCTAGCGATCATCCAGATGCTCTTACGGTCTGCATCTTTGATAACAGGAACGATCAAGCCGTTGTCTGTATCTGTTGCAATACCGATATTGTAATACTTCTTGTATACAATTTCGTTAGTTTCTTCATCAATCATGGCGTTAAGAGCAGGGAATTGACGGGAAGCCGCAACCAGTGCTTTGACGATGAACGGAAGGTAAGTTACCTTCACGCCTTTTTTCTCAGCGACAGGTTTCATACGAGCGCGGAATGCTACCAGCTCAGTTACGTCAACCTCATCCATAATCGTTACATGCGGTGCAGTGTAAGCCGATTTAACCATCGCATTAGCAATCGCTTTACGGATACCTTTGAAAGGTACGCGTTCTTCTTCAAGGCTTACGTTGCCTGCTACAGGAGTTGCTGCTGCTTTCGCTGCTGGAGCTGCTGCTTCAGTTGCTGCTGGTGCTGCCACTTCAGTTGTTGCTGGAGCTACTGCGGTTACGGAACCACCACTCACGAAGGCTTCAACGTCTTCACGAGTAATCTTGCCGCCCTTGCCGCTACCGTTGACCTTGGAGATGTCCACATTTTGCTCACGGGCAAATTTACGAACACTAGGTGTAGCCAAAACATCACGGTCTGGAGCTGGTACTGCAGCTACTCCTCCGCCTTCGCCAGCTGCCACCGGACTAGTTGCTGCAGGGGAAGTTGTTGTATCTGCACTACCCTTAGCTGCATCCGCCTCTTGGGATCCATGTGCTTCAGCGTGACCTTCCTGTTCAGGAACGTCTCCTTCTGCATCAATAATAGCTACAACTTCGCCAACACGGCAAACCTGGCCATCTTTTGTAAATACTTCAAGAACAGTACCATTAACAGGACATGGTACTTCTACCACTGCCTTGTCATTCTGTACTTCCATAACAATATCGTCATCGGTTACTTTGTCGCCGGCCTTAATATGCATTTTGATAATTTCGCCTTCATGCAGGCCTTCGCCCAGTTCAGGGAACCGGTACTCGAATTTTACCACTTCGAAAACCTCCTATTTGGAAATTAATACTCTAGAGCTATTTAAAAATCCAGAACTTTCTTCACGCCTGCAATAATACGTGCAGGGTTAGGAAGCCATGTATCTTCGATTTGAGCGTATGGATATACAGTATCAGGACCTGCAATACGAAGCACCGGCGCTTCCAGATGGAGAATGCCTTTTTCGTTAATTTGTGCGATAACTTCAGCGGCTACGCCCGCACTCTTCTGTGCTTCTTGCAAAACGATAACACGATTGGTCTTCTTCACGGATTCCATAACGGTATCGATGTCAATTGGACTTACTGTACGCAGATCGATGACCTCTACTTGAATGCCTTCCTTCTCAAGCTGTTCGGCCGCTTTGACAGCAGTATGTACCATCAGGCCGTAAGTTACGATGGTTACGTCAGAACCTTCACGAACCACGTTTGCTTTACCCAGCTCAACCGTGTACTCACCTTCCGGCACTTCTGCACGGAATGCATGGTACAGATTCAAATGCTCCATGAAAAATACAGGATCGTTATCACGGATTGATGCAATAAGAAGTCCTTTAGCATCGTAAGGATTGGATGGGATGACTACTTTTATACCAGGGCTTTGAGCGATCAAGCCTTCTAATGAATCAGTGTGAAGCTCAGCTGCTTTAACGCCGCCGCCGAATGGAGTACGGAAAACGATTGGTGCATTATATTTACCGCCTGAACGCCAGCGAAGACGTGCGGCTTGAATAACGATTTGATCTAGTGCTTCAAAGATAAATCCAATGAATTGGATCTCTGCGATTGGACGGAAGCCTTGTACACCAAGTCCTACTGCCAAACCGCCGATTGCGGATTCTGCCAGCGGTGTATCAAATACACGATCTTCGCCAAAATCCTTCTGCAGCCCTTCCGTTACACGGAAAACACCGCCAACATTACCAACATCCTCTCCGAAGATAAGGACGTTAGGATCACGATTCAGTTCGACGCGCATGGCGTCGCGGATCGCTTCTTTCATGTTCATTTGTGCCATTGCCTGTTATCCCCCTTATTCAAAATCGGCTTTTTGCTCTTCCAAATGCTTAGGTGTTACTTCAAACATAGTATCGATTAATCCTGAAATAGTCATTTTTTCGGTTTGTTCTGCTTTTTTGATCTGCTCGTTAACTGTAGCTTTCGCTTCTTCTCTCACGCGCAGTGTATCTTCTTCGGTCCAAAGGCCTTTCTTCTCCAAATACTTGGCAAGACGAGCGATTGGATCCTTCTCATTCCATTGTCCTTCTTCTTCCTTAGAGCGATATTTACTGGCATCGTCTGAAAGGGAATGTGGACGGAAACGATAAGTTACAGCTTCAATCAGTGTTGCGCCTTCGCCGTTACGTCCGCGTTCAGCGGCTTCTTGTACAGCGCGGATTACAGCAAAGATGTCCATTCCGTCAACCTTGACCCCAGGGATACCGGCTGCAATGGCTTTGTGAGCAATCGATTTAGCTGCAGTCTGCTTCGCAAACGGAGTTGTGATCGCATAACCGTTGTTTTGTACAAAGAATATAACCGGCAGTTTGAAGCGGCCTGCAAAGTTCAAGCCTTCATAGAAGTCTCCTTCGGAGGAACCTCCGTCACCTGTATAAGTAATTGCAACACTCTTTTGTTTTTTAAGTTTGAAGCCCATCGCGATACCAGTGGCATGTAGAATTTGAGCGCCAATGATGATCTGCGGCATCAATACGTTTACACCGTCAGGAATTTGTCCACCATGTTGGTGTCCACGGGAATATAGAAATGCTTGGTATAAAGGAAGCCCATGCCATACTAGCTGTGGAATATCACGATAGCCCGGGCATACGAAATCTTCTTTCTCAAGAGCAAATTCACTGCCTATCATTGTTGCTTCTTGACCGGATACCGGTGCATAGAAGCCCAGACGGCCTTGACGGCCTAGATTTACAGCACGGTCATCCCAAGTACGGGTAAATACCATGCGGTACATAATTTCTTTCAATTGATCGTCGGTAAGTGTTGGCATTTTATCTTTATTGATAACTTCTCCATCCGGGGAAAGTACCGAAAGAGCCTCCACGTCCTCTGTATACACTTCATAAGGAACTTTACTCATTATCTTCACCTCAATAAAAAAATTTGAATATCAGCTGCCTCTGTTATAGAATTATTATACACCTGTTTTATCTCTTTCGTCAAAGAAATACGCATAAAATTTATACTTTCATAAATTTTGTATGTATAACAGGTTTAATATATTTGTATAACAGATGTGGCATTTTCCCAAAAGTAAATGATATTTAGCACATTTGCTTCATGGGTAATTTTAACGTAATGCCGTAACTATTGCAAAATACGACAAGAAAGGTGACGTGACGACTTTGAGTGAACCTGTTTTTCTGAAACGTACAATAATGAAGCAAACCCTTTGGAGCGAGCATTTGCAGGAGAACCGAAAGCTCCGTATATATCTGCCTCCGGGATACAATGAGATTCTCAGCTACCCCGTAATCTATTGCCAGGATGGTGAGGAGTTCTTTAACTTCGGACGTATTGCCACTCTGGCAGGACGACTAATCCTGGAAGAAGATGTCGAGCCGTTTATCATCGTCGGTGTGGAAGTTGATGTCGCCGTGAGAACACAAGAATATGCTCCATTTGGCAACAGGTTCAGGCAGTATCTGTCTTGCTTTGCCGAAGAGATTATTCCCTACATTGAACACAATTATCCAGTACGCCGGACACCTAGTGAACGCATCATTGCAGGTGACTCCCTAGGCGGTAGTGTATCACTTCATCTAGCCCTTGCTTATCCAGCCCTCTTTCATCGAGTAATCAGTCTCTCCGGTGCATTCTACCCTGAGACTCAGGAAATACTAGCCGGAGAAACAGACCTGTCATGGCTGAATATCAACATGGTAGTAGGACTCCAGGAAACGGACTTCAAGACCGATACAGGAGTTTATGACTTTGTTGAAATGAACAGGGAAACCAAAGCATTGCTGGATCAGCGGGGTGCAACCGTATCCTACCGTGAAAAAGACGGTAAGCATCTCTGGGGATTCTGGCAGCTGGAGCTTCCGGAATCACTACTCTACTTTTTAAACCAATAAAACGTCTTTGAACTTAAAATAAGTGAACAACTCAGGAACTTTATGTATGTAATAATGGATAGGAGTTTACAGCCTGAGTCTAGAAAAACACTACCTAGCCCATTTTCCCGTAAATAAAAGAAAGTATGAGTGAATGCTTATACTTTCTTTTATTTTTAAGGAGCCTTTATAGAAGCTATAGCTTTTCCCTAATGATATTGTTAAGCAAAACGGTACAGCCAGCATCGATCAAATCATAAACCTGCTCAAAATTACCGGTAAAATAAGGGTCAGGCACTTCTCTCAATTCCTCTTCAGGCAGGAGATCCATAAAAAACAGCAACTCTGCATCTTCCCCACCGGGCAGCTTACGAACATTGCTTCCATTAGACTTGTCCATACAAACTATATAATCAAACTTGTCAAAATCATCATTGTCTACCAAACGGGCTGCAATCCCCTCATACCCGATTCCATTTTGATCTAGAATTTGGCGGGTACCCTCATGAGGAGCCTTACCAATATGCCAATCTCCAGTTCCTGCAGAATCAACTACAATTTTTTGGGAAAGACCCTGCTCGCTGACCTTATGACGCAATACAGCTTCAGCCATAGGTGAACGGCAAATATTTCCTAGACAGACAAAAAGAACGTTTACGATCTCTTCCACCTCCAAGGGGTAACTTCCTGATCTAATTCAGCAATCTCGACGATGAGACGCACACTTCTTATTTTAGCGCTGTCCAAGGCAATTGTACAACTTTTCAAAAGACATTATACTAGGACAAGATTACAAACTTTAATCCTCAATGAAAGGGAGGCTTCTGATGCCATCCAAAAGAGTCGTAATATTTGCAGGTGGAGTGCTTTCCTCTGAATATTTAAGTGTATTAGATGAAGAAGATTTTATTATAGGCGCCGATAGCGGAGCTCTCTTCCTGATAACCAACGGGGTAACCCCCGATATCTCAGTAGGTGATTTCGATTCTATTCCTGCCGGGGCACTGGAACTGGTTGAAGCAGGAAGCAAGGAAACGATCACTTGTGACGCCGTCAATAAGGATTTGACAGATAGTGAAATGGCTCTCGATCTTGCCCTGAACACACAACCCGAGCACATTTTGTTATTGGGAGTCACTGGCACACGGATCGATCATACTTTAGCCAGCATTCAAATGATGACAAGAGCGCTTCAACGTCAGGTCAGCTGTTCCGTTATGGATTGCAATAACTATGTTACACTCACAGGATCTCAAGCCATTGTAGAAGAACGAGGTTATACTTATGTATCTTTACTGCCTTTGACTCCTGAAGTAACCGGGATCACACTTGAGGGATTTCAATACCCACTAACCAATGCCACATTGAAACTTGGACAATCTCTAGGTGTTAGTAATAGGCTGGCTGCTCCAATAGGTACGGTCACTATTGAGAGTGGATTACTGCTCATAATTCAGAGTAAAGACTAAATTACATAGTCATTTAAAGACATGGTTGTAACTTTTGATTCAGAAGAAAAATGCCGGAAACCCCTTGATGTTAGAGGGTTTCTCGGCCTTTTTTAGTTTATATCAATCTGTAAATATTAATTTTTTGTAACTTTTAATGAACTTTTAATAAAACGCTTTCATCCCTTGCTGCGCCTGAATTTGAACTCTCTCAACCAAAATTTAGGGCATAGTTATTCTGCTATACTACGAATCAGGCAAGCAAACAAACATGATTAACAAACAAACCATGGAGGTATTTTACAACATGAAAAAGCATCAGTGGTTCAAACAAGCGATTATTATAGGAATGAGCACCACGATTGGACTTACCACACTTATGGCAACTGGAGCAGGAACATCACCCGTTGCAGCAGCATCCGTATCCGCTACCTCGAAAGGTCAAAATATCGTAAACTTCGGTAAAAAATATATGGGCGTAAGATATGTATTCGGAGCTTCGACTTCTACTACCAGATATTTTGACTGCTCATCATTCACGAAATATATTTTCGGTAAATACGGTAAATATCTGCCGCGTACTTCTGTGGCACAATCCAAAGTAGGTGTAGCGGTATCGAGAGCCAATCTTCGTCCTGGCGATCTTGTATTCTTCTCCAGCGGCAGTAGAGCTACTGGTCGTAATGTAACTCACGTAGCTGTTTATGCTGGTAATGGAAAAATTCTGCACACTTATGGATCACCGGGAGTAACGATTTCTAGTCTCACCTCCGGTAACTGGAACAGAACTTATTTGAAAGCCCGCCGTGTACTGTAACAGCTCTAAACAATAGAGTTTAAGCTATAATAGAGAATTGGGATCAGCATGTGGCGTCGTTAACCGGCGCCCTCAATACATAACCGGTACCCCGTACCGTATGAATCAGCTTGTTCCTATATCCTTTATCAACTTTTGCTCGTATATGCCTGATGTATACATCAACAACATTGGTATTCGTATCAAAATGGTAACCCCAAACCTTCTTCAATATTTCGTCACGAGGACAAATATTTTCTTGATTCACAGCGAGGTAATAGAGAAGTTCAAATTCTTTGGGTGTCATTTTTAGTTCCTTCCCTTCCCGGCTTACGTGCCGGTGGTTGGGATCGAGAATTAAACTATCGATTTTAAGCAGATTTCCTAGGCCGCGACGCTTCCCTGATAGCTCCAATAAGTTAAGTATTCTACACTTGAATTCGCCAACATGCAGAGGTTTTGACATATATTCATTTCCCCCGGATTCAAAGGTCCAAACGGCTTTAATACTGGAACCTTCATCGGATATTACCATTACAGGAATAATTTCACCTTGTTTTCTCAAGGAAGAAATTACGTTCCATCCGGTCCATCCTTTGGGATTATTCACTTCAACTAATAACAATATCGGCTTAATACGTGATAGTATCTCGTGAAGATCCTCAATGTTTTCACATGTCGTAATTGTAAGTCCGATATCAAACACTACCTGAATTTGATTTCTGTTCTCTTCTTCATCCCTCTTCATTAAACCGGGAGTAAACCAAACTAATCGCTCATTCACGCATACCACCCGCATCCAGTTAGCCTTGCGTCGGCAGAACCGCCGCAGAGTAACCCTAGGATTCCCTCAATACAAAAAGACCATTCCTGATTCAGGAATGGTCTTTCACTTTATGAACTGCTATTAACCGAAATACCGATGGTAAAAGCTCCGGGCAGCAGCAATATCGTTGGTCCCGTGAATTAAAGCCCGGCCATCTGCAAAGACAACCATACGATAAGGACCTTCTGTAAAGGACACCAGATATGGATTCAGATCCACCTTCCCGCTTCCAAGCCTCGATAAGCGATTGGCAGTCTCCTCCAAATTAAGTTTTTGTCTCTGCGCCGGACGGATCTGTACAGTGTCTCTGCCGCACAGCACATCACTGCGCTCCGTGTTAGCCGCGGTAAGATAGGGATATATGGGATGAGTACCACAAGAAGGACAATTCTCTTTTTTGGCCGCTTTAACTCCAATTTCCTGATGTTCATTACGCCACACGTCAAAGGTTAGGAGCTTGCCTCTTAAATGTTGTCTCCGTCCGCCAAGTAGCTTCAGTGCCTCCGCCGTAGCGTTTGCTGTAACCAACTGAACAGCTTGCGGAAGTATACCCGCTGTGTCGCAGGTATCCCCGCCTAACGGCACTGATCCTATCAGACAATTCAGACAGGGTGTTTCACCCGGCAGAATGGTGTAGGTAATTCCATAGCTGCCCACACAGGCTCCATAAATCCAAGGAATACCGTGCTTTTGGGCCATGTCATTGATAATCAACCGGGTATCAAAATTATCGGTACCATCCATAATGAGTTCAATACCTGGAAGCAAGCTTTCCAACTCTTCGGCCCGGACATCCATAACGTGAGCCTCTACAGTCACCCCGGAGTTAATCTGCTGCAGCCTGACCTTGGCTGCGGCAGCCTTAGGCATACGCTGCTCAGCGTCCGACTCGGTATAAAGCTGCTGACGTTGCAGATTGCTCCACTCTACATAGTCGCGATCTACAATAACAATTCGGCCTACCCCGCAGCGTGTCAATGTCTCCGCGATTCCAGTGCCCAGAGCACCGGCACCAATAATCAATACATTGGATTTGGCAAGCTGCATCTGGCCTTCCTCACCGAACGGCGCAAATCGAACCTGACGCGAGTAGCGACCCTCACGCCCTTCCGCAGAGTTAACAGTAATTACACGATCTTTGTCCTTACCTTTATCGTTATGGCTCATCCTGAACAGTCCTCCATATTCAAAAGCCGGGAGCAAGCAGCTTAGCCACTCATCCCCGGTCCTGTTATTCAACTATACGGTTTGACCTGACCATTGCTCAACATCCCAAGTTTTCGTAACCCAATCTTCATAAAAATCCGGTTCGTGAGAGACAAGTAAAATTGTACCTTTATATTCCTGAAGTGCACGCTTGAGCTCAGCCTTAGCGACAATATCCAGATGGTTCGTAGGCTCATCGAACAGAATCCAGTTACTTTCACGCATCATTAGCTTACACAAACGTACCTTGGCTTGCTCACCGCCGCTCAACATGCTCAGCGGACGAGTGATATGATCATTCTTCAGGCCGCAACGAGCCAGATGACCCCGTACTTCATTTTGTGTAAGGTTGGAGAACTCATTCCAAACATCGTCGATTGGAGTGATTTTAGCACCCTTCATTTCCTGTTGGAAATAGGCACTATTCAAGAAATCACCCTTATAGGTCTTGCCGCTGTAAGGAGGAATAACACCGAGGATGGTCTTCAATAGTGTCGATTTACCCACACCGTTGCAACCCACAATCGCGATCTTATCCCCGCGTTCAATCGTCATGTTCAGCTTGGGCAGGAGCGGACGATCATAACCGATTTCAAAATCGATTCCCTCGAATACCGTCTTACCGCTTGCACGACTCTCTTTGAATTGGAAGGTCGGTTTAGCAGCTTCCTCAGGACGATCGATACGTTCCATGCGGTCAAGCTGCTTCTCCCGGCTTTTTGCGCGGCTTGAAGTAGAATAACGTGCTTTATTGCGTTGAATGAAGTCTTCTTGCTTTTTGATGAATTCCTGCTGCTTCTCATAGGCATCAATATGCTGATTCTTATTCATGTCAGCCATATCAAGGAATTTCTCGTAGTTCGCTGTATAACGGGTAAGCTTCGCGAATTCCAAGTGATACACAATATCAACAACATTGTTCATGAACTCCGTATCATGTGAAATCAGCATGAACGCATACGGATACTGCTTTAAGTAATTGGTGAGCCAGTCGATATGCTCTACATCCAAATAGTTGGTAGGCTCATCCAACAGCAGAACGTTGGGTTTCTCTAGCAGCAGCTTCGCAAGCAGAATCTTGGTCCGCTGACCTCCGCTCAGACTGGCTACATCACGATCCAGCCCAATCGCAGACAAACCCAGACCGTTGCTCATCTCCTCCACTTTTACATCAATCAAATAGAAGTCGCCGATATCAAGCTGTTCTTGGATATCACCCATTTGCTCCAGCAGAAGTTCAAGTTCCTCCGGTGTTGCATCACCCATTTTATCGGTAATTCCCATCATTTCCTTCTCCAGCTCTAACAGCGGAAGAAAGGCATCCTTCAATACATCACGTACGGTCATGCCTGGAATAAGCTTCGTGTGCTGATCCAAATAGCCGTAACGAACTCTTGGCGTCCACTCCACTTTACCGCTATCCTTAAGCAATTTTCCGGTCAAAATATTCATTAATGTCGATTTGCCGACTCCGTTTGCGCCTACGAATCCCACATGTTCACCGGCAAGCAGCCTGAAAGATACGTTCTTAAACAACAACCGATCCCCAAAATTGTGGGAAACGTCTTCTACAGTAAGTAAACTCATAAATTCTCCGCAAGCTCCTATCTATATATAAAAACATTAAAATCTGAAGATAACCTACAACAATTTATTTTAACACAAGTAGAGGCCACACAGAAATATATTATTATAAAAATTAAATTAAAGATTCTAAGATTTTTTCTTTTGAAAAAATTTCTTACTTTTTGAGTTGCTGCCGTTCTCGGGAATTCCATGAACCCAATCCTCGAATAGAGCTTTAAATTCCCCTGTAAGCTTAAAAGGATTGCACTGCAATGGCAGTCCATATACCATACCCTCTGTAAAAACGCTTTGAACTAATTTCACAGCAGTTCTGCTTGCCATTGGTAGGCCAACCTTCCATTTCGCTTGGTTCTGCAGTCCACTGCGGCGCAACCACAGCACCAATTCCTCCAATCGCCAATCCGCTCCCGAAGCAATCAATATGGGAATATCACTCCGAGCAAACTCTTCCATTGCCCCCTCGAAACGTCCGACTCCTAAATCCATGACTACATAACGGTAATCCCCATCAAGAAACCTATCAAGAGCACCGCGATCGGGACGCTTTCCATAATCCACTCCATTCCATTGAAAAATAGGCCCGGATTCCCGGCCCGGTACATATTCCTCATCTACCTCTACCATACTGCGGATCCGATGATACACAGGAGAATCTTCCGCACTTAAGTCTACCCAGGCTGTTGCTCCAAGCCGAGACAAATATCCGCTTACGGCAAGGGATGTATGGGTGGTTCCCAGCCCATTAGCTACTCCCAATACGGTCACTACACAAGGTTTATTCCGGTCGGATGCCAGCTTAATGTTGGTTACTCTACTATCATCATCAATACCTTCTAGTGCTCTCCATACAGACTGGGCATCACGATAGCGATCCTCTGGATGTTGACGAAGCAAACGTTGAATCACAGGAATTAGTTCTGTCGGAATACCGCCGCTTAAATGACGATCCATCCCACCCTGCCATTGACTATATCGACCCCCGGTTGCCATATAGAGTAATAGAGCACCCAGTCCATACAAGTCAGACAACGGTCCACTCTGCCCTTCTCCGTATTGCTCCGGGGCGGCAAAACCAACAGTTCCCAGCTTCACTGTATCCTCTGTCCCACCGCTTCTATAGCTGCGGGCAATACCGAAGTCAATCAGCATTAATTCATTTTGTGCAGTGACCATAATATTGGACGGCTTCAGATCACGATATACAATAGGCGGATTATGACCGTGTAAATACTGCAGAACTTCGAGCAGTTGTCTGGCAAACCTTAAGATCGTTGTACCCGATATCACTCCTGCATTTGAAGTCATGTAACTCCCCAGAGTTATACCTTCTATGTAATCCATCACCAGGTAAGAATATCCGTCATTGTCCGGAGGGTAAAAATCAACAATCCGCGGCAATCTGCGGTGGTTCAATGAAATTAACAACTCAGCCTCAGCCTGCAAACTGCCGTAGGTCAGTCCCGTGGTAACACATTCTTTGATCGCCCATTTTTTTCCAGGCAGGCGCAAATCTTCAGCCAAATGAACGTGACTCATACCCCCGGAGCCGATAATCTGTGAAATGGCATACCGTCCATCCCATATTTGTCCGGCTGACAGTTTAGATTGATAACGCATTCCATTCTCCTCCTTTATGTATATAAAAAAAGGAAAGCATACCCGTTCAACGCTCCGGCTCTTACCGGTCATTGAAAACGGGATGCTTTCCCTACTTTTCGTATAATTATCTTGGCTCTTTCTCGAAATCAGTGCTTGATTTTCCGTTTACGTCACTGTGCCGGGAACGATTTCGATTTAACTTCGCCTGATGTTTCACCGGGTTTGGGGTAACTACGTCTTACAGGTAGCGAATCCGGGTTGCGGACCCGTCCTTCGGTGAATTAGAGGGGAAAATGCCCGCTAATACCGACCGAAACGCCATGAATATGAGATTAAAGGGAAAATATCCCTATAATCTTACCCATACCGTCCCAAAGAGGTATATCCTCAAAATTAGCGGGCGAAATTCCCTCTAATTGCCCAAACGGGGTAGCGGGTGCAGAAATAGAGGGAGAAAACGCCTCTATTGGGCGTAACGGATTTCTGTCTTTCTCGTCACCTGTCAAGAACTGATATTAGTGTTGAGCCATTATCTTGCTGCTTGTTTAGTATTTTATCATATACAGCGTGATTTCATCACGATTATGGAACAATTGCTTGGCACGTTGGACCTGCATCCGCTCCGCTTCGAAAATTTCAATAATCTCCTTTATCATGGCTAGCGGTTTCTTGTGCATCAGCTTCACTGTTACAACAGCAGTTCCTCCCGGAACAAGACTGTGCAGTAAACCTGTAACCATTTTCGCCATCAGTTTAGGGCTCCAGCTCATATCACAGACAATTACATCAAATTCATTTTCACGGAATTTCAGCTCATTGGCGTTCTTGCGTAAGATCTTGAGTCCCGGATAGTTCTTAAGTGACTCATGCATGTGGGCCGGATCAACTGCTGTCACCTGTACACCATTCTCCAGCAAAAATGAAGTCCACCCACCCGGTGCAGCCCCAATATCCAGTCCCCGTCGGAAGCTGTTAAAGGGAATACCGAACTCTTTTTCCGCTTCGATAAGCTTGAATTTGGCCCTGGAAATTTGACCGTCTTCCTTACGGAAGCGAATCGCTCCTCCGTTCCAACTGGACAGGTTCTCTTCCGGACGGCATACACCTGCATATAGTGCATTATCATCTGCGTAAACTGAGATTACCCAAGCGGGTTCATGCACGGAGAATTCGGCTCCAAGACCTTTTAATTCCTCCTGCAGCCACTCCCTGAGTTCTCCGGGGCTTTCCTGCCAGAATGAATTCCCACCCTTACGAACATGCAACGCAATAGTTTGTCCTTGAAGATGGCTCAGACTATTTAAATAGGTTGCCAACCGTCCAAGTGCTGGTATTCCAGCTTCATCCTGGAACTGTACAGGTTGAATGTGACGCAAAAAGATAGGCAAATTCCCCAAGAGAAGTCGTGTCACCTCTTCCGGTTCGACTTGCAGCGTAGCTAGAAATATCTCTCCCGGCACCAGTAGTGAGCTTTTTACTGCGCCAAACAGACGGCGAAGCTCCTCTTGTGCAAAGGGTGCAAAGCCGTGATTAGCCGTACATATATAACGCGAACTAACTGGTTCTTCCGTTTGGGGAGTTTGCCCCTCAGGGTCTTCTATGAAATCGTTCAAATGGTTGAGCCTCCAGATCTTATTTTAATCCAAGGCCGTCCTCCATCCCATTCAACATCAATAGGAATATCGTAGGTAGCCAGAAGCATTTCCTTGGTTAATACTTCTTCCTTGCGGCCGGAGCCCGCAAGCTTTCCTCCGCGAATCAGAGCAACATGTGTGAACAGTGGAACAATTTCCTCGACATGATGAGTGACATACACAACCGCAACGTTTCGTTGACGCAGCCTATCCACTTCTGCCAACATCTTTTCCCGTTCATACAAATCAAGACCCGCACATGGCTCGTCCAAGATGAGAAGCTTGGGATCAGCCATTAAGCAACGGGCGAGTAGCGCTTTTTTACGTTCACCTTGCGATAAAGTTCCCAGCGGATGAAAAGCCAGTGAACCCAGATTCATTTCCTCCAGTAGTTCAATGGCTCGCTCTTTCACAGAATTGGGGATCGTTTGATAGAACCGTAAATAAGCGTACGCCCCTGTCGCTACAACTTCCCATACCGGGTCTGAAAGTGACAACTTCTCCATCAAGTTCGGGCTGATATAACCGATTTCCTTACGGACCTCACGCACATCACATTGTCCATATTTATAGCCTAGTACCTCTATCGATCCACTGCTTGGAAAAAGATAACCGGTCATCATCTCCAGTAAGGTTGTTTTACCGGAGCCATTACGACCGAGTATAACCCAATTCTCACCGGGTCCGATCTCAAGTGAAACGTCATCGAGAATTAAACTTTCTTCCCTGCGATGGGTAAGATGCTGTAATGAAATCATTATGAGGTCACACTCCTTATGTACTCCAGTACTCTTTCTACAGAGACCATAGCATAATAAATTTCCGGGTCTGTGTTTCGGTCCGCAGAAGCCACCATTAAGGCAGGCACACTGGAAATACGATATTGGGTGACCAAGCCAGGCATCATATTAACATTAGCGGAAGCCACGATAAGATCGGGGGGGAGCATATGTTCCGCAACCTCCAGCATACGCCGGGCGGCATTGCACGTTCCACAAAGAGGTGTGTAGAAAAACACAGCCAAAGGTCTGCCTTGCTGTTCCAATACCTCCAGCAGTTGTTCTTCCTTCATTTCCATCATTCGTTGGAGTCTCCCGAAGCAATAGCCAGCAGCTTGTCTTGAGGCATAGGTCCGTTGTGCAGCAGCATCCCTTCCGGTTTGGCGGCGTAGAGCATCTCGTACATCTCTTTCCTGCCCCATAGGCTCGAGGTATGAAAATAAACTTCTTGCGGGAAAAGTCCTTCCAGTACAATAAGCCTTGCTACTTCGCTGCCAGTATCGTCAACAGGTCCCATATCATGGTCGAGTGACAGAACTCCAACCTCATAATTACGCAGCAGCAAAAGGCATTCCTCCGTAGTACGAGCCAGCATGAAACCTTGCGGCACCTTCCTAAAATCATCCATATAAACGTTAATCATGATCCTAACCTCCGATCAATCAATACCAGGAATTCACGGTATCCATTTCGTTGCGATAAGTTCCATCCACTCCTGTTTCGGTCTCCATAACCATAATTTCAGGATGAAGCTGTTCTGCGGTCAACAGACTTCTCAATCCCTCATTACCAATATAACCCTTACCGATTACAGCATGGCGATCCCGCCCTGAGGCGAACGGATGCAGTGAATCATTCAAATGAACAGCCTCAAGATCATCCCAGTAGCCCAGTGCCAGTCCCCGCTTAATTAATTCCCCGGTATCCGATGGATTCCAAATCCCTGCAGCAAATGCATGACAAGTATCGAAACAAAACCCGATTTTATCAGGATAACGGCTAAGCTCACGCACCTTTACCAGTTCTTCCAGCGTTGTTCCTGTCGCTCCGCTAGTGCCAGCCTGATTCTCGATGAGCAGCTTCGCTCGGCCTTCCCAGGAATCTAGAGTTTCATTCATACATTGTATAATATTTTGGTACCCTTGTAACGGCTCTGTACCCTGAAAATGTCCAAAGTGAACTACAATTCCAAGCGAACCGCACGCTTCCGCAATTTCAAGATCATTCCTCAGTGATAATACGGTGATGGATCTGCTATTGCTATTCGCCCCCATATTGGTCGGATACGGGGTGTGTGCAATGGACTTCATCCCCTTTTCCCGGCAAAAATATGCGCAATCCTCTGCATCCCGCATATTCACTGGTTTGATTTTTAGGCTTCGCGGATTTTTAGGGAAATACTGAAATCCTGTCGCACCGCTCTCCCAGGCGTACCGGGCTGCTTTCCCGAAACCGCCACGGATGCTGACATGACTTCCGATTGCAGGTTTACTGCTCAAGTTGGCAGTCTGGGCAATAGAACACTTTACGCCCGGACAGCTCTACTTTCACAATGGTTCCCCCACCCCGAAGGCAAGGTTCGCCTTCCCGGTCATACACCTTGCATTGATCATTGTAGGAACCGGTCACCATGTCACCCGTCATAAAGGGGATTTCCATATATCCGCCGATCTCCGTAGCCTCTGTAAGAACCTTACGAACTGCCTTATACAGACGGGCGATGGAGTCCTTAGTTAATGTCTGAATTAGAACCGTTGGCAATAATTTTGCCTCATAGGCAATTTCATCCGCGTAACAATTACCGATCCCTGCAAAGACTTGTTGATTCACGAGTGTTGTTTTAAGTGCTCCGCGTCTTTTTTTCAGCAAACCCTCAAAGCGTTCCAAAGTCATCCGGCGATCCAACAGTTCGGGCCCAAGCTTACCCATTAGTGCTTCACCTTCCTTGACGGATACCAGATGCAAATATCCAAGACGCAATCCGATGAAATACAAAATATGATCCCCAAAGGCCAGCTCCACCTGCGTACTGCGTTCTGGTCTTTCCTCCTCTGTACCATAGAACAGCATTCCGCCCAGCATCAGATGCAGCAAGAGACGTCGACCATCGTAAAGATGGAACAAAATATATTTGGCTCTCCGTTCAACAAAGACAACCCGAGCCCCGAGCAAAGCTTCGGTAAAGACATTCGTTTCTACATTGATGGTTTTTTCTCTGTTCACGGTTACTCCCGTAATTGGCACATTTATAATATGCTGGCTCAGCAGCCTCCTGTAATTCTCCATTTCCGGTAATTCCGGCATGTCTCATCTTCCCTTCTACGTTGGTGAAATATAGCGATTCTGCTATTATAACCCGAGCAATGCCATTAGTTCAGTTAAATCAGCACAAATATAATCCGGAGTTATTCCGGTAACGGTCTTATAGTGCTCTAAGTTTTCTTCTGTAGTTAAACCTGTCAGCACAAGAACCGTACGACAACCCGCCCCTGCACCAGCAGCGATGTCTGTCCTCATATTGTCACCTACTACAATCGCATTCTTTGGATTAATGTTAAGTAATGAGGTTGCGTAAGTCATCAAGTGTCTCTCCGGCTTGCCGATAACAATCGGAGCAACTCCGCTTGCAGCTTCAATAGCAGCACCAATCGTACCCGCGCCAGGCATCACACCGTCATCTGACGGTAACATAAGGTCAGGATTAGTGAGTACGGAGACGGCACCTTCCATAATCCATCGAGAAGCTTGCGCCAAAGAGTTATATGTAAAAGAGCGATCTATCCCTTGGACAACATATTGCGGAGCTTCGGATACAGGTGTAAGCCCAGCATCCATGCATGCCTGGTGTAAACCTTCTTCCCCCAATATGGCTACAGTTGCTCCCGGTGATTCTTCAGAAATATATCTCGCTGCTGCAAGAGAGGAAGTGCATACCTCTTCTGCCTTAGCTTCTATCCCCATACCACGAAGATGCTCAGCTACACTTTCTGGTGTCCGAGAAGAATTATTCGTGACGAATAGAAAAGGGATCTCCGCATCCCGCAAGCCCTTTATTAGAACGTCGGCGCCCGGAATCCTGTGTCGGCCATGATACAGCGTTCCATCCAGATCTATTAAAATTCCTTCTATATTGTCCATATAGGCTCCTCTTTTGGCATTTATAATTAATTAACATCATTAATAGTTAATGCTATAAAACTTAAGATATCCTTCTAAATTCTATAAGAAAGTCGAACAGAATCGAAGATGATGCAGTTTCCGCGATTTTTGCCACAGCCCTGTCATTTCCTGCGCTTTCCCGGAAAATAATCTATTTCCCGCTTACCTTCGATAGATCGGAAAGGCTGTAAATTCCTCCGCAAGCTGTGTCTCCGGAAATACCGACCGCGCTTCCTCCAGCAGTGGAACGAGCTCGTCAAAAGAGCTATAGCGGGAGCTGAAATGGGTCAGTAAAAGCTTGTGTGCTCCTGCTTCCTTGGCACACTCAGCAGCTTGAAGTGCCGTACTGTGATAATACTGGTGGGCCATATCCGTCAGATCTTGAGCAAAGGTAGCTTCATGCAGCAATAAATCGGCATCCAAGGAAAGGGGGAGTGCTCCTGGACAAGGTCTTGTATCGCCCAAAATAGTGATGACACGACCTCGCTTAGGCTGGCTCAGTACATCTACAGCGTGAATGGTCTCACCGTCCTCCGTCATAACATCGAAACCCTTTTTGAGTTTTCCGTATAACGGTCCCGGCTTCAGTCCTTTGGCCTTAAGCAGCTCCGTATCGAGACTGCCTGGACTGTCTTTTTCAACGATGCGGTATCCATAACTGTCAATACGGTGCTCCAATAATCCGGCCTCCACCCTAAAGCCTTCATCCTCAAAGATCAGTCCCCCGGTATGCTCTATGATTTCAAGCTTGTAAGGGATACGGGACTGGCTCAGCGAAAGCGAGGTTTCCAGATAAGCCTTGATACCTGGAGGTCCATAGACCGTAAGGGGACTTGTTCCTCCCTGATAACCCCGACTGGAAATAAGCCCTGGCAGGCCGAACAGATGATCACCATGCATATGGGTAATAAATAACTTCTCTAATTTACCAAGCCGCAGCGGAGACTTCAGCACCTGGTGTTGAGTACCTTCCCCGCAATCAAACATCCAGTAGCTGCGGCGTTCCTCAAGCAAACGCAAGACTATTGAAGTTACATTCCGCTGTAATGTGGGGATTCCGGCATTTGTCCCTAAAAAATATAATTCCATAGCTGCCCTCCTATCTTTTCTATACTGTATTCAAAATCAAAACAGCTGCGCCGTTCTTTGTGAGTTTTATCGTTCTAGTATTCCCAGCAAAAAACCTCCCGTAACCGGGAGGTTCCGCTGAAATGAAAATTTTATGCCTTCTCAACATTGAAATACTGTGCCTCAGGATGAGCAAATACCATTGCGGATACAGAGGCTTCAGGCTCCATCATGAAACCTTCTGTCAAGTGAACACCGATGTCCTCCGGCAGCAACAGCTTGAAGAGTGGTCCTTGATCCTCCAGATCGGGGCAAGCAGGATAACCAAACGATACTCGGATCCCCTGATAACGGGCACCATGTCTTTGCTTCATCGTCATATCTGCGTTATCGGGAAAACCCCAAATATCACGCATCATATGATGAACACGCTCAGCCAGACCTTCTGCAATCTCGAGCGCAACCGCCTGAAGTGCATGTGAGCGTAAATAATCACCTTTATCTTTAAGCTCTGTGGAGAGCTCTCTAACGCCATGTCCCGCAGTTACCACCAAGAAACCTACATAATCCATTATCCCGCTGTCTACAGGCTTCAGAAAATCAGCTAGACACAGATAAGGTTCAACTGCCTGACGGGGGAAGGTAAAGGTATGCAGTACCTTGTTCACATCCTGCGGATCATATACGAGAATATCATTCCCGCGGGATTGAGCAGGGAAAAATTGATAAATGGCATGCGGTGTAATCGTACCATCCATAATCGCCTGCTGCAGGATATCGTCCACTGTTTCTTTTAGTTCTACTGTCCGCGGATCGCGCGCAGCAAGCTGAGCCTCGACTGAACCCTTCAGACCTAAGTGATGGCCTAACAGCATTTGCATATTCACATAAGGAATTACATGACCTAACGGATAGTTGCGAATGACGTGACGGTCCAAATCCGGAGGAAGAAAGACTGGAGCATCCGGTGAAATATGGGATCGGACTGCTCTTGTCAGCTTAGGTAGCTCCGGTGATGGAGCAACAGCAACTGCCGCTTCTGCTTCGGTGCGGATTTCTTCCTGCATTTTAGCCCGTTCATTCGGATTCATCAACCGGTTGGCGATATCCAAACCATCCATCGCATCCTTGGCATAGAGCACCATCCCGTCATATTCAGGACGGATACGAGTTTTGGTGAACTTGCGTGTCAACGCAGCTCCTCCGACTAGAATCGGTACATCGATTCCTGCCGTACGCAGATCTTGTGCGGTCAGAACCATCTGCTGAGCAGATTTGACGAGCAGCCCGGACAGTCCGATCGCATCCGCTTTTTCACGGCGGAACGCTTCAATAATGTTCTCTGGTGGTACTTTTATACCCAAATTTATAATTTGGTAACCATTATTGGACAGGATGATCTCCACCAAGTTTTTACCGATGTCATGCACATCCCCTTTAACGGTAGCGAGCATGATTTTACCCTTAACAGAGGTCTCATCCTTTTTCATAAACTGCTCCAAATGATTTACCGAGGCTTTCATCACTTCGGCGCTTTGGAGAACCTCCGCAACAATCAGTTCATTATTATTAAATAACCGGCCGACTTCTGACATTCCTGCCATAAGAGGTCCATTGATAATTTCAAGCGGACCACTTTTGGTTAATGCTTCGTTCAAATCGGGGATTAAGCCTTCCTTCGTTCCTTCCACCACATAAGAAGCCAATCGTTCTTCGAGCGAAAGATTGGAGATTTTCTCTTTCTTCTCTACTTTCTTTTCTCGGAAGGCAGCAACAAATGCGGAAAGCGTCGCATCATTTGTGTTGTAGATCAGTTCCATGGCAAGGTGCCGCTCTTCTTCGGGAATAGAAGCATAACGCTCTACCTTCTCTGTGTTAACGATAGCATAATCTAGCCCGGCCTTTGTACACTCATATAAAAAGACGGAGTTCAGCACTTCACGTCCCGCTTCAGGAAGTCCAAAAGAGACATTACTGATTCCCAGGATCGTGTGAACCGCAGGAAGTGCTTCTTTTATCAAACGGATGCCGTCAATGGTTTCCTTGGCAGAGCCGATATACTGTTCATCTCCGGTACCCACAGGAAACACTAATGTATCAAAAATAAGATCCTCCGGGTTCAGGCCGTACTTGTTCACGAGCAGATCATAGGAGCGTTTGGCAACCTCAAGTTTATCGGAAGCAAGGATAGCCTGTCCGGTCTCATCAATAGTTCCTACCACTATTGCAGCTCCATACTTATGAATCAGCGGCGTTACCTGCTCGAATTTCTCTTCACCATCTTCAAGATTAATGGAGTTAATAATCGCCTTGCCCTGGCAGTATTGAAGTGCCAAATCTATAACCTTAGGGTCCGTGGTATCAATCATCAAGGGAACTTTAACCTTCTTGCCAACCAGCTCCAGGAAAAGCTTGATATCCTCACTCTCATCCCGATCAGGATCCTGTACGCAGACATCGATGACCTGAGCACCACTCTTGACCTGTGCACGGGCGATTTCTGAGGCTTCCTCATATTTACCTTCAACTATTAGACGCTTAAATTTCCGGGAGCCCAGTACATTCGTCCGCTCCCCAACCATGTATGGACGATTTTCATTCTCAATGTAAATGGGTTCAATTCCGGATAGTGCCGGAGGATGATTTCCTTCTAATGGACGCGGTGGATACTGTGCCAATTCAGCAGCCATCGCACGAATGTGCTCAGGTGTGGTACCGCAGCAGCCCCCTGCGATATTCAACCAGCCCTTTTCGGCAAAAGCACCGATCTTGCGGGCTAATGAATCCGGTGATTCGTGATAGTTGCCGTTCTCATCAGGCAGTCCGGCATTTGGATAGCAGCTTACAGCCGCCGAGGAAATCGCTGACAATGATCGAATATGATCCCGCATAAATTCCGGCCCAGTCGCACAGTTCAAACCAATCGAGACCGGGTTCAGATGCTCTAACGAAATATAGAAGGCTTCGATATTCTGTCCGGCGAGTGTTGTTCCCATGGGCTCAATTGTACCTGAGATCATTACCGGAAGAGTAATCCCTGTCTTCTCAAAAGCATTTCGTATCCCAATACTTCCAGCTTTAACATTCAGAGTGTCCTGGGATGTCTCAAGCAGCAGTGCATCCACATGTCCTTCAATTAGAGCAATAGCCTGCTCTTCATAACTCTCAACAAGCCCCTTGAACGTTACACCCCCGGTGACTGATAAAGTCTTTGTCGTCGGGCCCATTGCACCTACAACATAACGTGGATGATCAGGCGTATCATATTTGTCTGCCGCTTTACGGGCAAGCTCAGCGGCTACCAGATTAATTTCGCGCGCTTTTTCAGGTATATCATATTCCGCCAGTACAACCGAGGTTGCACCAAATGTATTGGTCTCAATCAGATCAGCACCTGCTTCGAGATACTGCTCGTGTATGGTCTGAATAACCTCTGGTCGAGTTAGAACCAACATTTCATTACATCCGTCGAGTTCCTCTCCGCCAAAATCTGCATCCGTAAGTGGGACCTGTTGGATCATAGTACCCATCGCGCCATCAAGAATTAATATTCGTTTTTGTAAGCTTTCAGCAAGTGTGATTTTAGCCAATTTAGAATCCCCCCAGTAAAACATTAGAGTAAGTTTAGCAGAATATAGGGAATTCGAAAAGCCTTCCTTTCCACTCTGCATTATAAGTATTCATTTATAGTAAGGTTTTTTATATCTATAAGTCTTATTATACACACAAACATTCTTTCATTACGCCCCACTTGTCGAATGATGTTCACAATTTTGTGACATATATCACATTTTAGTCCAAAATCCAAGAAGAAACGGCTTTGCCGTCCCGAACTGGAGCCCATGCTTCCGAAGCAGCGATACTCCGTATCGCTTTCAGGTATCCGTTTCTCGTAGAAATATAAGCAAAGTATACTGAAAACTTGTACTTCCTTATATTTAAAAAAAATGCCCCAACAACCATCTTCATGGTTGATAGGACACCTCTATCTTTTTAGAACTTATAAGGACTCTACTAATGGAATAAGATCTGCCAGATGCTCTATTTCAAAATGTGGCTGTATCTCGGGATTTGGTTCTTTGCCGGTACGGTTAATCCAAACCGTGGTAAGGCCGGCAGCGAGTCCACCGCGGATATCTGTCGTTAATTTGTCTCCAACCATTACCCCCTGTTCCGGAGTAATTTCCAGCAGATTAAGAGCATGTAAAAATATATCCTTATCCGGCTTCCCTTTGCCAAAACTTCCCGAAATGACTACATGATCAAAATAGGGTATTAAATCTGGTACTCCATCAAGTTTTTCTTGTTGAAGAGCCGGACAGCCATTCGTCAGAAGCAGCAGCTTTACTTTTCCACGAAGTTGATCAAGAATCTGGAAGGTCTCTTCATAAATATAAGGTCTGCTTCTTCGTTCGGCTGCAAACGTCTCAGACAGTGACTGAGCCAGATCCTCATCATTGATGCCAAGAGCAGCGAGTCCCCGGCGCCATGATTCCTTGCGGTACAGTGGGGCCAGCTTTTCCATTTGACGAAATTCATTTTGCTCTCCTGCGGTAAAATTACCCCAAAGTGCTTCGAAAGGATTAATCCCGATCATCTGAGTAAAAGGGAAGGTCTCGTAGGATTCGTATAGACCTCTTGCTTCCCTGCGCACCGCTTCCTCCAGTTCCTGAGGGTTAACGGATTCTCCAGCTGCTTTACAAGTAAATTCAAATGCTTCCTCAATGCTGCGTTCATCCCAGAGCAGCGTGTCGTCTAGATCAAACAGTACGGCGGTAATCGGCATTAGATTTCTCCCTCTTCCTCAATAATCGTGATGAGCAATTCTACTCGTGTTCCACTACAATGCTATTGGCTTTGGCAAACTGTTCCAAACGTTCTCCCATAACTGCAGTATCATAACGGTTAATTAATCTTGAGAAAATCCATTTCATCCGCTTGCCTTTATGCTTAATAACTACAGAACCGCGGGAAAGAATGATTTTTTCAATATCTGCCGCCCCCAAAAAGCGTTCACGGTTAAACTTGAAGGTCGAGAGTCTTGCTCGTTCCACCTTGAGGTAAGGACGACGGAAAAAAAGAAGTGCTGCCAAAGCAAAATAAAGAACGATTCCGAGCCAATTCATCAGAGAACCGTTGCCCTTTACTTCATCTAAGGTTCCTACCATCCAGTACATAATTCCCAGTCCTATCAGGACTACAGGCAGAACAATATTACGTCCTCTATACACATCTCCGCTTTTTGTAGAAACAGTGGAAGCATGAATGGAATCCTTGCCCGCTTTCTTTCTTTGCTGATTAACTTTTTGCGAGTTGCGTTGAACCATTCTTTCCCAAGAACGGGCCATGTGATTTCCCCCTAGTCGTTCTGTAATATCTATGAAAAGGAAACAGGTATTAATGGAGCAGCCCCTTGTTGCCTTCATCATGCTTATCATTATCAACGATCTCAATAGTGTTCAACTGAGCCCGGAAATTATTCCGTATGTTGTTTAGATAGATTTCACGAAGCTTTGCTCGTTCTGTAAGTTCTTCTTCATTCAGGCCAACGGTCTTCTGTTTGCGTGCTAATTCGTTAATCCGCGCGACCAGTTTATCGATATCCACTGCTGTTCCCTCCCTTATAAATTCATACTAACTTTGCCATGAGAAAAAGAGCTTGTCAAGGTCTGCCCCCTGCAAGCTCTTCGGTAAGTAATTCACACTTCATTAAATCTTAATAAATAGGAAGGGATAAGATATCTCCTGCCTGGATACTACTGTTCTCTAATCCACTGTATTGTTTAATTCCTTCTATATATACGACGGTTCTCATGTCAGACGGCTTATTCTTCATTGCAATACTCCAAAGCGTATCACCACGTACAACGACAACTCTTTTCTCCTGATGTTTAACTTGAGAAATAGAACTGGCGAAGACATTACCTACTACTGTAAAACCGGAAACTACGAGCATAAGAATCATCAGGAGCTTAATCAGATTTGCCTGCCGGAACCGTTTGCTAGTAAATAAGGACGATATCATACGAACAGGTGAATAACGATTTTCTATAGGGTCAACCTTCGGTGTCTTTTCATAAATGCTGCGGTATGTACTGTACTTTAACATGTTCATCAGCCTCCAAACACTTGTTCTTACTTCCAAAAATAATATAACACGAACATGTGTTTGAATCAATACTATTTTCGAACAATTGTTCCCTTTTTATAAGTTTTAGAACTTATGTTTGTACGAACGGCAGTTCTATGTTATAATTTTCCCAAACATTACTATATGGGGTTGATTCCGATGTCCAAGATTTCAAGTCGTCAATTGGCGATTCTGGAATTTATACGTAGCGAAGTCCGCAGCAAGGGTTACCCACCTTCCGTTCGTGAAATAGGTGAAGCTGTAGGACTTGCATCCAGTTCCACGGTTCATGGTCATCTAGACCGCCTTGAGAAGAAGGGACTTATCCGCCGTGACCCCACGAAGCCACGCGCGATTGAACTTCTGGGTCAAGAAGATTCTGATAACGTTCATCAATTTGCACAGACGATCACCCGTGTTCCGGTTGTAGGTAAGGTAACTGCAGGTCTACCGATCACAGCAACAGAGAATATTGAGGATTACTTTCCGCTTCCCTCACACTATGTAGGGGATAACAAAGTATTTATGCTGTCCGTTCTCGGAGATAGTATGGTCGAAGCAGGCATTATGAATGGGGACTATGTTATCGTTCGGCAGCAGCAAACGGCTGACAACGGAGATATCGTAGTTGCCATGACAGATGAAGATGAAGCAACCGTTAAGACATTCTATAAAGAACGCGATCATATTCGCCTGCAGCCTGAGAACCCGGCCTATGAACCCTTACGCCTTAACCGCGTAACGATTTTGGGCAGAGTTATCGGATTGTTCCGAGATATTCATTAAATCCCTTATTTATTAATTCAGACTACCCAAAAAAGGCTGATTCGCATCGTTTTGCGAAGTCAGCCTTTTTTATGTACAACCATATTACATTGTTCGCTGCGGTATTCATCGCTGAACATCCTAGGCTGTTGGAACATATCCTACTTCTAAAGGAGTGCTGATGATTATGCCTACTATCCGTATCATCGTCGATTTATCTCAACGTATGCTGTACCTTTTAGAAGATAATATAGTCGTTCGAGGATTCCCTGTCGGAATTGGAACTATACTGAATCGATCTCCCGAAGGTGAATACACAATTATCAACAAACAAGCTAATCCCGGCGGACCTTTCGGTGCTTTCTGGATGGGGCTATCCAAACCGCACTACGGCATTCACGGGACTAATAACCCCTCTTCTATCGGCAAAAGGGTGTCTCAAGGTTGTATTCGTATGTATAATGTGGACGTGCTCGAACTGGCAAGCAAGGTAAATGTAGGTACAAGAGTTACGATAAGGAACTGACGAAATTAGACTTAAAAGTCATTAAATTAAATTTGAGTAACTCTGCCGTTACCATCAATCTGATTCTCCATAAGTTAATAAGGAAAAGGAGGCGGATTAAATTTATGGAAGCCTATTACAATTGCTTACACTGTAAGAACAAAAAAGTCCGTATTTTAACTGTGGATGGCCATCATCATGTAGGAGTAATTATGGATGTAGACAGGTATAATGTTTATCTAAAACCGGAGCAAGGCAGAAATGTTCAGACCTCGGCCTTTTATCCCTATCCCTATGGCAATCCTTATAGTAACCAAATTCTAACGCTAAGCCTGTTCACTTTGTTAGCCATTGCTTTAATCTAGTGCCTTCTGAGACTCTCCTTATCTTGAGGGGAGTTTTTTTCTATTTATAGTGTATCTTTCAAGAAAGCGTTACATATCTTTTAATAGTGAGCTTATGATCAGAGTTTCCTTTTGAAAATAGTATTTAGGAGGGTATTATATGCTCATATTTCTAGTGTACCTATTTACTTTCATCGGAGCTTCTTTGTTAATGATTGCCGCTATGATTAAGCTTACCTTAATGTTTCCGCTAACTGACCACCATAAGTTAATTGCTGCAGTCTCATCTTTTAGAATGAAATTTCCTAGACAACTTATTGCTTCCAACAAATCTTGTATCGTTGCATATAATGAGAATTCCAGAAAAGTGGCCATTGGAACCATTCTTTCCAGCTCGCAAAAAAAGGCCATAGCAAACCTCTATTCTTTCGATCAGATTGTTGGCTGTGAAATTATTGAAAACGCTTTAACTCTTACTAAGGTGTCTAAAACAAGTCTAATCAACCGTAGAGCTATAGATCGTGCAGAGGTTAAACCAGCAACAATTCATACCGGAGATATAACTGAGCTAACACTTATTATTTACATCCAAGCCTTAACCGTACAGCCACTTCAAATCTCTCTCCTACCACAACAGTTACCCCTCAAACCATCGGACTCCCGTTATACCCAAATCTATTCGGAAGCACTTCTTCTGTATCAAACGTTAAAATCGATCGTTTCATTTACTGAATTTAGTGACGACTCTGAGTCTAAGATTAAATTGAAAAGATTTATATACTGATTTATTAAATAAATACAGCCGTTAATAAAAACAGAAGGCAGGAAAAATTCCTGACCTTCTATTTTCGTATACTGGAAATCTAAAAACATGCTCTGGAATATTCGCTCTCATATCTTCGTGGTCCATAAAAACAAGCGGATGATCATCATTTATTTCCTTCCTCCATTAAACAAATAGGAGACAACCTTGCCCGACGTGCGGAAAAAGGTTTGGGCGTGAGGAAGAGTACATAAACCTAAGGTCAAGAATGGTTGAAGGAACAGAAACAGTTGAAGGCGATACAATTAAAGTATGTAAATTTTGCAAGGAAAAGGAAGCAAAAAAAGCAAAGCGATATTTATGATCTACACAAAAACACATGTACAAACTGTCAAAAATACAATGAAGATTTAAAAATGAACTCTATAGTGTTTGATTCTGTTGTGAAAGATAGAGTGTTATTCCGGCGAATACTACGAACTCGAACTTGCAATCACTGTGGGTTTAAAACAGAACAACTCTCAGGTTGGGAAGAGATATCATAATTTATTATAGATAATCTATAAACCATGCCGACCTACAAACCCATTAGTCAAGATATCTGGTGGGTTACTTTATGTATAGTAAATTATTATCCAGCAGAATATTGAGAAGGTCTCTTTTCCAAATTGGATATGCGGCGTTCCAACTTTCAGATTTTTTCATCTTGTTCAGACACATTAATAGCTCCGGTCATTAATTAAATGCACTCGAAATTCAAAATTCTGATGTATTGGACCTCCATAATCAATTATGTTGTCCAGGCCATTCTCTATGATCTGAACGACATGTACTCTTTCCCGGGAAAGAGCTACAGCAAAGATATCTTTGTCGTTCTTCAGGACTTTGTATGTAGTGTTCATAATTCTCTCCATATTTTTATGAATTAAAGTGGCTCTTTCTCGAAATCAGTTCTTGATTTTCCGTTTACGTCACTGTGCCGGGAACGATTTCGATTTAACTTCGCCTGATGTTTCACCGGGTTTGGGGCAACTACGTCTTACAGGTA
>NZ_JAUSTK010000016.1 GCF_030812855.1 Paenibacillus wynnii
TGGCGAGGTTTAAGTGTTCAAAGATTTGACTGTATTTATCTTCCGGATGCATAAGGAGCAACTCTTTAAAGGAAAATAGCTCTTCTTGTCGAATAGAATAGATGGGGATTACCTCTTTTCTTCTCGGATGTTGGTTTCGTCACCTATATCTTCGAGAATTTGGGGAGGTACTCCTTTTTCTATGCTCAAAAAAACCAGTCCCAGCAAGGGTTTGGAATTATGAAATTGACTCTGAAATACAACATTATTTATTATATCTACTCCGCATGTAGGAAGTGTTGCATAAAATACAACATTAGCTAGCTGTGGAGTCTATCTAAAGTTGGATTGTTGTATTTCATACAACACTTCAACTTTAATGAGCAATTTTCGAGAGAAATGTTATATAAAATACACTATTTCACTCGAAATCGTCGTAGCTACACAATAAGTAAATGTTATGTTCATAGCTGCGGCTGCTGAAAAATAATCCATGCAAGAAGCCGCTGGCGAAGGGGAATCTCCTGCCAGCGGCTTTTTAAATTGGAAGAGTGATGCTATGATTTAACAGAAGGAGGAACAGCCAAGCATGGACATTAACAAATATGAGCATCTTGTTCCGGATGTCTTTCTGTTCGTTGACCGCAGATCCTTCTCAGACTGGGAGATCGGCCGGAGCACCATCGATTTCCATGACCTCACCTTCATCGTTGGAGGCAAGTCCAACTACTATATTAACGGGGAGAAGTTCACCGTGGAGGCAGGCGACATGCTCTATGCCCCTTCCGGCAGCATCCGCGAAGCCCATACCTTCAGGGATGCACCAATGCATTCCTATGCGTTCAATTTCTTCTGGCAGGGTGGGGACAATGATGTGCAGCTTCCCTTCCATACGGTAACCCGAAACTGGCGGACCAAAGAGATCCTGGACGAAATCCGAAAATTCTCGCATGTATGGATGGGCAAGCAGCCTCTCTACAAAATGGAGGCTCGGGCCATCTTCCAGCTGATTATATATCGCCTGCTCAGCATCGCCCACCATCAGCAGGCACCGCTGGTTGATCCGAGGATACATAAGGCAATGGCCTATATCATGGATCATTATTCCGAGAACGTCGCGGTCAGTGAGATTGCCGGTTTGGTTGGCCTGAATCCCGAGTACCTGGGCAAGCTGTTCAAGCAGAATACCGGCTCTACTTGCAAGGAATTCCTCAACCGGGTGCGGGTGAACAATGCCGAGATGATTCTGGCAACAGGCGGCTTTAATGTGTCCGAAGTGGCGGAACACTGCGGTTACCATGATATCGCATATTTCAGCAACGTCTTTAAGCAGATCAAGGGCTATCCCCCGTCATCCGTCCGAAAATAGCAGCGGAGTGACTGTACCGGGTAATCCCCCCCCTTGCTGGTATAGTGTCCGCTTTATTTTACAGATTATTCCGTACGAAAGCTCTCCTCCGGCCCCAGGTACGAATAAGGCAGCGGCGAGGCGGACAGCACCAGCTTCTGCAGCACCAGTCCGGCATCCAAGCCGTAAAAGTGGAGTGTATGAATGCCCTTGGTTAAAGGGTGACGGGTGGTCATAGTATGAATATTATTCATCACACCTCGGCACCACGGTTCATTGTCATGATTTCCGCCCTCAAAGCTCTCCGGCAGAGCATCGGCGATAACCGGTATTTCGCCGTCAAAGCCTGTCGCATATTTCAATCCGCTAAACTGTGACAGATGGTTCGTCGGCGCAATATACGAGGTCAGGCTGTACTCCCCGTCCTGTTGCACCAGCACCCGGTATTCCAGATATGGTGCCTGCTCCGGTAGCCCAAAGGACACACCATCCGGATACATTTTCACCGATGATAAAGTACGCCCGTAGTTCTCAATGGTCCTCCACTCTACCCCGGACTTCGCAATCCGGCTTAGCGTATGCTCCGCTTCGATGGATACTACGTTATGGGCCTCGATGAATGTCATCGGCTGCACATCCTGCACGTCAATCCAGTCTACGGCAGCCTGTACTTTCACCGTTCCCCCTGCACCTGAGATGGTAATTTCACAATTTACTGACTCCCGTACGTTCTCCCAGTCTACAGTAACCTGAATTCTCTCCCCGGTTCCGGTCCAGCCGCTGGTCTTTCCCAGCCTGATCCATTCCGCGTTGCCGGCCACTTCATACGCAAATCCCGTTTCCCCGCCGCTGCTGATCGTAATCGTGTAGCTCTCTTTATGCAGATTCGTAAATACCGGCAGAGCCGCTGTGCCAATGGTATACCCCTGCTCCGTTCCTTCCACAGCGACGATCATCACTGAACCCTTTGCCGGGATAACGGTACTTGCTTCCGGATAACTCCAGCCTTCCGCATCCCAGTTGACATAACCCACATGAGCCGAGCTCATCATTCCCTTCCATTTTCCACCGGATATTCCGGTATTGTAGATCCGCTCCAGCTCCTTGTCCCGTTCAATCGCTTCGCTCACCAGATTGGCGTACTTGTTGGCCAGTACACTGCCCCGCTCCGCGTTAAGCTGGCTAAGTCCGGCATAAATCTGCATTTTGATCACATTTGCTGAGGCAACCGCCGGGAAATAAATGAGCTGAAAATAGGCATCCTTGTGCGACTCTGGAATAAGCTCCCCGTATTTACCGGCAGTCTCCTCTAGTGTGACCGCTTGCTGCAGAACACGCTGGGCCTCCTGATATTGGACAATGCTGAATGTAGAAGGTCTGAGAATTTCCGGTTTGCGCCGTCCGTTCATTCTCGTGTAATCCGCTAATACCTGTGCGATCCCGGCAACCGCCTCTTTATCCACCACATGCCCGAATTGCTGCGCCACCCACTGTTCTGTATAGGCTGCAGTCCTATTGATTGCACCTGTTCCCCACTTTTCAAAGTCATAAGCCAGGTCCAGAAAATAGGATATCGGCAGTTCCATCGGCTTCAAATCCCCGACATTGACGATCCACACCTCACGGATGCCGTAATCGTAGGCCATACACATCTGCTCCCACGTCTTCTCCAGCGGGCTCGTATTTACCCATTCATAGGAATGCGGACCGCCATGATAGTCAAAATGGTAATACATCCCCCATCCGGCGCTGCGGTGCTGCTCTTCACCTGCCGGAATTTTGCGGAGGTTGCCGAAGTTATCATCAGCCAGCAGAATCGTCACATCATTCAAGACATCCCAGTCCTTCAGACCTTCTACTTCGGTAGTACCGTACCAGTATTTCTCCACTTCCTTATAGACGGCCAGAATTTGCGGCGCATGCTCAAGGTTATATTTCTTCAATAGCTCTTTCTGAGTACGGATGATATCCTTCAGCAGCTCAATATTTTCCTGGTCGGAGCCTTCCAGTGCAGAATCGCTCTCTCCCCGCATTCCGAGGGTGATCAGATTGAAGTAATCTTTATTACGCTTGATTCCTTCTTCCCAGAAATCAGTGATAGCCTGCCTGTTCCGGGCAAAATCCCACAGATTACTTGTCCCATACTGCTGATACACCTTCTGCCATTCACTGCCTGCCCTGAACAATGGCTCATGATGAGACGTGCCCATAATAATGCCGTATTCTTCCGCATGTCTGGCGTTCGCCATCGGGTGGCTCTTACCGTTCAGGCTGAATTCGGCGCTCCACATGGCCGGCCAGAGATAGTTCCCCTTTAACCTGAGGATCAGTTCGAACACCTTGTCATAGAAATCTTCATTGAAGTCGCCAAACGCCCCGGTAACCCAAGAGCCCAGGGACGGCCAATCATCATTCAGGAAAATACCTCTGTATTTTACAGAAGGCTCTCTGGAGGTGACATTCAGACCGTTATCGGGAATTTCAAGCAGTGCTCTCTTCTCCGGGTGCACATCCGCAAAATAAACCCAAGGGCTGACACCGATCATTTCAGATATTCTATAAATGCCGTAAATGGTCCCCCGTTTATCGCTGCCGGCAATGACCAGTACCTGATCTACTCCTTCAACCGGGTGTTTTACCATATGGAGTATATAGCATTCCCGCTTATGCTGGATCGAGGATACGTCCAGGTTGCCTGCCGCAATCAATCTATCGATAAGCCTATTGCTGCCGATTGTCCCTGCAATAATGGCCGTATTGCCAAGTTGCTCTGTTTGTGTGATGATTTCAGGTTTAGTTCCGGTTACCAGATTTATATCGACGGCAAAAGACTCCGTGACCCGGCGCAATCCGTCATAATCCTTCGCTGCTGGGTCGATATAAATCTTCGCGGCTTCGCCTTGATTCACTAGTATCATTGAAATTTCATCCCTCCGTACTGTCTTATTCATATACTCAGGCACATTATATAAGTAAAGCGGTTTCAGCAGCCATGTGTAAACTAGATACTTTTTGTAATAAGCAGAGGCGAATTTAGCTCTAGCCGCTGAAATTAACAAATCAGCATTCCAGATATTTCTCGTTTCTGTTACAGTGGAGTCATTGTTAGGCGCTGGCAGCGAATAACACAGCATCGGAATCTGCATCAGCTTCAGATATTACTAAAGCGCCTTCAAAAATATCAATGATCGAGGATGATTTCAATGATGGAAAACAACTACAGCTCTATTGCAGATGGTGCAGCCACCGGTCCTAAAGCTCCTAAAGATCCGGTTGAGCGGCGAAATGGGTTCTTTGTGTTATTCGAAACCGTAATTGAGGCGACTGCGCGGGCCGACGGCAGGCCATCTCAGGAGATTTATCTGGAAGGCAGCTACCTGACCGATAAGTCCAGATATATTGGCGGGGTAACAGATGAACAGATGCTCGAGCTTCTCAAAAGCTGGAACGGTTTCCGCAAGCTGGTGCACAGTATCGGTGTATCTGTGATGGCGAAGAACGAGCAGGGCGAGGTCTCCTTTCTGCTGCAGAATTGGGGTAAAAGAAATAAGTATGAAAGTGGAACCCGGCTGCGTGTTCCCTGCCCCAGCGATGGCACGGAGGTTATTCTGAAGCTGGAGGATTTGGCGTGGTCTGCAGATGATGATGTTCCCGGCAAATTTGCGTTTGAATTCAATCAACCGGGTGAGCTGGCGACGGCGAGTATTATTTTCTATTTGAATGACGGTTACTCGGTGCCCGAGCTGACGGCTGAATCACCTGTTGATTTCGGCTCTGACGAATACCGGAAGATGATCGCGAAGTCCTTACTGCACACAGGCAATAATCACAGATTGAAGTTAGCTATAGACAAAGCGATACGCGGCGAAGATGTCACGATTGCCTATATCGGAGGTTCAATTACACAGGGTGCGGGTGCCAAGCCGATTCATATCGGATGTTATGCCTATCAATCTTATTTACGCTTCAAAGAGTTGTTCGGCAGGGATGGCGGGGAGAATATTCATTTTGTCAAAGCCGGAGTTGGCGGCACACCGTCCGAGCTTGGAGTCATCCGTTATGAACGGGATATACTCAGAGACGGATCTGTGGCTCCGGATATCGTAATTGTGGAATTTGCCGTTAACGACGAGGGCGATGAAACGAAGGGTAATTGCTATGAGAGCCTATGCCTGAAAATCCTGGGTGCTGACAACCGGCCGGCGGTTATTCTCCTGTTCAGTGTGTTTGTGAATGACTGGAACCTGCAGGAACGGCTCTCCCCTGTCGGACTGCGCTATAACCTCCCCATGGTCAGTGTAAAGGACGCTGTAACAGCGCAGTTCAAGCTGACCAAGGCTGAGGGAAACCTCATTTCGAAACGGCAATTTTTCTATGACATCTATCATCCTGCGAATGACGGACACCGGATAATGGCCGATTGTCTGAAACATCTGTTCTCCGAAACTTATACAGCGCAAATGGACGAAGAGGATATTAATTGGGATCAGCCGCCGGTGATCGGGAATGATTTCAGCAGCATCCGTTTGCTGGACCGCATGAGCCTTAGTGAGACTGCAATGATTGAAAAGGGAGGATTCACGGAGCTTGATATGGAGCTGCAAATGGTAGAAATGGATACTAACCCTTACGGAACTGCAGAATTTCCGCATAACTGGATGCATTCGGCCTCGTCCGGGCAGGCAAGCTTCAAGCTGACGATCACAAGCAGCATCCTCATTCTAGTATTTAAGGATTCCGGCAGCGCCGAATTCGGCAGCGCGGATATTTTCGTGGACGGCACGCTGATGCTCACCGCTGACCCGCATGAGAACAACTGGACACACTGCAATCCGGTGATCCTCTATCAGAATGAGAGCAGCCGTGAGCACAAAATCGAGATCAGAATGGCTGAGGGAAATGAAGATAAAAGCTTCACTATACTGGGCTTCGGTTATTGCTGACGAGAGTGGTTTCCACTTTATTATCTATAACAAAAAAGGTGTCCTCTTAGCCGTTTTATGGCTAGGGGCCACCTCCAAACCTCTCCCCCCAACTCTCAATATTAAGATCTACTGTGAGCAGCAGATCATCGGCTCCTGATCCCAAAATATCTATTAAGGTTATTTCGTTTCCTTCCTTGTCCGTTCCTATCGGATCGTGCAGCGACACGTCCTTTCGGGTCTTTTTGAGTGAACGGAGGTGCATGAGGATCTCATTCTCGATACAACGGGCGGCAAAAGTGGCTAGCTTCGTCCCTTTGTTCGGGCGGTAGCTTTCGATGGCCTTAATGAGTCCGATCGTCCCGATTGAGATCAAATCTTCCATATCCTCTCCCGTATTGTCGAATTTTTGACGTTGTGGACACGATACGATGTCAAGATTATGATTTTTGGTGATTCCCCACTGTCCTGTGTCTAGTCCGAATCTTCCGATAACATTGAACTATCGTGTTATTTTATGACTTTTTTAAGAAATGCTCTAATCAAGGGGTGAACTCTATTTTTAAATGCTGAACGTTCAGGCTGAAAAAGCGTTCCAATAAAGAAGGGATGATTAATTAGTTCCATAATTCGAGTTTCTCCATCTGTATCCACTCCTGCTATTCGCATATCTGCCTTCTCTAAGAGAGGAGCAACCCACATTTATGAGGCGGTGGGATTCTCCTCCTTATGCTCTGCTTCAGAAAGTTAATTACATTCTCTTTTATCTTATTCTCTTATTATCTTATTCAAGCTCTCCTCCGTAACTCCATCAGCTTGTAGATATCTACTAAAGGCATACAACTCCTTTTTTATAGCTGAGTTCAGTTCTTCTGAGATCACAACACCCTCTTCCCACCACCAGTTTTTAATGACGAATGGATTACTGCCTCTATGAATTTCCGGCTCGAATCTTGCTACGATTTGATCTCCATATAGAACTGGAAGCACGTAATAACCGAACTTGCGTTTCTCTACCGGAACGTACACTTCCCAACTGTACTTAAAGTTAAAAATTTCTTCGGTCATTTTCCGATCCCAAATCAGATTATCCAATGGAGCTAATATGCGGACTACCTTTTCCTTTGCTTCATATGTTTTATTTAAAATCTCTAAATCCTCAACTCTTATATAGAAAATGTCCTCTATTCCTTCAATCGATATCATTGCAAGCTTATGGTCTTCTACTAACTCTGAAAGGATAGAAGCTCTTAGTTCTTTGTCAGAGAGAAAATGCCCGAGCCATCCACCGCCATTTCGCTTCCACAATAATCCGGAACTTCCTACTCTCCTTTTAAAATACCACTTGTAAAATTCCCGTTCATTATTAAAGGGGGCAGTACCATGTAGCAGTTCGTAAGGCAACAGCCTTTCGATTAAATCATAAACCTTTTGTGTATTCTTTTTTCTGAAAATACCTAACTCGCCTGTATTAAACATAAAATCCATGGCCACTCCAGACAGGTTCTTTTGTCCCCATCGACCATGCCCGATCCCTCCCAATTGCACCTGTGTAGATTGAAGCGGTCCCTTATCAAACATTAGATCTCGAATAAAATCCACATGTAGTAAAGCATCAAGAGATCCCCTTCTTTGTAAAATGAATCTCAATTCTTCTTCCTTCGCTTTTCTTAAACGTTGAAAATAAGGCCAGTCTGAAGTAGAGTAAATAGACATCATTTTATCCCAACCGTCAATCAGCGATCGTTCCTTGTATAACAGATTCTCGAGATAGGCCAGCGAGTATTCTTTTATCCGAGCTTGAAATACCAGGTCAGCATTTCTTCCTACTACATCAAGTGGGTCGTACTGTACACATCCTACCCTTTTTATGTACTCCAAAATACCCTTCTCGCCAGAAAATACATTGGAATTATCTAGACCGTGGTATTTAACTAGAAATCGCCTTGCTTCCGAATTAGTAATTTTTAAGGGTTTCATGATATACGATAATAATCTGGATAGGGAATTATACTTTGATCTGGCACTTCAGAGAACATACAATTCTTTAAGGCTGACACCCGTTGAGCATCTATTTTCTCAGCTTTAGTTATAATTTGTTCTATTTCAAAATCTTTAAAAAAATGATCGGTTGCCATATTCAATATTTCATTAAATACACTTTCTTTTTCAGCGGATGATATCATATCAATTCTTAAGATGCCGATTTTGCACTCTCCATCAAGGAATCTGGTAGTATTCGGAATAGGGGCAATTTCAATAGTTCCAATTATCTTATTTGTCGTTTTATTAGTTATACTCCATCTGATAAAAAATTTTTCCTTGAATACTGTAATCCATCCTCTAATAGCCTCCAACACAGGCTCAATGCCATGGAAATCCCAAACGCCTCCACAATTATCATTATTCATGTGGCTTTTTGTAATTGGATCGGAATAGCATTCAAACAAATCTTTCGCATCCTCTTCTTTAACTAGTGAAAAAAGCATTGACTCCGTTTCATACACTGGGCATTTTTCAAAAGGATTCACTGTTTGCATTGTACTTCCTCCTAATGAGCTGATGCTTATATTTTATAAGAGTAAGGGCGACATCTGTATGTCGTATTTGTCTAGTATAACTTGATGATTTCTCTGGCCTTTTTTAGAATCCGCTGTTTTAATTCTTCAGGCTCTAACACTACAACTTTATTACCAAGTGACAAAATAGTCCCGAACCATAAATGCTCATTTTCGGGTACATACAATTTCAGAATAAAATCTCCATTTGCATAATCTTTCTCAATACTGCCGTTCAAATACTCCATTGCAAACATTTTAACTTCAGCTTTGCATCGAATTATGCACGTTATGTATGTACGAGTATCGATGGCTTCGTATCTTGCCATCAATAGATCTGCACGCTCATGTTCTTTAGAAATGTGCTTGTCTATAACTTGGATATTATTCATTCGCACCAACTTATAAAGCCTGTAATCCTGTTTGTTGGTGCAATAGGCGAATAAATACCAGGCATACCACTTGTAAGTCAGCAAAATCGGATCTACTTCTAGTTGACTTGTCCAATTTTCTGCATTGGTGTATTCAAATGAAATTATCTTTTTCCTAGAAATAGCATTTTCAATAAGTTGTATTCTATTATCTGTATCTTCACCTTCACGAAGAACGCCAAAATCCAAAGATATATTATTTGTAAGAGATTGGCTGCTTGAAACTGACACTATTTTCTCAATCGTCTTCTCAATTTTGGGATTACCGTAGGCAGTAGACAATCCTTTAAGTGCTGTCAGTATGTGTGCATAATCACTTTCATTGGCAAGCTGACGCTCCATCTTAAAACTATTCATAATAGAATAACCACCATCTTTACCATAAGACGAAACGATAGGAATCCCGGATATATTTATGGTCTCAATATCTCTCTGTATGGTTCTGTGTGATACTTCGAATTTTTTAGCTAATGTCCGTGCGCTAACCTTTTCCCTATTTAATAGAAATATTACTATTCCAAGCAAACGTTCAATTTTCAAAATGTTTCACCTCAATAAATCAATTTTTACTACTGATAAATAGAGAGGGTTTTCCTTGATATTGTTTATACTCATCTGCTAATGGACGTGAAATAATTCTTTTGATAAAGGCCTGCTGTGGTGGGTTTTTTAAGTTTTGAGGAACCACTCTCATTTATATTGGCACTTCCATCTCGAAATACTAACTTAACGTAACCAGACACGGGTGTATGCAGTAGTAAATTGTTTACATCAGACTATTCATATTCCGATGTATATTCGAAATCACATTGTCAGCATATCGAATGTACGTTCCTATGTAAATGAAATATTTAAATATCTGCCCGGTTAACATGTCTCCACCAGTCTAAAAAGATATATTTCCTTCTACATATTTCGCACCGATGAGATCATGTAACTAACATCAAGATATTTTCAGATGATAAGATTAACTATACACGCTTCATTTCTCTCCAAAATCCAATGGACAATATAAGAATGAATATAAATTGAATACCAAAGTATAAAAAAAGCAACTTATCCGTAGACAAGTCGCTTTCTATACGCTGAATTATTAGCGGTTAATACTTTTAAACTTTATCATGGGCTTACCGCTTCACCTTATAAAACTCATGATACAGCTTCATTGCAAGTCCAGTTTTCCGTGGAAAATCGGTCGGAATGATCAATAGTTGAACACTTCAAAACTGGAATGGCTGGCTTAGACACCATATAGCAAAGGTGTAGACGAATCCGACAAATCTCACCTATGCTTTATAAACAGCGACTCTTGTCTGCTCTTCGGAAGTCTGTCCGGTTTGGTTGTAGATTGTTGTGATCTTTGTTAAAACCATCCCTTGAAGAGTCTAACTCTCAAACGCAGGTTTCATTTCCCATACCTCCATCGACTTTACTGTTAAGGTGCCGTCGCCCCAAATCTGCATACCAAGAGCATCCGTACGGCTCGGATAAACGCGAGTCGTCAAGCTTTTCAATTCGTTGGCGTAAGCCTCTACCATTGAACGATCCAAATAAATTCTCAACTTCAAATTCGCTCCGTCCAACTCCACCCTTCCGCCTTGAATACCTTTGTCCCAATCTGCCAATTCGTCCAATGATGATTTGTTTCGGTCTACGATCAAAGCTGATTCCTTCATATCATAATAGAGCAACGTTTCTTCTTCGCCATCGGGGGAGCAGCGTAATTTCATTCCTAACTGTGTGCATGTTCCCGCCTCCAGCTCAACCAGTATTTCCAGCATATCGCCTTTGACTTCTTTCAACAGATCATTGGCTTCGTTTAACGATTTATCTTCCATGGATGTGAGTTTTTCGCCGTGAAGCAGTTCCATTTCTTCGATAGGCCTTATTCCAAGTCGCCCGTCCTCGTGAAGGAATATGCTAAGGGGAATTCCCGCGTTATGCGCATATCCGGAATAATAATTAATTTCTGACGTTCTGACTCCCTGGGAAATGGTGAATATAAGTTTACGTCCCGTCCTCGGGTCAACCATGCCGCTAGGACCCGTAAAATGGAAATCACCCAGATCGATCAACTGCGGTTCTTCCTGATCTGGAGTAAATCGCATGGCAACCTTGTCGAAGGTACCGATCCAGTAAAAGACTTCAACGTCTGCTTCAGGGCCAAGAGGACTAATGAGCAAAATATGTTTTTCAGATCCGGTTTTGTCCTGACCGAGAGGAAGAAATACGGGCAATTCCCACATATTACCGAGATGAGTGTATTTCTTGTTATCACTTATATAAAAGGGACCCTTATACTTCCATTCAATCATGTTGTTTGACGTATAAGCAAGAATCGTTCCCCCTTGGCCATCGGTGCCCGAACCGATCAGCAGGTACCAAGTGTCCCCGTCTTTCCAGACAAAAGGATCGCGGAAATCGCCATAAAAACCCTGACCTTTCTCTTGAACGATGACAGGTACGGGGTGCTTCTCCCAACGGATTAGATCGTTCTCACCGTCTTTCAGAAAAGTGCTTCGTGCCAGTCCTACCCGTTGGTTCGGAGTGGCGCTGTCATCGCCGGCGGTATAGAACAATGCCGGAACGCCGTTCTCGTCATAGGCAGAGCTGCCGGACCAAACACCATCCGGGTCAAGGCCGTTATCCTCCGGAGCAAGCGCCCATGGCAGATCTCGCCAATGCGCTAGGTCATTGCTAACCCAATGGCCCCAATGGATCGTATGCAAATACGGCCCATGCGGATCATGCTGATAGAACAAATGATATTGCCCGTTAAAATAGATAGGCGCATGCGGCTCATTCATCCAATGCTGCGGTGGACAGATATGGTATTGCGGGCGGTGCCTGTCGTTTGCAAGCAAGCGGCGGTCCAGTTTGATATCATCGTACGGAATCGCCGGAATGGAACCTCCGTAAGGAGTCAGATATTCCCGGTAAGACTGTCTTACTTCCTCCGGCGAAAGAGCTCTATTGTACATTTTTAATTCATCGATCATGCCGCTGTACATATTAAGCACATACGGTGTATCGCCCAGTATGAAGCCCTTATTATTCTTGGCGATCATTAAATCCCTGTTACAAAGTGTAATTGCAGTGTTAGCAACGATTGATTTGACCGCTACCTCTTCACCGTTCAGATAGAGCTTCATCACGGCATTCCTACTATCAAATGTTGCAACAATATAGGACCATTGATTTAGGGGAAGGGAATGTCCATCCGCCCAAATTTCAACCCATTCGTTATTTAATCCTACTTGCATGGACCATTGACCGTGACGTAAAATACCAAGGACAAAACCTTCCTTTTTCTCGCGGTCATGTTGATTTACAATGGGCGAAAGCCTTGCTTCTATGCCTCTTTCATAAGTACGGGGCGCTACCCATGCCTCAACTGTAAGAGCATCTTGTGGCATAACCGTTTTCACCGCTGGACGAGCAATCCAATTGGAGTATCCGTCAAACATCAGCGCATTTCCGCTGATTCCTTTTCTCCTTTGCGGGTCATGCGAATTGTTATACCGCGCTTCGTTTAACGCATACTCAATCTTATCTTTGATTCCGGTAACGTGATCTAACGCTTCCTTTCCGCTTGCTTCGTCAAAAGACCAATGGCTGATCAATCCTTGTTTATTTTCCATTCGAAATAATCTTTCCCTTCTCTGTATATTTGTACAGGGCATCCTAGAGGGTGTTCATCCCTTTAGCCTCAACCAACGGTTCCTTTCGGAATAAAGGTGCAATAATCAGAAGTCCACCTCCAAAAAAAACACCGGCTAACAGATACATCACCATAACGGACAACTGATCCTTCAGCCATCCCGACATGCTCATCGTTATCAGCATCGAGCCCATAAAGAGAGGAGACAGGATGCCGTTCACTCGACCGACATAGGCTTGCTCCGTATTTTTCAAAATCAAAGTCTGAACCGCAACCTGAAAGCCGGGCGTAACCATGCCGATGAAAAATTGAGCCAAGAGCGTAAGCCACATAAACGTCGATAGACCGGAAATCGCCATACACAACGCATTGACCGCCAAACCGATAGCAAGCAGAGAGCGCGCCTGCATGACTTTGCTCAGCATTACCGTTAAGGCTCCGCCGAGAATCATCCCCATACCGTTCAAAGAGAGCAGCCACTGCAAATATTCCTTCGGCAATCCAAGTCTATCCGTAATGAGAAAGATGCCCAAGGGCTGGATAAACCCGACGCCAAGACCGGTAAAACAAAAGCATGTTCCCAACAAAAGTAAAATTCGTTTCTCCCTGATATAATGCAGGCCTTGAACCATTTCAATCCTTAAACTATTCGAATGTTCCATTTTGTCGAGCTTAGTGTCTGTAGGCAGCAAAGTTAAAACCGTAGCCGATAGTAGGAAACAAACCGAAACCAGACCGATAGAGATCGAAATGCCGAATTGATAATAACACAGCGTACCCAGTACCGGTCCGAGCAACGTAAAGACGGCCATCACGGACTGGAACAAAGACATTCCAGTCTGAAGCTGATCCTCCGGCACATGCCTCTTAAACAATTTCATACTTGATGGCTGAGAGAATTGCGACAAAATTGAAGAGACCAGCGTTGCCAAAAAGACGGCCTTCCATGTACCAAGCAGCAAAGCCAGCAGAACGAACGCAACCGAAACCGCACTGCCTAAATCGCACCAGACCATCGTTTTTTTGGGCTTCCATCGGTCTGCCCATACGCCTCCTATAAAGGAGAAGATAAATATTGGCGCAAATTCAGCAACTGATATCAGGGATACGGCTAATGCGCTGCCGTTCGTCTTCTCCATTACAAACATCAAAACCGCAAAGTTTCTGACCCAAATTCCAAGCTGCAAAAAAGTCATGGATAACAAAATCCCAATCATAAACCGATTCCGCAGTAAACTGCCCATCCCCGCCGTATCCTTTTTCATAGGTTCACCGTTCGGAGAATACGATCGGCCATATACTCGGAAAGCTGTTCTACCGTCGAAAATTTCAGTTCTTCCCATTCCGCGCTTTCTAGTTCAAGGCCGAACTCGGTCTCGACTCTGACCAAAAGACGTATGAAATCGAGCGAATCGAGCCCTATAGCATGTTCATAGGGAGTCGTTACTGCATCTTTTATTTCGCATGAATGAATGTGAGCACGCACACCATGGTTCTGCTCCAGCATAGAAAAGCTGAATTCACTTTCCATTTCAAGACAAACCCCTATAGAATGACCAGAATGACGCTCGTACCGGAAAGACCAAGAATTTGCCAGTACGCATTCGTAGCCCCTTCCGTGGTATCTGCTAATAGATGAATAAGAGTTTTCCAGACAGTCCAAATTATCGTCTCGTTGAGACGGCACGGAAAGAATCAATAGCATCTGTCCTTTCTACTAATCAAATATGTAAACGATTACGTAAACGATTATATCTCTCGACTTTTTTTATTATAATTAGATCAATTAATAAAGTCTATTAATAATTTTCAAAAATCAGGAAATTGAATTCCGACAAGCCGATCTGAACTTATTCGCCAAGAATCAAAAGTTACTAATAATTTTTAAGTTCGAGATTTGTCTGTTCAAATAAGTGATTTCTGAAGATCTCAAAAAAAGCGATCATTGAAGTTGGTGAGCAGCACATGCTTTCCTTTTCGTAGAATTTGCGCTGCCATCTGAAAATGACTGTTCGGTGGCGTTGCGTTCAGCACAGCGTCGATGTCTGCATCAAGCAAAGCTTCAAGCCGCGAATAGGACAGATTACACAGAAAAACAAAGAATTTGTTCTTTACTCGGTATACCTATGGATAAACAACTTTCTATAGAATTGTCGTCTTCAACAAAGAAAAAATAGATAGTCAATATAATATTAAAATCGCGGTTCACCTGAAACGTTGACGGCGATTTCGCATTTTTCATAAATGATTTTTCGCATTCTACAGGTGGTTCTTCATAACCTTCTCAACTCTTCTAATAGAAAAGGATGGGATAAGTTCTTTGCCCCAATAAATGAGTATTCCCCCCCTCTATGGAGCCAAGATTACCTATCAAAATACAAAAACGTGGAAGGATTCAAACGATCCGGCGCCTGAGTCTAAATAACGATCGAAGACCTCTACCGGAACCCTCCAGCGGATGGGCGTGTAATATGTGTGGATAGTTTGGTCCGCTCTCGCTTCAACCTTACCGTGGGAACCACTAGTTTCAAAAACCAAGAAGCATCAGGATATTCTTCGATTCTTCCAGATCCTTCGGCGCCGATTTCATCGACCGAAGCGCTTGTATGTGATCCTGGATAATTTCTCTCCGCACTTGCACATAAAGTGAAAGATTAGACCTGGAATTGGTTTCATATTACAAGTCAAAATTCAGACTTCCATTCTAACTAAATTTGAAATGGAACGCACCAAAAAAGCAGCCTGTCAATAGACAAGCCGCTTTTTACTCACCGCTTCACCTTATAAAACTCATGATACAGCTTCATGAGCGCTCTTTTCTCTATCCTTGATACATAACTCCGGCTTATCCCAAGCTCCTTCGCAATTTCCCGTTGCGTCCGCTCTTCCCCGCCTGTATCTAAACCAAACCGTCCAACAACTACTTCCTTCTCTCGGTCATCCAGAATATCTAGATTACGATATATTTTACTCTTCTCAATATTAAGATCTACTGTGAGCAGCAGATCATCGGCTCCTGATCCCAAAATATCTATCAACGTTATTTCGTTGCCTTCCTTGTCCGTTCCAATGGGATCGTGCAGCGACACGTCCTTTCGGGTCTTTTTGAGTGAACGGAGATGCATAAGAATTTCATTCTCGATACAACGGGCAGCAAAAGTGGCCAGCTTTGTTCCCTTGTTGGGGCGGTAGCTTTCGATGGCCTTGATGAGTCCGATGGTTCCGATGGAGATTAGGTCCTCCATGTCTTCGCCTGTATTGTCGAATTTTTTAACGATATGGACACGACACGATACGATGTCATTCCCAGTATTTCATATTATTTTGCCGACAAAGTGATTTCGGATACGGATTCCCGTTCGATGATTTTATGGGGCAAATAGAAATTCCCTTTTCCTGTCACTTGACCGGAGTCAGTGAGCACTTTCATCAGGTGTCTTACGCTTTCTGAACCAATCTGCCCGAAAGGCTGCTCGATTGTCGTCAATGTCGGCGTCGTCATGGTGCCCACCGATAAATTGTCGTAACCGATGACCGAAATATCTTCCGGCACGCGAAGCCCGGCATCGTGAATGCATCGCATCGCCCCGATTGCCATCTCGTCCGACGCGGCAAAAACAGCGGTAAGTTCGATCTTCTCATTATTGGCAAGTAATTGCTTCATGGCCACGTAGCCGTCGTCGAAGCGCATGTCTCCAAAAGCAACAAATGAATCCGAATAGGGAAGGTTATAAAAATCGATCGCCTGTTTATAGCCCCTAAAACGCAATTGCTCGCTTCGCTCCGGTTCCGTCGGCAATGCGGATATCATACCGATGTGCCGGTGCCCTCGCGAGACAAGATAAGCAACCGCATCGAATGAGGAGCGGATATCATCCACTTTAAATGCCGGAAGTTTTCCGTTTTCATGCGAGCTCAGCACAAGAGCAATCGGGATTTGCACTTGTTCGATCAGATCTTCATAATCGCCGGGCACGTGGCAGCTAGCCAGAATAATACCATCCACCATACGTTGTTTGACAAAGGAAAGCGCCTTGGATATTCCTTCGTTGGACATATGCTGGCTTTTCAATTCATATAGAAGCAAATCGATGTTATGCTCCTCTGCAACCTTGCTAATTCCGCTATATAATTCACCGAAATAGAAAGCCGTGATATAAGGAATAATGATACCCAGCGAAAGCTTTTTATTTTTAACGTTGGATAGTTTTGTATTTTCGTTCGCAAAATAATTCAACTTCTTAGCGGCATGCATGACCCGCTCCCTTGTTTCAACGTTTACCATTTCAGGCTTGTTCAGCGCTCTGGACACGGTTGCAATCGAAATGCCTGCATGCTTCGCAATATCTTGAATCGTTGCCACCAACAAACCTCCTCGTTCTATCCCTAAGAAATGCCTAGTCTATTTTATTATACCTAATACAAACACGATCTAACAGCTTGATCTTCCACTTATCCTTTTTCCGCTCCCGATGTCAACCCTTCAATCAAGTACCTTTGCAAAAACAGAAACAGCAGCGTAATCGGAACAGCGATCAGAACGCAGCCCGCCGCAAACATCGTGAACTGACTCTTTGTTTTATCTGTCATCATATCGTACAATCCGACCGCGAGCGTTTTTTTCTCGGAGGTCCGGAGAACCAGCTTTGAAAAAATGAAGTCGGTAAACGGGCCTGTAAAATTCATAAGCACCGCGAATACGAGAAGAGGTTTTGACAATGGCATGACAATGCCGAAAAAAATACCAAGGTGACCTGCTCCATCGATCCGGGCAGCTTCGATGAGACTTCTTGGAATGGTATCGAAATAACTCTTCGAATAAAGGAAGAAAAGAGGCGCTCCAGCTGCGGAAACGATAATGACCGCTGCATGCGTATTCAGCAAATTCATCTGATTGAGCAGAACGTAAATGGCAATCATGCTCATAAAACCAGGGAACAAACCGAGCACAAGCAGGGTGCTCATGAGATTCTTGCGTCCTTTAAAACGAAACATCGATAAGACATAGCCGGTCATGAGCACCAGCATCGTTCCAATCATCATACTGAGTATCGAAATTTTAAGAGTGTTTCCGTACCATTGTATAAATGGGTATTTCACAAACAACTCCTCATAATGAATCAACGTAAAGGCGGTTGGAATAAGGGTTTCGCCATAGAGAGAGTCGCCCGGACGGAAAGAGGACATCAGCACCCATAAAGCAGGATATACGCAAAAAATCGCGGTTACACCAAGTATGAAATAGCCGAAAGTTTGAAACGTGATCCTTCTTATTTTTTTGGCGTTGATCAAAATGCATCCTCCTCTTTGAACGCTTTCGTTCGGCGAACATTCCAAACGGCAAAGGCAGCCAGAATGATAAAAATGAATATCCCGATGACGGAAGCAAAATTATACTGCCCTTGATCCATCGACAGCTTGTAAAGCCACGTGATCAGTATGTCGGTATGACCGGCAAATCGATAATCTCCATTAACAGGGTTGCCGCCGGTTAAGAGATAAATGATATTGAAATTGTTCATGTTGCCTACGAATTGCATAATCACGAGCGGAGTCATGGCGTGCATAACGACCGGGAATGTAATGAGCCGAAGTTTCTGGAAGCCATTTGCCCCATCCATATCCGCCGCTTCGTACATATCTCCAGGTATCGTGGACAAAATCCCTATGATCATTACCATGATAACAGGAAACCCGAGCAGCAAATTGACTAGAATGATCGTTACTTTTGCCCAAGCGGGATCCGAAAGCCAAGGAATCTTGGAAATTCCCATCAAGCTCAAATATTGGTTCACAGGTCCGAACTGACCGTTAAAAACATTGCGAAGGATCAAGGTTGAAACGAACATTGGAATCGCATAGGGGAGAATGAAAATCGTCCGCCAAAGCTTCTTGTATCGTATATCTTTATGTTGGACCAAGAGCGCAATGGCAAATCCGCCGAAGAAACAAGTACATGTCGCAAAGAAGGCCCATATAAACGTCCACAAGGTGACACCGTAAAAAGTGTGACTCCAGGCTTGAAGCCGAAAAATATCCCGAAATGCGCCAAGTCCGTTCCAATCGACCAGGTTTGCCGGCGGCATATTGCTTTTGGTGAAATTCGTGAAAGCGAGTAAAATCATGAACACGATCGGCATCACCGTGAAGAAAAGAATACCCAACATGGGAATGGAGATAGCAAGATGCGGAAAACGGTAATCGGCGACATATTTTAGCGTTTGTACGAAAGTATTCAATCGTACTCCTTTTTCCAGCAGCTTTCCGCACCGGTAAGCATCTTTGACATTCAGCAAATACATACATACCATCACAATCATGAGAAATACGGTTATGAGTCCCTCGACCAGTAAATAGATGGAATGATCTCCCGTAACCTGCTTGTACAATTTCCCTACTTTAATCAGCTGAGTTTCTGTCTCCCCCATCGTTACCAAACCCCAAATGGCACGAGGCAACTTTGCAAGGGCCAAATATAGGCCAATACTATACAGCCCCAGAAAGAGGAAGCCTTTCCCATATTGCCGATTGTGCAATTGGCCAAGCCCCATAATAAGGATCGACAGGATCGCGCTTTTCTTGCTATGCTGCCTCATGTCGTGCTGAAGTCGTTTCTCGATGGACAGCTGTCGCATACTAAACCAGCTCCTTAGTCTCTGAAATAGACCGCCGGCAATTGACTGCCGGGCGATCGTCCCTTTTTACCAATCATTCTATTTTGTTTCAATGCTTAATGATCCGCTTCAATGTTCGATTTCATGTCAGCCACCGCTTTATCCAATGTTTTTTTGATATCGGAGCCTTTCCAGATCTGCTCAAGCACTGGCGGCATGCTTTGAAAGAAAAATTCAACCTCCTGAATGCTGGGTATCATTTGCGCATCTTTTACATGTTTGCTGAATGCCTGAATGAATTCGTCTTCTTTGAGCTTCTCGTCGTTCTCGATCCCTTGATAAGCGGGAAGTACGCCTCTTATCTCGTAGTTCTTCAACTGCATTTCTTTGGTAGTCGCGAAATGGGCAAACAGTTTTGCCGCGTTTGGATATTTCGAGTATGAACTGACAAAATAAGCCGGAACGCTTGCATAAGGAACCGGATCGATGCCACCCGGCATTTTTGGAAGCTGGATGACGCCGACCTCAAACGGCAATTTTTTATATTTCGCTGCATTCCAGATGCCGTCAATGATCATTGCCGCCTTGCCCTGTTCCCATAGCGATACCTTAATATCTTCCGTGAGATCCGTAATTTCCACTGGGAAAATCTCTTTAAGCGAACGGAAAAACTCCATTCCTTTGACCGCTCCCTCGTTATTCAGGCCAATGTCATTTTTGTCCGTTCCATTCTTCCCGAATATGTAGGCACCGTAACCAGCCATAAACGAGTAATTGTACAACATACTGTTCGGTTCGTACAAAAATCCGTATTTATTATTGGGAATGTCGTTAAATTGTTTCGCGAAAGCTTTAACGTCATCCCACGTTTCCAGTTTAGTGTTCTTCACCAATTCTTTATTAACGTAAATCATATAGGACTCTATATTTCGGGGATACCCGTATAAAATGCCGTCAATCGTCGCAGCATCGACGGCCGATTTGACTGTAATTTCTTTGGTCTCTTCCTCGAAATAATCATTCGGAAGAACAAGGCCGGATTTGACGGCCGGCCCCAGCTGATCTGCACCGGCAACAACCACGTCAGCCCCCGTTCCGGCCGGACCGTCCGTACCCAGCCGACCGAGCGTCTCCCAAAACTTCACATCCTCAACCGTTACCTTTACGCCATATTTTTTCTCAAATTCCAGGGCAAGAAGGTCCGTATAAGAATCTTTCATATCCCAGTAGACAAGCTCAGCGCCCGGCTCCGGCTTCAGTTCATCCAAAGACGCACTTGTCGTTTCGGCCGGTTGTTCCGCCTCATTGTATTGTTTATTACTTTTTGGCGCGCTTCCACATGCGGACAAAGCAAGAATCGTGGCAACAATCAGTGAGAGAAGTACCATTTTCTTTTTCATACATTTAAGCTCCTTTGTTATCAGATGGTTTCTTTCTTGCACAGCGTCTACTCGCGATTCGGATTGTTATCCGGTCACTCTTCCATTTCGTATGACCGATTTCGCAACACCACCCTTCTAATATGAGTCCATTATGAAAATACTATTCACAGTTTTGTGATTCATTTTTACATTCAACGTCATCTTTATTCACAATATAATCTCATTCCTTAAAAGTTGTCAATAAATAAACGGTATTTTTTCGTTATTTTCATTGATTCCAGCCATTTTCTACTAAAAATTAAAAACTAATGTTATATTTATTGACAAGGAAAACAGAAGTTTCGTATGATTGGAATCGTAATATGAAATATTTTCATGTAAAAATGTAAAGAATGAGAGGGCATATTATGGAGCAATTATGGTGGCAAACAGCGGTCGTCTATCACATTTATCCGCGAAGCTTTCGGGACAGCGACGGAGACGGGTTCGGAGATCTCAAAGGAATTATCGAAAAACTTGATTATTTGCAGTTCCTGGGCGTCGATGTGATCTGGCTTGGGCCGGTTTACGAATCGCCCAATGACGACAATGGCTATGATATAAGTGATTACTATCAAATCATGGAAGAATTCGGGACAATGGAAGATTGGGAGCTGCTGCGGAATGAAATCCACCTCCGCGGGATGAAAATCATGATGGATATCGTTCTCAATCACACGTCGGACGAACATGCATGGTTTGTTCAATCCAAGCAGCCCGGCGACAATCCGTACCGTGACTATTATTATTGGCGCGATAGCAACGAAGGATTGGAACCCAACAACTGGGAATCGTTTTTTGGAGGGCCGGCCTGGGAGTATGATGATGACGCCAAAGCCTTCTATCTTCACCTTTTTTCCAGGAAACAGCCCGATTTGAACTGGGCAAACCCTTCCGTACGGCAAGAGATGTATGACATGATGCGTTTCTGGTTGGACAAGGGAGTTGACGGTTTGCGTCTCGATGCGGTCAATCTTCTTTCGAAACCGGACGGTCTGCCAAATTCCGAGTTGACTTCAATAGACAAGAAATATGCTCCCTGCGGACATTTAGTAGCAAACGGGCACGAGATTCACGGAATTTTCCACGAAATGAACCGTGAAGTATTTTCTCGTTATCCTATATTTACGGTTGCCGAGATGGCCGGCGTGTCGGCCGAGGAAGGATTGTTATACACGGATCCTATACGCCAAGAGTTGGACAGTATCATATGTTTCGAACACATGGATGTCGACAACGGACCGAATGGCCGCTGGGAAACGGTTCCGTTCCAGTTAACAACCTTTAAACGCATTTTGTCCAACTGGCAGAGAACTCTTCATGGAAGCGGCTGGTTCGGACTGTATTTAAATAATCACGATCAGCCCCGTGTTGTTTCCCGTTGGGGCAACGATACGGAATATCGGGAGGAAAGCGCAAAAATGTTCGCTACCTGCATTCAAATGATGCAAGGTACCCCTTACATTTATCAAGGTGAAGAAATTGGCATGACCAATGTCCAATTCGACGATATCAGCAAATACCGCGATGTAGAAACGCTAAATTACTATCGGATCGAGACGGAGGAAAGAGGAAGGAATTCTGCCGATGTCATGCGGGATATTTACTTGAAAAGCCGTGACAACGCCCGGACACTCATGCAATGGGATGAAAGTCCGAATGCCGGGTTTGGGATCGGGACCCCCTGGATCGAAGTCAATCCTAACTTCAATGACGTTAACGTTAAGAGCGCATTGAACAATCCAAATTCAATTCTTCATTACTACCGGAAGCTGATTCACTTGCGGAAGCGGTATGAAGTCATCGTATACGGCGATTATGTTTTATTGCTTGAAGAACATCCGGATGTCTTCGCCTATAAACGCACGCTACGAGACGAGACATTGATCGTCGTTACCAATTTTTCCGAACAGGAACAAATCGTCGAAATCAAAGAGCCTGTCTTGCAACAAGAGCTGTTAGTAACTAATTATCCCGATAACGGGGAGAATATGGATCGGATGCAATTGCGCCCTTTCGAAGCGAGAGTTTATCTTTGTAAACAAAAGGAGACTTTCAAATGACAATAGAACACAATCGGGAAGATCTGATGAAACAAGCAATCAAGAGGCTTATGAAAATTTCATTTCTGCACATGGCGGCCCATTTGGAGCGATTGTTGTGAAAGATGGAGGAATTATTGGGAGGGGCCGTAATGAAGTTACCTCATCGAATGATCCGACAGCCCATGCCGAAGTACAAGCTATTCGTGAAGCATGTTTGCATTTAGGACATTTCCAACTAAAAGGCTGCGAGATCTATACGAGCTGCGAGCCCTGTCCTATGTGTATTGGGGCTATTTATTGGTCCCGTCCAGATGCGGTTTACTACGCCTGCACGCAAGCAGAGGCAGCTTCGATCGGCTTTGACGATCAATTCATTTATGAACAAATCGCTTTGCCCATGCCGGCGCGTTCCATTCCCATGAAGCGAATTGATCTGCCAGATTACAAGCTTCCATTCGCAACATGGAAAACCTCAATGAATAAAACAGAGTATTAAGTTAGGGCCCGAAAATTGTTATGTGGCATAAGGTCATCAGAAATAGAGGTTGCTGAGTAAGGCAACCTCTTTAAATAACAACCAATATTAATGTAAGAATTCTTATTTCTTCACCTTATAAAACTCATGATACAGCTTCATCAACGCCCGCTTCTCAATCCGTGACACATAACTCCGGCTTATCCCCAGCTCCTTCGCAATTTCCGGCTGCGTCCGCTCCTCACCGCCTGTATCCAATCCAAACCGTCCAACTACTACTTCCTTCTCCCGGTCGTCTAGAATATCTAGATTGCGGTATATTTTGCTCTTCTCAATATTAAGATCTACTGTGAGCAGCAGCCTGACAGCACTGAAATTCTCGGATCTGTTAATCGAGGTATCCCGGGAATATGTGATTCATGTGCTTCAATAACACGCTGGCAATAATACGAAATCAGTTGTGAAGGTGCATGCGCTGCTGGATTATATTCACGGAAATTATGCCAATAAATAACGAGCGCCGATATTGAGTGGAAAAAAAATACCGTCAGGATGTCCCGACGGTTCCTAAATGTTCCTATTCAGTACACTTTCTTATAATCCCGGTCCTCTATAATCAATGGTTACTTATTTATTTTCACTCTAAGCCGAACATTATCCTTCGGCTGCGGGAATGTCAAGGTCAGAACACCTGCATCCGTCTCAACTGTTCCTCCATCCGGCAACCCTTCAATCTGCGAATGCTCTGTAATCTGCAAATTTTTGAAATGTACAGTCCATTGCATCCATTTGCCGGTATAACCGAGATGAGCCGGGTCAATAGAGAATTCTGCAGCTTCGGAACTCTCCAGAAGATGCAGCTTGAACAGATTGTATTTACCCTTCTCATAAGCATAGGATTCCCCGTCATCATCGTAAAGCTCAAAAATATTGTTCGCGCTTCCCGTACAATAAACATCAAGCCGGAGATTGCCGTTGCCTTCCATTAATGTGGAGCTAACCGGCTCGGCCTGCGGAAGAATCGCCCCGCCTTTGACATAGAGAGGCATGATATTCAGTGGGGCCTGGGCAACAATGCTGTCTCTGCCTTCCACTCTTTCCCCCGTCCAATAGTCATACCATGTGCCCTCCGGGAGATAAACTGCGCGGAAGGTGGTACCCGGCCGGTATACGGGCGCCGCCAGCAGGTGGCTGCCCAGCAGAAACTGGTCGCAAAGATTATACACCACAGAATCGGAAGGATATTCAAGAATCAACGGACGAATAACAGGCATCCCCGTTTCTGCAGCTTCTTTAAAAAGGGAGTACATCAGCGGCATCAGCCGATAGCGCAGTTTGATATAATCGCGGCAGATATTCTCGATCTCCGGCCCAAAGGACCACGGCTCCTGTCTTAAGCTGGACTGCTCGCTGTGATTGCGGAAAAATGGAAACAACGCGCCCATTTGAATCCAGCGGGCCAGCAGTTCACCACTTGCATGAAAGGCAAACCCTCCAACATCGGGACCGGCAAACGCAACACCGGAGAGACCAAGATTAAGTACCATCGGCATCGACATTGCCATATGTTCCCAGTAGCTGCGGTTGTCGCCGGTCCAGACCGCTGCATACCGCTGGATGCCGGCATACCCGGCCCGCGTCAGCACGAATGGGCGCCGTCCGTCCAGGTTTCTTTGCAAACCTTCTGCGGTTGCCTTGCACATAAGCAGACCATACAAATTGTGGACGGCTCCGTGAGATACCGGACGTCCGTTGTTATTGTGAACCGTCTCCACATCCATCGTCATCGTCGGGCCAAAGACGGCGGGTTCGTTCATGTCGTTCCAGATGCCTTCAATACCCGCTTCCATATAAAAGCGGTGCAAATCTCCCCACCATTCCCGGGTTTCATCGTCCGTAAAATCAGGAAAGACGCTGGGACCCGGCCATACCGGTCCCACGAAGGGCTCACCGTCCTTCATCAGGCACAAGCGCCCACCTTCAACTCCCTCATTGTATATCTTATAATGGGTATCTTCTTTGACTCCGGGATCAACAATCGGTACGATCCGAATGCCGAGCTCCCGCAGTTCCCGGGTCATCGCCAACGGATCGGGAAATCGGACGGGATCAAAGGTAAAGACCCGGTACTCGTTCATATGGTGAATATCCAGATGGATCGCATCGCAGGGAATATCTTTCTCGCGAAAGGTATTCGCCAATTGCAGCACTTCATCCTGGGACAAATAGCTGTAGCGGGATTGATGGTAGCCCAGCGCCCATTGCGGTGGAAGCTGCATTCGCCCGGTCAGCAAGGTGTACCGTTTAAGCACATCTTTGATTTGCGGACCGGCAATAAAATAAACATCAAAAGAACCTGTCTCTGTCTGCATCGAGTAAATATCCTTTTGGCTGCGCATATCAAAGAATGTTCTGCCGGGATTATCCAGAAAAATGCCGTAGGCCATATGCGGTTCATGAACAATTAGAAAAGGGATCGACTGGTACAACGCCTCAGTCTCCGGTACATGTGGAGAAAATACGTCTGAATTCCACATCTCATAACGTTCTCCCCGCTTGTCCAGAAAGCCCGTTTTTTCTCCAAGTCCGTAATAATGGGCCTCCGGGGAAACAGTGAATGTCCCGGTCACAGCTCTTTTTTCATCCCATGCCAGCAAGTTGTTATCTGCAACCTTATTTCCTGCCTTGTCTATAAAACGTAGACTGCAATCGGCTTTAGACATATCAAGGATTACATGTTTGGTTTCCCACAGGTAGGTTTCTTTCGTCTCCTGGATCTCCGGCAAATGATGTTCAGCCTCTTTTACAACAGCAATCGTACCTGTCATATCCAAGTTCCCCGTAGTGAGCAGTTCCGGAAACAGCTTAATGCGGATTATTCCTTCGCTCATTTTATGCAACGCGAGAATACCGTGCTCACCTTTCACGATCAGCAGGTTCCCCTCCTGCGATAACCCGGTTATTCTCCCCATCCCAAGAAGCTCTTGCGCAGGCTGGAGATTTTCGATCTTATCGGGACTTATGGCTTCACTGTTCAACATTTGCAGCTTCCTCCCTTTGATGAAGCCAAGCAACTTTTCTTGGCCTCACCAACCCAAAAATATTCTGTATTCTATCTATGGTCCTGTTATTGATGTTTATACAAAATCCTGAATTCATACGGCATTAACACACCTAGATGTTCACCAGTATGCCAAGTTTCCATTGCGCCATCGTTTATGGCATCGTACCATTCGCCGGTGGGGAACGGAAGTTCAGCCGTAAGTGGAGCCGGGGATGCGTTCATAACCACAACCAAGAGATCTTCACCTAATCGGCGCTCATACGCTAATAGAGAAGAACCTTTCTCGGCCCACAAGGTCCGGAACGATCCTGAAGTCAGCGCCGGATGCGCTTTGCGGAGCTGGATGAGCTTTTGGTAAAAAGCGAACAGTTCCCGGTCTTGCTTCTCCGATTCCCAGATCATGCACCTGCGATTGTCAGGATCAAATTGACCCGTGAGTCCCACTTCGTTCCCGTAATAAATGCTCGGCGCCCCGGCAAAAGTAAACTGGAGCGCAGTGGCCAGCTTCATCTTCCGCTTGTCATCACCGCATAATGTCAACAAACGTACCGTATCATGTGTATCCAAATGAACGAAGCAGCTCTCATTCACCTGCTGCGGATACCGGGCCAAATACCCGCCGATTTTTGCCGCGAAATCATACGCATCATAATGCTCAAAGACGATAAAATCGAGGATCGCATGGGCCACCGGGTAGTTCATCACACCGTCGAATTGATCCCCTTGCAGCCATTTCATCCCGTCATGCCAGACTTCCCCCAGAATATAGGCGTCCGATTTCAACTCTTTTACCGCCTTGCGGAATTCCCGCCAAAAGGCATGATCCGCTTCGTTCGCCACATCGAGCCGCCAACCGTCTACATCCGTCTCTTCAATCCAATAGCGTCCCACGTTGATAAAATAATCCCTAACTTCGGGATGGGCCGTATTTAATTTGGGCATGGTTTGTTCGAACGCAAACGTCTTATAGGAAGGAACGCCGTCGGTCACCTGAAGCGGCCACTCATTAATGTGAAACCAGTCGTAATACTCCGAGTCCTTCCCTTTTTCCACCACATCCTGAAAATAAGGAAACGTAACCCCGCAGTGATTGAACACACCGTCCAAAATAACGCGAATACCCCGCTCATGGCAGGCCTGGACCAAAGATTTCAGCGTCTCCGTAGACCCAAAATGAGGATCGATCTGCAAATAATTCCGTGTATCGTATTTATGGTTCGACGGCGCGTCAAATAGAGGGTTAAAATAAATCACCGTAATGCCCAGCTCCGTCAAATAATCCAGATGATCGATAACCCCTTGCAAATCTCCGCCAAAAAAATTGTAATACTCCGGCCTGCCGCCCCATGCCTGTGTCTCTTGCGGATCGTTACTCCGATCTCCGTTTGCGAAACGTTCGGGAAATATCTGATAAAAGATGGCGTCCTTTACCCAAACAGGCGGCTTATGCACATCAACCGGGTGCAAATAGGGAAATTCGAACAGTCCCAGATGCTCCTTAGGCGATGCAGAATGGAACCCTTTTTCGGTATACCAGATTTGATCGTGGCCTTTTGTCAGAAGAAAACCGTAAGCAAGCCTGCCATAAGGAGGGCGTACCGCTGCCTGCCAGTAGTCATACAACTCGTCGCTCGCCAGAATCTCCATACTCTCTGTTGCCATGTCACCCCAGGGCTTGCATTTATCTCCGTACAGGACTTCCACCTTTGTGGCGTCCTCTTTTTTAGTGCGGATACGCAAATGAACCGTTTGATCATCGTAACCATAAGTCCAGCCATCACCCGGCCGGTGGTAAATCGCTTCGAGCAGCATAATCTGTCATCCAACTCCTTTAATGTTTAAATTGTTCATTCTCCCAGGTACGGCTCAGCCCTTCTCGGACCCCGCCATCAACCCTTCAACCAAATACCGCTGCAGTAAAATGAACAGTAGTGTCAATGGAACCGCAACCAGCACACAGCCGGCGGCGAACAGCGTAAATTCCGTGGCGAACTTTCCCTGCACAATTTTGAACAGTCCGACCGCCAGTGTCTGCTTCTCGGGCGTACTTAACACCATGTTGGCAAAAATAAAATCGACAAAACCTCCGCTGAATGAAGTGAGCGCAATGTAGACAAGCATCGGCTTGGACAGCGGCAGCATAATTCGCCGGAATACCGTGAAATGCCCGGCTCCGTCAATCCGTGCCGCATCGACCAGACTCTGCGGAACCGTGTCAAAATAGCTTTTCACATATAAATAGCCCATCGGGGCTCCGGCCGAATACACCAGAATCAGGGATAGATGTGTATTGAGAAGCTGCAGTTGCATCAGCAAAATATAAACAGCAATCATACTCATAAATCCGGGGAACATCCCGATGATGAGCATTCCGAGCATCAGATTCTTACGGCCTTTGAACCGGAAACGGGAAAAGACATACCCGGTGATCGTAACCAGAAAAGTGCTGAATATCATCGTAAAGAAAGACACTTTGAATGTGTTGATAAACCACTGCGCATACGGATAGGTATTGAACAAATCCCTGTAATGCTGCAGCGTGAACGTGGATGGAATCAAATGTTCGCTGTATAAGGCATTGCCTGGTCTGAAGGAGGACATCACGACCCAGAGCGCAGGATAAATACATACGATGCCGATTACAATCAGCCCCGCATAACAGAAGAGGTTGCCCAAACTCCATTTCAGCTTCGCGTCCGATCTTGTCATCTGTTCAAATCCTCCTCCTTAAATGCCTTCGTTCTCCGGATGTTGGCGATCGCAAAGGATGAAACAATGATGAAGATGAAAATGCCAATGATGGAAGCAAAATTATACTTGCCGCTGTCCATCGTCAGTTTGTACAACCAGGTGATCAGAATATCGGTGCTGCCCGCGGATTGATAGGCCGGATTTGCCGGATTACCATTCGTCAGCAGGTAGATCAGATTAAAATTGTTGATATTGCCGGCAAAGGACATTACCAGCAGCGGGCCAAATGAGAACATCACCGTCGGAAGCGTGATGGCATTGAATTGCTGAAACGGACTGGCCCCGTCAATTTCGGCGGCTTCGTATAAATCCCTCGATATCGTGGATAAAATCCCGATAATCATCAGCATCGTAATCGGAAACCCAATCCAGATGTTAACGACGATTACCGTGAACTTGGCCCAGAACGGATCTGTCAACCAAGGCAGGCCTCCCAGACCGAAATAACCGAGATATTGGTTGATCGGGCCGAACTCACCGTTAAACATGTTTCTCATAATAAGCAGTGAAATGAACTGTGGTATCGCATACGGGATAATAAACAGGGTGCGCCAAAAGCCTTTAAAGCGAATTCCTTTTTTCTGAACCATCAGAGCCACGATAAATCCACCCGCAAATGTTGTCAACGTTGCGCAGATCGTCCAAATCAGCGTCCAGAGCGCTACTCCGAAAAACGTCTGATTCCAGGCCTTAATCGTAAAGATATTTTTGAAGCCTTCCATTCCAGTCCAACTCACCAGTTTGGCCGGCGGTAGAAAATTCGGAGCCGAATAATTCGTAAAGGCCAGCAAAACCATGAACAGAATCGGCATCAGTGTAAAGAAGACAACGAGCAGAATGGGGATAAAAATAACCATTTGCGGGAATTTTGCCCCTTTAAGATACTGTAAGGTCTCCGCAAAATGCGGCGCCCGTTCTCCCTGCTCCCGCTTCCTGCCTATCAAGTAGGCGTCACGCACATTGGCAATATAAATGAATGCCAGGATGACCATAGCCAAAATGACGATCATGCCCTCGATTAATAAAAAAATGGAATGGTCGCCACGGACATTGACGTATACTTTTCCTATTTTTTTCAGGTGGTCTGCTTTTTCCCCAAGCGTAGTCAAACCCCAGACAGCCTTAGGTAAAGAAAAAGCCAGGCTGATTCCGGCAATGTGCAAAAGGAATAACAACACTCCCTTTACAAATTGTCGGTTGTATATCTGTCCAAGCCCCATACCGAGCAGCGATAGAATCATCGCCCGCTTTCGATGCTGGATCATTGTTATTCATCTCCCATTAGCAAAAAAGTGGCGACGTCATCCTATGCCGAAGATTTGGATGACGTCAGTTCATCAGGCGAAACCGCAGCTTATTGGTGTAAGGTTTGTATGCCTTCCTTAATGCTTTTTACCGCATTGTCCAATGTTGTCTGCGGGTCTTCCCCTTTCCAAATCAACTCCAGCGCGTTGGCCATTGGAGCCCATACTTGCTGCATTTCAAAGATCGACGGCATCGCAATGGAATGCTCGAATTGCCGGATCGCTCCGCTGACCATCGCGTTGTCTTTGATCACGGCCTCGTTTTCCATGCCTTTGCGAGCGGGAATGAAGCCGGACACTTCAAAATTCTTCAGCAATGCTTCCTTGGTTGTCACATATCTGGCAAACAATTTTGCCGCATTCGGATATTTGGAATATGCGCTGACATAATAGGCTTTTACACCAGCGAAGGTATTCGGCACCTCACCGCTCGGGAACTTTGGCAACGGTACCATTCCGACTTCAAATGGGAGCTCGGAGAAATTGCCGATATTCCACACTCCATCCAGATTGATGGCCAGTTTCCCTTCCTGAAACAAAGCAGTTTTCACATCCCCTGTAGCATCAGCCGCTTCCATAGGCAAAATTTCGCGCATGGACTGAAAGTATTTCATGGCTTCAACCGCTCCCGCACTGTTCAGTCCGATTTCTTCCGGGTTGGTATTGTTGTCGCCAAAAACATAACCCTTATAACCCGAGAAGAAGGGATAAGCAAAATATAAATTATTCAACTGCATCATAAATCCGTATTTCTTGGTTCCCACATCGTTAAATGTCTTGGAGAAACGGATAATGTCATCCCAGCTATTCAAGTCCGACTCCTTGACCAGTTCCTTGTTGTAGAACAAAGCATAGGTCTCCATATTGCGCGGATAGCCGTAAAGAATGCCGTCTTTCGTTACGGCATTAACTGCCGTCTCCTGAAATTCCGCTTTGGTCTCCTCTTCAAAGAAATCATTTGGAAGGACAAAACCGCCGGCTATCGCTTCACTCAGATTGTCATGAGGGAGCACCAGCAGATCTGCTGCGAGCCCTGCGGGGCCGTCGATCTTCATCTTGGTCATCTGCTCTGGTGCTCCTTGTTCCTGAACCTCGACCGGAATGTTGTACTTCTCGGAGAATTGTTTGGCGATTTCAGTTAAGAAAGGCAGCCCGTCTTTACCGTCCCAGACCAGCAGTTTGGCGCCGGGCTCGGGTGTCAACTCGTCGGCATTTGTCGTATTCTCGTTAGTTGGACTGGTTTGTTCCGTACGCTGAGGCGTATTGTTCTCTGTCGCTTGGTTGTTTGAACATGCCACCGTTCCGAACAACATCATAAAGGCAAGCAAAAGGAGATTGATTTTCCCTAATTTCATTACATGAACCACCCTTCGATTATTTAATAAAACGCTTTCAGTGAAACATTTAATCAAAAAATTAAATCTGCATTCACTTATTTCAACGGTATAACTCTAAACACCATCTCCTTTCATTTGTCATTTTTGATTAATCGTTTAATCTAATGATAAAAAAATATAGCAAGAGAACACTATACTTTTTTACTATAAGGAATCGTGCTTTGCCGCACAGTAAGACTAACCGGAATGGTCACGTTTCTGGTCGAGGAGACCGTTCCATTAATTTGGTCGAGCAACATGTTAACAGCTGTCTGGCCTTTGCTCAACACGTCCTGCCGGATGGTCGTCAACGAAGGAATCATAAACTGGGTATAAAATATATCATCGAAGCCGATAACGGATAGATCCGTAGGCACCGACAGACCAATATCATGCAGCCCTCTGATTAATCCCATAGCAGAAACATCGGAGAAAGCGAATACAGCACTGATCCTGCTTTTGCTGCTTCCAATCTTTTGGGCCGCCTGATATCCGCCCTGTATAGAGGAGAACTCCTCAATCACCAGTTCCGGATCGCTTGAAATGCCGCATTCTTGTAACGCCCTTAAATAACCTTGGTAGCGGAAATAGTTGACTCCGCCTTCCTCCAGCTTCCCGGTCAGGGCTGCAATTGTCTTATGCCCCAATCCTATCAAATGCTTCGTCCCGAGATATCCTCCCGCTTCGTCATCCAAATTGACCTGGTACAGGTCAGGACTAGACAAATAGCTGTCCAGAAATACACATGGCACACCCATTTCCATCACTTTTTGCAAGGCGGAAGAGTGGCCAAAGGTACCCACAACAATCAGGCCGTCAAGATCCCGCTGCTTCACAAACGAGAAATCCTCATCCTCATTCGTGCCCAGCAATATGACCTGAACTTCATGATTCCTCGCTCCGTTCTCCACACCACGCACAAGTTCCCAATAAAATGGATTGTCCTGCAGTATTCCTTTCTCCAGAAACGGAACCACAACGGCAATCAGATGTGAATTTTTATTTTTCAAATTACGGGCCGAGGCGCTGGGAACAAACTGCTGTTCCTGAATAATCTTGTTTACCTTGTTGATCGTGTTTGCAGATACCCTGCCGGTTTGATTGATGACATTGGACACTGTCGCTACGGATACGTTTGCAATTCGGGCAATATCCTTAATTGAAACTTTGTTATTCATAAAGGCTCCTCAATTTGATTAAACGTTACATCACTGTAAATTAATTTAATCACCTATAGATTATTTTGTCAATGGATTTTTTGAAATGACCCGTTATTTCCCCGCATCCCAAAATATAGGAGCAAATGTATCCAACAGTTGCAGATCACGGTATATCGTCCTTACATCTACATCGCACTTAAAAGCCAAATTTGTTGCGGATATACCAGGATTGGATCAAATTAATGATATTATATACGTGAAATTTTCTCGGCTATGATTATTCTCCTCACTATGATAATGATCGTTCTATTACTAGGTTTCTACACTATAATTTCAATGAAATCCAATTACTTCCTTCTAAACTATGTATGGATGGTCTTTTGTTGCTTTTCCTTTCTTTGGTCTGTCATCATGTTTCTTTTTACACAGTATACCTAATCAATGCTTCTACGGTTTGTCAGGGAACGTATGTTTGTTGATAAAAACAAAGAAAAAAACCGATCCATCCGAGCTATGACCACAGGGAGGAATCAGGTTATTTAAGGTTCAACTGATTTTGAATAGGTATGACCCATATTTACTCTATGAAAACCTTTGGTGTTGTGGGCTTCTAAAGTAATTCGGCTTTCTACCGCTTTGCCTTATAAAACTCATGATACAGCTTCATGAGCGCTCTTTTCTCTATCCTTGATACATAACTCCGGCTTATCCCAAGCTCCTTCGCGATTTCCCGTTGCGTCCGCTCTTCCCCGCCTGTATCTAAACCAAACCGTCCAACAACTACTTCCTTCTCTCGGTCATCCAGAATATCTAGATTACGATATATTTTACTCTTCTCAATATTAAGATCTACTGTGAGCAGCAGATCATCGGCTCCTGATCCCAAAATATCTATCAACGTTATTTCGTTGCCTTCCTTGTCCGTTCCAATGGGATCGTGCAGTGACACGTCCTTTCGGGTCTTTTTGAGTGAACGGAGATGCATAAGAATTTCATTCTCGATACAACGGGCAGCAAAAGTGGCCAGCTTTGTTCCCTTGTTGGGGCGGTAGCTTTCGATGGCCTTGATGAGTCCAATCGTTCCGATTGAGATTAGGTCCTCCATAACCTCGCCGGTGTTATCGAATTTTTTGAGGTTGTGGACACGATACGATGTCATTTTCTCGTCTGATTAACAACTGTTAGTAAATAATAAATGTTCGTTATATCTGTAGAAACCCTGTACGAACCACCTGAAGCAAAGCCTGATCTTTTCTTTGTTATACATAAGGCCACGAAGACATGGCCTATCTCATGCAAAATAGAGATATTGGGACAACAAGCAATAAGGTCGAATATTTGTTGTGAAGCGGCAGTGGTCACAAAGAGCCTAAATCTCCGTTTACTCAGAGACCGCCCTTATGACTCATGAGGTGGGGGGGCAAGATTGATCAGGTCAAACGGGAAAAGGGTGACAACTGGACGATTAAACAGATGGTCATTTTTCAGAATCAGCTAAAGCATCGATTAGAGCATTTGGTTAATAGGATAAGGAAAAAAACTTGCTCTACTTCGAGCAGCTTGGCGTTGATATGCTATTCGTCAATGAAGCGCATGCCTACAAAAACTATTTTACTTTTACCAAAATGCGCAATGTCGCCGGCATAGGTAAAACAAGTAGTCAGCGTGCCGTGGTTATGCTCCTAAAATGCCAATACATTTAGGAGATGAATTAAGGTAGAGGCGTGGTCTTTGCAACGGGAACACCGATAAGCAATAGCATGTCTGAGATGTAAATGATGCAGCGTTATTTACAGTAATGGCAGTGAAGAGGCTTGGATTGGCTTTTTTCGATTATTTGGCAGCAACTTTTGGGGGAAATCATCTCCTCACTTGAAATAACGCTTGAAGGCAGTAGGTATTGGATGAAGTCCCGATTTGCCAAATTTCATAATCTTCCAGAACAACCAAAAAAGGAATACTCTCCCATGAGTGCTACCCATATAGGGTGCGATATTTTTCCAGTTCATTAATACTTGTTCTTTTACAACTTTTTTGAAGTATTCTAGTAAAATTGGATATTTATAGTCCTATTTACACTGTAATCAGTAGCATAAATATGTAAAAATATAACTATGTTCAAAAATATATTTTTTGGGAGGTGTTTAATATTTCATATGATCTTTTAGTCTGATAGATATCCAGAACGAAAAAGTAGATTACAAACAAAATGAATAAATCTAAAAAAAGAATTGGAGGCGGAATTATGTTGTTGAAAAAAATAAGAAAACCGCTATTTTCTCTCTTGATACTTTCCAGCTTTGCTATTGGAGCAAGTTCAACATATGCTTACAAAATTTGGTATAGTGGCGGATACAGACCCTATCCAGTGTCTGGCAGCCCAATTGTAGTCCATCCTTACAGTACGTTCGACACTGAAAGTATAACTGCTATGAACAATGGAGCGGCGCAATGGAACAGTGCAGGTGCGGGTACACTTTTAAATATAGGCAGCACTACAACGAATACTTCCTATCCCAATGACAACGATTTGAATCAAGTCACAAAGGGTGCAAGAGGAACAGATCAATATCTAATGCAGACACATGTGACTTCATCCGGTTATGAGTGGGTTGGTGCTTGGTATGTAAATGCCATATATGAAGCAGATATTGATGTTAATATCTCACACCCATGGTCAAATGCAGTATCAGGGAATTCAAATTATTATGATGTAGGGAATTCTTTTACTCATGAACTAGGTCATCTTCTTGGCTTAGATCACTCAGGCGTTTCCGGAGCAACCATGTGGTCAGGTTCTAGTCCAGGAACTATTTATAAGAGAGATATTGCGCAAGATGATATAGATGGAATTAAGGACTTATACTAAAACTAGGGAGGGGTTAAATTATGAAAAAGATGTTAGTTGCAACTGTATTTTCATTTTTGTTAGGTGTTGCATTATTCAGTTTCATACCTCAACAAATAAAAATTGAAGCTTCCGGTGATATTCCTATATTAAGCAAAAGAGACCTAATTAATAATGCATCAGTCGTTATTAGAGGTACAGTTGATAAGATATTACCCAGTTCTTGGAGTAATCCAGATTTTGCAAAAGGACTCGAGGTACGTAATACTATTCAAACTGATGTATTAATCAAAGTAAATGAAGTTTATAAAAATAAACCCTATGATAATTCTGTTGTAACTGTTAGGATTGAAGCGGGTAAAGTAGGTAATACAACCTTAACTTCTGAAGGATACCCTACCTTCCAGCCTGGAGAAGAAGTTGTATTATTTTTATCAGAAGATGATGGAGATTTAGCCAATCCTAATGAGAACTATTATGTTTTAACCGGAATGTTACAAGGTAAATTTTCGCTAAATGAAAAAACTTCAACAGATAAAACATTTGTGAATAAAAGTGATAATGATCTTCTCAACGGAAAGGATTCTTTTAAACTTTCAACAATAGGAGAAGAAATTAATTCTACGTTAAAAGATCTTAAATTAAAACCCATACAAAAACTTACAAAAGAAGAGATTCGTATTCAAAATGAAAAAGTATTTGGAAAGTAGTGGATAACAATATCTTGAAATAAGGAAGTGTTATTGCCAATGAAACATTTATTTGGAATAATAATATTTCTAATCGTAATAATATCGGGTTGTTCAAATGAAGAAGCAACAGAAAATCCTTTACTGCCTTATCCACAAGTTGTAGTGTGGGATAAAAAAGCATATGTTGTGACAAATGAAATTGTAGCCCAGGTAGATATTGGGCAAAAATTAGGTGAGGTTAAACGTTACATTGATCCAAACAAATCACTACCTGAAAAAAATGAAGACTCAACTATTGCTCCAGTTGGAAGTAAACTATATGAAATTAAGAACAGTGATCTAAAGCAAGAATTTGCAGTTGAAATAAATGGACAGCTTCGAAAAGCTATATATAATGCACCGTAACCTTAAAATGTCTAGCATAATGGTTCTATAAACTAAACAAAAGTTTAACAAGCAATTATACACGGGAGTTTGTACACATGATTTCAAGATAACAGACTCCCTGTTGTATTTATCCCCCTACCCCCTTAATCGTTTATTTCGTTACGTATGACCAACCCTCTATGTCTTGCCTCACTTTATGTACATTGGTGTTGTAAACCTCTTGGATTCACATCTCTTTGCCTACTAGAAATACACACTTATTTGAAAAGCGTTATCATCGCTTATAGGATCAAATAAACTTCTACAAATAGTTCGTTATACAACGTGATGCAAAGGTAAACCACTTTGTTGATTTATTGGGACGATAGTACCAAAATCGTTTGAATGTCTATCATCATGGCATTGCATTCTCTTATGAAATGAAATAACAGACCACACTCCAGTCCACATTGAACGAGGAGCATATTTTCACGGTGTCACCTAATTTGACTAAATGCACTATTGTGAATCAAGGCCTTCTCTGATCTCGAGATAAAGGGAAACATCTATAAAAAATGAAAAAGAATGGATAGAATACATATCAAAATAATTTAGGAACGCTTTCAAAAACTTGTCCGACGCTGCCTTCGCCTTCTCATACTGAGACTATCGCCCCTTTCTCTTTATTATTACTCATAAATATATAGCAGTTGAATATGGAGATCATATACTTACTTGTATGTCATCATAGTGCTCCTCTAGTAGCGATTTTGTGATTTCCTTAAACCCCATATCTCAGAACTACCTCTTATAAACAAAAGCAACCTATCCGTAGACAAGTCGCTTTCTATACACAGAATTGTTAATAGCAATACTTTTTAACCTTATTATGGACTCACCGCTTCACCTTATAAAACTCATGATACAGCTTCATCAGCGCCATTATCTCAATCCGTGACACGTCACTCCGGCTTTCTCCCGACCATCCAGTATGTCGAGATTGCGGTAGATCTTGCTCTTCTCGATTTTGAGATCGACTTCTTTGATGACATCATCGGTCTCAGAGCTTATCGATAAGGGTGATTTCATTAAGTGCATTAGAATTTCATTCTCTATACAACGGGCGGCAAAAGTGGCTAACTTTGTCCCCTTGTTGGGACGGTAGCTCTCGACGGCCTTGATGAGTCCAAACATTCCGATGGAGATTAAATCCTCCATATCCTCACCTGTATTGTTGAATTTTTTGAGGTTATGGACCGAGTATGATGTAATGTAAATACACCCTCGCAGCAAACTTTCGACATACAAACGAAAGCAACCACTTTTCAGGGCGGTCCTTGTAATCGGACTTCATTCCTCTAGAATCTCACCATTGCCGTCAGCCCTTATTCATTTCACGTGCCTTTTCAGCATCCTAAATCCGTAAGTTCTATCCCTTACTCTCTCTCCCGTCTTAGATCCGTGTAGATGCGCGAATCGAGCCGCCGCAACCCTCTGTCAGATACTTATTTTATAAACAAAAAGCAACTCATCCGCAGACAAGTCGCTTTCTAAATCCCTATTTTGTTAACGGATACTACTTCGTATTATCATGCTAACCCTACCGCTTCACCTTATAAAACTCATGATACAGCTTCATGAGCGCCCTTTTCTCAATCCTTGAAACATAACTCCGACTAATCCCCAATTCCTTCGCGATCTCCCGCTGCGTCCGCTCTTCCCCGCCTGTATCCAACCCGAACCGACCAACCACAACTTCCTTCTCCCGATCATCCAGAATATCTAGATTGCGGTATATCTTACTCTTCTCAATATTAAGATCTACTGTGAGCAGCAGATCGTCCGCTCCTGATCCCAAAATATCTATCAACGTAATTTCGTTACCCTCTTTATCCGTTCCAATGGGATCGTGCAGCGACACGTCTTTCCGGGTCTTTTTGAGTGAACGAAGATGCATCAGAATTTCATTCTCGATACAACGGGCAGCAAAAGTGGCCAGCTTCGTCCCTTTGTTCGGGCGGTAGCTCTCAATGGCCTTGATGAGTCCGATCGTTCCTATGGAGATTAGGTCCTCCATATCCTCGCCTGTGTTGTCGAATTTTTTGAGGTTATGGACGCGATGCGATGTCACGATTACACAGTTGGATATCTAACGACTCAAAAATGATTATCGTAACCGTGCTTACTTACGTTGACCATGAATTCTTCTTGATTCCCACTCCGCTATCTTTCCAAACAATATAACTTGAGGGTTTTCCTGTTCCACTGAGTGCCATCAACTCTAAAGTGTCACTCTCGCTTTCATCCCTGGCCACAACGGAATTACTTCCATGCTTTCTTTTGCCTCCCGGTTGATGCCGTAAATATAGGTAAGCATCATTGACTCTCAGATTCCAATGATAAACATAGCCACTGTGACGAATAGCAGGCTTAATATCAAACTAATCTCAATATGACAGTGCGAGCTGATTGTAAAAGTTCACTCACACTCCATGATATTCAAATGAGACTTTATCGACAAAAAGTTGAACATTGTTTATACATTCCCCTCACAGCAAAACTTTTGAATGATTTTCCGCTTGTATTAGGAATGAGAGAAACTGTGGCTGGCCTTTCACACATGACCTTCCATGTCAGTTACGTCTTGACAATATAGTGGTCAGTTGCGATGTCTTAGTCACGATATCCATCAGGGCAGCTATTCAAGAAGTTGCGTCTGATTTGAAAAAACCCACAAAAAAACGAAGATAACAAAAACAAGCCAATCATGGTGGTATCTGACCATAATCGACCTGTTCTTTGTATAGACAAAACGTTATTTAGGGTATAAAGTTCAAGCATTAACATGCGTACAAGCGACTTCAAGAAATCTTTATACGGGTATTACATAGGTTAGTGGGGGGAACCCTGTCTGGGATTTTGGTTACTTCCCTTCGTGAGTTTTTGCAGTGGGTTAGATTCCTCCTTGGTGGTTTTGCAATCCCGAGGATACCCCACTTTTTTGTGCCTTGGCTAGGTCAAATTCTTTGTACACAACTTATTTCACGTCATCTTTCAAATTAATAGTGACTAGAATTAATAATAAGACATGGGCAAAATCCACCTCATACAAAAAACCAACTTGAATCAACAAAAATTAATAAAACGAGATTTGCTTTCATTGTCGAATTTTCAAAACTACTCACTCACGAATAAAGCTACTTTCAATAACATTATCTGCAATGAGAATAACTTCAATCCTGATATCTAAATATTTCATTAAATAATGAATTGTTTTTTCTCCTCTGTCTTCCTCATCTCGCGCAGGTATTAAAGATGGATATACATCATTAAAAAATTTGAATTTATGTTCTTCATAATTTTCCCCTGATTTTAATTTAGTTATAAAGTATCTTGTTCCTAATGGATTAAAATAGTCTACTAAAAACCATTTAATGAAATCAACAGAAGTTAAATTGTATGGGAAACGCTCAGCAACCAATCTTTCTTTTGATAAAATCAATAAATTGATTATTTTTTTCAGTTCTCTTGGCGTTATCTCTTTATCTTTAGCAATATCGCCGATCATAGATACAACAGTGTTCTTTTCCTCTTCCTTAAAAAATTCATTTTGAGGGTTTAATAATTCATTCAGAAAATTCATATAAGAACGCTCAACTGGGAGGTGAAAAGCGGTAGTTACATACTTTTGCAGATATTTGTAGCCGAAATCCAATTTTTCCTTTTTAGTTGTATTATCCTGAAAATAAAAATCATTATTCTTAGCTAAAGCTAACGCTACTATTTCTTCATTCATCGAAATAACATGAATAAGTGAATTGAAAGATAAAAATAATTGAAGCGCTGAGAAGAATTCCACAATTGTTTTCTCCGAACACCTATCCAACTCATCGACAAACATAACAATTTTTTCATTATCTTTAATCCAGACTTTTAAAAGATCATCTAAAGATTCCTTTACTTCTTCTCGTGTCCCTAACTTAGCTTTATAATTAGGAATAAGTACATGCTGAATCATTTTGGCAGAGACAGGTTTAAATAAAATTTGAATTTTTTTGAAAAATGGTATAATAACTTGAAAAATGGCGGTTATTGATACGACTATCGTTAGCAAGTTTATAAAGATATTGCTATTTTTTATTATATTTAGAATCGTACTATATTGATTCAATTGATTAAAGTAAATGTAAAATAGAATGGCGTTTAGTATGATTAAAATTAAACTAGTAACATACGGTACTTTGTTTTTTCTAAAAGAAGGAATTAACCTTCTGAATGAATATGCAACTCTACCTTTGAAGCCCATGTCAGCATCGTATTTAAGATAAAGCTCTTTAAGAATAGCATACCAAATCATATTCTGATCTTCATATTCTGTTGGATTAAAGCGAATAAGATGCGTCTTATTATATTTTTTATATACTTCCTCCCTTTTGTCATCAATTTCTTGATTTATAATGACCAATTGCTTTTCAACTAGACGTAAAAACGTAGATTTCCCTGCACCCCAAGGTCCATAAACACCAATAGTTAAAGGGGGATTTGTCTCTTTGTTGGCAATAAATCGGCTAATCGTTTCAGCTTGTGGTGTTCGTGATAATAAATCAATTTCACTTTCAATATCAGTAATCATAAAGCCATTATTTCTAGGGAATCCATCGAAAATGTTCTTCTTTTCTTCATTCTCTTGCTCAATTTCAATTCGCCTTATTTCTTTTTCATGTTTATCTATTTTATTTTGGAGATCATTTATTTTATAGTCTGGATCAAGATGTTCATCATAATCAATTTCATGAGAGTTTCCATGTTGTTCGTAATACTCATTACTAAGCTGTGTTTTTAACTCTTCTAATTCATCAGAGAGTATTCTCCTACGTTCTTTTCTGTCATCCATTTTTCAAATCACCTTTGTTATTGTATTTTCCCGTTGTATAACGACAATGTGTGCAGTTAGAACACGCATAAAAGAATCTACCGTTTCACTGTTTTTCTTAATTACCATGAGCTTTTACAGCTAACGCAAAAAATTGTTCATTGATGATTTTGATATCTTTATATGTCCTTCGGCATCCTAAATAATTACTACATCCTACAAACAAAGGACTCTTCTCTTGGCAAGAATTCCTGTTCTGCATGTCAATATTTATACTGGCTGTCTCATGTTCATATTTATCCAAATTATAACATCATATTTCAAAAGTTTTACATGGAAATCCTACTTTTTACATAATTCTTTTGAACTACACGTCTAATTTCCGACAACAAAAAGGTTGAGAAAACAATTCTGAGTGAAGAAAGCGAAATTTTTAATATATTGAACCGCTTCGGAATACGACATAACCGACTAAAAGACCAAATATTAAATTACGATGCGGAAGTTTACTTCCCTTGGATGTTCTATTATTTCCTATCAAGCTTTGACGCCTTCGCGAAGTTGCAAGCCCGTCAATCAAACTAAAGCAATGTCGGGGACGAAAAAAGTAAATAAAGACCTATAAAGGGCTGGGGCTTACGCATATAATCGGGTTACACATTTGTTTGACTCGACGCCATACCATCGACAAAAAGTGCGGAACAATCGCCGGGACTCCTAACCATTCGTGTTACCCTTTCAGAAGTTTCCCAACCCTTATAACGAAGTTTTACGGGTGCTATTATGGATCCCTGTTTTTCGCTATAAGGCAAAAAAATAAGACCCCGCCGCCTTCCGTTGCGTTCAACAGTCAGCAAAGCGGGGGGGATTGAGTAACAGCGGTCATACGGCATTACTTGAAGCGTCGGCAGTTGCTTTTTTTCCGATACACTTTATTTCCCGATCGACCTGTTGTTCCGTCAGTCAAGCTTCATGATCGCTGTTTTGCGTGATATTGTACCGCTACACGTCCGAAGTCGAACGTCCCTTGTTCAAGCGCCGTTTTGAAGTTTTCTTTATGCGTACCAATGCTGTAAACCCCTTAAGTTTGATACGTCCTTACGTCGCGGGGTCAAGCCGTTTTGTGACAAAAAAAAGCGCCGGGGGTTAGCCCGACGCCTACGATTATAATTTATCAATCAATTCTTCTGCTTCCCTTAGTTCGTCACTGTCAAAGTCATCTTTGAACGCATCATATAACTTATGCGCCGCCCTTCTGCTCATACTCGCTTGCCCTTCGTAAAGGTATTGAAAGGTTTCGGCTTCACGAAGTTGATATTGGATCGCGTTCGTCTTCTTTTTCAAACTCTTAAAACCGTTCGCTTCGTTCTCTTTTCCTTCCGCCATACTGGTACTCACTAAGTAGTCGTTAACATGGTCACGAATTATATCTACAAGTTTGGAAGTCATTGACATAGGATATAAACCCCTCTCTATTTATAAAGACTAGACTAATATTACCACATTTTAGGCAGCCAATTCGACGAAATAAGCGCGGGGAACGAATCCCCGACGCCTATCAATTCACCTACCTTTATCTGCTTTACTACGCTGATAATTGCTTTTCAACCTTGTTGTACGCTTCGTTGTATGCTTCTTGCAAACCCTCGACATGTCCGAAGTTACTTGATGCACTCTTATGCGTTTAGTTGAATCCGTAATCCTTGTCGCTATGCGGCGATGGTAATTCGATGATCGTTCGCGGTCTGGAATTTTCAAGCTTCCGTTGAATTTCCACCATATGCGTGGCGATTTCGTCCGTTGACATATCGTTGTAATTTTCATCGCTGTGATTTCCTTACCGTCAATAAGAAGTCGTTTGCATCTGGAAAAGTAATTACGACGCTTTGACATCCCCGTTTGACGCGGTTCGTTGTAAGACATTCGGCGAAAATCACAGAGCCTCCTAAAGGCGTTCTTTCTATATGCAGTGTTTGATACAACTATGTTTACTTGGCATGAAGCTAAAGAGCATTTGGCATCCGTAGACAAGTCGCAAGTCGCTGTCTATATGCTTTATTACTAACGGATAATACTCGTAGTTATGACACTGTGCTCATCGCTTCCCTTATAAAACTCATGATACAGCTTCATGAGTGCCCTTTTCTCAATCCGCGACACATAACTCCGCGAGATCCCAAGCTCCTTCGCGATCTCCCACTGCGTCCTCTCTTCCCCACCAGTATCCAGCCCAAACCGCCCTACGACAACTTCCTTCTCCCGGTCATCCAGAATCTCCAGGTTGCGGTATATCTTACTCTTCTCAATGTTAAGATCTACTGTAATCAGCAGATCGTCGGCTCCCGAGCCTAGAATATCTATCAACGTAATTTCATTACCTTCCTTGTCCGTTCCGATGGGATCGTGCAGCGACACATCTTTGCGGGTCTTTTTCAACGATCTTAAGTGCATCAGGATCTCATTCTCAATACAACGGGCAGCAAAAGTAGCCAGCTTGGTTCCCTTATTAGGACGGTAGCTCTCGATAGCCTTGATGAGTCCAATCGTTCCGATGGAGATCAAATCCTCCATATCCTCACCGGTATTGTCGAATTTTTTGAGGTTATGAACACGATACGATCTCAAATGGCATATCGGCAACCAAACATGCTCCAATCACATATCTCCCTCTATGTTCCAATCCTTCAACAAAATCGAGTACGACGTTGTTTGGGCTTTTGCGCTTCCTTCATTCGGCACTGGGTAAGGGAATCCATATGAAAAAAACATAGAGTCTTACTCACATATGATTTTTTCGCCATAAAAGAATAAGATAAATGCTCTCATTCATAAGTTATTTGATATTTCATAATGGCTTCAGTTTATGACGTAGGTTTATTAAAATGTCCAGTACATTTTTACTGTTGTTTTAAACATAAATGCAGTTTTTATTCATTTCTAGCTTGTATCATCTTATTAACCCAATTAGTCAGTCTACCTGATTTATTTTCGGCAGCGTACCACTTACCATTAACAGTAACAACTTCACACTGATCAGTTAACAAATGCAATGTTTTCTTTTCAAAAGTAGTCAGTCTCTTTTCAGAAAGACTCTTTATAAGATCTTCTAGTTTTGCACCTTTTTGGTCCAACCATTTTTGGAACCCAGGATCCTCTGTATTAAGCTCCTGATGTAAGCAAAGCCAATTGATTATGAACCACTCTACTTCGTCAAGTTCCGCAGGTTTCCACTCCCCAAATAATGGCTCATGATCTAACCCTTCTTTTGGGATATAAATATACCTTGTTTCCCACCCTATTTTATCATCATTTTTTGTGGCTTTAGTCAGCAGAAATGGATGAAAGCCTTCAATATCAAGATCTTCACCAAAGATTTCATCACTAAGGTTGTATTTATAGCTTAGCTTTGTCCAAATAAACTCAAGGAGTATTAAAAATGGATTGTGTGTTGATGAACCATAGAAATTCCAGTTACCTTCCCGATCTAGAGGACTTATGTAAGGCATAGCATCGAGTTTTGCTAATACGCTATTATTACATATAATTAGATCGGGAAAGACTGTTGGACTAAAGCCCTTAATGCCTAAGTTCTTTTCTATATATTTATAAAACGCTTCTCTTAGAGCAAATTCAGAGGAATATCCATAGTAACCAAATATAATTCTAACTGGCATCATTTCTTCTATTAACAAGCTGTGATATATCATTTGTTCATGTAAAGGTAGGTCTTTCACTTCTTCATAGTCAGGGAGTTTTTTCTGAACTACATGTCTGAACGCATCTCTAAACGCTTTCATATTTAACAACTCATTATTTGGTTCAGTAATTGAGTATATTTTCCGCATTTTATCGTATGCATCTATCAAGCCATCTTGATACAAGTTTTTTTTAACTTCTAGGACTGCAATTACTTGAGAGAGCTCATATATAAATTTGCCTGTATACGGGATGGCTTCACCTTCTCCCTCTACTATCATACAGTCTATTTCATTACTAAACTCACCTAATTCATTCCGTATTTTTCCGGACACAATCCTTATATCTAATCCTTTAAATATAGCCTTATTCAGGAGATTGGCTGTAAGCCCTTCATACATATCGCCAATTGTAGGACCGTGCTTAATTATGCTGTATTTTTTCAATAATTCTTTTTCCTTGGTCATAAGAGAATTCAATAGATCGGCTACTGTTGTAATCAATTTAAATCCACCTCTCAACTGCATTATACTTCCAGTATACTATCAAGAGAGCATATGATCGCAGAATCAATGATAATATTCTTATACTTTTCAACAATTTTAGCTGGGCTAAAGTTAGATGTAGCTTTCCGCTAACCCTCTCCTTCTTCGGGAGATATTTTTTAAGAGTACTCTTACTAATCCCAATAATATCAACAACTCTTCTCATTCTGTGTGTTCGAATCATCATAATCGCATTATTCATTAAAGCTTCAAGAGCAAGAAGACAAAGTTTAGCTGTGTTTTCTTTTTTAGAATATATTCACCTCTAATATGACCTTTCCTTTTAATAGAATATTTGCCACCAAAACACCCATTAAAATGCAATGTCTGTGATCTCATCAGGTCTTCATTCTCTAGAGGAAACCCATCAAAACAAAAAGCAACTCATCCGCAGACAAGTCGCCATTTTAACGTCTTTTAAGAAATACTACTTTATTAATTATCGTTTCATTTCTTACCGCTTCACCTTATAAAACTCATGATACAGCTTCATGAGCGCTCTTTTCTCAATCCGCGAAACATAACTGCGCGATATCCCAAGTTCCTTCGCAATCTCCCTCTGAGTCCTCTCTTCCCCGCCTGTATCTAGCCCGAACCGCCCAACCACAACTTCCTTCTCCCGGTCGTCCAGAATATCAAGGTTCCGGTATATTTTACTCTTCTCAATATTAAGGTCTACAGTAAGCAGCAGATCGTCTGCTCCGGAGCCCAAGATATCTATCAATGTGATTTCATTACCCTCTTTGTCCGTTCCTATCGGATCGTGCAGTGACACGTCCTTCCGGGTCTTTTTCAACGATCTTAAGTGCATCAGGATCTCATTCTCTATGCAGCGGGCAGCAAAAGTGGCCAGTTTTGTCCCCTTGTTGGGACGGTAGCTTTCGATCGCCTTGATGAGTCCAATCGTTCCTATGGAGATCAAATCCTCCATATCCTCACCTGTATTGTCGAATTTTTTTACTATATGAGCGACTAAGCGTAGATTATGTTCAATTAGTATATTCCGAGATTTGGAATCTCCTTCCGCCATACGTCCTAAATGTAGGCTCTCTTCTGTCTCCGTTAACGGCTGTGGAAATGCATTGTTCCTAACGTAAGACACCAGCAGTGTCAGTTCTTTTATTAGCAGCGCGACGGCACTTATCAGTCCAGGCACTTGCGACACCTCCCGTATATGTACAATGAATCCCATCTGTGAGCCCTACGGGTTCATGGTCATTGTTATTGTATGTGGGTGGATGCCTAGAAGTGCCTGTACAGCAAAAACAGGTGCATAAATTAACTTAAAAATTGATTTCTCTTTAAAAGACGTCCTACATTTTGTGGGTTACCAATCTGACAGATCGAGCTCTCGCTTACAAACGTCGCACTGTACTTTAACCACCAAACCAAATCCAGTTGGAATAAAAATGTAAGCAAGTTTTGCTCCGGTCACATCCTCTGGCTTACAAGAGTCCCATTCATTTATTTTCTGTTCCATCTCCCCAGACACATGAAAATCCATCCCTGTACTCTCGGATATATTCTTGGGCCCCAGTAATTGATCACGTATATGACCAACATAAATCAAACGCTCAATTTCATCAATTACGTTGGCGAAGTCGTGTACGTTCATATTAAGACCATAATTTCGGTTTAGTCCTCGGTAATGTTGTAAAAAAACTCTCTTCGCATCGATTTCGGTGTACCCTAACCGCTTTAATTCATTTATTACTCCAACAGCATAAAGTTTTCCCTTCAACCTCAGATCATCCATCTTTCCAGATCCCCGCTTCCTTTGTGTGCTATCTAATCGTACTTTTAAAAGGCTCAACTATTCTTATTGCTCATCCTTTTAAAATAGGTTTCGGAGCACCACTGAATGAGATTTTCTCTTTCTTTCTCATGAAGTTTTACAATCTGGTTCAACACAAAAACACGCTGAGCCACATCTTTAGTAAATAGCAGCTGATCCCTATAGTAATTCCTTTGAGTATCGAAAGGTGAGTTGCATCTTTTATGTTCCCTATATGTTTCCACTAGATCTAGGTGTAGTTTATATATCTCCATGAACCCCATAATTCTCTGATCCTCTCTTGTTACATATATAGTCTTTTACTTAGGGCTAATGGAATTTTCTTTATTAATTTATCTTGAGTATTGGAAAGTTCGCCTAAGCTCCCTACAATGCTGATACTGAGCCCTTCTTCCTCTGCCTTAATGATGATTTCATCAATAAGCGTTTCAACGATGAAGCGCTTCTCAATAAAAGCGAGCGTTGCTCCTTTGCTGATAATAAACTCATTTATCCGTTCAACTGCCTTTAAATTTTCCTCATGAGAAAAATGCCGATCCCTGTGTGTCTTAATCTGCACATCATACAGCTCAAGCTGAGATTGAAGGTCATTAATCTCTCTTGTTAGTTTATGAGACTCGGTAGCAAGCTCCTCTTCAGAAATCACATCCCGCCGGAACATAATTTTTAACTTGTCCGACTCTTTTCTTTTCTCATCAATTTGAGATCTGATAAAACCAGCGGTTAATTCCAACTCATCAACAATCTCTTCAACTTGTCCATCTAATCTCTCCATATAGTCTTCCGGATTAGACAAGGTCTCCATTACCATATCCCAAATGAACGCTTCAAGAACGTCTGCTCTGATACTTCGTCGAGTTGGGCATCGATCAGTTGTAACCCCGTATATCCTGGGGTTAAGATTAGGACAGCGATAACATCTGTACTTTACTCGAGATCCTGTTACTTTATCATGTCTGCCAGAGTAGGTCGTACCTCCCCATTTACGCCCACAATGACCACAACGGATTAGGGATTTCAATAAATATTCAAAATGTACATTTCCGCCTCGGGTGTAATTCTTAATACGCTGTTGCCGTGCCTGTTCGAATAACTCTTCAGAGATAATCGGTTTGATTTCAACCAGTATCCAATCACTTCTGTCTCGTACTGTATATGTCTTTTTAGGAGCGCCGGTTTGAGTCCGTTGTCCTTTGATCTTCTTCACTTTTCTGCGGTTGTAGTAGTACTTTCCGATATAAATTTCTGAGCAAAGTATCCTACCAATTGAGCTTGCTCCCCAATTTCCATTAGTTGAACGCTTTGGCGATACGCCCATGGTAAAAAGCTTGTTCCCGATTTGACGAATCGTCATTTTGTCGTTTAGATACCAGTCATAGACCTTCCTTACATAATCTGCCTCATGTTGGTTTACAAGGAGCTGTCCTTCTACCCAATCGTAACCAAAGGGAGGGACGCGCATAGGCATAATTTTTTTGTCTTTTTCTACGGCTTTAAGCCTTCCCCGAACTGTTCTTTTCTTAATAAGCGAAAGTTCATATTGAGCAATGACACTCATCAAGTTAAAAAACAACTGACCTTCGGGTGTGTTCTGGTACTCGGTATCCACAAAAATCAATTGAACATCACGTGTCTCGAATTCCCGGCACAAGAATAATTTATCTGTTAGATCACGCGACAGACGATCCGGATGGGTAATAATAACCCGTTCAACCAAGTGAGTATTAATGGCTTGCCGAAGTTCATTCATTGCTGGCCGATCAACATCCTCCCCGCTAAAACCCTCCTCGCGGAATACTTTAATGGAATCGTGCGGTATGTTCATCTCCTTTGCTCTGCACATACAGAGTTCAAGCTGGTGATCTAAGCTGTGGCCCTCTGCAACCTGCATCCCTGTGGAGACACGTCCGTAAATTGCGGTGTACATACATCCACCTCCTTCCCTTGTTTTTACTTTTGTTCTTCATTTGGTCTGGCACAGTGCTGAAAAGAACGATAAATACTTATCCCGATCGTATGAAATGATATGTTGTTCAATAGACGAACAGTTAACGAAGCCGACATTCATTAATAAAGCGACTTTTTGTGTAGTCCACTGAATCGAAACACACATCGACATGAATAGGGTCTTACTCAGACCATTGCCCTTTGATATCTAATGGGCATCTATACCACTTGATACCGAACTTTACTACTTGCTACGGATTAAACCGTTCTCTTTGGTGAGTGACATCTGAGAGCCTTCACATAGGAACGTTTGTTCGTAATAGTTATCATATCCAGTTGTATAGAAAATAAACCAACTGAGGTCAGTTGGCTTTAAAAATTACTTTTTTTAGTAAGTAATCGATGACTTTATTTTTGTTTATGTTGGCCTTTATAGTGTAAGATTCTACTGCAGTTGGTTTATAAGTCTGATCCTCACTATTATTTTGTTTCATCTTGTTTAGGATCCTTAGTATCAACATTATTTGAACACTTCTCTTCTTCCTCTCTAATCCATTGTTCAATCATTTCAAGTGCTTTCCTTCTTGCCGAATCATTAATAGGCCATTTTTTAGTCAAAATAAAAAACCTCCGATATTGTAATATCAGGAGGTTTCACACAATCGTTTGTTTTCTTTCAAATGTATATTTAGTTATACGGGCGAAATTCAAGAGGTAAACAGAAAAAACCACCCTTTCTAACACATACTATTGCTCGATTTTTACGCCCGTGTACTGGAGTTATAATTAGCCCCTCAACACAATTGTACTTACTTCGAAGACTATATGATAAGTCGAGGACATCTTCGACACTCCCCGTTTTATTAAAGAATTCAATTAGGAAATTTCCCTTTTGACACTCAACTCTTAAAAAAGTAAAAATATCAGGTATTGTTGTATTAATTATATAAAACCTTATCCATGATTCCCCAAATATTGTTTGCTCCAGTAAATCCTCAAATTCCTTTTTAGAAATTTTATTAATCTTCAAGTCAAAAAAATGATAAACAACCCACTCTTCGGAACAAGATTCATTCGTAAGCCAATTAGGCGGAACTCGGTATAAAATAGCTAATTGTGCAAGTAACTTTGGAGTGTTAATTAAATCCTTTGATAATATATTTTGGACAGAAGCATGCGAGTGATATCCTAGCAAATCAGCTAACTCTCGATATGTATAACCAGTAGAAAAGTGAAAAAATTCTAATCTAGTTCTCAATCTAACTGTAGTAACAAACTCATTATAATATTTTGGAGAGATTCGCAAGAATGGATTACACGCATAATCTCCTTGTAGAAAACGATTAATGTAATTTACCTCTAACTCATTTTTCTTACCAATGTCATTTTTATGTCTACAAATATTTACGGCTGCACTGTACATAACCATCATTTCCAACCAGGCCTCGGAACCCATTTTACATCACCAGAATTATTTTATTCAATCTAGTGATCTATGCGGATTTTGTATTTTTGAAAATACAAATCACACAAAACTTTTATTCTGGATAATATAGTGGTGGTGTACTTGGTTAAGGATATTTGCTCTCATGATCACTAGAGGAAACAAAACTGTTACAGCTGTTAAGCATGAAAGAGAATAACAAGTATGAGCCCAAAAAGGAAAGTAATTAAGTATGTATATGTTATTTTTCATTTCTTCTCAGCCACCTCCTTCGCAAAATATATTGATCATGAAGTGCTACTTTCACTTTAGTTAATTAAAGAAATTCAATTTCGATACTCCTGAGAGCACCCATTGTTAACTTACAATGGAACGGTACTAGCAATCATTTCCAGCTACTAGAAAGGATGTTGTGTATTTGTGTATATATGTTCATAAATTAAACTCAGGAGAATTCGACATAATTCGACTTATTATCAAATAAGAAAAATTATTCGATAATTTCTGTAAATTAAAGTAAAAAAACCAGTACAAAGAAAAGTCCAAGTTAGGACCATTCATTCGCACTGGCTTAGGTCAATATATTGACAATGAACCAATAGCACTAAAAAAAGTGAATTGGTTTAGAAGACTCTTTTATAGTCAATTAAACATTAAATGCCAATTCGGCGCATGCCCATGGCCACAATTAAAATTAGTGTTACATGTAAACATTTTACCATTACCTGCCTAATGAATCTAGTACTTTAAATCTATTTCTAGCAAGCAATGTCTAAAAATAATAGTTTTGACCAATAATATGATAATGAGGTGATTAAAGTGCATAATTCTCTATTTAACGCTTCCCTAAGTCGCAAAGAAAAAAAAACAGTTAATAACTTATCAGCCACAAATCGCGCGGTAAAAGTCAAAGATTTTCTTGGTAATCCGACTTTCGAAGATTTTATTAATGCTCTAAAGAAACGAAATGCATCTTGTATTCGTGAAAACTACAATAATATTGCCTACTTTTTACGATTTCTTGATAGTTCAAATACACTATTAAATTACTTAACGCTTAAAGATGTTAAGAATTTCGAAAACTTACTTCTTAGTAAAATCAATTTAAAAGAAATAACAAAAAAAACAGCTTATACCAAATTAAGCTATCTCAAAAAATTCTTAAGATATCTTTATTTAAATAATATTATTACATTTAAATACGATATACCTCCAGTTTTTCAAAATAATAAAGTAACTCGTGATAACGAGTATGTTTTTAACAATAACAGACTTGCTTTAATTGAAGCAATTTTTAGAAAAAATAGTGAACTTATGCTTCGAGATCTAGCTATTGTTTTATTACTAATTGAAACCGGTTGTAGACCAATTGAAATAGCACAATTGAGGATAAGAGATTTCAATATTACTGAATCAGGAATTACTTTGTACTGTAGTAAATCTGGACAGAGAAACCTGCATATTCACAATACGGTTAAAAGACAGTTAAAGCGATACATTGATTATCGTATTAATGTCAAGGCAGAAACTGAACATCTCTTTTTACTCGAAAAACTTAATCCTATGAATACAGAAGCAATAGGTGGAATTATAAATCGATATAACAAATTAGCATTTGGTAGAGCTTATTTCTCAGCTAAATCACTTAGACATACTTTTATAACAGACTCACTTAATGATAGAAATGATATCCATGATGTAGCAAAAGCGGTTGGACATAAACATCTTGTTTCGACGATGCATTATTTTTATCGTTGCTTGGAGACATTGCTCGCAAATACACTCCCTTACAACCCTGTAAAAGGAATAGGTGATATTGTATGAAATTGGATATTAAATCTAAGTATAATTATCAAGAAATGTGTGATGAGCTCGGAATTGATTATGAATCTTTCCTGTCATTTATCCAAACAGGAGGGGGTAATTCACCCAGCCCTCTCAAGCCAGAAATAAAAGTCTTGCCTGCACTAGAACAATATACCGAACACTTAAATGCATTGTTATCACATGAAAAAATCTCAATAAACACTTTCAAGACTTACACTAATTTTTTAGAGCGTTTTAAGTCTTATATAACAACTTCTTATCCTGAACTTATGTTATTAGAATTAAACCAGGTGTTCTTTCTAGATTTTCTGAAAAGTGTTAAATCCAATAAAACAATCAATCATTCTAATAGAACATATAACACGTATGCAGCAATCATTCGTGCTTTTCTAAATTTCTGTTATTATAAAGATCTCACTCATAAAGAATACAAAAAAAACTTCACTTTCAAGCCAGTAAACTTGAAGCCTAGATACTTAAAAGATGATCAAGTTACAGCCTTCCTCAAAGAGGTTTTGCAAACAACTTACGGATACCTTTATCATGCTATTTTTAGTTTTTTACTTGGTACCGGCTGTCGGGTTAGTGAAGTACCAAAACTTCGCGTCTGTGATTTTGATATTATTAACAACATTGTTCATATAAAAGGTGGGAAGGGAGGAAAAGACCGATACATTCCCATCTATGATGAAGTTAAGAAAATCATCCTTGACTATCTCAACTTAACTGGTGTAAGTGAGTGGAGTCCCAGACTAACAGGCTATTTATTTAGTAGAGATGATGGCACGGAACGTAAGAAATCTATTGGCATAAGAAGTATTGAACGAATGGTAAAAGTAGTAAGCAATAAGCTTAAATTCGAAGAAAATTACACCGTTCATAGTTGGAGACATACATTCGCAGTAAGATGTTTGCTTGCTAATATGAAGATTGAGTATTTAAGTCAAATAATGGGCCATACATCACCCGAAACAACGTTCATATATCTTCAACTTTTACCAAAGGATTTACAGCAACACGTCACAGACAAATATCCCTTTGCTTTTGAGAAACTATTAGTTTCTGCTTTTGGGATAGAAGATGATGTGCTATGAAAAGTCTATATCAAGAAATTGAGTCTTTCCTTAACATCACGACTTATACAATTAGGACTTATAATACCCATCGTCGAAACCTTCAAGACTTCTGTAGTTATTTGTCAAATCTTAAAAGCATTCCAATCCCAGAAGTTCATTTACTCAATATATATAGTTTGCGGGATGCTAAAGGTAATTTGATACGTATTATGCCAGTTGATTATAAAATCATAGATAATTACATGGTGACAAAACAAGACTGTTCATATAATCAGCTTTTACGTTTAACATATTCTCTTGGCAGTTTTTTTAGATATCTTGATAGTAATTATATGTTTCCTAATCCAATGAGACTGATTACTTTTAATATTAAAGACATGAAGCCCAACAAAAGACCAGTTAACACATTATCAAGAAGAGATGTTTTAAAGTTCTTCCATACGTTAATATCAACTAGCACGTTTTATGTTAGAGACCTAACACTGTTCAGTATCCTGTTTGGAACTGGTTGTCGAATAACTGAGATTCTCACGCTGAGAGTACGGCATATTGATTTTGACTATGAATTTATTACTCTTGAAAAGACTAAAAATAGAAAGACGCGAGTCGTTCCCCTACGTCATGGAATGGGTAATGTATTAAAGTGGTATTGTGAAGACCAAGTGTTAGGAATTAATGACTATTTATTCAAGAACAATATGGGCCGGCCAATGCAATATAATAACGCAAGAAAGCTTTTTAAGAGATATTTAAAGATGGCAGACATACCGGAAAATCATCTTCATATTCTTCGTCATACCTTCGCTACACATTTATTCGAAGCTGGAAGTGAAATGCCCCTGATTCGACAGCTGTTGGGACAAGCAGGCGAGGCAACTACATTCGGTTATGTGCATCCGAATTATATTAGAAACTATGGTCTAAAAAATACAAACAATAAACAGTTATATGCATTACTAGAAAGTTATCTTGAGATCTAGTTATTTTTAGTTTATCACCAACAACAATTAGCTCCGCGGCAATAGTCATGCGGTTCTCACCAAGACGAACACTCCGCAATGTCAACGTGATGCACCCAGCTCATCCCAAATGTCTTGTACGGTCGATCATGAATTAAGTATCAAAAGAAAAAGGTATGAACTGAACATTGATTTTTTATGATTTCCTTCAACTTTGACCAAATGAGAAGCTGACCACTTGGTCAGCTTTTCACCTTCAACTTTTCCACATGTTGACGTACTTTATCAAGCTCACCAGAACGATTTTTCCACCAGTTACGGCTCCATATCCGATGTATTGTCCATCCGTGACTTTCTAAGAATTTCTGCCTGTAATAGTCCCGTTCCCGTGCTACCTTTGAGGAGTGAAACATAGCCCCGTCACACTCAACCCCAAGGATGTAACGTTCATTGTTATTCGGGTGTATGATCCCTAAATCAATTCGATATCCTGAGAGACCTACTTGTGTATCAACTGAATAATCAAGATCCAACAACCCTTCGTATACTTCATATTCAAAGGGACTATCGAATACAAGATCACTCCGCCCATTCACAGCATTACCGTCCAATAAACCATTTAGAATTCGGCGCACTTGTTCTTGATCTCCGTCAGATACAGCCTTACCGTATTCTAAATAGCGCTTAAAGAGTCGTACACCCGATGCATATGTCTCTGCCCGATTCCATTCCCGTGGATCAAAAGAACATATGATGTGGATTTTTTTCTTAGCCCGGGTTACTGCAACGTTCAAGCGATTTTCGCCTGCCCCTTGGGATAAAGGTCCAAAATTGCTAACCATTCGCCCTTCCTCGTTTTTGGCATAAGCTACAGAAAAGAAAATAATATCCCTTTCGTCCCCTTGAACATTATCGATATTTTTTACAAACAGCCCTACATACTCATCCCCGTTTCTACGACTTTTTGCTTCTTCTATCAGGACTTGAACCTCAGGATCTTTTCTTCCCTCTTCCTCCAGCACTTCATAGATTGCATCCGTTTGAGGACTGTTAAATGTGATGATACCAATTGTTGGTCTCGACTCATCATTTTTCAAAGTATCAATCACCAGTTCTACTATCATTTCTGCTTCTTTTCGGTTTTGGTTATTAACCCACTTTCCCTCTACTTGATGAAAACTTATTGGCCTTCCTTCTGGACGGTGGGCAGATGGAGCAATCTCCATTCGGCAACCGTAAAAAGCATAATTAGAGAAGTTAATTAACGCATCATTTTGGGAACGATAGTGCCACGTAAGCCAAATATCAGCAAAATATAGTTTACTCCATTCCAGCAAACTTTGGGCTTTATCCGCACGTTCCTGAAGGGCAGCCTCTTCCTCCTCGCCTTCTTCTTCTTCTGAAGAATTCTTAAAATAATCGCTAGGCGGAAGTTGTTTTTCATCTCCGGCAACAACCACTTGCTTAGCCCGGTATAAGGTTGGTATAGCATTTTCAACGGAACATTGAGATGCTTCATCGAAAACAACCAAGTCAAATAAACCAGAAGTCATTGGAAAAATAGTAGAAACCGTCTCAGGGGTACAAAGCCAGCATGGAATCAGCTTTAACATATCATCGGAATAGGCCGAAAATATCTGTCGAAGTGTTAATTGCTTCCGTTTCTTCTGAGCTTCTCGCTTCAAGTTGGATTTTGCACTAATTCCTATTTCGTTCGCCTTTACACCTAATCGCTGATTGATCCAACCTGGTACCGCTTTACGCTTTTCTTTATGCAGTTTAATATAACGGGACCTGTTTCGCTCAAAGATTTCCGTCGATACGTCTTTAACATGTGGCTCCTGTTCTTCGATTTGGAGAAGCCAAGCGTGCAAGAAACTATTTTCTATAAGATTAATCCAACTATCCTCTTGAGAAGGCATTTTGTCCTTACATCTCTGTAGGAGCTTAGTATTCAAATCATCCGTTTCTGCCTTCAATTGATCTAATCTGCACATACTATCAAATTGTTCCAGTGTTTTTACCATCTCATTAAACAAAGAAACGCTCATAGTACCCATTTTGAAGTCTTTCGAAATATTAATTATTTCTTTTTCACCGAGATACTTATTCAAGATTTCTAAAGCACTAATTAAAGAAGCAGTCAGCTCTCCTAACTGGATAGCTGAATTCAATTTATTCTCAAATTCATCCTTGAAAGATGAATTCGTTATTGGAGTAACCCACTGCGGAAATCTTTCTGAAGTTTCTAGATATGCACTCAAGAATTCAATAGCCTGCTGCTTCTCCAATCGCCACGTTTCCCAATCCTGGACATTGACTGACAGTGGTATGTCCTCCAGTACTGAGTGATGGATAGCTTTTTGCTTAACTTCTTCCATAGATAAGTAAAGATCCAGTTGAGATTGCAATGTCATTGGACTAATGCCCCGCTCAGAAGCAACTGCTTCTACTTCACGGTGTGTTCTCCGCCATTTCGTCGAGAAAACTCTTGTCCATTTTGTCTGGTAAAATCTATAGATTTTTATTTTTTCAACCATTAAGCGAGCTTCCTCTACAGAATATCCTTGAACTGGCATATTATCTGTAGCCCACGTACGTATCATCCTATCAAGCTCGCTAAACGTATTACGTACGGCCCGAAAATCCGGTTTTTCCTGTTTCCAATACATAGCTACCTTAATATTATAGCTAGGCATTTCTTTGTGTAATTTTTTTAAAATACTAAGGTGTTTCACATGATCTTCAGGGACAGTTGCAAACTTTTCTCGAGCTTGAATGTCATGTGCTTTATTGATGTTATCGATAATATTGGTAAGTAAAGTATGAAGTTCGTATTGGTGATCAGTTGAAAAGCTGGCAAAGCTCTTTCTGTTAGACCAAGGGTAGTCATTTCGATCATATTTTTCCATTAGTTCAATGATTGTTTCAAGCTCAACTTTTCGTCTTTGCAAGTTCGTATATGTAACACTCGATATTAAATCCTTTACAGACATAATCAAACGGTCATCCCATATGGCTTTGGAATAAACCTGATGAAGTGTCCTTCCAAAAGGCCGCTCTTGATGTAATGAACTAGCGACAGCATTCAATTTAGTGGCCAAGGTATACATTTCGTCCGATATCTGCTCATGTTCGTTGCCATTCCCCAATAGAGTGCTATTTTCAAAAATAGACAATAATGTAGCATAAGCAGTGTTACGATCTTTCATTGAATCTCGAAGCAATGCTGCGTGTCGATTTAAATTCAGACTACTCAACCGATTGTAAACAACTTCGAGAGCAACCGGTTTTTGACAGACAACCAATACCTTTTGTCCTCGTGCCAACCGATCTGCTACCAAGTTGGCAATCACTTGTGATTTGCCGGTTCCAGGTGGACCATGAACAATAAGTCCTTGTCTGTTTTGAGATGCTACAACAGCTGCCTCTTGACTTGCATCCGTATCGAGAACAAAAAAAGTCTCCTTTTCGTGGACGAGATTTAACACTTCATTGTCCACTTCCTCCAAATCGCTTTCATTAGCATTCCCACCCAGCATAGTAGATAAAATTCCTTCATTAGGTGGATTCTGCATTAAGTGGTCGTAATCTTGCAGCAGAGGACTTGTACTTTGCCTAAACTTCCCCATAACCATAAATGGTTTTAAAACAAAACCAGATCCATACTTTGGGATATCGTCCTTACGCATATCTGGAAATGGAAGTATTTTAGTATCATTATCCCACTTTATGCTCACTCTATTTTCTTCCAAAAAGCTTATTATCTTATCTAAAAGTTCTCGAGGTTTACATGTTTCTAGTTCTGTAGAAAGCTGAGATAGATCCACATTGCAAAAGCGTCGCAAAGCTAATTGCAGGGAATGATTAAAGAATGGGACTTCTTCCTCCTCCCATTCCAAAGCCCAGTGAAGACTATTACGAACTTTCAGCCTCACAAGTTTAGCCGGATACAAGAGGATAGGAGATCGAATATAAAAATCTGGATTCACATAGCCTTCGAGAAATCCGTAGGCCACATGAAAAACGTTAGCTCCTGTTTCTTGCTCTATCAAATCAATTTCTCGTTTGAGACTTGTCAAAGAGCGGCTGTGATTACTCCACATGTCATCAATCGATGAGACAGGCATTAGGAATATTCTCTCTTCTTGAAGACGATCCAATATCATAAAGCCTTGATTGTCTGGGGAATTAGTAAAGTGAAACCCATCAAAATGATTTTTTTTATGTAATTTCATGAGACGAAGACTTGCGTTTTTTGCAGTAAGATCGGTTAGTCGATCCTGAAATTTTTTTAAAAAATCTTGCAAGTGGAAAGGCCCCTTTCTATTTCTAATAATCTATGCTGATCTTTCATTTGATTCATTCAAGTAGGACTTAAGGATTATTAATTAAACACATTTATTGTATACCAAATGGAAGAATTTTTCTTTATAAGTTACTACATCTATTCTTGCCACCATAATCGCTAAATCAGCCTACTCTGATAAGCTATTATAAAAAGTGGATATTATAGAAAAACTCATAGTAAATTTTACCTAGCACTGATAGACTGAAAAATGTATTTTATTATCAGTTTAGGAGGAGAAACGTTAACGGATTTCACGCGAAGGAGGTATCGCTTTGGGCTGTAAGCGATACGAATATGACTTGATCATTTTGGGGGCACAACATGAAGATAAGTAGATGGATTGTTGGCCTGTTGGTGATTTTCCTGCTAGCAGGCTGTGTTTCACAGAACAAATACGACATGTTAGAAAAAGAGAAATCTGACCTTTCCTCAAAATTTACTACGGCAACGGCAGATTTGAACATTGCAAAGAAAAAGTCGGACGAACAGGCAAAAGAACTTGCCGAACTCAACCAACTTCGGACAGAAAATGAGCAGTTGAAAGAGAAACTGGATTTGTATCGGAAGCAAGCTAATCCCGGCGTAGACACGAGCCAGTATAATACGACCGTCGAGGAAGAATACATCAACAACTTGATTCAGGTCTACGAATTCAAGGCGAAGTATTTCGATTCTCTACTCGATGGGAAGGTACCTGGCGTCACGTTTAAAATCAAGAACAAGGGAAACAAAACCCTCTCTGAGATTGAAGTAACTGTCTATTTCAAAGACGCAAACGGTAACAATATCGCTGAGGAATCATATCTTCCGGTAAACGATATGGATTTTGATTACAAGGAACTGAAACCGAATTACACATTCCAACTTGACAGTGACCATTTTTATACTTCCAAAACAGTCCCGAAAGAGTGGAAAGCCGGTAATGCCGAAATCAAGGTGACACAGATCAAGTTCAAAGACTAGTAAGATAAATAAGGCCGCGGATCGAAATTCCGTGGCCTTATTGTCTATTTTGATTTGTATGTAGTTTCAATTGTTTTGCATTATATTCAATAGTATATGGCATTAAATAAATTACCGTACGTGCGCAATAAAACGGCCGCTTTACAGGGCTCATAGTCCTTTTATTGTATGGACAAGCACCTAGAAGTGCATGCACGGGAAATAGTATAAACTTATTAGTTACTCCGTTCCAGCACACCAGCTCATAATAAGTACTCTAGTTGGTATAATTATGGCCTGACTTATGGTTTCGACATTAACGAATTTAAGCCTCTCCACAATTAACCTTATCTATTCCGAAGCCAACCCACCGTGGAAACTGCCTGTCACGTGTTTTTTCTGGTAATACGAACTTTCCTGCACGATTGAATAAACCTGATTTTTTACCATTAAGCGACGCTTTGGCCCGTCCTTCCGAAAATGTTGATAATTCCTAATTCTTAGGGCTTCTCACCTACTTCATCTAGCAGGAATACAGTATTTTTATCAAAAGAATAGGATCTATTGTATCCCGTTCCTATATGGTCTCCCTTCACCAAAAAAAGTATGTCCTGATCTAGGTTGCCTGCACCCAGCTCTGATAAATGGCCCCAATGCTGAAGGAGGTTTTTTTCTCAAGTACAATGGTACCCATCATGCCAGCGTCGATCTGTTTTGGATCCTGAATACCTTCTATTTGCTGGGGAAAAATTCTGGGTATCTTATCCCCGAAGATATGAGTTATTTAAAATCAATAGTAACTTCTTCTAAAATTTTATTTCTCTCCAAAAATCCTTTGATTCCTTCACTGTCAAATTCATGATCCAGAGCCATCTTCTCGTCCGATATCAAAAAATAATCATATCTGACATGTCCCGGGTTGTCTGGGACAGGATCATCCCATGTCGCATCTAAGTGATAATAGACGCCATCTAAGACAACGAGATTCCATTCATGAAGGCCTCCATTGGCCACTCCTGATATGAGATAGTTTTCCACATTGACTAGATCTAACAGTATTTTCATAGTTAATGCATACCCTTCGCAGACAGCTTTATGCTGTATCAAAGTACCGTATACCGTATAAGAAATCTCCGGTATTGTATCTTTCAAATAATTATCATAGTCATAGGCTGTATTCTGCACGATATAATCATGTAATGCTTTTATTTTTTCACGAGGAGTCATGTCAGAGCGAACCGTTTGTTGTACTATTGTTTTGGCGTATTGTTCAACCTCATTTGTTTTCTTTCTATCGTTATAAGGGTATAAGTGGAGTTTTTGCTCAACAGGAAGTATTTTCCCGAATAGACTTCCTCCATTCTTCGCCGCTAAATTCACCCAATACATCGCCGATGCGAACTGGCCGTCTTCATCAAACACTGATTTTTCATAATATATAGAGCCATTTAAAACTATGAACTTTAGTGGCATGGGCCAAGCCTTCAAGTTAGCGACTGGTTTACCGTTGCTGCCATCCATTTCACTTTGGTAAACTATAGTTCCTTTCCCGTAAAACAAAGTATTATTAGAGATATTGTAACCCTCAGCAGTCACTAAATTTTGTGAATCACCGCCTTCTATAGGCATTCTTCCTATCTTATTCGTATTCTCATCAAGATAGTTAAAATAGATATAATCCCCATGCACTGTAAGATCTTCATAATCGAGCCTACCATAGCCGATATTGTCCATTCCGTTAATCCGAATTCTTCCTAGCATTCCAATCTGTTGATTGTCACTAAACTCCTTATAATAGACCCAACCTTGCGAGACTGTAAATTGATCGATATTCTGATTGCCTAGAACTCGAATTGGGAGTGCTCCTGACCGATCTGTTTGCAATCGGTATACTCCATCCTCAGTGTCATAGAACAACCAATTATTCATAACAAACAGTTGACTTGAAGAGGGGGAATCCGTTAGCCGAGTCAACTCGCTGCCATCTGTTCGTATTTTGTATATACCATCAGTACCTATATAATAAATCCAATCGTTTTGAACATTCAGCATTCGCGCTTGAGCCGAAATCAGCTTGGTAATCTCGCCGCCATCTTCGTTCACTTTATACAGATAACCGCCATTCCCTCCGGTTGGATAACCTGAATGTTCATTTTCAAGCCCATAAATCCACTTTCCCTGCTTGACGGCAAAACCGTTATTCATCAAATTGGAAGCTGTATTCCCAGTAGGATCCGGAGAAATGGAGGAAAGCAGTGTTTCGTCGGAAGATATCATGATCGATCTTGCAGTTGCGTTCCAAATTACCTTTGCTCCGAAAGCTTCTCCAACAAACCGAAGCGGGACCATTACGCTACCTTCAATGATTCGACTGGGTGAAGACATAACCATTTCGATGTTATTAATACGTGCATAAGAGTTACCAAGCGTATATTCCATCGTCTGTGCACCTTTGCTAGCTGTTACTGTTGCTGAGCTCTGATCCCACTGGATACTGACACCCAATTGTTCAAACACTCCACGCAACGGCACATAATTCACATTATTTATGGTCACTGGTTTTTTTGACAAGTTCACTACCTTCCCATCAACAACGACGGATATCCCCTCTTTCTTCGCACTTACAGTGTGAAGTCCGCTCACAGTTAGACCCAGGATAAAGATCAAAATATATAACAGTTTCCTTAATAACCGATTCCTTTGCAAGCTCCCAGCCTCCATTATCTAAAGTATACCAAACCATACTTTTAATCTTCATCACATAAAACAATATAAAGGAAACCAAGTTTCATAGATGCATAAATCATCACTCTGTTAGCTACTATTTTAAATAATCCTACCATAAAGAAACAAAATCACCTTATGCAAATAAGCTTTTTAGTCTGTGGTGGTCTTATAGAATCTGTGTGACGATTCCGCGTTTCTTCCACGTCTCCAGTTTCTTCACGTTCATCCTTCCTACCTCTTTCATCAGAGTTATCCACATTTTTTCGACTTTATATTGATGATGAAATGATTACTCTTCTTGAGACAAAGACTAAAAAGCAAAGAGTCTTGGTGTTACGTCCAGGCTTTGACGCAGTTTTGCAGAAATTCTGCTCGATATATGAACTAGGGAAGGATAACTGGTTATTCCCCAAGGAGAATAACCAAAAGCCCATATCTAGACAGTATGTGAGTAAGCTCTTTAAAAAGTATGTGCATCTAGCCATGTTGCCCGATGTACGACTTCACAGTCTGCGCCATGCTTTTGCAACTCACATGAGGGATCAAGGTGTCGATCTATGGAACTGCTCGGGCATGAAAAACTTCAAACTACATTGCAGTATACGCAACCCCACTTTACACGGAATGCTGGTATTAGAATTAAGGAGCATGATGAGTTTAATTGGAAGTTTCGATCTCTAAAATAAAACCGCCCTTTACCTTCAGTATTACTTGATTCGATTTAATGCCTGCCTCTTCAGCATAACTCTTACTCAGTTTACTGCTGCGTAAGAGGTTACCCTTAAAATCTATGAACCCACAAAAAACCGACTTTAATTAATCAGAATGCATTACATTTCCCTGGAACTCTGCAATGGATGAGTACAATTACAGAATACCTATTGTTACCCTGTTTTTGATAACAGTGAAAAGGAGGTCAGTTGAACTACTGACCTCCTTTCGTCTTATTATCGACACTATATGTACTATTACTCATAATCAAGTCTATCCATTCTTTATGTTCCTTCCAGCCGTTTAAGACACGTATTCCTTGGTATGCGAGTTTTTTCACCCAATCTGTTTCTGACCGAAGTGAATCTGTTTTGGTGGACTGGATATCAACTATCTGAAACTCTGGTTCAAGACCGTCCATCTGAATGCTGGAAATCGTCCTTTTATAGGCTTTATATATATGCAAATCTTTTAAGTGGTTACTTTTCCTATATTCCATGTTAAGAGTTTGTCCTACATAAAAAGGTATCTCTGTCCGAGGATCAATAATAAGATAAGTAAAGTATGGCCCTGTTTGCTCTGCTTCTACAAGGGAAGGCTGAACTTGACAGGCATATTCATTAATAAAATGATAGATCGGACTAATTGATTCCGGAGACATTTGCTCCCACCATATCTCGGCTATTTCAATCTTTGAAAACGACTTATATACTGCCCCTTTATATCCTTCTACCTGTTGTTTGGCTCCTCCTTCCCAATTATCAAAAATTCCTGTTTGTCTCCCTTTAACAACGACATAAAATTTAGTTTTCATAAGAACCTCACTTAAAAATCAAATAAATCTGTAGACATAGATCTTATAAACTACCAGAAACATCATTCCTGTAAGAATTAATAATTCCCTTAGTACTCCTGTTCTAACTTCTTTTGACGCACATGCCAAGTTTCCCACTCTCTTTTCTCATGTTCGAAGGCCACATGATTAACAATTCTGGGAACAACCCCGCTCATTTCATTAACAGGATCTAACCCAAATATATGACGATGTGCGTTCTCAGCAATAAATCGATTTAAGGTCCTAGCTAGCACTCTGGTGACATTATTCATTTTTACTTTGTTTCCGACCTGAGTATATAACAATAATTCAGGTGATAACGGAAAGAAGATTTCGGTTCCCTCATTTCCCCACCCACCCTTGAAATCATAAGATCCATTTTCATAGTAATTCAACCTCACTAATGGATTGTCACTTGTAATCCAATGCAATTCTCCAGGAGCACGAAGTATACTCCATGTATGCTCATTCAGAACCTTATATGTAGCAGTAAGTAAGTGACGGATAGAAAATAACCAAACTCCACGCCCCAACAATACTTCTGTTTTCAAACTTCCCAACTCAGACTCAGTACCGATTTCTTTAGTTACTCGAATAGGAATTAATTTGATATCACCAATATCCTTATCTGTAGGAATACGCCCCTTACTGGAGTCAGCTTTCATTTTACTGAGAGCTGTCTGCATCGCCTCTTCAATGATAGTTGGCATATTTAACTTCCAACGCTCTAATTGTTCTATATACCTTTCAGGATTACGAATATCTTGAAGTGCAACAAATCTAAGCAGCTTCTCCCATTCAGGTTTACTTAAAGAATCATCAGTACGAACTTTGGATAAAGCAATTTGCGCAGGCGACTCTATTTCCTGATCCATCCATACCTCAATCTCATCTGAATCATCTCCAACAATACTACGCGTAAATAGATGCTGGTGATTAGCTATACTTTTAATGGACGACTGAGACCACTCCGGGACTGAACTATGTGAAACTAAAGTTCGATAAGTCCATATTCTATTATGATTATTCGCCCAGGCTTTTAAATAGGATTGTGAGACATAGTGATGATTCTTTCTAAGATTCCTCAATGGACAATCCTCCATTTACCAGTTATTAATCTTTTCATGTAAGCGACATGCTCATTAAAGATGTGAGAGAAGCTTTTTCATGTAATATTAATCCCATCCGTGGTAGAAAAGATTCAAAAATACTGTTAGGGCTCTTTGAAATTGTTCCCCTCTACAACCGTTTTATTGTGAGTATAATGAAGGTTGAATCTTTTAAGTGTAGGGATAACTTAACTTATTCACAAACCGGGGAAATGAATATCATCTGAGTTCTCTCCTTTTTTCTATTTAAACTCACTACATACAGGTGTAGCGGACATGATAGTTTAATATATATCATTGTATCTTTTTAAGGTTTTGTTGTTTCAAATCAATAATTTTCGAATCGCTATTAACCTCTATATAGTCAATTTTATCTTTATGAATATGGTAGATTTTCGAATCATTCGAGATATTTATTTCATTACTTGCCATTATAAATTTCACATCTGATGTCTGAAAAATATATAGATCTTTTAACACTTCTCCAGAGGTTAATTTAATTCTAACTTTTGGCGTCTTTCTAAAAGCCCCCGTTAAAATCTTATTTATTGGTGACATGTATAGCTTAATAAACATAAAGTACATCAAACTTGATAAAATTAAAAATGCATATATAACGTATCTATTTTCTTTGTAAGCATAATAAATAATATCAAGATTAGTTGCCCCACTTAAGCTCAACGTTTCTTTTAAGCCGCTAGTCATCAACACAGTATAATATGTATAAAAGATTAATAGTAAAAGAGTATGCGTAAAACTCAACGCTACTCTGTAAAATTTGAAGCCTTTCTCTCCGATGACTTTAATCATCACCTTGTTAATAAACAATTGAAAACGGCTATTTTTAGCTTCTGCATAAATGAGTCCCAAAATACTCGTGATGATAATCCCGCAAAACACAGCTACCATTAACTTAGGCTTTACATGAGGAGATACGAATAAAAGGATTACCATTGTAACTACTATAAAACCAATTAGATCGTTAATGATCCTTCTTACCAACCTTGTTTTACTATTTTCTAGCAGACGAGCAGATGGTACGGTCCTAAAAAAATCAATACCAATAACAAGCAACATAAAAACACTAAAAAAACTAATCACTTGTGGAAAAGGTAGTAGTTTCAAAAAATCCATAATACCACGCCTCTCTGAGATTATTGAGATTTTTCTATTGTTGCTGCTACTTTATCTGTAACAGTTTGATGATCTTCAGAGACTATGAGGCTGAACGAATCTTTAAACACACTCTCAATAATGAGTCTCCAATGAGAAGAGATTGATTCCCAATTTTCCGTCCAATTTTCATTTATATATTTAAATGCTATATATGGCTTTTCATTAGAAGGAGCGGGGTATCCAAGAATATCCTCAATACAATTTATTAACATAATTCGATTCTCTTCTTCACCGATAGCTGCTAAAATTGGCTCATTAAATACCTCTGCTCGTTTAACTCCTTCATCTTTATCATGAATAACTACTGGATTAATCCCCATCGCCTTCAGGTATTTTACAAGTGAAATTATCGCAGCCTTACCCCTTGCTTTAATAATCTGCCAATTGCATTCAATATCTTTTTTTACAACAGTTGGCATGCGATTAATAGTTTCTCTTAGAACTATATCTTCTGTGTCTCCTTCTACGATTAAAACATTTTTAGAGAAAAACACTCTTGATACATAATCATCAATTTTCAGCAACATCTTAACGTATGTCTTATCCTCATCTTGAAGTTTTTTGAACTCTTCACTAGTATTAAAAGAGGTACAATTCAGTCTTTCGACACTTAATTCTCGAAGACCTATTCTATGTGTCGAATTGCACCGTGAAAGACAATTTAGAATTTGCTGAGGTTTTTTACTGAGATCAATCATATAAGGTGAATGTGTAGTACAAACGATTTGATTGCTAGGAGCACTTGCTAATTCATAGATTGTCTCTCTCATTTGTTTCGCAGCATTTGGATGCAGATATATCTCAGGCTCCTCAAACCCAATCAACAAGGGTCTGCTGTGCCCTGCCCCTTTTCTATTCTCCCTTATATTTCTATATCTCAACAAAGCAAATACTGCTGATCGTATAATTCCAGTCCCCTGCATATTCACTGCCGTTGTAATGTTGCTAAACATCGAAATCTTAAATTGAGGCTTTATAACTTTATCTGCTTCTGCTAGGTTAGTTATTGCCTTAATTCCTGTATTCGGAAACACATCACTAACTGTTTTATTTAGTTCAAACATCATCTGTCCAAATTCACTTTCCCCATCTTCTGGGTTTAACTCCGCAGCCAACAAATCCAAATATAACTGTGCCTGTCTATAATTATCAGAGCCTTCCCTAACGTCATTAAATAGCTGTGTTAAAGTAGATATCAATGTACCAGACGTGCCAGACAACTCATCTATTTTGTCTTGTGCCGGAATAAGTAAGAATTTAGGTAGCTTTGTTAATACATTTGCAGGTATTCCACCTGGATTCGTAAACCACACCTCATTTTGATTATCGAAATCATACAAATCCTCCAACTCTTTTATTAGCTCATGCTCTTTTTGAGTTAGTTTCTTTGTTGGAGCTATATGTGCTATCTTCTCTAATATTGTTGAAGTGTCTAGACCTGCATCAATGTAATCTTGAATAGTAAGGCATTGCTCAAAATCAACCTTCATTTTTTTGGATTGCTCACGCATTTCAACAATACAATCAATGTTCGGTTTAAATGTTTTTTTATAAATAATTCTGTAGTCCAGCTCACCGTCATCATTTGTGAAACTAAGTACGCGCCCCTTAAATCCAATCCATCCCTTTGCTTCTTCGGGTATATCACGAAACTCAGCTATTAAGGTAATTGTCTCAACACCACGAGTATTGACAGTAAGTCCTTCTTCCCTCAGAGAGAAGAAATCATCTTCATTTAGTTTTTTAACGTCATTGAGTAGAATATTCAATGCATTAAGTATTGAACTTTTCCCAATATTGTTTTCGCCTATCAAGAATGTTGCATCTGAAAATAACACCTCCGTTTTCAGATGTCTTCTAAATCCTTCTAATTTCAAGCTATGTAATTTCATATTCTATCCTCCTAGAAACTGCTTTTCGGTATAGTATAGAATTCGACAATTTATTTCCTATCCCTCCAAAATAAGTATTATGACCCATGTCTTTTTACACGCATAAAAAGCCCAAGTTCCCCCGAAATTTAAATGGGTTATTCTCTCATCAATCATTTTCTTTCCTATACAAATAATGTAAATAAGTTGAAAATTATTTGGTTTCTTGAGGACTAAATGTTAATAACCTATACAGAACAAATATTCGCAAAAATATGTTTACAAACACAATATGTTGGGCTATTTTAAAAGTGTTGGGACAAAATATGGAAAAATAGGAACAACTTAAAAGTTAAGACTATATCCCTTTTACAAAGCTTCCACCAAAAGCTAAAGGTTTTTTTGAGGATAATCCTGTTACATATAGTTATGACTTAATAAAAAAAACCATATTTCTATTCTCTAAGCGAGCCTAATGTCAGTAAAAAGGAGATTATTTATGCTGGATATAACAGGAAACGATATAACAGATCTTAATGATTCAGACCTTAGATCACTTATTGGCCTACTTTGTGAAGCAGAACTGCGTAATATGGGATTACCAATTGCGGGCGTTACATGGGGAGGGCACCAAAATGCTAGTGATGGTGGTATAGATGTTCGTGTGGAAGTATCTTCAGTATTACAGAATGATGGTTTTATCCCAAGAGCTAATACGGGATTTCAGGTCAAAAAACCTGATATGCCAAGAGCTGCAATTATTGATGAAATGCGTCCTAATAATCAACTTCGACAGGTTATCAGAGAGTTAGCAGATAATAACGGGGCATACATCATTGTTAGTAGCCAGGGCTCCACAGCAGACTCAGCTTTAAAAAATCGCAAAGTAGCGATGCAAAATGCAGTTTCTGATTACGTAAATGCGTCACATCTTAAGGTTGATTTCTATGATCGTGAGCGAATCGCTGGTTGGGTTCGTGCTCATCCTGCCCTAATTTTGTGGGTACGCCATAAGATAGGTCGTCCAATTCAGGGATGGAAAACCTACGGGAATTGGGCAAACTGTCCTAGAGGAATTGAGGAAACTTATATTACAGATGACTATGTCCGTTTGTATAATACAACAAGAGCAAATTCCGATGCTATTTCAGTAATAGAAGGAATAAAAGAACTTCGAAGTATTCTCAGTCGTCCAGGATCCTCAGTTCGTTTAGTAGGTTTATCTGGGGTCGGAAAAACACGCTTAATACAGTCTTTGTTTGATGAACGAATTGGTGAAGAACCACTTAATTCATCTCAGGTATTTTACTCGGATATTAGTGATGGCCCCTATCCTGACCCAAGAAATTTTGCAGAGATGTTAATTGCTTCCCAAAAACCACTAATACTTATAGTTGATAACTGTCCACCAGAATTACATAGAAGATTAACTTCTATATGCTCAGCAACCGGAAGTCAACTTAGTCTTATGACTGTAGAATATGATGTGAGAGATGATCAACCTGAAGAAACTGAAGTTTATCGTCTAGAACCAGCATCCCGCGACTTAATCGAGAAGGTAATTCTTAGTCGATTTGCTTACATAACTGAAATCGGTGCCAGTACTATAGCTGAATTTGCAGGTGGAAATGCACGTATTGCTATTGCATTAGCAAAAACAATTGAAAAAGGAGAAGATATATCTCAACTAAGAGATTACGATTTATTCGAGAAATTATTTCAGCAAAGGAATTTCCCGGATAACAAACTCCTCAAAGTGGCGGAAGTATGCTCGCTTTGTTACTCATTTGACATTCGAACAAGTGAAGTCGACGAAAATGAACTAAAATTAATAGGATCTCTAATAAACCTTAGTGCTCGTGAAATCTATGAAAATGTAGTTGAACTCAAACGACGTGAACTTGTCCAACAAAGGAGTCACTGGCGGGCAGTGCTTCCGCATGCGATCGCTAACAGACTTGCTGAAAGAGCGCTTCAGAACATCCCCTCTAATATTATTACTGATACTTTTATAAATAGCGGTTCCGAAAGGTTATTAAAGTCCTTCTCTAAACGACTAGGCTTCTTGCATAATTCCCATACTGCAAAGAAAATTTCTAGAGAATGGCTTTCTGATTCCGGGTTGTTAGGCAATATCATAGATTTAAATGGGTTTGGTGTTACTTTGCTTAGAAATATAGCACCGGTAGATCCGAACTCAGTTTTATCTCTCCTAGAGGGAGTTACTAGTAAGGAAAATTCTCATGTATTTTTTTCACGTGAGAATGATTACTTCATTGATTTTACTAGACTTCTTAGATCTATAGCATATGACCCACTTTTATTCGAAAGAGCTACCCATCTTCTATGCCGATTTGCTTTGGTTGAAAGTTCCGAAGAAAATAATAATTCAATAAGAAAATTATTAAAATCATTGTTCTATATTTATCTCTCAGGCACTCATGCAACGCCCGACCAGCGAGTTAGTGTTATTTCAAATTTAATAGAGTCTGACTCAGAAGATCGAGTAGATTTGGGTGTTTCACTCTTAAGCGCAGCACTGGAAGCATGGCATTTCAGTTCAAGTTACGGTTTTGAATTTGGCGCTCATGCAAGAGATTATGGCTGGTCACCAAAATGTAAGACGGATATATATCATTGGTACAAGACATTTCTTGATTACATATTACCATTAGCGGATGCTGAAAATTCTTTAGCGCTTAAAATTAGAGGTCTTCTGTCTATGAAATTCAGAGGTTTATGGACTAAAGCTGCGATGTATGATGAATTAGAACTAGTGGCTAATTATATTGCTGCGAAACATACTTGGAACGAGGGATGGATAGCGGTAAAAAGCACAATTAGGTTTGATGCAAAAGAAATGACACCATCTATTGTTGAAAGATTAAATAATCTAACCAAAATTCTTGCACCAACTACTTTGATTGATAAAGCCAGACTATTCGCACTCTCTGGTTATAAAAGTGCCTTGGACATAATTGATATCATTGAAGAAGAATCAGATATAACTGAAAGTTATACTAAGATACAAAATACTACTCGCTCACTTGGGCAAGAAATTGGTTGTAGTATGGAGTTTGTAGATGAATTGATGCCGGAACTTCTAAGACATGAAGGGATAAGAATTTTTGATTTCGGTCAAGGTCTGTCGGAAAGTATTGGTGATCCGAGAGGCATATGGGAAAATATGCTCCATCATTTACAATCTATACCTGAATCCAAGCGTAACTTCCAGTTAACTCGAGGATTCTTAAATGGTCTTTCTAATACTAATAATGATTTATGTGAAAATTTATTAGATGAAGCTGTAACGAGTCATCTTTTATCTGCTAATTTCCCTATTATTCAGACCAGTGTAAGTATAAAACAAAAAGGAATAGAACGGTTGAAAAGAGCACTTGAACTAGAGAGTGCTCCAGTTTGGATGTATAGAAATTTATCGTATGGTAGGGCACTCGATACTATAAACGATAGTGATTTTTGTGAATTAGTACAGTTCATTGCCTCTAAAAGTGAAGGAAGCAACGTTGCAATCGAAATTCTCCAAATGAAAATTCATGGAGAGGAAAAGGGAAATCTTAGTGATGAAATTATTACATTAGGACAAGAACTTCTCGTGCAATATTCATTTAGCCGTAATAATGCAGCCCATAAGGATTATGAACTTGCAGAATTAGTAAGATACTGCTTTTCTGATGAAGAAGCGAAGGAAAACATTCGAGCAGTAGCCAATAAAATAGCTATAGGACTAGGAAGCTATGAAATTTATTTTGCCGATTTTGATGATGTTTTAGAGGCGATCGCCTCAATACATCCGTTAATATTTCTTGATGTTTTTTTAGAAAAAGAAGAAGTTATTTATAGCATGGCTCGACTGGTTTCAGACGGAATACACTCTTCTACAAATCCGTTATCTGCTATCAAAGATGCTGTGATTCTTACTTGGTGTGCTGTTGATCCAGAGGTTAGATACCCATTAATAGCTTCAGTTATTATGCCATACAGAAATATTGGACACGAAATCAAGTGGACCACTATCGCCATTACATTGATTAGAAATTCTTCTGATCCAATTTTAGTTTTAAAAGAATTTAAGCACACTTTTAGACCAACTTCATGGAGTGGTTCTCGGGCAGAACTGATGCGAAAATTTATACCATTAATTTCACAGCTAAAACAACATGAGAATCCCATTGTTCAACAATGGGCCATCCAAGAAGAGAGGGCATTCAGTGAAGAAATTCGATCCGAATACGAATGGGAATTGGCACGAGATAGAGAGTACAGCGAACGATTTGAATAAGAAAGTCACGGCACCTTATATATCAAGAAAAATTCTAAAGTTTCATTTAGTTCTCTTCACCATGTACACCCTATATGTTAAAGATATCGAACTGAAATATTCTTTAATCAGACTGTTCAAGGGTTGAGCAGTTTGTTTGAATTAATTTATCCCACTCTTGCTGATCTACCTACAATTCTGTTTCCCCTTTAAACCATTGGTTATAATCTCCACACTTCTGTAACAGAAAAAACCCTTGGCTTTTACCAAGGGTTTTGGGCAACAAACCGCCGTAGATTATGCTCCATTAGATTGGTGTCTATCTCGGCCATCATTTATAAGTACTTGATCTAATTCTGTTTCGAAAAATGTGGGAAAAGCAATGTTCCTTACGTAAAATACCAGCAGCACAATCGTGCTTATGATTTCCTGGCAACTTGGCAACACCCCTAAACATGTGTTATGAAACCGACCTAGTTAAGACCAACGGGTTCATAGTCGCTTTATTGTCTGATAGGTTGATGCCTAGAAGTTCATGTACTTCAGTAATAAAGCACAAATAAACTTAAATGGTCATCATTCAGTTACATCGTTTCACGCCAGAATGGAAAATGAATTAAAACTAAATTATTTTATTTAATTATCTTGTGGGTAGTTTAGTATAATTTTCAAGATTCACTTCCACACCTCTGTTTTCCAGTAGATCATAGATTGGCTCCAATAAATCCATGAGATCATTATTATTGTATATAGTATAATAACTATTACAAGTCGATAACAGAATTGTTAATTGTTCATCTGAAAATAAATTCAAATTATTAGTAACTACTCTAAAACGAGTCGCAACCTCTATATATGACCCATTTTCTTTCAAATAATTAATAAGCAGGAAAGGAAGATTCCCCGTTTGTTTGTGTTGTTCAGCTATATTTCTTAGAGTATTAAAACTGACTTTTGGGAATTTGCTTCCGCTTTCCATCCTTCTTTTAATCTCCAGAATATGTGTATCAACGGTACCATTGAGAAACCACGCTTTTGCATAGAGTTCATTTTTCACTACAGTTTTTTCTCTGACAATAATCTGTGCATCTTCAGTAAATTTATAAAAAATTTCAGGATAAATGGCGAGTATATCAACCAAATACTTTAGTTGGTAAGGATCCTCTTTGTAATCAAGTAAAACTAGATTACTATAATAGGTAGGATCATTATTAACATCTGATAATAAGATGTTATTATAATTACTAAGAATAATATTTATGACTAAGTTATTCTGTTCTCTACACTCCAATGTTTTATTATTATTTAATTTAAATAAAAATTTCCACAAAGTTCTAAACAAACTTTTTATTAGCCTATCATCAAAATGTTTAAAATACTTTTGGCGCAAAAATGTTTCAAACCGTTCATCATCGCCAATATCATTGTAATAACCCGGTATCAGTTCAATAAGCGAAGGAATAATATCTATGGTGAATTGAGGCGACTTTTGTAATATTCCTTCCATCATATTTCTAATATGCCCCACTACTGTCTCCTTGTTAGGAGTGAAGAGTATATCCTCTGAATCAAGAACTGGATGAGCACATAAGTGACGGTGTTGTTTTAAATTTTTTAGATTTCCAATATCACCGTTATTTAGCAATGTTGTACTTGCTAATATTTTATCCAAAAGTTTATTTTCCCAATCTGAAGACTCGGGATTCTTATTTTGAAGAATAGCTATTTCATCGAGAATTTTTTTTGCTTTAGCGTCGTTATCTCTTTCGTCCAATTCCTTTAATTTGTAGACAAGGTCAGCCATAGTTATCGAATAAAGCATCACAACAGACGATCTATAGTGCCCATTATTATAAGAACTAAAAACTTCCTTGAAATATTCTCTTGTGTTATGATTATGTATTTTTCCTGCTTCAGTCTCTATTGAATATTCAGACAATTTAAATTCTCCTCTGCATGGGGGTCAAATTAATGACTAAATAATGATGCCTTCCGTTAAGTATTAACATTATTCGCTCACATATCATCATCTGGTCATACTCTCTAATAATAATCATTAGCCGTTTATTATCTAGAGGTTAGTTATGAAATTATAAACCAAAAGAACTTGTAGCATCGGTTAATTCTTATCAAAATCAACATATCTTCCAAATACATCTAAAACTTCTTCCGCTTTAATATTATTTCCAAATATCATTAACCTTTCTGATTCTTGCACTTTTCACACAAAACCATCTTAACACAATTTCCAAGGATCTGTATTTCGAGGCCAAAATCCTACATTTCCTGATGTAACGGATTCATTGAAATCAATAATGCAATGAATACAAATACGGTTTATAAATGTAGAATTCTAAGGATGAGATTCGAACCTTAATGGAGCCTCAATATTTTCAATTAAACGTAACTAATGACATCATATCGTGTCCACAACCTGTTGACGATATGGGCCACCAAACGCAAATTGTGCTCAATCAGCATATTGCGCGCACGAGAATCTCCCTCTGCCATCCGACCTAAGCAGCGGCTTTCTTCTTCCTCCGTCAACGGTTGTGGAAACGCATTGTTTCGGACATATGACACCAGCAGTGTCAATTCCTTAATCAGCAGTGCTATGGTGCTTATTATTCCGGGCAACTTAGCGACACCTCCCGCACATGTACAATGAAACCAATCCGTTAGAGTTAAGGGTTCATGGTCTTTTTATTGTATGTGGGCAGTAGCCTATAAGTGCATGTACGGGGTAAATTGTACAAGTTTATGCAAATTACACTCTCATCATTGTAGGAGGCAAAACTTTTTTTACAGCAGCGATCGTTAGTCCAACACTAGATGGAGTAATCATTGTTTGGCACAATCCGGAGAAGGAACTGTTTGGTTCTCTCCTCTTGCGGATTTGAGAAGAAATCTTTAGGGTTTCCCTCCTCGACGATTACCCCTTTGTCCATAAAAACAATGTGGTTAGCAACATCCTGAGCGAATGTCATCTCATGAGTTACCACGACCATGGTTACGCCTTCCTTAGCAAGTCGTTTCATTACGCCAAGTACTTCTCCAATTAACTCCGGATCAAGTGCGGAAGTGGGTTCATCAAATAAAATAACGTCAGGATTTACAGCAATGGCTCTTGCAATACCAACCCGCTGCTGCTGTCCGCCGGATAACATGGACGGATAATAGTTATAGCGATCCGACAGGCCCACTTTGTCTAACGATTGTTTTGCGATTTCAATTGCCTTTGGTTTGGGTATTTTTCTGGCTATAATCAAGCCTTCCGTAACATTCTCAAGAGCAGTTTTGTTGTTGAACAGACTATAATTTTGAAACACGAATGCCGTTCGTTTTCTGATTTTGGTAATATCACCCGAAGTGGCGCTTGCTATATTTACTCCCAGATTATCAAAGATAATTTCGCCCCGGTCCGCCCGTTCAAGGAAGTTAATACAACGAAGCAGCGTTGTTTTGCCGGAGCCACTGGGACCGAGGATAACAACAACATCACCTTTCTCCACTTTAATGCTGACACCCTTCAGCACTTCATTTTTATGAAAGGTTTTATGTATGTCCTTAATTTCGAGCATATCCCCACCTCCTCATTTGATAACTACTTTAGGCGATTTGTAGGAGCCGAAATATCGTTCCACCAGCGCAAACAGCAACTGTGTGATAGAACAAACGATGATGTATATAAAGAAGATATCCAGGTACGATTCAATGTAATTGTAACCATAGGAAGCCTCAATTTTTGCGATCGCTGTTATATCTTTGACGGTCATGACAAAAGCCAGTGAGGTTAATTTAATAAGATTGATAGTCAGGTTGCAAATATTGGGCAGAGCAACTACCAAAGCTTGAGGAAGAATAATTCTTCTGTATGCCTGCACCGTAGTCATTCCAGCCGCATATGCCGCTTCCAATTGCCCCCTGCTGACTGTAAGCAGAGCCGATCGAAAAATTTCCGACAATCCTGCGCTAGTATTTAATGTGAATACAATATAAGCATATATGATCGGATTCACATCGAATACATTGAAGTTCATTCCCGTTCCCTTTGCAAACGCATTAATTAAGCTGGGAAACAGGCTATAAATAATCAAAATCTGCAAAATAACTGGTGTTCCCCTGATGCAGGACACGTAGATCGTAACCAAATTTTTGAGAATTCTTACATTATATATCTTGGAAACAGCCATTAAAAAAGCGATCGGGGTCGACACAACCAAAGATACGATAGTGATTCTCAAGGTAGTTGGAATGCCGGCCATCGCCAAGAACAACGTATTAATCATATAGTCTATATTCAGATCCAAATGTTACGCCTCCTAACTGCTATACCCCTCTTTCCTTTGGACAAATGCTTTTCCAACGCACCAAGAGATTTTTCAATCAAAATTGTGATACTCAAGTATATAACCGCCAGTGCAATATAGGTTTCCAGTGCATAAGAACCGTAATTTCTGGAAATGATCAGCGTTCCCTGTCCCATAATGTCTATCAGTCCGATGGTATAAGCCAGCGAACCATCTTTCATCAAGTTAATCAGAGCATTTCCGAAGTTGGGTAAAGCAACAATTACCGCCTGTGGAAGCACAATTCGGTAAAAGGCTTGAAATTCGCTCATACCTACACTGACTGCGGCCTCCCGCTGCCCCACATCGACAGCTTCATAGGCGGTTCTCATCACTTCCGATATGCTGGCGGCGAAGAGTAGCGTAAATGTTACTAATACAAAAAGGCCTCTGTAAAAAGAGTTAATATCGACGCCAAGAATATACATCAGCAGCTCCGGAAGTCCATAAAACACAATAAATAGAAGCACAATTGGTGGCGTACAGCGTAATGCCACAATATAAATATCTGCCAGCAGCTTCGGAACCCGGCGGCGCCTTACTTTGGCTCTTGCCAGGATAAATCCCAGCAAAGAACCAAAGATAACAGTGCCAAGAAGCATATATAAAGTTACTGACAGGTAAGGTAACAACTGCGGAAATACCTCCAGTATGAACGATGGATCAAAAGGTCTCATTACGGATTGCCTCCTTTAACAGTCAGCAGTTATTCTTTAATATATTGGAAAATATCTTCTCCAAAGTACGTTTGCGACAACTCTTTGATTTTTCCGTTATCTGTCAATTGTTCAACCGCGCCGTCATACGCATCTGCAAAAGCCTGGTCGTTTTTATTGAACAGAGGCCAAGTTGGAATGCCCTTATAAGGAACATAAGAAAGTTTATCCGCAAATTTGTGATAGGCTCCGTCATCTGCCGCTACGCTATTCTGAAAGGAGAGCTTGATGTCAAAGAATGCATCATATCTGCCTTCCAGCACCCAAGTATAAGCATCTGAAATGGTAAAGGCTTCTGAAGCCACTAAGTTAATGGGTTTATCTGCATGCGTTTTATTGTAATCTTCCACAACAGCCCATTGCGCATTTTGAGGTGCAATCGGCACCAGCTTGCCGCTGAATTTAGCAAAGGAATCGATATCGGTAATTTTGTCAGCATTTTCAGTTCTAAAAGTTAGCCCGATGACGCTTGCAGCAACATGATTTTTAGGGAAAATAAATTTTTTCTCGCGTTCCTCCGTGCGCCATGCACCCTTCACACCCACATTGAATTTCCCGGATTCAATCCCAATCAATAAATCATCGTCAGAGGTAGGAACAAATTCGAACTCATACTCGGGAAGCAATTCATCAACGGCTTTTAGTACTTGAACCTCAAAGCCATCTGATTCCCCTTTTTCATTGACGAAATCATAAGGAACATAGGTCTGTGTATGCGCAACACGTACCTTGGTCACTTCCCCGGAAGCGGATGCCTTTTCTACTGTACCTGATACTGGAGCAGCCGCAGCGTTTACGGACTTGTCTGCAGTATTATTGTTATTCCCGGAGCAAGCGGTCACCGATATGGCAATAACGGATATGATAGTGAGCATCATCATTTTTTTCACTGTTTTCATTTAGTTGTCTCCTCAGAATTCAAATTTTTACAAGCTTGCAGCTTTATTTCGTACCCAATTCAACCGTTCCAGTTCGATATCGCTAGGCAATGTGCAATCAGCCCCGAGAATAATTCCCGTCTTGCCGACCAAACGTATCGTCTGTTCCGTAAAGTCCTCAATTTCTTTTTGACTTCCACTGTATAGTAATCCGGTTCGATTGTTATCGAATCCGCCTATGACGGCCCGGCCGCCGAACAGCTCTTTGCCTTCAACCAGGCTGATATTTTCATTGTTCACGGCCCAATTGATTGCCTTTGATTCATAATGCAAATAGAGGCTCAGATCATTCCTGCTTCCTTCGTATCCGCAAATATGGAGGATGTTATTGTCGCTGACCTCATTCGCCTGTGCCAACACCCTTAGCTCACCAGGCGCAACCACTTCTCTATAAATTTCAGAAGTAACGCGTGGATCCTGTACATTCTGAACACTGAAATAGATACCGTCCGCTTTTCCCTCGGTCACAATTCTGTGTGCTAAGGTCGTTATGTCTTCTGCAATTACGTCCAAGGCATGCTTAACTGCCTCTTTATCCTCTGCAATATAGTCCGCCAGAACCTTGTTCCCATCGTCTCCGAACGCAAATTTGAAATATGTTGCTGGTGCAAAAACATTGTAAAATGTCAGCACATCAGCGCCTATTAGACTTGTTAATGTCTTTACAAGCTCCACCTGCTTAACGATCCACGGATGCTCCGCACCGACCGGCCGCAGCTCTCTTAATTCTGCCGCACTTGTGGCATGGCTGAGAATTGAGGAGGGATATCCAAAGAAGCCATCGCTCATAAGTTTTACGAAATCGGGACGAAATTCCTGAAAATATTGTTTATGCCCATCTATGTTTCTCTGAATGATAGAGGCGTCCTCCAACCCTTTGAAGCTTTCATCATGTTGCACGAAGTGAAACCAGAAACCGACCGGAATCCGTTCCACCGGTTTATTTTGCAGCGCGTCCAGAACTAATTGCCGTTGAGACATTTTGTATCCTCCTTTTGTTTATATCTGCAATATCTTCGTACCTGCTCTCCCTTTTAGATCAGCAACAATAATTCGGGTTGGTTTTTTTCATTAGGTCTCTCCTCCATACTTTATTATTCCTATGAATTTACTGTGTTTAAAAGAAATTAGCATATAAATATTTATTACTCTGTATAAAATGAACTTGCAAAATTGAGAAATGCAAAATAAATGACTGAATAACTAAACTAGCAACTGTTGCTAGTGTTGCTTTTTTCACCTTATTTAGACGCATTGCAAATAGAAAAAACCTCCTTCTACTGCATCTGATTTAGTCAGATACTGTAAAGGAGGTTATAAGTTCACCTAATGCCGCACGATTAGAAATGATTACTTTTTTATACTGCAAGTCTATCCACCCTTTTTGCTTAAAATCATTCAATACCTTTGTGACCGTTACTCGATTTAATCCAAGACAAACCGCTAATTCCTCATGAGAATAAGGTATGCATGTTTCACTAATTCCCTTATCTTTATTTGGATAAGCCGTTTCGTCCAATAGAAAACTAGCTACTTTTTCGTAACGGTTATAAAAGGTGGAACGCTTTAACTGATGAGACAAATGACTACATGTATTGGATAGCAGTTGAAAAAGGGTTACTGTAAGCTCTTGGGATTGACTAAGAAAAGGATATAAACGTTCTAAAGTACATGAAACTAACTCTACCTCATTAACTGCATCTACCGTTGTTTGTCTCGTTGCTTGATATAAAAATGAAGATTCACCGAAAATCCGCCCCTTTTCCACAATCTCAAGCGTCAATTCCTCGCCTTCCTTTGATAAGTAATATACTCTCACTCGTCCTTTTGTTATCAAATACAAGCGGTTAGCGTGGTCTCCCTGCATGTAGATGCGCTCTCCCGAGTGGATACAAATACTACTCCCAGCCTGCTCAAAATAACTATACAACGACTCCGGGACCTTTATAGATACCATTATGCCCTCCCGATTAAATTTACTAAATTGTAGCATAGGCTACATTGAACGAATACACTTTATGTTATTTTTTGATATATATTCAAATCTTGAATTGGGGGATATACATGCAAAGAAGTAGACAATTAGGTTATTTATTTTCAATATTAGGAGGTACATGTTGGGCACTATCTGGTGTATGTGGGCAATATCTTTTTCAATACCATCAGTTAACTTCCGAGTGGTTAGTATCCGTTAGACTCATTTGTGCAGGTGTGATCCTGCTCTTACTACATATAATAAAGGGGCATAATGTATTTGCTGTATGGAACGAAAAAAATGACATTAAAGATATTATTATTTTTGCAATATTCGGAACTGCTTTCTGTCAATATTCGTATTTTTCATCTGTAGCTGCCTCAAATGCTGCAACTGCAACCTTTATTGGTTATACTAGCCCGATTTTTATTATTATCTATACTGTAATTGCAACAAAAAGAAGGCCAGCACCATTTGAAATTGTTTCTGTATGTCTTGTTACAATAGGAATTTTTGTTGTGGCTACACATGGTGATATACATTCATTATACATTTCCTGGCAATCACTGACCTGGGGATTATTGAGTGCTGTTACCTTTGGTATTTATAGTATCCAGCCGCAACGACTAATGAGAAAATTTAGTACTCTCGTAGTTTCAGGATGGGGTATGTTAGTAGGCGGTGTTGTTCTTCTATTGATTTTTAGACCTTGGAATTCTACTATCATCCATAATTTACAAGCCTACATTGCAATGGGCATAATTATATTATTTGGAACGGTATTGTCTTATACATTATATTTGGAAGGTATTAAGAGAATTGGCGCAATTCAAGCAAGCCTTTTATCTTCAATAGAACCGGTGATAGCTACCTTACTTTCCGCCGTGTGGCTCAATGAATCCTTTGAAATCATAGATCTGTTGGGATTTGCGTTTATCTTGTCAACCGGTATTACACTTGCAAAGGCACCAAAAGAGAGAGTTCATAGTAGATCTAAACGATCAGAATCACGAAATGAACCCGCAAGGGTAAAAAGTAACATCGGGTGATTGATATTTAGCTCACGCAACCTGGTGCGACTCAGCCCGTATTAACTACAGTAAACTGGCACATACGATAACTAAGAGGAGTGAAGCGAATGAAGAAATACAGGTTAAGTCTGCTGCTATTCATCTTGCTGGTTATGCCGAGTTGCGGGTTTGCGGAAAAGGTGGGAACCAGTGTGAATTTCGCCAACGATACAGCTTCTTATATGCAAACCTTGACGGAATTCGGGCAAGAGATGGATACGCTAGCTGCCAATGCTGCCACAGACCTTCAGAGTAGGGAGGCATTGACGGACAGGCTTATTGCACTGAAAGAACAAGTCACCCAATATGCCCAACTTCAGGTACCGGAGTATGCAACAGACCTGCACCAATCCATTGTGGGATATAATGAAAAGCTGCAGCAAGGTCTGGATCAAGCAATAACCAACCTGGAAGAAGGAAAAGCCGCCTTCGAATCGACAGGCATTCCCGATACTATAAACCAAATCAACGAGTTATTGAACCAGCTCACCCAACTAATCCCGGGATAACAACGTAAATAAGCGCTCAAAGTATAGCAGCACATACTTTGAGCGCTTATTTCATTGCTTGGCAAATATGATTATTGCCCTGCATTCATCACAGTGATTCGTTCAACCGTTTCCGTGTTTTCTTTATACCAAACTATGATGATTTGGCCTTCTTTCAGATCTGAGGTTTTTACCGTTGAATCCGTTGAGATCGTCAGTGTTTTCTGTTCTCCCGTATCAACCAACTCCACGGTGACTGTATTCCCATCTAAGGTCAGGATTTTGCCTGTTAGATCGGCATTCATCATGCCTCGCATAGAATTCCCGTTACTGTTCCTTGTTGCTCTATCCATACCCTGCCTGCCGTTCATACCGGGAGCACCATTCCGCCCCCCGCCATTCATCCCCGGAAAGGAGCCTGAACCTGTATTCGTTATCTTTTGCGCGGTGATGGCGTCGCAGGAGATTAGCACCAGGGAACAAACAATCATCATCAGGCCTGTGAGGATAACATAAACTCTTTTTCGCATAACTTATAACTCCTTTCTATTGGATGATTGGTAACGTGGGAGAATGCTTTGGATCGTATAGTCATAGACGTCATTGAACCCCATGTAAGACAATACGATTAGCAGCGGATACACCGGATAAATATATCTAGATTTGATTTCCCATAAAATATAGAAACCGACAAACCCCAGAATCACTAGAATCAACGATACCTCATCAAATCTTTTCACTCTAATCCCGCCGATCAACCGGATCAGAATGAAGCAATAAATCAGAATATTCAAAACATATACGATCCAAAGCAATGCGTTTCTGTACTTGGAGTCCCCTGCGAATAAATCTGAAGCAAAGGTTGAGTAGCTATAGCTTCCCGCGATCCCGCCCATGCCTCGTGCACCGCCTAATGACCCATCATTGCCGATGCCATACCGATCCATTTGGTAAGTTCCTTCCGTCCAGGTCCAGATCATTTTCTTATAATACATTTCCGCCAGATCGCCCAGAGACGCCTCAGATAACTTCCGGCTGATTTCTTCCTTGAACAGTTCCGTGCTGTCCTCTTTGTTATAGTTCGCTTGTTCTTGGTATATAGTGTAGCTCTCCCTGTTATCCCAGAAGCCGAACGTTTCCGTATTGAAGCCCATATTCAGCCACATATACACCGGAGCAGAATTTTTGGTAACCGATTCATTAACTACGTTATTAGCCTGCAAAAGCACATTTTGCGTCCAGTTTGGAACGTTAAATAACAAAACCAGGATGCCCAAAGCCGCGATTCCCTTTTTGACCCCAATGCTCTTGATGCTTAGCAGAATGGATAAGGCCACTGCGATCAGGACGATAACACCTACACTTCTAAAATAATTGCCGATAGCCAGTAAAATTGCTGCTAAAATAAGATGCTTCAAGGCCTTGCCTTTCATAAACTTGATCGAAAAATATAACGCGCTGGTAAGAAAAGCAGTTGCGATAACATCGTTGTAGATCAGATTATTCATGAATAAGGACGGGATATAGGTTGCTGCAAACACCAGAACACCATAGTCTTTTTCTTGTGATTTGCTATTCATTTCTTTATAAATCAGGTAAATCATTAGCGTCGTAACCAGTGTAAATAGAATATTGAAGATTTTGATCACCAAGTAGTTGTCCGGGAATAAGAACAGCAACGTTTTTAAGTACAAGACGACAGAGAAATTAAACGGAAACATATGTAGATATCCGCCCGTTTGGAACGTGGAGTAATCATTCTCATACAGCATGCTTAAGGCCAGCGAAAGTACCGTCTGCGAATCATCCGTGGGCACTCGGGTAAACAAAAAGATAATCACGATTTGAATCAGGAGCGAACACAGCAGTGTAACCGGAATGACAACCTTTCTCCTATACTTATTAAGCTTCAGGCACAATCGGTACAAAGCTACGCTAAATAAAATCACCAATACGATTACAAGAAGAAAAATGCCCAGTTGCTGTCGTTCCAGAACCGGCGTATCACCATAAGCAAAAAAATTATACTGCGCCCTGTACACAAACGAGGATGCAATGAACAATCCGATAAAGAACGTTAGCATGAAATATACTGATTTTTGGAACATCTTTTCCATAAAAAATCTCCTTTGCGGCAATATATTGAGCATGTGGTCGTGACTTTTCAACGGCTACTCGCCTTTGGGAGCATTATATCCGCCTATTATGAAAATTAGCTGAGTGCGAAGTCTTTGATCAAAATTTTCAAAAAAAAGACAGACAGCGAGTAGGTTCGCCATCTGTCAAAATGAATGCTGCTGGAGCTCATTAGAAGCGTTGGGGATCTGCGAGATCGGATTGCGGTCTGACATCTCAAGGATTTCATTGTTCAAGAAGGACAGATCCAATACATTTGCCCACACATTCAGGGCATCCTTGAAAGCACACCCGAGACTGCTCTGCTAGAAAGCATGGATTTTCTGTATCGGCTGTATGACGAAGTATAAGTTGTTACGACTCTAAGGATCAAGCCCTTGGGCGGACTCCAGTGCCCTAATTATCTCCATTTCGGCTTAATTTCAAAAAGATGCATTCCTACGGCTAAGGATTGCATCTTTTTATTCTCCAGAAATATTACATTCCTTCAATAGCGGGTTCTTCTATTTGTCGTAAGTTTATTTTAAAGAGCCAACGCCTCTTCAGTAATACGCTTTATATCAATCGATGAGATGCTTTCCTCATTCACCATATCCGGCAGAATCGTCTCTAAGAAATAATCCACACACTTCAAATTAATATTTTTGATTTTGACTAAGGCATTACGGTACATAACCACAAATTCCTTCTCTGTATTACCTTTTTGAAGCTCCGAAAAGGCCTCGTACACTTGATCCATTTTATCGGCGACTTCCAAAATCAAACCTTCAATCGAATCATCCTTGCCCTCCCGCAATTGGTTGTAAAAGATGCTTTTGAACTCCTCGGGAATATGCTCTTTAATGAAGTTATTGATCATCCCTTCCTCGACCTGCTGGATCAAGGATCGAAGTTCCATTGAAGAATGCTTAACAGGTGTCTTGATATCGCCTATAAATATCTCACCGTAATCGTGGCTGCTCGTGATTTCATACAGCTTCTTCCAATCTATAGTCGCACCGTTTTTCTCTTCGATATCGGCCAGTGTTTTGGCGTATTGAACCACCTTCCAGGAATGAGCTGCTACAGTGTGCACTTCAAATTTGAACTTACCTGGACAGCGAAAAATCCTTTCCAATTCATTCAGAGATCGAAAATAAGTGTGAATACCCATTTGGTCCGCCATCCTTTACTACGTAAATTTAAAAACTGGACATGATCCTAGTATATATTTGGAGTGTTAAATAGGGATTAACTTTGTGTAATCAAGTGATTTAGGTATCAATTCGTTGATTCCCCGCCTATTTGCCAGAGCATTCCCCGCCTCAGGTCGAGTTAATAAAACAGTCCTCAGCCTGTGTTGCCGAACTCAGAAAGGTCTTACAATAAGTACATAGACAACGGATACGAGATAGACCAATAAATCAAACAGATTCATAACTAAGAGAGGAAGCGATTGAAATGAGAAAACTTTACCGTTCACAGAGAGATAAAAAAATTAGTGGATTATGCGGAGGATTGGCGGATTGGTTTGGTTTTGATGCAACGGTCATACGGCTTATTGCATTGATTGCTGCAATATTCAGCTTCGGGTCAGTCCTATTCTTTTACTTCATCGCCAGTATCCTTGTTCCGAAAGAGCCTATCGGCAGCTTCAATAGCGGCTTTGATTTCAATTAAAACTATAGTCCATTAAAAATCGGCAAACATAAGAGGAGAGATTGGAATGAGTATATTCAATAGAATTGCAACTTTGACAAAGGCAGCCTTACACGAGGGTTTGAACAAATTGGAGGATCCTATGCTGCTGACCGGACAATATTTAAGGGATTTGGAAGAGGAAATCTCTACTGCGGAGCGTAATGAGCGCGACCTCAAAGTAGCAGCCACTGTATTGGAGCGTCGCAAGCACGAATATCAGTTGATGGCGGAACAGAGCGAGATTCTAGCCGTTCAAGCGATAGAGCAAGGTAACGAGCCGGAAGCCAAGCTTGCTGTTCAAGCCAAGCTGAAGTTCATGGAGAGTGAGCAGGAATGTACAGCTGGTCTGGAAGAAACCCGGCATACCCTCTCCACTCTTGAGATTAACATCCGAAATGCCAAGGAAGAGAGAACTCGCCTTAAAGCCAAAAGAGAAGAACTGGCCGCCCGTGCTCGTCAAGCCAAAGAAACACTTCATAAGACTTCACGGAACATTGGACAGGATCCGAGTAAAGGGAACTACGGGCATACCCTAAATACCGGTGAAACGTCCCGCGGCTTTGAACGGATGGAAGAGAAAATTACAGAATTAGAGACTCATGCAGAAAACTCTCAACGGAATTCCCACTCCCCTTCGTATCCTGCGGTCGATCCAAGCCTGAACACAGCTGTAGAGGCCGAAATGGCCCGTCTTCGCAGCCTTAATAACGGGAAATAACATTCTAAAAGGGGCTGATCCAAAAGCCATTAAATGACTACATGGATCAGCCTTCCTTTCAACCGTTCAACCACTTCCTGCACAGTTCCGTTATTATATAAATTTCTCATAGAACCGGTGATATCCAGGACTATGCCAACCCTTGCAGTTACTCCTGTCAATTCCTTCTTTTCCAGCGTGAATTGTACGATTCTTTTTCTTAAATCAATGGAAGGTAGAATTGGTATTTGTTTCTCTGGAATGTAACCTGAGATCATAGCGGCCTCAGCTGTTGTAGCCACCTCTGTCGATACTCCTTGCATAATGCTTCTAGTCCCCCATTGAAACCACTACCTATAGCATTAAACTTCCACTCATCACCATAGCGATATAACTCACCCACCACAATAGCTGTCTCTTTGGTAAGATCGGAGCCGTAATCGAAACGAAACAGTTCTTCCCCGTTATTACCATTCAAAAACATAGGATTTCCATAAAAAATAAAATTCTCATCACGCTCGCAAACATTCTGCTCCGACAGCAAAAAAGCAGCAGCATCAATGCCTATTTCAGTATTTGCTGTTTGCCATCCAAAGTTCAATTTGAGGTTTACTATAGATCTGCACTCTATCATCTCCTTCATTGTCTTTAACCTCTCACTACTTTAATATGAATATATAGAAAAGAAAGATAAGGGGCTTACATATGGACTTTACAGCAATAGACTTTGAAACAGCGAACTCCAGTCGCTCAAGCGCGTGCGCTTTGGGGATTGTTGAAGTTAAAGCGGGTAAGATTTGGGCAGAGCACAATTGGCTGATTGATCCGCAACAGCATTTTGACGGGATGAATATCGCAGTACACGGAATCACTCCCTCAATGGTCCGAGGCAAACCTACCTTCAGTGAACTTTGGCATTCGATAGAACCCCTTCTTAAAGGACAAATCGTCGTGGCACACAACGCCTCTTTTGATATGAGTGTTCTGCGATATTGCTTAGATGGGGCTTCGCTCGACTACCCTGATTTTCAGTATTTGTGCACCTATTTATTAGGCAAAAAAATACTGCAGAATCTGTCTTCCCACAAGCTAAATGTAATATCTGATCATTTTGGGATTAGGCTGAAGCATCATGATGCTTTGGACGATGCCCGCGCTTCAGCTGCTATTCTATTAAAACTTATGGAATTAGAAGAACACTCTGATCCCTTACAGCTATCCAGCATTCACGGATATAACAGCGGAAAGATGTATGCCGGCGGTTACACTCCATTTACATCTACAGTTAAAAAATCTAGAAAGAAGCCTGCTACAAGATCCAGCAGACTTTCAATCTAATTACGCTTAAATAATGAACTCTCTATTATTTCTACTCCTCAAATTTTTAATCGGTAAACCGCCTTATTCTCCAACCCCCTAATAAAAGGCGTCCATTCCTCAGTTTCAGGGGTGGTATCCAACGCATCCTCAACCATCTGAAGTTTAGCGTCCATAGCATCAATATGATGCAGCGCCACTGCTTCAGCTGTTTGCGGTTGTACGGGACTACCCCATTCCCCAAGATTGTGGTGTGATAAGACCAAATGCTGTAAAGCCAGCACCTTTTCAGATCCTAAATCAATATCGGAACGAATAGCTGCCTCCGTAATCCAGTTAGAGGCCATGGAAATATGACCGATCAGTTTCCCCTGAACACTGTATTCGGAGACGATGCCCAGCTGGGAGATCATTTCCTCCGGTTTGGCGATATCATGCAGGATTATTCCTGCCTTCATCAAGTCCGGGTTCAGAAAAGGACGCTGTTTGCAGAGAAACTCACCAATCTCTAGCATGCGCACCATATGATAAGCAAGTCCGGCAAAATAAGCATGGTGATGGGTTTTAGCGGCCGGATAATGCATCAGCTTCTCTTCTACCTTACCAACACAGAATGAAACAATCGTGGATATTTCTTGATCTGTAATACTTGCCATAACCATTTTAATTGTATGAATGAGATCTACAGGCCGGATAGGGGCAGAGCGGATAAAGTCTGTTAAAGCCACTCCATCGGACTCTATAACCAGTCTCATTTTTGAAATCTTGATCTGCAATTTTTCACGGTAAGTATGAGCTGTACCTTGTACCTTTACAAGCGCCATCGGGAAGAAGGTTTCTTTATCCGTAGTACTTACGTCCCAAAATTTAGCAGATAACTGCCCACTCGAATCCCCTAATACAATATCAAAATAATCCTTTTGAGGAGTACCATTCGTTTGTTTAATTGCCAGCTCCCGCAGTAGATAAAAACCGACAAAATCGTCCTGTGGCGCTAGCTGCTTGATTTGTGTCATGTTGAGCCTCCTATAGATAACAGGTTGGAAACCTGTCTTTGTATATGTAACTTTTGACACCTACCTCAAAAATCCCTTTAATTCACCAGATTATCTTAACTGTAGAAGCCTTCCTCTGCAGAAAAGGGGTCATCCTCCAGTCATTTTCATGACCTTTGGACAACCCCTTATACTTTAAGGCTTAATTTATTGATTATTTACCTGCTGATTCAAGAGCCGCTTTAATTGCTTCTACAACTTTAGCAGATACAATCTTCTCAGCATCGTTGGTACCAAATGCTGTTGGTTTGTATCCATATTTATGCATGATGCCATAAGTTGTGCCTTCAATTTCATTCTTAACTGCTTTTTCAGCCTCTAACAATTGATCAGCAGTTTTAACTTTACCTGCAGCATCAAGATAGTACACAACCATGTTCGTTGGAACACCATTTTTAACAGTTACCATTACATCTACAGATTTATCTGCACTCACACCGATGAAGATACCGTTGTAGTAAGCAGCTTTGTCTGTTTCTACGATTTGTGCTTTTCCAAAGGCTCTGTCAACAGCGGCTTTCAATGCAGTGCTGCTGCTAGTAGCGCCGGAAATAGCATCTACATTTTGAGCTTCTTCTCTAGTTCCAGCAGCCATGAAGCTTGCAGTAAGCTGTGGAATAGCTTTTACTACTTCTGGGTAAGCTTTTGAGCCTAAATCTACAAGGTTCATACCTACACGTTGTAGAACTACATCTACAATCTTACCATTACGCAGTGTTACATCAGCTCTGTTTGTTCCTTTATCATAAGCATTACCAAATGATGTGAAAGTACCGTCTTTATATTCACCTTGTAGCTTGGATGCATTTGTCATAGCGTCAACCATAGCTGCTTTTACTGCTGTTGACAATGCTGTTTGATCAGCAATTTCAGAGATATTAACGCCATTTGCAAGCAAATCAGCTGTTACTTTTGCTACGAAATCCTTTTGTCCAGGGGACAATTTGTCTTCAGCAATCAGCTTCTTGTCAGCTCCGAACAAGCTAACTTTAACAGCAGTTACTTTATCAGATGCAATATCAACCAACAAGAAAACTTTAGATTGGTTGTCAACGCCGGCAAATTTACCATCAAAATATTGACCTGCAGTTGGAACCTTCAATGCTTTTTCGAATGCTCTTTCTACAGCTTCATTCCAGCTGTGGCTACTTTCAGTAGCACCGGAGATTCCATCTACCTTCTCATCATAGTTAGCGAAGAAAGATCCATTTGCAAGAAATTTAGCAGTCATTGGAGCATATGCTTTAACTACTCCAGCATAAGCTGTTGTGCCTCTGTCGATCAGGTTTGTTCCCAATCTGAGCAGTTTTACATCAACCAGCTTGCCGTTACGGATAATAATGTCAGCTCTTTCTACGCCAACACTTCTTGCCGTTCCGTATGCAGAGTAGAAACCATCTACATAAGTCGGTTTATTATCAATTGTAGCGTTTTGCTGTGCATCCCAGAAAGCTTTTACAGCAGCTTTGAAATCAGCTTCCAGACCTGAAGTAGCTACTGCGGCAACGCCGTTAGCCAACAGTTGTGGTTTAATTGCTGCAATTGCTGCAGTTTGTGCTGCAGTGTATGTCTTCTCATCAACGAAACTTCCTGTAGCGGTCATTGGGTATACTTTAACGTCTGTCAGCTGGTTAGCTGCATAGGTTACGTATACTGCATATTTACCTTCTGGATCTACACCCATGTGTTCGCCATCAAAGTAAACTGCGCTAGCAGGTTTAACTTTCAATGCTCTTTCAAAAGCTCTGTCAACCGACAGTTTCCAGCCTTCGCTTGAACGTGTTGCACCGGATACAGCATCAACTGCAGCGGCTTGTTCTCTTGTTTTACCAACCAATCTTGATTCCATCAAACCGTAAGCCTGCCATACATTTTGGTAGTTGGTACGGGCTTCGTTATCGATAAGCTTAGGATTAGTTCTCATAAATTCAACGCTTGCAATCTTACCATCTTTAATGGTTACTTTAGCGCCTTCAGTACCTTTAGAATAAGCATTGCCGTAAGCAACATAAACTCCATCTTGGTATACGCTTGCTTTAACAGTTACAGGTTTTGCTGTTGCGACAGGTTTCGCTGTTGCTGCAGGTTTTACAGCTGGTTTTACAGCTGGTTTAGCAGTTGGTTTTACTGTTGCTTTTGCTGTTGGCTTTGCCGTTGGCTTTGCTGTTGGCTTAGCAGTTGGCTTTGCTGTTGGTTTTGCTGTTGGCTTTGCTGCTGGTTTAGCTGTTGCAGCTGGTGCTTCCTCGGAAGCAGCAGATACCGCATCAACCTTCAGGTTCAAAGCTGGTGCATTGATCGTAAACGCGATCGGTGACAACAATAATGCGGCGGAAATAGTCAATGAAATAAACTTTTTGTTTTTCAATCTGTATTCTCCTTTACCAATTCCCCAGTTTTATGTAGCATTTTGACAAGTGAATCCTTCGCAAGTGTGATATACTTCCCTTCTCATGAAGAACCTGTTGTCTCTTCACAAGAGGTCATCCCCCCTCTCGCTCCTCATCTACACTGAATAATTAAGTTTACCAAAAAATGTATACCCGTTTTTCCTTATTAGTTAGACTGTAAATCTTCCTATTAAAGGTGAATTAATTCACATAAAAAGATGTCGACATTTTTACCAGTATTTTCAGCTTGATATTATCAAACTTTTTAAGTTCTTTTCTGTATATTAAATCACACCCCCTATAATAAAAATCACTATTTACCATTTTACACCACATTCGCATGTCATTACCTAATCAATGCTTTTTCATGTCGAATCAAGTGACCGGCGAGCGGGAAAATAATCTTTCTTCCATTACCCAAGCAATCCTGCGGTGAGATTCTCGCTAGTCACTCGGCCGGTCATTTTAGAAGTGTGGTCAGGGTCAAAGTTAAGGAGGGAAATGTATAAATAGCTAGTCTTATGCTGTCAGTTGTCTATATTTATTAGTCAGCTCCTGAAACCACTGTTTGTCCTGAAGAGCCAGCGCGAAATCAATTAACTCTGTAATCTCACTTTTTTGCAGTTCCGGTGAGTCATTAAAACTAATCTCTGCACTTGCTGCAGCAGCCCCTTCTGAGCCTTCTGTGAAATCAAAGGAAAAGTGGAGCTTAATATCGCTCTCCATAAACTCGTTACGAAGGAAATACAGAATCTCGCACATGAGTACGGGTCTGATCTGGTTGTCAAAAACACAGTCCATTACCTTTGCCCAATAATGCTGATTCGTGAGGTGTAACTTATCATTCGTTAAGAGATATTTCTCTCCCTGAAAATCATTGACGAAATTTAGCTCCAGCGGCTCCATTTTAAATATACCGGCGATTTGCTTCTTGGCAATATTCACAATGTCTTGCGTTTCTAATTTAATCATCTCTCAAGCACCTCATCCCTCTTATTTGGACTTTCAGTAACTTCGCAGCTTCTGCAATAATGCTACTAATTTTTAATTAATTTAAAGTTAATATCGTCATCTTACTATACTTTGTTTATAGCTTTATATAAATTTCTCAAAAAAAGTGATTCAAATTCTGTAAATTTGTTTAATTTATGTCCTGCAATAAAAAAAGACTGTTCTGAGTGTTAAAAACACCTCAAAACAGTCTAGTTTATAGAACTATATAAATTGTACTTAAGATTTACTCCTTGGGTGTATGGTAGTGTGTTAGCAACTACGATGAATGTGTAGACTTCGAGCATCTATCCGCGACAAATACGGCAAATCGTCTACCTACTTGGGTTTCAAAACTATATATAGTTGCAGAACTTACACTTATAGTTCTCCCTTAGCACACTTTAGGGGGTTTAATTGCACTTTATACACTTATTTTTGGGTATTCCGGGGTTTATCCGGCATATTCGTGTTTTTAGTTGCACAAAGTACACCTATCCATTCATCCGAGCGCCAAAAGCTAGAAATAAGTGTATAAAATACATCTATTACTCTGACTACCTCCGAGTTTTCGGTAGGATCAAGAAGTTTTTGTATGAGAGTAGAAAGTAGTTTCTCGGGTGTTGTTTGTAGGTGTGGTTGTAGTTTGAGGCGGGAGAACCCCACCCCAAACTACAAGGGAATTAGGCTGTTTCTTCCCGCCCTTCCCGCACCGGGTATCGCGCTTCAAACATCTCGTTTAGTTTCTTCCTTACCTCTAAATCACCGAAGCCGCGAATCACCCGTTCGCCAAAACGTTCATTGTACTCTATTACCTCAAGATAGACGATTTTCTCTGCCCAACCCGATTAAACGAATGAACAAAGAAATTCGAAAGCGCCTGAAACCTATGAACAGTCTCACCAATATGGATGTTAAGTTCAGCTTATATAACTATACAAAAAGCGATACCTTTTTGATCCCTTCTTCCGGTGAAATCCGAACTAGCCCTTTGTCAGTTAGGCGGAGGGTTGGGATCACTGCCAATGCAAGTAAAGACAGTGTCATAAAAGCATAATTTAATGTACAGCCCGCATCATAGAGAGCTTTACTGATAGCAGCAGATTGTGCGGATGCTATCTCAAACGGCTCAGTGGACATCAGACCCGCTATAGCCAATGGAAAAAGAGTTGTACCTTCTGCTGTTATTACAGCTACTCCCCCCTGCGCGTCAGCAACAGCATTCGCGGCCTGTGACATCAACTCATCGTCATTGCCGATTACAAGCACATTATGACTGTCATGTGCAACGGTCATCGCTATGGCCGCCGGTTCATGAAAGCCGATTCCACCTACAACACCAACGGACTTGTTCCCGGTTCCTTTGTGCCGTTCCAACACTGCGATCTTGCATAGACCATCCCCATTGCCTATTTGCAGTTTACCTTCCTCTACAGGAAGTGTAAGAATCTGTTCTAGGGTCTCTACATGATTTTCCCGGATTTTGATAACTCTTGTAGCTAGCTTACCTGTATTAACAGGGGCTGGGATAATAAAATCCTCCGCTGTCGGACGTGTTGGCAAATGAACCGATGTCAGTACCTCCGGCGGATAAGTGTATGGAGTCAATGTCGCCGTCATAACACCGTTTTCTGCAACTACGACACCTGCTGCTATCGTGAGCACAACATTGACATCTGATAAATTGCCATCTAACAGTATTATATCTGCGTAGGAACCCGGTGTAATGGAACCGATATCGCGGGACAAACCAAAACGTTCAGCCGTATTAATAGTCGCCATCTGGAAGGCTGTAACCGGCTTAACCCCTTGTGAAATCGCGTGCCTAACTACGAAATCCATATGTCCTTCGTCCCGCAGTGATTCCGAGCTCCGGTCATCGGTTACCAGCATCATCCGACGCGGATCAAGTCCTCTTTCTGTATGCGCTGTAATTGTTTTGGCTACATCGTGCCAGGCAGAACCCCTGCGCATTTTGGCATACATACCGAGCCGCACCCGCTCGATCACATCATCTGCTGTGACACATTCATGATCACCGGTTACACCAGCCGCAGCATATATAGGAAGTCTCCAGTCACTGGAAGGCCAAGTAAAGTGTCCGTCTACGTATCTCCCTGCACGTAATGTAGCTTGAATTTCCCCTAGCATTTTCTCGTCGCCATAGACAACACCGGGAAAATTCATTACTTCACCCAACGCGATAACATCTTCTCCCCAGGTGAAGGCTTCTGCCACTTCCTCTGGACCTATGGATGCACCGGTTGTTTCGAATTCCTCTCCTGCCGCTGGTACACAGGAAGCAACCTGCATATAAGCAGCTAGAGGTGTTCCCCGCATTTCATCCAGCATCAGCTTTATACCCTTGAGGCCAAATACGTTGGCAATCTCATGGGCATCAAAGAACCCTCCGGTCGTGCCCATCGGCAGAACCGCACGAGCAAATTCAGAAACTGTGAGCTGTGTGCTCTCAATATGGCAATGTCCATCCAGGAGCCCGGGGGCAATATATTTGCCGCCCGCATCGATGACCTGTGTCTCTTTTCCAATCATATGTGAGACTTCTTTGCCAACGTAGGCTATTCGTCCCCCCTGAATACCGATAGACATGCCCTCTAGGATCTCTCCAGAGCATACATTAACCAGCTTACCACCTGTAATAACCAATGTTGCCGGTTGATCCCCGCGGGCCGTAGCCACAAGCTCAGGTACACAATCTGCCAAAGGCTTTCTTATAAAAGTCATAAACCCCGCTCCCCCCGTTATCAAGTAAATCGACCCTACTCCGCTGCTTTTAGAAAAACGGCTTCATCGCCCTTAGCAGGACGAAAGCCGTTTTGGTATTCCACCGATTATCTTATGTTTGACTCATAAACGTCAAGTGCAGCTTGAACACCAAGGCCGCGCGGCACCGACAGCCCGTGACGTATCAACACAGCTTCTAGAGCACCAAGCAAACGCAGGATGTTATTCTCGCGGCAGCTAAACCCCATGGTACCAATACGCCAGATCAAACCTTTTAAGGGTCCGAAGGAACTGGCAATCTCAATCCCAAACCGGTCAAGCAGCATCGAACGGACGGATTCCCCATCCACTCCCTCTGGAATCAGAACACATGTAACTACTGTAAGCTTACTTTCGGGATCTCCATACAAATGGAGCCCCATTGCTGTTAATCCTTCTACAAGAGCTTTTTCGTGCAGGACATGTCTAGCAAATCGTGCCGCAAGCCCCTCTTCAAGCGTCAAACGCAAGCCTTCCCGGAGCGCATATAGCATGGAGGTCATTTCGGTGTGATGATTAAGTCTCTTAGGACTCCAGTAATCCTGGAGCATGCCAAGATCGAAATAATTACTTCGAACAAAAGACAGTTCCCCGGGTTGTACATCCCCGGTTCTTAACCCGCGTTCTACCCGTTTGCGGGTCAAAAGCTTGGCCTCAGCGCGTTCATTATAAGTAATGGGGGCCATGCCCGAAGGAACCGATAGACATTTCTGAGTCCCCCCTATTACAGCATCCAGCATCCAGGCATCCGTCTCTACAGGCACCCCCCCAATGGTTGCCACCGCATCGACAATGAACAGGCAATCCTGCTCCCGGCAGGCCCGCCCAATCTCCGCGAGCGGTTGAACACGGCCGGTGGAGGTCTCTCCATGGACCATTGCAACCACCTGCGGCCTGAAGTTTTCCATCGCAGCTATAACCTCACTAGGCTCAAACACACTTCCCCAGGTTTTCTCCAGAACCCTTACTTCCGCACCGCAGCGTTCAGCAATTTCATGCAGGAGATGCCCGAAACGCCCAAAGATCGGAATCAATACGCGATCTCCCGGTGCAATGAGACTCACCATCACCGCTTCGATGCCAGATCGAGAAGTCCCGTCAACAGGATAGGCCCATTGGTTGCCTGTTACGAATAATTCTCTCAACATTCCCATAGTCTCATTCATAATATCTGTAAATTCCGGATCAAATTGTCCCAATACCGGGAAAGACATCGCCCGCAGTACACGCGGGTCAACCTCCACCGGCCCCGGGGTCATTATGCACCGAAGTGAAGGCGACAAATCTTCGTACCGCTTCATGACAATCTCTCCTCTATAGTTCGCTCGTACGTAAAGTTGCGGTATCCTTTATAATCAAATTTCCTTATAGGCTAGCTCATATAGTAATTCGGTCAAAACTTCCAACCCGGCTCCCAGTTCCTCCGTTGAAGAATACTCTGCAGGAGAATGGCTGATGCCGTCCCGGCTGGGAACAAATATCATCGCGGTTGGACACCGCGGCGCAAAGAGTTGGGCATCGTGTCCGGCACCGCTCACCATGTTGCGGTAACTCCTGCCTTGCTTTTGGCATATGCGTTCCAGATCGTGACACAACTCGCTATTCATAGGTGCAGGAGGAGCGCTGAGTCTGGGGGTGAGCTCCATGGTTAGACCGCGTTTTGCTGCGATTTCATTAAAAGCCGAAAGGATATCAGTACAGAAGCGTTCCAGCTTCTCAGCCTCACTATGCCGAATATCCAGCGTAAATTGCACCTCACCAGGAATCACATTCGGGGTATTAGGGATTATCTCCAACCGACCTGATGTTGCCACTAGTGGTTCACCGGCCTCACCGGCTAAACGTTCAAGTAGAAGCAGCATTTCAGCAGTGCCCGTCAGTGCATCCGCCCGCATGTTCATCGGTGTTGTTCCTGCGTGATTCGCTGTTCCTGAGACCCTGACCGTAAAACGTCTCTGTCCGGCGATAGCCTGCACTATACCGATCTGCTTAGAAGTCTTTTCCAGAAGTATACCCTGCTCAATATGCAGCTCCACAAAAGCTTTAATATCATCTCTTTTTATTAAATCTATACTTTGGTTCATTGTGTCATCGCTGCTACCATATCCACACTCTGCCATTGCGGTCCTTAAGGTGATACCCTCAGAATCGGCGCAGGTATCCGCTTCACTTCCATCGTACATCCCTGTAACATGGCCGGAGCCCCAAAAGGTTAATGGAAACCTGCTTCCTTCCTCTTCACAAAATGATACAACCTCTAAAGACCGCAGCGGCTGTCCAAAAGTCTCATGGAGATAATGAATTGCAGTAATCGCAGCGGCTATTCCATAAGCTCCGTCATATTTCCCGCCGTTAACAACGGTATCCACATGCGAGCCTGTTAGAATCACTTTATCATCCGGGTTTCGTCCGACCAGACGTCCATAAACATTGCCGACCTTATCCGTTTCTACCTTTAGACCAAACCCAGCCATTCTTTCCTGCAAAAAAAGCTGTGCTTGGCTCCACTCCGATGTATAAAGCAGCCTAGTTACACCCGATCCCGGAGCGCTGAATATAGACAGATCATCCAGCAGCTTCATCATTTCGGAGGCTGGTGTTTGTGTCATCGGCGTACTCATCGGATTAACTGCCCTTCATTGATACGTAGCCATTGTCCGCCATCCCCTATAATCACTCCGTCTTCCGCGGTGTAGACAATATTTCCACGGCATATGGTTGCAGTTACCTTGCAGGATAAGGTTAACCCTATATAGGGACTGTGTTTGTGACGATACAAGAGGTCCTCTGCATCAAGTTTATAAGAACGGTTCGGATCGAGCAGTACCAGGTCAGCATCGAGCCCCACCGCTATGGAGCCTTTGCGATCCTGCATACCGAAACGTTTTGCCGGAAGCTCAGCCAACAGCTTCGAAATCAAAGTTACCGGTAAGCCCCTAACGGCTACCCCTTCATGGAACATTAGCTCCAGACTACTTTGGGCACCGGAAATGCCTCCCCAGGCTTCAAAAAAGGACAAATCCTCTTTCAATTTCAGCTCCGTCGGGCAAGGAGAATGATCTGATGCAACAAGGTCGATTTTGCCTTCTGAAAGCACCTTCCACAACTTCTCCCGTTCCTCTTCACTTCGTAAAGGCGGGGCGCATTTGGCCACTGGTCCGAGATTTTCCATGTGGGTCTCATTTAAAATGAGATAATGGGGACAAGTTTCCGCGGAAACATCCAGTCCCCGAAGCTTGGCAGAATGAATCATTTCTATAGCAGCTGCAGTACTAATATGAACAAAATGCAACCGGCATCCCGTCCGTTCACTATACAGCAGTGCTCGCGCAACAGCTTCCAGTTCGGCCTCGGGTGGCCGGCATGCGGCGAAATCGCCCGCTGTATTCCGCCCGTCCCGCTCGGCATCCGCAGAAAGCGCGGCTGTGATATCCTCGCTTTCTGCATGCAGTGCGAGAATGCCGCCAAGTGAAGCGATTGTCTTCATACCTTGATAGAGTGTATTGTTATCCACCTCACGGAATCGGCCTTCGCCCTCGCCTCCCGGATTGGATAGAAAAGCCTTAAAACCGGTAACGCCAGCCGCTGCCAACGTCTCTAAATCATCCAGGTTGCCGGGAACCAAGCCTCCCCAAAGCACATAGTCTATGGCGGAGTTTCCACAAGCAGCTTCTGCCTTTAGCTTGAGGGCAGCCTCATTAACAGTAGGCGGATTGCCGTTAAGCGGCATATCCGCGTAGGTCGTACATCCGCCCGCAGCGAGAGCGGCAGACCCGCTCCGAAAGCCTTCCCAATGGCCCATCGTCGGCTCATTAAAGTGCACATGCATATCAATCATTCCCGGCAGCACATATTGTCCTTCCGCATCAATAACGTTAGAATCCGAAGTAATCGTTAGATTCTCGCCAATCGCAGCAATTTTCCCCTCAAGAACACCGATATCCAACCTCATCACTTCACCGGAAAGCACTACATTCCCATTCTTGACTACAAGATCATAAGAATTCTTCACGTTACGATCACCCCCGGTCATCAGTTTCCTTAACTACCTCGATACGTACTGTATCCACCTGGAGCCACGAGCAGCGGGACATGGTAGTGATCCGAGGTTTTTTTTATATTAAAGCGAATCGGGATCTGTTCAAGAAAAAAGGGGGTAGTATCAACAGTGTCAATCTCTCCCACTAATGCTGTTTTCCGAAAATAATCGCCTACCATAAACAGTAGTTCATAACAGCCGGACTCCATCCGTGAACCTTCCAGCAGTGGAGCATCCAATCTACCATCCCTGTTCGTAACAGCTTCTAGCAAAAGCTCACTCGTTCCATTCGTTAACCTTCTGAGCTGAAGCAACAGTTCTGCGGCGGGAATACCACGGGCAAGATCAAGCACATGCGTTGTAAGTCGTCCGTAGGGTTCTTTGGTATCTTCTTTGATCAAATCATTCAAGCGGAACCGGGTGATTCTTCCGATTTCAGACAATGCCTGATCCCATTCTTCCTGCAGTGTTCTATTTACACGTTCGCTTATGGAACTGACAATGTCATCTTTGGTTTTGCCGCGTACGGCGAGAATAAAAGGGAATTGAAATTTAGCCGTGTACGTTTGGTTCAGTTCTTTTAGTAAAAGAAACTCTTCAGGTGCCAACTTATCCAGCCCTGCTCCCTGCTGCTCCGCTGCGGACAACGGACTAACCTGTAATTTCGTCGCCAAATCCGGGTGGGCTCTCAGCAGATGTTCAATTTGCTGACGGTCTGCCTGCCGCGCCGTTTCCAGCATGCTGCTGTGAAGGTGGTTTACTGATTCGAATGGGGCCTGAAGATAAGTCCCTTCTGCCACCCATGGTGAATGTTCAAAAATCCCGCCCAAACTTTCTACAAACTCTGCTTTACTCATACCGTTAATCTCTTCCAGTGTTAAGAGAGAGTCAGAACTATCCATCTTCAGCTCACCCCTCTTTCAATAGCTTTGTTCACTGCACGCATTATGCCTCCGTACCCGGTACAGCGGCATAAATTACCTGATAAAGCTTCTTCTACATCTTCCTGTGTAGGCTTCGGGTTCTCAGCTAGAAGTGCAACAACCGAGATCACCATACCCGGTGTGCAATATCCACACTGGAAGCCACCTTCCTCCAAAAATGCTTGCTGAACCGGATGCAAACCCGCTTCACTCAATCCTTCAATCGTAGTAATCTCTGCTCCGCTGCATTGGTAAGCCATCGTGAGACAGGCATTGACCGGTTGACCATCAATCAGTACCATACAGGCGCCGCAGCGTCCCAGTTCACAAGCACGCTTCGTGCCCGTCAGCTCTAAATCTTCGCGCAGAACATTAAGAAGCCTGCGTGTAGGGGGTACTTCTGTAGAGATCGAGTGTCCGTTAACACTGCATTCAAGTGTGAAAGCCGTTTCGGCTGTCTCTATATTTTTCTCTTCATTGCTGTCCATTTTGTAATTATTGGGCATGTGAGTTCACCGCCTTTTGCGGAATAAACGGCGTAGCCTGCAGCCATTCGGGATCGATCGGCAGTCGATTTACCCGTTTGCGTACCGCCTGAAATACTGCCGAGGCAACAGCAGGTGCCAAATTAACTGAACCGACCTCACCGATACCTCGGGGGCCGTAAGTATCATGCTCAGGCAAATCCTCAATCGGCTGGACCTGAATGCTGCCGTTCATATCTGCAATGGTAGGGACTAGATAAGTATCGAGGTTTTTGGTTACATAGCTGCCGCCCGACATGATAGCGTCCTCCGATAAAGTGAAGCCAATAGCCATGCTGCTGCCACCTTCGATTTGTCCAAGATAGCCTTGCGGGTTTGCAACAGGGCCTGCAGCCACTGCGTGATACTGATCGGTTACCCGAACACGTCCTGTCAACAAATTGACCGCCACTTTCACAGCAATGGCTGAGTAGGTATACAAAAAATGGGCGCCTACTCTTTCATAGGTTGTCGTGGGATAGTTAAACTTTGTTTCACTGACAATAGGAGCCGAAATACTGCGTGCCAACTCCGTGTAAGACAGCAGCAGCCCTCCGTCCTTCTTCCAAATGCCGCCGGGGCCGATCCTTAGATCGTCCATCACAGAATCGGTCAAAGCAGCGGCCGCTGCTTCAAGCAGTCGGGTTGTAAAGTCCGGATGCAGCCGTCTCAGTGCCATCCACATCATGCTTGTTGCCCGGGAAGCCGTGCTTGAGCCGCTGTCCGGAACCACATCGGTATCCCCGATTACGATTCTTAAATCCTCAGCGGCGAAACCATATTGCTCGATCAGCATCTGCTCCATCGTCGCGATTAGCCCTTGACCAAATTCCTCGTAGCCGAATACCGCTTCGATTTTGCCGTCAAGGGCCAGTAAGAGTCGCCCGCCCGCAGGGTCGGGAATACCGTAACCCAGACCCGCGCCATGCATAGCGATGGCGGCTCCTGTTCCGGTTACAATCCACGGTTCGGCAGTCGTTATATTAACATCGCTCCCCCCTTCTTGGGGAGCAACTCCTGCCATAAGCGGGGAAGCAGCCAAGGCTTCCCAGACCTGCATGGCCCCGTCTGTCTGGGCAATTTCCTGTCCCAGCGGTCCAAGATCCCCGTATTGCCGCAAATTCCTGCGGCGCATCTCCCAGGGTTCTATCGTCAACAACTCCGCCAGCCGGTCGATCTGCCCCTCCAGCGCAAAGATGGCCTGATTCCCGCCAAAGCCGCGAAACTCACCGGACACACCGTTATTGGTGTATACGGCAAAGCCTTCGACATCCACATGTTCGATTAGATAAGGGCCCATTACATGCTCAGTGGCAAAGTTAAGGACTTCCGCACCAAGCGTGGCATAGGCCCCTGTATCTGAAATAATTCTTACCTGATGGGCAATGATTTTGCCTGCTTGATCGCAGCCCGTTTTCATCGTAATTTTCATGGGATGGCGCTTAAGTCCGGCACGTATAGATTCCGCACGGGAGTTATGAAGATGGACCGGACGCCGTGTCCTAAGCGCGAGCAAAGCTCCATACGGCTGTACATTAAGCTCGTCTTTCCCCCCGAAAGAACCGCCGATCGGACTTGAAATCACACGTATTTCTTCCTCCGGGATAGCCAGAATTCGGGATAGCTGCTTGCGGTCCATCAATCCGTGCTGGGTAGCTGAATAGACTGTTAGCCTCCCGTTACTTTCAGGGATAAATAATCCGCCTTCCGTCTCCATATAGGTATGCATTTGTCGTGGGGTCCAATAGGTTTCCTCCACGACATGAGTGCACTCCTCGAAGGCAATCTGCGGTTGCCCCTTTCGATATTCGGTGTGATGCAGCACATTACCCTCCGCATGAAGCAGGATCGCATCTTTCTTCATGGCCTCTTCAGGGTCATCGAGCAGTTGGAGGGGTTCATAGACCACATCAATTAAAGACAGAGCATACTCCGCAATTTCATCCGTGTCTGCCGCTACAGCCGCAATAGCATCCCCTGTATATCGCACTCGCTCACTGCAAAACACTGGTTGGTGGGGTAGCGCAATACCAAAACCGTTATGTCCAGGCACATCCTCATGTGTGATAACAGCATGCACACCCGGAATGTTCAGAGCCTTCTCGGTATGAATAGAAAGAATACGGGCATGCGCCTGATGACTGCGAAGCACACGTCCGACTAACATCCCTTCTGCGCTCATGTCGGTCAAATACTGCAGCTTGCCGGATACCTTACCCTGTCCGTCGGGCCGTGTACGCCAGCGGATTCCGCTGGATTCCTTATTCAGCAGCATTTTCCCTCTCTCCTCTCGTGATGGACAAACAATCGTGTGAGAACAGACATCGTACCAGTGGTTTTATTTTTTAATTGCAAGAAGTGCACTAGACATGCACAAATGCTGACATGAAAAATATAGTTTAAATAAATTACTAAAAATGTATAATTATGATTTGTTTTCACTACTCAATC
>NZ_JAUSTK010000017.1 GCF_030812855.1 Paenibacillus wynnii
TCACCGCTTGGTCCTATATGAACTCCTAAACATCTTCGTAAGGCCTCTCACGGTTGGAAACTCAAAGCCTAACATACTCCATAGTTACTACTACACTCCCAATTCCCAAGGAGTAAATCTTTAGTACAATTTATATAGTTATTATTTTACGTATATTTTAGGAACAACTATTCTACACCATATAAGCTGCAAATACCGCCGGAGGGTTTCATTCCAGCGGTATTTGCATTGCATAAGGACCAAGGGAAATAGTATTAGTTAATGAGAGCGAAGTGCTTATCGTGGACGCACAAATCGGAATCGGAAATGCTCAAGAAATGGAAGGCGCTAAGTATGGCTGCATATCTTCACGGCCATATTATAGCTGAACTAACGTTTGAAATAATCGGCCAGTCCAACTGCGATAGCCTTGGCTGCTTTTCTCTGATAGGAGGAATTTCGGACGATGCCTTCGTCATTTGGATTTGATAGAAACCCAAGCTCTATTAGAGCTGATGGCGTGCTGTTCTCTCTCAGGATGTGGTAGTCTCCAAAGGACAATCCGTTGCTCTTCAGGCCTATGCCTTGTCCAAGGCGGGTTTCAATAGCGCGGGCCAACAACAGATCTTCTGACTCTGAATAATAGAATGTTAACGTACCCGATACCTTTTTAGGTGATGAGTTGTAATGAATACTCACGAAAGCATCGGCGTTCAGTGATTCGCTAACCCCTACACGCCGGGATAAGGCGACCTTCCGGTCAGCAGTTCGGGTCATTTCTACACGTGCGCCCTCAGCCTTTAAATAGTCCCGGACGTAAAGGGCTGTTTCCAGATTCAAGTCTTTTTCCATTGTGTTATAGGTAGTGCCTAGCATTCCTGGATCGCTACCGCCATGCCCGGGATCAATGACAATCAGTTTTCCTCGTACACTACCCGAGGACTTTACAGATTGTATTGCGCTGCCCTGTGAGATTCCGCTGCGGACATATTGTGCTGCCACCCAACCCATTTCACCATTATTTGTATGAATCTTCATCCATTCGTTCTGACGAAGAAGGGGTGTTACGGAATCACCAGCCTTTAATGACCCCTCTATACTATAGGTAGTACCAGGACCGCTCCTGATTCGCAGTGAATCCGCTATTACAGTGGCTGCCGCAGTTCTGTTACCATCGGCAATATAATTAATCTCTACGATTGAACCAGTGGAGGTTGATCCGGCACTGCCTGTAAAGCTGCTGACTTTTTTTAGGTAATATCCCGCAACCCAGCCGGAGCTCCTACCAGCCTGCACCTTCATCCAACCATACTTTTCATCGGTAACGGTAACCATTGCGCCCTTTTTTAAAGAGCCTGTTACGGCAGCATTTGTGGCGGGCTCGCTGCGTACGTTCAAGAAGGTCGCATATATTTTGGCTCTATAGGCCGCTTTCGCATTTACTGTAGCCGGTCGTAGTTCAAAAATAACGAATATGTACGCAATGCATGCTGCTACGCCGATGATTTTTTTCATAGCTGAACCTCATTTCCAGAGTGAATAGAATCTTTTACCCTTTCCTAGAGGTGCAGAATACATTTTAGCTCAAATTCGTACTTTCGACTCAGTTACCAGCGAATCGTTAATGATATGGAGTTATACAATTAATTTTTGAGCGAACGGGCAGTTTTACGTAACTTAGCTGTGCAATAAACGTATACGAACTGGGAAGACATCATTTATAGGAAGGATTGGGAGAAGGATTTCCCTCGATACGTGTCGTTAAGTAAGATTAATCTTATCGACTCTGAAGAATGAAAAAGCTAAAGCTACCTGGCGAGGAGATAACATCATTGAAATCAATAATCCAACTACTGCATTTTGGCTATCATCAGGCGATGTGTTGCATATTTCCTATTGCGATCTTTGGGACTTTAGCTCTTTCTAGCGTAATAGAGGTGCCTTTCGTTTACCGTTATGATGCCATTCTTTTTATACTGATTACAGTGCAGTACCTCATGTACCGCAGTGGATTAGAGACACGCGATGAAATTAAAGTTATTTGTATATTTCACTGTATTGGTTTGTTGCTGGAAATATATAAGGTAAGGATGGGATCGTGGGCATACCCTGAGCCCGGGCTTACGAAGTTACTCGGTGTACCGCTCTATAGCGGATTCATGTATGCAAGTGTTGCAAGCTTTATGTGTCAGGTATGGCGTAGACTGAAGATGGACATGACCGGCTGGCCGGGGCTAACTTCTGCGGGATTACTAGGAGGAGCCATCTATCTGAACTTTTTCACACATCATTTTATTCCTGACTTTCGTTGGTGGCTGACGGCACTCGTGCTCATTGTTTTTTGGAGAACATGGATCATATATCGGGTACGGACCATTACTTATCGAATGCCCTTGACACTGGCTTTTTTCATAGTAGGTTTTTTCATCTGGTTAGCCGAAAATATAGCTACATTTTTTAGTGCTTGGAAATATCCTGACCAGTACCAAGCCTGGCAACTGGTTAGTTTCAGTAAGATCAGTTCGTGGTTCCTTCTGGTAATCATTAGCGTCATTATTGTTGCCCAGCTTAAACATGTTAAAGCTAGCCGGACAACGAAGATTCATGGTCCAGTTAAAGATTAAAAATAGGAGGTGAGTAATTGGAACTGATTTGAGTCCAGTATCAATAGAAAGAGCAACAAAAGAAGCAGCAACTTTCGGGGTTGAAATAAATTTTGGGGTAGCTGATTTTCGCTTGTTAGAAATAGATGTTCCAATGACGGTGTTATTCTCATTAGAATGAGGGATTACGATGAGCTGGTAAAAGAAGAGCCGAGAGTTACAGAACCACGCATTTTTGGTAAGGGTAAGCGTATTGTTTTTCAGGTTTGGGATTGGGAAGAATTAAGTCATATTTTGAAAACTGTTGGGTCTCGGATATTGTAGATTAACGGACACGATAATATCGGAGACTACTTACGCAACGGTCCGTTTGCGGAGCGTCGCTGACAACAACTTAGTCTTACTCATAAGAAAGGGCTGACCCAAAAGCCATTTGCATGGCTTTTGGGTCAGCCCCCTTAAACTCATAAGGTTTTTTCTGAGATTAAGCAGGATTATTGACGGTTTCCCCGCTGTGCAGAAGTGCGTTTTTCCAATTATGATATACATTCCAAGCCTCGCCATTATCCAGCAGGTCTTTGCAGACGTACAGCCCTTCTTCAACCGAGTTCACCTTTCCTGCAAGGTGAAGCCTAACAGCTCCGTTTAGCAGCGTCTGATTATAAAATGCCATATGTCCCCCACCCTGCATAACAGCCTCGGCTGTAATAAGCTGCTGGCGGGATGTCCATTGCATTTCAGGGACAGGTGTATCCAGTCCCATGGATTCAGGATCGATGATGCCCAATTCAGAAATACCGTTCTGAACAGAATAGACACGGGTAGGACGATCAATAAAAAGATCCTCTGAGCCTTCTGCCCCCTGAACCACAAGGGCTCTTTTGTATCCAAGTTTGATGATTAACCGTGATAACCGATCAAAGACGGTGTTGTGATAAATACCGAATACGATAAAGGGGGAATAACTATAATCAATCAGTTTTTCCGCTGTATTAAAAATAGAACGCATGCCGATTTCTTCGCGGATGCTGCGAATATCTCCAAGCGGAGGACACCATTGTTCTGCGTCTGCGAACAGCACTCCGCTTCGTTTAGCGGCAATAATAGCATCCGCCCGTGACAGGTTTCGGATATCTACTCCTGCCGCAGATATAATATCTAGTAGAGTAACTCCCCACTTGGGTGGCAATGATGATGTTCCATGTAAGGTTACCGGTAAGCCTGCTGCTGCTAACAGAAAGGAAACGGGAAACGTGGCGATGAAGGAGGATGTTCTTCCATCGTAAGGACCTGCACAATCCAGACCTTCAAGAATGGGCTCTCGGTGTGCATATTTACGACAGGCTGTGACGAAGGCTTCAAGCTCCTCGACACTTTCCAGCTTGATACGTTCCGCAATCAGAAAGGCTCCGATCTGGGCGGGAGTGGCTTTTAGTCCCAGAATGGATTCGGCAGCCAGAGTAGATTCCTCATAGGTTAAATCGCGGGCGCCCCTTTTCCCTCGGGCAACTTCTTTTAATAGGTTAATCATGTCTTGGATCCCCCTTGTGTTTGATCCTGCAGCAGTTGATACACCTTAACAATAGATGTAGCGACATCCACAATTCTCTTACGCTCGTTCATTGCTTGCTTGCGGAGTAGGTCATAGGCCTCTGATTCAGAAATATTCTTCACCTTGGACAGGATCCCCTTCGCCATATCTATCCATTTACGCTCCTCGATCTTAGATAGAAGCTGCTCACGTTCCTTAAGCCATTGCTGCCTTTCGAAGCATTGCTTGGCACTGAAATGAAGACTCCAATGAATCTCCTGCGGCTGCATTGAAGGTCCCAATATTCCATCTACTATAATGTGATCTTCGCAAGCGGCTAAGGACAAGTTGGCAGTTTCATCGGTACACCACCAAATCACCGGAGCGGTCTTTTGCTTCATTAGTAGGGTTCCCCACTCACTAATCGCTGAGATGGGTACATGAAGGATGGAAGCATCCGCCTCTTTAATCCCCGTCAGGGCTTCCTTTTCAGAGTAAGCCACTTCTACTAAATAACCGCTGGATCGGAGAATAAACTCAGGTAAAATGCACTGGGAGGAGTCTTCTATGGTTTCTCTTTTAGTCTTGCTGTTATAAATGACCAACAGGGAATGCATAGTTTGACGCCCCTTTATTCTGAAATAAGCATATGGATAAGGAAAGGTGTTTATGATGTTATATTATATAACACAAAAAAGGCTTGTTTGTCGACAAAATTAAGAATATTAAATTTTTAATGTCATAATTGTTGACGTATCATAAAAACATGTTGTATAGTCGTTTTAACAAATTAATCAATCACGGATACAACGATGTATTCGGATGAAGCGGCAATGGCGCCTGCTTACACTGATCGCAATTGGGAAACTTATGTTTCCGTGCGGAGTGAAGCGGGCTTTTCTGTTTTAAACAAGGAGAGGAGAGATATAGATATGGTAACGAACCGTAAAAAATTGGTGATGGTTGGTAACGGAATGGCGGGGGTATGGGCCATTGAGCATTTATTGAAATTAGCCCCTGATGCTTACGAGATTACAATTTTTGGTGCAGAACCACATCCTAACTACAACCGTATCATGCTGTCCTCGGTACTTGCCGGCGGAGCGGATATGGATGAAATCATTATAAATGATCTGGAGTGGTACCGGAGTCATAATATTAATCTTCATATCGGACATACGGTGACCCGAATAGATACGAAGGCTCGTAAAGTCTATTCAGATGGAGGAATAGAAGCCGGCTATGACGAGCTGATATTGGCAACAGGCTCTAATCCATTTATGCTGCCGCTTCCGGGGGCTGATAAAGAAGGCGTTATTGCTTTTCGCGATATTAACGACTGCCGGATTATGCAAGAGACAGCTAAATCTTATAAAAAAGCTGTGGTTATCGGTGGAGGACTGCTGGGATTGGAAGCAGCAAGAGGTTTGCTGCATCTGGGGATGGAAGTTTCCGTTGTTCACATCAACGAATATATTATGGAACGTCAGTTGGACGAGGCCGCATCTACCATGCTTAGGAAGGAACTGGAGCATCAAGGGATGAAGTTCCTGCTAGCCAAACAATCAGAAGCTATCTTAGGTAAGAAGCGTGTGAAGAGTTTGCTTTTCGCGGATGGAAGTATGGTTGAAGCAGATCTGCTTGTTATGGCGGTAGGGATTAAACCGAACGTTGGATTGGCGCAAAAGTCAGGGATTGAGATCAATCGCGGTATTGTGGTGAACGATTATCTGGAAACAAATATTCCCGGCGTCTACGCTCTCGGAGAATGCGCAGAGCATCGGGGGATCGCTTATGGACTTGTTGCTCCTCTATATGAGCAAGGCGCTGTGCTTGCCAAAAGATTAGCGGGTGCACCTACAGAGGGCTATGCAGGATCTGTTACTTCTACCAAGCTTAAAGTATCCGGAGTTAATGTATTTTCAGCAGGACAATTTATTGAACCTGAGGGTTCGCGGGCACTCCGTTATCAGGATGAAATCGACGGTGTATATAAAAAGCTCGTAATTCAAGACGATAAGCTGATCGGTGCCGTATTATTCGGAGATACCAGTGACGGTGCTCAGTTCTTCTCAATGATTAAGAAGGGAGAAGATATTAAAGGCAGAGAAAAGGAACTGTTGCTTGGAATATCTGCCGATGCTCTGTCCTCTTCACCGAATAATCGTCTGGAAGGAATGGCCGATGATGAGATCATCTGTGGATGTAACGGTGTATCCAAGGGTGCGATTGCTGAAGCCATTCAATCCGGGGGCTGCACCAGTGTTGGGGAGATCAAAGCCTGTACCAAAGCCTCTGCATCCTGCGGCGGTTGCAAACCGTTAGTCGAGGGACTGCTTCAATTATATGCGGGAGATGCGGCTGTATCAGTCAAAGAAGGAATTTGCGGCTGTACAACATTGAACCGTGATGAGATTGTCTCTGAGATTAAAAGGATGGAGCTTAAGACCGTTAAAGAAGTAATGAATGTGCTGGAATGGACGAATGATGAAGGCTGTGCGAAGTGCCGTCCGTCCCTCAATTATTACCTTGGGATGCTGTGGCCTGAAGAGTACGTGGATGAGAAGGAATCGCGGTTCACGAACGAACGCTACCACGCTAATATTCAGAAGGATGGAACGTACTCTGTAGTTCCCCGCATTTATGGAGGAGTTACTTCTCCAACCGAGCTGAAAAAGATCGCTGAAATCGCTGAAAAATTCGATGTGCCGCTGGTGAAATTCACAGGTGGACAACGATTGGATCTGCTTGGTGTGAAGAAAGAAGATCTGCCTAAGATGTGGGAGGAACTTGATATGCCTTCCGGTCATGCTTACGGCAAAACATTGCGGACTGTAAAAACCTGTGTAGGATCGACCTTCTGCCGCTTCGGGACTCAGGATGCCATAGCGATGGGAATACGTCTGGAGAAAGAATTTGAACGTCTGACGGCTCCGGCGAAGGTGAAGCTTGCCGTATCGGGCTGCCCGCGGAACTGTGCGGAAGCAACAATTAAGGACTTTGGTGTCGTAGCCATTGATGGAGGCTGGGAGCTTCATATTGGAGGTAATGGCGGTGTACATGTACGTGCCACTGACCTGCTCTGCGTAGTGAAGACTGAGGATGAAGTAGTAGAATGGGCTAGCGCCTTCCTTCAATATTATCGTGAGAATGCCGGTTGGAATGAGCGTACATCGATCTGGGTAGAACGTGTTGGGGTTGAGAGCGTGAAGAAGGCGCTTGAGAACCGTGAGGAACGCCTTGCGCTGCAGGAAAGAATTCAGACTACACTCAACCTGACTACGGATCCTTGGAAGGAAATCGTTAATGAACCGGAGCTGCGCAAAAATTTCGAGCCCATTGCACCAATAGAAATATATAAATAGGGGGAAGCGAGCCATGACTATGACCAAGATGCTGGTAGGAAACGTAACGGATATTGACCGCAAGGGATCACGTACCTTCAAATACAACGACATTGAAATTGCTTTGTTCCGTCTATCTGATGGTCAGGTGTTAGCCGTAGAAAATAAATGCCCTCATAAAGGAGGAGCGTTGTCCGAAGGGATGGTATGCGGAACAAAGGTTCATTGTCCATTGCATGACTGGAAAATTGACCTTCACAGCGGAGTTGTACAGGAACCGGACACTGGTTGCGTTATAACCTTCGATGTAGAAGTGGATCCGAACAGCGGTTCTGTGTATTTAACGGTGTGAAAAATCGGGATAATTAGGGGGAGCGCTTATGGACTATGTGAAACCAAGTGATAACACTGCTGAAGGACGCAAAGAGACGGTCGTTTTCAAAAATGCTGCTCTGGATAAAAGATTATGAAGCCGGGGAGTGTGGCAATTGTAGGTGCCGGCCCTGGAGATCCCGAGCTCATTACCCTTAAAGCCGTGTATCGTATTCAAGAGGCAGAAGTCATCCTTTATGATCGGTTAGTTAATGAAGAATTGCTCAACTATGCTAAGCCGGATGCTGTACTCATCTACTGTGGCAAATCGCCGGGAAATCATTCGATGCCCCAGCGGAAAATAGAGCAATATATGGTTCGATACGCCCGTGAGGGGAAGAAGGTTGTGAGACTTAAGGGAGGCGATCCTTTCGTATTTGGGAGAGGAGGCGAGGAGGCGTTGGCTATGGCTGAAGCCGGTATTGCTTATGAGGTTGTGCCTGGGATAACCTCTGCAATTGGCGCAGCAGCCTCCGCAGGTATTCCCTTGACTCACCGTGGCCTGGCGGCTTCCTTCACGATCGTGACTGGCAGCCGCTGCAGCGACCATGAGTCTCCTGTACAATGGGACCAACTTGTACGGAGTTCCGATACAATCGTCGTCTATATGGGTATCAGTCAGTTTAGTGAAATTCGGGAGCAGCTACTTCTGCATGGAAAGAGTGGGCTCACTCCTGTAGCTGTAATTGAGAACGGCACAACCACTCGTCAACGCACGCTTACCGGAACACTTAACAATATTGAAAAGCTGCTTTCTGCTACTAAAATAGGCAATCCTGCGCTTATTATAATTGGTGAAGTGGTAAAGGTGAGAGAACAGCTGTTGAAAATAGAAGTTGAGGCAAGATCTCAAATTGGATAATCTATCACTGCAATAAAGCACCATTTGGCTGTATCTATCTGGATACAATCAAGGGTGCTTTTTGTTGTCTATTCCTATAAGCAGCACAAGCATTCAGAAAAGAGAGAGCATTTAATATAGAGAGAGGATGTGATGATATGACCAAGGCGGAGTTTATAGCGACTATCACTCCGTTAGCTATACAAAGTATGCAGCGGAGTAAAGTTCCTGCATCGCTGATCATAGCCCAAGGTGCTCTGGAATCGGCTTGGGGGAACAGCGGTTTAACGGTTAAAGCTAACAATTTATTTGGAATCAAAGGTAGCGGCTCAGCTGGTAGTGTAACAGCTCAGACTACCGAATATGTGAAAGGGAAGGCAGTTAAAGTGAATGCCGCTTTTCGTGCTTATAACCATTGGGGTGAATCTATTTCGGACCATTCTGAGATTCTTGTAAAAGGAGTTTCCTGGAATCGTAATTTGTACAGCAAGGTAATTGGGGCAACAGGTAAAATAGCGGCCAGAGAGGTTGCAGCAGCCGGATATGCTACAGACCCTAACTATGCAGCGAAGCTGATCGACATCATGGACATGTACAATCTTTATCAATATGACAATCAACTAGAGGGGGAGGATGAAATGTCAGCTGAAGACAAGAAAGAGCTTGCGGATTTAAAAGCAGAGTTACAGGAAATGAGACAGGCATTGATTAAGCTAGAACAACATATGTCTTTAATGGAAAGCCGATCTGCTATGAGCATTCCTTCTTGGGCAGAGCCTGCAGTAAAAGCAGCTCTTTCAGCGGGGCTTCTGGGTACACCGGAAGGGGGCAGCTATGACTTTTATCGAACTCTAACTGTTCTGAATCGCGCCGGTCTATTAGTAAAAGATAAGGAGGGATAAACAACCATGAACAATGAGGCTTTAAATGGAGTTCTGGCCTTTGCTTCAGTATTGGCGGTGTTCGTACTTGCACTGGTGCAGCTTGTGAAAAACACAGTAAATCTTCCGCGTAATATTGTTCCTGTCGTGGGGCTGGTGATTGGACTGTTGGTCGGTGTTCTTGCTTATCCATTTACTCCGATGGACCTTGTGCTTCGTCTATGGTCTGGGGGGCTCGCCGGATTATCGGCTACAGGTTTGTTTGAATTAGCTTTCAACAAGAGGGATGGCACCAAGAAGGATGATTAGTAGGAGACGGTATTCTTGTTACTGAATAATTCATGAAGGAAACCCGCCAGGACTAAAGTTTGACGGGTTTTTTTGGGCTCTTTCTCAAAATCAGTGCTAGACTTTCCGTTTGCTTCACTGTACTGGAGACGATTTCGATCTAACTTCGCCTGATGCTCACCGGGTTTGGGGAATTACGCCTTACAGTAGCCGATTCGGGGTTGCGGACGAGTCCTTCGGCGAATTAGAGGGGAAAATGCCCGCTAATACCGACCGAAACGACTTTATTTTGAGATGAAAGGGAAAATATCCCTCTAATCTTAGCCATGCCGCCCCAACGAGGTAAATCCTCAAAATTAGCGGGCGAAATCCCTTCTAATTATCCAAACGGGGTGCCGGGCACAGAAATAGAGGGGGAAAATCCCTCTATTTGGATATAACGGCTTTCTGTCCTTCCCGTCACCTGTCAAGCACTGATTTTGGTGTTGAGCCTTTTTTTGATGGCTATATATTGATCTCCTGAATAAGCTCGCATGAATCATTTCGCACATTTCCTACAGTAGCTGCAACAGGATAGGCTCTCATTTGATCTGCATCATATGGAATTAATAGCTTCTTTAGAGCCGAAGTCTCTTGATTATCACGTCTAAGCCATTCTTCCTCATCTTCAGTTCGCAGGATAACCGGCATACGGTTGTGGATATCTGCCATAAGCTGGTTCGGTGAAGTGGTTATTATGGTGCAGGTGCTTAATTTCTTGCCTTCTGTATTTACCCAGATATCATAAAGTCCAGCCATCGAAAAAATCCCCCCGTTCCTCAAGACAATTCTCATGGGTTGTTTCCTGCTGTTTTGCTGCTGCCATTCGTAGAACCCGTCAGATGGAATAATACAACGCCGGGTGCTTAGGAGGCGCTTGAAGGATGTTTTTTCCAGTAGTGTTTCCGCGCGGGCATTAATCATCTTACTGCCACTTTTATCATCCTTAGCCCAAGAAGGGACAAGGCCCCAGCGGAGTTCGCCCAATCGGTTCTTCTTACCGTCATGAATAATTGCAGGAACCTGCTGCGTAGGAGCCATATTGTATTTTGGTGCATAGTGGATGATTGTGGAGTCGTTTATTAAATATCTATACATCAGTTCTTCCATGGAGACAGTGATGGTGTAACGTCCACACATTTGTGAGTTGTCCTCCCTGGTTTTTGGGTCTATTTTACGCTATTTTATGAAAAAAATAAATTAAACCCAATCGACATGCCAGATCCCTACATATCCTGTGGTTGTACTTTACTAAAAGGAGGAATCATTCATGAGTGAAAATATTGGCGGATACGGTGGAGTTGGAGGAGCATTTACATCTACAGGTGCCATTCTGGTGCTCTTCATCTTGCTGGTCATCATTTCTAAATCCTTTCTGGTTTAAATCTAAACTTTGTATACAGGTAAGTAGTTTTGAAGGAGTCTTACGGGAAACCGTAAGCTCCTTTTTTTAACATTGCTTAATACATGCAGTCCTGGATATAATACAAACGTACGTTCCTATTTATCGGAGGTGTGAGTGTGCTGGATGATACTCCGCGAAAGCTGCTGCGTATCCTGTATCACTTCTCTAGTCATTACAAGCGAATGCCTACCTTATCGGAGCTTGGGAGGTTAAGTGGAAGGTCGAACATTAAGATTAGAGAGGGCATGCAGACCTTAGCCGAACAAAACTATATTGAATGGAATCGGAAGATGCCTGTAGAGAAGGCTGTAATCATTGAAGATTGGGAAAGACCTGATCCTTCGGCGAAGCAACAGGGTGAGGGGCAGATCCACCAGCAGACGAGAACGACGGGGAATACGGATTACTGGCTCTATTATTAAGGAGGGATCTTGTGAGAAGCAAAAAGCTGGATAACATTTGGGAGTGCAGCAGGTTTATGCTCCCCGAGCATGAACGGCGGATACAGTATGATAACCGCGATCGGGAGATGCGTACGAAACCTGAACTAGACGAACAGGAGATAGGAAGCATTGAGCAGATCTTAGCAAAATCAATAGAGGATCACAGTGCGGTTACCCTAACCTTATTCCGGCCGGAGAGGGATCAAGAGTACCGGGGAATCGTAATGTCCGTAGACCGGCATTTAATGAGGATAAAATTACGTTGGTCTGATGAACATTGGGATTGGATACCCATCGGCGATATTATTAATGCATATGTATAAATGTACATAAAAATCGGGCGCCCCTTTCGGAGCGCCCTTTCATGGGAGAGGAGAAACCGGACGAAGAGCTTATGGGGAAACGTAAGCTTGCTCCGCGGTTGTCTACGACATTTTGCGATGTCGATAATTACATGATGTCCCGGTAGAGGAAGTCTTATACATACCTTTTTCATTAATTACATCTTTGCGCCGCCTAAGACGCACAATCATTTTTATTTAATGGCTTGAATGTGGTACGATAGGCGTGGACTTATGGCCTGTTTGGCATAATAAAACAGAGATATAGAGCGGGTGGATGACAGTGAGAGTTGTATCGGGCAGTGCCAAGGGGAGACCCTTGAAAAGTGTGCCTGGGAGCGGGACGCGTCCCACGACCGACAAGGTCAAAGAAGCGTTATTTAGTATGATCGGCCCTTATTTTGAGGGTGGAGCAGCACTGGATTTATTCGCCGGTACAGGAGGCCTCGGTATCGAAGCACTTAGTAGAGGCATGGAAAGTGCAGTGTTTGTAGACATGGAACCCAAAAGTATCGACACGATACGTGCCAACCTGAAGGCTACTGGCCTGGAGTCACGGGCGGAAGTGTACCGCAATGATGCCGGAAGAGCGCTAAGTGCCATGGAGAAACGTGAGCGGTCCTTTGATCTTGTTTTTTTGGATCCGCCTTACCGTCTTAAACATGGAGATGAGCTTATGTGCAGTATGGCGGCCAAAGGCTTGCTGCAGGCCGAGGCGCTGGTCGTTCTTGAACATGAATCCAGCTATGCTTATCCTGAGCATATTCCGGGGTTTTATAGGCTGCGGCAGGCAGCATATGGGGAGACAACGATTTCTATTTATCAGTATGAAGCCGCGGGCGAGAATGTAGCTGAGAACGGCGAGGAGGACCAAGATGAGTCTGCAAATTAGAAAAGAGCGTGTCGCAATATACCCGGGAACCTTTGATCCGGTAACTATGGGACATATGGATATTATTCATCGGGCAGCCAAACAATTCGATCGTCTGATCGTAGCTGTTCTCAATAATTTAAGCAAAAACCCTTTGTTTTCGGTGGAGGAACGTACAGATTTGCTGCGTCAGGCTACTATTAATATCCCTAATGTGGAAATCGACAGCTTTCGGGATCTGTTAGTCAACTACGTTCGGCAAAAAGATGCTCAAGTGATTGTACGCGGCATCCGCACGGTTACCGACTTTGAATACGAATTGCAAAATGCTTCTATTAATCATAACCTTGACCCTGATGCAGAAACGATATTTATGATGACCAATCCTAGATATTCCTATCTTAGCTCCAGTGTAGTTAAGGAAATTGCTCACTTTGGCGGAAATGTGAATGATTTCGTGACCCCAGAGGTTGAACAGGCCATGAAGCGGAAATTCAGTCAAAACGGCGCCGGAAAAAAGTAACTGCAGCTACAATCGCCGAGAGCATCAACAGCGACAGCATAAGCAGGAGTTGCAAACCGAACAGATTCGGAATAGAGCTCCATAACGTTGAAAAGCGGATCCACCCTGCTTGAGCGGTCTCAGGACTTGCAAAGGTGGGCAACACCGCCTCTTGGATGGACATGAAGGGTCTCCAGAGCACCATGGTCAACATGAATGCATATAGGCCGTGCAATAGACGAACTGCGGCAAAGGGAAGGAAACGGATTTGTGCCGGTTTTAGCACTGTCATAACCTGAAGATGGGCACAGAGTCCGCTCCATCCGATTGCGGCAGACAGTAAAGCTACGCTGAACATTCCTGCTGATGCAGCCGGAGCTGTAATACTAACCTCACTTAGTGTACGGGCACCGAGATGAATTTCCAGCAGCCCGGAAGTAAGTGTTTCTGGCAGCTCCGGCAATAGTCCTTGCACAATGCTGATAACTACAGCGAACATGATCATATATCCACCTACAATCATCAAGCTCTGTACAGAGCTGCCAACAGAATCTCCGAGCAGCTTGCCGAAGCTGCGGCCGTCCTGCAAGCGGGCTTCAGTGGCAGCGTGAACCACTTGTGTAAACAGTGGTTTTTTATTAGGTGAATTCGATTGAATAGGGCTTTTCTGGTCTGGAATCTGCGGTGATCCCCTCAACAGGGTTACGGTAAAGCCTGCGAGCAACCCAGAGAGCCAATGTATAACAAGCAACCCATATCCTGCTGCAGGGCTGTGTAGGAACGCTACACCCACTACGATCAGGAGTGTAACGGGGCTGGCGAAGTGTACCAGTGCTGCCAGTCTTCCAGCCTCCTTGTCCGTAATGCTGCCCTGCTTGTGCAACTGAAGCACCCCCTGAGCGCCTCCGGGGAAACCTGTGGTTAATCCCATCCACAAAGTCCAGCCTCCGGCACCTGGCAAACGGAATACACGACGCATTAAGGGTTCGAGCATTACACCTAAGCCGTGTGTGAAACCGGATGCTGTCAGCATTTCAGATAGAATCAGGAAGGGCAGCAACGCTGGGAATACCAAATTCCACCATAGCTTCAAGCCCCGCAAGGAAGCCTGGAAGGAAGTTTCGGGGCTGGACACAATGGCTACAGCCAGCAGAATGGCGAAGGCTCCCGAGAGGTAGGGGGCCGTGTCTGAAGCGATCCGGCGTATTTTAACGTTCATTATATATTCACCTCTTCATATCTTAAAGGCAGGGTTTGTATGATATCACTTTATGCAAGTGAGACAACCATCATGCCAAGCTGTGAACATCGAATCACATTAAGAAGTCTGCAAAGCTAGAGTGTCACAGGAAAGAAGGGACAAATGGTGAAACAGATGAGACAGCGGACAGGTTTTCGCACCACAGTATACTTGTTTACGCTAATTGTGCTTACTTATGTATTTGTGTTTATGGGAACGCCATATATCGTGTATCAACCCGGAAGCGCATCAGAAGTAGCCCCTTTAATTAAGGTGGAAAACGGGGATGCTGCTGAAAAGGGAACGTTCATGATGACTACGGTGTCCGCGAGCTATGCTAATGTAGCTCTGTTAGTTGCCTCTGTGTTTAATTCCAATGCGGAAGTTGTCCCGAAAGAGACGAGACTTGGAGAAAAAAGTGAGGAAGAATATGCAGCGGTCCAAGTTTTTAACATGGACAGTTCCCAATCCTATGCTGTGCAGGCAGCCTACCATGCTGCAGACATTCCTTATAAGAATGAACCGGATTATTTATTTGTTTACTCCGTCCCTGCTGAAGGGAACCGTGTGCAATTTCAGCCGGGAGACAGGATTATCAGTGTTGCCGGTAACAGAATGCCGGATTCGGAAGCTTTGACCTCTCTGCTGGCTGCCAAAAGTATCGGCGATAAGGTTACTGTTACTTTGCTGCGGGACGGTAAAAAGCTGACAGAGGAAGTCCAGCTAATTGAAGTTAAAGACAGCAAAGATGCCGCAGGGCGTCCGGGACTTGGGGTCATAATTGCAGCGGTGCAGAAGGTGGAAGCGAAGGAATCCGGCAAAAAGGTGAGCTTCACAGTAAAGGATGTAGGCGGACCCTCAGCAGGGTTAATGTTTACTATGGAAATCTTAAGCCAGCTGACCCCCGGGGATTTGACAAAAGGGTACAAGGTAGCAGGCACGGGTACCATTGATCCGGAGGGGAAAGTGGGTCCCATCGGGGGCGTGAAGCACAAAATTGTGGCTGCAGACCGTGAAAAAGCGGAAATTTTCTTCGTACCTGCTGGCAACTATAAGGAAGCAAAGGCAAAAGCGGACAAAATTGGTACTACAATGAAGCTGGTTTCTGTATCCGCATTGAGCGATGCACTGGATTATATGAAAAGCCTTCCGGTCAAACCCTGACCGGCGGCTCTAAATAATCGCGGTACAAATCGCTCCGTAGCGGAGAGCGAAAGGCGCCTGCATACGCGGCAGAGGCCTGCAGGTCGCGTACCAACTGGGGATGAGAGCAAAGTGCGGGCCGCATAACAATCGGGAGGGTGGCGCTTTTTTTCATCTTTTTCAAAAGCGGCCTGCCGCTCTCTCTAAAACCAAGCACGCGGATATATCCTGGGCCTTGTCCCAGAATGGAAGGAGAGAATTCATTCTTGGGATGATTCAGCAGCGTATGCACCAGCATACGCTGAAGCCGTGTCCGCGTGTAGCGTTTACTCTTTAGAACATCCAGCAGACTGGACACACTGAAGTGATCTAGCTCCGTCATAACACGCAGCAGTCTATTCTCCAGTCCCTCATTCATGTCCTGAAAAGTCTCCAGCTCCGCAGAGGTATGTGTGGAGAGCAGGTGGCGTAGCGTAATGGAGAAGTTCTCTAAAGTGATGGGGCCGCGGCCGGCGGCTTTTTCCCGTTCCATAATGCGTAAGCTGTAATCCGGCATGAAGGAGTTGGGAGCACCCCCTTCTTGAAGCAGTGAACGGATTGCAGTCGCACTGGCAATAGCTGAGTCTGTCTGTAAGGGGTCATGGAATCCGGCGCCTGTACGTGGTACGGTCAAAGGCTTAATCTGGCTGTGAAGCCGCCGCAGAGCGATGAGGTAATGGAGCCCTAAGCTGTTGTTTGGCTGGCGAAGTAACTCTCCTATAGAATCTGAGCCAGTAGACTCTAAAGGGCTGAAGACTTCAGAGTGGTCTAATGGGCTGCTCATCTGGGCGGGCTGCTGCCCACGTAGATTCTCGCTCCACATAGAAGCGGTTGCAGCGCTGAAAGCGGCGGGGAAACTCTCGCCGAGTGACAATCTGTGGCGAATGGCACTCTGCAGCTCGCTGCTTTCTTCAGCAAGATAGTCAGCTAAAGGGAGCAGTTGCTCCAGGGCCCCCGCTTCGGAGCCAAAACAAAGGCTGTCCACAACACCCGTTGCTTCCAGCAGTGAAACTGCACCGAATGCGAACCATTCGGCGGGTTGTACCGCGTAAGCCACGGGAAGCTCAATGACGACATCGGCTCCCATGTGAAGCGCCATTTCAGTTCGAGCATACTTACTCACCGCCGCCGGTTCTCCACGCTGTGTGAAAGGCCCACTCATGATCACAATGGTGCTTTCTGCGCCGGCCAGTTTTTTGGATTCCATGAAATGATGGACATGCCCGTTATGTAAAGGATTATATTCTGCTATAATTCCTAGAGTGGTCACAGTGGATTCGCTCCTTTTATGCTGATAATAGAGTGTTTTAATTATTTATTATTAGTTATATCATAAATTGCACCCTTATCTGAAACAATATAAAGGGAAAATGGTTGACAAAGCTCTGCTTTGATAGGTATAATAAATTTTGTTTGTTTGGAGTGATATGGTAATGGAAATTCACTTTCGCAAATTAGCGAATGCCGACGAGCCTCAACAAATCCATGAGACTGTGGATGTAAGTAAGGTTGTCAAAGGGCGCAAGGATATTCTGGCTGTTGCACCGCTCTCAGTGGAACTTAAAGCGCTGCCCGCGGGTACCGATTGTGTGAACGTGGTGGGGAAGCTGAGTGGAGATGTGGACATGTTATGTTCACGCTGTCTCAATGAGGTCAAGAGTGTTTTGAACATTCCTTTCGCTGAGACTTTCAAGTGGCTTAAGCAGCCGGTTCTTCCAGAAGATGGAGATGATGAACTCATTTACATCAAGGATGAGAGTGTGGACCTTATCCCGTACGTGGAAGAAAATTTCGTACTGCACTTACCGGATGCGGTATTGTGCAAGGCAGACTGTCTTGGTCTTTGTCAGAAATGCGGACAGAACTTGAACGAAGGCACCTGCAGTTGCGACAACACAGTGATCGATCCTCGACTCGCTGGGTTGAAAAACTTTTTCAAATGAGCATGAATGAGACCGACATCCCGCCGTTTGCGCGGGTTGAAACAGAAATTAATTAGGAGGTGTATCACAAATGGCAGTACCTCAACGGAGAACATCCAAGACTCGCCGTGACAAACGTCGCACCCACTTTAAGTTGGTTGTGCCGGGCATGGTGAAATGTGAACAATGCGGAGAGCTTAAATTGGCTCACCACGTATGCAAAGTTTGCGGAACTTACAAAGCTAGAGAAATCATCAAACAATAGTTTTAGTAAAAGTAGTACTTCATCATTGGTGAGGTGCTATTTTTTTTGTCAACTTTATTCATTTTCTAGGCGAAGTGGTGTCAATGCTTTATTTTTGACACGGCATGCTTTATACTACATATTAGTACCTGGTTCTAAAATAATTAATCTGATCTTATAACTTGGGCGGCAGCGGCCATCTGCGGCCAATTCAGTATGGGCCAGGAGGTGAACCGCTATCGAGCGGGTGTCCAAAAAAGAGCGTCAGCAGCATCTGCTGCTAATCATTGAGGGTAATCCTTTTGTTACGGATCGTGAGTTGACCCGGCAGTTGAAGGTCAGTATTCAGACGATTCGGTTGGATCGGATGGAGCTTGGCATTCCAGAGCTGCGTGAACGTATGAAACAAATGGCGGAGCATTCCTATGATCAGGTACGTTCCCTGCCAGCAGATGAAGTTATTGGTGATATAGTAGATTTACAGCTCGACAAGAGCGGAATATCCATATTTGAAATGCGTGAGGAGCATGTATTCTCCAGAAACGGCATTGCCCGGGGGCACTATGTGTTCGCTCAAGCCAATTCGCTTGCGGTAGCCGTGATCGATGCTGAGATTGCTCTGACGGCTTCTGCCGACATTCGTTTCGTACGTATGGTCCGTCTGGGAGAGAAATGCATCTCCAAAGCCTATGTTCGCACACTTGCGGGCCGTAAAGGTAAGGCGGAGGTAGACGTATTTACATATGTTGGTGAGGAAATGGTATTTCAGGGCCATTTTATAGTCTATCGGTCTGCAATAGAAGAATACAGCGAAGGGGGAGAGCGAAGTGCGGATCGTCATTGATGCCATGGGCGGGGACAACGCTCCTGAATGCAACGTAGAGGGTGCGTTGTCCGCGGCCGCGGAATGGAAAGATACACATATTGTGCTCGTCGGTGACGAAGCAAGATTAGAGCCGCTTCTAAAGAATAAACCGTCTAATGTGACGGTGCGTCATGCAGGGGATGTTATCAGTTCAGATGAAGAACCTGTAAAGGCGGTACGCCGTAAGAAGGATTCATCCATGGTTGTCGCCGGACGTATGGTACGTGAAGGTGAGGCGGATGCGATGATATCCTCCGGAAATACGGGCGCCTTGATGACGACGGGATTACTTATTGTCGGCAGAATGGAGGGGATAGAACGTCCGGCTCTATCCCCGATGATTCCGACACTGGATGACGTAGGCGTGCTGGCACTTGATCTGGGTGCTAATATGGATGCAAAGCCCCAGCACTTGGCACAATATGCGCTGATGGGCAGCATCTACCGTAATAAGGTGCATGGCATAGCCAAACCTCGTGTGGGATTGCTTAACGTCGGCACGGAGCCTGGTAAGGGCAATGAGCTGACTAAGGAAGCCTACCCGCTTTTGGAAGCTTTGCCGGGCATTCATTTTGTCGGTAATGTAGAAGCCCGGGATGTACTGACAGGTAACTGTGATGTACTGGTATGTGACGGCTTTGCAGGCAACATTCTGCTTAAGACGCTGGAAGGTACCGCCGGAGCAATGTTTGCTTTGCTGAAAGAACAATTCAGTATGTCGCTTAAGACAAAGCTTGGTGCAGCAATGCTTATGCCTCAACTAAGAGCTTTAAAGGGCAAGATGGATTACAAAGAGCATGGAGGAGCGCCACTGCTTGGGCTTAGCGGTTTAGTAGTGAAGGGTCACGGTTCCTCAGACGGCAATGCCGTTAAAAATGCGGTCAGACAAGCGCGAATTGCGCTTCAAGCAAACCTGGTAGCAAGCATATCCAAGGAAATTAGCGGGAAGTGAGTGACAATATGAAACAACAATTAATACCGGTTGGTATCATCGGTACAGGAAAATACGTGCCTGAGCGAATTTTAACCAATGCTGATCTAGAAAAAATGGTGGATACAAATGATGAATGGATAGTAAGCCGAACTGGTATTCGGGAACGCCATATCGCAGCTCCACATGAAGCGACCTCTGATCTTTGTTATGAAGCTTCGCTCAAAGCGTTGGAGTCTGCAGGTATGAAACCTGAGGATTTGGATCTTATTATTATAGCGACAGTTACACCTGATAGTACGGTTCCTTCTACAGCCTGCATCCTGCAAGATAAGCTGGGAGCAAAGGGGGCTGCTGCGTTTGACTTGTCCGCAGCCTGCTCGGGCTTTGTATACGGTCTGGCGACTGCAGTTGGCTTTATCCAAAACGGCATGTACAGAAACGCGCTAATCATCGGTGCGGATACTTTGTCGCGTATTACTGACTACACCGACCGCAACACCTGTGTTCTATTCGGCGACGGTGCTGGGGCTGTCGTCATTGGTGAAGTGCCGGAAGGACGCGGATTTCAGTCCTTTGATCTCGGAGCTGAAGGTGCTGGCGGTAACCTCCTAAAAGTAGAAGCCGGTGGATCACGTCTCCCTGCTTCTCAGGAGACTGTTGAAGGTAAGAAGCACTACATAAACATGAACGGCACCGAAGTATTTAAGTTCGCAGTCCGGGTTATGGGTACGGCAACCGAGAAAGTGCTTACGAAAGCCGGTATCGGTAAAGAAGATATTGATTTGTTTGTACCTCACCAAGCGAACATTCGCATTATTCAATCCGCTATGCAGCGGCTTAATCTTTCTCCGGAAAAATGCGTAATCAATGTGGACAAATACGCCAACACTTCGGCAGCTTCCATTCCGCTTGCACTGGTTGAAGCAGTGGAACAGGGTCGCACGAAGGAAGGCGACACCATTCTGATGGTTGGCTTCGGCGGCGGACTCACTTGGGGCGCCACTGTACTGATCTGGTAGAATAACTCACTTGCAGCAAAGGGGAATATATAGTCATGGGTAAAATAGCATTTGTCTTTCCCGGGCAAGGGGCTCAAGCAGTCGGCATGGGTAAGGATATTTTTGATGCATTGCCGCAGTGCCGTGCGGTATTTGAGAAGGGTGATGAAGTACTCGGTTTTCCACTGAGCACCCTTATCTTTGAAGGACCTGAAGGTGATTTGAAACAAACGGTAAACACACAACCGGCACTGCTCACAACAAGTACAGCTTATTTAACAGCTTTGCACGATCTCGGGATTAAACCGGATTATGTGGCTGGTCACAGTCTGGGTGAATATAGTGCGCTTGTAGCGGCTGGGGTGCTGTCTTACGAGGACGCGGTGAGTCTTGTGCGTCTGCGCGGCCGCTTTATGGAGGAAGCTGTACCGGGCGGCGGAGGAGCGATGGCTGCTGTTCTGGGTGCGGAGCGGGAAGCACTTGCTGAGTTATGCCGTAGTGTTTCCGAGACCAGCGGTCCCGTGGAATTGGCTAACGTCAACTGCCCCGGTCAAATCGTGGTCTCCGGTTCACAGGACGGTGTTAACGGTGTCGTGTCGCGTGTGAAAGAAGCTGGCGGCAAACGCGCCATTCCGCTTGAAGTCAGCGGACCCTTTCATTCCTCATTGATGAAGGAAGCGGCGGATCGCCTTGCAGAAGAGCTTAAGAAAGTAACCTTCCATGCGCCTGCAGTACCTGTTGTGGTGAATGTAACGGCAGCACCGGTCACTAATCCTGAAGAGATTCGTGAGCTTCTGGTGCGTCAGGTCTATTCACCTGTATTGTGGCAGGATAGTGTAGAGTGGTTGATTGCTAACGGTGTGGACACTTTTGTTGAGATTGGCTCCGGAAGCGTCCTTACGGGCCTTATACGCAAAATTGACAAAAGTGTTAAGCTGATCAACATCAACAGTCTGGAAAGTGCCCAAACGGCTTTGTAGGGCTTGAAGCTCGATGTCTAGTTACTATAGACATGATTATGAAAGGGGATTAAACAATGTTCTCAGGATTACGGGGCCAAACGGCTCTTGTTACCGGAGCTTCCCGCGGCATTGGCCGTAGTATTGCTTTGGAATTGGCCAAGCACGGTGTTAAGGTAGCCGTTAACTATGCCGGCAGTGAAGAAGCAGCACAGGAAACCGTAGCGCGTATTGTGGAGCTTGGCTCGGAGGGTATCGCACTTCGGGGAAATGTCGGTAAAAGTGATCAGGCGGAGAATCTCGTAAAAGAGACCTTGAATGCTTGGGGCCGAATCGACATACTCGTAAATAACGCCGGAATTACCCGTGATAATCTAATTATGCGTATGAAAGAGGAAGAATTTGATCAGGTTATCGAGACTAATCTGAAAGGCGTGTTTAATTGTTTGAAGTCTGTCACACGCCCTATGATGAAGCAGCGTTATGGCCGTATTATCAACATTTCCTCTGTTGTAGGTGTAACAGGTAATCCGGGTCAGTCGAACTATTCGGCAGCTAAAGCGGGGATTATCGGTTTAACCAAATCGGCGGCTCGTGAACTATCTTCACGCGGCATTACAGTGAATTGTATTGCTCCTGGCTTTATCGATACCGATATGACGCGTGAGTTGTCCGAGGAAGTTCGCGCCGGACTGGTACAGGGGATTCCTTTGGCCAGATTAGGGCGCCCGGAAGATATTGCAATGTCAGCCGTGTTCCTTGCTTCTGACGGAGCCGCCTACATGACCGGCCAGACACTTCACGTGGATGGCGGCATGTACATGTAATTATTATTGCTGTGATTTAAGCGGGATTTAACAGGGGTTGAGGTTAGCTAGAAAGCGTTTTTTACGCTCTATGGTATTTTGACCCCATATCTCGTATAATACCAAAGGAGGAGGTGAACCGGATGTCCGATGTATTGGAGCGTGTAACACGCATTGTCATCGACCGCTTAGGCGCCGATGAAGCTGAGGTAACATTAGAAGCGTCTTTCAAAGATGATTTAGGTGCTGATTCTCTTGATGTAGTAGAATTGGTTATGGAATTGGAAGATGAATTCGATATGGAAATCTCTGATGAAGATGCAGAGAAGATTACTACCGTAGGTGAAGTTGTGAAGTATGTACAATCTCATACCTAAGTTGTGATTAAAGTCCCGTACCTGCAAGGGCGGGGCTTTCTCCACATTTTTACAGTGATACCGATATACCAAGAGGTGCGTTCGCGCACCTTTCTAGGGGAAATAACAGAACCGCGGTCAGCTAGGATAACGTGGTGACTGAATATTATATAGTAGTACTTTACACAACAATTTAAGTATAAGAATTTAAAGCTTATAGGTGGGGTGAATGTCATTGAGTCATAGAGTGGTTGTTACAGGTATGGGAGTGGTGACTTCGCTGGGTAAAGATTTGGAAACGTTTTGGGACAACCTGATGAATGGGAAGTCTGGCGTATCCTTAGTTGAAGCCTTCGATGTCAGCGACTATACAACACGAATCGCATCTTCCGTTAAGGATTTTGATGCCGAGGAGCGTTTCGGACGCAAGGAAGCCCGCAAGATGGACCGTTTTGTACAGTTCGCAGTTGCTGCTGGTGAAGAAGCCTTGAAAGACAGCGGTCTTACGATCGGTGAAGATATTGATGCGGAGAGAATCGGAGTATCGGTCGGTTCTGGTATCGGTGGACTTGGAACTTGGGAAGACCAGCATAATCTGCTTTTGGAAAAGGGTCCTAAGCGTGTCAGCCCGTTCTTCATTCCAATGATGATTGCGAATATGGGTTCTGGCCAACTGTCCATTAACCTGGGCGCTAAAGGTCCTAACACAACACAAGTAACGGCCTGTGCAACAGGAAGTCATTCCATTGGCGAATCCTATCGTTTTATCCAACGCGGAGATGCAGACGCTATGATCTGCGGTGGAGCAGAAGCAACGATTCGTCCTACAGGTATGGCAGGATTCTGTGCAATGAGAGCCATGTCAACACGCAATGAGGAGCCTGAAAAGGCCAGTCGTCCGTTTGACGTTGACCGTGACGGTTTTGTAATGGGAGAAGGTGCCGGTATTCTGGTGCTGGAATCGCTGGAACACGCGGTGAAACGCGGTGCGCGAATTTATGCCGAGGTTATTGGATATGGTCTTAGTGGTGATGCTCATCACATGACAGAACCAGATCCGGATGGAGCTGCACGTTGTATGAAGATGGCCATTCGAGATGCTGGAATTGCTCCAGAAGAGATCGATTATATTAATGCGCACGGAACTTCAACACCTGTAGGCGACAGATCAGAAACGACTGCCGTTAAGAAGGCGCTGGGCGATCATGCGTACAAAGTAGCCATTAGCTCCACAAAGTCTATGACAGGACATTTACTTGGAGCAGCAGGCGGTGTGGAAGCCATCATCTGTGGATTGTCGTTGCAAAAGGGTATGATCGCACCAACGATCAACTTGGACAACCAGGATCCGGAGTGTGACCTTGATTATGTTCCGAATGTTCCGCGTAAAGCAGACTTGAACATTGTGATGTCCAACTCCTTTGGCTTTGGGGGACATAACGCAACTGTTATTTTGAAAAAATTTATTCAGTAAGGGGACCGTGCTTTTGAATGGAGATCTGAAGCAATTACAAATTCAACTTCAAATCCAATTTCACGATTCTGTGTTGCTGAAGCAGGCCTTTACCCATGCATCTTATGTGAACGAACACCGTTTTAACCAGCATCAGGACAATGAACGCTTAGAGTTTCTAGGTGACGCTGTCCTGGAGCTAACGGTTTCTGAATATTTGTACAATCTGTTACCGGATCGCCCGGAAGGCGAATTAACCAAGCTGCGGGCTGCCATTGTGTGCGAGCCCTCATTGGTCAAATTCGCTGAAACGTTGGGTTTCGGCCAATATGTACTGCTGGGCAAAGGGGAAGAACTAACGGGCGGACGTACCCGCCCTGCCCTGCTAGCTGATGTGTTCGAATCTTTCGTGGGAGCGCTTTATCTGGATCAGGGTCTGGAAGCAGCACGCAGGTTCCTGAACAACCATGTATTCCCGCTTGTAGAAACGGACGGTAAGCTGCAAATGCAGATGACTGATTTCAAGACAGAGCTGCAGGAGCTGGTTCAGCATCACGGCTTGGGTACTCTGGAATACCGGATCATTGAAGAACGAGGACCCGCGCACGAGCGTGAATTCGTGTCAGAGGTGTATATGGCTAGTCGTTCTTTAGGACGCGGCAGCGGTCGATCGAAGAAAGAAGCTGAACAGCAGGCGGCTGCTGCGGCGTTATTGCACCTGAAGGAAGATGGAGTTTGAGAACATATGATAGTTAAGGCAGAAGGATTGAAGAGAAGAGCAACAATGGTCAAGGTGCCGGCGTATGGGCGGAATCTTGACTGCTGCTGCTCTTTTTTTAAATGAGTAAGCCTAGATTAAATGCATACAAATGGCAGATAACACTGTGCTTTCTTGCATGCCAATGAGACTTAACGCTATGGTATAATGTGGTCAGAGGTGAGTGACGAGTTATGTTTTTAAAACGGATCGAGCTAGCAGGCTTTAAATCATTTGCCGACAAAACGGAAATGGAATTTGTGCGCGGCATTACAGCAGTAGTAGGGCCTAATGGCAGCGGCAAAAGCAATATTTCTGACGGCATACGCTGGGTACTCGGCGAACAAAGCGCCAAGTCGCTGCGGGGCGGCAAAATGGAGGATATTATTTTTGCCGGAAGCGATTCCCGTAAAGCGGTGAATTATGGTGAAGTCTCACTGACATTGGATAATGAGGATCATGCATTGCCACTTGATTTTAGTGAAGTGACTGTGACTCGTCGTGTTCATCGAAGTGGAGATAGTGAATATTTGATCAATAAACAATCCTGCCGTCTGAAAGATATCACAGAGCTGTTTATGGATACGGGTATCGGGCGTGAAGCTTATTCCATTATTGGACAAGGACGGATCGAAGAAATACTGAGTACCCGCTCTGAGGACCGGCGAGGTATATTTGAAGAGGCCTCCGGGATTGTAAAATATAAATCACGTAAAAAAGAGGCCGGGCGCAAGCTGGATGATACGGAGCAGAACCTGCTTCGTATTCATGATCTCATAACAGAGCTTGAGGATCAGGTAGGACCGTTGAAGGAGCAATCCGAGAAAGCAGTCCGATACAAGGAGCTGCGTGAACAGCTGAAGCACCAGGAGATTTCGGTATATGTTCATCAGATTGAAGGCATTCATACCGCGTGGCAGTCGGGCAACGCTCAACTTGAAACTCTGCGTAATGAACAGCTGGAGCTGTCAACGGTGGTATCTGCTCATGATGCCAAACTGGAAAGCGGCAGATCTGCCCTGCGTCAGCTTGAGGAACAAATTGAGAAGCTGCAGGAAGAGTTGCTGCGATACAGTGAGTCCTACGAGAAAAGCGAGGGCTATGGAGAGCTGCTGAAAGAACGTCGGCGAAATCTGGAGAATAATCGGGAGCAACTGCTGCAGACTCTCGGCTCTGTTGGGGAACGGTCAGCAGATCGGCTGCGGGAGCTAACGGAACTGGAGTCCAAACTTGAGCAGTCACAATCAGCATTGAAGATGCTTAGGGAACAATTAGCTCAGGAAGAGACCCGATTAGAAGGCGTAGCAGACGGAATTAGCCAAAGCCGTGAAGAGAAGCTGAAGAGTGCGCTCTTAGAGCTTATGAATCTCATGGCCCAGGCGCGTAATGAAATTCGTTATGCAGATCAGCAGAAGGAAACCCTCGAACGAAGAATGAGCCGCAGCGAAGAAGAAGGCGACAAATGGACATTGCGTCAAGCGGAGCTGTTAGCTGCCCAGAAGTCACTTAAGGACAAGATCACTTTATTGGGTCAAGAGCTTAGTGAATTACGTAACGGCTATATCACAGAAAGCGGACAATCAAGTACCCGGCAAAAACTATTGGAAGAAACCCAGTCAGGTCTCCGCAAGTGGGAACAGAAGCGGGAAGCACAGGTGTCCCGGCATGAGACCATGAAGGAAATGCAGGATGACTTTGACGGCTTCATGCTAGGCGTTAAGGAAGTCTTAAAGGGTTCGCGCAAAGGTCAGCTTCAAGGTGTACATGGTGCAGTTGCCGAATTGATTGCCGTTCCGGAAAAACTGGAGATGGCGGTAGAAACGGCATTAGGGGCAGCTCTACAGCATGTAGTTATGGATAACGAGTCCGTATCCCGGCAAGCGATTGCTTTCTTGAAGCAGCGTCAGCTAGGACGAGCTACCTTCCTTCCGTTGGACGTTATTCGTCCTAGACAGATTACCGGTAGTGATCGGGGATTGGTTGAAGGTGCGGACGGTTTTGTAGGTATTGGTTCAGAACTCGTTAGTTATGAAGATAAATATTCGGGTATTATAGGCAGTTTGCTGGGCAATGTTGTTATTGCGGAAAGTCTGGAGCAAGCGAATAAGATAGCTGCGAGATGCCAGTACAGGTTCCGGGTTGTCACACTGGAAGGCGATGTTGTTAATGCTGGGGGTTCGATGACCGGCGGTAGCCAACACAAGAAGAATAATAGTCTTTTAAGCCGTAAACGCCAGCTGGATCAACTGAGTAGTGAAATTGCAGAGAGTGAACGTCAAATCGCTAAGCTGAAGCAAGGAATGGTCAAGCTTCGTGAAGAACAAGAGAGCGCTGCAGAGAAGATGGAACAACTGCGTCGTGACGGGGATGAGAAACGCCTCGAAGAGCAGCGGGTAACCGGAGATCTGAAGCAGCTTGAACAGGAACTTCGTCACGTTCTTGAACAAGTCGAAAGCGCAGGATTGGCACGTAGCGGCTTCGAGAGTGAAGTTCGCGGACTTGAAGAAGCACGCTCTCAGGCAGTTGCAGAGCTTGCGCGTCTGGAAAGTGAAGAGAAAAAAGCGCACGAAGATATCCGAAATGCTGAATCCGCACGGAAGGCCAGTGAAAATGAGAAAGAAGAGCTCCAGGGCAAGCTAACTAGCATGATGGTTGCTGAGGGCAAGCTGGATCAGGAGATCTTTTCACTGGAAGAACAGCTGCGGCGTATGCGTCAGGATGCGGGGTCGCAGGATAAGGAGCTTCGTCAGAGCCGCAATCTGTTGAATACGATTGAACAGGATCTGGCAACCAATGCTGCTGAGGCGGTTAAGCAGAAGGAAGACTTGAACAGTTATCTTCTCAAAAAAGAAGGAACGGCCAGCACTCTTGACTATAGTCGGGCAGAAAGAGCTGCACTGTCACGCAAGCTGGAATTGGAAGAAGGCGAAACAAAGGATCAACGTCAAGCTTTGAGATCCGTTGAAGACCGGCTGCGCAGTACAGAAGTATCTGTAGGGAGACTGGACGTGGAGCTGGATAATATTTTGCGCAAGCTCAGCGATGATTACGAATTGAGCTATGAATTAGCCAAGCAAAGATATCCTGTTCCTGAGGATGTTCCTGCGGCTCAAGCAGACGTTCAAAGGTTGAAACGCAGTATCTCCGCGCTCGGCGAGGTCAATCTCGGTGCTATAGAGGAGTACCAGCGTGTACATGAGCGTTTTACTTTCCTCAGTGAGCAGAAGAATGACTTGGTAGAAGCTAAAACAACGTTGTATCACGTTATCCGTGAAATGGAAGAAGAAATGTCCAAACGCTTTAAGCAGACATTTGATGCTATCCGCCGCGAATTTGGGACGGTATTCTCCAAGCTGTTTGGCGGTGGCAGAGCGGATCTTATGCTGCTGGATCCAGACAATATGCTGGATACCGGTATTGATATTGTCGCTCAGCCTCCGGGCAAAAAGCTGCAAAACCTGCAGCTGTTATCCGGTGGAGAACGGGCGCTTACGGCCATGGCCTTGTTGTTTGCTATCTTGCAGGTGAAGCCGGTTCCGTTCTGTGTGCTTGATGAAGTAGAAGCGGCGCTCGATGAGGCGAATGTGGTTCGTTTTGCCCAATATTTGCGTGAGTTTTCTGAACAAACGCAATTCATCGTGGTTACGCACCGTAAAGGGACTATGGAAGAAGCGGATGTTCTGTATGGGGTAACTATGGAAGAAGGCGGTGTATCGAAGCTCGTCTCCGTACGGCTTGAGGATGATGAAGCAGAGATTGCATAGTGTATTATAATTGATTTTTTTGGAGTGGAGGGAACGATTATGAGCTTCTTTAAAAAGATAAAAGAGAGTATTTCAGGAAAAACGGAAAGCGTGACAAAACAGTTCCGCGACGGGTTAGAAAAAACACGTAAAGGCTTCGTTGAAAAGGTATCGGATCTGATTATCCGCCGTAAGAAAATTGATGAAGAATTCTACGAGGAACTGGAAGAAATCTTAATTGGTGCTGACGTTGGAGTGAATACGGTAATGAAGCTCGTCGAAGAGTTACGTGCTGAGGTGAAGAAGCAGCGGATTGAAGATGCTAGCGAACTGCAGCCCATATTGTCCCGTAAGTTAATGGAATTGCTGCGTGGAGATGATGATAACTCTCTCAATGAGAACAAGGATGGAATCACTGTCATTCTGTTCGTGGGTGTGAATGGTGTCGGTAAGACGACTACTATTGGCAAGCTGGCTCACCGTTACAAGCAAGAAGGCAAAAAGGTGCTTTTGGCCGCAGGAGATACTTTCCGCGCCGGAGCGATTGAGCAGCTTGAGGTATGGGGAGCTCGGGCCGGTGTAGATGTGATCAAGCAGCAATCCGGATCTGACCCAGCCGCTGTGATGTTTGATGCGGTACAAGCTGCCAAGCAGCGAGGCGTTGACGTCTTAATCTGTGACACCGCTGGTCGATTGCAGAATAAGAACAATCTTATGGAAGAGCTGAATAAGATCTTTCGCGTAATTCAACGGGAGATCCCGAGCGCTCCACACGAGGTTCTCATGGTTCTGGATGCAACAACAGGACAAAACGCACTCAGTCAAGCCAAGCTTTTCGGGGAAAAGAGTGGAGTTACCGGTTTGGTTCTGACTAAACTGGATGGAACGGCTAAAGGCGGAATTGTGGTAGCGATCCGTCAGGAATTGAACATTCCTGTGAAGATGGTAGGTTTAGGTGAAAAAATGGAGGATTTACAGCCTTTTGATTCCCAGCAATTTGTTCATGCTTTGTTTGCGGGATTAATTGACGAGGAATTAGCTGAGGATCAAGAGAAACAATAACACAATAGCGCTATAACAGCTGAGAACTACAACATGACGCCGGTGAAACTACCGGCGTTTTGCTATGTCCATCCTTACTATAAACATACATATAAATAAAACATTACATGAAAAATTCATAATAGTAATGCTTGTCTTCGCTTCTGCATACAATTGATGTGTGATCTATGTCCAAGCTCCATATTTACACCTAATAGAGAAAGGAAGCGATTCCATAAACGGGAAATGATTAAAAGGTACCTTTTCCCTGTTATATATATTGACATGCGTAGGAGCATTTACGTATGATGATGTTGTAAACCAATATTATTTGGATCTTTTTCCTAATCTATACGAATGATTTGTTAATAAACATTACATTTAGATGAAAGGGAGTCGGGCTCATGTCCAAACTAGATCCATTGCCCGGTCTGTCTCCGTATCCGCTTCATCATTACTTTGATGAAATGTATGCTGATGAACGAAGTATCCGGCCTCATTACAAACATGTGAACCGTATGTTTTCCGGGATGAGCCCCGAAGAGCTGCAAGGCAAGCAAAAATTGATGCAGCGTCGGATGATGGAAGAGGGAATAACCTTTACACTGTATAACCCTGCTCAGGATCAACCCATGGAACGCACCATTCCCTTTGATATGATCCCGCGTATTATCCCCAAAGGAGAATGGGAGAAGCTTGAGGCAGGAATTGTCCAGCGTATCACCGCCCTGAATCTATTCATTCATGACATCTACCATGAGCAGTATATTGTGAAGGATGGCATTGTCCCGCGGAGAATGATCATTTCCAACTGCTATTTCCGGCCTGAAATGACAGGACTTCGAGTTCCCGGTGGAGCCTATATATCAACCTCAGGAATAGATCTTATACGTCATCATGACGGTGAATACTACGTACTTGAAGATAATTTACGTACCCCTTCCGGGTTCTCTTATTTATTTAAAGGTAGAACATTGATGAACCAGTTGTTTCCTGAAATTTCTTTTGCCAACTCGATTCGCGATGTGGACCACAGCTTAAACCGCTTTTTATCCGTATTAAGAAGCTTGTCCCCTTCGCGTAAGCAGGACCCGGTCATAGCTCTGTTGACTCCTGGAGAATACAACTCTGCATATTATGAGCATGCCTTTCTGGCACAGCAGATGGGTATACATCTCGTAGAAGGACGAGATTTGGTTGCAAAGGATCATAAGATTTATCTGAAGGAAATGAAGGGGCTGCGCCGTGTGGACGTGCTCTACCGTCGTCTGGATGATGATTTTATTGATCCGCTAGCCTTTCAGCCTGATTCCTTATTGGGTGTTGCGGGGCTTATGAATGCCTACCGGGCAGGTAATATAGCGATAGCTAATGCGCCAGGTACAGGTGTTGCTGACGATAAGGCAATGTATGTATATGTACCGGATATGATTCGTTACTATATGAATGAAGAGCCCATCCTGAACAATGTCCCAACCTACCTGATGTCAAGGCCTGAGGAACGTCAGTATGTTCTGGATCATCTGCCTGAGATGGTAATTAAAGAAACCTCGCTATCCGGAGGATACGGCATGTTGATTGGTTCCGAAGCGACAAAAGAAGAACAGGATATGTTCCGGTTGAAAATTCTAGCCGAGCCTGAACGATACATCGCACAGCCAATTATGTCGCTGTCTCGAGCGCCTGTACTTTCAGGAGGAACTTTGACTCCTCGTCATATTGATCTTAGAGCATTCGTGCTTATGGGAGCAGACCGCAGGCCTCATGTTGTCCCCGGTGGACTCACCCGTGTTGCGATGAGAGAAGGATCACTTGTTGTAAATTCCTCTCAGGGTGGTGGTGTCAAGGATACCTGGGTTATGACTTGAAGCATCACTATGTAGGATAAGGGAGTGGCTGACGATGCTGAATCGCAATGCGGAAGCTTTGTTTTGGATAGGCCGGTATATTGAACGGGCAGAGAATCACGCTCGTTTGATAGATGTTCATTATCATATTCAGCAGGAAGAGGACTTTCGAGAGGAAGGTAATAAGTGGTCCAGACTGATTGATGCTCTAGGGGTTAGACAAGAATATATGCAGCAGTTCGAGAATTTCTCGGAAGGGGATGTGTTATCCTTCATTACGTTGGACCTTGGGAACTCAAACTCCATATTCTCCTGTGTGCACCAAGCCCGCAACAATCTCAGAACCTTGCGTCAGCATTTGCCAAGTGAGTTGTGGGACATTGCCAGCAGCTTCAATCTATGGCTTGGGGAATGCTCTGTAGCCGATATAATGAAGGGACCTCATCAATTCTACCGTCAGATTAAGGACCGGGCAGCTATGTTCCTTGGGACTGAACAATCTGTTATGCTGCGTGGAAATGAGTGGCATTTTATTGAGAGCGGACGTTTTCTGGAGCGGGCGGAGAATACAACAAGGATTCTACAGGCTGTAACTTCATCATGCAAAAATAAAGATTATCCCGGTATCTATATTCAACTGCAAGCCGTATTAAAATCGGTCAGCGGGTATCAAGCCTTTCGTTATTATTATGCGGATGCCTTTGCTCCGGAGGGTATCTTGGAGTTCCTGATTGCGAATTCATCTTTCCCGCGTTCGGTGAGATTCTCCTTCCATAAGCTGGAGGAGCATCTGGCGAAGCTGGAGCTGGACTCCTCGGAGAAAGGTTCCGGACATGAGAAGGTTATCCGTCAGGCGGGTAAGATCAAGGCTGATCTGGATTATATGGAAAAGGAAGATATGTCTGAAGATTCAGTAGAAGAAGTGTTGAAGTCGTTAATGGAATCCTGTTTAAGATTGGGTAAAACGATGGAAGGCGCCTTTTTTCGACGCGAAGGAATCTCGGCATGAAGATCGAAATCAATCACACAACCACTTACAGCTATCCGGAACCTGTTACAGACAGTGTCAATGAGATCCGGCTTACGCCGCGGACTAACTACAGGCAATCCTGCTATCATCATGAGGTGGAGGTGTATCCGCCAGCTAATCTTCTTACGTATGAGGACTTCTTTGGCAACAGAGTGCATGCCTATTCGGTGAACAAGCCGCATAAGGAAATGATCATTCACACCAAAGCGACAGTAGTAACGTTGGATAAGGAACAGGGTGTGGATCTGCCGCGCCTCCCCTTGGAGAAGCAGGTCTCTACACTAAATGACGAGAAGTTTCAAAACCGTTATATCGAATTCATCCTTCCAACACGATACACGGAGGTAACCCGTGAACTGGTCGAATTTGCTTCACAGCATCCTTTTGACGAGGCAGAAGATATGTACGAATGGACGAAGCGGTTATCCTCGACCATTTATGAACAATTTACTTACGATCCTGAGGCTACAAGTGTCAACACAACTGTCAAAAGAGCACTCAAGCTTAAGCGCGGTGTCTGTCAGGATTACGCCCACTTAATGATCGCTGTCTGCCGAAGTGTCGGATTACCGTCCCGATACGTAAGCGGTTATCACTTTGTAGGGGATCTTCAAGGAGGGAATGCGAATTTCGAACAGGCTTCCCATGCTTGGGTGGAGACTCACATTCCCGGGACCGGCTGGCTCGGTTTTGACCCTACTAATAATGTTGAAGTGAACTGGCGTTATATTAAGCTGGGCCATGGACGGGATTATAAGGATATTGTTCCTGTAAAAGGGGTCTATCGCGGTGGTCCCGGGAAGCTTACAGTGAAGGTAGATGTGCGGCAGTTAGACAATTAAAGCTAGGACCAAACCACAGCCCTCTGATAACTTTATCAGGGGGTTTAAATTCGTGCAGGAGTCACAAATTCCATACAAATTTGTTATCCAATGATTAAAATGAAGGGTCTTTGGGGTAATCTTGAAGCATAGCCATTAGCATGGATGTGAAAGGAGAGCTAACATATGAGCCCAAACATAGCTAAGAAACAGCGCTTCATAGGAAAAACAGCCATTATTACAGGTGCGGGCTCCGGGATCGGCCGAGCAACAGCCATCCAGATGGCTCGAGAAGGTGCCAACGTTGCTTTATTTGATCTGGTGAATGATCGCACCTTTGCCTTGGAGCAGAAGTTGAACAAGCTTCGCAAGGATTGTGCATTTGCCATTGATGTGGATACATCAGATGAGAAGCGGATGGAGGAAGCCGTTCGTAAAACGGTGGAGCATTTTGGAGGACTGGATATTGTTTTTGCTAATGCGGGAATAAATGGTGCGGTTGGTCCTATTGAGGAGTTAAGTCTCAGTGACTGGCAGCATACGATAAACGTCAATTTAACTGGAATGTTCTTGACCTTGAAGTATAGTATTCCTCATTTGAAAAGCAAAGGGAAAGGCAGCATTATTATCACCAGCTCCATTAACGGAAACACAAGGTTTGCCAGTTTCGGCTGGTCTCCTTACAGTACGACAAAGGCTGGACAAGTGGCGTTTGCCAAAATGGCCGCACTGGAATTAGCCAAATTTAAGATTCGAGTAAATGTGATCTGCCCGGGTGCCATTTCTACTAATATTGATGAGAGTACAGAGATGAGTGAAGACATGGGAGCAATCGTTATTCCGATTGAATTCCCGGATGGGGCTCAGCCGCTGGCAGAAGGTCCAGGTAAACCGGAGAATGTGGCAGAGCTGGTCTCTTTCCTTGCTTCTGATGAATCCATTCATATTACGGGAGCGCAAATCGTAATTGATGGAGCAGAGTCTTTATTAAGCTAAGGGAAAGAGCATAAGGGTATGGTTAAGCAAACATCTGTATTCAAAGATCGAGGTAGTTTGGATACAGATGTTTTTCCTTGACAATAAACGAACGATCATTTAATATAACAGCATAGTCACTTCAATTTCTTACAGCAAAAGTTTAATTCCTATGATGGTAACCAGGAGGTTTGAATATGTCACCAAAGCATGCTACCCTGCAAGGAAAAGTTAGAACGATTATTACAGGATCTACGGGTATGGTCGGGGAAGGGGTTCTTCATGAGTGTCTTCAACATCCCGAGGTTGAACAAGTATTGGTAATAAACAGAAAGCCTTGTGGAGTTACGCATCCCAAGTTGATTGAAATCCTGCACAATGATTTTTTCGATTTGTCAGCTATAGAGGAGCAGTTAAAAGGTTATAATGCCTGTTATTTTTGTCTAGGGGTATCTTCTGCCGGAATGAAAGAAGAAGCCTATAGACACTTAACTTACGATCTTACACTTCATATGGCAGAAATACTAGCTAGGAAAAATCCGGAAATGGTATTCTGTTATGTAACTGGAGAAGGTACAGACAGTACAGAAAAGGGACGAAGTATGTGGGCAAGAGTTAAGGGGAAGACGGAAAATGATTTACTGAAGCTGCCTTTCAAGAGAGCTTATATGTTCCGTCCAGGCTTCATTAAACCCATTAAGGGACTGACCCAAACCCATAACTATTATTATGCAATAAATTGGATGTACCCCTTATTAAGATCACTATTCCCCAAACATGTGACTACTTTACATGAAGTGGGGCTTGCAATGATTCACTCGGTAATCCAGGGTTACCCGCAAACTCATTTGGAAAACCAAGATATCGCTACACTGGCCAAAATCAAATAGGAACAATCCCCCTTTTATTATTGAAACTGTTTGCGGCACGCTACCGTTCTCTGCTGATTTTTTGCGTAGGGACAGTCTATATTATGCCAGCTCTAAAGAGGATGTTTCGACTCTGCAGAAGGAGTTAACGCTTCTTCAAAAGCACGGCTTTAAGGCGGATTATTGGACGGGTGAACAGGTTATACAACACACTGGGACTACTTGAATCGGCGTATACCCGAAAAGTTCGCTTATACGAGCAAACCGAATGGAAGGGACATAAACAAGAAAAGGATACCGTTATTTTTTACACCAAAAATCATCATTCGATTAAAGCCCATCATATCATTTTTGCGGGCGGGTACGCCAATCAGTCCATAAAGCCGGATAAGAATGCTGTTCTAACCAGTAGTTATAATATAGTTACAAAACCCGTTGCTGACTTTTCATCATGGCCGAATCGAATACTGATCTGGGAGACTGCCCGTCCTTATATTTATCTGCGAACCACTCCAGACCATCGAATTATTATCGGAGGGTTAGATGAGGCGACTACCATAGCAGAGGAACGGGATAAGCATCTTCACAGCAAAAAAGATCAACTTCTCATAGAGCTCAATCGGCGTTTTCCTAATATTCAGGTGGAGGCGGAATTTTATTTGGGTGCCTTTTACGGGGGGACTCATGATGGTTTGCCTATCCTCGGAATCTATGACGAATTTCCCCGCTGTACTTTCCTTAATGCATACGGTGATAATGGGCTCGTATATAGTATGGTGCTTGCGCGTATTTTACGGGATATGCTGACCGGGGTTCTTCGCCTAACTCTGAAATATATTTGCAATCGAGGTAATACATGAGGAACTGTAAGTTCAATATGGATGGAGAACACTGCCTTTTGGTGGTGTTTTTTCATTTAGAATTGATGAAAAAGGTAAACGAATTTATGAAACGGTTGTAAATAAGTAAACAAAATGATAATATGTCTATATAAACGAAGAGTGGGTGGTTGAATGTCAGAGGGGATCGAAGCAATCAGCATTTCGGAGAAGTTTTGGAATGCTTCCATAGAAGAATTAAAGACTGGTTTTATATATGAGGTTCGGGAACAGTCCGGCTATTTTGTATGTCTGGTGTGCGGAGAAGCTTTTGAAAAGGGAGTTATCTATAAGGAAGGAAGCATCTTCTATGACGCGGAGAAATCTGCTTCTGTTCATGTGGAACGTGTTCACGGCGGGATGTTCAAATGGCTGCTCGGATTGGATAAGAAGCTAACAGGGTTGACCGACCTGCAGAAAGGGCTCTTGAATGCTTTTCATCAGAGTCAAAATGACGGCGAAGTCGCAAAGGGGCTAGGAATCGGCAGTACTTCCACTGTTCGAAATCACCGGTTCTCTCTCCGTGAAAAGGCTAAGCAGGCGAAGCTATTTTTGGCTGTGATGGATCTTGTAGAAGAGAAACCTATGGTATCCTCCTCTTTTGTCACTATACCGCGCTCGGCCTCAATGGTTGATGAACGATTCGCCATCACTGAGGAAGAAAATGCTGAGATTATTAACGCGTACTTCAAACAAGGTCCAGAGGGTCCAATATTCGAATTTCCTAAGAAGCAAAAGCGGAAGGCAGCGATACTGCGCCAATTAATCAAGCGTTTTGAACCGGGCCGGGAATACAACGAGAAGGAGGTCAATCAGATTCTCAGCGAGGCCTTTTCGGATTATATAACTCTGCGCAGGTATCTGATCGATTACGGGTTGTTGGAACGCGAGGAAGATGGAAGCTATTATTGGGTGAAATTATAGAGTGCAGGATTATAGAAGACAGAATGATAAAGGAGAGAATAGGGAACATGGAGAAATCAAGACGTAAGGAACTTTCGTATAATTATGTACATTCCCACAGGGAGATGGGAGTCTACCGGCTTTTAAATACTCTGAATGGCAAATCTTTTGTAGGAAGCGCTATGAATTTGAATGGAGTCTGGAACAAGCATATATTCATGCTGGATATGGGCGGACATATGAATAAGGAGCTGCAGGAAGACTGGAAGAAGTATGGGAAGGATGCATTTCGGTATGAAGTCTTAGAGCTAATTAAGCCGCAGGAAGATTTTGTACTAGATGTATCTGATCTTGAGAAATATAAAAAAGTGCTGCCTGATCTGGAGGAAAAGTGGATGGAGAAGTTGTCCCCTTATGGTGAACAAGGTTATCATAAACTAAGGTAGTTCGAGCGGGAATAGAAAAAATGTTTAGGTGACTAGGGGCCTTCAAAGTCTGAAAAGACTGAGAGGATACCCTTTTTTGTTGTTCCTATACGAAGTTTCTTGATCTTTGCGAAGGTTTCGACCATGATTACAGGATGACTGAACTAAATTAACCGTTGATGGAGAGAAATAGATGGATAACCTTCCGATTATGCAAGTACTTCCTGAATTAATTCATATTCTGCGTTCCTCCCGGGCCGCAGTTCTAATAGCTGAACCCGGTGCCGGGAAAACAACTGCAACCCCGCCGGCATTTTTAAATGAACCTTGGTTAGAAGGTAAAACCATACTTATGCTTGAGCCAAGGAGACTGGCAGCTCGTTCGGCGGCCGTATTTATGTCGGCTGCTCTGGGTGAACGTGTAGGGCAAACCGTAGGTTACCGCATGCGTATGGATAGTAAAGTGAGCAAAAACACACGAATTATTGTGGTCACAGAAGGCGTTCTGACCCGTATGCTGCAAAGTGATCCTTCCTTGGGCGATGTGGGTCTGCTTATCTTTGATGAGTTTCATGAACGCAGTTTGCATGCTGATTTGGGGCTTGCTCTTGCACTTGAGGCCCAATCGGTACTTCGCGAAGATTTGCGGATTCTCATAATGTCCGCAACTCTGGATGGTGATAGAGTATCAGCCTTCCTGGGTGGTGTTCCGGTTGTGGATTGTCCGGGTAGAAGCTACCCCGTGGAGACGATTTATGCGCCTACATCAGGGAACCTGCCGCTGGAGAAACATGCTTCAGCTGCTGTCCGCCGAGCGTTAGCCGAGCAGTCAGGAGACATCCTGTTGTTCCTGCCTGGAGAGCGTGAAATACGCCGTACGCAGCGGGAGCTGGAGTTGAGCATACTTCCCGAGAGGACTGTGCTGCGCCCCTTGTACGGTCAACTTTCACAGGAACTGCAGGATTTAGCAGTAGCAGCAGCTATCCAAGGACAACGCAAAGTGGTACTTGCTACTTCCATAGCAGAGACAAGCTTAACCATTCAAGGTGTACGTACGGTAATAGATACAGGCTTACGCAGGACGCAGGTATTCTCACCACGAACCGGGATGCCGCGTCTGGAAACGGTGCCGGTATCGAAGGCATCGGCAGACCAGCGGCGAGGACGAGCGGGTCGGACAGCACCCGGTGTATGCTACAGGTTGTGGAGCCAGGAGGAGCACCATCGTCTTCCGGATGATAATATTCCGGAGATGATGGAGACCGACCTCGCACAGCTGGCATTAGAGCTGGCGGTCTGGGGGGTGCGCGACCCCGCCGCGCTGCAATGGTTGGACGCGCCGCCCGCGGCGCCCTTTGCGCAGGGCGCTGCGCTGCTGCGCCAGCTTGGCGCCTTGGATGCCCGCGGCGCCATCACCCCGCACGGCCGCAGCATGGCCGCGCTCGGGGCACACCCGCGCATCGCGCACATGCTGCTGCGTGCGCTAGAGCTTGGTGCAGCGCCGCTCGCCTGCCGGCTGGCGGCGCTGCTCGGCGAGCGGGACCCGTTCCGGGGTCCCGCCGCGCTGGACTGCGACCTCACGCTGCGCGTAGAGTCGCTGCTGCGCTTTGAGCACTCCGCCGCCGACGCGGGCGGAGTGGACCCTGCAGCTCTGCGCGTGATTCAGCGCGAGAGCCGCAATTATCTTCAGCAGCTGCTGTCCGTTGGGTCCGCAGCAGCAACTTATGCCTTGTCCTCCCCGGAGCACCTTTCGCTGCCTTCCCCGGAACGGCAATCGCCGTCTTCCCAGGATCGACACTCACCGTCTCCCCCAGATCGGCACACGCCGTCACAGGCGGATCGGCTCTCTATGTCCTCACCGGTTGATTTCTCGCTAACCGGGCTGCTCCTTTCCTTTGCCTACCCCGACAGAATAGGGCAGAAACGCGACGAGGGTGCTTTTGTTCTCTCCGGTGGTCGCGGAGCTGCGATGAGCAAAGGACAGCCGATGGAGCGTTCTCCCTATATTGTTGCCGCAGCGGTTGACGATAGAGTAGTACAAGGCAAAATCATACTTGCGGCAGCTATGGAGGAGACACAACTGTTGGAGTTTCACGCCGAGAACATTACGGAAGCAACAGAGGTCTACTGGGATTCGGAGAGCAGCAGTGTGAAAGCACGCAGCCGTACTATGTTTGGAAATCTTATTCTAAAAGAAACGAGCCACAATCGGCCCACGCCGGAAGAAACAGAAGAGGTTCTCTTGACGGTTATAGCTGAGAAAGGTCTAGATGTGCTTCCTTGGGAGAAAGGTGTTCTTCAGTTACGCCAACGGATGATGTTTATGCAGGCTTTTCGAAAAGATTGGCCGGAGATGTCTGATGAGGCGCTTATCGGATCACTTGATACGTGGTTGAAGCCCTATCTTCAGAGTATGAGAAGCATGCGGGATCTCAACCGTATCCCTCTAAACCGCGCGTTAGAGGGTATGTTGGACTGGAACCAGCGGCAAATTCTGGACAAGGAAGCTCCAACACATATTACAGTACCTAGCGGGTCAAGAGTTCCTGTAGATTACGAGAATCCGGAAGCACCAGTTCTGGCCGTACGACTTCAGGAAATGTTCGGGCAGGTGGATACCCCTATGTTGGGCGGCGGTCGTATCGCAGTTGTTCTTCATTTATTATCACCGGCTAGACGTCCTATGCAGGTCACCTCTGATTTAGCCAGCTTTTGGCGAAGTACTTATTTTGAGGTGAAAAAAGACCTGAAAGGGCGATATCCTAAGCATTATTGGCCTGATGATCCGCTGCAAGCTGCACCCACAAATCGAACTCGACCAAAGAAGTAACTGAAGGGTTTGAAATCCCTTAAATTTTATATAATTTCCTCCTGATGTTTTGTCCTGCGCTTAAGGGGTAATAATGTAGCGTACCACAATTACGAAGGAGGGCTTCAAGTGAACAAAAAAATCGTAGGAATCTTCGATTCAGAACATGAGGCAACCAGAGCAATTGAAGGACTACAAAATCAGGGCTTTACTAATCAAGAGATTTCAGTAATTACACGTGATCGGGATGAACTGAGAAATATTTCAGATGAGACCGGAACCATGGCGCCCGAGGGTGTAGCTACTGGTGCGGCGACAGGCGGAGTATTAGGTGGTGTTACCGGCTTGTTGGCAGGTATCGGCGCGTTGGCCATCCCAGGTATAGGACCTATTTTAGCAGCGGGGCCCATTGTGGCCACATTGACAGGAGCAGCCATTGGCGCAGGTGCCGGTGGACTGGTTGGCGGATTAATCGGACTGGGAATTCCGGAAGACGAAGCCAAAGAATATGAAAGGTACGTAGAGAGTGGCAAGATCCTTGTGCTGGTAGATGATAATGGCCGTGGAAATGATATATATGATGTATTCCGCAGTAACCGCTCGCTCAATGCCCATAGATATACAACTTCAATGGATAGAGGAGCAACAAATCCGGATGTCATCGCCGATGAGACAACAGTCGGAAATGCAATGGGTAACCGTGGTTCCATGAACGCTGATACGGATCAAGACCTATATAACCGTGATAAATACTAAAAAATAATCCTTTCATATATGAGTTTCGGCTCTTTCTCAAAATCAGTGCTAGGCTTTCCGTTTGCTTCACTGTACCGGGGACGATTTCGATCTAACTTCGCCTGATGCTCACCGGGTTTGGGGAATTACGCCTTACAGTAGCCGATTCGGGGTTGCGGACCAGTCCTTCGGCGAATTAGAGGGGAAAATTCCCGCTAATACCGACCGAAACGACTTTATTTTGAGATAAAAGGGAAAATATCCCTCTAATCTTAGCCATGCCGCCCAAACGAGGTAAATCCTCAAAATTAGCGGGCGAAATCCCTTCTAATTACCCAAACGGGGTGCCGGGCACAGAAATAGAGGGGGAAAATCCCTCTATTTGGATATAACGGCTTTCTGTCCTTCCCGTCACCTGTCAAGCACTGATTTTGGTGTTGAGCCTGAATTTCTTAAAAGAAAGTTAGCTTGGATCTAGCCTCTAACAGACCGTATCGCCGCTATTTGAGTATTCATCCGTAATTGATCAGTGGAACGGTGAGGAAGAAAGTGGACAATAGCGTCATTGGAGTCCGTTATTATCTAAATTTAACCTTTTTAAAGCAAATAAGTGCTTTGGTGTCCGTATGGTTTTGAGCCAAAAGAAAGACAACATTTCTGGTACCAACAGAGATGTTGTCTTTTCTTTTTGTACCGCGTTTAGCCATGGCCCGTTTTATTTCCAACCATAATCAGGAAAGAGTACAATCTTTCATCATATGAAAAATTCATAATAGAAAATCAAAATTACATACTCATTTACACTCACAAATATTCATCTGTATACTCTTCCAAGTAACAAATCAATCAGGAAAAATGGGTGCTACTCTATCAAAATTTCATATTGTGAAACTTGAAAAATAGTGAATTACTAGAGTATGATGAGGTTAAAGGTAGAAATATCCAAGGAGGTGCCATATGGCGTTTATGATTGCCCAGCGGGCTTTTATCAAGGTGTATCTTATTACAATGGTGGAAAAGCATCGTGGTTATGGTTATCAAATGCTTGAGGATTTACGACGCGATTTCAGAAGTCACGGCTACTCACCTCCACAAAGCGAAATTTACCGCGCACTGCATGAATTAGTACAACAGGGCATTTTATATCGGACGAAGCAGTTGAAAGGGAATGATCCCAAAGTCGATTTTCAAGAAATTGTCCTCTATCATTTCACACCAGACGGGGCCGAAAAGGCGAAGCTGTATAAGAAGCAGGTGAAGACTGACCTGGACCGATGTCTGGGGATGTTAAATAAGGCTGTCTCTGACAATTTTTAAATGCAACCCCAAATCCCGGAATGCCTTTCTAATGGTGTCTCGGGTTTCATTTTATCTTTTAATAGTTAATATGATATTTTCAGGTTCTTTGCGTACTGTTATAATGGATACAACTAACGGGAACTAGCATACATATGGGGGTATTGAAGATGGATGAACACATGAAACGCAGATTAGATAAGCAGAAAAAACTCTTTAGCCAGCTAGGTATTGGTCTTGATGCCCTGACGATTCATGAGAAGGAATTTTCCTTAAAGCTACGTGGTTATGATCCGGAGGAAGTAGATACATTTCTGGATAGTGTGATCAAAGATTATGAAAGATTTTATGCGACAATTGCTGATCTTATGGATAAATGGCAGGAGCAGCAGCTGGAGCTGCGGGATTTGAAAGCCGCTAAGAATATAGTACCTTCAGTCAAAGGCATTGATCCCAAAATTCTAGAAGAATCAATTCTGAAGCTGGAGATGAATGTGAAACAACTAAAGGAAAAGCTTCTGGAAACCGAAGAATTTAAATATTAATGAGTCCCGATTCTATAGTTCTAAAGCCCACTTGCTAACTCAAATACCAACATCTAGTATTAATGGTATGCGTTGTAGATTAGACAGTTATGGAGGTAGGACTTTGACGGACAACAAATGGAGCCTGAAAATTCGCGGGAAAATCGCACTCGGTTACTTTGTCATTTTATTCCTATTAGGTGTTTTCCTCCTCATGGTTTCTGGTAGAGTTGTGGATTTGGAACAAGAAACACGCTATCTAAGCGACCACGATATGCAGGTTCACGAGCTTACCTACCTCATTGAGAAAAATTTACTTGATATGGAGACAGGAATGAGAGGTTATGCCCTTACTGGTAATTTGGACTATCTCGCTCCATATAATGACGGGATCGTTAAATGGCGCCTTAATTATGCTAAGCTCTACAACTTAATTCAAGATAACCCTGTCCAGACTCAGAACTTGAGTAATATAAAAGCTACGATCGAAAAGTGGATTTCCCAAGGCGGACAACACGCTGTCGACCTTAAAAGAACGGGTCAAGAGGAAGCGTTAAGTACATACTTCAAGAACGGTACGGGTAAAGCCATATTTGATTTAATCCGTGACCAATCAGAATATTTTCGCAGCAATGAAAAGGCTTTGACTATGAATCGGATAGACGATCTTACGCAAAGCAATCAAAAACTCTTCATCACAATGTATGTCTTGTGGGGCTTGGTTGCTCTTGCAGCTACCGGGGCCTCTGTTCTTATCTCTAAGAGCATTGTCGGTACTCTCAGCCTTGTAACCAAGGCCATTAACAATATTGCCGTCGGTGGGAATATGAGAGAACGAATAGAAGTTAGGACTCGAGATGAAATTTATGATCTTGGAAAGGCTACCAATCTCCTTTTGGATACGATAGAAAGGGAGCAGTGGAGCAAGGATCAAATTAACTATATGTCTATCGCTTTGCAGGAAACCGCAGATATTTCTTCACTGTGCCGGATTTTTATGAATAAGCTAGCCTCGATACTTGAAATGCAGTACGGAGCTGTATTTGTTTTAACTAATGAGGAAGAACTGGAACATATTTATTCTTATGCAGGCAATGGGGATCGAGACAAGAGTGATCTATCCGCCCCAATAAAGCTTGGTGAAGGTCTGGTAGGACAGTGTGCTCTCGATAAACAAATTATTGTAGTTGAGGAGTTGCCAACGGACTATATCAGTATTAAGTCAGGTTTGGGACAAACTGCACCTAGGTATGCTGTGATCGCACCGGTTGTTTTTGAGAATGGTGTCGTTGCTGTTATAGAAATAGCTTCGCTTAACAAGTGGGCTTCCTACCATTATGAACTACTAAATCAGTTGATGAAAATGATGGCGGTTTCAATTAATTCTGTAATGACACGAATGGAAATTCAGAAGCTGTACGGGGAATCCCAAGTTATGAATGAAGAGCTCCAAGTGCAATCCGAAGAGCTTCAAGTACAATCTGAAGAACTTCAAAACCATACCAATGAACTGATTGTTCTTAACAGTGAGCTGGAATCTCAAAAATTTGTAGCTGAAAATGCGGCGATCGAACTGGAAAAATATAATGAGCAGCTGGAGCAGAGCTCCCGTTACAAATCCGAGTTTTTGGCAAATATGTCACATGAGCTTCGCACACCTTTGAATAGTATGCTTATTCTCTCACAACTTCTAACTGAGAATAGGAACGAAACATTGAGTGATGAAGAACAGGATTATGCTGCGATTATTCATTCTTCAGGGACTGATTTGCTAGGATTAATAAACGATATTTTGGACTTATCAAAGGTTGAAGCCGGTAAGATGCTCGTGGAAATGGATGCTGTGAACCTCACAGAGCTCCCATCCATGCTTTACGGTTATTTTGACAAGACAGCCCAGAAGAAGAATCTGCAATTCACTGTATCTATAGCCCGGAATGTACCGGATTTGTTCTATACAGATGAAATGCGTCTTCACCAAATTATGCGTAATCTACTTTCTAATGCTTTTAAGTTTACAGAAGAGGGTAGTGTGGAGTTGGCAGTTACGAAATTGAATTCCTTCTCAACGGCAAATTTCATCTCAGAAATGCCGCTTTTAGCTTTCGCTGTGAAAGACAGCGGTATCGGTATATCTGAAGAGAAGAGTGAACTGATCTTTGAAGCATTTCGCCAAGCAGACGGTTCAACTGTACGTAAGTTTGGCGGTACCGGCTTAGGACTTTCAATATCTCTGCAGCTGGCTAAATTGCTTGGTGGACATATCACCTTGGAGAGCATACCTAATGAAGGCAGTACATTTACGCTGTACCTTCCTTGTCGGGAGAACGAAAGCGAGTTGGAAACATCACTTTTGCTGCCGTACATGGAAGCTGCGTCAGCTGTTGAAATTCAAGGGATGCACATGGATTCCGATCTTAACACGGTTACAGAAGCTCACTATCAACAACTCAAAGGTAGAACAGTATTACTCGTTGATGATGATCAACGTAATATTTTCGCCTTGGAAAAAGGCTTGGAGCCGTACGACATGAACTTGTTGACCGCTCAGAGCGGTTATGAATGCCTACAGATTCTTAGGGAACATCCTCATATGGATATGGTTCTTTTGGATATCATGATGCCGAATTTGGACGGATACGATACTCTGTGTATTATACGTGAAGAACTCATGCTTGTGGAGCTCCCAATTATCGCGATTTCCGCTAAAACGATGAAGGAAGAACGAGAGAAATGTCTAGCTTCCGGTGCAACGGACTTCATGGGCAAGCCTGTAGTCATCAAAGAGGTGGTCACCCGTATGTGCAGATGGTTTGATATTCACTCCGAGTAACATTTAGTTTAGTAAACTTGACTTTTAAAAAAATACCATTGACGAGATTATGCTCTATGATTTATGATGATGTCATAAATGATCATTTATATGTTAGTGGCGTGTTACCGTAAAGGGCATGAGCCAAGGGACGATTCATTCAATTGAGTCTGCCTTGGCTCTTTTTTGTGTAAACTTATCTAATGACAATGAATGGAAAGGAGGGAGAACTTGGCGCGGGAAAGCGAGCAGTTTCAGGTGCAACGTGTTATCGGAAACAACGTTGTGATGGTTCAAGGCGGGAAGAACGGAAAAGAATATGTGATTATAGGCAAGGGCATTGGCTTTGCAGTTAAAGGTTCTGGTGTGATTGAAGGCAATGATCACCGGATAGAGAAACTGTTCCGTCTGGAAGACCGGGACGAATGGAGCCAGTATCAGATTCTGCTGGAGGACATTGATCCTAAGGTCATGAGAATAACAGATGAAATAATTACAGATATCGCCCGTGAGTTTCCCGGCAAGTTGAACGACAAAATATATTTGGCGCTCCCGAGCCATATCCAGTTTACCATTTTCCGTTTGCGCAGCGGTATGGACATTGTCAATCCCTTCCTGCAGGAAACCAAAATGACTTTCCCGAAGGAATTTGAGATCGCTTACAAGGCAGCAGGGAAAATCAGTTCAGAATTTCAGGTGGAAATTCCCGAAGACGAGGTTGGTTTTCTCACCTATCATGTATACTCGGCGGTCAGCAATGTACCCATAGGACAACTTGTGAAAGCGTCCAACATAGTGAGTGAACTGCTTGATATGATCCAGAAGGAACGCAACATCACTTTTGAACATGGCAGTATGAACCACGTTAGACTAATGATTCACCTAAGGTTCTCGATCGAACGAATCTTACAGGGATCACTAGTCGACAATCCTTTTGTAAAACATATTAAGAAAGAGTACAAAGAGGAATATAAGCTGGCCCAGAAGCTAGGGAAGGTTATGCAAACCACCTTGGGTGCAGATGTTCCGGAAGAAGAAATTTGCTTCCTTGCCATGCATTTGCGCCGCTTATTCCAGACCTTAGAGAAAAACAAATAGCAGCGGTTAGGAGTGACAACTATGTTTTCCAAATGGAAATCCAAAAAAGCAGAGAAACAGGCTGAGCAATATATCATCAAGATTATAGCTCCAGTGAGTGGGCAATCCGTGCCGCTATCAGAAGTTCCAGACGAAACTTTTGCAGGTGGACATATGGGCAAGGGAATAGCCATAGAACCTGTAGATGGGAAATTGATTGCGCCTTTTGATGGAACAGTAGCTCATATCGTCAAAACAAGTCATGCCGTTATTCTTGAGCATTCAACGGGTCTACAACTACTCCTTCACATCGGTATCGATACCGTAAGCTTAAAAGGAAGCGCTTTTACCAGCCATATTGCCACTGGAGACATTGTCAAAGCAGGGCAAATACTGATTGAATTTGATCTGGAAGCCATTCGTGCAGCGGGCCTGCGTACCATTACACCTGTAATTGTAACCAGCAGTGAGGAATTCACCTTTGAGGTGGAAGAACATTATGGTCAGGTAACTTCTAGCAAGGACAATATTCTTACCATCGGTTTCAAAGCAACAACCCTATAGAGCTTCACAATTATAAATTGAAGGGATGATTTATTATGTTGGCTTTTCTGCAAAAACTAGGCAAGTCACTTATGCTTCCGGTCGCAACATTACCGGCAGCAGCGATTATGCAAGGCTTCGCACTAATTAACTATGAGAAAGATTTCCACATGGGTGCGGCGGGTAGATTCTTAAATACTTATGTCTCTCCCTTTCTGAATGCGGGTGCAGGTGCAATATTTGCTAACCTGGCATTAATCTTCGCGATTGGGGTAGCCATCGGCTTTGCTGGCGACGCGGTTGCGGCACTTTCAGCATTGATTGCATATCAGATTCTTGATAATGTTCTTAAGGTCATTCCAGCTCAAATGCCGTTCATTGGCGATGACGTTAAGCTGAATATGGGTGTGCTCGGGGGTATTTTTGCCGGTGCATGGGCCGCATTCCTCTACAAGAAATATCACAATATTAAAATGCCGGATTGGCTCGGATTCTTCGCAGGCAAACGTTTTGTGCCTATCATTACAGCAGTAACAACAATGGTGCTTGCGGTATTGGTCGGTATGATCTGGAGCCCTGTACAAGATGTTATCAGTGACTTCGGTAACTGGGTTGTAAGTCTCGGAGCTATTGGAGCATTTATCTTCGGTACTGCTAACCGTCTCTTGATTCCTTTCGGTCTTCACCATGTTATCAATGCGATTGCTTGGTTCCAAATCGGTGATTTCACTAATGCAGCTGGAGAAGTAGTTCATGGAGATCTGTGGCGTTTCTTCGGAGGAGATAAATCTGCGGGAATGTTCATGACAGGCTTCTTCCCGATAATGATGTTCGCTTTACCGGGTGCGGCACTTGCATTTATCCATACGGCTAGACCTGAGAAAAAGAAAATGGTAGCGTCCATCTTTATCGGTTCTGCAATCGCTTCCTTCTTAACGGGTATTACAGAGCCGTTAGAATTCTCTTTCATGTTCCTTGCACCAGTGCTTTATTTAATACATGCTCTATTGACCGGTTTTGCTGGACTTCTTATGTATGTTCTTGATGCTAAGCTCGGATTCACATTCTCCGCAGGATTAATAGATTACCTTCTTAATATGAAGCTTTCGACTAATGCATGGATTCTGCTCCCTGTGGGTCTTGGATTCTTTGTTCTCTACTATGTTCTGTTCCGCTTTATCATCGTGAAATTCAACTTGAAAACTCCGGGTCGAGAAGATGATGAGGACGATGTAGTTGAAACTGTGAATGCAGGCGGAGTTAAAATCTCAGATGCATCTAAAGCTGCTAAAATTCTAGAAAACATCGGTGGTGCAGGGAATATTCGCAATATCGATGCTTGTATCACTCGTCTGCGTCTGATCGTTAATGATGAGAAGGCAGTGAAAGATTCTGCTCTTAAACAACTGGGTGCATCGGGTGTTATGAGATTGGGTCAAGGTGCAGTACAAATTGTATTTGGCCCTAAATCCGAGCAAATCAAAGATGATATCCAAAAACTAATGAAATAAATCAGTTCAATCTGCCCGTGATTTTGGAATGTCCGTTATGGACCGAAATCACGGGTTTTTTGGATTAGGCAACAGGGCTATAACATAGTAGTCAAGATAACTAAGAGTTGAAATTTTTCATGAAAAGGGCTGCATTTTTTCGTCTTCTGAGTTACATTATCATGAGTGACTTTAAAGATGTCTGAAAGGAACCCTATTCCAATGAACCGTAAACCCTCACCTATTCCTATTCCCATGCTTATGATAATTGGGATTATTGCTATCTCTTTTTCCTCTATCTTCATTAAATGGTCATCTGCTCCCGCATCCATACAAGGGATGTACCGATTATTGTTCACCTCATTGCTTATGCTGCCTTTTGCCCGTCCATACAGTGGAGCATTATTTAGTTTGCGTAAAAAGGATTGGATCATGCTTGTAGCTTCAGGTATTATGCTGGCCTTGCATTTTTTGCTGTGGATGGGCTCCTTGAAATTCACTTCTGTAGCCAGTTCTACCATGATTATGGCTTTGGAACCGGTCTTTATTATGCTGGGTGCTTATTTCCTGTTCAAAGAAAAGACAGCTCTTTCGGCTCTCTTAGGGATGGGAATTGCCATTGCAGGGGTAATATTTATCGGCTGGGGAGATATAGGTATTTCTGCGAATAACCTAAAAGGTGATATATTATCTATTGGGGGAACGGCCGCCGTTGCGGTCCATATGCTGATTGGTCAAAAGGTTGTTGTTCGCATGCCTTCATATCTGTACAGTCTGATCGTCTTTATTTCAGCTTCATTAGTATTCGCGATTTACAATTTGGCGATGGGCATCCCCTTCTTTGACTATCCGCCTCGTGAGTGGGGGATCTTTATACTGCTGGCTGTGGTCCCGACTGTATTTGGTCATATATTATTTAACTGGCTGCTGCAATTTGTCTCGGCTACTACGGTTTCCATGAATATTCTGGGAGAGCCTGTTGGTGCAAGTATTCTTGCTTACTTACTTCTGGGTGAACAATTAACAGGTCTTCAATGGACAGGCAGTATGCTGGTAATGTGCGGTTTGGCTGCTTATTTATATGCAGGACGCAAAAAAGGTAAAGATATCGCTCCTGTGCTCGACAATGCTTCATAAGATAATTTTAGAAAAAGGGGTTACAACCATGAAAGAACATAGTCAAGAAAATGAACCAGACTTCAGGAAAGAAGCTGGCCCCAGCAGTGAAGAACTCTGGAATGAAGATACATACAGCGCTTGGACTAGCCGTTTCGGGACTCCTGCCGAAGCAGCAGTTAAGCTGCGTAAAGATCCGGCCAATAAACTATTTCCGATCTCTTCTTATTTTGGAGAAGTATCAGGAAAAAGAATCATGAATCTGATGGGTTCAAACGGTATGAAAGCTGTTGCGCTTGGTTTGTTGGGGGCAGAAGTTACTGTTGCGGATTTCTCGGAGGCCAATGCCCGTTATGCTGCGGATTTGGCTAAAGAGGCTGGAATCCCTTTAACATACATCGTATCAGATGTGTTGAAGTTACCGGAAGTAACTCTAAATGCGTCATATGATATTGTCTTTGCTGAACAGGGGATCGTTCATTATTTTACCGATCTTAGTCAGTTTATGAATACAGCCTATCGTTTACTCGCTCCTGGAGGCATCTTTGTACTACGGGATTTCCACCCGGTAACCACTAAGCTTATTTCATCCAAGGGCTCTACGGCTAAAGTCCGCAAGCATAAAGTCACCGGAGACTACTTCGATACCGGCCTAGAAGAAAAGAAAGTATCCTATTCTAAATACTTGCCTCCATCCGGTACAATGGGAGATGGTGAGCAGCAAAGTGTCGTGTATTGGCGGCGGTGGACATTAGGCGAAATCGTTACGGCAGCAGCCGGCAGCGGTCTTATTATAAGCAAGCTTGTAGAGGAACCTAATCTATCCTCCGATGTATATGACAAAGGTATCCCTAAGACATTTACCTTAGTAGCAGGGAAAAGCTTATCAAACAAATAGAGAAAAAAGGATAACCCGGTATGTCTAAAAGTCGCTTGAAGTGACTGTGGACGTACCGGGTTTTTTAATTTAATCATGTTTGTTTTATTATCTCTCGGATTAGATCATCTTCACAAAAGCCTGTTGAAGAGGAGAGAGGGCATAGTCCTTCCGCCACGCCAGCATAAACCCGCCGAACTCCGTCTGAATCCCCGGCAAGTTAGAATAACGTAATCGCCCTGAGGATAACTCTGCTTCAATACCTTTTTTCGAAAAAATCCCTACCGCATCCCCCTCACTAATTATGGCTTTGAGCGTTTCCGGGGCATTGAGCTCCGTCCGGTTCCATAATCGTACCTGATTCAGCTGAGCCCATTTGTCCGCAATCGTACGAAGTGTTGAACCTTCAATATGCTGTACCCAAGGAGCACTTGCCACTTGTTCAACTGTGAGATCATGGTTTCCATCAAAAGGGTGCCCGGGAGCATATATCAGTACAGCATCCTCGTCATCTAACAGCTGATAGTTAAAGGATTTATCGCTAGTGTCCACACTATGGAGCAAGGCAAAATGTATTTCCTGAAGACGTAAACGTTCTCGAAGCAGTGCATCCGGCTGAATGGTTAAAGACAACTTCGATCCGGGATACATTTTCATGAATGATGAGATTGCTTTTGGCAGAAGATAAGTTCCAGGAATATAACCGGCCTCAATTTCCAATTCTCCATCGAAAGGCGAGGTGAATTGTTTTATACTTCGTTCGGCCTCCGCAGTCAGATATACAATTTTGACGGCATATTGGTAAAGTGTTCTTCCGGCTTCCGTTAACAATACCCGGCCGCTTCTATATTGGAATAAGGGAGTACCAAGCTCACTTTCCAAGCTTTTCATATGAAAGGTTACTGTGGGTTGTTTCAACCCCAATTCCGAAGCGACATCCGTAACTTTCTTATACTTTTCGATAAGAACAAGGACATGCAATTTCATGTAATTCATGGTCATACCTCCATAAGATCAACGTAATACTAACTTATTGTCTTCTGAGTATAGATTATATCTATAACAATATACAATTTATATTAGATTATTTATCTTTCGTTTTACATAACTATGACTTTTATCTGACGAACGAGCTCTAGAATAAGAAGAGTCAGAAGCGACACAAAACTTTAAAGGGGAGACAAAAAACAATGCAATTTAGAAAATCATGGATTATGACTTTGGCTTTAACTAGTGTAGTCGCACTTGCGGCATGTGGAAATAATGCAACGACCAATAACGGTGGTAACAACGCAGCAGCTACAAATGCACCAACAGAAGCAAGCAGCGGTGCAGATCTGAGTGGTTCCGTTCTAGCTTCCGGTTCAACAGCCTTGCAACCGCTGGTAGAACAGGTAGCAGAGAAGTTCATGGAAACTAATACAGGTGTGGATATTCAAGTACAAGGCGGAGGCAGCGGAACAGGGTTAACACAGGTTGCTGAGAAGCAAGTGGATATTGGTAACTCTGATGTATTCGCAGAAGAAAAATTGAAAGATGCTGATGCTGAGAAAGCCGCAGCTCTTGTAGATCATCAGGTAGCTGTTGTAGGGATTGCTACAGTAACTCACCCAGATGCTGGTGTAGACGGATTGACGAAGCAGCAGTTGGTTGATATTTTCACAGGTAAAGTAACGAACTGGAAGGAAGTTGGCGGTGCAGATCAAAAGATCCAAATCATTAACCGTCCAGGCAGCTCCGGAACACGTGCTACTTATGAAAGTTTTGCCCTGGGAATGAAAACTGAAGATCTTCAAGGCTCCATTCAAGAAGATTCATCCGGTACCGTTAAGAAAATGATTGGAGAAACTCCGGGTGCAATTGGTTACTTGGGTCTGTCTTATCTTGATGATTCAGTAAAAGCTATCAGTTATGAAGGTGTTGAACCTTCAGTAGATAATGTTATATCTGGTAAATATCCGGTTTGGGCTTACGAACACATGTATACAAATGGTGAGCCTACTGAAGCCGTAAAAGCTTTCCTTGATTACTTCCTGACAGACGAAGTACAAACTGGCGATGTTGTAGAACTAGGTTACATTCCAGCTTCGAAAATGCAGGTCTCACGGGATCTTGAAGGAAACGTAACAACCAAGTAAATACAACTTCCAAGCTAAAATTCATCAGAACTTCATGTGATTAGAGGCGGAATCTTCTGCCTCTCTTTTCACTTTAGAAAGAGGGAGCCTTCTTGAGGGGTAAATTAAAACAATCACGTTTTGAAAAACATCATATTGAAGATTTTATCGGGCGTTCTTATATGTCCTTGTGTGTGCTGCTCTTGGTAGTCATTATTATATCAATGGTTTATTTTGTAGCGTCCAAGGGTGTTTCTACTTTTATAAGCGGCGATGTTACCGTTTCCGACTTTTTATTCGGTACGAAATGGTCTCCTGAAGCTGAACCTGCATCTTATGGGGCATTTCCCTTCATAGCGGGCTCCTTTCTGGTTACACTTCTAGCTGCACTTATTGCCAGTCCGCTGAGTATATGCGCTGCACTTTTTATGACGGAAATTGTTCCGGGATGGGGTAAAAAACTGCTGCAGCCGGTCATCGAACTGCTGTCAGGTATTCCTTCTGTCGTGTACGGTTTCATCGGTCTTAGTGTAATTGTACCGTTTCTACGTAATACATTTCCCGGTCAGGGTATCGGGGTTGCTGCAGGCGCGCTTGTTTTATCTGTTATGATTCTACCTACCATTACAAGCGTGGCTGCAGACGCGCTGTCTTCTTTGCCGCAAAACTTAAAGGAGTCCTCCTTTGCACTAGGTGCCACCCGATGGCAGACGATATCCCGTGTGATTATTCCCACAACATTGCCTGCTATCATGACGGGAATTGTCTTGGGGATGGCACGCGCATTCGGTGAAGCTCTTGCTGTACAAATGGTTATCGGTAATGCACCGTTTGTTCCGCGGTCATTATTCGAATCGGCTTCTACCTTAACAAGTGTTATTACACTCGGTATGGGAAATACAACAATGGGTTCAGCACATAATAATTCTCTATGGAGTATGGCGCTTGTGCTTATGTTGATGACCTTTGTATTTATCTTCCTCGTCCGCCTTCTTGAAAGGAGGAATAAGATTTGAAGCCCAGAACGGTTGATAAAATTGCCACAGGCGTTATCGTATTCTTCGCTTTACTCATTGTAGGTATTCTGTTGGGCTTATTGGGATACATTCTAATGCGGGGCTTAAGTCATGTGAGTCTGGACTTTTTATTCTCACCACCGCAGAAGATCCGTGCAGGCGGAGGCGTGGGTCCACAGCTCTTCAACTCGATCTATCTACTTGTACTAACCTTACTTATCACAGTGCCACTCGGCTTAGGTGCCGGAATTTATATGGCTGAATATGCACGACCTGGAAGAATAACTGGGTTTATCCGCTTAATTGTGGAAGTATTATCCTCTTTCCCGTCCATTGTAGTCGGATTGTTTGGCCTGTTACTCATCGTGAACTATTTTAATCTCGGCTTCTCCTTGGTTTCAGGTGCTTTGGCGTTAACGGTATTCAATTTACCTCTGATGGTACGAATTACGGAGCAGGCTTTCCGCACCGTACCGAAGCAGCAGAAGGAAGCCGGCTTTGCGCTAGGGCTGTCCAAGTGGAAAATTGTAACATCGGTATTATTCCCAGTTGCACTGCCGACCATCATCACTGGTACCATCTTGTCAGCCGGCCGTGTATTCGGTGAAGCAGCGGCATTGATGTTTACTGCAGGAATGAGCAGTCCGCGGTTGAATTTTAATAACTGGAATCCACTTAGTCCTACTTCGCCGCTGAATCCTTTCCGTCCGGCAGAAACACTGGCCGTACATATTTGGAAGATCAACAGTGAAGGACTAGCACCGGATGCTGCCCAAATTGCTGCCGGAGCCTCAGCTGTTCTCGTAATTACGATATTGATATTCAATCTGGCCGCCCGATTCTTCGGCAGATATATCTACCGTAAGCTTACGGCCTCAAAAAGAATGAACTAAAGATAGATCAAGTATTGCGGAACTAGAAGACATTTGTAGGAGGCGTATGAAATGGGAGCGACCGCAACGGCAGTTGGGAAGTCTTTTCAAACGGAGCATTTAAGTATTTATTACGGCACATATGAAGCGGTAAAAGGGATCAGCTTACCCTTTGCTGAGAATACAGTGACTGCACTAATTGGCCCGTCCGGCTGCGGGAAATCAACATTTCTCCGTTCACTGAACCGGATGAATGATGAAATTTCCGGATCCACAACGAAAGGGAGCATTTGGATCGACGGCATTGATATTAATGCACCGGGTACTGATGTTATCAAGCTTCGTCAAAAGATCGGCATGGTCTGGCAGAAGCCAAATCCATTTTATAAATCTATTTATGATAATATTGCTTTTGGACCCAAATATCATGGCATAAAAGGTAAAAAGGCTTTAGATGAAATAGTTGAGAGTAGCCTAAGACGTGCTGCGCTGTGGGATGAGGTCAAAGATCGTCTGAAGGATTCAGCGCTGGCACTATCCGGCGGTCAGCAACAGCGTCTGTGTATTGCAAGAGCGTTGTCTGTGAATCCGCAAATCCTACTGTTAGACGAACCTGCTTCTGCGCTTGATCCGGTTTCTACAGGTAAAATTGAGGAACTTATCAAGGAACTCAAGGAAGAACTGCGGATCGTGATCGTAACCCATAACATGCAGCAGGCTGCACGGATTTCAGATTATACAGCCTATTTCTACCTTGGCTCACTTGTGGAGTATGATAAGACAGGCAAGGTCTTTACGAATCCGGAGAATCAAATGACCCAGGAATATATCATGGGCCGATTCGGTTGATGTTTGAAGTTAGGTAGAAGATTGAAGACGGAGCACTTTCCCTTTGGAAAGTGTTTTTTTAAGTAAAGAATGCAATATATATTGTACATTTTGGTAGTTATAGATTACAATGAGTTCAGATGGATAATTTATACATAAAGGGAGTCCTTACATGGGAGAACATAAGAATATGAAATTGAAGCTGGCACGCATCCAGAAGGATCTCTCCCAAGAGCAGCTGGCAGAAGAAGTGGGTGTTACTAGGCAAACGATCGGTCTAATTGAAGCAGGAACCTACAATCCTTCCATCAAGTTATGTATTGCAATTTGCAGGACACTTAACACCAAATTAAATGATCTATTTTGGGAGGAAGAAGAATGAGGGAAAAAGGGATTAAGGATGAGCGGATTACAGCGAGTATAAAGCGTTATGAAGCACAAGGATTTCAGCTGCTTAGCGCACTATTGATGGCCAGCTTAGTTGTGAAGGTATTTATTTTAAAATGGGATGTAGAAGACTATGTAGACACGATGCTTATGCTTGTGATTTCAGGGTTATACGTAGAATTTCGTAAAATAAAAGATGGTCTGTATCTACTCCCCAATAAACAAGAAAATATCAAGAAAATGAAGAAGAGTAATTATATTGGAGGGGCTGTTGCAACTTTAATATGGGCTAGTATCATGTTTTTTTCTGATCTTACCGAGGGTGGAAATATGAACACTACACAAATCATAATGAAAACACTTGTTGGAGCTATTATATTTTATGTTGGATTTACCTGGTTACAGTGGTTTATGATCAAAAAGTCTAATAAAAATGCAAATAAAAACCTCGAATAACGGTTTAAATCCAAAACTAGTGGTTGATGAAATACCCTACTCCTTTATGCGGACTGTATAGCCGCTATTTAATTCTTAAAGGGTCATGCGAATCCTATGCGGACTCAGGAGACACTATTTAATTAAAAACAGCCTCTTTTGGTAAGAAAACTACTCAATAGCGTCCCTGGAGTCCGTATAAATTATTAATCGTCCAATTTTGCTCAAATAGGGTCTTCTCTGTCCGTTTAAGCCCAGGTTCTCTCTTTTAAGTTAGACATGTCTCTTGGTCAACTCCTAATTTTGAGTTTGAGCTCGAATAACATGTTCAAATAAAAAGAATGAGTCTTAGCTTTACTTAACTGCCTCTTGAAAAACTAATGTCATTAGTTTATATTGTAACTAATACCATTAGTTACGGGAGGGATTATAATGCGCATTACTCGTGAAGGATATTTGCTACAGCTAACTTGGATGCCAAGATTTTTTCCAGTGAATTGTTATCTTATTGAGGAAGAGGATGGGTTGACTCTTATTGATGCGGCACTGCCCTTCAGTGTAAAGGGAATTCTTCGCACGGTGAAGGGTTTGGATAAGGAAATTACGAGAATCATATTAACGCATGCACATGAAGACCATGTAGGTGCGTTGGACGGAGTGAAACAACAATTTCCGGAAGCGAAAGTGTACATTTCAGAACGGGATTCAGCATTGTTAAAAGGAGATATATCACTTCGACCCGGTGAGCCTTCGACTCCTATCCGGGGGGGAGTTCCAAAAAAGGTCACCACAAAACCTGATATTCTTTTACACGATGGCGATAAAGTAGGTTCTTTACTATCAATAAGTACTCCCGGACATACTCCAGGATCTATGTCATTTCTAGACAGTCGAAGCGGGGCAATTATTACTGGTGATGCTTTTCAGACCTTTCGGGGAACGGCTGTATCCGGTACGATTGTCCCTTGGTTTCCCTTCCCGGCAATGGCAACGTGGAATAAGGAAGCTGCTTTAGCCAGTGCATTCAAGATTCTTGACGCATCGCCCTCATTACTTGCAGTGGGACACGGGAATTTACTCAAGCAGCCGCGTGAGAAGTTACAGGCAGCCATTGATGTAGCTATGAAAAAAGGAGTGAAATAAAGCTTATGTCACCCCGCGTAGGTCTGGATACAAAGACTATAGTTAGTGCCGCAGCGCAAATTGCTGATGAATTTGGAATAGAGGAAGTTACCTTAGCAGCTCTTGCAGCCAAGTTAGGAGTTCGTTCACCATCTTTGTATAATCATATCAGTGGGTTACAGAGCTTGCGTACGCAGCTTGCCATTTATGGATTAGAGCAGCTCTATGAAATGATGTCTGAAGCAGCCAAGGGGGCGAACGGTTCAACGGCTGTTCATGCCATGGGACTAGCTTATGTGAATTTTTCCCGGAGTCATCCAGGTCTATATGAGACCACCTTAAGAGCGCCTGAGGGACAGAATGCAGAGCTGGCAGCCATAAGTGATAAGATTTTATCGTTAATAATCCTTGTCCTTCAGGTTTATCATTTGGGAGAAGAGGGTACGATTCATGCAGTAAGAGGTTTAAGGAGCATATTGCACGGATTCGCTTCTCTTGAGCATAAGGGAGGCTTCGGCATGCCGCTGGATTCTAATGTAAGCCTGTCCCGCCTAATTGACACATTTATCGCTGGAATTGGCAGGATGAACTCTGAAGGTGAATGATCTAAGTCAGAGTGACACAATATTCGTTAATAAGGAGATGACAATCTATTGATAAACAGTGAAGCTCAACAGGGCGGAATTACGACCTATGATGAGGCAGCAAATATTATATCGGAGATCGGCATTTTACCGCTGGCTACACTTCTCCCGGACCACCCATCGCTGAATAGTCTAACAAAAGCAGAGAACTGGCACACTGGCTCTGAGTTGGACCCGTGGGCTTGGCGCGCTCGTTTTCCTGGGGAAGGAATTGCGGCTTATGGCAAATTTATTAAGAAGAAAGCGATCCTGATCTCGAAGGAGTGGTTTCCTGCCTATGTCGCAGCTTTAGGAAGTGGATCTACCCTTGAAGAACGTTATAAGAATGGACTTTGCAGCAGAGAAGCCTTGACTTTATTCCGTATCATTCGTGAGGATGAAGGTATTGAGACTCGGAGACTTCGTACAGAAGCCGACATGAAAGCCACGGAAAAGAAAACGGCGTTCGACAACGCGGTTACGGAGCTCCAGGGCACGTTGGACATTGTAATATCAGGTGTAGATGAACGAAAGAATGCAGAGGGTGAGAAGAGCGGATGGAACAGTACATCCTTTGAGACAGTTTCGCATTGGATGGAAGATAGCGGAATTTCGCCCTTCAAAGGGACTCGAACGGAAGCCAAAGAGTGGCTGAAATCGGAGATGGATAAAGTATGGTCTCCTGCGGCTAAGACATGGATGTATAAAGCATGGAAATGGTAAGTAAATAGGCTGCTCAATGCAAACAAAAAAGGCTACTCACTGCTCTGTACGAATAGAGCTAGGATTAGCCGTAAGCGCTTTCGAATTTGAACCGTTGATTGTTCATGAACTTATAGCATGGGCAGGATATACTGAACCAGAAAGTACAGAAATCCAAAAAACAGGATGACATAGGCGGTGTATTTAATCGCATTGGAAGCTACAATGCTGGAATCAGTGGTATGGTATTCTTCCTTACGTTCCATTTCTACTCTTTCGACTTCATTTTTGTACGGGTCTTTCATCATGTCAACCGCCTCCTTAGAAGTGTTATTCCTTGACTCTATTGTGACACTTTTGTGAATAAATTTCAACAGATTTGTGAATAAAGTTTGAACAAAAGTTCAAATTTGGACTAATATGCGTGTGAAATACGTATTTAGGCCAAAAACAACCCGTTCAACCCCTAGAAAAGAGGGACGTGAACGGGTTGTTTTGTGTTAACTTTCATTTGTCAAATGAATGGATTAGGCCCAATTCCCATTACGGAAGATCGGTTCAGCAGTACCATCATCTGTAATTCCATCGATATTCATGTCTGATGTACCCATCATAAAGTCTACATGAATGAGACTTTGATTCATCCCTTTATTCAGCAACTGCTCTTTGCTCATTGCAGTGCCTTCTTGAAGGGTAAAGGCATAAGCAGCTCCAAGAGCCAGGTGACAAGATGCATTTTCATCATACAACGTCGTGTAGTAGAGAATTCCGCTCTCCGAAATAGGGGAATGAAAGGGGACAAGGGCAACCTCACCGAAATAAGAGGCTCCATCGTCCATGGATAAAAGGGTAGTTAACGTATCTAGACCTACCTCTGCGGTATAGGCTGTAACCTTGCCGCTCTCGAGTGTCAAAGTAAAGCGGTCAATAATATTACCGCCATAGCTGAGCGGCTTGGTGCTTGAAACCGTACCGTTGGCTCCAGTCTTAAGCGGCGCAGTGAAAACCTCTTCGGTAGGGATGTTAGCGAGAAAAGGAATACCGCGATCGTTCACAGTCCCGGCCTGACACCAGATATGACCCTCAGGAAGTTCTATAGTGAGATCTGTACCGGGTGCAATATAATGAAGACTGCGGTATTTCTTATCATTTAGAAGATCACATCTATGCTTCAGACCTTCCAAATGGAGGCGCCAAGCTTCTATCGGATCTGCTTGATCGGCGCGTACAACTTTGAAAATAGCATCCCACAGAAGGTCGACTTGCTGTTCCTTAGGTGCATTAGGGAACACTTTGGCTGCCCAGGATGGGGAAGGGAAAGCCAGACCGCTCCAGCTGGCATGATTGCCCATGAGCAGCTCCCGATAACCGGACAGAGCTTGGCCGGTAGTCTTCTGGTGGTCAGCGATCCGGCTGGATTCAACACCGCTTAGCAGGTCCGGATCAGCAGAGATGATGGTAAGAAAGGCGGCTCCATTCCGCGCCATATCCTCCAATTCATCAGCCTGCCACTTTGGAGGCTCAAGAAAGGACTCCGAAGGGGCCAAATCATATCGCGTACGAGTAACGATTTCATCGCTATAATTAACCTTCACAAGCTGTGCCCCGGCTTCATAAGCTTTTCTTACAACTAAACGAACCAGCTCCGCAGAGGCTATATCGGCATTTACAACAAGCTTTTGTCCAGGTTGGATATTCACACCTATTTTTACCGCCAGTAATGCGTAATTCTCCAGCTTTTGTTTGAAATCCAACATAAGGAACCCTCCTATTTTAAAATGCCCAGTTTCCGTTAAGGAACACCGGTTCTTCAACACCGTCGGCTGTAATGCCGTAGATGTTCATTTCTGCTGAACCGATCATAAAATCTACATGGGTAACACTAGTGTTAAGACCGTGCTCAATCAACTGTTCTTGGGTCATTTCCTTGCCGCCTTCCAAACAAAAGGCATAAGCGGTACCAATAGCCAGATGATTAGAAGCATTTTCATCAAAGAGGGTATTATAGTACAAAATATTAGATTCCGAGATCGGTGAACGATGAGGAACCAGCGCTACTTCACCAAGATATTTAGCACCTTCATCGAGACTGATCAGATGCTCAAGGGTTTCTTGACCTTTCTCTGCCGTTACATGAGTAATCCGGCCGTTCTCGAAAGTAATCGAAAACCCGTCAATGATGTTTCCGCCATAGCTAAGCGGTTTTGTACTTCGTACTACGCCGTTCACACCGGTCTTGAGTGGAGCCGTAAATACTTCTTCTGTAGGCATGTTGGCCACAAAGGAATGCCCCTTAGCGTTAATACTATCTCCTTGGGCCCACAGATGTCCTTCCGGAAGTTCAATGCTTAGATCGGTACCTGGAGCTATGTAGTGCAATTTTTTATACTTTTTGGCGTTGAGTACATTTGATTTTTGCTCCAGATTGATTAAATGCTCGTGCCAAGCAGCCACTGGATCTTCACGGTCAATTCTTACGGTGTGGAAAATGGCCTCCCATAGTTTTTCTACACGTTCCTCTGCAGGGATATCAGGGAATACTTTATCCGCCCAGTTTTGCGATGGAATGGCAACAAGACACCAGCTCACTTTATCAGACATTTGCATCTCACGGTATTTGGTTAGAGCGGCTCCGCGTGTTTTTTGAAAATTAGCAATCCGTTCTGGTTCGATCCCTTTCAACGCATCGGGATTCTCTGCAAGCACAGTTAGGAATGCCGCACCGTTCTCAGCCAATTCTGTCATTTCACCTGCGAACCAGGTCGGCGCTTTAGTAAACGTTTCCGGGGCTGCATGCTCGAACTGCTGGCGAGTTATACTTTCATCGTTCCAATTTACTTTCACAAGACTGGCTCCCACAGCATACGCTTTGGCAGTAATTAGACGTACGAAATCCGCAGCCACAATCGGTGCACTCACTACCAGTGTTTGACCCGGTTGAACATTAATACCGATTTGTATGGCTAGATCGGCATATTTTTGCAGCTGAATTTGAAAATTACTCATGAAAGTTTCCTCCAATTTCTAAATAGTAAGCATTGTACTAAATTATTAACCGCCGGAAGAAAAAAGTCAATTGAGGACAAGGGGAGGGATTTACGATCATTTCAATGATATACTGTGAGTGGTAAGTGATCATATTTGAAGGGAAGATATTAGGTATGACAATTAAGATATTAGGTTCGGAAATGCGTCGTCACGAGGATAGAAGCTTTGTTGGGAAGACCATATTCAGTATGGACAATCATAAAGCGAACTATGAAATCACCTTTTTCAGTACTAGAGGCACGGAGTGGGATTACAGTCTTAGCTTCGCTGGTGAACCTGGAAGTGAGGAAGAGATGCTGCAGACGGATGCTTTGCTCGAAACTAATGATGATATCTACAATGAGTTACTAGACGCAGCCTTGGATGCACAGGAAGTTGAAGGGGAATAACACATGCCGGCGGCAACCAGTCGCCGGGTATTATCTCGTTCTATTTTTATAGAAGGAAAATGACTTTTTTTATCGAATTGGTTAAGCTAATGCCAGCCTGATCTTCCAATAGGAGGTTATACAGTGACAAGTCCAATTCTCAATCAGATCGGTGCAGTTTTTATACCTGTAAGTGATATAGAAAGATCCAAGCAATGGTATTGCAATCTATTGGGGCTGCCGATTGAAGAAGAAGTCCTATTCGGACATTTGTACGTGGTTCCTATGGAAGGGCCGGGAATTGTGCTTGATAGTAGAATCTTTACAAGAGAGTGTGTGTTGAATGCTCCAGCCTTTCATTTGAACACCAGAGATATTGATGCAGCCTATGATTTTGTGAAGGCATGCGGAGCAGAGATTCTGACGGATATCGAACATGACCATTGGTTCAACTTCAAGGATCCTGATGGGAATGTACTGATGATTTGCCGCTGCTGATATGATTTATCCTAGGAGATGACTCTAAATGATGATTACCATTAGAAAACTGGTGCCAGAGGACTCGGTGCAGTTACTACATTTACAGCATCAGTTGGATGAGGAATCTTCCTTCATGCTGCTTGAGCCTGATGAAAGACAGAGCGGTCTGCAGCAGGTTAGGGAAATGATAGAAAATTTTATGATGGCAGAGACCTCAGTCCTTGTTGGTGCAGAGGTAGACGGGGGGCTTGTTGGATTCATATCCCTAAGAGGGGGCACCGTACGCCGAAATCGACATAGTGCTTACGTTGTAATCGGAATTCTGAAGCAATATCAGGGTGTAGGTATTGGAACAGCATTGTTTCATGAAATGGACGAATGGGCCTTAGAACATCAAGTTATTCGTCTTGAGCTTACAGTCATGACCCATAATGATCGAGCCTTGGCCTTATATGTTAAAAGCGGTTTTGCGATCGAAGGAACAAGAGTGAAGTCGCTTAAAGTGAATGGACAATGGGTGGATGAGTATTACATGGGTAAAATTATAGAATAGTCTTCAAACTGAATACATAATCTGGGGTCCTGTGAGGGGACCACACAAACAAGAAAGACTCATCAGTAAATTGAGACGAAATCGTAAAGGAGGTGGCATAATTGCCGCCTTTTTTTTGTGGGAATGAGTTCAAACATATAATTAAAGCCAAATTAAAACTTTGTACGTCTAATAGATGTAAGCCATACAATGGGGGTGGTTAAAATTCTGCGGCTAATAGACAAAGCTAGAAAAGGCAATGATAAAGCATTTATAAAATTGTTTCAACAATATGAAGCCGATATTTTTAGAACCGCATTTATGTATGTTAAAAATCAAAATGATGCACTAGATGTGGTTCAAGAAACGGCATACCGATCATTCAAATCCATTGGAAATTTAAACGAACCTAAATACTTTAAAACTTGGCTCATTAAAATTGCGATAAGTTGTGCGCTTGATATGCTTCGAAAACAAAAAAAAGTTGTTCAAATGAAACCAAGTGTTATGGAGCTTATTTCCGAAGATGTTAAAGAAGATATTGACTTGGAAGTAACGCTTCAAGAATTAATTGAGTTGTTGGATGATGATGAAAAAAGTGTCATCGTATTAAGATTTTATCACGATATGACCATCAAGGAAGTTGCGGGATGCTTAGATATTCCACTGGGAACAGCCAAAACAATCTTATACCGAACTTTAAAAAGACTCCGCAAAGAATTGAAGGGAGATGATGTGTATGGGCAATAAAATAAAACAAGAAATAGATAGAATTGAAATTCCAAGAGAGCTTCATGAAAGAAGTAAAATGGGTGTTCAGAAAGCAAAAATAGAGATTTCAACGAGACGGAAATGGTCGAATGTACTAGCAGTTGCAGCCAGTTTACTTATCTTATTGGTCAGTTTCAACTATATTCGAGAATACATGGAGCCATCGCCAAATAATGAATCAATCCATGCAATTGAAAATGGGGCTGTACAAGTGCCAACCCTTAAGCTTCCTGAAAATACAGTAAATGAGATTGCGGATATGATCGGACTTATTGTGTATAACGGAAAGATATATACACAAACAGCAACAGAAATCGATAGTGAAGATGTAAAAGATCTTGTAGGAGAAAAGCTTGGAACGACTATTGGAAATATTGACGAGTGGAGTCAGCAGGCTGCATTTGATATTGAGCTAGCCTCGACCATTGGAAAATCAGATGTTTATGCGGTTATTGGGTACGACAAGGATTTCAGGATTATGACGTATAGTGAACACGATGGGATTATTTATTCTGAATTTTTTGAATGCTTAAATGGAATTACTGTACGTGACGGCGGAGATGTCTTTGGTAAACTGAACATGATTGGAAATGTCGTACGTGCACAATACCAAATTTATAGTGATTGGTATAATAGCGTAGATCAATTTTATCCAATTGAAAATGTAGATTTGTTAAATACTTTCGTAGAAGAACTAAATGCTGCGATTCCCCATTTAAGTCAAAGCGTTGAAAAAGAATTAGGCGATTTTAGAAATAATGACGAGTACAGACAAATGACCATTCAATTAAAGGACGGTTCTAAAGTAAGTTTGGTAATCATAAAAGATGGTTATGTTTATTACGGATTTTCCAGTTTGTATTTCAAAATGGATCCCGAGTTGTTTGATCAATTTTGGGAAGAATTAACGCAACAGTGAATACTTTTGCTGTAAAACCTTGATTAAACAACAAAAATGACGTGTCAAATTGATTGTCAATTTGCACGTCATTTTTTAATCTATATAAATTGAGGCTCAACACTAAAATCAGTTCTTGACAGGTGACGAGAAAGACAGAAATCCGTTACGCCCAATAGAGGAATTTTCTCCCTCTATTTCTGCTCCCGTTACCCCGTTTGGGCAATTAGAGGGAATTTTGCCCGCTAATTTTGAGGATATACCTCTTTGGGACGGTATGGGTAAGATTATAGGGGTATTTTTCCCTTTAATCTCATATTCATGGCGTTTCGGTCGGTATTAGCAGGCATTTTCCCCTCTAATTCACCGAAGGACTGGTCCGCAACCCGGATTCGCTACTTGTAAGACGTAGTTGCCCCAAACCCGGTGAAACATCAGGCGAAGTTAAATCGAAATCGTTCCCGGCACAGTGACGTAAACGGAAAATCAAGCACTGATTTCGAGAAAGAGCCTAAATTGAACTTTAAAATTAGAGAAAAAGGAACGGAGTGACGAAGGGGAATTTTGGAACTGGAGGAGCGGTAGCGACCGCCCGAAAGCTTTCCGTAGGAAAGCTCGCTTCGAAAGCATAAGCTGTATCCGGATTTCAACCGCTAAAAGCGGGTTAAATCAAAGAAAGTCTTACTACAACAGCGGCCGGAAGTCCAAACATTCACCGCAGTGCGACTAATCCTTTATTATAAAAATCTTAAGTTCAATCTTTATAATGAAATTTTTTCTCGGATTATTCGGGGTTATTAGGTGAATCTATAATGATTTCGACCTTCCGAATTCGATGTCTGTTCATTTCGCGAACAATAACCTTCACATGCTCACGCAATACACTTTTACCAACCGCAGGGTCGGTAAGGTGACTATATAACCATCCACCGATTGTTGTTACCTCATCATCCTCGAAATCGAGACCCGTTAACTGCTTGATCTCAAGCAAAGATACCTTGCCATCGAATAAATAATTGAAATCACTCAGTTTTTCTACATTTCTACGCTCATCACCGTCAAATTCGTCACGGATCTCTCCCACAATTTCTTCCAATATATCTTCAATCGTTATAAGGCCGGACGTTCCGCCATATTCATCAAGCAAAAGGGCAATATGAACACGTTCCAACTGCATACGGGTCAAGACAGTCTTAACAGGTGTAACTTCGGAGACCGTTAATACCGGTTGAATCAAACCTTTGAAATTAAAATCAGGATTGTTGTCATACTCCAAGTAAAGCTGCTTTGTATTAATCATCCCTATAATGTTATCCTTATTGCCTTCAGCAACGGGAAAGCGAGTGTACTGTTCCTTGCGGATTATAGCAAAGTTTTCTTGCAAAGAATGATCCGTAAAGAGACATACCATATCCGTTCGAGGAACCATTATTTCACGGGCTAACATTTCGTCAAAAGTAAAGATTCGGTTTACGTATCCGTACTCAGCCTTATTAATCTTACCGCTCTCATAGCTTTCAGAAAGGATGAGTCGAATTTCTTCTTCGGAATGCGCGTCCCCATGCTCGCTTGCAGGTTTCATACCAAATAGGCGGACTAGTAGATTCGCAGAACCGTTCAGAAGCCAAATCAGAGGATACAGGATTTTATAGAACCAAATGATCGGTAAGGCTGTCATCAGGCTGATTTCTTCCGGCTTGTTAATAGCAGCGGTTTTCGGAGCAAGTTCCCCGACAACAACATGTAAGAAAGTCGCAATGAAGAAAGCAAGTGCGAAAGCTAGAAAATGACTTAAATCAACATTTATGCCTAACCAATCAAATAACGGAAGTAGCATTTGTTCAAACGCCGGCTCAGCAAGCGCACCGATTCCGAGCGCTGTAATCGTAATCCCCAGCTGGCAAGCGGATAAATAACCATCAAGATTAGCTGCAACCCTTTGAACTGCTACGGCGTTCTTACGCCCTTCCAAAACCATTTGACTAATTCGGCTGCTCCTTAGCTTTACCATCGCAAATTCCGTAGCTACAAAAAACGCAGTTAAAACAATCAAAACAGCTACCAACGTTAAACTGAGTCCTATACCCATTAAATCTTTACCATCCCTTTCATTCTATAAGTAGGTTATACTCAAATTATGAGTTCTTATGAACCTATTCTACGAAATATTCGTTAAAATATCAAATGGGGAGGCATCCCAAGCATGGAATCATTTATTTTGACCCGAAAAGAAATGTCCTATCTACTGCTCTCATTAACCGGAAATTTGGAACAAAAACCATCGAAACTTTTACAGGAAGCATGGACGAAATTTCATCAAAGTGAGAATCAGAATGAACTTCCAGTGATTGTGCAAAAAATAATGAAAGGTCGAATCCCAAAAGGTTTGTCTCTTGGAGACATTGCGGCATTGGGCAGCCATATAGAGTATTCCACACTTTCCGTAACCGCCATGCAGAATTGGGTAAAACGAGACTTCAAGGAATATTTGGGCTCGCCGCGTCAGGGGAAGAAGTACTCCATGAATCAGGCGGCGTTATTGTTCATGATAGATGATTTAAAATCAGCCCTTGATTTCGAAAGCATTCGCCAGCTGTTTCACCAGTTATTCCTGAAGCCTGAACGTGATGATGATGATCTGATAGAGCCTGCCCAGCTATATAAGGCATATGCGGGTCTTTTTGAAACCATCAAATGTAATCCATCTTTCCAGAATCATCAAATGAATGCTCGGAATATTACGGGAGAAAAGTCATGGAAGGACTGTGTTATAGAGGATTCTACAGAGGGAATGATAAAAAGGTTGGCTCATCTTACACGAACACAAAGCGAGGCTGTCTGGAACACTATATTCATAGCCGCGATTTCCGTTCAAACCTGTTATTTTCAGTCTCTTGCCAGACAATCCTTTCACGCAGCGTTATTCCTTGATTTTTAAGCGTTTCAATTTTAATATATGTAGGTAAAACAAGCTATATCAACATGTTTCACAGTCGCTATGTAGGAAAGAGAGGTTTTTCAGGTGAATCAAATGACACTGCTGCGGAATCCGAAGCAAAGAAAGCTGTTGTTCAGTGCAGGCATAAGCTGGATGTTTGATGCAATGGATGTTGGCATGATTTCTTTTGTTGTGGCAGCATTAGCAAAAGAATGGAAGCTTGGGCCGGAGCAGATTGGAATATTAACCAGCATCAACTCCGTAGGAATGGCAGTTGGTGCGGCGGCGGCAGGGATCATGGCAGACCGCTTTGGACGTAAATCGGTACTGCTCTGGACGTTGTTGATTTTTTCTGCGGCGAGCGGATTATCCGCTTTTGCAACGGGATTTGCCGTATTATGTGTGTTGCGTTTCGTTACCGGATTCGGTCTGGGTGGAGAGCTGCCGGTTGCTTCTACTTTGGTTTCGGAGAGTATGCCCGCAGAGGAGAGAGGACGAGCCGTTGTTCTGCTGGAGAGTTTTTGGGCGCTTGGTTGGATCGCATCGGCTTTAATTGCTTACTTCGTAATTCCAGATTATGGATGGCGAGTGGCTTTTGCTATTGGTGCGCTTCCTGCCTTGTATGCCATTTACCTGCGGCGTGCGATTGATGATTCTCCACGGTTTGCGGAAATCCGAAAGGCTCCTTTGTCTTTAAAGAAACGCGTAGCAATCGTCTGGTCTCCGGAATATAGACGTTCTACGATTATGCTCTGGATTCTGTGGTTCACAGTTATATTCTCATATTATGGTATGTTCCTGTGGCTGCCAACCGTCATGGTACTTAAAGGCTTCAGCTTGGTTAGAAGTTTTGAGTATGTGTTAATTATGACGCTTGCCCAGCTCCCAGGTTACTTTACAGCTGCTTATTTTATTGAGAAATTTGGACGTAAGTTTGTATTAGTGGTTTATTTGTTATTAACAGCAGTGAGCGCCGCGTGGTTCGGAAACTCTACGACAGAGGGTATGCTTATGGCAGCAGGGATCTGCTTGTCCTTCTTTAACCTAGGGGCATGGGGTGGAATGTATGCTTATACACCGGAGTTGTACCCTACGGCAATACGTTCCACGGGTTCAGGCCTTGCGACTTCCTTCGGGAGAATTGGCGGTATTATTGCGCCGCTTTGGGTCGGGGTGCTTGTAGGGCGCTCTGTGGGCATCGGATCTATCTTTATGATTTTTTTCGTTACCATCATTATCGGTGCGCTTGCTGTGCTCTTTCTTGGAAAAGAAACCAAAGGAACGGAGCTTATCTAATCCCCAAATCTTTGTATACTTTAACTTGAAGTTGCTCTAGCAACAATGCTAATATGAACCTAACTTATATAATGAATAAACGGTTCCTTCACGTTTGTGAACAGGACCGTTTTTCGTATTAAACTGTAATCTTCGACAATGGATGGAGGGATGGAACATGGGGAATGACAAGAAACAACCTCATTTTACGGAGTTGGTCTGGGAAAGTACGGAACAGAATGTAGCCATCCCTCCGCGTAATTCATCTGAAGAAGTGAAGCCGAATAAGATTCGATCAATTAAAGCGGCCTCTGACACCTCGGTACAGCTGCAGCTCTGGGATATAGAGTCAGAAGTTAAAGAGCCGGTAACAACTACAGAAGGGGAGTTCGTGAAACGGGCCAGAGAGCTTGAGCATCGCAAGGAAGCACCCGCACTATTTGTACCCTTTAAAAGCTATTGGCCCACCTATGGTCATATGACTGGAGCGCAGAATAGATGGTATTTCTATTGGCGTGATGAAGTTAGGTCGGGTAGATATCATAAAACAGATCTTTCTTATATCTTTTTGCATGTGTACGAGCTTATTAATGGAGTGGGATGGGACACACCTTCTGAGGGATATAGACAACTGTGTCAATTGTGGGAAGCATATCGGGATACATATAAACGGCTGGATCAATATCTGGGAGGCTGGATTGCAGACTTTTCATTTGTGCATCACCTGGAAGTGCCGCTATCTACAATCGTCGCCCGTTCACGCGGTCTGGCGGGTGATCTGGCGGAGCTTGAGTTGATGCGCTGCCTGTCATCCTATCGTGAACTGCTGTCCTTCGCAGGATTAACGGTGATGTCCGATTATGATATTAGCAAGTCCAAGTTCTACCTAGGTGAAGGTAAAGAAGCTGCTGAACGTTACATCCCGCAGGTAGTAGCTCTAATCGATGCCTATGTCACCCGTAAACACGGCAAGAACCTGGTGCAGATGTTCCCGCCAAGTCCGCCGCTGAATCGGGAGCGATACTTATTCCGCAGTGCTGTATACGACATCTCTCTCTATGGATATTCCATACTTATTCCTGTCGTTCGAGTCAGCAAGTCTCTACCGCTTCGTAGTCTTATCACACGATTATTTCGCCTGACCGAGAATAAGCTTAGAGAGTTAATGGGATATCGGGGAAGGCTTAAGGGCGTTAAAGTAGATGCGGATATGGACGATCTTGTGACCCGCTTTCTGCATCGGGAGTTCCGTAAGTCAGAGCAGGAGCAGAAGGGTCCGGTTGTAGTAATTGATCAAGAGAAGCTGGAACGTTTGCAGACGGATTCCGAAATCGTTCGAACTTTGCTCATGGTGGAGGAAGTCGTCATTCCAGATGAAATGTCTGAGGATGATTACGAGATCGCAGCCACGACTGACGATGAGAAACCGAAGGAGATTGTTGTAAGTGTCAACCTAGATGCGGACTTTGAGATCGTGAGAGCCACAGGGTGGGAGAAATTTGCTGCAGTGCTTAGTCCGTTGCAACGAGAAGCAATACTCCTGCTTAATGAAGTAGAGGGTTGGCTTCCTTTTCAAAAACTGGCTGTATCCAGCGGGACTATGCCTGAATTGTTAATCGATGAGATTAATGAACTGGCCATGGACACTTTAGGTGACCTGCTTATAGACGGGGAAGAAATCTCTGAGGAATATGCTCCAATGCTGCAATACTTAATGAGGTGAATGAAAGATGAATGATATTAAAATACCCAAACGGATGACGACAGCACTCGTCAACTCACTGACAGCAGGTGTAGTGCCGCGTATAGGACTGGAGCATATCGCCGTCGGACGAAGACCAGAGGTTGAAGCCATATTACGAGATATGGACAATATTGCTGAAGGGGGTGCTGTTTTCAAGCTGATTACCGGAAAGTTCGGCAGCGGCAAAAGCTTCCTGCTCCAAATGATCCGCAATTACGCGATGGATCGGGACTTTGTGGTGGCAGATGCTGATTTGTCTCCTGAGAGACGTTTGGTGGGAACAAAGGGACAGGGACTTGGGACTTATCGGGAGTTGATGAGTCATTTATCGACACGGACACGCCCGGACGGCGGGGCACTGGAGATTATTTTGCAAAAGTGGATTTTTTCGCTACAACAGAATGTCATGCAGGAAAAGAGCATTGGCCCGGATCATCCCCAGCTTGGAGAAGAGGTGGAGCAGAGAATTTATGCGGTTACCTCCGAGATGCGTGGACTTGTTCATGGCTTTGATTTTGCAAAAGTATTAGCGTCTTATTGGAACGGACATAAGCTAGCCGACGATGATATGAAGCAGGATGCGCTTCGTTGGCTTCGCGGTGAATTTGCCACCCGAACAGAAGCACGGAAGGCCTTGGGTGTGGGTGTTATTATCGATGATGACAATTGGTATGATTATATGAAGCTGTGGGCGGAATTTACGGCTACCATTGGATATAAGGGGCTGCTGCTCTTTATAGACGAAGGTGTAAATCTATATAAAATAACGAACAGTATTTCCCGTCAAAGCAATTATGAGAAGCTGCTCACCATGTTCAACGATACGATGCAGGGGAAGGCTGAAAGTCTCGGAATCTTTATCGGCGGAACACCGCAGTTCGTAGAGGATGGGCGGCGTGGCTTATTCAGCTATGAGGCGCTCCGCTCCAGACTGGTGGCTGGGCGTTATGGCGGATCGGGTCTGAACAATTTCACCGGACCTATTATTGCGTTGGACATGCTCTCCCATGAAGAAATACTAGTGCTGCTGCAGAAACTTAAGAATATTCATGCCATGCATTACGGCTATGAGGCTAAACTTTCCCAGACACAGTTAGTACACTTTATGGAAGAGGCTGTCGGTAGATTGGGCGCAGAAGAGCTTCTGACTCCGCGCGAGGTCATCCGCGACTTCATGGATTTGCTACACACTCTGCACCAGCACCCTGAAGTTTCCTTCGAGAAGCTGGTGGGAGAACGTACTTCGAAGCCCGTAGATCCGGAGCAAAATGAGCTAGACGGTTTCCTGGCGGAGTTTGAATTATGAGCGATAATCCATTTTACCGGCTGGCTCCTTTTATTAAGGAATTCATTTACAAAAATCGTTGGGAAACCTTACGTGAGGCACAGGTGGACGCTTGCCGTGTGTTGTTCGATACGCCGCATCATTTGCTGATCGCCTCGGGTACGGCTTCCGGCAAAACAGAAGCGGCTTTTTTTCCGGCACTTACCGATCTGCATGAACGTCCATCAACTTCTGTAGGAATTCTATATATTGCTCCGCTTAAAGCGTTAATTAACGATCAGTTTACCCGTTTAAATGACTTGCTTCGGGAAGGCGGGATACCCGTTTGGCATTGGCATGGTGACGTACCTCAAGCCGATAAAACCAAGCTGATGCAGAATCCCTCGGGTGTCCTGCAGATTACACCGGAATCACTTGAAGGCCTGCTCATGAACCGCCCCAATGCAATTCCGGCGTTATTCCATGATTTACGCTTCATTATAGTCGATGAAGTCCATGCGTTCATGGGAGCCGACCGCGGCATTCAAGTCCTAAGTCAATTGGCGAGAATTTCCCGTATGTCCGGGTGCTCTCCACGCCGAATTGGCCTCTCTGCCACACTTAGCGACTACGCTTCTGTTACGGAGTGGCTTGCTGCGGGAACAAGAGAAAAGGTTGAGGTATCCGCACCACAAGGGGGACGTAAGCTTCGTCTCAGTGTAGAGCATTTCTCCTTTCCCGATGCACGGGATGAAGTGCAGGCAGAACATTTGGAGCGTGCACGACAAGCTTACTTTGATTATATCTACGACCATACCCATCTTAAAAAAGCTCTGATCTTCACGAATAGTCGCTCGGATGCCGAGACAGCTACACTGGAGCTGCGGCGAACGGCAGCGAAGCGGGGGGAACGGGATGTATTTCACGTACATCACGGCAGTATCTCCGCTATGCTGCGCGAAGAGACCGAAGCTGCGCTTCGCCAAGGACAAGGGCCTGCGGTTGCGGCAGCAACCTTAACCTTGGAACTTGGCATCGATCTCGGCGAGTTGGAGCGGGTGCTGCAGCTTGGCGCACCTTATAGCTGTGCCAGCTTTGTACAGCGTCTGGGGCGCTCCGGAAGGCGCGGAGATGCCGCGTCTGAGATGATCTTCGTCACTCCTGAAGAGGAGGACGAGGAGGCACAACTGCCTGCAAGAATGCCGTGGACCCTGCTTCGGGCGATTGCGGTGATCGAGCTGTACGTTCGAGAGAAATGGGTTGAACCTCTAGTTGTTCGAAAGCTGCCCGTGGGATTACTCTATCATCAGACCATGAGTATCCTGAAAAGCATGGGGGAAGCCGAACCTGACGACTTAAGAGAGGCTGTACTTAGCCTACCGTCTTTCAGGAGTATTGATCAGACAGACTATGAGACCTTCATGACTTACATGATCGGAATGGGTCAAATCGAGCGGATGGATGAAGGAAGCCTAATCATTGGCATGGCTGGAGAAAAAATCGTGAACAACTTCCGGTTTTACGCTGTGTTCAAGGATGACGAGGAGCATGTTGTCTACAATGGTACAGAAGAAATTGGCTCCATTACAACGGTTCCGCCACCAGGTTATTGCTTTACACTGGCAGGTAAGCTTTGGAAGGTAGAGGAAGTAGACACACGTCATAAGGCCGTATATGTCAAGACTTCACGCGGGAAAGTAGATACTCTATGGCTTGGAGCAGGTGGAGATGTGCATACCCGTATCATGCGGAAAATTCGCGAAATTTTGGCTGAAACCGCACTCTATCCCTATTTAGCTCCAAGTGCCGCGGCACGTTTGGAACGGGCTCGCCGATTGGCTAAGGAAAGCGGTCTACTGGAACGATCTGTTCTTCCCGCAGGCGGTGATTCTATGTTCATATTGCCATGGGCAGGCAGTCGACAATTCCGTACCCTGGAAAGATTGCTTAAGAACAATCTAAAAGGTCCGCTGAAATTGCGTTCAATTGTACCCATGGAGCCCTATTACATGGTTGTTGCCGGAAGTACAGATGCGGAAACACTGGAAGCAGAGATTATCGCGGAATGTACCGCTGCCACCGAACCCTTATCCTTGCTGTCACCGGATGAAGCGCCTTACCTTGGCAAGTATGATGAGTTCATTCCTCATGAGCTGCTGCGTAAGGCGTATTCGTTAGATGGGCTGGATGTACCTGGGTTGATTGAGGTGTTGAAGGGAGCGTTAAAATTATGAATTTTGAAATGGTTATGCAGGAGCTTGAGGCTCTCGGCAAGGAACGAACCAAGAAAATATACGAATCTAATGGTGCGCATGAACCGCTTTTTGGCGTGGCTACAGGTGCAATGAAGCCCATCTTCAAGAAAACTAAAATAAATCAGCCTTTGGCTGAGGAGCTTTACAGCTCAGGGAATTATGACGCCATGTACTTTGCCGGCATCATTGCAGATCCAAAAGCTATGACTGAAGCGGATTTTGAGCGTTGGATAGATGCGGCATATTTTTATATGTTGTCCGATTTTGTGGTTGCAGTAACCTTGGCAGAAACTGATATTGCTCAAGAAGTTGCCGATAAATGGATCGCAAGCGGTGAAGAGCTTAAAATGTCAGCAGGCTGGAGTTGTTACTGCTGGCTTTTGGGTAGTCGTCCAGACATAAAGTTTTCCGAAAGCAAATTAGCCAATTTGCTTGAACTTGTGGAAAATACGATACATGATTGTCCTGAACGAACTAAATTTTCTATGAATAGTTTTATTTACACAGTGGGTGTATCCTATTTGCCACTTCATGATAAGGCGGTTGAGACCGCCAAGGCTGTAGGCCCGGTAGAAGTCAATCGGGATAAGGCAAAAAGCAAGTTCCTGCTAGCTTCCGATAATATTCAAAAGGCAGTAGATAAAAATCAACTTGGTTTCAAACGCAAACATGTAAGGTGTTAAAATACATAAACAGCGCGTGCCGATATTCATTGGGTGCGCGCTGTTTATGTATTTCTTTAAAGGATATAAAGTCGTAAGAAATATCGGAATATTACAAATCAATAATTTAATCAATATGTTAACCTTGAAGCTGATAGATGGCATCTGGGTTTTTTAGGCAGGGATGAATTGTAATCGCTACCATTCTAATTTGTGTTGACTCTGCGCACTGTTGGTTTGAAAAAACTAGTATTTGAGATGTAGTGGCGGATATAGAGCAAAGAGGGGCGGCGAACCCCTCATTTTTGTTGGGTTTGTTTTCGCCTATGAGCAACGTTTTAACTAGTTCAGTATATTTACGTTTGCTTCATCAAGCGCAGGTATAAGAAATTTATGATCGATAGGCGATGACATCACGATTAGAATCGTGTAGGTCCCGTATTTATCACATAGATTTCCGAACTCCTCGAGGGATCGTGTTGAGTCCGATATTACTTTTAATAAGTAGTTGTGTTCTCCACTTATACGGTAACATTCGACGACATCAGGTGTTGAGCGGCAGAAATCAAGGAATGCGTGACAATCGCTTGAACGAAATAGGATGTAGGCAGCAGCATGTTTTCCGATATTTTCCGGGGAAACAATGGTGCGATACTCACGGATGATCCCCTTTTCCTCCATACGCCTAACTCTTTCCGTTACTGCGGGTTGTGATAAACCGACACATTTACCTAGTTCAGTCATAGAAATTCTCGCTTGGGATTGAAGGTGGAAAAGGATTTGCTTGTCAACATGGTCCATCGAAATCGACTCCTTTAAATATAAGGATTTTTCTACAAACTAGCTTGATTTTAATTGTTACAAGGCTAATATAACTTAATTGCCTTATGTAATGAAGGTAACTTATTTTATATAATAAACTCACAATAGTAAAGTGTTTGAGGCTTTAACTATTCCGAAAGGATGAAAAATGTTGAGTATGTCGTATTCAAACAAAGTTAATCCAGACTTTTTATCAGGTCGCATCGATGAAGTAATCAATCGAACGCTTGCCGACAAGAGGTTGGTCGGCGCTGTCATTAAAGTGGCAATAGACGGGGAAATGGTATATAGCCGTGCTGCCGGTCTTGCCGACCGCGAGATGAACCTGTCCATGCGAGAAAATGCTTTATTCCGGTTAGCCTCGGTTTCTAAACCTATCGTGACAACGGCTGCCCTAGTACTAGTTGCGCAAGGTCACTTGAAGCTTGACGACCGTGTAGATCGTTGGCTTCCAGAGTTTCGGCCACGCTTGCAAAACGGTGAATCTGCCGTATTGACAATTCGTCACTTGATGACGCACACCGCGGGTCTGACTTACCGCTTCTTTCAGGAAGAGAATGGTTCATATCAGCGCGCTGGGGTATCGGATGGCATGGATCACTCCGATATTACGTTGGAAGAGAACCTGCGTCGCATCGCCTCTGTTCCACTCCTTTATGCTCCAGGCACCGAGTGGAAATATTCCATCGCGACAGATGTGCTGGGGGCAGTGATTGCGAAGGCTACAGAAATGCCACTCAGCGAAGCCATACTTTCGCTGGTGACAAAGCCGCTAGGCATGAGCGACACCGGTTTTACTGCAGCCGACCCAGAGCGACTTGCTACTGCCTATGCCAATGAAGCTCCGGAGCCACGGCGATTACATGATCCCGACAGCGTTGACTTTTTGGAGGGCACAGCGGGCTTCCGGCTTGCCCCTGGTCGGGCATTTGATAAGACTGCCTACCCCTCTGGAGGAGCCGGTATGGTCGGCAGTGCCGGGGACTTTTTGCAACTGCTGGAAACATTACGCAAGGGCGGTTCGCCTCTGCTGCCGGAGTCTATGGTTCGAGAGATGACTACCAACCAGATCGGTGATCTGCCAATGGCCTTTTGGCCAGGAAGAGGCTTCGGCCTGGGTATTACACTTCTAAAGGATCCTGTCGCAGCAGTCACTCCGGAATCCCCGGGTACATGGCGCATGGGTGGCACCTATGGTCATTCTTGGTTCGTCGATCCCATGCAGCGGCTCAGTGTCGTGGCGTTCACCAATACTGCACTGGAAGGCATGTCGGGTCAGTTTACTATTGACCTCTGTAAAGCCGTTTATGATGGGATCCTATAATTAGGCGTTTAATCGATTTGCAGTGAATCATATAATCTACAATTTATATAAGAGAGGTGCTTCTGAGATGAGCCAAAACACAACTTTTGTCACACAGAGTGCCTCCAGCACTCCCTCTTTTGAACGTCTCCCATGGACTGGATTACTTGCCCTTGCTATGACGGGGTTTATCTGTATTCTTACCGAAACGATTCCGGCCGGCTTGTTGCTCCAGATAGGTGAGGGGCTTGGAGTCTCGGAGGCCCTTGCGGGTCAACTCGTCACCTTGTACGCCCTTGGTTCACTGTTGGCCGCGATTCCCTTAACCACTGCGACACGCGGATGGCGTCGGCGACCACTGCTGCTAATGTGCATCCTTGGTTTTCTCGTATTCAACACCGTCACTACTCTTTCTTCCAATTATACACTGACGCTGACAGCTCGGTTCTTCGCGGGCGTATCCGCTGGTGTCTTATGGGGTATGATAGCAGGTTATGCCCGGCGCATGGTGCCGGAGTCACTCAAGGGACGAGCTATGGCGGTGGCGATGGTCGGGACGCCTCTCGCTCTGGCGCTTGGTGTCCCTGCTGGAACACTTTTCGGTGCCCTTGTGGGCTGGCGTTCTGTCTTCGGGATCATGTCGCTGCTGGCTCTGATACTGGTTGCCTGGGTGCTATGGAAGCTGCCGGACTATCCAGGAGAGGCCGCCGATAAGCGGCTCCCTCTCTACAAGGTCTTTAATATACCTGGGGTGCGGCCGGTACTGTTTGTCGTTCTGGCATGGGTGCTAGCACATAACATCCTGTATACCTATATTGCACCGTATCTTGCTCAGGTTGGTCTTACTCAGCGCGTTGACTTGGTACTGCTTATTTTTGGTGTTACAGCGTTTGTTGGCATCTGGGTCATCGGTGTTTTGATCGACGAGAAGTTGCGGCCATTGGTTCTGATCAGCCTCACTGCTTTCACCTTGGCGTCCGTTGCACTAGTTATAAGTAGCAGTCAGCCCGTCGTGATATACCTAGTGGTTGCTGTGTGGGGGTTAACGTTCGGGGGCGCGGCGACATTGCTGCAGACAGCAGTTGCTGAAGCTGCTGGCGAGAGTGCAGACGTGGCCCAGTCGATGCTGGTGACGGCATGGAACCTAGCCATCGGGGGCGGCGGTGTGATGGGCGGTATTCTTATCGAAACACTTGGTGTCGGTTCCTTCCCATGGGCATTGTTTATTCTACTTATCCTTGCGTTACTAGTAGCGTGGCGCGCAAGAGAAAACGGATTTCCTTCAAAAAGGGACAGCCCTCAGTAGGAAGTGAATGCAGCATTCTCAAATAAAAAGGCTCTCTTCATTTTGTTGAAGGAGAGCCTTTTTTCTGTGCATTTTATAAAATGAATGAACCCACTAGACCACTCAGCAAACCCAACCAGATCACAGAGAAAAATACGAACCAAACCACACGGCGCGGGTAGGAACGGTAAACCATCAGCAAGGATGGCAAACTGATCGTAGGAAGGGTAACAAGTAAGGCTCCTGCAACGCCTGTACCAAATCCAAAGGAAAGGAACGTTCCAATAATCGGAATTTCCGCAGCCGTTGGAATAACAAACAAGGTACCGGCAATCGTGAATATGATAACCGCTAGAATCCCGTTCATAGCACCTTCACCTAGAGCTGGGAACATCCAGGCTCTTGCTCCCCCTAGAAGGAGGACACTCAAGAAGTACGCTGGAATTACCGTTAGTGACATTGACCTTACGTTACGAATCCAGCGCAGAAGAAGTGACCCTTCCGGTTCCACAGTAGTATTTACAGTTTCGACAACGGTTTCTGGGATTTCAGACTTGCCAGCAAATCGCTCCGCGAAATAACTAACGGCAAAAGTGAGTATCAATCCAAACCCTAATCGCATCAATGTGAACTTCCACGATAGAACGAAGGTCATAAAGATAAGCGTTGCCGGGTTAAGTACGGGATTTCCAAGCCAAAAAGCTAAGCTGGCACCTACGGAGACATTCTTTTTCCGCAAACCCACAGCAATTGGAGCAGCACAGCAAGTACACATCATCCCCGGAAGGGATGCGAGTCCGCCAAGAGCGGTGCTTTTGAAGTTTGCTTTTCCAAGAACACGAAAGAGCCATTGTGAAGGAAGAAGTACCTGTACCAATGAGCCTAGCAATATACCAAGAACGGCTGCTTTCCACACGGATTTAAAATAACCTGCGGCATAATCCCATGCAGCCTGGATCGAAGGATCTGGTCCAGTAGCCTGATCTCCGGTCAAAATGGAAGAACCAATGGAGTGCTCAGTTGCGGCTTTGATCGCCTTGTGATAGTAAGGCCACCATTTCACATAAGACAAACCTGCAAGCGCAATGAGTAGAAAAATTACCGCCATGATAAGCGCTTTGTAGCTTATAGGAGGCTTATTTCCAAGTGAAGAATGGTTAGAAGCAGACATAGTCGATGAGGACCCCCATAAATTTATAAATTTCAAGATTACAATTATAACATAGGGAAAAAAGGATAGTCAGTTTAGTTTTGTACAATGGAAGCTTCTTCGTGTAAGATAAATACTGATGTTCAAATCATAACAAGGAGCTGAGCCGTGATGTCTCAAGCTGAAACTATAAAGCTAACTTCACTTTCTTCAAAGGGGGGCTGCGGGTGTAAAATCGGTCCTGCTGATCTCATGCAGGTGCTGCGAAGCCTACCTCCAACTGTTCCTAATCCTGATCTGCTAGTAGGGCTTGATACAAGTGACGACGCGGGAGTATATCGTTTAAGTGACGAGCTGGCGTTGGTACAGACGGTCGATTTTTTCACCCCGATAGTAGATGACCCTTATTCTTTCGGTCAGATCGCCGCAGCCAATGCGTTAAGTGATATCTATGCTATGGGTGGAAAACCTCTTACCGTTCTTAATATTGTTGCTTTTCCGATTTCTGTTTTGGATAAAAGCATCCTGGCCGATATTTTGCGCGGGGCCGCTGATAAGGTGCAGGAAGCAGGAGCCACTCTGGTAGGGGGCCACTCCATTGACGATAAAGAGCCTAAATTTGGTTTAGCCGTAACAGGACTGGTTCATCCTGATAAAGTAAGAACGAACGCTGCCGCACGCTCGGGTGACAAGCTGATTTTAACGAAACCGATAGGTGTGGGAATCTTGACTACTTCCATTAAAAAGGATCAGCTATCTAAAGAAGAGACCACTCGCTTAACAACCGTTATGTCTACCCTCAATAAAACGGCTGCAGAAATTATGTCTTCCTATGATGTACATGCTTGCACGGACGTAACCGGATTTGGACTGCTGGGTCATGCCTCGGAAATGGCTAAGGGAAGCCGGTTGGGACTGGTTATCCATCAAGAAGCTGTACCTATGCTGCCGCGGGTTAGAGAGCTTGCTGAGAAGGGTTTTGTACCCGGAGGAACTAAAAATAACTTTGCTCATCTGGAAGGCTCAATCCTCTATCCTGAAGAAATGGATCAGATTGACCGCTATATCCTATGCGACGCTGTTACCTCTGGCGGGTTATTGATTTCTGTTGCTGCCGATCAAAGCGAGCAACTACTTAATCAGCTTATGGATGCCGGTGTAGAAGCTGCACAAATCGGAGAAGTAACTGATGCTCACCCGGGTCAGATTTCTGTTATAGCTGCCCGATAAGAGGGCAGGGGAGAAACACAGATAGGAAAGCTACACATAAGAGGAGAGAGATCATTGTTTCAGGACATTACACTAGAAGAGTTAAGATCACTTAGGGCTCGGAAAAAGATAACCGTTATTGATGTGCGATCTCCTTCAGAATATGTAGAATCAACTTTGCCAGACAGCCTCAATATCCCCTTGTTTGATGATCAGGAACGGGCCGAGATTGGTACACTATATAAGCAGACTAGTGTTCAGGCTGCCAAGGAACGCGGGTTGGAGGTAGTCTCTGCCAAACTGCCGGCTTTCATTAAAGAGTTTGGTGAGATTGAAGGGGACAAGGTTGTTTTTTGCTGGAGGGGAGGTATGCGCAGCCGGACGACGGCAACGGTACTTTCCTTAATGGATATTCATGCTTATCGATTGGTAGGCGGCTTCAAAGCTTACCGGAAATGGGTGCTAGACGAACTGGAGAACTATGATTTCAAACCGAAATCTTACGTTATTCACGGGAATACCGGCACAGGCAAAACTAGTCTTTTACATCGACTGAAGGCTCTGGGTCATCCTGTTCTGGATTTGGAGGGAATGGCTGGACATCGAGGCTCTATATTTGGGGAAATTGGACTCCGTGCCAACAATCAAAAAACCTTTGACAGCCTACTTTTGGAGGAATTGAACACCCTGGAGCAATCTCCTTATGTACTATTTGAAGCAGAGAGCAAAAGAATTGGTAAAGTTGTTATGCCACCTTTTATGGCGCAGCAGAAAGAAAGAGCCATCCAAATTTGGATTGACATGCCTATCGAATCCAGAGTGCGTCAGATTCTTGAGGATTATCAACCGGAGCAGTTCAAAGACCAATATATCTCAGCGTTCCTCAGTATCAAGTCCCGTATTCATATTCCCGTAGCCGCAGAAATTGAACGCCATTTGAAAGCTGATCAATTCGGAGAGGCCGTAGCATTGCTTCTGGAACATTATTATGATCCAAGATACGATTACACATCTACACAGTATGAAGATTCCGAGCGAGTGTGTTTTAAAGTGAACAATTTGGATGAAGCTGAAGCGGCTGTAGTCTCATATTTGGCCAATCAGACGCACTCCCTAACTTAATAGAAGGTCGTCTCACAAAGGTGGAACCATAGGGATCTCTTATCCACCTTTTTTGTGTGGGATGGACTTTTCAGTTGCCATTTATCTCTAAGCTTTAATAGATTCCCTAGAAAAAACAAACCTTAATTCTTAACTTCGCGTATTGATGGAAGCGCTTTACGGGGAGATAATTGACCTATCACATTATAGGGGGCTTTAATAAATGATCAATAAAAAAACGAAGAGAACATTCAGCTTTGTAATGTCAGCAACACTTGCACTGAGTTTGGCTGCATGTGGAAACGCTAACAACAAAGAAGACGCAGAAGCCACTAAGGCACCAGCATCAACTAACGATACTGCTGCTGCAACAAAAGCACCTAGTGAAGAAAAAGTAACAATCACTTTCCAAAATATTTACCCGGATCCAGCGGCACCTTCTACACAAATGCTTAAAGCATTGGTAGAAGAGTACACAGCGGCTCATCCAAATGTAACCATTGAACTGGATACGTTGAACACTGACCAACAAAAAGTGAAGCTGAAAACACAGGCTGCTTCCAAAGAAGTACCTGATATCACTATCGTTAACCCGGCTGCACAAATGAAACCTTTCGTTGATGCCGGACTATTTGCTCCACTGAACGATATGCTCGATCAAAATGGTCTGAAAGATACTTACCAAGAAGGTTTGCTTGATTACTATAGCTTCGACAACAACGTATACGCATTGCCGGATGGAAATAACATCGAAGTTGTTTACTACAACAAAGAGTTGTTCAAACAAGCAGGTATCGAAAAAACGCCAACAACATTTGACGAGATGCTCGCGGATGTTAAGATCCTGAAAGAAAAAGGAATCACACCGCTGGCAATCGGCGAAAAAGATTCCTGGACCGGTTCGTTCTTGTTCATGAACATCCTGCTTCGTACTAACGGCGGCCCTGGCTTCCTGCAAGATGTAATGGATGGCAAGAAAACATTTGAAGATCCTGCTTTCATTGAAGCAGTAGATGCATTCCAACAACTGGTGCAAGCTGGAGCATTCCCTGATGGAGCAACTTCCATCGATGCAACTGCAGGCGGTAACATCTTCAAAACCGGTAAAGCTGCTATGTGGGTAATCGGATCATGGGAAACAGGCGCAGTTGATGCTTCTTCCGTAGGCGGTAAAGTTGGAGCATTCCAATTCCCTACAGTTAACGGCAAAGGAAATCCAAATGAATTCATGTTGGCTCCAGGTAGCGGTTTTGCAATCTCTGCAAACAGCGAACACCTTGACGCTACTAAAGAATTTTTGAACTTCTTCACACTGAACCTGCCTAAGAAACAATTTGAATTGAAAAATGCTGTAGGTCTTGGCCAAAAAGTGGACGGCGACCTGAAAGCTGCCGGATATTCTGACCTGGCAATCGAAGTAGCAGAATTGTTCAACAATGTTAAAGGCGGCGACCTGGCGTTTGATAACACTATGAACCCTGCAACAGCACAAGTGCATTTGAGCAGTATCCAAAACCTCTTCGTACAAAAAGTTGATGCTGCACAAGTTGCAAAAGAACACCAAACAGCTTTTGAAGCAAATAAATAAGTAATTAGATTGTCCAAATCGATGCGAGGTGGCTGAAAGCCTCTTCGCATCGAGTTTATATTAAGGGGGCGGAAATGATGAAAGTTCTGAAGGTGCCAGCACGCACAATAGCCGTCTTCGTATTGCCATGTCTGCTGCTGTATGTGTGCCTCGTATTTGTACCTATAGTGGTTTCAATATATACAGGTTTACTGAAGTGGGATGGATTGACTCCATCAAATTTTATCGGCCTTGGCAATTTTAAAGACATGTTTTTTAATGATCCAATATTCTGGCCTTCTGTAAGAAGGACTTTGCTCTACGCTGTAGCATCCATGCTGGAAATTCCATTGTGCTTGCTAATGGCAATTCTTCTAAATCGTTATTTGAGAAAAGCTAATACCTTGGTGTCTATCTATTTTACACCGGTTATTCTATCGGTCGTAATCATTGGACAGCTTTGGAAAACGATTTATAACCCGGCCTCCATGGGAGGCATGCTGAACGGAGTTTTGACTTCACTTGGTCTGGAGAGTTGGACTCATAACTGGCTTACTGAACCTAATATCGCCATGTTTGCACTCTATTTTGTATCACTTTGGCAGTATTTTGGCTATCATCTGCTGATTCAATTTACAGGAGTACAGAATATACCTGATGAATTATATGAGGCAGCAAAAATCGACGGTGCAGACGGATTTAAGGCGGATCGCTACATAACGTTACCGCTGATTGTCCCAATCTTTAAAATATCGATAGTACTTGCTTTTATTGGATCACTGCAGGCTTTCGATTTAGTCATGGTTATGACTGGCGGGGGACCGGCACACGCTACTGATGTTATCTCCACACATATGTATAACAGTTCATTCCTATCCTTCAAATATGGTTACGGAAGTGCCATCGCTACATTCCTGGTAGCTGTTTGTCTCGTATTTACCGGATTTATCAATTTCTTCTTTAACAAGCTTGAGAAAAAATATAATTAGGAAAGGAGTGCGCGATCATGCGAAAATTTAATAAAGGGCTCGTGTATCTTCTTTTTGCGATACCTGTTATCACTCAACTGTATCCTCTGTTATGGTTGCTTATGTATTCTTTGAAAACCAATGAAGAAATCTTGGACGGTAATTTCTTCGCCTTTCCCCGTGCGGTGCAGTGGAGCAACTATAAGACTGCCTTTGAATCCGGAAGCTACCTTAAATTTTTGTCAAACAGCGTATTTGTAACAGCAGTAACTATGATTTGCGTTATTCTACTTAGTTCGATGGTTGCTTATGCAATCTCGCGGTTCCGCTGGAAGTACGGTAATTTGGTCATGACCATCTTCTTGATGGGAATGATGATTCCAATGCAGGCCACTTTACTTCCACTAATGATTATTTTTAAGAACGTGCATATTCTTAACACGCATTTGTCTCTGATATTACCTTATATCGCTTTCTCAACACCGGTCTCTGTCTTTATTCTAAGTGGGTTCATGAAAGCTATCCCCCACGAAATTGAGGAATCGGCCTTTATCGACGGGGCAAACGTATACCGTATATTCCGCAGTATCATTCTTCCCGTATCCGTTCCGCCGATGATGACTGTTTGTATCTTGACCTTCATCAACATTTGGAATGAATACATCCTGGCGGCAACTTTTATTTCTTCCGAGAAACTGAAGACCCTGCCATTCGGGGTTTACACCTTCGTCAGCCAATATTCCGTTAACTACGGGGCAATTGGAGCATTTCTGGTCATGGGCGCATTGCCGGTTATCCTTATTTACTTCTTCTTGTCCAACCAAATCACTAAGGGTATGGTTGCTGGAGCAGTAAAAGGTTAGTTCTAGGTTTGCTATTAAAATCAGTATGGATTTATAATAAGGATTCAGCAGGACACACAAGATGTGAAAGGGGGGAGTCCTTTGCGAAGCGGCTTTCATTCCATACATCATCGGTTGTTCCTGCTGTTTCTTTTTTGCATGTCAGGAATACTCTTGATCGTCAGTCTGCTGTACTACAACCGAACTACGGACCAAATACATGATAAAATCAGTGATTTGTCTCAAAAAAATGTAGCTCAGACAGCCGGATTGTTCAGTTTGCTGTATAAAGGTTATGACAGCCTTTCGAAATCACTAAGTAATAACTTTGAGATGATTCGTTTACTTAATGAAACTAGCGAGGAACCGGCTATAACCTACATTAATGAGCAATCTATTACGAATATTATTGGTGCGATATTTTATTCCCGAGATGATCTGGTGGGTATCCACGTGATTAGCGATAAAGGGAGAATATACAACTACGGAAATTACATGAATGTGGTCGATCCAGAGTATCAAACTAAGGATTGGTATCGGCAAATCAAGGATTCTTCAGGAAAAATGGTGTGGCTTGGGGTCTTTGAGCATTCACTTATTGATCAAGTAGAAGATAGTCCTGTGTTTGCCTTTGGACGGCAAATTTACGATTTAAATGAACATAAACCCATTGGTATCGTACTATATGAGACGAACCCGCAGCCGATATTAGATGCTCTAGACAACTTAAAGCTTGGTGTGCACAGTCAGGTTTCTTTGATGTCCCAAACCGGCCAAGTGTTATCATCAACAACAGATTCTGCACCTGCTCTGGATCAATTGCCTAATTTGGAGAATTCCCAGAATGTCGTAGTCAAACAAGATTCCGATCGGCTTGTTGTTGCTTCCAAACTGTCCTTTGCAGACTTGTGGGTGATTAGCAGCACTCCAGATCGCGATTTAAATGTAGAAGTAATTGAAATGAAGAGGTATCTGTTAATCGTTATTTCGATTCTTATTATTGTTTCCACTCTAATTGCTTCTATCGTATCCCAGACGATTTCCTCTCCGCTCAAGAAGCTGATTCGTGAGATGAAGCAGGTGGAGATTGGGAACTTCCGCGGGATGCTTAGTGTAGCTTCTTATCAGGAAATCAATATTCTCGTAGCTTCCTTTAACCGAATGGTTAAACAGATTGAAGATCTGATCGAGCGGGTGAAGCTCTCTTCTGTCAGTGAGAAAAACGCCGAGCTTCATGCCTTACAGTCCCAAGTGAATCCTCATTTTCTATATAACACGTTGGATATGATCTATTGGATGCTTGATGAGAAGGAAAACGATCATCTGGGAGAACTTGTACTCTCACTTTCATCCATGTTCCGATACAGCAGCTATTGGGAAGACGGGGTAGAGGTAACCTTGCGTGAAGAATTGGAACAGATAGGACACTATCTAAAAATCATATCCATCCGGCTGGAAGGAAGACTACAAATCCTAACAGACATCGATGAGAAATGGTTGGATATTCGTCTTCCCAAAATGACAGTACAGCCTGTTATAGAAAATGCTGTAAAGCATGGCTTGGAATCTTTGAATCGTCAAGGAATTCTGAAGGTCTACACACGTGTAGTAGGCTCGGATCTAAAAATAATAGTCGAGGATAATGGAAGCGGAATGGATGCAACAAAATTAGATCGTCTCATTCACACGTTGAACTGGGAGAGTCCCAAGGAGATGGGCAAAGGGGGCATCGGTCTCCAGAATCTGCATCGCCGATTGCAGCATATGTTCGGAGAGCCTTACGGCCTTCAGGTTCAAAGCTTCCTTGGGGAAGGAACTCAGGTGGCCATTGTATTACCCATTCCAAAGGAAGGAGAAAATACGCAGTGAACATACTTATAGCCGATGATGAACGTGTAATACGGGAAGGCATACAGCGCACGATCAGACAAATATGTCCCGACTACGAAGTTTATTTGGCATCCTCTACGGAGGAAGCGGTTAAAGTGATGGAAGAACACCAGATCCAAATGGTGCTGACCGATATTCTTATGCCGGGTTTAAACGGCTTGGAGTTTATGAAAATTTCTAAACGCAGGTATCCCCATGTGAAGTGGGTCGTTATTTCGGCGCATAGTGAATTTTCTTATGCTCAGGAGGCAGTTCGTCTTGGTGCGAGGGATTATTTGCTCAAGCCGATCGGTAAATACCGTTTACAGGAGGTTATCAATAACCTTGTGGCAGAGATTCAACAGGATAGTAAAAAGTCGCTTGAAGGGGAGCGCTTAAAGACTAGCCTGAAATATTTACGTGAAGGGGTATTCCAAAGGCTTGCCTCCGGTCTGGATATCGGGAATTTAGACTTAAGCCCCTTTATTCAAAACTACCTCAACTTTTATTTAATTATGGTGCAGCTGGATACCGGCGATAAAAGCGTTCGCTTGGAGCATTTTATTGTTGAAAATGTACTCTCTGAGCTCATTGCTCGGAATGGACGGGGATTTGTCGTCAGTTATGATCGCCAGAGTCTGCTGGGTCTGATTAGTCTGAAAGAAAACACACAGATTGAGCAGTTCCAAGAGAACGCAAAGGTGCATTTGATGCATTCTTTGAAGGTACCCTTTCAAGTTATTCTTTCGGGACAGTGCTCCGATTTCAATATCGTTCCGCAAGTAGTTATTCGTATGAGGACGGCTTCCGCTTCACAAGCATTTGAGCCTGAACCTAATAAAGGGAGCGGAGAGAAGGCGATCGATGTTGCTCTGCAGTATATTAAAGAGCACTATTCTGAGGACCTTACCTTAGAAAAAATGGCATCTGTCATTTTTCTGAATCCAGCCTACTTCAGTCAGTTGTTCAAGCAGAAGACAGGGCAGGGATATAAGGAGTATGTTACGACTCTTCGGCTTGAGCAGGCGAAGCGGCTGCTCTTGATTCCCAAGCTAAAGTTGGCGGAAATTGCCGAACGTGTAGGTTATCAGGACATGCGGCACTTCACTCAAATGTTTCGCAAAAGATACCATTTGACCCCTACAGAGTACCGCCAGCAACAATATATTAATGTTCTAATGGGAAATAATGATCCGGAATAAATAAAGAGTTGAATTTTATTCAAGAGAGTAGTTTCTTAGTTAAAGGGGAACCACTAAGATTACACCGTTAAACCTGGACAATTCAGAACATTCCTGTAATGTTACGGGTTGTCTTTTTCAAGTATACATAGATCGGCCCTAGAGGAGCGGAGAACAGCATGCAGATTATTCATAATTTTCCGCTAATGGCGGCCCTGATATCAATGATTGCTGCGCAAGTCATCAAAGTACCGCTTAACCTGATCTGGAGCAAAAATTGGGATGTAGCCCGTGCCTTCAGTACAGGAGGAATGCCGAGTTCACATTCGGCGGCAGTCACTTCGTTAACCGCAGCCATAGGGATAAGCGAAGGCCTAGATTCATCTACATTTGCGGTAGCAGCAGTGCTTAGTGCCATAACCATGTACGATGCAGCGGGAGTTCGCCGACATGCCGGGTTGCATGCCTCTTTTTTAAACCGGTTAGTGAGATCGACTCCCTCTCTGCTTAAGGATCATGGTTCGACAGGAACAGAGTTGAAAGAGCTACTGGGGCATCGTCCAATCGAAGTTTTAGCGGGTGCTTTCTTCGGAATAGCCGCCAGCATTGTTATATACTTTACCCTTTATGCCTAAGAACGCAGAAGATTACGGTATTCGCTTGGTGATTTTCCGCTCCACTTATGGAACTGCTTTGAGAAATAAAGCGCATCGTTAAATCCTACAGAGGAAGAGATTTGGTCAATGGTAAGTGTACCTCCCAGAAGCTCCTTGGCTTTATCCATTCGCACTTTCATTAGGTACTGCTTGGGCGACAATCCGGTTTTTTGCTTAAAGGCTTTGGATAAATGCGCCCGGTGGTAACCCAGCGTTGAAGCCATCTGATCTATGCTGATGTGTTGATGGAACTGTAGTGTAATCCAGCGAATGGCCTGATCAATTTGACGGTCAATCACCTCCGGCAGTTGTTTGGGGTATGCAGGCAAAATGCTTCGATTAGCTATCCCGAAATGATGGAATAACAACCTCATCCAGCCGGATGCCTCTAAACTCTCTAGTCGGGGATAAGCAGACTGCAGAAACGATGTGCGAATCCTTTCATACACGGCATATATTTCAGTGATGCTCTCCGAGTGCAGCAAGGGCTTATCCCGCGTAATTCCAATCTCGCTTAACAGCTTCGCTGTTGCTTCCCCTTGTAATCCAACCCATACATAATGCCAAGGTGTATTCCTATCAGCCTGATAACTGAATAATGACCCAGGGAAAATAACAAAGGTATCTCCAGCTCGGCATACCTGAGAGAATCCTCCGGTTTGAAAGAGCCCTTCACCATCCAGCACAGTGTGAATTAAAAAAAAGTCATGTACGGAGGGTCCAATCTTATGTCCGTGTATGGGTTTACCTTCACCGCTGAACAACACGGTAGGATCATGGTCTTCGGGTGATAAATTAATGCCTATGCTAAATTGTGAGTGATCGGGGTTCATAGAAGCCTCCTACATAAATAGTAATACAAACAAACCTATTATAACAGTTATTATGCAACAAATGTCCATATCATTCTTGTATTCCTCCATACTCACAATCACTGGTTTAATTTATAGTGAATAGTGAAGAGAGCAGCGGATAGTGATTGATATTACAGCATTTCTTTCCCTTTACACTCGGCTAAAGAAAGAGGATTTGTTATATCAGCACAGTATGCCTCAAACTTAAGGAGGAATATTACACATGTCTAAAATTACATTTATCGGAGCAGGTAGTTCCATTTTTGCCAAAAACGTATTGGGTGATTGCATGGGAACCCCGGCCCTTCAGGGCTTTGAACTGGCTCTGTATGATATTGATCTTCAGCGTCTTTCAGATTCGGAAAATATGCTCAATAATATTAAAAGAAGCACTGGCAGCACCTGTACAATAAAGGCCTACTCTGACCGTAAGGAAGCATTACGGGGCGCTAAGTATGTTATTAACGCGATTCAGGTTGGCGGATACGATCCTTGCACAATTACTGATTTTGAAATCCCGAAGAAATATGGCTTGCGTCAAACGATTGCAGATACGGTCGGTATAGGAGGGATTTTTCGTAACCTTCGGACGATTCCGGTCATGCTTGATTTTGCAGCTGATATTAGAGAGGTATGCCCGGATGCGCTCTTCCTGAACTATACTAATCCAATGGCTGTTTTAACGAATGTAATGAATACCTACGGCGGTATTAAGACTATTGGGTTATGTCATAGTGTTCAGCAATGTATCCCTAATTTATTTGACCATCTTGGAATAGATCAGACAGGTGTGCAAGCCAAGATCGCCGGCATTAACCACATGGCATGGTTGCTTGAGGTAACTAAGGACGGCAAAGACTTGTATCCAGAAATCAAACGCCGGGCGAAGGAGAAGCAGCTGGAGCCTCACGGGGACATGGTTCGTTATGAAATGATGCTGAAGTTCGGTTACTATATTACCGAGTCTTCGGAGCATAATGCAGAATACCATCCCTACTTTATCAAACGGAATTATCCAGAGCTTATCGAACGGTTCCAAATCCCCTTGGATGAATATCCGCGCCGTTGTGTAGAGCAAATTAGCGGTTGGGAGAAAATGCGTGATGAACTGGTCAGCAATAAGGTACTTGAACATAATCGCTCACATGAGTATGCCTCGTACATCTTAGAAGCCATTGAAACCAACGTACCCTTCAAGATTGGGGGCAATGTAATGAATACAGGATTAATCACGAATCTACCTAAAGAAGCCTGCGTCGAAGTACCGTGTCTTGTGGACAGTACCGGAGTGACTCCAACATATGTGGGTGACCTGCCTCCTCAATGTGCGGCTCTCAACCGGACCAATATCAATACCCAACTTCTGACGATTGAAGCGGCTATGACGGGTAAGAAAGATCATATCTACCACGCAGCAATGCTTGATCCGCATACGGCAGCTGAGCTGTCCATGGATGATATTGTGAGTATGTGTGATGAACTGATTACTGCTCACGGGGATTGGCTGCCTAAGTTTAAGTAGGTTGTAGGTTATCTTTCCTATGTGTAAATTGTATGATATGGTTTAGGTAACACACATAGAGAAATGGAGTGTATCAATGAGTAAAGACAGAGTTTGGAATAAAGGGAAGCACAACGGCCGCGGTTTAGCAGGGGTAAATAAAAAACCAGGAAGTTCAATAGAAAGCAGCGATCCTGAAGCTATAGAAGCTGAGCTTGTGGACAGTAACGCCGGAAATACCGGCAATCCGATTCATAGTGTTCAACGTATGAATCGTGAAAATTGGGTAGTCAGACCTTCCAGAGTTATTCCGAAAAAAACAAATAAAGATCCAAATGAATCTTGATTTAAAATGATTAACGGCTCTTTCGCTTTGGCGAAAAGTCGTTTTTATGTTAACCGCTGCACTCTTTCTATTGACCTCTGCTAGCAAAGCTGTTGTAGCTTTGGAATAAAGTTTGATCAAAAATATCCTACAAACCTATATTTTAAAATAAATAAAAAGAATCTATTTTGAAAAAAAGATTGATCAAAATGGATTCTTTTCTTTTTGAATGAACATTCCGTTTTATAAAAAAGATTGATCATTTTCTACTTGTGTTGCTCCATAATCGCGCCCGATTCTGAAATAAGTGTATGTCATAATAAAGAACATATAGAGCTTCGTCAGTTGTTAATAAACGCATTCCAAATTATCTTAGCATCATATTTATACTTTCCTTTTTTTCTAAAAGCTATCAGCTCTAATATTCCATAATGTGTATTAATCTGGGTAATATATTGTCATACTCAGACGAGTTAATACTTCCCCAGAATTATAGTATGTGTGAGGTCTATCAGCCTTAAATCTTATTGAATCGCCGTTTTTTAAATTATACTTACATTCGTTCACTGTAACAGTGATTTCTCCATCAAAAACAGTAATAAATTCCTCAGCCCCCTCTCTATGTCCAACTGAACTTAAATGCCCTTCTGTATCAATTTCAACTGAATAAACTTCAAATCGTTTATCTTCTTGAAAGGGAAATGCGGGGAATACCCTGTACCTTCCATTGTCTTCAGTTAATACTTGTATCTCACTTCGTAAAACAACTTTAGCATCAGGTTGAGGAACATTAATTAGAGAAGTAAAGGAGACCTTTAATCCATTAGCAATTTTCCAAATGGTTGTAATAGTTGGACTTGATTCTCCCCTTTCAATTTGTCCGATCATAGCTTTACTGACACCACTTAGTTCAGAGACTTTCTCTAAACTAAGTTTCTCTTTCTCTCTGATAGTTTTTAAATTTCTTGCCAAAATCATTTGAATTTCTTCCATAAAATCACCTCTACTCTATTTACAATATAACGTACATATCGTAAAATATAACGTAAATATGTTATATTGTTCACTTTATACATTATAACAGACAGAATATGAAAGGGGAGTTTTAACGGTGCCTTTATTTCCATTCTTGTTGTTTGTTTTTGTTAGCAGTTTTACTCCAGGTCCAAACAATTTTATGGCAATGTCATTTGCAAATAAATATGGATTTAAAAAAACAATTAATTTTTGTTTAGGAGTCGCCTTTGGATTTTTTGTTCTTGCATTATTGTGTAGTTTTTTTAACCTTTTGCTTATAAACCTCTTGCCAATGATAAAAACACCTTTAACCATTTTAGGTGTAGGTTATATGTTATATTTGGCTTTTAAAACAATTACCAGTAATGACAATAATAATGAAAGAGATGACAGTAGTGATAAAAATCTTTTCCTAATAGGTGCATTGGTACAATTTATAAATCCAAAAGGTATTCTTTATGGCATTATGGTAGTATCAACCTTCATATTGCCTTATTATACTTCTTACTTTAGTTACTTTATTTTTTCACTTTTTTTAGGGATTGTTGGTTTATTGAGTGCATCAAGTTGGAGTTTATTTGGCTCTATTTTTCAAAATTTTTTAGCAAAGTATAGACAATTATTTAATATAATTATGGCATTGTTATTGGTATATAGTGCTATCTCAATTGTTTTTCATTAATAGAAGTTTATAAGTTAAACAAAATAAGGGTGCCACAAATTTAGTAGTTTGGACATTAAGCACCCTCCCCTTTTGACTTGGTAGATTAACAATCCTGCAACGTTAACATAAGTATATTCCTTCATAATCTTCTATATATTAACATGAATATCCAATCTATTTTATGGAGTGTTATTCAAGAATATGGCCCGATTTCGGAACAAAAAAATCCTGCATAACAATATCAATACAGGACTTTTAATCAAACTTTATTACAAATTATCAATCTTTTTTCGAAATTATCGAACTTTTTTACAAATTATCAAACTTTATTTTAAATCAACAGCTGTGTTAAATAGGATCATAGATGAAATGAGAGAGAGGACATAAATCCAATGGAACAAGCTATGTTTGCAGGGGGCTGCTTTTGGTGTATGGTTACACCGTTTGAGGATTTACCGGGAATTCATGAAATTGTATCTGGCTATACAGGTGGACAAACCGACAATCCAACTTATGAAGAAGTGAAAACAGGAACTACTGGTCATTATGAGGTTGTACAAATCACCTATGATCCCGCACTTTTCTCCTATGAAAAGCTGCTTGAATTATATTGGCCGCAAATTGATCCAACGGATGATGGGGGACAATTTCAGGATAGAGGGACTCAGTACCGTACTGCTATCTTTTACTACACGGAAGAGCAGCGATTGGCAGCACTTGCCACAAAGGCAGCAGTCACCATCAGTCGCAGATTCTTAAGCCCTATCGTGACGGAAATTCTTCCGGCGTCAACCTTTTACCGTGCAGAAGAATATCATCAGGATTATCATAAAAAAAGTCCCAAGCACTACAAGGAAGATCGGGAACAGTCTGGTAGAGACGCTTTTTTAGAAAAAAATTGGTAAAGCATATATGAAGGGAGCAAACAGAGTAGTGAATCGATTAAAATATCTTTTATTTGATTTGGACGGTACCTTAACTGACCCTAAAGAGGGAATTACCAAAAGTGTGGAGTATGCCTTGAATAAATTTGGTGTTCAGGTAGAACATCTTGATCTGCTGATCCCATATATCGGGCCGCCCTTGTATGATTCTTTTATTCAGCTTAGTTCCTTCACTGAAGCCAATGCTCATCAAGCAGTGGGTTACTACCGTGAGCGATACCGCGAGTTAGGGATGTTCGAGAACAAAGTCATAGAGGGCATACCGCAATTACTTGAGAATCTGCAAAATCAGGGATATCTTATGTATGTTGCTACTTCAAAACCAACGGTTTTTGCGGAGCAGATAATGAAGCATTACAAGCTGGATTCTTATTTCCAACATATTGCAGGAAGTAATCTGGATGGAACACGTTCCAAGAAACAAGAGGTAATTCAGTACGTACTGGACCATAACAATATTCTTCCTGAACAGGCGCTAATGGTTGGTGATCGGGAGCATGATATTATTGGAGCTAAAGCTTGTGGTGTTGAATCAATTGGCGTAACCTTCGGTTATGGTTCGGAAAGTGAGTTGAACAACGCCGGGGCTGATCAAATTGCGGATCAAGTTGAGGATATTGGAGTCATTATCTCCCAAATTCAAAGGCAAGACCATTTCGGGAGGTCTTTCCTTGTCTGAGAACCACGAATACGAGTATTCACAGTCATCATACGAGACTAGCCTTCTAAGTTTACAAGGGGATTGCGAGAACTGCTTCGGCTTGTGTTGTGCCGCCTTGCCTTTCGCATCATCAGCAGACTTCGCAATGGACAAGGATGCTGATCAGCCTTGCCACAACATGCAATCGGACTTTCGATGCGGCATACACACATCCTTAAGAGAGCGTGGTTTTCGAGGTTGTACGGTATATGACTGTTTTGGGGCGGGTCAAAAGGTTTCCAATGTCACTTATGGCGGACGTGACTGGCGTCAAGTCCCTAAGTCTGCTAAGCAAATGTTCGAGGTATTCCGCATCATGCGTCAGCTGCATGAACTGCTTAGGTATTTGACAGAAGCGTTAACGCTGCCTGCTGCCCGCCCAATTCATAGAGAGCTTAGCTCTGTACTAGAGGATACGGAACGGCTTACTCAGCTTAGTCATGATGATATCCTTGGTTTAGACGTGGTTGCTCATCGGGCAGAAGTGAACACACTGCTCCTGCGCACAAGCGAGTTGGTTCGAGAGGAGGCCTTACGAGAGCAGAAAAAATCCAAAAGCCGCGCGAAAAAGAGCTACGGCCGTGGTGCGGATCTTATCGGAGCCAAGCTCAAGGGAGCTGACTTGAGAGGCGTCAACCTGCGGGGGGCTTTCCTTATTGCCGCTGACCTCAGAGGCGCTGACCTGAGAGTGGCTGATCTCATTGGTGCTGACTTCCGTGACGCTGACCTGCGAGGGGCCAATCTCTCCGGGAGCATCTTTCTTACTCAGCCTCAGCTCAATTCAGCCAAGGGTGATGCTACTACTATAGTGCCCTCGTCGCTCCAACATCCGTCTCACTGGATGATTCTCTAAATCAAACCAATAATTTAAATATAATCATTCTGAGGAGGGTAACAATGAGTAGCCCCTTTATCAAACACATGGTCATTTTTAATTTAAAGCATGAGCTAGGATCAGCGGAAGCCGAGCGGTTTCTTCAGGAAAGTAAATCGGTTCTCGTAACTATACCTGTTGTCCGTAACTTCGAGGTCCTGCGCCAGATGAGTGTAAAGAACGATTATGATTATGGATTTAGCATGGAATTTGCCAGCCTTGCTGATTATGACATATATAATAATCACCCTTTGCATGTAGAGTATGTACAGGCTCGTTGGGTCGTAGAGGTAGAGCGTTTCCTAGAGATCGATTTCCAAGAGATGGATGTATAATTGCATTTTGAAAGTAGAAGAGGTGTGGGCATTTAGCTAATTCTTCAAGCTGCCCCACCTCTTTATTGTCTCTCATCCCGAGTAAATCGCTTCATTTATGCTCCCATTACCCATCCGAACCTCAATCCATTCCATAGCTGTAAACGCCCGGATTTCATGGATTACACCTTTGGCAACTGTGAAAATATCTCCAACCCTTGCTGGATGAACTAAACCATCCAAAATCAATTCTCCACTCCCGGCTACAACTGTCCATATTTTATTGGAATATTTGCTGCAAAGCTCTTGCGTTTTGTGATTGGGTAGTATGGTTAATTTAAGCGTAACAATAATATCTTCATCGTTATCCGTTGTATCCAGAATACAATAACTTCCCCATTGAGTTTCTCCATATACAGGGGTCATCGAATGACTGCCTATTATTTCTTTAATCCCGTTTGCTTGAACCTTATTAGCAATAAGAACCCCATCTGGACTTGCTATGGCAACAATATTGGATACTCCGATGACGTACAGCGGAACGTCCAATTCGTTAATAATATGGGTATTGATTGTTTCTCCCAATGTCCCACCCTTACCTACAATCGGATCCCGCAGCTGTTCTGTTAAGGTATCCCAACTACCGAGATCGCGCCAATCTCCTTCATGTCGGATAACTGCCAACTTTCCTGTACGTTCCACAACCTCCTTATCAAAGCTGCGAATTGGCAAATGGGGGTATAGAGCTACAAATTCATCAAAGTCTACGGGCAGTCCAATTTGCTTCAAGTAGGACAGCATAAATTGAAGGGAGAATGCAAACACCCCGCAGTTCCATAAGGCATTTTGTTGAATCAGAAGTTTAGCCCGTGCAGAATCAGGTTTTTCTTCAAACCGGTTCACCGATGTATATTCCATGGAAGCAGCATCGCCGGGCAGGATATACCCATACTGATCCGATGGATAGGTGGGTCTTGTCCCAAGCAGCACGATATCTGCCTGAGAAGCTTTTAGAACTTCGGGGAAAGTATGGAAATGTCCAAAAAAGTTATCGTCCGCAAACATATCCGCAGGTGCTACGCAAATCGTATCGTTAAGCTTCGCTTTCCCCGTGGAGTGAAGATGAAGGGACCCAAGAGCGGCTGCAGTAAAAGTACCTCGTTTCCATGGCTCCCCAATCACCGGATAACAATCCTTCGTATATCTTTTGGTTAGACCCGTCTGATCCTGATGAGTGATGAATAAAGCGGATTCACCGAGACCTTGCCCAGACAGCTGACGACATACCCGTCCAATCATGGATTCAAGCCCACCGTCCGGTGCGGGAAGCAACTCCAGAAACATTTTAGATCGAATAGGATTTGATAACGGCCACAAGCGCTGTCCGGAACCGCCGCACAGTAATAAGGTATGCACGGATATCATCCTCCTTAGGGTCTTGATATACGGGTGTAACCCTTACGCTGATGAAAGGAAAGAGAGCGGTATGTCTTTGACAACTTAGTGGTCTTATCCTTACTTAAGGATGAAGCAGAGGTTTTAAGGGATTTATTTTGCGCGTTTTTTAGAATAACACCTGAAGGTTTCTCGCTGTATATATAGTTGGCATACGTTTCGAATTCTGAGAATCCAAATTGTTGTTTCTTATTAATGCTGCGGATAATCGCGGTATACCAGGGAAGTCCGTGCTTGGATTCTATTTTACGTTTTAATTGAGCCAGCTTATTTCTCTCAAACAACATGTAATGCGTGACAAAGGATCTGGGGGAAGGGGCTTTGGTGCCCAATAATTTGCGATAGGTGCGAAAATACTCGGGCTGACTCCAATTTCTACAGTAGAAAATTGACTTCCCGTTCGAACGGAATCGATGCGGCCGAATCAGAATTGTATCTGCGTCAATCACAAGAAAATATTTCTCCCGGCATAGATTATCCCCATTCATTTTAAGCAGCTGCTGGTAAAGCCATCCTGAACGGTTCCATCGGGTCGAGGAATAATGAATATCTTTTTTGGTAAAGGGCAGGAGGGTCGTTTCATCGACAAAGGTACATCCTTTTCGGGAGCAAAGATTCTTTATTCTGCTGTTATTGGGAGAAACAATGTAAATTTTACTGATTGGATGTTTAACATAACGGCGAAGACTATCAATTACAAAAGGCAATGTGGCTAAGTCCTTTTCGATTGCGGGGATTAGGACATCAATGGCGGGGCTGCCAGGCGCGTTGCCTAAGAAGGTAGCTGACATATATACTCATCTCCAAGCACAAATTCGCATTATGCGTCTGCACTAAGTTATGTGGATTCATTGGCTTATGTACGGGCGAAGGTTACCGGAAAATATATCTTATTAAGCAGGGCATATGTTTTACTCTTCTGTTCGTAAATTTGCATAGGATGCAGTGACGTTTGGAAATTTGCAAGGTGCTATTGGCAGTAGTGCATCCTATCGGGACAGGAGAGTGCAGGTGTGAAGGTGAAAACCGTAAACCCAGTGCAAAGTAAATGGATAAAGACCAAATTGCTGCTTCGCAACAGTTTTATCAAACGATTTATACCGGACACGCGTAAATTTAACAGAAAGAACTTGGAACAGATGATCTACAGCTATGGAATGGTATTTGTAAAACCCGAGCGGGGAACTTACGGAAATGGAGTTATTCGTGCCGAACGAGGGGAGCGATACGGATTCACTTATCAATATGAAGAGACCATCAGAAACTTTGATACCTTTGATGCCTTTTGTAAGAGTCTTGCGAAGCGCACGGGGGGAAGAAGTTATTTGATACAAAAAGGAATTCATCTTCTTAAGCACAACAACCGCCGGTTCGACATTCGTGTGATGGTTCAACTAAGTCCCAAGGGAAATTGGGAGGCTACCGGGATTATTGGCCGTCTAGGACATCCACGTAAAATCGTAACCAATTACCATAGCGGTGGTAAACCGATGGCCATTGAAAAATTGCTGTCTACCCATCTCTCAGAACGTCAGATAGTCCTCCTCACCAAAGAGCTGAATGAACTAGGAGTTCGAATGGCAGTTCAGCTTCAAAGGACCTACTCAAGAATAAATAAAATCGGCGTTGATGTTGGGTTAGACCGCTCTCTTACCCCATGGATCATAGAAGTGAACATGAACCCTGACCCCTATATATTTAATCAGCTGAAGGATAAATCCGTGTATAAAAAAGTAATGAGATATCGCCGATTCTATTTGAAAAAATAGGTAATGAATAAAAGGATAAAGAACTAAGCTTTGAAGTAGAAAGCCTGAGAAATCGGGCTTTTTTTTGCTGAAATTCAATGATTAATAATATTAACAATTAACTGCATGATTAAAATTCGGAGGTGAATTTTTCTGATATATATGTACATTTTGTTGAATCATCAGACAAACAGGAAGGATACTTAAGGAGCATTGTTGAATTTTAAAACATTGAATAGATTACCAAATTAAGAAGTAGATTAATATTTGCTGCTGAGTGTAATGATACCCTCGCATATGTTGGCTCAGAACGTTTTCCAGAATATAAGACGTTATGGACCTTGGCAATGTCACGTAAATAACGGTTATAGGGGAGATGGGGGTGCTACAAACGGCGGTGGTGCGGGAAAGACGCTCTTAAGTAAAAGGAGGATGTTAATATGAGTTTTACATCAATCCCTTGGAATTTAGGGAGTTGGAGTAATGACCCCAAATCGATTCGAATTGAGGGGAACACACTTATTGTTGAAGCTGCGGAAGGAAGCGATTATTGGGAAAAGACGTTGTACCAATTTCAACACGACAATGGTCACGCTCTTTTAGCCCCATGGGAGGATTCTGACGGAGTTGAAGTTTCGTTCAAGCTGGATAGCTTAACAGAACTCTATGATCAAGCAGGAATAATGTTATGGTACAGTCCAACTCAGTGGATAAAGGCGGGTATCGAAATAAATGACGGCATCCCTCACTTAGGGGCTGTAGTCACTAATGAATACTCCGACTGGTCATTATCTCCTATACCTGATTGGGCAGGTAAAATGGTTACGCTTCGCGCTTCCCGATTCAATGATGCTGTAATTTTACGTGCCCGGACTGAAGAGCATCCTTGGCGGACGATCCGTGTGTCGCGTTTTCCCTTCACTACTGGCAAAAAGGCGGGTCCCTTCCTTTGTGCACCTACACGATCCGGGTTTCAAGTCGCATTTACTCGTTGGTTAAGTACCCGAACTGATGAGGACTTACATATCGATCCGCCGATTGTTGATTTGAAAGACTGATCCTTATTCAAATAGCTGAGGTGGCAGGATGATCCTGTCACCTCAGCTATTTGAATTATACGATTTTGAAAGAAGCGTAAAATTTGTCAGGGACTAAAGGAGGTTAAACCATGCAATGGAGAGGCTCCAATACTGAGACTACTCAAGAGAAAGAACTTGCTGATTTTGTATCTGTTGTACTGGCTGACGCTGAGGAAGTATGGACAGATATTTTCAAGCAAGAGAATAAATTCTATGAAAATCCAAAGCTCGTACTATATACAGAGAGTGTGGAGTCAGCCTGCGGGGTAGGCGGTTCATCTGTCGGTCCCTTTTATTGTCCGTCCTTTAAGGACTATAGTAGATGGAGATACCTTCAATGCAGCTTCAGGTTTCTAACCTCTTTAATATTTATCTGTAATGATATATCCATGTCCCCCTTGGATCTCTCGGAATCCGGCCATATGCCGTTCCTGGAACTTTAAGGGCTGCTTGCTAGCCATGATCAGGATATTTTGATGGTCGTTGGCCCCTTCTACCGGAAGGGCAAAAGATTTTAGATAGGGAAAAACCTCTCTAAGAGTCGTATGTATGGCATTGATTAAGGTGTCATTCTCACTTTTCCCGATCGCATTCATGATGAGAGATCCTTGGGGGTTAAGCTTTTCAGTGATAATTGTGAAGAATTCTCTTGATATTAAATGCTTGGGAGTCCCTTTGCTGTTAAAGGCATCTAATACCACATAATCATAAACCTCATTGTCCTCGCCTTCGAGAATAGTCCGTCCATCACCTACTGTCACATTGTCTAGTTTATAAACAAAAAACCTTCGGCTTAACTCCACGACTTCCGGGTCTAGCTCCGCAATTTTAAAGCTTTTATCCGCAAAATACCCTGAAATAGTCCCTATACCATGCCCGATCACAAAGACATCTTCAAATTCAGGGTTATTAGACTTTAATAAGTGAATGATAGCCCGTGGGTATTCTAAAACGATACGATCCAAATTCTCCAAATCCAGTGCCCCTTGTACGGCCTCGTTAGAAAACTGCAAGACTCGAAAGTTGCCCTTCTCACCATACAGATTGTTCGTTTCGAATACAGTAATTTCATGATTGTTGTTCTTATTTTTATGTAAATATCTCAAATTGTGATTCTCCTTCGTACAAGTTATAAGTGTATTTTCTACAACTAAATCCACGCGTTAGAACCTTGTAGCTCATATAGTTGCACTTTCTGCACTAGACATGCACAAATGCTGACATGAAAAATATAGTTTAAATAAATTACTAAAAATGTATAATTATGATTTGTTTTCACTACTCAATCCAT
>NZ_JAUSTK010000018.1 GCF_030812855.1 Paenibacillus wynnii
CGCGATCGCTGCCTTTATGCGAACGGTAGATGATATGGTGGGTGTTTAGGATTTTGTTTTTCTTTTTGCAGACTTGGCACGTATAGTGGTCCCGAGCAAACACGTAATAGCGAACCTCGTGGTAGCTGAAGGTTTCTCCTTCTTGATATTCTTTGCCTTGGATCAAAGGATTCATCATTTTCTGCACATCAAATTTCCCGACTTCAAGTTGAAGCTTTGGATGTGGTAACAGCTTCGTAAAGGTGTCCACCCACCGAAAGGTATGCTGGATGCGGTTTTCAAGCGAAGGCGGTAACCAGCCTTCTGGACGTTTGGACGTGAGCGAAATGGAGGGTTTTATCCACTTTTTCTTTTTCTTATCAAAAACACGTTTGGTATTAAATTTGTATTTGCAGCGTCTGTAGCGCGTGTTTCGATTTCTACGGCTTCGGCGATACGTTTTGCGAGTTTCGAGCAGCGAACTAACATCTTGACGGAATTCAATTTCGCCGTGAGCGAAGATTTTATCTTCGCTGATGACAGCGATGCCGAGGTGTTTTACGCCTGTATCGACACCGACGTGAAGTTCTTGAACAGTCTCGCCTGTGGCTATAGTCAATTGAATCGCAAACGGTTGATAACCGACAATTCTTGCTTTTTGTTGCTTAAGTAAAAGCCTAGCTTTTCTTACCGAGCAGGGCATGAGTGCCTCTCCTCTTTTGTTTTTGACGAATACACGCATGTTTCGTCCCTCCTTAGAGTTTGTTTCCCTTCGCCAATGTTTGACATGCTTCGTGCCTCAGGTTGACCGTTCCGACCCAACAGAACTGTTACAGCGCCTGAACGACAAAGGTGCTAGAGAATTACACCAAGCCGTATTGACATGCCCAACGTAGCTTAAAGCTAAGGCTAGACAGCTAGGGCTTTTTCAAGCCCCCACTTCATAACGTTTTACCGTTTAAGTGGTGGGTAGTTGACATACAGGTTTATGGTCTTTCCTCAATTTTACTCCCTCAAAAGTAGGACGTATATACCACTTTCGTTTACTTTTAATCACTAATCCAGCGTTTATAATGAATACAAATATCCAAAAATCCATCCCATCTGGGAAAAGGAGGGTCCGTATGCACATTGGCATTTTTATGCACACCAATTACTTTGAAGATTTCTTCGTTAAAGGATTAGGTCTGAGTGAGGAAGAGTATGTAAGTTCCTATCACAACGATTTTTCCTTTGATTATGCACGGCTCTTGAACAAGAGCGGAATCCGTACGACGATTTACAATTTTACGCAGAAGGGTGGCCAAGTTCGGACCTACCGGCATGGGGTGGTGGATTGTACGATTAAATTTATACCGGTGAGCAAGCCTTATAAGGCTTATTGCGCCATTCCCTTTTCACATCGGACACCCATCGGCAAGTATGTCTCGCAGTATGTGTCCACGATACAGAGTAGTCTGGTTGATATTTTGAGGGAAGATGGAATTGACCTGATTTACGCTCAGGAATATGCTTCCGGCCGATTTGAAAGGCTAGCACTTACTGCCAAACAGCTGAATATACCGATCATTGCCGCCTATCACGGAGGCAGTATTCATAAATGGATTATGCCTATCAAAAAGCGTACGCTGCATAAGGCTTCTTTCCTAACCACACTTAATGAGGATGAGCACCGCAATATGGTTGCACAATTTCCGAATATGGCTGAACGGATAAAGCTTGTACCAAACTTCGTGAATTCAGCAATCTTTTACTTAAGGGATAAGAAAAAAGCCCAGGCTGCACTGGGACTCGACCCGGAAACCCGATATATCATCACCGTGGGCCGTTTGTTTGAGCATCAGAAAGGCCATTCCCTGTTGGTGGAGGCGGCAGAACAGCTGAAGGAATTCCCTCGACTGAAAATATTAATCGCCGGCAGCGGGCCTGATGAGCAGAGCTTAAAAGAGTTGATCGTACAAAAGGGGTTGGAGGATAGAGTCATTTTGCTGGGATCCATACGAGACAAGGAGATACTTGCCAACTATTATAATGCCTCCGAATTATTCGTACTCCCATCACGTTATGAAGGATTGCCTTTGGTTATTCTAGAGGCCAGCGCATGCGGACTTCCAACGGTGGCATTTAATGTTATGGGTGTAAGAGGTCTGGTTCAAGACGGAGTGAATGGACTGTTAGTGGAAAATCTTGATCCGCTTGGCCTTGCGGCCTCTTTGCAGAAGCTGTTGGAGGATGACAAGAGTCGTGAAGCCATGGGGGAGAACGCTCAAGAAATTGTCCGCTTGAACTATTCGGAAGAGATTACGAGCACCAAATTAATTGAATTGTTTAAGGAAAGCGTAGGCCGTGAGGCTGCGATGAGATGGTGGCCCATAAGCGGCGTATCAGAGAGCATTGTAATTCCGAAACTTCCCTTATTAGAGGGGCTGTCTCGAAAGTAGATATACGAATGAGACAATCTTTTGCACTTTAAAGCTGTAAAAGAAGCTAAAAAACTAGCCAGTCTCCGGGCATTGGAGACTGGCTAGTTTTCGTTTTTGATCCCTAGCGGCCTGCTCCACTAGGTTACTTGCCGTGACCTTTAGCTTTTTTACAGGTAGATTTAAGTGGAAAGTTATCCTTGGGTCTTTGAAGGATTGTAAAAACTTTTTCTGCTCAAAGCAGCGGAGAGGACGGAACGATTGTGGAAAAGCGGCAGCGGTCGCCCGAAAGTTTTCCAAAGGAAAACTAGCTTCGAAAGCATAAGCTGTGTCCGGATTTTCACCGCTAAGGGGAATGATAAAAAATCTGGAGAGCACAGCGATTGTAACAACGGTCCGTTCGCGGAGCGTCCACATCGAGAGAAGCGGTTTGAATTTAATTTAGTAAATTATTCGGAAGAAGTGAGCACGGCCCACTTTCGTATTGGCAACACGGCTAAGGTACTAAGTATCAAACAGACGGCTACAATATAAAAGGAGTAGTATACACCAATGCTGTCATTGGCGATGCCGATCAACAGATTCACCGCCATGGCAATCAGTGTGCCGCACATCAGAATTAGCCCGGTCACATAGGAGGCGCCTTCCTTAAAGGTTCCGCGGATTGTACTCATGAGGGTTGGATAGATCAGGGAGAAGAACAAGCCGGAAGCGGCGAATAGAATCAATCCGCTTTTTCCCAACGAAATCCCGATAATACACAGAACCGAAGCAATGGACCCATAAATAAGAACGCTGCGGAAATAGCCCAATTTGTCGGCAATAAAGCCACCGAAGATTCTTCCAAAGGTCATCAGGCCAAAAAACAAGGTCATATAAAGCGCCCTGCGCTCCGCATCCAAAGAGAATTCTTCACTCATATAATTGACGAACCAGTTGCCGATGCCATATTCTGCAGCTACATAAAAGCCGATGGCCGCGATATATAAGTACAGCAGCTTGTTGTGAAACAACTCCCTTTTTTTAAAGCTGCCTCCGCCGGTTTGCGGCTTATAAGGAATCCGCAGCAGCAGCAAGTAAATGAACAGGGCCACACAGCAGAATAGCATAATAAGGTAAAACGTCTGCCACTGAACCCCTTTTTTCAAAAGACTTCCCGTGACTTGCTGCATCGTTGTGTTCGCGGTTCCATAGGAGAAATTAACGAAATTCATAAGTACAGCCGTTGAAGCCACTGTCATAACGGGTCCCAAAGTATTTACCCCAACATTGAACATAGCGATTCCTGAGTTTAGGATCGATAAGCCTATGACTAGAACCCAAAAGGATTTACAGGTCACCAGCAGAACTAATGCACCCATAGCAATAATGATGCCGAGTGAGATGATTTTTTTGTAGCCGAATCTTTCAATTAAAATCCCGCCGATATATTGAAAAAGGGCATACATAAACAGGCATGCTGTGAGAACATAACCGATCTGCGTATTGCTGACACCAAAATCCTCTTTAAACAGTGGAACAAAAATGCCCTTAAAGTTGTCGCTCATCGCCACAATAACGTACATAAGCAGAAGCAGCAGTACGATTGGCCAGTTTTTATGCTTCTCTTGTGATTGGACCTCCATGAATATCTCTCCCTGTATACAGCAATAGTATCTATACGTTACTTGCCTAAACTACAGCATATAGAGAGAAAGATCAACATCCAAAACTTGAAATATTTAGAGAAAATGAAATTTGTAATTTTGATCATTTAACTATATAATAGTAAGTGACGAATATTTAGTAATTGAATAATAGGAGGCTAACTACATGAAAATAGATATTTGGTCCGATTATGCCTGTCCGTTCTGTTATATAGGTAAAAGAAGACTTGAGAATGCATTAAGCCAGTTCCCGCATCGTGATCAGGTGGAAGTTGTTTTTCGCAGCTTTCAATTAGATCCATCGGCAAAGGTACATGGTAACCCGGATATTCATGATATGCTTGCGGCTAAGTACGGAATGACCCGTGATAAAGCCAAAGCGATGAATGAACAGCTGGCGGAGCAGGCTAGAGGTGTCGGTTTGGATTTTCGATTCGACAGCATTGTGTCCACCAACACCTTTGACGGCCACCGGTTGACCCACTATGCAAGTAAGCAGGGGAAAGGTGCAGAAATGACGGAGCGACTGCTGCGTGCCTACTTTACGGATTCGGTGAATCTTGGGGATCGGTCTGTACTGGCACAGTTGGCTGGTGAAATCGGTTTGAATGAGCAAGAAACGCTCGATATGCTAGAATCAGATGCTTATGCCGATCAAGTAAACGGAGATATTGAGGAGGGGCAGCGTCTGGGAGTCACTGGTGTGCCGTTCTTTGTAATTAATAATAAGTATGCGATCTCGGGTGCACAACCCGGTCCTGTATTCACGGAGGTTCTAGATACCGTATGGGCGGAGGAGCAGAAGGCTCCAGGTTTGCAGCTAGTAGGGACTGATTCTTCAAAAGCTTCTTCCGAGGACGGCTGCTCGGACGGCTCTTGCGGCATTTAACGGTTTAATTGTTATGAAAAAGGCGAAGCAGAGGACTCCTCATGCTTTCGCCTTTTTTAACATAGGTTCTGTTATCTAAAAGAAGTTACAAAGCTCGTGAACAACGTTCTTACATCGAACTGATACTGGTTGATCGGTTCAATCGGCCGGTTGATGCCAAGCAGTGTATATATCGCAATTCTGGCTGCCCGCACGGAGTACTCCTCAGTAAAGACTACATCATCCGGGATTTCGCAATACTGCCCAACGAACGCCAAATTTGTCGAGCCTTCAGGAACCACCTTCGGTCTGTCACTGTTCAATCTAGGCATGAATTGGGAGGTGATATATGGCATCATACAAGGAATACAGTTGGCGGAAGCCATGATTTCGTCCTTATGCTCCTCAAAATGGAGATGCCCGATCAGCTCTTCCATAATTTCTTCCCCGGTACAATCACACATTCTTTTCTTCACAAAATCGCCGACCTTATCCGGATACAGTCCATAACCCCAGAACACTTTCACATGCTCCGGTTGATTGCGGAAATGCGGCTGGAAAGCCACTACGATAGACATGAACCAGCTGGAATCCTTGAAAGTAACCAAAGCGCCGGTTCCGGCACGGTTGCGCGAGAACTTCTCCATCAGATCGAAGAATTTGGAATCCTGGAAGGTTACGGTAAAAGATTCCCATTTCGATCCGTCTACATGGTCGTCGAAGGAGGAAGGATTGCCGAGACCCGGCTTTTTAGCAGCGATGTTCTCCCATAGCTTCCATGAGCTTCCCTTGCCGTTCAATTGTGGGGCGGAAGTCATGGAGCCGAGGCTGGAACTCTCAGTCATGGAACCGTTCGTGACGATTACGAGATCGCCCTCGTTCACATGGATTACATCTTCTACGTCTTCCCGCAGTACGTTCATCTTAGTCACTGTAATGCCGTCGCCGTCTTTAAACTCGAGGTCCGTTACTGTGCATTTTAGAGTGAAGTCTACGCCGAAGGGTTCAAGATACTTGTGCATCGGCAGAATGATGGAATCATATTGGTTGTATTGAGTTCGGGTTACTCCTTCAAGGGTTTGTATTCTTGGGAATTCATGAATGAAGCGAATCATATATCTTTTGAATTCAACAGCGCTGTGCCAAGGCTGGAAAGCGAAGGTAGTTGCCCACATATACCAGAAATTGGTCTCGAAAAAGTGCGGTGCGAACCAGTCGTTAATCCGCGCTTTGCCCATTTTATCTTCAGGAGTAAGGATCAGCTTCCCCAATGCCATCCGGTCAGCCATATCGAAGCCCATGGACAGAACATCTTCGACCTCACCCTTGCTGTTTACGAGCCGGGCGTTGGAATGTGTTGGATTGGCGGTATCAAAGGCTATAATTTCTTCTCTAACGGACATCCCCGGATGATCGATTGAAGGAATGGTCAGGAGCAGCTCCCATAAATTTTCATAGGCTTCATCATTAAGCATCCGCCCGCCTCGAATGACATAACCTTCCTCGACATCGCCTGCACCGTCGTTGCTGCCACCGAGAATTTTCATTTCTTCAATAATGTGAATGTTCTGTCCCGGAAAGTCACAGTCTCTGACGAGGTATGCTGCACCCGCAAGTGATGCAATTCCGCCGCCGACAAAATAAACCTGTTGATTACCGTACTCTTTTTTCACGATTGTCGCCTCCAAAGGTTACTGATTGCTATTTCATGAACCTAATGTAATACAAGGCTGACGCAGCGGGTATAATCAAAACCGCAGGAGTGTAAGGTTTTTGGTCACTTGGGGGAAAGTGTCTAGCTTTTAGACAAAATGTGCATACCATGGGAGAGCTCTCATGTCCGACATTGAGCATGTGGACTCGAATTAAGTGTGCGCGGATAATTTTGTGAACGTGTAATCGAAATAACAGCGCTCCCGAACTTTGAGAACTTAAACTTGTCGGAACTCTACTCCTTAAACTTTGCGCGCGTGAGCATTTAATTTAGTGGGAAAAAACCCCTCTAATTTTGGATTAAGACCAATGTTTGAACATTTAGAGGGAAAAATTCCTACTAATCCTGCCGTATCCGCTCAAATGGGGCATATATCCTTGTGTATCTCAACATTAGACGGAAAAAATCCCTCTAATTCATTTTTAAAAGACGCTAATGCTCAATTAGAGGGATTTTTTCCCTGTAAATTGGTCAACCCAACCCAACCCGGCATATTCAACTGATAAGCAATAAAAAAACCGCCGAACCCAAAGGTTACGACGGTCGTTTCTCGTATGTGTGCAAGGCCTTTAGGAAGTTTCCTTCAATCAGTCCGCTTAGCTTCGTAATGATCAGTTTCGGTTCATCCTTCATACCGTTTCTCATCCACTGGATCATGAGGCCGGTGAATGCCAGCGTATAAAAGTTCGCAATAAACCGTTTATCTTCGCCCCTCACCTCAAGTCCCGAGGCCAGTTCATTAATGACACCCATAATGAGGTCATTCGTCACTTCGTACAGGTAAGCGTCCAGATGGTTTCGCCCCAGGGAATCCAAAGTGTTGCAGCAGAAGGCTTTATTTCTTTCGATATAGCAGAAGATACGGTAAAATCCATCCGTCCACGTATTGTAGCTCCGATATTGGGCGATGCTTTCGACCGCTTCAGTCTTATAAATCCAGCCAAGAAGATCGAATATATCCTGAAAATGATAATAAAAGGTTTGCCTGTTCAATCCGCAATCATCCACCAGATGTTTGACGGAAATCTTATTGAGCGGTGTATGTTCCATAAGGCTTTTTAACGAATGGGCGAGCGCATTTTTGGTTAGGAAGGAATTGGACACGGTAACAACACCTTTAAGAGCAGAATTTTAATGCTTAAGGGTAGGTCACAACTACGGGTTCCTGCGCTGCCGCTTCATAATCAAATTAATCCCTTCGACTACCAGACCGATTGCAAATCCTCCAACCATAAATACGACAAAGGTCAGAAACCCGGCGAGATCCTCCCAGCCCTGTAGATCCCTTGAAGTGTACGCATACATTAATATCATCCCGAGCGTAATGCCAGCAGTGGAGAGCAGCCACAAGTAGCGCGCACCCAGCCATCCGAAACCGTTAAGGATACCGGAGACAACAAAGGCAAAGAGTGCAAAGCGAAGCACTATAATGATGTCCATACTCTGACCCAGAAAAGCAAATCGATAGAGACTCAGCAGCATCCACAGCACCAGTCCATAAACTCCAAACCATATGAACCAGCTTTTGCTTTTTACAGGAGGCATAATGTTCATTTTTGACCCACCCCGATCTCAAAGGTATCATGCTGTCTAATCCAGGACTAGAGGGTTTCCAGCTCTTCTGCACTCTGAATCATATGCTTTAGCAGCTCGGGAATATCCTCCATCTGATCTTCATTAATCTGGCGTTTGAACTTAAGTTCAATGGTATTATTACAGGTCTCTTGTTCCTGCTCGTAGATAAAGCTCAAGGTCTGAACCGGCTGTAAATCCGGGCCCCAAATGGCGAACAGTGTATTTTGAATGTCCTCGCATTGATCACTTTCATCTTCGACTTCCATATAAAATCTAAGCAGCAGCATGCAGCCGGGAGAAGCTCCGGGAACTTCCAGGATCTCATCTCCCAAATCTTTTATAGAGGAAAATAGTACAACTTGGGCGGTTACTTTTTCGCTATCCTTCAATCGAAAGGAAACCCTGAATTCCCTGGACATCAGGGCCAAATCTAGCAGATCTGCGCGATCTGTAACTTCTATAACCCCATCCAGATTGTCCAAATCATAGATCTGATTTTCAAAAGCATACTTAACATTTTCGAAGACTGTGGGGTGGAACACGACGGGCACCTTCTTTTGTTTCTTTATATTGTATCATGACGCTAAAAGCATTGATAATGTTTCAAAGCATGGGCTTGCTGCATCAAGAGGCGGAGTCTGTTGTTGTTCCTGGTTTTGAAGTTACGGCCATCGATACAAAAGGAGCAGGTGATGCCTTTTTTGGAGGCTCCTGTATAAGGTGCTTAGAAGAAATACTTTATTGAACCATTTTACAAAGTTGGATTATCTAGTTATTTTCGAAGAAACTTAAATTTGAATGTTTTTGCTCATTTTTTTTAATTGACAGTGCAAAAAAAGCAGATTATAATTCAGACTATAATTAGGTAATCGATTAAATGATATATAGTAGTCATAAATGAGCATAAAGAGTCAAAGTTAATATTCTCTGGATAATATTAACTTTCGTTTATAACGGCTTAATGTAAGCGCTTCTACTGGAATTATTACTTTAAGGGGGTGGTCAGGAAGATTAAAGTGATAGGAGATTCAGGGGGCATCGGAAATTTTAAAAGGGGAGGTGTCTTATAAGGAGCGAATTCGACGGTCTACGGCTAAATAGATATCGTCCAGATTCACTCATGGTTGATTTCAACTGCAAAGCGTCACATATTTTGAATGAAATGAAAACGCTTTTATAAAAATTATTGGAGGTATTCCATTGAAAAATACTAAGTCCTTAATGATCCTAATTTCTGTGTTTCTTCTAGTTGTGCTGTCCGCTTGTTCCTCAAATAATAATACAGCTTCGAACAATAAAGGAGAGAATAAAGCGGCGAATACAACGGATACAGCTGCAACTGCGGAACCGGATAAGGAAGCGAAGAAGCTCAAAATAGGTTTGACTGTGCCGTCACTAAGCAATCCGTTCTTTGTGGCAATGTCCAAAGGTGCTCAAGAAGTAGCAACCAAATATAACGCTGAAGTTATAACTGTAAGTGCTGATCAGGATCTCGCTAAGCAAACGGCGCAAATTGAAGACTTCATTACCAAAAAAGTAGACCTGATTCTTCTGAGTCCTTTTGATTCCAAAGGCATCGCTGCAGCCGTTCAACAAGCCAAAACTGCCGGCATCCCCGTAATTTGTGTGGACGGTTCTGCTGATGGTGGAATTGATTCCGTCGTTATGTCTGATAATGTGATGGCCGGAACACTGGCAGCACAGTACCTTGCTGATCGTCTTGGAGGAAAAGGCAATATTGTTATTATTGACGGTCCCCCGGTATCCGCTGTAACAGACCGAATTAAAGGATTTGAAGAAGGAATTAAAGCTTTCCCCGATATTAAAGTAATTTCCAAGCAAAACGGAGAAGGAAACCGTGAGAAGGCTCTAAGCGTTATGGAGAACATTCTTCAAGCGAATAAGGAAATCAACGCAGTATTCGCTATTAATGACCCTGAAGGTGTGGGCGTAAAAATTGCCGCAGAACAAGCAGGACGAGGCGATGAGTTCTTTATCGTAGGTGTTGACGGTGCACCTGAAGCTGTTGATGCACTGAAAGAAAAGAAAGCCTTCGCAGCAACATCTGCCCAGTTCCCTAATGAAATGGTTCTGAAAGCGGTAGAAATCGGCATCAAAATTCTTGATGGTGAAAAAGTAGAACAGCAAATCCTGATTCCGGTAGAACTGATTACCCAAGACAACGTGGATTCTTACAGAGGCTGGTAAAAGGTAGTTCCGGTGGTGTCCTTACTTAGGGCACCACCTGCTTTACCTGTATAGATCCAAATTCAAAAATTGAGGCCATATGGGAGTGAAGGAGGAATTGACTGTGTCTTCTGCAGTAGATTCACAATTATATCGGACGTCCAAAGAAGACCGTTCGAAAGAAATCATCCTAAGCATGGAAGCTATTCATAAATCCTTTTCAGGTGTACAGGTACTCCGCAATATTAATCTGGAGCTGCACAAAGGCGAAGTCCATGCCTTAATGGGTGAGAACGGCGCTGGAAAATCAACTCTAATGAAAATTATGGCAGGCATTTATCGCCCGGACTCCGGCAGGATCATTTATAAAGGTGAAGAAATGGTTTGGCACAACCCCCTAGAAGCAAGAGGGAAAGGGATCAGCGTCATTCATCAAGAAATAAGCTTGTCACCGAATCTGACGATCGGCGAAAACATTCTTATGGGAACCAAGTTTCCCAAGAATAAACTGGGCCTTGTGCAATGGGATGAGATTTTCAAAAAAACGAAAATAGTCCTGGAATCGATTGGTTCTGATTTAAATCCAAAGCTCAGAGTATCGGAACTGAGTGTTGCCCAGCAGCAAATTGTAGAGATTGCCAGGGCACTGTCATTTAATTCTGAAGTATTGATTATGGATGAGCCCACAGCTTCATTGACCGATAAAGAAATCGACAAGTTATTTGTCATCATTAACGATCTAAGAGAAAAAGGTGTAGCTATCGTCTATATCTCTCACCGGATGGATGAAATTTTCAAGATTTCAGACCGGTGTACGATTCTCCGTGACGGTCAATGGATTTCCAGTCACCCGATTGCAGAAACCAATCCCGAACAGCTTGTTAAGCAAATGGTCGGTAGAGATTTAAACGACCTTTTCCAGAAGAAATTCTCCCCGCCGGTCACTCCACAGGGAGAACCTGTTCTAGAACTCATCGATGTATGCGATAAGGGGATTGTCAAGAACATCTCCCTGAAAATCTATCCAGGAGAGATTGTTGGATTGGCAGGTTTAGTTGGTGCAGGACGGACGGAGCTAATCAGAGCCATATTCGGTATCAGTAAAATGACAAGCGGAGTAATCAAGCTGAACGGTAAGCCGGTGAACATAAAGTCGCCAATTGAAGCGATGAAGCATGGCATTGCACACGTACCGGAGAGTAGAAAGGAACAAGGTTTATTCCCCAATCTTTCTGTCAAAGAGAACATGATTATGAACCAGATGCATCTTTACCGCAAAGGCGGAGTTCTTCAATATGCGAGCATGAACGCTGAGATCGACAAGTATATGAAGGATCTGGGTGTCCGCGCAGCCTCCACTGAACAGAACGTAATGGGCCTTAGCGGAGGAAATCAGCAGAAGATCGTTATTGCCCGCTGGTTATCCATCGGCCCGAAGGTATTGCTGCTGGATGAGCCTACACGTGGAGTGGATGTAGGGGCGAAAACTGAGATTCATAAAATCATATGCGAGTTAGCGGAAAAAGGACTAGCGGTGCTGATGGTTTCTTCGGAGCTCCCTGAGATCCTTGGAGTAAGCGATCGAATTCTCGTAATGCATGAAGGGAAGCTGAAGGCAGAACTGTCCAAAGAAGAAGCAACCCAGGAAAAAATAATGTATTTTGCAACAGGGGAGATAAAAAAATGAATCCAAATACACAACTCTCATCGGGTAATTCCGTATCGTTGAAGCAGAAGGTTCTGCCGGTCTGGAATCAGCTTGGCATGCTGATTATCCTGATATTACTCTGTATCATCATGGCTATATTCGCTCCTTATTTTACAGAGGTTAATAACGTACTGAATATCCTAAAGCAATCCTCCATTACGGCGATACTCGCTGCAGGGATGACCGTAGTTATTCTCACCGGAGGGATTGACCTATCGGTTGGTTCTACCCTTGCATTATCTGGTGTTATTTCCGTAATGTTGTCTAATGCGGGCTTCCCTCCTTTGCTAGCGATGCTTGCTGGAATAGGGACAGGTTACCTGGCCGGTGTAATTAACGGGTATTTTACAGCGGTTACGAAGCTGCCTGCTTTTGTCGTTACTCTTGGCAGCATGACATATCTCCGGGGGATCGCTTTTGTTATAAGCGGTGGTTTGCCTTTGGTGCTAAAGAATAAGTTTTTCATTTTTTTCGGTGCAGGTTCCATTCTTGGTATCCCGACACCCATCTACATTATGATGGTCGTTTATGTCATTATGTTCTTTGTATTAAAATACACGATGTTCGGTCGCCACGTTTACGCTATTGGCGGTAATGAAGAAGCCGCCCGCTTAACCGGTATTAAAGTGGAGAAGACATTGATTAACGTATATTCCATTAGTGGTCTGATGGCCGGTATCGCTGGTGTGGTAATGGCTGGTCGCGTCATCTCCGGTCAACCGAATGCCGGCGTGAGCTTTGAGCTGGATGCCATTGCGGCTGTTATTTTGGGAGGAACGAGCTTTGTAGGTGGGGTAGGACGAATTCAGGGAACGATTATCGGCGTATTGATTATGGCTGTTTTAAGTAACGGTCTAACGCTGCTGAATGTTGATTTTTATTGGCAAATGATTGTAAAAGGGCTTGTCATTGTAATTGCTGTACTCTTGGATAAGCTTCGCAATTAGTCCACCCGTTTTAAGTGTATCCCTGTCAGTTCATCTTGAGGTTGATTTGGCAGGGATATCTCTTATCTAACTAGGAAGGACTCAAAGGTGAAATAAGGGGGTTGGGAGAAGGATGACAATCAGAATCAAAGACGTCGCTAAGGAAGCAGGGGTTTCAACAGCTACAGTTTCACATGTAATTAACGATACCAAATTTGTGTCGGATGAAGTGAAACTGAAAGTTGAGGAAGCCATGAAACGGCTCCAATATATCCCTAACATGGTGGCGAGGTCTCTCCGAAGCCGGAAATCAAATACAATCGGATTAATTGTACCGATTAAGGCTAACGACAATTCTAACAACTTTTTTATTTCTGTAGCTAATGGAATTGAAGATGTTCTGCGTAAAAATGGCTATCATTTATTATTAAGCAATTCGCATGAAGATCCAATCGAGGAGATTGAGCGGATAAAAATGTTTAATACGCAGCGCATTGACGGTCTGATAATTGCCCCTACCTCCGGAATCACCCGTGACAATTGTAGTCTATTTGGTAATTACCCTATTGTATTCTTTGACCGAAGACCTGAGGGGGTAACAGGAGACTGGATTTTGGTAGATGGAATGAAAAGTGCGTACAACGGAGTTTCAGCCTTAATTAAAAAGGGACACCGTAAGATAGGATTTATTGCAGGAAGGATGGATATTCCTACAAGTAAAGACCGGTTTAATGGATACCGAAAGGCTTTAGAGGACTATGGCATTGGGTTCAATGAGGAGTATATTCGGATAGGCGACTTGAACAGGGCCTCGGGGTATGAGATGACCAAGGAACTAATCGGACAAGAAGCCATAACGGCAGTCTTCGTAGCTAATAACGCTATGAGTCTTGGAGCCGTAAAATATTTGAAGGAGAACCATTATGATATTCCCGGCGACATAGCACTAATTGGATTTGATGATTATGAATGGACAGGAATAGTTCATCCACCCCTATCAGTTATCCGTCAGCCTTCCAGCGAAGTGGGGAGAAAAGCGGCGGAAATTATGCTTAAACGTATAAAACGGTCTGGATCCAAATGCCAGGGACATTTGTTGGAGGCGGAATTAGTTGTACGAGGTTCTTTTTGAACGATAAAGAAGCGAATCCGGACGACCTACGGCTAAATAGATGTCGTTCAGATTCACCCTTGGTTGATTCCGCATAATGGTCACATTATACATTTAATATTATGTCATGCCTTATAAGTAGATTTCAAGGAGTAACCCATATGAAGATATTCCAGATTAAATCACTCCGGCTAAAAATTCTGATGTTTACTTTACCGATGCTGCTATTAACCATGACCGTCCTCTCCTGGTTTACTTACCAGAACTCCAAACAGTTGATAAACAAAGAGATCGAGACCAAAATGCAATATCTCTTGAATTCTACTATTCAGGAGATGCAGACGAAGCTGGTTTCCCATATGAAGCTGCCCCAGACTTTGGCGCGTACTGTTGAATCCGCCGGGGATGTCATGTCTAAAGATAAGATGTATTCGCTTATTGGAAAGTATTTATCTACTAATGAAGAAACGTTTGGCATCGGGGTATGGTACGAACCTTATCAATATAAAGATTATTTGAAATTTTTCGGTTCCTACGCCTATCGGTTTAACGGTCAGATTTTATATTCAGAAGATTATAATACAGAATCCTACAATTATCCCAACCAGTCATGGTATAAAATCGCCATGGATACAGCGGATACAATAGTGTGGACCGATCCCTATTATGATGAGAATTCTAAGTCGACCATATTAACAACAGCTGCCCCCTTTTACCACTTTGATGGAACACTCAAAGGGGTTGTTACAGCAAATATCAACTTTGATCATTTACAAAGCATTGTTTCAAATATAAAAGCAGGTACAACTGGCCGGGCACTTCTAGTTGATAAAAAGGGTACTTATCTGTTTGATAAAGACAAGAAGAAGGTGCTGACAGCAAATGTTGCTAATGATTCCAATGCGAGCCTTTCACAGGCGGGAAAGAGGATATTAGACAATGCATCGGGGTCAACTTTTTATGAGGACAATGGATATAATTATCGTGTTTATTATCAGGAAGTACCAGAAACCTCATGGAAGTTGGCTATGGTTATTCCGGAGTCCGAACTGTTTGCGCCACTAAATGACCTGCTGGTGAAATCTATCCTGATTATTGCAGGGGCTATGCTCTTTGTAGTTATCCTTATCTATGTATTCTCCAGTTATCTTACGGGCCAAATCAAAAAGGTAAACCGATTTGCCGAGAGTATGGCCCATGGGGATTTCACTAATACAATCGATATTGGTTCAGCGGATGAATTAGGCAACATGTCTGAGCAGTTGAATGGAATGGTACATCAGTTAAACGTAGTCTTAAGAAAAGTGTACAGCAGCTCCGATCAGGTTGCGGATACGTCCGTTCAGTTAATGCTGAGTACAGAACAAACGGCAAAAGCGGCTGAAGAGATCTCTTGCCAAATTCAGGAGGTATCCGTTGGCAGCGGTGTTCAGGTCAATCAGATGAATGAAGCAAACGTTAAGATACAGGACACCCACGAAAGGCTGAAAGTGATGTCAGATAAGATGGTTTCTGCTTCATCATTAATACGGCATACATTGAAGCAAGCACAGTCAGGGAATGAAGAAATTCAGGAGGCCGTACATCTTATTCAGGATGTTCACAGTAAAACTGAAGAATCTGTACGAATTATCGAATTGTTAAGCGCAAAATCTTCAGAAATTAACAAGATTGTAAATCTTGTCTCCCAAATTTCGCAGCGAACTACAATACTGGCGTTAAATGCCGGAATTATCGCCTCCCAATCAGGTTCAAATGGCAAAGCTTTTGCTGTAGTGGCACAGGAAATCCGCGGCTTGGCTGAGAATTCTTCGGAAGCAGGCCTGGAAATTCAGAATTTGATTCGTGAAGTTCAAAGCGAAATGAAGAATGCCGTAGTAATCATGGAGAGTAGCACGAAAGCTGTTCATTTCTGCAAAGAAAAAACGGAGTCTGCCGGATTGTCCTTTGACGTCATCGTGTCGGCTGTTACGGAGATTACGGAGGATACCGGTGCGGTTGGAGATGATATCGGCTTCATCCATTCGGATATGGAAAATCTGATAGAAATGATTGAGAAGATTACAGAGATTTCAGCAGATTCCGCTGATCGCTCAACTTCCGTATCGGCGGCAACCGAAGAACAAATGGCATCCATGCAGGAGATCTCCTCAAGTGCGGCAATTCTAACCACGCTAGCCGGGGAATTAAGGGAAACGGTCGAAATATTCAGGTTATAGTGCGTTTTATTGACAGTTCTGATATCAAGAAGTATGTTAATAAAAAACACTCTAAGATGAGGTTCTTAATATGGCTGCTCGAATTAAAGATGTTGCACAACATGCCGGTGTTTCCACTGCGACTGTATCTCATGTGATCAATCAAACGAGATATGTGTCTCAAGAAGTGGTACTAAAGGTTAAACAGGCGATGGATGAACTGAATTATACCCCTAACCCCGTGGCTCGTTCCTTACGGAACAAAAAATCCGGCATTATAGGGCTGATTGTACCGATCCGAAATAATGATAACTCTAACCATTTTTTTATGTCCATTGCGAATGGGATTGAAAGCATTCTCAAATCTGCAGGTTATCATTTATTGCTCAGCAATTCTCAAGAAAATCACGAAGAAGAAATGCGTTGCATAAAGATGTTTAACACCCAAAATATCGACGGGTTAATTATTGCACCGACGGAGGGGACTCCCTTATATAAGAAGGAGGGTGTCAGCGCCGATTATCCTATTGTATTCGTAGACCGTAAACCTAAAAGTGAAATTAGGTTTGGCGATTGTATCGTCTCAGATAGTTCAGAGGGAACGTACCAGGGCATTAAGGCACTGGTGGACAAAGGCTATAAGAAGATAGGCTATATCACTAGCGAACTAGGGTTAACTTCCGTGGATGAACGGATGGAAGGCTATAAAACGGCCTTAATGGACAGTGGAATTAAGTTCGATGAATCTCTCGTATGGATAGGCGAAGGAACTCAGGAGAACGGCTATGAATACACCCGTAAATTGACTACTGAACAGGCTGTAGATGCACTCTTTGTAGCCAATAATATCATGGGAAAAGGAGTCATCACGTATATCCGTGACGCAGGTCTGAGGGTTCCAGATCAACTAGGAGTGATTGTGTATGATGACTATGAATGGACAGAAGTCATGGACCCACCCATATCTGTCATCCAACAGCAATCGTTTGAGCTGGGAAGAAAGTCAGCGGAAGTAATGATTAGCAGGATACAGCATCCGGATAAGCCGTTTGAAGATTACCGATTGCCTGCAGAGTTAATAGTTCGGGGTTCTTTTTAATATCAAGGATGCCTTAGGAACAAAGAATTGAAAAGCGATCTACACTTGTTGTGATATCGCTTTTTTATTTAAATATAATACAATCGATTACGTAATCGATTAACAAGATGGAGGAGCGAATTATATATGAAAATTTATAAGATTCAAGATGTGGAAGGTTTCTTCTCGGTGTTGGATAAATGCAAAGGGGTGGTGGAGTTAATCACTACTGAAGGAGATCGTCTGAATTTAAAATCTAAACTGTCTCAATATCTTGCCCTAAGCAAAATGTTTAAAGAAGCGGATATCGAGAATATTGAGCTGATTGCCCATGAGCCAGAAGATGTAGATTTATTGTTCCGTTTTATCATGCAGGATAGAGAAAGAGATTGACGGCAGAACTTTAAGTGAATGGAGGTGACGGATTAATGGCTGCAGAAATTAAGAAGGTCACAGAGGTTGGCAGGAGTGTCAACGGCTACTGTCTCCCATGTCGTCAACCAAACACGATTCGTTTCTAAAGAGAAGAAGATGAGAGTATTCCTTGCTGCAGAATTGGACTATAAGCCCAATTCTGCAGCAAGGAGCTTGAGAAGCCAAATATATAATACTGTTGGATTGATCATTCCTGCTTTGCCATCGGACACCTCCAATTTCTTTTTTGCTAATGTTGCATCTGGCATCAGAGCAAGCTCCGGCAACACGGCTACCATTTGCTGTTAAGCACCAATATTGAAGAATCAATAGAGGTCGAGAAGGAACAAATACGCATTGATCCGCATCTCCATGAAAGCGTTATCTTATAACTGAAACCGTTCATTCTAAGGCGGAAAAGCCGATTCTCTAAGCAGCAGTTCTCCAAGGGGGTGGTGCTCTTATAGTGTTAATGATTACGTAATCGATTACGTAGTTTTTATCAAAAAAAGAACGGAGAGGGGAAAATATGATTCTAAAGCGGAGAACAAAAAAAGAGTATGCATCTTTGTTCGCAGTTATTCTGATTTTCATGAATTCATTTGGTTTTACAGGCTCAGAGGCTACTGTGTATGGAGCTGAAACCGATTCATCTATTAGTTTTGATATTGTAAATCCGGGTTTTGAAAGCGGTGTTTTGTCAGGTTGGGAAGTAACCGGCGATGCCTTCACGGGTGCTGTTACTTCTGATAAGTCTTATGGAGATCAATTGGCGTTCCATCAAATTGGGAAATATCATGTATGGGGGAAAGCGGGGGTCGAAGAACGGGGAGCCAGGATCGGATCGATGCGTTCGTCAACCTTTACGCTTGGAGGTACAGGAGAAATCAATTTCCTGATAGGCGGTAATAATGACATAGATAATCTGTATGTGTCGCTCGTCCGAGCCTCGGACGGAGAAGAGTTACCTTTGTATAAAGTTACTGGCCCTGAACTAACTGAGAATATCGAAACCTATCATAGAGTAATCTGGGATGCTTCAACCCATATTGGAGAAGAACTCTACCTCAAGGTGGTAGATACCGGTGACGGTCATCTCAATGTTGACGATTTCCATGTGAATGTCACGAATCATGAAATCGTTAATCCTGACTTTGAGACAGGTGACTTAACCGGTTGGACTCAAGTAAGCGGAGATGATATGAGCTCTCGGGTGAAATGGGAAGTGAATTACTGGCACCGAGATCCGATCAATAAGCATGGGCATTTTCATCTGTGGGGGGATGATATGCTTAAGTCTACTTTGAAATCCTCCACTTTTGAGCTGGGGGGAACGGGAGAAATTAATTTTCTAATGGGCGGAGGCAATCTAGCTTCACAATTCGTAGCCTTAATGGAGACTAAAGGTACGGCTGAAACGTCTGATGATAGCGAAATCATGCGCACCAGCAATAAGGGGTTTGCTGATTCCGAGGGTTATTCACGTGTCGCATGGGACGCCTCAGCCCATTTGGGAAAGGAAATGTACTTACTTGTGGTGGATGATGTAGCAGCAGGGGGTTGGAATCACGTCAATGTGGATGATTTCAATGTGTACAATGTGGTTTTGAACAATATTGAGAACCCTGGATTTGAAACGGGTGATTTAACGGGATGGACCGTGGAAGGAAATGCGTTTAAAGACGCAGTTACCGACACGGCCGAATACGGCGATCCGAAGCTTCCGTTCGGGCAATTAGGCACATTCCACCTGTTCACGGGGGGGATAGATGAGGACGAGACAGGTACCTTAACATCAGCTTCTTTCAGGCTTGGTGGAGCGGGGGAAGTCAATTTCCTGATCAGCGGTAGTGAAGACGTAAGTAAGCAATATGTTGAACTGGTAAATGCGGATGATGGGGAAAGTTTGTTTCAAGCTACAGGCAGCAACACAGGAAGCTATAAACGAGTAGTCTGGGATGCCAAAGCCTATGTGGGTAAAAAGGTATTTATCCGTATAGCCGATACCGGGACCGGTCATATCAATGCGGACGACTTCCATGTTTTAATCTCTGAGCCAGTCTCTTATACGATGCCTAATGAGGACTTTGAGACAAGCGACTTTAGTGGATGGACAGTAGAAGGCAATGCCTTCTCGGTAGTAAAAGGGGAAACCGGAAGCCCCTCCGGGTACCAGCGGAATTATTATGTTCAGGGAAATACAGCTGAGCAAGGCTCACTTACTTCTGGAACCTTCCGCTTGTCTGGTGAAGGGAAAGTGAATTTCAAAATAGTAGGTGCTGGTGACGACTCTTCTAAGCTTTATGTTGCTCTGATTCGCGCAGCGGATGAAAAGGAGCTGTTCAGAGCTTCAGCAAAAACAGACTCAGGCTCCTTTACCAATGTGAATTGGGATGCTGGAGCTTATGTGAATGAGCAGGTTTATTTTGAAGTGGTGGATCAGTCCGACAAAGGTCTAATTAATGTAGATGATTTTAACTATTATGTCTCTGAACAAATTCTGAATCCCAGCTTTGAGAGCGGCGATATTCGCGGCTGGAAAGTGGTTGAAGGCAACGCCTTTGACGGGGCTGTAACATCGACGGGCGATTACCATGGGACCAAGCCGTTCAAGCAGGATGGGGTCTATCATCTCTGGGGATTCCAGGGCGGTGGAGATGACAGAACCGGGATTATGGAATCGACGCATTTCATATTGGCTGGTACTAAAGATTTAGAGGGAGACGGAAGAATTACTTTCCTTATGGGTGGGGGTAATAAGCCCGATAAGTTGAAAGTGGAGCTAATAAGAGACCGGACTGGGGAAGTTCTCTTCTCCGCGACTGGCGGCGAAGATGAGAAGTATGCCAAAATTTCATGGGATGCAACACCTTATATCGGCGAGGAACTTTATTTCAGAGTAGTTGACAATGCTACTGGCGGTTACGGTCACCTCAATATTGACGGGTTTAGAACTGTAAATTCTTTTGAAGGAATACTGAACTCAGGGTTCGAAACAGGCGATGCTTCAGGGTGGATAGTTGATGGAGATGCTTTTCGTGATGCGGTGAAGAGTATTTCAGGGCTCGGACAAGAAGGGGAATATCACCTCTCCGGGAAAACATCCGGTGATCCCCGTCTTATCGGTTCCCTTCAATCGAGAAATTTTGAACTGAACGGAAAAGGTAAGATCAGCTTCCTGATTGGAGGAGGTACGGACTTAGATCGCCTATATGTAGCGCTCATCAGAGCTTCCGATCATACATCGTTGCTTAAGGCTACCGGATCGAACTCGGATGAATTCAGGGAAGTGACCTGGGATGCGTCTGCGTACGTAGGCGAGGAAGTCTATCTCGCGATTGTGGATGAGAACAACGATAACACTCCGTTCGGTTATATCAGCGTCGACGATTTCCAACTGGATACACCCCAAGTGCTGTATACAGAAAAATATCGATCGCAATATCATTATACTCCGGAGCAGAATTGGATGAACGATCCGAACGGTATGGTGTATTACCAAGAAGAATATCATTTGTTCTATCAATACCATCCTTATTCAGCACAATGGGGACCGATGCACTGGGGGCATGCCGTCAGTAAGGACCTCGTGCATTGGGAGCAGCTTCCAATCGCTATGGAGCCGGATGAAGACGGGATGATATTCTCGGGCAGCGCCGTGGTGGATTGGAATAACACATCTGGCTTCTTTAATGAAGAGGGCTCTGGTTTGGTGGCTATCTATACTGCAGCGGGTAATAATACCGTCCCTGGTAAGGATCAGGTCCAAAGTATTGCTTATAGTAAGGACAAAGGAAGAACATGGTCCAAGTATGAGGGTAACCCGGTACTGCTACCTTCAGAGTCGGCTGATTTCCGTGATCCAAAAGTAATGTGGCACGCAGAGACATCGAAGTGGATCATGACACTGGCTGTCAAAGATAGAGTGGAATTTTACACATCGCCTAACCTGAAGGAGTGGACTTATGCCAGCTCGTTCGGTACCGACGCCATAGGTTCACACCGGGGTGTATATGAGTGTCCAGATTTAATTCAAATTGCAATCGATGGTGACCCTAACAACAAAAAGTGGGTACTGCTCCTTAGTGTAGGCGATCGGAATGGTGTAAATGCCACTGATCCTGAACCTCCTGGCGGCGGGTCGGGCATGATGTACTTCATTGGAGAGTTTGACGGAACGACGTTTACGCCGGATCAACCGGTCAACTCGGCTGCCGACCTGAAGTGGGTTGATTTTGGAGGCGATTATTATGCCGGTGTTTCCTGGAGCGGGATTGAAGATGGACGCACTCTCTGGCTAGGCTGGATGAGTAACTGGAGGTATGCCGGGAATACGCCAACAGAAGGCTGGCGCAGCGCCATGTCAATCCCACGTGAGCTGGAACTGAAGACGTATTCCGAAGGGATTCGGCTTGTGCAAACCCCGGTAGCGGAGCTTTCACAGATTTCAGAGCCGATCATGAAACTTACAGATTCGGTGATTACGCCTGAAGTTAATGTAACAAGCGCTGTATACGGTAATCAGCTTGAGATTATTGCCGAATTTGAGCCGGATGCAGCAACAACGGAATTTGGCTTCAAAGCTCGTTCATCAGGTAATGAAGAAACGGTAATCGGCTATAGTACCTTAACGCAAAAGCTGTTCGTCGATCGTACCAAGTCCGGAAACGTCACATTCCACACCGATTTTTCAGCCAGACACGAAGCTCCATTGTCTCTGGAAAACGGGAAAATCAAAATGCGTATTTTTGTAGACTGGTCCTCTGTGGAAGTGTTCGGAAATAACGGAAAGGCCGTAATTACAGACCTTATTTTTCCGGATCCATCCAGCAACGGGCTTGAGGTGTACAGTGTCGGCGGAGACACTTTGCTTAAATCTCTGCAAATTAATAAGATGAACAGCATCTGGAGAAACGAGAATTATACCAAAATCAGAGTAGACAGCAGAAAGTACAGTTTGACTGCCGGGGGAAGCCATCAGACAAAAGTAAACGCCGTTTCCGTAACAGAAGCCGTATATGAAAAAGGTGCACCTATGGTTGATGTCACCCATCTGTCGACTTTCCGGTCAACCGATCCGTCAATTGCTTCGGTGAATGCACACGGGATAGTGTCCGCCCATAAAGCAGGTATGACTGTAATTGAAGCCGTCTATGGAGGATACACTTCGAAAGCAAATATTACAGTAAACTCAGCGCCGATCGGAACTGAACCTGTGAGTAGTGGAGGGGGGACATTGGTTACCCCAGCGGCATCTATAACTGTTATAAACGGAATAGTAACCCTTAATATCCCGGGGCCGCCGTCCGAATCCGGAAAGGTAACAGTGGTCTTGACCAAAGATATTCTCGATAAAGCGATAGAGCTGGCTGCTCAGAATATTAACGGCAAAAGGGAAATCCTCGTAACTCTAAATGCTACAGCAGGTGTAAAAGAAGTTGTATTGCAACTGCCGGCTTCATATCTATCATTTGCGAAAGCAGATGTAAACTGGGTAGTCGTTACTCCGGAAGCGAAGGTAACAATACCTGGGAATCTGTTGAAATCAACGGAAGTGATCGGAACGGACGAGGTTGAATTTACGGTCAAAGAGGGGAAACTTCCCTCTGGAGCTGGAAGTATAATGGGTCTGGTTGGAATCCGTCCCATCATAGACCTAAGTATCACACAGGCAGGAAAAGTGATTTCCTCGGCTTATTCTGAAACTCCTATTAAAGTTGAAGTGAATGATAAGGCAATAAAGGAAGAACTTGCTTTTGCCCATCAGATCATTGCGTTCGAAGTCACTTCAAAAGGTGAAGCGGTGGCCGTTATGAGCAGCCGTTATGATGAAGAAAGCGCCAAAGTTATATTTACAACTGATCATACAGGTGTTTTTGCATTAGCTTTGAATACAAAAACATTCGGTGACTTAAATCATCATGCTTGGGCGCTAAAAGAAATAGAAACATTGGCTTCAAGAGGTGTGATAAACGGAACGTCTACCGAGTCGTTTAACCCGTCAGACCTTCTTACGCGCGGAGATTTCCTGCTCCTTCTTACCAGAGTGCTTGAACTGAAGTCGAGCGAAGCTCCCCACTTTAAGGATGTCAGCGCAAGCGACTATTATTATGACGCAGCTGGTATCGGTGAGGCCATGGGAATCGTATTGGGGTCCAACGGAATGCTCCGTCCCGACGATTATATTAGCAGACAGGATATGTTTGTTATGACGGCAAGAGCACTGAGGGCAGCTGGCATAGCGGACCCGGTTGGGAAAACAAATCTAAGTGAGTTTACGGATGCTAACCAGATTTCGGTCTATGCCGCTGATGCTGTTAAGATACTTGTCCGAAATGGTGTAATCAAGGGAGACGGCAACAAGCTGAACCCGGTAGGCACAACCACGCGGGCTGAAGCGGCAGTTGTTATATACCGCATTTGGGAGTCACAGCGATAGAACTACTAAACAACAAAAGGAGTGCTCGCCCTGAAGTTTTCTACAGGGGAGCACTCCTTTCTTGGAGTATAGATTTTATGGGTTAGTTCGTTGGAGCAGGTGCTGTATATTTCAAAAATGTCTTCGGAATGGCACTTTCAAAGGTCAACAGTTCACCGGAGGTCGGATGAATAAAGGAGAGCACGCGGGCATGCAGCCCAAGCCGTCCTACAGTCTTGGTCTCTGCGCCGTATTTCTTATCTCCTGCAATCGGATGTCCAATATCGGCCATATGCACGCGGATCTGATTCTTGCGTCCGGTTTCCAGTTGAACCTCCAGCAAGGAGAAGTGACGATTGGACTGAATTAGCTTGTAATGGGTTACGGCATGAAGCCCATCCCCTTCATGCGGGCTGGAATACATTTTGAGCGTAGAGGTTTCTTTCAACCAGGAGGTAATTGTGCCTTCCGGTTTTTTCACTGCGCCTTCCACAAGGGCAACGTAGGAGCGAGACTTTACTGTATCTTTCCATGTGTTTTGCAGTGTCTGCTGAATTCGTTCGCTTTTGGCAAACATCATGATACCCGATGTATCACGGTCCAACCGGTGAACAACAAAAATCCGGTTCTTGGGATTGCTGAGGCGTACATGATCCATAAGCTGACGATAAGCCGTTAAATCATTTTCTTCAGATGTGGCAATAGACAGAAGCCCTGCATCTTTTTGAATGACGATCAGATCTTCATCCTCATGCACAATTTGGAGTCCAATCATTTCTTCGGCTTGTACCGTTTTTTCCATATCCAAAGTGACAGTCTGACCGGGATGCAGCTGGTAATTATGCTGTGTTACGGACTTTCCGTTCACAGCAATTTGTCCCCGGGATAGCAGCGATTTAATGGAATTCCGCCCGCGGTTAGCAATATGGGTGAGCAAAAAAGGCAGAAGCTCAGCGGGTTCTGTTACGGGATAGCTTTTAACTGTTGCCGGCGCTTTAGCTTTGTCGTTAAATTTGTTGGGTTTATTATTGTTTCTTGTATTCAATTTAGGCTGTGATTTAGAAGTTGAAGTTGGTTTAGAAGCTCGTTTGGATGTTTCTTTAGGATTTCGTCTGGTATTCATGACTGCATTCTCCGTCCTCTGATAGTGTACTCCTCAATATACCATGCGCTGTGAAGAAATACTATGGACCGGGCGTACACCCTCTGGTCTTTATTTTGTGAAGAAATGTAGAAAGATCATATTCAATAGACAGAGGCCCAGATGAACCCAACCCATAATAGAAGCGGTTTTCTTCTCACGTAAAAATCCGCTGACATTATAAATTTTACTGTCAATCATAAGCAGCAGGAGCCCGGATGCGAAGAAAGCGATAGCTAAATATTTAAAGCTATGGAACATAAATCTACCTCCGATCAACCTCGTTATCTTCACGAAACCATTAGCGTGCCTTAAGCCCCACAGTACGAATCTCCATATTTACCTCCACATCCACTGCTATATTACCGTACATCTCTTCCCAATCTTTTTTGCTGTGGATATGAGCATACTGCGACTCGGGACTTCGTACGGGTTCCGATAGGGCTGATTTCAATTTTGAAATCGGGTGTCTGAAGCCGGTATCGCAGCAGCGAAAGGTTATTCTCCAGCTTTTCTACATAACCTTCCCGTGATCCTCGTATCACCTGCTCCGTCATTGGCGGTTCCACGCCGCGTTGATCGATCTTACGCATATCAAAAGTTAGGGCTTGATTCAACCCATCTATAAGTAGGATCAGCTGACCTTTAACTATATCGGAGGACAAAGAAGCGAATTCACCGGTTACTTTTCCTTTGGTGACATGGACTACCTTTGACCAGATAAAAGAATTCATCTCCTCAATTTTATCCGGGATATCTGAAGGATCCGCCGGTTTAGCCATTAAAGGCTTGAGAATATGTTCTTGAATCGTCTCTAGGTTAACTAAAGTTGAAAAGAATACCAAGGCGGCTCTGTGTACCCCAAAGAGTGTGAAGTCTCGTATTACCAAATCACCATTATCTCCAAGAGTTTTGAAAAGCGTATCCAAATTGTTCTGAAGTTTGTCACTCAAGCTGCTATTGTCAGTAAAATGCGATGAGGGAGGAAGGTCTGCCTTTTTCAAATAGGAGTTATACTTTTCTTTCCATTCCGGCATGGGCACATCTTCCCTTCAGATTACAGATAGGTAGATCACTATAAAGTGTGGCTCAGAGCAGCCCTTTTTATGTAATTTTATGAAATATAGGAACAGGATTCAGCCGTTCGGCGGTTGCTCATTACCTCGTTGCCCGGTAAACTAAAGATAGAAACATGTGTACATGCTTCAGAATCTAGTTTTGTTGCGGAGCGTTTCCTAACGAAGCATATGTCAACAAAACTTTAGGAGTTATGATCGTTATGAAGATTCAAGCACCTACAATAGAACAAGCGCAGGCTGAGCTGCAGAAATATTATGGCTATCCCGACTTTCGGGAAGGGCAGAAAAAGATTGTCGAGAATTTGCTGGAGGGCCGCGATACGCTGGGTATAATGCCAACAGGGGGCGGAAAGTCCATATGTTATCAAGTTCCCGCGCTATTGCTACCGGGTTTGACGCTAGTCATTTCACCGCTGATTTCTCTGATGAAGGATCAGGTGGACGCACTTACAACAGCTGGAATCCCTGCTGCTTTCATTAACAGTACACTCAGCGGTAAAGAAGTGAATGAGAGGATTCGAGCGGCCCGTCGAGGCGAGCTGAAGCTGCTTTATGTGGCACCCGAGCGGCTGGAGCTGGATTGGTTTCGCCTGGAGATGGCTGGATTGTCCATTTCTTGCGTAGCCGTGGATGAAGCCCATTGCGTCTCCCAGTGGGGTCATGACTTCCGTACCAGTTATCTGTCCGTGTCTCCGTTCGTAGAACAATTACCGGTCCGCCCAATTTTGGCGGCGTTTACTGCAACAGCCACTCCAGAGGTTATGGAGGATATGGTTCGACTGCTGCGTTTACGTGATCCGGGGGTATTCATGACCGGACTTGGCCGGGATAATCTGGCGATGTCGGTTTTGCGTGGCGAGAATAAGCGCGAGTTCGTTCTGGACTACACAGCTACTCATTCGCACCAACCCGGAATTGTATATGCGGCTACTCGTAAAGAAGTCGATGATTTGTACCAAAGGTTGCAGAATACAGGAATTGCGGCGGGGCGATATCATGCGGGCATGAGTGATCAGGAGCGGGCGGACAGCCAAGAGGGCTTCTTGTATGATGATATCCGTGTTATGGTGGCGACCAATGCTTTCGGTATGGGAATCGATAAATCTAATGTACGTTACGTCATTCACTATAATATGCCAAAGAACATGGAGGCTTATGTTCAGGAAGCGGGCCGGGCCGGACGGGATGGAGAGCCGAGTCAGTGTATTCTACTGTTCAGTGCCCAGGATATTATGACTCAAAAGTTCTTGATCGAGCAGAATCCACAGGACGCCGATCGCAAGCACAATGAATACCGCAAGCTTCAGCAGATGATTGATTATTGCTATACTACCCGCTGTTTGCGCAGTGCGCAGTTGGATTACTTTGGTGAAGAACATATGGACAAGTCATGCGGCATTTGCAGTTCTTGTACAGATGAGCGTGAATTGATTGATATGACCCTTGATGCGCAAAAAATATTCTCCTGTATCCATCGCATGCGTGAGCGATTCGGCGTAGCTCTGGTATCATCCGTGTTGAAAGGTTCGCGTAATCAGAAGGTTGTACAGTATGGCTTCGAGACACTGCCGACTCATGGTGCAATGTCCGGAAGAACCGAAAAGGAAATTACAGAGAGTATAAACGTTCTAATTTCGGAAGGATACTTAGCGCTGTCTGAAGGACAATATCCGGTCGTTAGATTACAGCTTCCTGCTGCTGAGGTGCTGCGTGGTCAGCGTCAGGTTCTGCAGCGTGTGGCCCGTCCTTCGCGTACTAGTGGTGGAGCCACCCGTGAACGTAGCCGCGGATCGCGAGATCTATCTCCGTCAGCCGTTAACGAAACGGTATTCGAGCAGTTGCGCCTGATTCGTCGCGAGCTTGCAGGCCGCGAACATGTGCCGTCCTATATTATCTTTAATGATGCAACACTGCGTGAGATGAGTGTGGTTTGCCCGCAGACCGAAGCGGAAATGCTGAGAGTAAAGGGTGTTGGGGAAGTGAAATACCGGAAGTACGGCAAAGAATTCCTGGATTTTTTTCAAAATGAAATGTAAAGAAGGTCATAGAGCATGAGAATCATCCTGGCTACATTAAACGCCAAATATATCCACACCTCGCTGGCGATTCGCCTGCTAAAGGCTTACAGCGAGCATGAATTCAGCGATATTCTTTTGGCAGAGTACACTATCAAAGATCCCTTGATGAATATCGTGTCTGATTTGTTCCAGAAACAGCCGGATGTAATCGGTTTTTCCTGTTATATATGGAATATCGAGGAGACGGTCAAGCTGGTCGGCATCCTCAAGCAAGTTATGCCCGAAGTCAAGATTGTTCTGGGCGGGCCTGAAGTTTCCTATGAACCGCTATATTGGATGGAACGTCAAGTGGGTATAGATTTTGTGGTTAACGGTGACGGAGAGGAGACTTTCCATCATCTGCTGCAGGAATTGCGGGATGAGGGTAAATTTCATTTTGTATATGGAGCCGCATACCGCAAGGGAGAGGAACTGATTGTCAACCCGCCGCGGCCTAAGACAGACCTTAATACTCTGCCTACACCGCATCGCTTTGCTGACGATCTGCCTGACCTTAGTAAACGGATTGTTTATTTTGAGACCAGCCGGGGCTGCCCGTTCAATTGCCAGTTCTGTTTATCGAGTATTGAGGTCGGCGTACGTTATTACGATATTGAGCGGGTAAAATCCGATTTGCTGTACTTGATTGAGAATGGCGCAAAGGTCATTAAATTTCTGGACCGTACCTTCAATATCAACCGCAGCTATGCGATGGAAATGTTCCAATTTCTAATTGATAACCATCAGGGCTGCGTATTTCAATTTGAAATTACAGCAGATATTATGAGGCCTGAGGTGTTGGACTTCCTGTCTGAGAATGCCCCTCCCGGGGTGTTCAGATTTGAGATTGGCGTGCAATCTACCAATGATGAGACCAATGAGCTGGTCAAACGCCGGCAGAACTTCACAAAGCTGTCCCGGACAGTCATGAAGATTAAGGCAAGCGGCAATATTGATCAGCATCTAGATTTGATTGCCGGACTGCCGATGGAGGATTACAGCACCTTCCGTAAAACGTTTAATGATGTGTTTGTCATGGAACCGGAAGAGTTGCAGCTCGGGTTCCTCAAAATGCTCCGCGGTACCGGGCTTCGTGCTCAGGCGGCAAAGTATGATTATACGTATATGGAGCACGCGCCTTACGAAATTCTAAGCAGTCATGTGATGCCGTTCTCGGATATTATTCGCTTGAAAAGACTGGAGGATGTGCTGGAGAAATACTGGAACAGCCACCGGTTAGATCATACGGTTAAGTATTTAATCCGACATGTCTTTGTATCGCCGTTTGACTTCTTCCAAGAGTTCGGTGATTACTGGGAGCAGCGCGGCTGGCAGAAGATTGGACATCAATTGGAGGATCTTTTCACCCGCTTGCAGTCCTTTCTGGTGGATCGCGGGACGGAATCGATGGATGTGATCACCGGGCTGATGAAGCTGGATTATTTCCTTGGACACAAGTATAAGCCGCGTAAAATATGGTGGGATTTCACTCTGAATAAGTCGGAGTACGCTTCCTATATGAAGGACATTGCCAGTAATCCGGGCCGCATATCAAGCCGTCTGGCTGAGGCTGGACTTAATGAACGAGATCTCCATAAGCATACCGTACTTGAAGTGCTGCCCTTCCAGTTATCCAAGGTATTGGAATCTATCAGCGGCTTGCGCGCCGATGCCCCGCTCGAAGATGTGCTTGCATCTGGAGAGCACGGGAGTGCTGAAGTACTAAATAGCTTAGACACTAGCTCCTCGGTTAAAGGCAACGCATCCGATGGAATCATAGCAAGTTCAACTGTGACGATAGACAGCGCAACTACTGCAGTCGCTGAAGTGTCATCTGCAGATGGCGGAAGTACCTTGCTCATCGTGATGTATCAGCAGGATGATAGCCAGCGGGCCCATTATTATACACTGCCGATGTAACTTGGACGCTAACAGGGAAGGGGCCTGAATGTGGGGCAGCAGCAAGGGATTTCGCTATTTCTATATGAAGAGAAATATAAAGAAAGTCTGATGGCCTTTCAGCTTCCGGCAGAGCAGGCGGAATTTACCGGATTACCTTCCGAGACATTGGAGTCTGCTATCAATGACATTAACAAGTATGCAGTTGTTATTGTGCACGAAGACATGGCGGTAGGCTTCTTTATCCTTCATACCGGAGAAGGCATAGCTGATTTTTACGGTCCTTACTCCCACGCCATGCTTCTCCGTGCATTCTTAATTAATTGCGTCAGCCAGGGAAAAGGGTATGCCAAGGCAGCAATTCTCCGACTGCCGGAATTTATGAGGTCACATTTTCCATCTGTTCATGAGGTGGTGTTAGCTGTGAATGAGAAGAATACTGCCGCGGATAGACTCTATTCTCATACTGGGTTTTGTGATAACGGGTTACGCCGAATGGGGAAAAAGGGTGTACAGAAGATACTTCAATATGATTTGCTTAGAAGCCCAACTGCTATAGCACCTCAAGAGGGTGAGTTACCGCTAAGACTGATTCATACCTTGTCTCAGAGTCCGATGTTGAACTCTTTATTCACTTCCGCGCAATCACTGGATCCGCTTCCCTATTACATTGGGGCAGGCTGTCTCGTACAGACGGTATGGAACGAACTTACGGGCCGTCCTTTGAATTATGGGATATCCGACATCGATATTATTTATTTCGATGACAATGATTTGAGTTACGCTGCTGAGAATGATGTAGTGGAACGGGCTAAAAATCTTTTTTCGCATCTTCCATTCCCCGTAGATATTAAGAATCAGGCTCGTGTTCATCTATGGTATCAGGACAAGTTCGGGATTGAACTAGAGCCTTATACTTCACTTGAGGATGCCATTAATTCCTGGCCTACTACGGCGACTTGTCTCGGAGCCAGATTGAATTCGGATAATAGCTGGCAGATTTACGCGCCTTATGGTCTGGAAGATTTATTCGGGCTAATCGTCAGGCCGAATAAGGAGCTTATTGACGAGGGCATCTATTACAGCAAGACTCAGAAATGGAGTGGGAAATGGCCGGAGCTGCAGACCGTTTCCTGGTAATAGAGTTAAAGCCATTAATTCTGCGAACGATATACGTAACCGGACAACATAATTGTACTTTATACACTTATTTACACTTTGATTGGAGTAGGCTGAGCTTTAATTGCAGTTTGTGCAACTAAAAAGCAGCTGAGAGGACATTATCGCTATATTTAACAAAAATAGTTGCAGAAAGTACACTTAAGATGTCGTTCTGGTCCAAATAAGAGGTTTTAGTTGTAAAAAGTACATTTAAATACAAATAAGACTCTCTGAGTGCAACGCTAAGCAGTGAGCAGTGAGCAGTGAGCAGTGAGCAGTGGGCAGTGAATTGGTTTGTTAGAAGACAGTGTGAGTTGACCTATGAGTAGACCATTAGTCTCCCTGTGAGTTGGTCACAGTACTACTCGGCAGTTGATAAGTTTCTCTACGCGTTCGTATTCTTAATAGCGACAGCCAGCATATGCGGACTCATTCCCAGTAAGCTCTCTTGGTTTTCAACGAGGGAGCTTATTTTTAGTAATGTTTCCCTACTGTGAGTATCTTCCCACTTTTCTGCAAAAGCGGGTACAATCCAGACAGGCCCCTCGACAGCGACAGTTTGTATATGAGTCAATCCTGCGGCTCCGATTTCACTCTTTAACTCCTCTGGAAGATGAAAGAATGAACGCGAGATGAAGTTCGGGAATTGATCAGGTCGGATATGCTGGCCTTCATTCAGTTCACCTTCTAGCATCTCCATGAACACATGATCATCAATGAAGTTGTTCTGTTGGCCGAATACGGACAAACCCCACAGGGTAGAACTGAATCGGGAAATGGCGGCAACAATTACGATTCCACCGGGCTTCAAGACCCTTAGTGCTTCTTGTAATGCTGCTATCCGTTCGTTCTCCTCTGGTAGGTGATAGAGGGGACCCATAAGTAATATTAGGTCTGCGCTATCATCCGGTCTTGCTATGCTGCGTGCATCGGCTACTTCGATACGGTGTATAGATGGAATTTGGCCTGTTGCTTGCAACTCACATGCGTATTGAACGTTTGAAGGGGAGAGCTCGAACATATGGACTTCATGACCTAATTCGGCCAACCATCTGGAATAAACACCTGTTCCGCCGCCGATATCATAAATGATCGTTTTCTCCTTCGGGAGATACCGGGAGATGATTTGGCGACTTCGCTCCCATTCAATAACACCGATTCCCCGGAGCAGCCGATCTATTTCTTTCCCTGAGTTGTAGTATTCCAGAATTTGATCCTTATCCTTTTCAGTTTCCATCTCTAATAACCTCCATTCGTACTCACTATATGATTTGCCATAAACTGATTTTATGTAATAAAATGAAGTATGCTTTAATAAATATGAATCAGGAGCCGCGGCTAAGACGACTCCTTCAGTACAACAACTGCTCTAAGAGCAGTCAGCCGCTTGTGAATAGTGGTTAGGATAGACCGTTACCTTGCCGGGGCGGTCTATTTTTTTTTCATATAGGCCAGAAGCGTCAATATAAACATACCAAACATAAGCATCAAAGTAATAGCATCCTTCACCTCCATTTCTATCACCTCCCTTTTAGATAAGGGACTGAGTGCATCCTATATGCAGTGTTGTACAATAAAATCATAGCATATTTTTGATGTTAAAAAATGGATGAACAGTAGATTTGTAGCGGAAAAAAGAAAAGACAGGCCTTCCGGAAAAAACGGAGAAGACCTGTCTTGTTTTTTTTGATATAACCTTTATTTCGTATCGGATTGTAACAACATAGCACCTGAAGGAAGATGGCGGATTAACCAATCCAGGATGTCAGAAGTTACTTGATCCCGATTGACCTCGTGCAGCATTTCATGACGTCCGTTCGGATATAGATGATACTCCAAATTCTTTACACCCTGCTCGCGGTAGATCTCCACCAGACGTAATATACCTTTTCCACTCATGCCGACGGGATCTTTGTCGCCGGAAAAAAGATAAATAGGTTTATCCTTAGACAGCTTGCATAGAGAATCAGGTCTATGGATTTCACGAAGGAGCCCGAAGAAGTCACGAAAAAAGCGGGTAGTACAAATAGCTCCGCAAAAAGGATCGGAAATGTACTGATCTACCTCATCGGGGTTGCTGCTCAACCAATCAAAGGCGGTTCTTACCGGTGAGAAAGAGTGGTTGTAGCTGCTGAACACTACACTGTTAAGCAACACGCTACGATGACGCTCTCCCTGAAGCTTCATGAGGACCTTGGCCAGGTTTTCGCCCACACTCAGCATCTTGCGTGGACCATTCGTGCCACTGAGGATATAGCCGGCGTATACATCGCTATCCTCCTCACACATCAGCTTTTGGGCCAGAAAGGAACCCATGCTGTGTGAAAATAAAAAGATGGGTACACCTTCATGCTTGGCAAGGGCTACTCCGGCTAACTGAATTAGATTTCGCCTCATCCAGTAAAATCCATTGTCGCCAGCGTCACCTAATACATCGACCTTTCCGGCTGTTTTGCCATGGCCCCGGTGGTCATTGGCATAAACGGCGTAACCTGCTTTTGTCAGCACTTCTGCAAAGTTGGCATACCGCGCCGCGGTTTCACACATACCATGGGAAATTTGTAGAATTCCTCTGATTATAGAGCCTGGTTCGGGCAACCATTCATACACATATATGTTGACACCGATAGGATCGGTCATTATAAAGCTATTTTCAAGCATAGCCTTTCCTCCTCAGGATCATGGTAGGGCAAGACTGCTAGGATAGCATATCGACAACAAAGAGAAGCTTACGGCAAATATGAGCGAAGCACCGTAGATTGCCCTTCGAGTGCGTATTCGCCCAGATTAGCAGGCAGCAGATAACATTCACCTGCTGAGTAAGGCTGAGAACCGCCATCCCAATTCAAGAACCCGCTGCCTTCACATACCACTAGAATGCTGAAGCTATCAGGAGCAGAAGATAAATTCCATTCTCCGTTCACAAGTCCCTTTTCCACGATAAAATAAGGAGAAGCCGCAAGCTGCAGCCATTCACCAGGCACTACGCCGTCTGTCTTCATGGATGTAGCGCCTGCACCTTCGTAAGCTGTGACGTTGAGCGAATCCTCTACATGGAGTTCACGCGGCTTGCCGTCAAGACCCGGCCGGTCATAATCGTAAATACGGTATGTAGTATCCGAGTTCTGTTGAATTTCTGCTACAACGACACCGGCACAAAGGGCGTGAACTGTACCGGCCGGGATGTAGAATGAGTCTCCTGCGGATACAGATACCTCTTGAAGGGTATCCATTACGGTACCGTTTTCCAGTGCGGCCCGCAGTGTCTCACGGTCTACACCTTCCTTCAGACCGTAAATAATTTTGGCATCCGGTTTGGCATCAAGTACGTACCACATTTCAGTTTTACCCAGTTCACCCTTAGGCAATCCTTCATAATCATCTGTAGGGTGTACTTGAATGGATAGGTTGTCATTGCAATCCAGAAGTTTGATCAGCAGTGGAAATCTTCCGCCGGTGTCCGAACTCCCTTTGCTGCCGAACCATTCAGGTCCATATTGCTCGCGGATTTCATCGAGTCCAAGACCCGCCAAATCTCCATTTACAACGGAAGAAACTCCGTTCGGATGATCTGCAATGGACCAGCCTTCTCCAATATGGCCTTCTGGCAGGTCAAAGCCGAATCTTTCCAGCGCACGGCCTCCCCATACGCGTTCTTTAAACTCCGGTTGAAACTTTAATGGATAAGGTTGTGTCATGATTACATCTTCCTTTCGAATTTAAGATTCAAAGATATTCTAGCTTTTCCCTATCTATATAAGATGAACTTAAGATATTAACTTAAGGCTCAGGCGTAACTACAGTGAAGATTTGGACTTTCGGCCGCTGTTGTCGTAAGACTTTCTTTGATTAACCCGCTTTTAGCGGTTGAAATCCGGATACAGCTTATGCTTTCGAAGCGAGCTTTCCTACGGAAAGCTTTCGGGCGGTCGCTACCGCTCCTACAGTTCCAAATTTCTCTTTCGTTACTTTTCGCTTTTTGTTATTTTCTTTTGTTCAGTTTATCTAGTCATTATAAAGAAGTAAACTCAGCTGAGTCATGAGTGTTCAACTCTTTTTTTTCTCTAATGCAATCACATAGGGAGAGGAGGAGCGCTGCAGTTGACAATAAATAATACTTTGGGCTACATATGTTGGAACTTCAGCTGCCCAAGATTCTACCGCAGCAGCTTCAAGATCACCGCCTTCATGGCCGGGGTAGAGCACTGCAGTAACAATCCCACCCGGACGTAGCAACTGAAGAGACGCTTCAAGCGCCGCAATGGAGCTGTCTGTTTGGGTAATAATGCTCTTATCGGCTTCTCCAGAAGGAAGATAGCCCAGATTGAACATAACAGCTCCCACTGTTCCGCGCCAGGTTGGTGGAACACTTTCGGCCATAGCAGCGTGACTCTCCAGCAGCAGTGTTACGGGAGCGATACCTCCACTTGATTCAACAACCGCCTGCTGCAGTCTATCCCTGGCAAGGTCTAACGCGGCAGATTGAATGTCGAAACCGTACACCTCACCGCGTGGACCCAGGGCCTTAGCTAGAAAAAGTGTATCAGCACCAGTCCCCACTGTAGCGTCTATAGCCCGATCACCCGGTGCCAACCGTTCAGTGATTAATTTATGGGCAAAACTGAGAACGGACATAAAGCCCATCAGTTTTTCCTCCAATACTTACCCTGCCAACTGTCCCGTGCTTTCAATTCATCATCGATGGCATTCAGAACTTCCCATTTCTTCAGGCTCCACATAGGTCCGATAAGCAAATCTCTCGGAGCATCCCCGGTGAGGCGGTGTACAATCATTTCGGGTGGAAGCAGTTCCAGAGAATCTACGATTAACTTCACATACTCGTCCTTTTCCAGAAAGCGCAGGAGTCCGGCTTCGTACTGCTTCACCATCGGTGTTTTACGCATTAGATGAAGGAGGTGAATCTTGATGCCTTGGACATCCATACCGGCTACAGCGGATACGGTATCAAGCATCATTTCGTGCGTTTCCTGCGGCAAACCATGAATGATATGAGTACATACCCGAATGTTATGGCGACGAAGCTTCTGAACGGCTTCCTCATAACAGGCTGTATCATGTGCACGGTTGATGAGCTCGGAAGTGGAGTTGTGGATCGTCTGAAGACCCATCTCTATCCATAGATAGGTACGTTGATTTAATTCCGCCAAGTATTCTACGACATCATCAGGTAGGCAATCTGGGCGTGTGGCGATAGATAAACCTACTACTCCGGGCTGCTGCAAAATAATTTCGAAATATTCCCTCAGTTCCTCTACGGGAGCATAGGTGTTGGTATATGCTTGGAAATATCCAATGTATTGTGCATTTGGCCATTTAATATGCTGTCTGTCACGCACATTGTTGAACTGGGTAACGAGGTCATCCCGACGACTTCCGGCGAAATCTCCTGAACCGCGCGCACTGCAAAAGGTACATCCGCCCTTTGCAACAGAGCCATCGCGATTCGGACAGGTAAAGCCGGCATCGAGCATAACCTTAAATACTTTGTTGTTAAATTGTTCATGCATTTCGTAATTCCAGGTATGAAATCGTTTATCTCCCCACAGCGGGGATACGGTAGTTTGTTGAAGGTTAGACATGGGTTGCTCCTTTAGTTTTAGATAATCCAATCTATTGTATCAAAAATAAGCGCTGAAAGTAACATTTCCACCCTAAATTACACTGAAAATAGGCCCCAAAATATGTATTGTTTTCTTGTAAATGCTTACATACTATGTTATATTTAACTTGTAAAAACAGTTGATGCTGCTCAATAAATTCATTATAGGATTCATATTTACGTGTCGTCCGGTCCATAATAATAACCGAGAGGTGATAACGATGAATTCTCAAACGGTATATGCAGAAGGTTCTGTTGATGTACGGTTGACTCCAGATGAAGCCCTGGCGCTTACAGGTGTAGAATTTAACGGCAACCCTAAGATCAAGTCAGAAGCACAGCGTAAAATTCGCAACGCGTTCGAAAAGACATTTGACTTTAACTCGGACGCAAAATAGTGGACTGACAACCTGAAAATGAAACGGACCCTAATTCCAAATACAACAACGTAAGGAATTTTCTGACTCCTCGCTTTGAGCGGGCCAGAGAATTCCTTTTTCTTTTTTTACGTTATTGCTTTACTTTTGGGAGTAAGTTCGGCACAATATTGCAAGTGATAGTTATAGCCTAAGAGATAGCGGAGGAGTAAGCATGCGTTTACGCGGAAGAAAAGGAATACGCGAAAGTCTGGAAGGACAGACCGATCTGGTCATTCTAGACCCTCGTAGTCATAAGGGACAATGGTCGGCTTTATTCGGTAATGATCATCCGATTCATGTAGAGTTTGGAATGGGCAAGGGACAGTTTATAAGTCAGATGAGCTTCAAATATCCCGACATTAACTTTATCGGTGTGGATATGTATGACGAATTGGTGCGTCGTGCCGGTGAGAAAGCAAGAGCGGTATGGGAACCTGCGGGACATGAGACACCCCCGAATCTTAAGTTGGCGCTTGCTAACATTAATTATGCGGAAGAAGTATTTGAGCCGGGAGAATTGGAGCGGATTTACCTTAATTTTAGCGATCCATGGCCAAAGGGAAAACACGCCCGACGCCGTCTGACACATCCGCGGTTTCTCGACAAATACCGCGGATTGCTCGGGCCGCTCGGTGAGATTCATCTAAAGACGGATTCGCGCAGTCTTTTTGAGTTTTCTTTAAATGCTTTTGCTGATTTCGGACTTCAGATGAAAAACATCTCATTAGATCTGCATGCAGATGGTATTAATGAGGAGCATGTAATGACTGAATATGAGACTAAATTCACAGGACGCGGCGTTAACATTCACCGTTGTGAAGCGATTGTTGGAGCGGAAGCGATGGAACGGTACCAAGCAATACGTATGGAGAAATACAGACTTTAAAGTAAAAGCCATACAAAAAAGCAAGGGGCTCCTTAGCAAATAAGGGCCCTTGCTTTTTGTTGAATATCGTTAATCGGTATTGACGTATAAAACAGCCTAAGTAAGGCAAGCGTGTTAAGATATTAAATTGTTTCTTTAGACCCATAGAGCAATGGTACTAAAGGCGATTGTAGTACCAATAGCCGCACCCACAATGACATCCGAGGGGTAATGAAGCCCTAGATATATACGGGAAAAGCCGATAATGCAAGATAGCGGCAGCAGAATGATTGTAAGAACCGGCATTAACACCATATAAGGAACTAAAAAAGCAAATATGGCGGTTGTATGGCCTGAAGGAAATGAATGATCCTTAAGTGGATTATGGAAAGTATTAGTACCGGGAAGCGCAAGGTAAGGACGGATACGCGGATACATCCTCTTCACAATCTGTACAGGTATGTGGCTGATAGCGAGCGCAGTAAAAGCTTGAATTGCGGTTGTCTTCCAAGGCTCCGGGGCAAAGGCCCATACCATAATGTTGATTAAGATGGTACTAGTAGCACCGGCCAAATGAGTTAAATAAAATAACCAGAAGTTTAGATAACGGTTGTGTAAACGCCCGTTTATCCATTGGAAGAGATGTCGCTCCCAGGAGTGTAATTTCATCAATAAATGTCTCATAGCTGATCCCTCCGCTAGTCCGGCCGCCAGTATTAGGCGTTAATGTGGCTATCCGTTCTTTAGCATGAAGCTGTCTTTATCATACTTTTTTCAGATACCCTATTTCAAGAAAAAGCTCAGCTTTGCACGAAAATTGACAGTTTTGACTTCGAACACACTTACGCATTACAATGATTCAAGCGGCCCGAACGCGTTTAAAAGGTAACAGAGAAAACTGGGAACTTTCGGAAGGCTGAATCGAAAGAAGAACAGATGCGCGATATAAATATAAATACGGGAAAACGCTAAGGTTAACAAAAGGTTCAAGGATCTGCTTTTCAAGAATGCAACAAAAGGGTCAGACGTTACGTTCAAACAGACAGAGAGAAAAAGAAACAATAGAGTAAAAAAGGGGGCATCAAGAGGTCATGACAGATGCATTGTTTGTATCGCTCCAAGTGATCTTGGCGGCAATTGCGCTTTACCAATTTACATTCTCGATATTCGGATTGCACAAGAAGAAGAATAAGGTGAGATTCGCGCCCGAGAAGTCGTTTGCGGTGCTCGTAGCAGCGCACAATGAAGAACAAGTTGTTGGAGCATTAATGGAGAACATGAAACAACTCAATTATCCCAAAGAATTGTATGATGTATTTGTGATTTGTGATAATTGTACAGACGGCACAGCCCGAATTGTAAAAGAACATGGCATGAACGCTTGTGTCCGTACCAATCCGAACCAAAGAGGTAAAGGATTCGCCATCGAGTGGATGCTTAAAGAATTATGGAGCATGCCTCGTGAGTACGATGCAATTGTAATGTTTGACGCCGACAATCTTGCACATACTGAATTTCTTTTGGAGATGAATAATGATCTCTGTTCAGGTGCTCGGGTTATTCAAGGATACATTGATACGAAGAATCCGGAGGATTCCTGGATTACTGCAGCCTATGGGGTTTCGTATTGGTATATCAACCGCTTGTGGCAGCTTTCCCGTCATAATTTGAATATGGCGAACTTCCTGGGCGGAACCGGAATGTGCTTCGAGACTAATCTCTTGAAGGAAATAGGCTGGGGTGCAACGAGCCTTGTAGAGGACTTAGAATTCACGATGCGAAGTGCATCGAAGGGTGTCTATCCAAAATTCAATTATGATGCAAAGGTGTTTGACGAAAAGCCGTTAACGTTCAAGGCGTCTTCCAGACAGCGGCTTCGCTGGATGCAGGGGCATTTTACGGTGGCACGACGTTATTTCTTCCCTTTGTTATGGCAGAGTATTAAAGAGCGGAGCCTTACGAAGTTTGATTTGGCTATCTATGGCGCGAATGTCTATATTGTGCTGCTAACCTTCCTGATGACCGCGGTAATGTTCGTTGATATTTCGTTCTTTGATGGACCTAATATTGCGAATATATATGGTCATTTGCCATTATGGCTTAGCTATGCAGCTGTTGTTGCTAACTTGTTCACCTTCTTCATTGCTATGATTCTTGAGAAGGTCAAGTTCAAGAAGGTCTATGCGTATTTGCTGCTCTTCCCGATCTACCTAATCTCCTGGTATCCCATTACGTTCTACGCGTTCTTCACTCAGAATAACAAACAATGGAGCCATACCAAGCATACTCGCGTGGTACGATTAGAAGAAGTGCAGAGCAAGCAGGTTTAAGGACATGAATACTATTTTCAAAAAAATATTTAATAATTGTTGACATCCCTTTGGGGAATGTTGTATATTATTCAAGTATGAAAAACATAGAGATTGCAAGAAGAAGCACCGGCTTCTCACCTGACTGGCTCTTTTGCCGGCTGGTTTTGATCTCAATGATTTATGGATGTTATAATTCATGAACGTTGATCAAACAGGGATGTCGGGCGTTAGCCGGCATCCCTTTTTAGTTTTTTGGGATCACCGCAATCAAAATGTACAATGAGTAAATGGTTAAGTAGATTCCGGAGGTGGAGAGTTATCAGTAAGGAACATATGATCAATGATGAAATTCGGGCCAAAGAGGTTCGGTTGGTTGGTGCAGAAGGGGAACAAATCGGAATCACACCGATCCGCGAGGCGTTGCAGATGGCGATTGATCTTAATCTTGATTTAGTCAACGTAGCACCACAGGCGAAACCGCCGGTATGCCGCATCATGGATTACGGCAAGTTCCGTTATGAAACGCAGAAGAAAGAAAAGGAAGCTCGGAAGAACCAGAAGATCGTTGACATTAAGGAAGTCTGGTTCCGTGCTAACATTGAGGAACATGATTATCAGACTAAATTCCGCAATGTTCTCAAGTTTCTGGGTGAAGGCGATAAAGTGAAGTGCTCCGTACGTTTCCGCGGACGTGAGATTACACATGCGAGTATCGGCCAGAAGATTTTGGAGCGTGTAAAGAATGAAGTTGCCGATATAACTGTTGTTGAGCGCCAGCCTAAGCTGGAAGGTCGCAGCATGATTATGATTTTGGCTCCTAAACAACAATAATTGGAGTCACTTGCGATGCAAAATGACGCCGCATAATATTCAAGGAGGAAACAAACACCATGCCTAAAATGAAAACACATAGCAGCCTGAAAGGCCGCTTCAAGATTACCGGAACTGGCAAAGTAACACGTTACAAAGCTCACAAGAACCACTTGCTGTCCCACAAATCGAAACGCGCTAAGCGTGTTCTGAATGGTAATCCAGTAATGGCCCCTGGGGATGTAAGACGTTTGAGACAAGGTCTAGCTAACTTGAAATAGTTAATCACACATTTTTGGGAGGTTTATTAATATGGCAAGAGTTAAAGGCGGATTTGTAGTTCGTCGTAGACATAAAAAAGTATTGAAGTTGGCAAAGGGTTATTTCGGTTCAAAGCACCGCATTTTTAAAACTGCTAAAGAGCAAGTAATGAAATCGATGGTTTACGCTTACCGTGACCGTCGTCAAACAAAACGTAACTTCCGCAGACTGTGGATCGTTCGTATCAATGCAGCAGCACGTTTGAACGGCTTGTCTTACAGCAAACTTGTATACGGCCTGAAATTGGCTGGAGTAGAAGTTAACCGTAAAATGCTGGCTGATCTGGCTGTAAATGATCTTAACGCATTCAACTCCCTGGCTGTAGTAGCCAAAGAGAAAATCAACGCGTAAGTACAATGATATAATCGAAAAGCACCGCTATACGGGTAACCCGCAAGCGGTGCTTTTTTTTGTCGCTAATTTAGTCATTATTGAAATTTAATTACTGTATCGGGCTATTCTGTTCCCAGTATTTCGAAGTATTCAACTGTGAGGCGAGTTTTTTACTCATGGCCCGTCTTACTTTCCGCAACTCTGCACGTTCTTCGGCCGACTGATTCATAAGCTTTTCTTCCACAGTTTCCGGGATGATGTTTGGAACTGGCATTGGAATCCCATCTTCACCGACTGCAACAAAGGTGAGGAAGGATGTGGCTGCTACAGCACGTTCCCCTGTGTATAAATGTTCTGATATGACTTTTACAAACACCTCTATACTGGTGCGTCCAGTCCAGGTTACGAAGGATTCGAAGCAGACTGAGTCTGTAGGTCTGATCGGCAGCAGGAAGTCAACGGAGTCCGCTGATGCTGTAACTACATTAGCCCGACAATGGCGCATGGCTGATATGGAGGCTACTTCATCTATGCCGCTCATAAGTTTTCCGCCAAAGAGAGTCTTATGGTTATTGACATCATTCGGGAATACACGACCGGTTTTGAACACACGTGATTCACGGCAGTATTTAAATGCGGGAGTCTCGGATATATCTTTATCTTCCTTCATTTGATCTAACTTCCTTTCGGGTGCAATTATAAAGATTCATACTAATAGAAAATACATCCTTGTGCAATACTATTTTTGTATTGGATGGTTTAAAAAGAACAACGTTTTAGAGATTCCATCACATAGGCTGAAAACTATTATCACATATGGTGTCATAGAAAGCGTTTTCTTACACCAATCCTCAAATTATTATTGACCAGAGGTCATTAATTGACTGGATTTTAAGGTTTTTTGCAGTTATAATTTGTACAATGGAATGTCCATGCAAAGACAGAAGACATCCAATTTCTTAAGGGGGAACACATTCGATGAAAAAAGCTTTCAAACTATCGCTCGTTATGCTGCTTGCAATGACAGTCATTCTAGCTGGTTGCGGCAAGAACAATGCTAATGAAAACGCGGCGGCTACTAATGCACCAACAAATGCTGCTAAATCCGATGTTAAGATCGGTATGGTAACTGACGTAGGCGGTGTAAATGACAAATCCTTTAACCAATCTGCTTGGGAAGCACTGGAAGCTCTTAAGAAAGAGGCGGGTATTGAAGTTAAATATTTGCAAAGTAAGTCCAATGCTGATTATCAGCCAAACCTTAACCAATTCATTAAAGATGGCTACAACCTAACTTGGGCTATCGGTTTTGATCTTGGAGATGCTCTTGGTACTGTGGCTAAACAGAACCCAGATGCTAACTTGGCAATCATCGACAGTGTAGTGGACGCTCCTAACGTTCAGTCCGTTACTTTCTCCGAGAATGAAGGATCTTTCTTGGTTGGCGTTGTTGCAGGTCTTACTACTAAAACTAACAAGGTAGCCTTTATCGGTGGTATGGAAAGCCCAGTTATTAAACGTTTTGAAGTGGGCTTCACAGCCGGAGTCAAAGCAGTTAATCCTGACGCTAAAGTAACCAATACTTATGCAGGCGCTTATGACAAACCGGATATCGGTAAATCCATGGCTACTACTTTGTACGATGCTGGTAATGACATCATTTTCCCTGCTGCTGGCGCAACTGGCAACGGTGTGTTTAATGAAGCTACTTCCCGTAACAAAGCCGGTGGAGAAAAAGTATGGGTTATCGGCGTTGATAAAGACCAATCTCTTGAGTTTGGTGACGAAGTAACTTTGACTTCCATGGTTAAACGTGTTGACGAAGCTGTTAAAATGGTTTCCCAACAAGTAATCGATGGCACGTTCAAAGGCGGCGCAGTAACCGTTCTTGGATTGAAAGATAACGGAGTAGGTCTCCCTGAAACTTCTAAGGCTAATGTCAGTGCAGAAATTCTGGCTAAAGTTGAAGAGTTCAAAAAACAAATTATCGATGGAACAATTACTGTTCCTGCCGAGTAATTTTGCCATAACTCTTTGTATTTGAACAAGGAACAAGGCCGGATACTAGCTGGCCTTGTTCCTTGTTAACGTTTATTAGTGTATCTTAGAGATACAACACAACTTTGCGAAGTAATCTCCCGAATAAGGAGACCAACTTCCGGAGCAGTATTGCCAGTATTTTATTCTGTGATGAGGGTGATTCCATGAGTGCTGCGGCTCCAGTCGTAGAGTTGAAGCAAATCACAAAGCGCTTTCCCGGTATTATCGCCAACGACTCCATAAGTCTGACATTGGAGAAGGGGGAGATTCATGCACTGCTTGGTGAAAACGGAGCGGGCAAGTCGACCTTGATGAATATTGTATTCGGTCTCTACCAGCCCGATGAAGGTAGCATCGAAATCGATGGGAAACCAGTTATAATTGATAACCCAAATAAGGCTATTGAACTTGGTATAGGTATGGTTCACCAGCATTTCAAGCTTGTAGAGCCGTTTACGGTTACTGAAAATATTGTCCTTGGGATGGAACCGAAGAAAGGTCTTAAAATCGACTACAAATCCGCTTCAGAACAGGTTCGCAAGCTATCCGAGCAGTATGGCCTTCAAGTGGATCCGAATGCCAAAATCCATGATATCTCTGTAGGCATGCAGCAACGTGTAGAAATTATGAAGACACTGTATCGAGGAGCGGATATTCTCATATTCGACGAACCCACCGCCGTTCTTACGCCGCAAGAAATTATTGAGCTGATGGCCATTATGAAGCGGCTGGTTGCAGAGGGTAAATCCATTATTTTGATCACACATAAACTTAAAGAGATTATGCAAATATCCGATCGGGTTACCATTATCCGCCGTGGTAAAGTAATTGATACTGTGCAAACCTCCAACACAAATCCGAACGAGCTGGCTGAAAAGATGGTCGGTCGCGGTGTGACATTCAAAGTGGATAAACAGGCTCCGCATGTTGGACAAGCTGTCCTCAAGTTGAATGATGTGAATAGCAAGAATAAAGATGGGATCTCCGTTTTGAACGGACTCAGTTTCGAAGTCAAAGCTGGAGAGATCCTAGGGATTGCCGGTGTAGATGGAAATGGACAGAGTGAGTTACTTCAAGCGATCACAGGTCTGCGCAAAATTGATTCCGGTTCCATTACGATGACCGGGAAAGAAATTGCCAACCTTTCCCCGCGTGAAGTTATTGAAATGAACGTATCTCATATTCCTGAAGACCGCCATAAACATGGTCTTGTGCTTGATTTCACTGTAAGCGAGAATATGGTGTTGGAAACTTATTATAAGAGTCCGTATAACAAAAACGGCTTCTTAGATAAGGAAATTATTAATAAGCATGCTGAAGATTTGGTCAAACAGTTCGATGTACGTACGCCATCTATTGAGAACATGGCGCGTTCCTTGTCCGGCGGTAATCAGCAAAAAGCGATTATTGCTCGGGAAATAGACAAAAATCCAACCTTGCTGATAGCTGCGCAGCCTACACGCGGACTTGATGTAGGAGCGATCGAATTCGTTCAGAAGCAATTGATTGCTCAGCGGGACCAAGGCAAGGCCGTACTTCTGATTTCGTTCGAGTTGGATGAAATTATGAATGTATCCGATAGAATAGCTGTTATTTACGAAGGACAAATTGTTGGCGAGGTATTCCCTCAGGATACGAATGATCAGGAGCTTGGGCTAATGATGGCAGGCAGCTTGAAGCGGGGAGGTAACGCAAATGCAAAGGTTTAAAAAAATATTTGCGACAGATGTCTATATCGTACCTCTTGTCGCCATTCTGTTGGGCTTCCTGGTTGGAGCTATAGTTATGATCGTCGGCGGCTATAACCCTATTGAAGCGTATTCTGCATTGTTTCAACGGGTCTTCGGTAGTCCATATGACTTCGGTGAAGCCATTCGTGAAATGACTCCGTTGATGCTAACAGGTTTGGCAGTTGCTTTTGCGTTCCGTTCAGGTTTATTTAATATTGGTGCTGACGGCCAAGTAATTATAGGAATGACAGCGGCAAGTGTGATAGGGATCAAGTTCGCTGGTCTGCCAATGTTCATCGTTGTTCCGCTTTCTGTTATAGCTGCGGGGCTATTTGGCGGGCTTTATGCCGGAATAGCAGGCTATTTGAAAGCCAAGCGGGGGATTAATGAAGTTATTACAACGATCATGTTGAACTGGATAGCATTGTTCTTGTCCAATTATATTGTTAGAACGTTTTTGCTGCTTCCGGGCCAGAATCGCTCTGAGGATATTCCAGCTTCGTTGTCTATGACCTTTCTGAATTCTCTATTTGATAACGCCCGATTGCACTGGGGAACTTTCATTGCTTTGGGGGCAGCAACCTTCTTCTATATTTTCTTATGGAAGTCGAAACAAGGTTACGAAATGCGTGCTGTTGGCCTGAATCCACATGCTGCTGAGTATGCTGGGATGAACGTAGGACGTAATGTTATTAAGGCTATGTTTATCAGTGGTGTATTTGCCGGCTTAGCAGGTGCAGGAGAGGTGCTTGGAGTATTCCATTACCAATCCATTTTTGCCGCATCACCAGGGTATGGCTTTGATGGTATTGCGGTCGCATTGCTTGGATTAACACATCCGCTTGGCGTTATTCTAGCCGCAATTCTTTACGGTACATTAACTTATGGCTCTGCGGGTATGAGCTTCGGGGCGGATGTTCCTCCTGAACTGATCCGGATAGTTATTGGATCGATTATATTCTTTATTGCTGCACAGGGAATTGTACGATGGGTCCTTAAACCCTTTTACTTCAAGCGTAAGAAAGAGAAGGTGTTATAGATGGATGTGCTGACGCTGCTAGGTCAATTGCTAAATACGACACTTGTATTTTCCACAGCGCTCATTTTTGCCGCACTTGGCGGCATCTTCTCAGAACGCTCCGGTGTAGTGAATATTGGACTTGAAGGCTTGATGATGTTTGGTGCTTTTGCTGCTGCAGTAGGTGGATACTACGCACAGGATGCAGGGTTTGGGGCTTGGGCTCCTTGGGTAGGTGTTATATGCGCTATTGTTGTTGGCGCTCTAGGATCACTAATACATGCTGTAGCCTCTATTACATTTAAGGCCGATCAGACGATTAGCGGTACGGTTATTAACTTTTTAGCCGCCGGTAGTACTCTTTACATGGTAAAGCTCTTGTTTGAGGGCTCGGGTGAAACCCCGCTCCTGGCAGGCTTCAGTAAATATAAAGTGCCTCTGCTTTCTGATATCCCAATTATTGGGGAGGGAATATTCAGTTCCTATCCCACAACTTATCTGGCTATTGTGTTGGTAATCGTCATTTATTTTGTTCTGTTCAAGACTCCGTTCGGTCTGCGTCTTCGTGCTGTCGGTGAACACCCGAGTGCTGCGGATACGCTAGGCGTTAATGTGAACAAAATGAGATATATTGGTGTAATTCTGAGTGGAATGCTGGCTGGTATTGGTGGAGCGACTATTACACTTACAACTACAAGTACCTTTGCTCACAACACTATCTCCGGTCAAGGCTTTATTGCTATAGCTGCGATGATTTTTGGTAAATGGAATCCTGTAGGTGCCTTTGGCGCAGCTGTATTCTTTGGATTCTCGCAAGCCATTCGTAACTATGTTCAATTGTTTGAGTGGTCGAAGAATATCCCTCAGGAATTCATTTTCATGATTCCGTATGTGTTGACAATTATTGTGTTGGTAAGCGCTGTGGGCCGTTCCTCTGCACCAAAAGCTTTGGGTCAGCCTTATGATCCAGGCAAACGATAAACTCTATATTATTCGATTTTTTAACGCATTTCCGTTTATCCGGGGATGCGTTTTTTTGCATTCAGCTATATCTATAATGACCTTATTGAGTTGGAACGGGCTGAGGTACAGGCGAACAAGGGATTTGGCGAATACATTGTTTCGAAGACGGTTAAAGTCGGATTAGTCCATTTTATTACAAGGGGTTAACTGAATAAAACCTTTGTGCAAACTTTTGAGGAGGGATATAATGACACAACCGGTAACGAAGAAGCAGGTCATGAAGCTTATAGGGAAAAATATTGTAGCATTAAAAAAAGATGGTACCAAGATTTCGGGTAAGCTGCTCCGAATCTCCGGGAACCGTCTTATTGTACAGCGGGTATCCGGCAAAAAAGTACAAACAAAGGCTCTTATTCCTTTGGTCTTGTTTGATCTGTTGGCTGTCGGTACAGCTCCATACAATTATGGCGGCTATGGATACGGCGGGGCTCCTTATGGCAGTGGATACGGCTATGGTGGAGGCGGCTACGGAGTAGGCGGTGGATATGGGTATAACGGAGGATATGGTGGGGTACCGCCTCTTGGATTTTTTTAAGCGTATATCCTCTTACGAAAGCTGTTTTTCTAACTCATAACAAAAGCTTTGTGTCAGATAGCGTGCTATGCTGTAATCCATCTTTTGATAAAAGGAAAGACCCACGGCATTTCCGGCGTCTACGGCTACCTTGGCCCTCTTGCACCCACGAGAAAGTGCAAATCGCTCTGCACGGTCCATCAGCATATTTCCCCAACGTTTGCGCTGGGCGTTGGGTGCTATGGCCAGCATATCGATGTACAGTAAATCCCCGTGTAGCATGTAATGAACGAACCCTACAGGGTCGCTATCGTAATCAGGACAAGCCACCAGGGTTACTCCGTGTGCCAGTCGTCGTGGCATTTCCTTTTTTATCTGATTTAGTACGCTTTCAGGCATATGTGATAAGGGTACAAGCTGGGTTTCAATTAACCCAATAATCACGGTATCATCCTGCTTGGGTCTACGGTAACGAATCATAAAGCGCCCCCTCACACGCGTTGTTGTACATCATATGACGGCAGGGGGTATGAGCGTTCCACCCATGAAATAAGAAGGACAATAAATCATTAACGAAAAGATGGGTATTGACTAACCGTGTGAGGAATCATATAATGTGTCTAAACATTTTATCGAGTATACATGCATCGGCAATGATGAGGACGAAGTTTTAAGGGCTCTTTTGTTCAGAGAGTGAGAGGATCTGCTGCAACCTCCACCAAAATCCCTTATATACGAGCTCACCTCGGAGCTGTTTTCCTGAAAGGTCCACTGGATACGGGGGTGGAATTATTAGGGGGAATCGTTTGGTCCGCGTTACGGACTTCAGGTTACAGAGATTTGGGCCCTGCCTACATCGATGGATTTTTGTATACCTGATAAGGCGTTACATCGTGAGATGTAATGCAAACATGGGTGGTACCACGGAAGCTCAACCTTTCGTCCCTCACGCGCTATTACTGTGCGTGAGAGGCGGAAGGTTTTTTTGTTGCCAAGAAGGAAGATCAAGTGGTCTCTTACCTAATTGTTGTTACGTAGACGGTCCGTCATTTGCATAATGAATGTTAAATATCGGAGGAGGAATACTGATGAGCGCACAAATACCAGAAGAAGTACAGTCGGCTGAAGAGCTACGGGAGAGATGGAAGAAGCCTGAGGTCATTTCCGGATCGGAAATTTTACTTCGCAGTCTTGTACTGGAAGGTGTGGATACTGTATTCGGTTATCCGGGTGGAGCTGTACTTTATATCTATGATGCTTTGCACAACTTCAAAGAATTCAAACACATACTTACACGCCATGAGCAAGGTGCTATTCATGCGGCTGATGGTTACGCGAGAGCAAGCGGCAAAGCGGGTGTCTGTATAGCGACCTCAGGCCCTGGGGCGACAAACTTGGTAACGGGAATCGCTACAGCATTTATGGATTCTGTACCTCTTGTGGTGATCACAGGAAATGTTTTCTCCAGCTTGATTGGAACAGATGCTTTTCAGGAAGCAGATATTACGGGAATAACAATGCCGATTACTAAGCATAGCTATCTTGTTCGAGATGTAGAGGATCTACCCCGTGTCATTCATGAAGCTTTCCATATTGCTAATACAGGTCGTAAGGGTCCAGTGCTTATCGATATTCCAAAAGATGTATCTGCAGCGATGACATTGTTCACTCCTGTGAATTCTGTTAATCTTCGTGGTTATAATCCTCGGACGGTTCCGAATAAGCTGCAGCTTGAGAAACTGGTTCGCGCGATTGCGGCTGCGGAACGTCCAGTGATCATTGCAGGTGGCGGGGTTATCTACTCCGGGGCACATGAAGCTATGTATGAATTCGTGAAGCGGACTGAGATTCCGATCACAACAACTTTGCTGGGTCTTGGCGCTATCCCAAGTGCCGATGATCTGTGGATGGGTATGCCGGGCATGCACGGAACATATACCGCCAATAATGCTATTCAAGAGTGTGACTTGCTAATTAATATCGGTGCCCGGTTTGATGACCGTGTTACCGGCAAACTTAATGGTTTTGCCCCGAAAGCAAAGATCGTTCATATCGACATTGATCCGGCTGAGATTGGCAAGAATGTAAAGCCTAATATTCCAATTGTTGGAGATGTAAAGACAGTACTGGAAATGCTGAATCCTGACGTGAGTCGTACAGCTAAGGCAGATGCATGGAGAACACAAATTGCTCAGTGGAAGCTGGACAAACCCCTGCGGTATAATGATTCGGAGTTGGAGCTTAAGCCCCAATGGGTTATTGAAATGATTAATCAAACTACTAAGGGTGAGGCCATTGTCACAACGGATGTAGGGCAGCACCAAATGTGGGCTGCACAATATTACAAATTTAATCATCCGCGTTCATGGATTACCTCTGGAGGCCTGGGTACGATGGGCTTTGGATTCCCGGCAGCGATCGGAGCACAGATGGCCTATCCTGAACGGTTAGTAGTATCCATTAATGGTGATGGTGGGATGCAAATGTGTTCCCAAGAACTGGCCATTTGTGCAATTAACAACATTCCGGTTAAAATAGTTGTTATTAACAACGAAGTACTCGGTATGGTACGGCAGTGGCAAACCCTTATTTATAACAAGCGTTACAGCTATACAGACTTGGCAGGCAGCCCTGATTTTGTTAAGCTCGCCGAAGCTTACGGGGTAAAGGGCCTACGGGCAACGAATAAGGAAGAAGCAAGTGCAGCGTGGAAGGAAGCGCTGGAAACACCAGGTCCAGTATTGGTAGAATTCGTTGTACCTAAGAACGAGAACGTCTACCCGATGGTCGTACAAGGTGCAACCATTGATCAAATGCTGATGGGGGATGAAGAATAGTGATGAAACACACGATTGCCGTTCTAGTAAATGACCAGCCAGGTGTATTGCAACGGGTGTCTGGCTTGTTTGGACGCCGGGGGTTTAATATTGAGAGCATCACTGTTGGACAGTCTGAAGAGGTTGGGCTGTCCAGGATGGTCATAGTGACTCTTGGGGACCAGAATACACTGGAACAAATAGAGAAACAACTTTACAAGCTGATTGATGTCATTAAGGTGGTTGATTTAGGCTCCAAACCAATGGTTGCTCGTGAACTTGCACTTATAAAAGTGAAGTCCGAGCCTGCGGAACGTCCAGAAATTATGGGTGTAGTTGAAACGTTCCGGGCTTCTGTTGTTGATATTGGTAGTACCAGCATGCTGGTTCAAGTGGTAGGAGAAACAACAAAGATTGATGCAATGATTGAGTTGATGAAGCCTTACGGCATTAAGGAACTCTCACGTACAGGAGTTACAGCGATGATTCGCGGCAATGCATAAACACTATATTTTATGGCTTTAACGGATTGATGCTTTTAGGCGTTAATATTTGATCGTGCACGGTACTCCCGCTAAAGAGCGGGAGCTTGAAGAGTAGCTTTTATTCAAAATCAGCAGCCAGCTCTCTTGAAGTACCCGCTCTTTAGATGGGTCCCAAATAAAAGGAGGATTTTGACAATGGCAGTGACAACGTACTATGAACAGGATGCAGAACTTAGCGTATTGAAAGGCAAGACAATTGCGGTAATCGGTTACGGCAGCCAAGGCCATGCCCAAGCTCAAAATCTACGTGACAGCGGTTTGCAGGTTGTTATCGGTTTGCGTGAAGGTAAGTCTTTCGAAACCGCTCAGAATGACGGGTTTGAAGTACTTCCAGTAGCAGAAGCCGTATCACGTGCGGATGTAGTACAAATTCTCTTGCCGGATGAAACACAGGCATCTGTATATAAAAATGATATCGAACCGAACCTCAAAAAAGGTGCGGCTCTGATGTTCTCCCACGGTTTTAACGTACACTTTGGACAAATTGTTGCTCCTAAAGATGCGGATGTATTGCTTGTAGCTCCAAAATCACCAGGTCACATGGTTCGTCGTACTTATGTAGAAGGCTTCGGCGTTCCTGGACTCATTGCTATTGAGCAAGATGCAACTGGCAAAGCAAAAGAAGTGGGCTTAGCCTATGCAAAAGGTATCGGATGTACTCGTGCAGGAGTGATTGAGACTTCATTCCGTGAAGAAACAGAAACCGACCTGTTCGGTGAGCAAGCTGTATTGTGTGGCGGTGTGTCTGAACTGATTAAAGCAGGTTTTGAAACATTGACAGAAGCAGGGTATGCTCCTGAAATGGCCTACTTTGAATGTCTGCATGAGTTGAAGCTGATCGTTGACATGATCTACGAAGGTGGATTGGCATCTATGCGCGATTCCATCAGTAACACAGCTGAATACGGTGACTATGTAACAGGCCCACGTATCGTAACTGCTGATACGAAAAAAGCAATGAAAGCTGTACTTACCGATATTCAACAAGGTAAATTCGCCCGTGATTTCATCTTGGAGAACCAATCAGGCCGTGCATTCCTGACCGCTACCCGTCGCAATGAAGCTAATCACCCTGTAGAGGTTGTTGGAGCTCAGCTGCGTGAAATGATGCACTGGATCAAGAAATAATCTTAAATACTTAAGTAAGCTTAAGGACATATAATGTAATACTTCGATGCGGCCGTACACTTTGCGAGCCGCATTTGAAGGTTTTGTATACTGTTACTATTTCTATTTGGGGGGTGCCTAGCATGCGGAAAATATATGTTTTCGATACGACGCTTCGTGACGGAGAGCAGTCGCCGGGTGTGAATTTGAATACGCGTGAGAAAGTAGAGATTGCCTACCAGTTGGAGAAACTGGGGATTGACCGCATGGAGGCAGGATTTCCTGCAGCCTCACCAGGTGATCTGGCTGCTGTAAATGCAGTGGCGAGAGCCGTCAAGAACGTAACAGTCATTGGTCTCTCCCGTTCACGCGAGAGTGACATTGATGCTGTTAAAGAGGCTCTGCAGGGAGCTCAAGACCCTTGCATTCATATTTTTCTGGCCACCTCGCCCATTCATCGCTTGCACAAGCTGCGTATGAGTAAGGCTGAGGTGCTGGAAACGGCCCAATCAGCCATACGCTATGCCAAAAAGCATTTTTCCAAGCTTGAGTTTTCTTTGGAAGATGCGGGTCGTACGGAACTTGATTTTATGGCTGAGGTGGTTGGGATGGCGATTCGTGAAGGTGCGAATGTGGTCAATATCCCGGATACTGTAGGCTATTTGAATCCTTCAGAATACGGAGCGATCTTCAAATACCTTAAGGAAAATGTGCCTGATATTGAACGAGTCCAGCTTAGTGCCCACTGTCATAATGATCTAGGGATGGCAACGGCTAACACGCTCGCTGCGATTCAGAACGGAGCGGATCAGATCGAAGGAACCATCAACGGAATCGGTGAAAGAGCTGGTAACACAGCCATTGAAGAGATAGCTATGGCTCTGGAAACACGCAGCGAATTTTTTGGTGCGAAGACCTCCCTGATGCTCTCGGAAATTTCCCGTACCAGCCGTCTCGTTAGTAAGTTGACGGGTATGGTAGTTCCAGGGAACAAGGCAATCGTTGGTGCCAATGCATTTGCCCATGAATCCGGTATCCATCAGGATGGGATGTTGAAGGAGAAAACAACCTACGAAATCATGACGCCGGAAACAATTGGACTTAAGGAGAGCAAGCTGGTTCTAGGCAAACATTCGGGCCGCCATGCTTTTAGGGATAAGCTGAACGATCTGGGATATGATCTTCCGGAAGCGGAGCTGAATACAACCTTTGCCAAGTTCAAGGATTTGGCGGATAAGAAGAAAGAGGTATCTGATGAGGATATCCTTGCGTTAATTGAAGAGAAATTGATTGATACACCGGAAATTTTTAGTCTTAAGACGATTTACGTCACTTACGGCAATGAAGCTACTCCTAATGCAAAGGTTATTATTAGCGGTCCCGATGAACAGCTTATCACTGCTGTAGCAGAGGGTAACGGATCTGTTGATGCTATATATAATGCTATTGATAGGGCAACAGGAGAGGAAGTTACCCTGGGTGACTATTCCATCAAATCCGTAAGCCGAGGCAAAGACGCACAGGGTGAAGTTCATGTTGTTCTCACGCAGGGTGATGTAGCCGCGCAGGGCCGAGGTTTAAGCACAGATATTCTCGAAGCGAGTGCCAGAGCCTATCTTAATGCACTTAATAAACTTTTGGAAAAACGGCGGACGTTCACGAAGCGTGATCATGCCAGTTTATAACCTTTCTTAATTCGACAAAATTAAAACCGTTCCACAGTGAATTTTGCTGAGGAACGGTTTTTTTGATCAGATAATGGTTATATTTTTTTTATCATTTTTTGTTGTAGGATATAAATAATAGGCCTAGAGCCTTAATATTTATAATAATTTGCAATTAGTTGCAGGGATATCAGAATGAGTGTCGTCTAACTTAAAGAAGCTGGAGGAGGGGAGAAAACTGGAAGAGGCGGAGTGGATTTCTGCCGTGCTTAATGGTCAACATGAAGCCTTTGGGCATTTGGTGACACGTTATCAGGGCTTGGTTTATAGAGTATGCTTAAAGATTACAGGAGAAGCCGAGTCAGCCAAAGACATGGCCCAGGAGGTTTTTATAAAAGCCTATAAAGCACTCCCCTCCTTCAGGGGGCAATCTTCCTTCTCTACCTGGCTATATAGGATCGCTTATCGTACCTGTCTGGACTGGAAACGGGCCAATGACAGGGAATGGCGTCACCGAAGTACGGCCACTTATACCGAGAATGATTGGATTACGTCGCAAACCCCAGAGCATGCAGCCCTTCGTAAAGAAGCGTCGGCTGAACTGGATGAGAATCTTAACAGTCTTGCGGAACCGTACCGGTCGGTCGTACAGCTGTATTATTTTCAGCGTCATTCCTATCAGGAAATTGCAGAGCAAAAAGGTGTTTCTGTCAAAACTGTGGAGTCACAGTTATATCGTGCCAGACAAATGATGCGTAAGAGTGGGGAGGAATGGCGATGAATTGTGAACAGATCAAAGAATGGATGCCTCATTATCTGGATGGCTTGTTGTCCCTCGAGAGAGAACGAAGCATTCGTCTTCATATAGATACCTGTCCTGCTTGCGTACAAAGTCTGGAGGTAGCTCGTGATATGGCTGCACTCTGGAGAGAGATGGAGGGGAACATGGGGTTGCAGGTAGACCTGGATATCCCTGATCTAACAGGTGCGGTTATGGCTAAGATTGAACTTATCGAAGCCGAGCGCATTCAGCGGGTTCCTGTTCCAACTACTTCAAGACGTCGTTATACACCACGGACCTCGTGGATGCATTATAGCGTGGCTGCATGTCTGACCTTTTTATTATTTCAGTTCGGTGTGTTTGAGGGGTTGGCCTATCAGATTACCGAAATTAATGGTCACATGTCGAACTCCGTTACCGCTTTGTTCGGTCCACAGGCCAATCCACCCATAAATAAATAATTAGATATTATTAGGAGGGTATTTCATGATTAAGAAGAAGCGCTGGCTTACATTTATGCTGGCTATGGTACCGGGACTCGGCCATATGTATCTGGGATTCAAGAAATTAGGCCTGCAGTTTATGATCGGAGCTTTCGTCTGTATTATCTTTATCCCGTCAATGCCGACAGTCTTTCCATTCGCTTTAGCTGCTTTATGGTTCTATCAATTATTTGATGCTTTGCAAAAGGCCACCTGGATGAAAATATCAATAGCAGAGCATGAGCGGCTGATGTTCCATCCCGATAGCTTTGGCGCTCCCTGGACATTCGATATGCATTCGCTCCCGGGTTTCCCCCAGGATGATGTCGACCCAGCCTGGGTAGGTGGTGCTTGTGTAGTTGCCGGAGTGTTGCTTCTGATCATTACAGCATTTCCGACATTATGGAGCATTCTTACTGAAATTAATATCGGCACCATTCTGTTGTCAGTCGGACTTATCGGCTACGGTCTGCGGATGCTGAAAAACAATACAAGGGCTTAAGGGAGTTGGAAGTAACATGGGGAGATGGAAAATCGGCAGTTTAACAGCAGCTATAGGTTGTATTGCTTTGGGAGTTATTATTGGACTTGTTCAGTATGGTGAGCTAACCTATGCAGCGCTTGGCTATTTATGGCCGGTATTGCTTATAGCCTTAGGTCTGGAAATGCTGGGCCGTCTTATGATTCGTTCAGAAGTCAAAAGCCGTGTAAGCGGCTGGGCTATCCTTCTTATCATTCTGTTAATAGGAGCAAGTGCAGGACAATCGGCATTGTCTGGGGGTTCGTTTAATACTCTGTTTGGCAATATGAAGCTCACTCCGCTTAATGGGGCCATAGAGGTGAAATCCGAAATCAAGGCAGTAAAGATATCTATTCCTAATGGTAAGGTGAAAATAAATGGTGTAACGGGGAGTTTATTGGATTATGAAGGAAGTCTGCTCGTTCCAGGAGATTCTGAGAGTGAAGCATTAAGTGCGCTTGAGAAGAAGTGGCTAGTAACGACAGAAGGAGATACTTTGGTGTTGAAACTGGACGAAAAGACGGAATGGTTCAATCTCATTCAATTTGGCTTCAATTCTAAAAATCCTTATCTGAACGTTAATATTCCTCAGAATCTGGCCGTGGAAATTGACACAAGCGACGGCTCAATCGAAGCTATGGAGCTTGAGTCGGGCTTAATCGCAGAAACGTCAAATGGAACTATGGATCTTCATGATATAGTGGGTGATGTTCAAGCACATTCCAGCAACGGTTCTCTGACTGCCAAAAATATACAAGGTAAAGTTGAACTGGTCAGCTCCAACGGAGCAATCTCGCTAGATCATATCGAAGGTTCGCTTACTGCAAAGAGCAGCAATGGCAAAATAATGATTAATTCAGATATAACCGGCGACTGGAAATGCACTTCAAGCAATGGAAAGATCCAGCTGGATTTGCCTTCAGGCGTAAATGCAACGATTACTGGGGATACAAGCAATGGATCACTAAAAGGCAATGTGCCTTGGGATCGTGACGGGGATAATCATGGAACAGCTGCCCTGGGTGACGGATCTCATAAGGTTGACTTATCTACCAGCAACGGTAGTGTGACAGTGGATGTAATGGAATAACTAAAAGAAAAGGGATATCCCAGGCCATTAAAAGGCACTAGGATATCCCTTTGATTATTATAGTGGCGATCTTACCAGGCGTAAGCTTTAGGAGCTTCTCCTCCGGGGCCTGGGAAAATCTCATCCAGGCGAGCCATAACGGACTCGTCTAATACAACCTCAAGACTGCGCAATGCGCTTTCGAATTGCTCTAGTGTACGTGGGCCGATAATAGGTGCCGTAACGGCAGGATTCGCCAGGAGCCATGCTAAGGCAATATTATCTTGTGGCTCACCAAGCTCCAGACTTAATGCTGCGAAGGCTTCAAGCTGGCTCTTATGCTGCTCCACACGCTCTGCATTGCCTCCGCTGCGGCTGCCTTCAATTTTCATGAGTGCGTTACGGCCAAGAAGGCCCCCGTCCAATGGACTCCATGGAATTATGCCAAGTCCAAGGCTTAGGGATGCAGGAAGCACCTCAAGCTCCGGAAGACGGCAGGTCAAGCTGTACTTATGCTGTTCTGATACGAGGCCTAAGAAGCCGCGGGCTTTCGCTTCTTGCTGTGCTACTGCTATATCCCAGCCGGCAAAATTGCTTGAACCGACATAACCGATCTTTCCTTGACTTACCGCAAGCTCAAATGCACTCCACAGCTCGTCCCATGATACACTGCGGTCTACATGGTGCATCTGATACAACTCAATATGATCAGTCTGAAGGCGCTGGAGTGAAGCCTCCAAGTGACGCCGGATAATATAGGAAGAAAGTCCGCTTTCATCATTCGGGCCATCAAGCTTATCGCTCATTGCTCCATATACTTTTGTAGCTAGTACAACCTTTTCACGGCGTCCGCCACCTTGTTTGAACCAACGCCCGATGATGCTTTCCGTAAGGCCGGAATTCTCACCCCATCCGTAAATGTTAGCGGTATCAAAAAAGTTAACTCCGGCATCCAGAGCAGCATCCATGATACGGAAGGCTTCTTTCTCATCTGTTTGTGGACCAAAATTCATCGTTCCCAGACAAAGGCGGCTAACCTTCATGCCTGATTTACCAAGCTTAGCGTACTGCACTTCGCAATCACTCCTTCAATGAATTTGAAATAACCTATAATTAACCAACTACCTACTAATTGTAAACAACTTAAGAAATAAGAGCAAATGGAGCCAGCTACAGCTGTTGGCTTTTAAGGAAGGAGCTCTTCCCGTTATCGGTAGAGATTAAGAAGGTGGCCTTATTGAGCTTTGATGAATAGTGAATAAATTGCTGACTGTTGGCCTCGGGATTTTTTTGCATAGGGAAATATCCAGTTCCATTGGAATCGAAGAGAGTCCAGGAACCCGTAATTAGATCTGTGAAGAAGAAAGTATTGTCGTTTTGGACAATGCAGTCCCATGCGAAAAAAATGGAGTCATTGGAAAAGGTATACGTTTTTAAAGTGATTGGTTTGCCTGTCTTCAAGTCATAAATCCCGAAAATCTGATGCTCCTTCTTAGGACCAATGGATGGGCGTAATTCTCCATAGCTTGTTGTAATGATGAGTTGATTTTTTCTGACCAAGAATTCGCTTCTGACATTCCACTCGGATGCAATGGTGTATTTCTTGCCAGAATAAATATCAAAAACTTGATAAAAGATTTGTTCCTGCATAAAGGCCCCTCCGTCTTGTTCAACAATGAGGTAGGGAGATTGAAAGGCTAGCTTTCTCAAAATAACGTTCTCGTAGCTCGAATTGGGTTCCATTGCTGTCTTTAGTTCTTTAAAAGGTTTGTTCCAAGGAGATTTAAATAGTTGAGTATTCTTGTCTTGTTGAATAAGTATCATTTCGCTGTTATGCTCTTCTGGAGCGACCCAGTAAGCCAAGTAGGGATTCATGCCTGTCTTCATAGAAGCATACACCGTTTGCGTCAAAATATTACCCGAAGCATCCAGCGTAAGTTTTTTTAGATGCTGCTTCTCTTTGGTCAGAACAATAATTTTCGTTGGATACTGAAGTATTTTCACATCATACAGGGTTGTAAAGGTCTTCTTCCAGCTGAGGGCTTCACTACTTAGGTTGATCGCGGAAATAGTTGCGTTTCCTTTATTGATCAACAGAGAAGTTTCATCGTTTAGGGAAATAGTCGTTGCATCGTTCGGACGAAGACCGGGTAAAGTCGAAGCTTCAGCGAATGCGGGAGAAGCTATTGCCAGAAGAAGTGACAGTAAAGCCAGAATCTTTTTTAACAAAATCATCGACCTTCCTTCTTAATTTGGGAATTATAACCATCCATTAATTCTACAAACTTGTCAAGAAATATACAATGAAGAGTTTCGTCCCTCATCTTATAGGCTCCACCTATCAATCCAATAGAATCTATATCTTTGTCCTTTTGCCTCGGGTATGTTACAACAATATACAGAAGAACTATGTCTGCAGACAGCAGAACACTAGAGGAGTGACTGGAATGAGCAACGTGAAAAAAATCGCAGTAATCGCCGGGGACGGTATCGGACCTGAAGTTGTAGCTGAAACGGAAAAAGTATTGAGAGTGACCGAAGAGGTATTCGGCTACAAATTCGAGACAGAACATGCTCTATTTGGAGGTATTGCAATTGATCAGAGAGGCACACCGCTGCCGGAAGATACGCTGGAAATTTGCCGCAGTGCAGATGCAGTGCTTCTGGGGGCAGTAGGTGGACCCCAATGGGACAACAATCCGAAGGAACTTCGCCCGGAGACAGGACTACTGGGCATTCGTAAAGCGTTGGGCTTATTCTCTAATCTTCGTCCTGCTGTTGTCTTTGATTGCTTGAAGGATGCTTCCACATTGAAGCCTGAAGTACTTGAAGGCACGGATCTTATGGTTGTGCGTGAACTGACCGGCGGTATCTATTTCGGTGAGAAGCTGCGCCGTCAAGGAGAGTTTGGTGAAGAAGCCGTAGATACTTGCGTATATAATGTTGTAGAAATCGAACGTATTGTACGTCAGGCTTTCGAGATTGCCCAGAAACGCCGCAAGAAGCTGGCTTCTGTCGACAAAGCAAACGTACTGGAGACCTCACGTCTATGGCGTGAGGTAGTAAACAAGCTTGCTCCGGAATATCCGGATGTAGAGTTGGAGCACGTACTGGTTGATAATTGCGCCATGCAGCTTCTTCGCCGTCCATCCAGCTTTGACGTAATTGTCACTGAGAATATGTTCGGAGATATTCTAAGTGATGAAGCAGCGATGCTTACCGGTTCTATTGGTATGCTTGCCTCTGCTTCAATGGGTGAAGGCAGCTACGGGTTGTACGAGCCTGTACACGGTTCAGCACCTGACATTGCAGGACAAGGACTGGCTAACCCGATTGCAACCATTCTGTCCCTTGCGTTAATGTTCCGATTGACCTTCGGGTATGAGGATGCGGCAGCAGCGATTGAAGCAGCTGTAGCAGAAGTTCTCGATGCAGGACACCGCACAAGCGATATTGCCGTAGATAAGAGTAAGGCGATCAGCACAACAGAAATGGGTAATTTAATCGCTGCCGCTATCCGTAAAGCGTAAAACTGTCACATAAAATTGCTTATTTATAATTATTATAAAAAAGTAATCAATGTAATCTTGACTTTGATTTTGTACGATGATACCATTTGAGGTGTAGTAGAAAGGGTAGTAACCCACTCATCATATCAAGAAAAGCATAGATAACGTCAGTCCTCTAACGGACTGATCAAGTCAGCTGTTTTTCTTACATAATCAAAGGAGGATGTAAGCAATGGCAGAACGTTTGGTAGGTAGACCGGCTCCCGATTTTACAATGGAAACAGTATCTGGGGACGGCAAAGATTTTGGTAAAGTAAGCTTGTCCGACTATCGCGGCAAATGGCTTGTATTCTTCTTCTATCCACTTGATTTCACATTTGTATGCCCGACAGAAATCACAGCTCTTAGTGATGCTGCGGATCAATTCTCGGCACTCGATACAGAAATTCTTGGTGTTAGTGTGGATTCCATCCACAGTCATAAAGCGTGGATCAGCACACCTAAAGACTCTAACGGTCTGGGTCAGTTGAGCTTCCCGCTTGCGTCCGATATCACTAAGAATGTGGCCAAGGATTATGGTGTATTGATTGAAGAAGAAGGCATTGCCCTTCGTGGTCTGTTCATCATCGACCCTGATGGCGAGTTGAAATATCAAGTCGTGAATCATAACGATGTAGGCCGCAGCGTAGAAGAGACACTACGTGTTCTTCAAGCACTGCAATCGGGCGGTTTATGTGCAATGAACTGGAAACCGGGCGATAAGAATCTGTAAGGTCCCTTTCTAGGCGATCCTTGAGAAATGATTAGTAACCTCCTTTACCGGATTTGAATTCGGTATAAGGGGGTTTTTTGCTCCAAAATATCTAAGATGTGCCACTGGTTTGAAAACGGGCGCAGAGGTTAAACAGGGAAGAGGAATCTCCATCGGCATAATGTAATACAATAATACGAAACCATTGAAATTAACCTGGGAGGGTGAGCAATCATGAGCTTTTGCTGTGGCGCGAGTATGGTAGGAACAAAGGGAACACTTAAACATTATCGTACGCAAGTTCATAATGTTCCCCTGCTGTTTTGTCCGGTATGTCACCGGGTGGAGGTTCATTACAAGGTCGAGAATGAATATGAGATTTTGGCGGAATATGCTCATGGGGATGGCGTGACTGATGTAGATTTTCAGGACTATGTCATGGAAGATGAAGAGTCTATTTTTGAAAATGTTATCAATATGGAAACCGAAGACCCATTAGCTATTGTTAGAAGCCAGATCGATATGTCGTTGGATTTGTTGGCTGTAGCCAAGCAAATTGGGGATACAAAGTGGGAGCGGGAGCTTAAAAAACGTCTGGCAGTAATGAGTCAGCGGCGGCATCGTCTACAGCAAAAAGCCTAAATAAATCCATAGTCCTAATTTTCCAAGAAGCCTCCCGAAATAATGATGGAGGCTTTTTTCTTATGTCTTTAGAATCATTTCTATGAAATATATAGGATTCGACAGTATCTCTGATTGCGTTGTTCACCTCTCTTGGATATGATTGGAATATAGTTGATAAGGTTGGATATTTTACAACAAAAACCGAATGTTCTGACGGCTTCGTCATATACTCACATACATAGTAATTTGATGTCGTAGAGCGGCTTCGTCAATTGCAGTAGAAGGGGGAACTTCGTGTCATGTTACGCGAATATCAGGAAGGTTTGCTGTTATCAGCAAGATCGTTTCAATCCGGCCTCATAAATACTACATATGAGAACGTTCTGGAGAACTTGGATAGTGGAATTATGCTTTTTGATGAAGACGGAATTCTCAGCTTTATTAACAGTCAGATGTATACCATTCTGGAAATGAAGCGCCATGCTCTTGTAGGGTGTACTATCCTCAGTATGTTAACTCATGTTCAATTAAGCCGCGCCAAGAAAAGAAGAGTACTAAATATTTATCGGGAAACGATATACAAAGGGAAATCGGCATGCGAGTTTGTAGATGAATTTGGCCGTTATTGGCGGGTATCCGTGACCTACGGAGAAAAGATGAATGGGCAATATTTGTTTGTTATTAAGGAAATCTCTGATTACAAACGTATTGAACAAACGGCTTATCAGAATGATAACCTGGCTATGCTCGGAAAACTGTCTGCTTCCATTGCCCATGAGATCCGTAATCCATTGACATCCATTCGCGGTTTTATCCAATTACTTCGACCCCATCTCACCCAACTGGGAAAAGAAGAGTATGCCAAGATTATTCTGGCAGAAATTGACCGTGCGAATGATATTATTCATGAGTTCCTAGCATCTTCCAAGCCCTCAGTTCCACAAGTTGGAATCATTCCAGTTTCCCTTCTGCTAAGGGAAGTCGTATTGCTAACCGAGAGTGAAGCCTTGATGAAGGGCTGCGAGATTCACCTGCATCCTTTCTCCGAAGATTTAAGTATATCGGTGGATGTTAAGCAGATGAAGCAGGTTGTTATTAACATTATTAGAAATGCTATGGAAGCGATAACAGAACGGGATGATGATTATACCGGTAAGATAGAAATCGGAGCACGGCGTGAAGGGGCAGAGGTACGCATTTATATTTCTGATAATGGTAAAGGAATGGATATTTGTACCCTGGACCGCTTATTCAATCCTTTTTTTACGACTAAGAAAAATGGGACGGGACTGGGTCTGTCAGTCAGTGATAAAATCATCAAGAATCATGGGGGATGTATTTCAGTCAGCAGTAAGGTCAATGAAGGTACCAGCTTTACAATCTCACTTCCTCTTATTCAATAAACACTATACAAGGGTTGCAGCATAGGCTGATCTCAACGGTTCTACACATGCCGAAGGAGATCAGCCTTATTATGTTACAATGCATAAGATATATAAAAGGTGGTGGAGTAACTATGATTATTGGATGGAGCAGCGGAGTTTCGCTTTCAACGTTAAAGGGTGATGTTCTAATCCGGATTCTTTCGGAATTGGAAATAAAGGATGGCGGACTTTCATCAGAGTGGGATTCGAGAATAGGCGGGTTGGCGTCGCTTGGGTTATTCGAAGGGAAATTGCAGCAAAGTTATGTCCTGCCGCTAGAGAAGGAATTAGACTTTTCTGCGGCTATCTTAGTTGGTAGGGGAGACCGTATTCTCGGTGTAGATGAGTTGCGCCTCATGTTCGCTCAAATTGCACGGGCAGCAGTTAAGCTCAAGGCCGAGAAGCTGGTCATTCAGATCCCCAATGGAATGAGCAATTGGACGGCTGGGGTGGATTTGGCAGCAGTTACACATGCCTTTAGTGAAGGTCTTCTACTTGGAGCATATATACGGAAACATTACAAGCAAGAGCAATCTCAATATGGGGGCATAACCTCGGTTATGTTTTATATAGAGGAAGAGCTTGCTGAACCTGAGGGAGAGCTTTGGACTTCAGGATTGGAGCGAGGGCAGGTCTTTGGAGAAGCAACCCTCTTAGCACGTACTTTAACTAATATACCTGGAAACATGCTAGTACCGGCTGATCTGGCTGTGTCTGCTGTGGAGATTGCAGAGAAATACGGCTTCCCTGTGGAGGTATTGGATGAACGCGAAATTGTCCACAAAGGGATGGGGGGATTATGGGCAGTGGGTAAAGGCAGTATTAACCCTCCGCGAATGATTGTAATCCGCTATCAAGGTACAGCACATTGGGAGAATGCTATCGGATTGGTCGGTAAAGGCATTACGTTTGATACGGGTGGTGTTTCCCTGAAACGTGCTCCAGGGATGGAGGACATGATTAGCGATATGGGCGGGGCAGCGGCCGTATTGGGCGTTGCAGAGGCGCTGGGGAAGTTACGTCCACGAATTAACGTAGTGATGGTGATCCCTGCCGCTGAAAATATGGTCTCAGCGAATGCATTCAAGCCGGGTGATGTTATTACTTCCCTCAGCGGTCGTACAATTGAAGTACTAAATACGGACGCAGAAGGCCGGGTTGTGCTGGCTGATGCGCTTACCTATGCCAGAGAATGGGGAGCAGAACGCATCATTGACATCGCCACGCTAACAGGTGCTGTGCTTTCAACTTTAGGAGATGTCGCTACAGGCGTGGTCACGAACGACGAAGCCTTTTTGCAGGAATTCACAGCCGCCTCTCAGAGAACGGGAGAGAAAATCTGGCCCTTGCCGGCCTACCCTGAATTCAAGGATATGTTGAAAAGTGAGGTCGCCGATGTCCGCAATGCTACAGGAGGATATGGAGCAGCAATAACAGCAGGACTATTTATCGGCACCTTCGCTGAAGGAAAGCCTTGGATCCACTTGGATATTGCAGGTACAGCATTCCTCTCCAAGGAGCGCGGAGTAAATCCGAAAGGGGCTACAGGGGTGATGGTGCGTACCCTACTGGAATGGATGCTAAGTCAGGCCGAGAACTAAAGAGTACTAATTCTGCTTAACATAAAATACGCACCAGCCCGGTTAAGGGACTGGTGCGTATTTTTAAAAATATAAGAAAGTATAAGTTTTTAGCATACTTTGCTTATATTTCTACGAGAAACGGATACCTGAAAGCGATACGGAGTATCGCTGCTTCGGAAGCATAGGCTCCCATTAAGGACGGCAAAGCCGTTTCTTCTTGGTCTTCTTACATTGTGCTGCCTGATTTTTTTTTAGACTTGGTGAAGGATTGGAGGCCATTCATTACTTTATCACGTGTTTCCTTGTTCTTCATCAGATAAACGGCACCGAGCGCTAGGGTAGTAAACAGTGTTTTCTTAGTATTCATTGTTATTCCCTCCTTGGTGAGTCTGGTTGCAATTGCTTATAACAAACATACCCGTCTCCCAAGGTTTTAAACCGTTTTATCTTAAATTAGTGTTTAAAATGCTATAGTTTTACTTGCTTTTAACGCTTGTGTTAAGGGTTCCGCTACTACAAGAGAAAGGAGAATCCATGGATGCAGCCTCACAGGTTTTACCCTTGTCACAGCCGGCACAGGCTCCCTTTTTGCCTTTCTGTACATGACGGTACAGCATCCATCCTGAATATCCGAATATTAGTCCTATAATCAACACATTTATCATCACTCTGCCCCGCTTTCTTAGAAAGATCTTTGATGCCCATGATTATGCCCAACCCAACAGCCGTCCGCCTTGGAAAATGATTAAACATACTACGTACGCCAGAACAAGACAATAACCCATGGAGAAAAAGGTCCATTTCCAGGAAGCTGTTTCTTTTTTAATAACACCTACTGTAGCCAGACAAGGAATGTAGAGAAGAATAAAGGCCATGAAGCTGATTGAGCTCAGTGGTGTGAATACTTGCGAAACTTGGCTTTGTAAACCGGCAGCATCCGGAGTGTGATAAATAATATTCATAGTGGATACAACGACTTCCTTAGCCAGGAAACCCGGCACAAGCGTGGCTCCTGCTTGCCATGTACCAAAGCCCAGAGGCTCAAGCAAAGGAGCGATCATTCCGCCGAATTTTGCCAAATAACTGTGGTCCATCTCTACAGCTAATCCGCCCGGTCCGGCATAAGACATCAGCCAGATAATGACTGAACCTGCAAGGATAATTGTACCTGCCTTGCGTAGGAAGCCTTTACCTTTTTCCCAAGTGCTGCGTGACAGGGTCTTGATCTGTGGTAAACGATATGGAGGAAGCTCGATTATAAAGATCGATGATTCGTTTTTAAATAAGTATCTGGAGAACAGCTTACATAATAACAGAGCGAAGACGATACCCATCACATACATTGATAAAATAGCCAACGCCTGCTGAGTTGGGAAGAATACGGCTGCAAATAAGGCGTATACCGGAAGTCTTGCAGAGCAGGACATCAGCGGCATCAGAAGTGTGGTTAACATCCGGTCTTTAGGCTGTTCGATACTGCGCGCCGCCATAATTGCAGGGACGTTGCAGCCGAAGCCGATAATAAATGGAATGAAGGCTTTCCCGTTCAGACCCATTCTCTCCATGGTACTGTCCATCAGCAGACAGACTCTGGCCATGTAACCTGAATCCTCTAAGAATGAGATAATGAGAAACAGAATGAAAATCTGCGGGACGAAGACAAGGACACCGCCGACACCGCCAATAATACCGTCAATAATGAGTGCATGAGTAAAGCTGGATGCTCCGATATATTGAAGCAGAGAAGCAGTTCCCTCACTTACAGGACCGGAGAGCAGACCGTCTATAAGATCAGATAAAGGTCCGCCTACCCAATCGAAGGTTGTTTTGAATAAAGCATACATAAAGAATATGAACAAGGGTAGTCCCAAAAAACGGTGAGTCAACACGGTATCAAGTCGTTCAGTCAGGTTATGCGGTTTTTGCCCGGATGTATCGAGAGCGTCTTGGCATAACGAGCGGATGTAATCCATACGAATGGAACGAATCCATTGCGGAAGAGTCAAAGCCAGTTTCTTGATTTGCAGTTCGCTTTGACAAGCCTCATAAATGGCCAGCAGCTTAACTGTATCTACACGAGACTTCAAGAATTCCAGGACAACCGGATTCTGCTCCAGTAACTGCAAGGCAACCCAGCGGTGATTAGGCAGATTAGGTGTATTTTGTAATTCCTTTTCAATAGTTGATAGGGCGAGTTCGGTGATCTCTCCGTAGTCAAGCTTGAAATGAACCGGAGGTATGGATGATGGCTTCTCTACAATATTTAAAACCTGCCCACTGCCTTTACCGGTTCTGGCGATAAGCGGAAGGACGGAAATGCCTAAGCGGGATTGAAGGACATCCGGATTGACATGAATGCCTCGTGCATTAGCAACGTCCATCATATTCAAACCAAGTACTGTCGGTTTACCGTATTCAAGCAGTTGCAGAGTGAGCAGCAAGTTCCGTTCGAGCTGTGAAGCATCTACAATGTTGATGAGCGCTTCGGGGGACTCCTCAAGTAAGTATTGAGCTGCTACGCCTTCATCCCGGGAGAGCGGGTGCAGGGAGTAAATACCAGGTAGGTCTATCAGCTTGCCGGCCCCGTTCTTCAGGAAGCCCACCTTTTTCTCTACGGTTACTCCGGCCCAGTTCCCGACATATTCATAAGATGAAGTAAGTGTGTTGAAAAGAGAGGTCTTTCCTGTGTTGGGGTTACCAACCAATGCAACCGACCTCATGATACATTTACTTCAATCCTTGAAGCCTCCTTGCGACGGATGGCGAACAGCTGACCGTTACATTCAAGTGTAATGGGTCCTAGAAAAGGGCCTTTTCCTTTGAGACTGATGAGGACGCCTTCCGAAACGCCCAGGTCGGCAAGCCTACGGCGTAAAATGGGATTCATTCCATCAATTTTATGAATAGAGCCTATTGTGCCCGGTTGTAGATGTAATAGGGAGCAGGGTAGTAAGACCATTTAATTCCCTCCAAAAGAGACTGATAATCAATCTCAATATTTTCTGTACTTTAGCATTATTCTGGCAATTTTACTGTAACATTTGTCACATACAAACCATATCGAAAGCATGTAAGAGCGAACGGTGAAATATCCTTTACATTTTAATCTTCACTAAAGTATTATGAATGATAATGATTGCCTATCGGATATGGTGGGATAATGATGATGTATAGCTGAGAGGAGAGTTTATTGGTGAAGATTAATCATAGCAAAATCGTCGATTGTACCATTCGTGACGGAGGACTTGTGAACAACTGGGATTTCAGTGTGGAATTTGTACAAAATCTTTACGCTGGTCTTAATGAGGCCGGTGTTGATTATATGGAAATCGGCTATAAAAATTCCCCCAAACTGCTTAAAGGTGCTGAAGGTGCCGGCCCATGGCGGTTTCTTAATGATGATTTTCTCCGCAAGGTTATTCCGCAAAAGGGTCATACCAAGCTCTCTGCCCTCGTGGATATTGGACGTGTGGATGAGAATGATATTTTGCCGCGCAGCGAAAGCATGCTCGATCTGATTCGTGTGGCTTGCTACAGCAAAGATGTGGACAAGGCGCTTCAACTCGTACAAACCTTTCATAACTTAGGTTATGAAACAACTATTAACATTATGGCATTATCTAATGTAATGGAGAATGAACTTCTTGAAGCCTTCGAGCAGATCAGTGAAAGTGTAGTTGATGTGGTCTACATCGTAGATTCCTATGGTAGCTTGGATCATAATGATATGAAATACTTGATTGAGAAATTTAAAACACACCTGCCCAACAAGCGTTTAGGCGTACATACCCATAATAATCTGCAGTTGGCTTTCTCTAATACCCTTGTTGCTACTGAACACGGTGTAGAACTGCTGGATGCTTCCTGTTACGGGATGGGACGTGCTGCGGGCAATTGCCCTACTGAGCTGCTAGTTACCCATTTGAAAAATACACGTTATACTTTACGTCCAGTACTTGATATCGTTGAACGTCTGATGATTCCACTGCGGGAGAAAGAAGAGTGGGGATATATCATTCCTTATATGATCACGGGTACTCTTGATGAACATCCTCGTTCCGCCATGGCTTTGCGTTCCTCCGCTGACAAGGACCAAGCTGTTGATTTCTATGATAAGCTTACAACGCCGGAAGTAACCTTCGGTGACAAATAATACCTTGCAGAAGCACTGCCCCACAAACAGGGGCAGCTGCTTTTTTTTAACTGGTAATCTGGATTCTTTCATAATTACGCACTTTCTTATGGAGTATAAGCGTGTACCTGGTTATACCATCTTTTATATTGTCGAAAGAACGGTGTAACTTTACAGAGCTATCCAGCCGATATTTATACATAGGACATAAATAAATCCATTCTTAGATGTAGATATCATTTCAGACGCGAGGGACATATGAAACAAGAAGAGAAAAAGACAATTCATGCAGCTATAGGTGGAGCATTGCTCTTCCTGCTGATTCAGATTTTCCATAGCTCCCTTAACCAGGCTTATGATTGGGATATGCTGTCCGCATTCTATCTGATTGCCGGCTGCTGCAATGTTGCCTTTGCCTTTTCCATATTTACTCAGGGCTGGTTGTTTTTCTCCAATCGTTTATCGAAGGGAAGACTATATACCGCTGCACTTTTTTTAGGTGTAAGCATCTTCGACTTTATTCACACCCTCGGCTTTGTAGGTGTACCTTTCATTTCTTCCTATATTAGCTCCGGGGAATCCCTTTGGATTCTTACCTTCTCACGTCTAGCTAGTTCTATTGGTATATTGGTTATTTTCAGCAAAGAAGACATCCCGGTCACCATTACTGACAAGATCAGAATATTTCGTAAAGCTTTTGTGTTGATATTAGCGGCTTTGGCAGTGGTTGCTTTTGGTCATACCCTATTCCCTCAGTTAATGAGTCAATTGGTTCTGGAATCTCTGAAACGAATAATGGATATGCTTGTACTATTTATCTACCTTATTGCAGTTGCTATCATTGTATATCCGGGTAAGGGTGAAAAATCTGCTTCGCTGCTTATTATTATCCGATCTTTAATCTTCTTCGTTTTTGGTCAAGTTTTCTTTATGAATCCAGCCGCTAATAACGATATAGATTATTTAATCGGTATGATTTGCAGCGGAATTGCTTATTACCTGTTGCTGCAAGGGGTTTATCGGTTGACGATTGAAGAACCCTTTCAAGAGTATCAGGCGATTGAGTCCCAAATTAATTATTTGGCCTTTCATGATGACTTGACGGGTCTTCCGAACAGACGCCGTTTAATGCAGCGTGTTGAAGAGATGATTGTGGCAGGAGAGAAAGACAGAAGTAAAGGCTTTTCAGCGCTAATAATCATGAATATTAATCATTTCAAAAATATCAATGACTCTCTGGGACATTTTGCCGGGGATCGTATGCTGCAAACCGTATCTGAGCGAATCAACTCTGAAGCCCGACGTAATGAAGAACTATTCAGTATGGGGGCGGATGAGTTCGCGTTTCTTATGACGGAAAGGTCGAGTCTGGAGGGGAGTATGATCCGGGCTAGAGAATTGCTGAGGTTATTCGAATTACCCATTGAGCTGGATTCTGGAGAATACCATATTACTCTAAGTCTCGGGATGAGCATCTTTCCCGGTGATGGAGAAACTGCTGAGCAGCTGATCCAGAATGCGGATACTGCAGTCCATAATGCCAAGGATCAAGGGGTTGAAATTCGCCGCTACGTACCTGCTATGCAGATGAAAGCCAAGGAACGCCTGAAGCTGGAAAATGACATGCGCAGAGCGCTTGAACGTAATGAATTCTACCTGGTATATCAGCCGCAGGTTCACCTTGATACGGAGGAAATCGTAGGAATGGAGGCGCTGCTGCGCTGGGATCATCCGAAGCGCGGGCTTATCTCCCCTTCTGAATTCATTCCTATTGCAGAGGAGAGCGGGTTGATTGTCTCTATTGGCGAGTGGGTACTCAAGACGGCTTGTCTTCAGAATAAGATGTGGCAGAATGCAGGCTATCAACCTATCTGTGTGTCCATTAACCTCTCGATGCGTCAATTTCTGCAGCCAAATCTGGCAGGTAAAATCGGTACAATCTTGAGTGATATCGGTTTAGAAGCATGTTATGTAGATCTGGAAATCACAGAGAGCATGACGCTGGATAAGGAAACGGCCTTTGATCAATTGCAGCGCTTAAAGGAACTTGGGGTATTTATAAGTATTGATGATTTTGGGACTGGCTACAGCTCACTTCATTACTTGAAAAACATGCCGATAGACCGCTTGAAAATTGACCGCTCCTTTGTTCAAGAGGTTATGGAAGACAGCAACGATGCGGCTATTGTCTCAACTATTACCTCGATGGCGCATCATTTGAAGCTTAAAGTTACAGCTGAAGGTGTGGAGAATAAGGATCAACTGCAGTTCTTGCGGCAGCAGCGTTGTCATGAAGCCCAAGGGTTCTTATTCAGCAAGCCCATTCAAGCATTGGAATTTGAAAAGTCTTTCTTGAAAATGCTCAGACTGGAAATCCACTCATAACTTTTTGGATTGCGTTTTATATAAAAAAGTGTTACAATATTTCTTGTATTACTTTAAGTTGCGGGTGTAGTTCAATGGTAGAACTTTAGCCTTCCAAGCTAATAGCGTGGGTTCGATTCCCATCACCCGCTCCATATCTTACATTTCAAACCCTTGTGAATCATGGGTTTTTTCTTTGCGTTAAAATAAGGTGATTCAAGATGAAAAGAAGGATTGAGTGGGACTCGATGAGGACGCTCCGCGAACGGAACGTTGCTACAATCGCTCTCGGTATAAATCCGGACACAGCTTATGCTTTCTAATCTAGTTTTCCTTCGGAAAACTTTCGGGCGAACGCTGCCGCTTTTCCGCAATCATTCCGACCTCTCCGCTACTATCAACGGGAACAGACCATTCTACTCTCTTACACAAACTTCCTGACCCTACCAAAACTCGGAGGTAGTTAGTGAAATAGATGTATTTTATACACTTATTTCTAGCTTTTAGCGCTCGGATGTAAGGATAAATGTACTTTGTGCAACTAAAAACACGAATATGCCGGTTAAACCCCGGAATACCCAAAAATAAGTGTATAAAGTGCAATTAAATCCCCTAAAGTGTGCTAAGAGAGAAATATAAGTGTACGTTGTGCAACTATATATATTGAAACCCATGTAGGTAGACGATTTGCCGTATGCGAAACCGTTGGAAGTCAATGATCGGCTTTGAATTCACCTGTAAATTAACCCGAGTAGCAGGAGAAAGTGGAGATTCAAAAAAGGCAGTGACCTTGCCGGACTCAACCTCCTGAAACAGGCCGCCGGGGATCAAAAACGAAAGGTAGCCAGTCTCCAATAACCCGGAGACTGGCTACCTTTTATAGCTTTGATGGGTCCAAGCGGTGTTTGAATCCTAAAGAGCCTTTAGGAATTCAACAATGGTCAGAAGACCCATATCAAAATTCTCCAGATTGAAATGCTCATCCGGAGCATGCAGATTCTCATCGTCCAAACCAAAGCCCATTAGAACGACAGGGGCTTTCAGAACGCGGGAGAAGCTCTCCATAATTGGAATGGAGCCGCCGTCTTTGGTGAACAGGGCACGAGTTCCGTACACCTTGCCATATGCGTCAGCCGCAGTTTGCAAGATAGGATGGGAAGGGTCGATGTTAAAGGCACGCGCTTTTTCTATTTGCTTCACTTCCAGCCTCGCTCCGGTTTGGAGGTTAGCTTTCAGATGAGTCTCTATGGCATCGAGGATTGCTTGAGGATCCTGATCGCCAACGAGTCGGCAAGTAATCTTAGCATGAGCCTCTTTGGGGATGACAGTCTTGCTGCCCTCGCCTTGGAAGCCACCGTAGACGCCGTTTAGCTCAAGCGTCGGCCGAGCACCAACCCGTTCTACAAAGGTGTAGCCTTCTTCTCCGTATAATGCCTCAAGCCCTAGGTTTTCTCTAACTTTCTCCTCGTCTACCCCTTGCTTGGTGAATTCTTCACGCATCATTGGGGAGAGTTCCGGAACTCCCTTGTAGAAGCCATCGACAGCAACACGTCCCTTGTCGTCGTGGAGGGAGGAGAGCAAAGATACGAGCGCATGAAGCGCATTAGGTACACCGCCGCCAAACGTACCTGAGTGTAAATCTGTTAAGGCTGTGGATACATTAACCTCAAGCGAACATAACCCGCGCAATCCGGTGCAGATGGCAGGACGGCCGCGGTCCAGTAAAGAAGTGTCCGAGACGAGCACGGCATCTGCTGCCAGCTTAGCCTTGTTGGCTTCGAGGAATGGCGGCAGATTAGCGCTGCTGATCTCTTCCTCACCTTCAATACAGAGCTTAATATTAACCGGAAGTGTGCCTTCCTGCTTAAGAATGGCTTCAAGTGCTTTAATGTGAATGAACACTTGCCCTTTATCATCTGTTGCCCCGCGTGCGTACAGCTTCCCATCCCGGATTTCCGGTTCAAACGGCGGAGTCGTCCACAGATTCAGCGGATCAACTGGTTGCACATCGTAGTGGCCGTATACCAGAATAGTTGGCTGACCCGGTGCATGCAGATAATCGGCATATATTACAGGGTGACCCGCTGTAGGATGAAGTTCAATGTTCTCCAGACCTGCACGCTTGAGGGTATCCAGCAGCCAGTTTGCTGCCCTTAGGACATCTTCCTTGTGTGCGGATAAGGCAGAGATGCTAGGAATAGTAAGCCATTGCTTCAGCTCATCCAGATGCTCCTCCCGGTGTTCCTTGAAATAAGATTCATACGACATAGTGTTATGTACCTCCTTGAGATGAAAACCTTTTACAGGGTTCATTATACTGGAGAACTCACTAGGTATCAAAATGAATACGGATATGCTTACTGTCGGTAACTATGATAGACTGATTAAGCTGCAAGGATAAGGTATATTAGAAAGCAGCACAACATTTTAAAAAGATAGAGGATGAGATCAAATTGAATATGGAAAGCGGAAAGCCGACATTTATATATACATACGCCTGTTCGGAGGATGAGATATCCCTTTGTCAAATGGAGCTGCGTTGTCTGTTTGGAAGGGAAGTATCCCCGGCCATTTTTGAAAGTGACATTGAGGTGGACGTCAGCCGCAGTCCTTTTATTAAAGAACGGATTGATGTGATGTACAGTGGAGACAGCCTGCCCGAGATTTATACGCAAACGGAGCAGGTTCAACTCCATGGGATGACTTTCAAGGTTATTTTTGTAAAGACCAATGATCTGTTACCGGCAGACAAAATAGAGTATGATGAACGCAGAGTGATTGAGCGGGAAATCGGCCTTCGTATCGAGGGAGAAGCTGATGTGAACCATCCGCAGCTCGTCTATGGGATTGTCACACTGGGTGGCCGCTGGTACTTTGGGTCCTATCATAAGAATAAGGCAACCTGGTTTCGTCAAATGAAAAAGCCGCGCAGCTACTCTATTGCGCTCAGTACACGCGTAGCAAGGGCAGCCGTTAATATGGCCGTACCGAATCCGGTTGGCATCAAGGCCATCGATCCTTGCTGTGGGATTGGGACAGTAATGGTAGAGGCACTCTCTATGGGAATAGATATGGTAGGACGGGATATCAATCCTTTTATTGCGGCTGGTGCTCGAACGAACATTGCTCATTTTGGGTTTACGAGTGAAGTTACCCTTGGGGATATCGCGGATATCACTGAACATTACGATGTAGCGATTGTGGACATGCCTTACAATTTATATTCACGTATTACGCCCGAAGAGCAATATTCTATACTTGTGAACGCGCGCCGGATTGCGGATAGAGTCGTCATCGTAGCCATTGAGGCCATGGATGAAATGATCTCTGAATCCGGGTTTACGATTATAGACCGTTGTGTGGCGAAAAAGGGTCTGTTTTCCCGGCATTTAATGCTCTGTCAATAAACTTACGGAAACCCGGAAGAAGAGGTGCAGTAATGGAACCAAAGTGGTTAACTTGGGCAAAAGAAATCCAGGCCATCGCACAAACAGGCCTTGCCTATGCCAAGGATGTGTATGATGTGGAGCGCTATCAGGCTTTACGGGAGCTGAGCGTGGATATTTTGGCTAATTACACGCTGGAGAGCAAAGAGACCCTCCGACTCTCGTTCGCAAATGAAGAGGGGTACTGCACCCCTAAAACTGATATCCGCGGTGTTGTATTCAGAGATAATAGTATTCTGCTGGTTCGTGAAAAGAGTGACGGCAAATGGGCGCTTCCGGGAGGTTGGGCCGATATCGGACTTTCTCCAAGTGAAGTGGCAGTGAAAGAGATTCGCGAGGAGTCTGGATTTGAGACAGAGGCTGTTCGCCTTTTGGCCGTGATGGATAAAAAGTTTCATGATCATCCACCAGAAGCTTATCATATCTACAAACTGTTTATTCTCTGTCGGATTGTCGGGGGGAAGGCTGTAGAAGGCTTGGAGACAAGCGGGGTTTCTTTTTTCTCCGAAGACAACCTGCCAGAATTATCTATAGAGCGGAATACAGTGGAGCAGGTTCATACCATGTTTCAATATTTACAAAACCCTAGTAAACCAGTAATATTGGACTAGGAAATGCATATAATTATAATACATTGTTAATGCTAACGTTTGAGTGAATACAAATTTTGGGTAATTATCGTTATGAAAGCACTTACAACTGAAAACCGCTGAGCCTTTATATCTAACAAATGGCTAAAAATTTAACTTTTTGGGCCAAGCGGTCTACATTTTTTCCTCTACTGTGACGATAAGAAATTTAGGAGGGGATCGTATGGAGCCAGAAGAGTTGAGACTTCCATTAAATCAGGAAAGCGTAGTACGTCCTGCAGAAGGAAACATTGCGGCTGGTTTAATGTGGGGTGTATTGATTAGCATTCCGTTATGGATCTCGGTATTTGGATGGGCCACGGGTATTTTTCGGTAAAGTTAAGAATAGTTAGTCTAATTTGATGATATAACATATAGAAGGCTGCTTCTTCGAATCGAAGAGGCAGCCTGTTTGAGAATATAAGAAAGTATAAGTTTTCAGTATACTTTGCTTATTTTCCTACGAGAAACGGATACCTGAAAGCGATACGGAGTATCGCTGCTTCGGAAGCATAGGCTCCCATTAAGGACGGCAAAGCCGTTTCTTCTTGGTTCTAATAAACTTTATTCTCAGTAGCGGACATCCAGCCTTCGTACAGCTGCTCCAACCTCTCCTGAACCTTATCACGGTCTTGCTGTAGCTCGGCTAAGCCTGCGGCATCACTGCTCATTCGGGGATTAAGCATTTCTAGGTCAATACCCTCGATCTGCTGTTCGGCATCCGCGATATCCTTTTCCCAGGAAGACAGTGAACGGGCCTGCTTTAATTTAGCCTCTGGAGTAGCGGACCCTCGATCAGTATTGATTTGCCGGACTGTGTTCTTACTGTCTGTACTTTTGTTTTGCTCTTGTGATATGGAGGTGGCTAGGGCTTTCTCCACTTGCTTCTCCTTGTAATACTCGTAGTTTCCGTCGAATACTCCGAACTGTCCATTTTCAAGAGTCCATATCTTCTGGAACAGCCGATTTATGAAATAACGGTCATGGGATACAGCCAGTACTGTGCCGGGGAATTCCTCCAGCGCTTCCTCCAAGGCTTCGCGGGAATCGATATCCAAGTGATTGGTCGGTTCATCAAGAATCAGCAGGTTAGGGCGTCGGTGCATTAGAATAGCAAAGCGCAGCCGGGTCCATTCTCCGCCCGAAAGGTTGGTGATGTCTTTGAACACATCGCTGCCGTAGAACAGAAATCGTGCCAGCTGGCCCCTAGCCTCACCTTCCTCAAGTCCAGCTTCCTCACGGAAATAGCGCAGTACGGATTGTCCGCCCCTGTCAGGAATTTCTTCCTGTGCCAGATAGCCAACGACAGCCCGTGAACCTAGCGTGCAGCTTCCCATGTCTGGAGCTTCCTGGCCTAATATGATTCTTAGCAGCGTACTCTTGCCTGCTCCATTGCCGCCGATCAGCGCCGTAGTTTCTCCGTAATGTAATATTTCAGTTGCTTGTTGAAATAAACTACGGTTCCCGTAGGATTTACCAATTTGATCGAGGGTGAGGGCCTGATTGCCTGAACGGTCGTTCTGCTCCAATTGCAGGTCCATGGATTTGCGCTCTAGAATAGGTCTTTTTACCTTAACCATACGATCCAGTGCTTTTTGCATCGCCGCCGCCCGTTTATGAAATTTAGGGTTGTCCGCGCGGTTGCCCCATTCGATCAGGCGCTTGATGGTTTCCTTCATTTGCTTGATTTTTTTCTGCTGCTCCTTATAATCCGTGAATTGCTGCAGCAGCCGTGTTTCCTTCTCTGTCTGATACCCGCTGTAATTGGTATGGTAAGTGATCGCTTCCCCGTCTTCGATCTCAATAACCTTGTCTACAACGGCATCCAGAAAATAGCGGTCATGGGAAATAGCAAGGACGGTCCCCTCATAATCCTGAAGGAATTGTTCCAGCCATTCGATAGCATTCATATCCAGGTGATTAGTGGGTTCATCCAGCAGGAGCACATCAGGGCGACGGAGCAGCAGCTCTGCCAGACCCACCTTTGTTTTCTCTCCACCGGAGAGCGAGGCAAAAACCCGCTCATATTGTCCAGTCCCGATCCCTAGCCCTGCGGCTATGCGCTGAATGGATGCTTCAATCTCGTAGCCTCCCGAGGCTTCGAATCTATCCTGCAGGCTTCCATACTCCTTCAGCAGGTTGTTCCAGCGCTCTTCATTCGTCCCTGCATTCAGGAAGGACATTTCCAGCTCCAGTTCCCGTAGACGGCTCTGCCATTGCAGCGGCTCAGCGAAGCTTCGCTGTAGTACGTTATAGACACTTTCGTTCCCGCTGACTTCCTGAATCTGTGACAGCTGTCCGATTACGCTGCCCCTACGGATTGAGATTTGTCCTTGATCGGGGCGTTCCTGTCCGTTTAGAAGATGGAAAAGTGTGGTTTTACCGCAACCGTTACGGCCGATGAGGCCTATTTTTTCGCCTTGGCGAATATCGAAGGTGATGTCTGACAATACAAGTTGGGCACCGTGGTATTTTTGAACATTTTGACATTGAATAATCATGGGTTTTCTCCTTTATAGGAATGCCCTTATGCCCCCATCAGCTTACAAAAAAAGACCGCAGGGAAATTTCCCTACGGCCTTATCATTCTCCGGTTATTAGATCCGTCCGGGTGATGGCAGGAAAGGCATTTCACAATTGTGTAATGTTATTAAATTCTTGAAAATGGACAGAGTTCTCCCGTTGTTTCCATTTACATGAACGATGCCAGCCATAGCTATAGGCAGCCGGCTAATAACACTGTTGGTCCAATTGCGATCCATCCTACCACACCTCCTTCGTTAACAAATTTACAATTATTTTAATAAAAATCAAGGGAATAAGCAAGAAAAAAGTGGAATAAGAATTTTATTGCTGAATAATTATTATAATTTGAACTGAAGAATGATACGAAACTAATACGAAAAGGGGTTGAAAGGATGGCACTTTTTAACGGTTTACTAGGGAACGCTTCACAGGTGGACATCTCAGAGATCAAAAGAGATTTTGCCCAAATTCTTGCCCCTCAAGAAAAGATTGAAAGAGCCTACAAGCTGATCAGGGATATGTTCATTTTTACAGATAAACGGCTGATTATGGTAGATAAACAAGGGGTGACCGGCAAGAAAACGGAGTACCATTCCATCCCTTATAAAAGTATTTCGCATTATTCGGTTGAGACTGCCGGACATTTCGATTTGGATGCAGAGCTGTGTATTTATGTTTCCGGCGGATCAATGCCCCTCAAGAAGACGTTCAACAAAAGTGTGAATATCTATGAGGTTCAGGCTGTGCTGTCCCAATATATTCTGAATAATTAGACGTTGTAGCGGAGCACTAACCCGCCGTAGGCAAAAGCGGCAACGATCACTATGGCGGGGTGCAGCTTAAGACGTTTGATGGCCCAAAGAGCAACGGCTGCAATAAATAAGGTCTGCCAGATTCCGATGGAATTCGCAGGCCCTTTAGCCATTTTCCAAGTAAGGACAGCCATCATTACGGCGATGACGGGTTGTACAAGCAGGGTCATGCCCTTCACAACGGGAGACTTGCGATATTTCTGCATTACCTGAAGCAAAATAATCAGCGCTGCTGCGGAGGGCAGGATCGTTGCCAGCAAGGCCGCAATCAATCCGAGCCAGCCGTATACATCATAGCCGACATAAGTAGCAATTTTGGTAGCTATAGGACCTGGAAGAGCGTTGCCCAATGCCAGCATATTGGAGAATTGCTCATCGGTCAGCCATCCGTAATGAGGAACGATTTCCTCATACATAAGCGGAATGGAGGAGGGACCGCCGCCGTAGCCAAGCACATTAGCCACAAAAAAGCCGTAAATCAGTTTGAGCCACTCCATTAAGGGGTCCCTCCTTTATGGTTACGCTTAGAGTTAAGCTTGGCAATAGTTCGATAATGAAGGGTTCCATAGCCGAGAAAGAGGACGATAACAATAGCCGGATGCACATGAAGGACTTCAAGCAGAAGCAATGCCAGCAGAAAAAGCGCCAAGCCGAGCCACAACCCTAATCCTTTATAGGTTTTTTGTGCAAATTCGTAAGCCATCAACCCCAGCATAACCGCAATAACAGGCGAGACCCCCGCAATCATGCCTGCAACTACCTTTGAACCACTTAAGTAATTAACCGCAGATAACAGAGCAATCATTGCTATGCAGCTGGGGAGGATATGGGCGAGAACTGAAACTAAGGCTCCTCGTACCCCTTTAAGCTTATATCCAAGGTAAGCGGCCATTTTGGTGGCAATCGGACCGGGCAAGGCATTGGCGATTGCCAGAGTCTCTCCGAATTCATCATCATTCAGCCATTGATAACGCGTTACGGCATCATGACGAATGAGGGGAATTACGGAAGGTCCGCCGCCGTAGCCCAGAATTCCAGTCCTTAACATGGAAGCTGTTAATTGTACATATTGATTTTCGTTTGATTTCACGTTATACCCCCTCTGACCGACCCATATCTCTTTCTACATCTCTTATACATTTCGTATGTAATCATCGTTGTTTATTATCTTTATGTCTATCTTAATTTATCAATTTTGTGCAGCATTCACAAATAAAAAGGCCATATTTTAAGTTCTCTTTTTATCCGTTGACTATAAGCTTAGGGGTAATGTTAAATGACATTATTCGATGCCATCGTAATGGCTGCGCTTATCTTAGAGGGGGAAGAATTATGGCAGGGAAACCGGTAGTAGGTACCAAAACGATGGTAGTGAGTCCCCATTACCTGGCCTCTGCTGCAGGTGCTCGAATTCTGCTGAGGGGCGGCAACGCTTTTGACGCGGCGGTGGCCGTCAGTGCTTGTCTGGCGGTAGTATATCCGCATATGACCGGGCTTGGCGGCGATGCCTTTTGGCTGACCTACAATGCCGAGGAAGGGCGGGTTCGTGCGTATAATGGCAGCGGACGTTCCGGTTACAATGTTAGCCGGGACAGCTATTCCGGAGATTCGGGCATCCCTAAACGAGGCATCCGAAGTGCCATTACGGTTCCCGGTATGGTTGATAGTTGGGATGCTGTATTGCAGCAGTACGGCCGTCTTACGTTGGCAGAGGTGCTTGAAGCAGCTATAGAATACGCCTCGGAAGGTTTTCCTGTATCGCCGGACCAACATGATAATACCCGCCTTGCAGAATCGGCGCTGAACGCGCAGCCACCGGCAGCCGCTATTTATATTCCGGGGGGACGGATCCCTGAGGCAGGGGAGAGATTCGTGCAGCATCAGTTGGCCGCCACGCTGCGGAAACTCCAAAACGGTGGGCGGGATGCTTTTTATAAGGGAGAGATAGCGGCAACGGTTTCAGATTATATGCTGAAGGCGGGGGGATTTCTCACGCTGGAGGATTTTCGGGATCATACGGGGGAATGGGTAGAGCCTATTTCCACGGATTACTTCGGGCATACCATCTACCAGGCACCGCCCAATTCGCAGGGTTTTGCTGCGCTTATGAGCCTTAATATACTGGAACAGTTTGATTTTGCAGACATCGCCCACGATTCTTACGAGTATTATCATCTTCTGGTTGAGGCGCTGAAGCTGAGTTTTCGGGATCGTGATCAGGTGCTCACAGATCCGCTGTTCAGTGATATTCCAATAAAAGCACTTCTAGATAAAAGCTATGCGGCCAAGCTTGCCGCCTCTATTTCACTTCAGGGGGCAGCGGGTCTTACGAGTGAGCCTCTCGGACGAGATACGGCCTATGCAGCGGTGGTGGATGAGGAGGGCAATGCGGTTTCTTTTATACAAAGCCTGTATTTTGAGTTTGGATCGGGTGTAGTCGCAGGGGATACCGGGATTTTACTGCAGAATCGAGGATCGTTTTTCTCGCTGGACCCAGGGGCTGTGAATACGCTGGAGCCGCACAAACGAACCTTCCATACGCTGATGCCTGCGATGGCCTGCAAGGATGGCAAGCCGGCAATATTATATGGTACTCAGGGTGGGGAAGGACAACCTCAGACTCAGACAATGCTGCTCACACGTATGCTGCACTATGGCATGAATCCGCAGCAGGCCGTTGAGGAACCGCGTTTTGTGTGGGGAAGAACCTGGGGAGAGCCTACTGAGGAGCTGAAGCTGGAAAGCAGGGTACCTGATGCGGTTCGGCAAAGACTGGCAGCTGCCGGGCACATAGTTAGAACTGTTGGCGCATTTGACGGGATTGTGGGTCATGCCCATGTGATCGCTATAGATGACAACGGATTTCGCAGCGGCGGCACAGATCCGCGTTGTGATGGAACGGCCATTGGTTGGTAAACATACTGACAGCATGGATTCCGGGCGTTCCTTTTACGGAAAAGTATTTTTTAGCATAGGAGGTGCAGGAATGGTTCTGGATAATCGTTATGGTGCTTTCATAGATCCGAAGTTGAAGGTGATGCCGCTAGGATATGGGCCGCTTGAGGGCCTGAGCTTCACGGTGAAGGATGTGTTCGCAGTTGCCGGTCACACGTCATCCGCGGGCAACCCGGACTGGCTTCGGACGCATTCGGCCTCTACTTATCATGCAGCCGCAGTTCGAAGTCTGCTGATGGCTGGTGCTTCTTTGAAAGGGGCAGCGCTTACGGATGAGCTGATGTACAGTCTGGGAGGAGAGAACTACCATTACGGTACTCCCGTGAATCCTCATGCAGCCGGGTGTATTCCAGGCGGATCGTCCAGTGGTTCCGCTGTCGCTGTAGCCTCCGGGAGTGTTGATTTTGCACTTGGAACAGATACCGGGGGGTCCATTCGTGTTCCTTCTTCCTACTGTGGAGTCTATGGGTTTCGTCCCTCCCATGGAGCGGTGGATATGAAGGGCGTCATTCCACTTTCACCGGGTTTTGATACCGTAGGATGGATGACAGGGCATGTAGAACTATTGCACAAAGTGGGTAAGGTTCTTCTGCCGGTGGGGAAGGAAGAACCTTACCCAAATACTATGGATCAACTTTTTATCGCTACAGATGCATGGACTTTGGTGGAAAAGGAAAGTGAAATACAGCTTTCTAACGCTCTAAGCCGTCTGCAAACGGGTGCAGGCCGTGCTTGGGACATCGAAATTGCTCCGGAAGGACTTAAAGTCTGGATGGATGTGTTCCGAGAGCTGCAGGGTTGTGAAATATGGTCAACCCATGGGGAATGGATTGAGCGGGAGCGGCCTGAGTTCGGACCGGATATTGCTGACCGATTCGCTTGGGCTTCTAGTCTGGTTGCAAAAGATCTTACCTTTGCACAACAGACCAAGGAGGGGATTTCATCCCGTTTGCGTCAACTACTGGGAGAGTCGGGCTGTCTTGTAATACCGACCGTACCGGGTCCTGCTCCGCTGCGCGGAGGAGATTCCCGGCAGCTTGAACGGAATCGGAGCGGGGCGATGATGCTGTGCTGCATTGCAGGCCTAGCCGGCCTTCCGCAGGTTACCCTCCCTGTGAACGGGGAGGATGGTCTGCCACTTGGTATATCTGTTATTGGAGGATATGGGCAGGATTTGCGGCTGTTGTCGTGGATAAAAGAAGTCTGGGGCTAACTTTAACTGCACTCTTTACAACTAAAATAATTTTATATGGCTGAATTACAAAAGTAACTGCACTTTATACAGCTATTTGGAGCGAAGTTGACTGAGAATGGACTAGTGGGAGGATTTAGTTGCGGAAAGTGCAATTAAGTCCATTAGGATGCGGAAATTAACTGAAATAGTGGTACTCAGTACACTTATCTTCAACAAGTGTATGGAATAAGGGGGTTACGATAGCGACCGCTCCTCAGGACGGTCTTTTTTCCATACTCTGATTCACGATATTTAGCAAGTGAACTTGTTACGCATTACAGGATAAATATGGATGAAAATTTAAATTTCTGTGTCATATGTAATATTATCTAACGTACTAGAATGGTATTTTTCACAATCCTCTATTCAAAAAGGTTCATTTTCTCTATAATGTTACATAAGGTAACACATATGCAGAGAAGATACTGGGCTTGAAAAGGAGGGGTGGCATGCATCTCACAGTTGAAGAGGCATTATCCATTTATCCTTTATCAGAAGCAAAGCTTATAGCAGGGTCTAGAGGGAAACATCGAATTGTTAAGTCCATCAATGTGATGGATGCCCCGGACATTTCTGATTGGATTAAGGAAGGCGAAATGCTGCTGACAACAGCTTATTTAATTAAAGATAACCTGGAAGAAGCGTCGGCTTTGCTTCACACCTTGAACCGCCGGGGATCGGCGGGACTTGGCATCAAGCTGGGACGTTTCTGGGATGCCGTTCCGGAAGCGCTGATTACAGAGGCGGAGCTGTTGGGTTTCCCGTTGATTGAGCTGCCTTTTCAATTCACTTTCTCCGATCAAATGAACGGTTTGTTCCGAGCGGAGCTTATACGAAGTACCAGCACCTTGCAGACGGTAATGGAGAAACAAAGAAAGCTGATGCGATTTGCTCTTCGTTCGAGCCGGAGCCAACCGCTATTGGATTCCATATCTGAGGTGATGGGGCATTCACTCGCGGTAATTAACTCCCGGGGAGCCGTTCTCTACAATAACTCACAGTTCCCGGAATCTCAGTTGCTGACGAACTGGCCGTGGATTAACCGGAGCCAGCGTATTCGTATCGATGAAGGGGTGAGTTTTCGAGTCCCTCTTATGCAAGGCGAGGAATGCCATGGTTATCTGCAGTATTTCGATATTGATCCACTATTGCTCCCTGTTGAAGAGAGTTTATTTGTTCAAGGGGCCGAGCTAATTTCATTCCATATTCAGTCAGGGTACGAAAGTTCCTTCGAACCTGATTCACAAAGGGAATTCAGCGGACTGCTCAAACGTTGCTTGAACGGAGGTCTATCTAGTGCGGAATTGGCACAAGCAGCTGCCAAGCTGGATATTGAGCTTCTTCAATCGCCTTTTCAGCTTTTGTTAACGGATGTATCGAGCTTGGGGGAATCCCGGAAGGGTGAGCTGTATCACTTGAAAGAGGAGTATATGGAGCATCCTCTGCTGCAGGAAATGAAGGGGATACATGTCCTTGTAGATGAAGGGTTACTTTCGATTTATCCAGTGGATAAACACAACCCTGAGAACTTACAGGCAATAATAAGTGAGTGCTTTCAAAAGCTGAAATATGAGCCCGGTTATTATCCAAAAGCGGCTATTAGCAGCCGTAAGGCTAAGGCCGAAGGCCTCAAAGAAGCTTTTGCTGAAGTTAAGGTGTGTCTGAGTAAACCCCAGTATTGGGGAGTGAATGAGCATGTTGTCCATTATCGGCAGCTTGAACTCACTCTGATGCTCCAGCAGATTCCTTCAGACATCATGATTAAATACTGTAATGGAACCCTTGGAAACCTGCTGTGCCGGGAACCTGAGTATGTCCGAGAAATGCTGCATACGCTGGAGGTCTATATAGAGAATGACGGTCATATCAACGAAACGGCCAAAAAACTATTTATCCACCGGAATACGGCAACCTATCGGATTGAGAAGCTAAGCGAACTGCTGGATGTTGATTTCAAAAAAATTAACGATTTACTGCGATTGAAACTTGTGTTTATGTTCCGCGGGATGCTGGAAAAGGATTGAAGTAAATAGCAACAACCCAAGGAGGGGTTGCTCATGGATATACACGATATCGTATTGTACATCAAGAACAATGACTCCCCAGCTGTATTGGCTTCTCTAACTGGAGTAGAGGGGCATTCGTATCGCAAAGCAGGTGCGGTCATGCTGTTTTTTGAGAATGGGTCAATGGGCAGTCTCAGTCCAGGGTGTCTGGAAAGTGACTTGCAGCTGCGAACTGCTGAGATTTGGGCATCAGGTCAACCGGAAGTTGTGGAGTACGATATGCTGTCTCCGGATGACTTTTCTTGGGGGGAAGCGGTGGGTTGCGGCGGCAAAATCAAAGTGGTGCTAGAACCCGTTAAAGGAGAGCTGAAGCAGATCCTTCTGGCTGCCAATGAGCGGATGGCAAGGGGAGAAAGCTTGATGCTGCTCCGCAAATTAACCTCACAGGGTGGGTATTCCTATGAGTTGGCAGCGGGTACAGTTGCTGGACCTGTTTCAGATTCCATTGCTTTTAGCACGTTGCTGCAACCTAAGCCGAGACTCGTGATTTTTGGGGGAGGGCATGATGCGGGACCTATTGCCGCTCTGGCGGCCACAGTGGGGTTCCGAATTGCTATCACCGATTGGCGGGAAGGTACCCTAAAGAATGAATTCCCCGGTGCGGAAAGAGTGATTTGTGCCCCTGTAGAGGCGGCTGCCCGTCTTGGAATTAGTTGTGGTGATTATGTGCTCATATGCAGCCACCAGTTCCAGAGGGACCGACATTTTTTGGAGGGTGTGCTACCGTTTAATCCGCATTATATCGGAGTTATCGGGTCTGCCGTGCGTATAAATCTGCTTCTTGAAGGGCTTGAGGTTCCTTCGTCATTGCATGCTCCGGTAGGTATTCCCATTGGCGGGGAAGGACCGGAGGAAATTGCAGTAAGTATTGTTGCCGAAATGATTCAAATTAAAAGGGCAGGCTCGCGTAAACTATCAAAAGGAGGGGACCACTTTGAAAGTAGCAGGTATCTATCTAGCAGCAGGACAAAGCAGACGAATGGGAGTCTCCAAGGTTTCCCTGAAGCTGTCCCAGGAGATTTCACTCGGGAGCGTCGCGCTCAGTGAGCTTGACCGCTGTAATCTGTCTCCGCTAGTCGTTGTGGTACGCGCCGATGACACACTGGAGTGGCTACCACCCGCTGTCCATAAGCAGGAGAGGTTGCGTATTGAGACATGCTTAACCGCCCATCTGGGATTGTCCTTTTCGTTGCGCTGCGGACTTAATGCTGTACTGCCTACACAACCTGATGCTGTTATTGTTGCACTTGCCGATCAACCCTTTATCACGACCGGACTTATTAATCGTCTGATAGAAACCTTTCAGAATTCTCCGGGATTAGACTTTGTGGCCAGCACTCATAAGGGGGCGGGTATGCCTCCTGTGCTGTTCTCCAAGGCATTATTTCCAGCATTGCAGAGTTTGGACGGAGATCGGGGGGCGGCCAGCATACTGCGCTCACCGGATTATAAAGGGGTAGTACTGGAAGCAGACTCCGCACATTATTTCATGGATGCAGACACACATGAAGAGTTCGGGAATATTGTTAGTCATTGGAGTCAGATAAACGGGAATTAGGTCGAATGGTAGAAGTTAATTTTTTATTATGTTAGGTAATATCACATTTTTTAAGTAATGTCATACTCGGATAAGGCGCTGTGCACAAGAAAACCTCTTTTTTTTGTAAAATAAAACAAACGTATGTTATATAAATTTACGTAATGCTCAGGCGTAAGTATAGTAGAGATACATTATTGGCTAAAGCCAATTTTTAAAACCTTGGAGGAGGAGAATTATGAAAAAAAGGGGTCAGTCATTCTCGCTCGGATTACTGCTAATGCTTGTATTGGCGGTAGTGCTGGCAGGCTGTGGTAATAATAATGCCGCATCGACAAATGCAACAGAGGCACCTGCAACAAATGCGGGTACAACAGGGGAAGCTGCTGCCACAACAGAACCGGCTGCGGAGAAACCTAAGGTGGCTTTCGTTTATATCGGTCCTCCGGGTGACGGTGGTTATACTTATCAGCATGATCAAGGTCGCCTTTTTATGGAGAAAGAACTTGGAATTAAAGCGGACTTCGTAGAAAACGTTCCAGAGAGCGCAGATGCGGAACGTATCATCACAGAGCTTGCGCAATCTCATGACATTGTATTTACAACAAGCTTCGGATATATGGATTTCACCCTTAATGTGGCAGGCAAGTTCCCTAATGTGAAATTCCTGCATGCTTCCGGTTACAAAACAGCGGATAACATGGGAACTTACTTCGGTAAAAACTATCAAGCTAGTTATCTTTCCGGGATTGCCGCAGGGAAAATGACGAAGAACAATCAGTTAGGTTATGTTGGAGCATTCCCGATTAGTGAAGTTATCTATAACCTTAATGCCTTTACACTAGGAGCGCAAAGCGTAAACCCGGATGTTAAAGTCGATGTGGTATGGACCAACACTTGGTATGACCCAACGACAGAACGTCAAGCCGCAATCAGCTTGCTGGATAAAGGTGCGGATGTGTTGATGGCTTATCAGGATTCACCGGCTACGCTTCAGGCTGCTGCGGAACGTGGTGCTTTTGCTGGAGGTAATGACTCCGATATGGGTAAATACGCTCCGGATAATTATTTGACAAATCCAGTTTGGAACTGGGGTCCGTATTATGTTAAAGCCGTGAAATCGGTTATGGATGGAACCTGGACGAATGAGCAGTACTCCGGTGACATGGCTGACGGAATGGTTGAGCTTGCACCTTTCGGTAGCAAGGTTCCTGAAGATGTGAAGACACTCGTTGAAGAGGCTAAGGCTAAGATTATCAGCGGCGAACTGGATGTATTCACGGGACCGATTACGGATAATAAAGATGCCGTTAAAGTGCAAGAGGGTCAAAAGCTGACACTTGAAGAAGTGCTGGGAATGAATTGGCTCGTAAAAGGCGTAGTGGGAACTATACCTAACTAAAAGTGAATTTTCTCTAAATATCATAGCTTTAATGCACGACTTAATGGGTGGGGCGGGTTCTATTACAGAACCTTCCCCACCCGTACTATAACTATAAGGAAAGGAGGCGTTCCAAGATGCTGGACCATTCAGTAGAGATGCGGGGTATAGTGAAAAAATTCGGTCCGGTGACCGCGAGCGATCAAGTCGATTTTTCAGCAAATGCGGGTGAGATTCATGCGCTGCTTGGTGAGAATGGGGCAGGGAAAAGCACGGTCATGAGCATGCTGTCGGGTGTATACAGAGCGGATGAAGGAGAGATTCTCATTCATGGCAAAACTGCAAAAATTCGTTCCCCGAAAGACGCAGCCTTACTTGGCGTCGGCATGGTATTTCAGAATTTCAGACTGGTGCAAAGCCTCACAGCAGCGGAAAACATCGTGCTTGGCGAAAAGTCGTCTTTCTGGCGCGGAAGTAAATGGATGAATAAAAAGCACGAGGAGATTGAAGCCCTGGCAGAGCATTTTGGTCTGAAGTTTCATGTAGACCGACCGATATGGCAGTTGTCTGTCGGGGAACAACAGCGTGTGGAGATCGTGAAGACACTGTACCGCGGTGCAGATATTATTATTCTGGATGAGCCGACTTCAGTCCTGACTCCCGGAGAAGCAGAGCAACTCTTTAACACTCTGCAGGTTATGAAGCAAGAAGGGAAAACCGTTATCATGACGACTCATAAAATGAAAGAAGTTATGGCCTCCTCGGATCGAATCTCTGTTATGCGTAAAGGCAAAATGATCGCCACACTGGTCACAGCAGACACGGATGAATTAGAGTTGGCCCGTTTGATGGTGGGTAGAGAGGTTACGATCAGCCGTCAGGAGCGAGAAGCAACAGAGGGGAGTCCCTTGCTGATTGTTAAGGATCTTGATGTCTATGCCGATCATGGCCGTAAGGCACTTGACGGTTTGTCACTTAGCGTGCGTGAAGGAGAAATTGTCGGTGTTGCGGGTGTAGCCGGCAATGGGCAAAAGGAGCTTGCGGAGGTATTGACAGGTCTGCGGACTTGGAAGAACGGTGAGATAACCTTTGACGGCAGTACAGTGAAGTCGGCTTCTGTACGCGGTGCTATCGACGCAGGGATCTCCCATGTTCCGGAGAATCGAATGAAAAGCGGATTAGCTGGACGGCTTGGCTCTGTCGATAACCTCTTATTCAAGTCCTACCGTAGCGAAGAACACTCTAAATTCGGTTTTCTGAAAGCAGGGAAGAATCGATCGTGGTCTGAGGAGCTTGTAAGAAGATTTAACGTGAAGACACCAGAGCTAGATACACCTGTGCAGCAGATGTCTGGCGGTAACCAACAGAAGTTGCTTTTTGCTAGAGAAGTTAGTCATCAGCCAAAGCTGATGGTAGCTGTACATCCCACTCAAGGGCTGGATGTAGCCGCTGCGGCAGGTGTTCATGACCTACTTATGGAGCTGCGGGGAACGGGAAGTGGCGTTCTGCTCATTTCGGAGGATTTGGATGAGCTTCTACAGTTATCTGACCGTATTTTGGTTATTTATAACGGTTCAATTATTGGTGAGGAAACACATGATGACGCAGATCGAGAGACCATCGGGTTGCTGATGGCAGGAATTCAGGGCAGAGAGGGGAGCGTCGTATGAGCCGGATAGATGGAAATAATACTGCAGCAGTGCTTGAACCTTCTCCGTTAAAGACTGGCAAGCGCCCTTCACTGCGTCTGGAATACGATTCAAGCCGTACCCGTTCACCTTGGTGGACACCGGTCCTCTCTGTATTTCTAGCATTGGTGTTGTGTGCCATATTCATTGCTGCCAACGGAATGAGTCCATTTACTGTATATGAAAAAATGTTCCGCGGTGCATTTGGCACCTCCTATGGCTTCACGGAAACTCTGGTAAAAGCAATACCGTTACTGCTATGCGGACTGGGTATCTCGGTTGCTTACCGGATATCGGTATGGAATATCGGGGCTGAGGGACAGCTTACAGTTGGAGCCATGGCGGCTACGGCTGTCACGATTTATTTTCCAGATCTACCATCATTCTGGTCCATCTTGTTAATGCTCATATTCGGTTTCGCTGCGGGAGCCCTCTGGGGGTTAATGACGGCTGTCCCCAGAACACATTTTGGAGTCAATGAGCTTATTACTTCATTAATGCTGAATTACGTAGCACTGCTGGCACTTGATTATGTAGTATTCGGGCCTTGGAAAGACCCCAAAGGCTTTAACTTCCCCGGTTCGCCCATGTTTACTGCAGCGCAATCACTGCCCGTACTGGGTAGTACACGGCTGCACATCGGACTTATATTTGGTCTCGTTGCTGTAGTTATCTATTACTTAATGATCCGGTTTACCCGTTGGGGATATGAATTGAAGCTAATTGGAGCCAATCCGATAGCTGCCCGTTATGCAGGTATTCATATTAAACGGCATATTATTATCGTAATGCTAATCAGCGGTGGTCTGGCAGGAATCGCTGGAATGGCTGAGGTGTCTGGCGTAACCCATAAATTAATGCAAGGTATCTCTCCGGGTTACGGATATACGGCGATTATTGTGGCCTGGCTTGCAAAACTGAACCCGCTGGGGCTAATTGTTACTTCCATCCTGTTCGGAGGTCTCATCGTCGGAGGTTTCAGCGTACAAACCATAGGATTACCTTCGTCTATTTCGGAAATGCTGCAGGGCTCCATCCTGTTTTTCCTGATTGCCGGGGATATGATTCATCGATTCCGCATTCGCCGGAGCGCATAATTAAGGAAGGGGTTATAGAATGGACTTTACTACTCAGTTATTAATAGCGGCGATTTCAGCAGGGACGCCACTCCTTCTGGCTACACTAGGCGGAATATTGAATGAAAGGGCCGGGATCATCCAGCTTGGTGCCGAGGGACTGATGCTGATGGGTGCGGTGACAACCTGTATTGTGTACATTCGCACCGGCAATCTGGCTGTTGCATTACTGGCAACGGTAGCCGTCACGGCTGTATTAGGTTTGTTGCATTCCTTTCTGTGTGTCACGCTTCGGGCGAATCAGACGATGTCGGGTCTTGCGATGACCTTATTTGGGAGTGGGCTAAGTGCTTATCTCGGTAAGCCGATTAGTGGTATTCCACTGCCGGGGCCCTCACCCAAGCTGCATTTAGGTTGGTTGGAGCCTGTTCCGGTTATTGGGAATATATTTGCTAACATGGATTATTTGACATGGTTCAGCCTAGTCTTGGTTCTTGTTCTTCATCTACTGATTCATCGAACATCCTGGGGACTCCATTTGAGGGCCGTTGGAGATAGCCCAGCTACAGCAGATGTGATGGGTATTCGTGTACAACTGATTCGCTACAGCTATGTGATTGCAGGAGCTATGCTAATCGGACTGGCGGGTGCAGATATGGTATTGGCCTATGCACCAACCTGGAACGAAGGTCTAACTGCCGGGCGCGGTTGGATTGCGGTAGGGCTTGTTATATTCGCTAGATGGAATCCGCTAAGAGCGCTGTTCTGTGCTTATTTCTTCGGAGCGCTGGATTCACTGGGTTTCCGTATTCAGTTGCTTGGAAGTGTAGTTCCATCTTATTTTCTCAAAATGATACCCTATCTTGTGACCATATTGGTGCTGATGTATTTAGGCTACCGCAATCGAAATAAGCCTTCCGGTACACCGGAGGCACTGGGTGTTCCCTATATACGGGAACAAAGGTTTTAAAATAGGTTTCACTTTTTAACAATAGAAATTTCTGATGAATAATGCCTGCTGGAGAGGAGGTAGTACGTATGGGAGCGCTAAGGGATGAGGGATTGCTTGGGCAGCCGGGCTTACATCAGCCGCACAGTCTTCACGAGGCTTGGGAGTTGAAGTCAGCTCTGGGGAGTGGCGCTCTGTATGTCTCCGGTGGCACACTCCTGCGAACGCAATGGGATGCCGGGACTTTACCGATGCCCAATCAGCTAATCGATCTCCGGGGTGTTGAAGGTATCGGTATCGGTGAGATCCGTTCAACAGAATATTATCTAACGCTGGGTGCTCTTACTACGCTGTCACTGTGCCGTAAGAACAAATATCTACAGTCTGTGGCTCCGGCGGTTCAAGCAGCGGTGAAGGGGATAGCTGCCCCCGCGGTACGGAATCTGGCTACACTTGGAGGCAATATCGCTTCAGGCTTTGGGGATATCCTTCCGGCATTACTGGTATATGATGCCGAGATGGTTACCTATGACGGTAAATTATTGAATGCTCAGCCCTTGATAGAATGGCTGAACAGCCGATGGGAAGGTGCGGTATCGGCTATGGATATCGTTGCTGAAGTCCGTATTCCTATTCCTAAGGCGAGTGAAAAGGAAGCATCCAGAGTGGAGGTTTACCACAAGATTGGCCGAAGAGAAGCTTTTACTCCATCGCTCGTAACCGTGGCGTTAACCGCTTCAATAGATGCTTCGCATCGGATAAGCAGAGTACGGCTTGCGGCAGGCGGCGGTTCGGGTCGACCGCAGCGGCTTATCGCCGCTGAAGCTATGCTCGAAGGCAATACGTATGAAGAAAGACTGCTCCCTCTTGTATATGAAGCCGTTGTAAATGACTTTGAAACCTATAGCGATCCATTTGCTTCAGAGGCATACAAGAAAAAAACCGCAGGGAACCTGATCGTATCTGAGCTGTGGAAGGCCTTTAAAGTGTAGAAGGTATGCTTGAGTTGCACTTTATACACTTATTCTGAGCTAACATCGATTTTTTCGGCTTTTAGTTGTATTTCGTACATCTAAAAAAGGAAAATTGGCACTTTTCCACACAAATATGGGGAGTTAGATGCATTAACTACAACTAAATGGATTTTTGGTTCCTAGCCAGGATTATAGTTGCACTTCTTGCACTAGACATGCATAGAACCTTACACGAAATCGAAAAACTAAAAAAGTAATAATTTTACAGTTGTGTTTTTTGGATAAAGTGAAAAAAATCAAAGGGCTCATAAAGCGTAGGAGTTAATTACCAAAAAAAGTAATTTTATATTCTGTTTATCCCACAATTATTTTTACGGTTTCTCGCTTGGCACTCATTCGCGGCGGGGCCTCCGCAGGCTTCGGTATTTTTTGTCTTCCCTTCGATCGTCGTGTGGGCTCCATATTCAGAACCTGGATGAAAGAATCCCAGTCACTCGTGAAGTAATATCGCATCTTTCGCAAAAAGTTCCACGGGCTCAGCGACGTCTGTGCTTC
>NZ_JAUSTK010000019.1 GCF_030812855.1 Paenibacillus wynnii
TTATGGATTGAGTAGTGAAAACAAATCATAATTATACATTTTTAGTAATTTATTTAAACTATATTTTTCATGTCAGCATTTGTGCATGTCTAGTGTACTTTATGCAACTAAAATGGGGGCATTAGGCGCTTTTCGCAGAAATCATTGGGTTTAGTTGTACTAAATACAGCTATTAGTCCGAATTGGTGGAAAGAGAGAAGTTTAGTTGCAGAAAGTACAATTAAATCGACAATCGAAGGGGTAAAGAAGGTAGGGAACGTTAAAGGGGTTGATATAGGTGGACGAAAAGCTTAATGTTGTAAATACTATGAAGTCAGATAAAGGGTAAGAAAATTATAGTCTTTGCAACTTTAGAGAAGAAGCCAGATCAGTACATTATCAGCCACTGAGCTCAGATAAGAATAGTTGGCCAAGGGCGAGGAAGCTAATCAAGTCTAAGGGGTTTCCGGTTATTGCAGGTACTACAAATGCAATTGATCATAAAACGGTGGTTATGTATGCATCGAGTAAGGGTTCGGGAATGTATCATTTATTCGTTATGCAGGAGGTGAAAGTGTGAGTAAGAAGAACCAACCAGGGGCGGTGCTTGCAGCTTCTGCGCTGTTAATTGTACTTAGCACCCAAATTCACCCTGAAAATTCACCGCTGTTGGGTATTGTTCAGACGGTTCTGCTTGGAGTCGGAATGGTAGGCTGCTGTATGGCCATCTGGACCTTTAGTAGAGGTAGCAGGAAAAAGTAAATGGTACAGAAAATAAGCTAGGGGCAGTTGCCCCGGCTAATGAACCAGTAAGATCATAACTCATGATCTCACTGGTTTTTTTTATTCTGAATGTATTGGAGCCACAATAATTGGTGTAAGGAAGATGAGCTGGTCTTTTCATTATTAGAAAACAAAAAATATTGCACATAGGATAAAGAAGTTAGAATTTAAAGCGTTTTCAACCCGTTCTATAATCAAGATACGATAAAAGAAAGGGGTTGTATGCATTGTCGAATTTGTTCTACAAACCGGAGGGGGCTTGGATAGGAGACCTCATCCCCTTCTACAAAGACGGTACCTTCCGTTTGTTCTATCTTCATGATTGGAGGGAGAACAAGAAAATTCATGGTGAAGGAACCTCCTGGTTCGAGCTCCGCACAAGCGATTTCGTGCACTACGAAGAAAAAGGCGAAATGCTGAAGCATGGAAGTGTGAGTGAGCAAGATATGAACTGTTATACCGGCTCCATTATCGAAGCCGAAGGAGAATACCATCTATACTACACCGGCCTCAATCCACACCCGGAATTCGTGGAGGACGGCGTGCCGCTCCAATGCATCATGCACGCCGTAAGCACGGATATGGAATCGTGGCGGAAAATTCCCGAAGATACCTTCTATTCGGACGGGATTCAATATGAAAGACATGATTGGCGCGATCCCTTCGTCTTCTGGAACGAAGAGGCGGGAGAGTATTGGATGCTTCTCGCAGCAAGGAACAAAGAAGGTCCATCCCGGCGCCGGGGGAGTATTGGATTGTGCGCTTCCAAGGATCTTAAGAAATGGGAAATCCGTAAACCTTTCTGGGATCCGAAAATGTACGTGACACACGAATGCCCGGATTTGTTCCGGATCGGAGAATGGTGGTATCTGGTTTACTCCACGTTCTCGGACCGGTTCGTCACCCATTACCGTATGAGCAAATCGCTCAGCGGACCTTGGACGGCCCCGAGAAACGACGCGTTTGACGCCAGAGCATTCTATGCCGCAAAAACATGGAGTGACGGAAACAAACGGTACGCTTTTGGTTGGGATCCAAGCAAGGAAAACGAGGATGATTACGCAGATTGGGAATGGGCCGGTAATTTGGTCGTACACGAAGTCGTTCAAGAACCGGATGGATCGTTAACGGTTCGCATACCCGAGACCGTTTCCCATTATTTTGCTAAAAAGCAGGCTGCTGTGTGGGGTTCGCGGCTTGGGGACTGGAAGGAGTCAGAGGGACGTATAAGTACGGGGGCTAATGAAACATTCTCTTGCATATCAGCCGGCTCCATGCCCGAAGTTTGCAAGATTTCGACCCGGCTGTCCTTCTCCGAAGGGACCAGAAGCTGTGGCATCATGCTTCGCGCAAGCGAGGATCTAGATGAAGCCTATTACATTCGCCTTGAACCCATTCATAACCGTCTGGTAATCGATATGTGGCCCCGCCGGGTGAAGGGTGAGGCGCAATGGCACATCGACGGTGACCGTCCACATGCGGTAGAGTTGGAGGTGCCGATAGAATTACAAGCCGGTACGGCTTACGATATCACGATTGTTGTGGAGAATTCCGTTTGCGTTGTGTACTTGGCCGATCAGGTCGCCATGACCACACGGTTGTATAATTTGAAAACCGGTAACTGGGGTTGCTTTGTCCAGGAAGGCCAAGCGCAATTTGAACAGGCATCTATTTCGATTCCCAACTAACAGGAGGTTTTATAGATGAAACGTTACGTCAAATGGTTGAGTCTCGCATTATCGCTTGTTATCCTGATACCATTGCTGAGCGCATGCGGAGGGGATAACAACTCTAATAACAACGCTGCAGAAACGGCAAATAAGGGTCAAAAGGCGAACAAGAAAACGTATAAATGGTTTGTCGCCCGCGGAGTAGATGGCCCTCAGGCTGTTACCGTAAAGGAAATTGCGGACGAATTTTCCAAAACGCATCCGGAATTTGAGCTGGTTATGGAAGGCACAGGCGATCGTCCATCTTATTTGCAGAAACTGCGGACATTGATCGCAAGCAACGAGATGCCCGCTATGTTCGATACTGATCCAGATGCCTATGCCTCCAAGCTGGTAGAGCAAGGCAAGCTGGTGGACATGAAAAAGATGCTGCAAGATCTTGGGAAATATGAAGATTTCCGTCCGATTGCTTTGCAATATCAACAGTTCGCTGACGGTTCCATGTACACGCTCCCACTCGAATTTGGGATCGAGGTATTCTGGTACAACATTAAGATGTTTAAGGATCTCGGCCTTGAGCCGCCAAAGACGTTTGATGAGTTCATAAAGGTGTCCGAGACACTGAAACAGAACAAGATCACCCCGATTGCCGTCGACGGTAAGGACAAATGGCCGGTTCTTCGGTACCTGGCATACAAACCGTTCCGCATGACCGGTAATGACTTTATCGAGAGCGTCAAGCAAGGCAAGGCATCATTCAAGGATCCGGCCGGAATGGCAGGTATAAAGTTAGTTCACGAACTGGGTACTAAAGGGTACTTCCAACAAGGGTTCACTGCGACCGATTACACCGCGGCACGCGACCTGTTCCTAGCTGGTAAAACCGGTATCTATTACATGGGTTCATGGGAAACGATGAATTTCGCAAATGATAAAATCAGTGCTGAAATGAAGGACAACATCGGATTTTTCCGGCTTCCTATGATGGAAGGGGCCAAGACGGCGGATAACGATTATTTTATCAATTCGGGCATCGGTGTTGCATTCAACCAAGAGACCTTCGATGATACGATGAAGGAATTCGTTAAATTCCTCCTGGAGAAATATCCGGAAGCCTATACGAAAAAAGGACAATTCTCCCCTTTTAATTATTCGGTTGACCAAGGACAAGGAATGCCGGAAATTTTCTATAACATTCAAGACGAAATCGCCAAAGCTGGAAATGTCTTTGCGGTTCCGTGGGATACGCGCCTGGACCCGGCCACAAATGAACTGCTTGGCAACGAGCTTAATGCCTTGGCTCTTGGAGCTCACACCCCGGATGAATTTGCGGAATTAATGGATCAAGCCATTAAGGAAAACGCTCCGAAATATTTCAAATAACTTTGCTGATCAAGCTGGCCAACCGAGATTCGATTGGCCGGCTATGAAAGTAAAAAACAATATTAGAATGGGGAATGAGGAAGGCATGGATAAAGTCCTACGCAATCACAAAGCCGTTCTAGTCTTCTTGCTGCCGGCATTACTCGTGTATTTATTCACCGTTCTAGCGCCCATCCTTTGGTCGATCTACTTCAGCTTTTTCTCCTGGGACGGGGTTTCCGATATGGTCTATATCGGCTTTGACAATTATACCAAGATGTTCGGCGGAGATAAGACGTTCTGGAAGGCATTCAGCAACAATTTGATCTATGTGTTCATTATTGTGGTGATGCAAGTGTTTCTCGGTTTGCTGGTTGCCATCTTGCTGACTAGCATCACCAAAGGCAGAGAATTATTTAAAACGTTGTATTTTGCTCCCGCTATTATCACATCGGTAGCTATAGCACAGTTGTTCCAGAACGTATACTCGTTCGAGCCTGTCGGAATATTGAACTTTTGTCTGCAGCAGATCGGTCTTGGAGACTGGAGCAGGCCTTGGCTTTCCGACTTGAAGTGGGCGTTGTCTGCGGTATCGATACCCGAAGGTTGGCGTTATATCGGTCTTTATATGATCATTTTATATACTGCGCTCATTTCCATTCCTTCCGATATCGAGGAAGCCGCCAGAATTGACGGAGCTTCTTCCTGGAACCTGTTTCGATCGATCAAAATGCCGATGATCAAGCCGGTACTGATGGTTTCTGTCATTATGGCCACTACGGGGGCTTTAAAAGGGTTCGACATTCCGTATCTCATGACGAACGGGGGGCCGGGCCGCGTGACGGAGTTATTGCCGACATATATGTACAAAACCGCATTCTCTAGTCTGAACTTCGGCTACGGCAGCGCTATGGCCGTATTTATTGTCATTGAAAGCCTCATTGCAGTCGCCTTTATCAGACGGATGATGGACAGTAAGGAGACCTGAAAAATGAAACCTTCCAGCTATTCCAAGGCGATTCTCGTGATTATTTCCTTTGCTCTGCTTGTCATTCAAGTTTATCCGCTTATTTGGGTGTTCATCTCTAGTTTTAAGGCGCCTACCGATTTTTCTGGCAACAATCCGCTTAGTCTGCCCAGCCGATTCACAGTCGAAAATTATCTCAGGGTTTGGAACAAAGGGAATTTAGGTACTTATTTCTTCAATAGTATCATCGTTGCCGTGACAACCATCGTGCTAGTGATCCTGCTCAGCGCCATGGCCGCTTTCGTTATTGAGAAGATGCGTTTTAAATGGAGTCAAAGCGTGTTGTTCTTATTCCTGTGCGGTATCATGATCCCGATCCAAGTCGTGCTTATACCGCTTTTCATTCTTTATAACAAAACGGGACTTATCAATACGCTCACTTCCCTAATTTTACCCCAAGTTGGTTTTGCACTGCCGATCTCGATTTATCTGTTCGTCAGCTTCTATAAATATATCTCGAACGAGATTATGGAGGCCGCCGTTATGGACGGTTGCGGTGTTTACCAGGTTTTCTGGCGGATGATTTTCCCTCTATCGCGCAATACGATCGTTACGGTTGTTGTCATGAATCTGATTTTCGTCTGGAATGAGTTTATCTTCGCAAATACGTTTATTCACGACCTGAAATCGCGAACCATTCCGGTTGGCTTAATGGATTATATCGGCCAGTACGGATTGACGGATTGGGGAGCGACCTACGCCGCAATCAGCATCACGACAATCCCGACCATGATTGTGTACTTCATTTTCAACAAGAGCGTTATTTCCGGCATGACCGCAGGAGCGACTAAAGGTTGATCTCCCAAATAGCTTTGGTACAAGTTATACTGAAAGTACCAGGCTTTATACTTTTCTCAGCCAGAGGGATATCATGAAAATAAACCGGCCATTTCTGTCGATCAGTATCCGAAGCAAGATTATCATATTATCTATCGCCTGTTCCTTGCTGCCGCTTGTCCTTATCGCCTCCGTAACCTTTGTCTATTTGAGCAAGGTGGTAGAGAACAAGGTGTCTGATACCACCTCCAATTTGCTGGGCTCCATCAATTGGAATATCCAAACATTCGTGAATGACGTTGAGACGATCTCTAAACTTATGTTGTCTTCACGAGACGTTCAAACCTTCCTATCCTATAACAAGGATGATTTTAAGGAAATTTATGACCTCCAGAATGCCACTCGTAATCTGGTTGTCAATATTACAAACAACAAATCGTATATACGTTACGTATACGTAGGCAGCGGGAAAAGGGAACTCATTGTCACGAGCCAATGGGACAGATTCACTTACGACAATATCTATCAGGCTGTTTCCCGGTCGAAATGGTACAGCCAAGTGAGCGGCATGGGGGGGCGGGGATTGTGGCTGAACAGTGATGAAGTCCGGATCATCAAGAACAGTCCAGACTTACTGCTGTTCGGCAAACGATTAAATAACCTCGATACACTCGAACCGATCGGCATGTTGATCATTTCAATCGATCGACGCGTCTTCGATGAAATGTTCAAAGACATTACTAATGCGGAAAACGGGCATTTGATGATTCTGGAGCAAAATAAAGTCATTTACCATAATTCCCGTACCGCCAATTTAAGACAGATTTCTAAAAAGGAATTGAGCCTGCTCTATGATTTGCCTGAACAAGGCACCCGCATCGAAACAATGGGCGGAGAACGATATGTCATCACCTTCGATACGAATCCGGGAACCCGGTGGAAAGTGGTCAGTATGATCCCCTATTCGAATATCAATTCGGAAATCGTCTTGATTCGTAATGTTACGATCTCATTGACGCTGTTGGCTTTCCTGCTTGCCGCCTATGGTTCGTATTTGATCTCAAAGCGAATCACGAAGCAATTGACCTTGCTCTCCTCCGTCGCCCGAAAAGCGGTCAAACGGGATGAAATTGAAGGAATCCTCTTTGAAGAGGAAGACGAAATCGGGAAAATTGGCAATCAATTCTTACGGACCTTCCGCACTAATACCGAATTATCGGATAAATTGATCGAAGCCAAGCTGAAGGAGAAGGAAGCGGAGCTGCATGCGCTGCAGAGTCAAATCAACCCACATTTCCTATACAATACGCTGAATTCTATCTATTTGATGGCGGAAAGAATCGGTGCTAAGAATATTTCCAAAATGGTCATGTCTCTTTCTAACATTTTCAAATTAAGCTTGAACAACGGGGACTACATTACGACTGTCGGCAATGAAATTGACCAAGTGAAAAATTATTTGGAGATTCAGAATATCCGCTATAACGGAAAATTTGAGGTGACAATCGACCTCGAACCGGGAATTGAGCATAATCGTATGCTAAAACTGCTTATTCAGCCGTTAGTAGAAAATGCGATTTTTCATGGAATTGAGTTGAAAGAGGACAAAGGAAACATTGCCATTCGGGGCCGAATTGAAGGGGAAACGCTTGTATTCGAAGTCGAGGATGACGGAGTGGGTTTTGATCCTACTGTTATGCAGCCGAGGGGATACGCCTTAAGGAACATACAGGAAAGGATTCAATTGCATTACGGCCAAGACCGGGGGATCCACATAGACAGTGTTCCGGGCACCGGCACCAAAGTTACCCTTGAGATCGGCATAATGGATTAAGGTCGGGCTATGAAGGTGGGAACGCATCATGTATAAACTTTTTATAGCGGATGACGAACAGCTTGTGGTAGAAACATTATCGGCCTTGATTGATTGGAACGCATACGGGATACAGATCGTGGGAACGGCAAATAACGGCAAACAAGCATTGGAACGGATTCTTCAATTGGATCCAGACGTTGTCCTGACAGATATTCGGATGCCCGGCCTGAACGGGCTCGAGCTGATCCGTGCTCTAAAGGAGAAAGGCCACAAGGCGGAATGTATTATCGTAAGCGGATATTCCGAGTTTGAATACGCAAAAGAAGCCATTGAGCTGGAGGCGGTAGATTATCTGATCAAGCCGGCAGAACTCAAGGAAGTAACCAAGACCGTCTCGAGGGCGGTCGAGCGCCTGGAACGTAAAGCGGATCAAACGGGAAATCGCCCTGAGCTTCGAATTGCAAGAGCATTAGATCGGGCGGTGTTTACTGATCTAATCGTCCACGCAAAGCGACCGTCGTTCGATCAGACGCCATACGAACGATATGACCAGTTTGCGGCCATCGTGTTCGGAAGCTCGTCGATGCTTTGGCTCGAACGAATGAAGAACAATGACCTTATGGATGCTCTCCTCAGCTTTTTGGCGAATCGCGGAATCGTCGTGGATCTGCTCTACGAGCAGCAGAAAGTTATCTTATTATGCATGGCAGCTCTAGAGGAATACGCGCCATTAACGGATATTCTGATGGCTGCAGCAGAAACGTTTTCGAATGACAGCTCATCGGACGATATTTCATTGTCGTTTGGAATCGGTCCGGTTGTAACCGAAATCATGCATGCGCACATCTCTTTTTTGGCAGCCGACAAGGCATGTCAAATGGGTTTATTCTTCGGCGTTCCGGTAATGGATGGGAACAGTTGGCTTGAGATCACCCGTGATTCCGAGAGATTGATCTCCGATTGGTCCGACCAAATACAATCCTTCGTCCGTTATGAACAGAAAGAGTTCGAAGAGATGCTCGTACGCTGGACGGAATGGGGGACGGTGCGATTGATCGCTCCTATTACCCTGAAGAAGGCCGGCATAGATTGGGTGAACCGGTTACTCGATCTGATCGAGCAGGACTATGGGATCAAGATCGAGATCGTAATCGGAGACCGGACGCGACTGATTGACGGGATACTGGAAGCGCCGAACTGGGCGTCTTTGCAGAAACAGTGCCAGGATTTTGCGCAGAGTGTGCAATTTTATTTGAACGTAACGAAAACCACCCTGAAAGAAAAGGTGGTTCAAGAAATCAAAGCCTATCTGGAATCCCATTATCATGAAGATATTCAACTCGATCAATTGGCGAATCGATTCGATCTCAACTCTTCCTATGTAAGCAACTTATACTCCAAATCGACGGGACAGACGATTATTGAATATGTCACCTTCCTACGCATTCAGAATGCGAAACAGATGCTGAGGGAAAGCAGTTTCAAAATCTCTAAAATATCGCAGAACGTCGGGTATGATAATCAGCGGTATTTCTGCCAAGTTTTCAAGAAACATGTGGGTGTAAGTCCTGGTCAGTATAGGGATGACCATATGATGAGATAAACGAACGAGAGCAGTGATTTTCGAATTTCGGCTAGGGAAATTCATAAAAGTGCAGAGGTCGTCTATCGGATGAGGAAAGCTCTAAATTGGATGGGTGAGTGATAGGAAGGTAGAACTCCTATAACGGTGATGTATGTATCCACATAGATAAAGAGGGGTCTCCCAAAAAAGCCATGCTTGAATCGGCTAATGGGAGACCCTTTTTTTTTGCTATTACTTAGTTCCTTACTTACACCATCCGAAGGTTAAACCGAAATCCATAAGTTTGATCTGCCGGCAGCGTGAACTCCGCATGCGTCTTTGCGCCCCAGCTGTCATCTCCGCCGACGCCCATTTGCTTGTAATTCACACGCACAACGGTTTTATTGCTGGCTGGCAGCTTATATATATGATCATTCGCTTCCAGCTCAGTAGGTGTCCATGGCAAGGCATTTAGTTCCAGTACAGGATCGCCATCTACACGGAATCCTGAGCCTTCTGCACCCTCTGTGATGCTGGCAAACCGCACATCGGTTTTGTTGCCGCACTCTTGAGGCCGAATGTACGGAACGAACTGATCCTGAACACGTCCTGAAAAGTAACCCAGGCGGGCTCCTGTTTTGCGGTCCCAGTAATTCTCATGCGGTCCTCGACCGTACCAGGAAACGGTGTCGAGTCTGTCTTCTACGATTAACATCAAACCAATCTCAGGAATCTCCGGCAATCCTAAGCCCGGTGTCAATTCTTCAAAGACTTCTATGGAGCCTTTACTGCTTATTTTATACTCTAATAAGAGCGTAGACACGGGTTCGGTTAGCAATTGATATTCTGCGCGGATAATAACATGATCGCTATCCTTGGACCATTCAAAAGAACGTAATACAGCAGTCTCTCCAGCGGTTTTCCAGATCTCACAGCGTGCTGGAAGTTTGTTGCCTAGATCGTTATCCGTAACTGCACGCCAGAAGTTCGGACGGACAGGTTCAAGCAGCAGTTCCTTGCCTTTATTTTGCATAGAGATTAGAAAGCCGCTTGAAGAATTGAATTGAACGGTGACATCCGCGGCCTGAACCGTTAACTGTCCTGCTTGTTCCTCGACAATCACACCACGATCTGATGTCAAAACAGAGTCATGATCCTGTCCCGGCTTAAACTGAGGCGCAGGCAGTAGGAATTGTTCCCATGCCACTTCGTGGCCCGCTCCCACCCAAAGGGTGGATTTCTTCAACTGCAGGCTAAACGTGAGGACATACTCGCCCTCTGATTGCAGGTTAGGTTCATCGACCACAGGGACCGAAATTTCTGCCGATTCTCCTGCAGGTACAGCAAGGTCAACTGTGCCTTTTAGCACAGGATTGCCGTTACAGCTTACTTCCCAAGCCAGTACGTACTCTGCCAAATCTGTGAATAGATTTTGATTGGTTACCCGATAAATGCCTCGCTCTGAATCGACAGTATCAAACTTAACATTCTGGTAGCATTTCTTGACCTCATACAGCTTTGGAGATACTGAACGGTCAGCGAATATTAAGCCATTACCGCAAAAGTTACCGTCATGAGGCGATTCCCCAAAGTCTCCTCCATAGGCCATATGCACGGACCCGTCAGCTTGCTTGACCCGGATCGCCTGATCGATCCAGTCCCAGATAAAGGCACCCTGTAAAATATCATATTTCTCAAATACATCCCAGTACAGATGCAATCCCCCGCAGGAATTGCCCATTGCATGGCTGTATTCGCACAGAATATAAGGCTTCTTTGGATCATTAAGCGCATACTGTTCCACATCAGCCGGACTAATGTACATGGTGCTCTCAATGTCCGAGGCTGCATCGCTCTCGCGATAGTGAAAGAGGCCTTCATAATGGACAAGCCGGGAGGGGTCTTCTTTCTTAAGAAAATCATGCATAGCCACAAAATTATCACCGCCGAACGACTCGTTACCGAGTGACCAGATGACGATGGAAGGGTGGTTTTTATCCCTTTGAAGCATTGAATTACACCGATCCAGTACATTCTCGCGCCATTCAGGTCTACTGCCGGGTACCGTATTTCCGCCTAAGTCAGTCTGTCCATAGGTCCACGAACCATGTGTCTCCAGATTGGTCTCATCAATTACGTACAGCCCATATTGGTCACAAAGGTCATACCATAGGGTCTGATTCGGATAATGCGAAGTCCGAACGGCGTTGATGTTGTGGGCTTTCATCAGTTGAATATCCCGCACCATATCATCGATACCAATCGATCTGCCGGTATCACATGAAAATTCATGGCGGTTCACGCCCTTAAAGACGATCCGCTCTCCATTAATCTTCATTAAACCATCCTTAAGCTCGAATGTACGAAAGCCAACACGGCAGCTAACGGCTTCCACAAGCTCTCCATCCACATGATGCAAAGACAACACTAACGTATATAGATTCGGATGCTCAGCACTCCATTTTAACGGGTCAATAATAGATGAAGAGAGATGGAGTGTCTGGGTAGAAGCGCCATTGAAATGGATTGTCTGTGAAAGCGGCTGATCAAAGATAGCGTTCTGATCGTGATCATAAAGTTGTGCATGCACAATAACAGCCTCAACGGTTCTTTCAAAATAATCAATAAGCTTCACTTCCAGCTGCAATTCAGCATGCCGGTACTGCTCATCCAGTTCTGTCCGAACAAAGAAATCATAGATATGGGCTTCCGGTGTTGTATATAGATAGACATCTCTAAATATGCCGCTAAGTCTCCAGAAATCCTGATCCTCCAGCCAACTGGCGTCACACCAACGATACACTTCAACGGCAAGCTTATTGTCACCTGGGATTAGATATGGGGTTAAATCAAATTCCGCAGGAGTGAAGGTATCCTCGCTGTATCCGACCAACTCTCCATTGAGCCAAACATAGAAGGCAGACTCCACACCTTGAAAGCTGATGAAAACAGGCTTCCCGCTCCAGTCCTCCGGTACGGAGAAGGTTCGTACATAAGACCCAACCGGATTATATTGAGTAGGAGCAAAAGGAGGTTTCAGCTCTGGCTCACGTTCACTCCAAGGGTACCGTACATTCGTATACTGAGGATAGTCATATCCATGCATTTGCCAGTGAGAGGGAACGGTAAGTTCAGCCCAAGAGCTGCAATCATAGTTTTTCTCATAAAAGTTGCTTATGCGTTGATCCGGAGTCTCTGCATAGGCGAATTTCCACATCCCATTCAAAGACACATAGTTGGGCGAGGATTGCGGGTCTCCATGTAAAGCATCCTCTGCTGTATCAAAAGGTATCCACGTAGCACGGGCATCCATTCGGTTGATCTGAAAACATTCGGGATTATTGTTCCATTCCGGGTACCCGTTGGTAGGGGGTGAATAGACAAGTTTTTTTCGCATTTCATGCACTCCTGCCGTATAGTTGAATTATATTATATTCACATTATATAGACCTGATTTCCTAAATTATATGCAAGTATTTTCAAGTGACTATAACAATATGAAACGGAGTCGTTATGAAAAGTAAAATGGTTTTCAGTAAGGTTGACGAGCTGACGGAAGAACTGCCTCTATATGTATCCTCCGTAGGGTATTGGGATCATCAGGTGGAAATGGTGCGTCTAGAGGGTTTTCCTGATTTCCAATATCATCAAGTCATTAGCGGTGAGGGGGAGTTGTGGGTTGAGGGGAGTCGAATAAAGGTTGGCGCAGGGAATGCTTTTATCTTGTATCCCGGCGTACCGCATACTTATAGACCGCTCCACGAACCGTGGGAGCTTGCTTGGGTATCCTTTAATGGGCGGGAAGCAGCCCGGATTTTAGTCTTTGGAGGTATCCATAGTTCTGGGGTAAGACAAGTGAATGGTGAAATGCTGCTATCGAATCTTTGGGGGATGTTAGCCATAGCCGAAACGAGACAAGCGGGTCAAGACATGGAGTTTTCGAAGCTGCTTTACGCTCTTTTGCTGGATCTAAGCCGACAATTAACGGGTTCACAGAGCCGTGACCGCCATACGGATCGGCTGGCGCCGGTGCTTCAATATATTGAAGCGAACATGCATAGACCGCTGTCATTACAGGAACTTGCGGATACCGCAGGGATCACGCCGCAGTATTTGTGTTTGCTTTTCAAAAAAAGTATGAATATCAGACCCATGATGTACGTCAATCAGGAAAGAGTCAATCTGAGCAAAGCGCTTATGTTCAGGGAAACCGGAAAAAGGATTCAGGAAATCTCCCAAATGGCAGGCTTCGAGCATCCAAGTTACTACAGCGCCCAATTCAAGCGATATACCGGCATGTCCCCTGAACAGTTCAAACAATTACATGGGTTGAATTGAATCATTCTTCTCCACAAAATATCTGAACCAGACGTTTTACTTTTTCGTCCTTCACAGTGTAGATGACCTCAAGTCCATTACGCTCGGTTTCAACGATCCCGGCGCTGCGCAGTTTTTGCAAATGTTGAGAAACTGTGGATTGCGGCAGCTCTAGACACTCCTGCATGAAACTCACATTACACGAGCCTTTTTGCATCAGCCCCTTTACAATACATAAGCGTACAGGGTGAGCAAGACACTTAAGCGTCTCAGCCGCATGGTCATATTTCTTGAAATTGTTATCCACTGCAACAGCACCTTCTCTCAAAAACTATCGTAACATTAATATATAACGATTTACAAAGCAAGCGCTCATTAAGCCGGGGAATCATAAGGATAGGAATGTTTAATTTCTCCGTTCATTTTTTCGCGTACACTTCTGAACAGAATCTTGGATGTGGTCGTATTGCTTTCCAGGAAAGCAGAGCATTCCCGAATACATCGTTGGTAAGCTTGGTAGGACCAAGCTGAGGGTTAAACTGGTCTTGCTGAAAAGACTTGTGGAGCTCCGTGAAGGTGTGGATAGTTATTTCCTCTGCTTTCACTAAGGATTCCGTCAATATGGAACTCAGGGAATATACGCTGCCGTTATACTTCTGCACAAATTCAGCAAACAAATGGGCATTGGTTCGACTATGACTGAGCGAGGGGGCTGTCATTCTACACTTTCCTTTCGGCACAAAAAACCGCATACAGAGGAGGACCTCTGCTTGCGGTTTATAGGCGCAGTTATAGTAAACCTCGCGTATAAGCTAGCGGATCATGGTTCTCTCTTATGCGCTTACGAGGTTAGCTGTCGCGTGCATTCATTTAGTTTGGATTTAATCCGAATCATACTCTTTGGTTAACCATTTGTAAAAAACGGAAAAACTTCATTTTGGCTGAAATGAGCACAAAATTAGGCAGGAATAATGGAAAAATGAGTTAAATCCTTATTTATTGACGGTTATAATCTTTGTTGGTGCAGGATGCTCTTTTTTTGTTTCAGTGAGTAATGTTGATGTACTGTAGGGGCGTTGAAAAAGCGCTTACATCGTGCTAAGGTGAGAAAGATGCAATCACACTATCATGTCTTTAATAGATAAGGGGTGTCCACGTTTAATGAAAACAATCGCTTGTGTAACGGGTGCCGATCGGGGCTTGGGATTTTATATTTCGGAGTGGCTTTTGGAACATGATTATACGGTTTTCGCTGGACAGTACATGGAACAGTCAGAAGAGTTAACGGCTTTAAAGGATAAATTCCCTGAACAGCTGGAGCTTGTTCCATTGGATATCGGCAATGATGATAGTGTCAAACGGGCGGCCCGCCTCATTGCCGGCAAAACCCGCCATGTGGATCTCATCGTTAACAACGCCGGTATTATCCATAAGGATGATGATGCCACGATGCTCGTGGAACTGGATTATGAGGTTATTAGTCGACTTTATCAATAAAAGCCAAAAACACCCCTACCTCTATAGGTTGGGGTTGAATCGGTGGTTTAAGAAACCGAACATATGTGCTAATATATTCCTATAACCCTTTTGAAAGGAGATGTGTGGCATGTTGGCATCTGATCAAGATTTTGGTACACAAATACGGGTCCATAAAGCCTATAAGTACCGAATCTATCCGACAAAGGAACAACAGCAACTCATTCATCAGATGTTTGGCTGTTGCCGTTTTGTGTTCAATCATTTTTTGGGACTATGGAACAATACCTATGCGACAACAGGAAAAGGCTTATCCTACAACACCTGTGCCACACAACTTCCTACTCTCAAAGGGCAGTTTGATTGGCTCAAAACGGTGGATAGTATCGCCTTGCAATCCGCCGTTCGACACGTGGCAGATAGCTTTGATCGGTTCTTTAAAAAACAGAATCAGGCTCCACGGTTTAAAAGCCGTAAGCATCCCGTACAAAGCTATACCACGAAACAGACCAACGGCAACATTGCATTGGGAAATAGAATTATCATAACTCTGCTTCATTGGAAGCAACTACCCAAGAATCCTCCACCTCTACAGGTGGCGGGAGTATTCAAAACGTGAATACCTTAGGCGCCCTGCGGGTGAGTAATGCTCTGATGGGTCTGCTGCTGCAAAGCTCCCGGAAGCTGATCGTGAATATCTCCTCGGAGGCGGGCAGTATCAGCCGGAATCAACGTACCAATATGTATGGCTACTGTATGTCCAAGAGTGCGCTCAATATGCAATCCTCATTGATGCATAATCATCTTAAGGAGCTGGGCGGGCAGGTCATGGTATTCCATCCGGGCTGGTTGCAGAGCTATATGAACGGGCAAAAAAATGCGGAAGCGACCACGCCTCCGGAGGAGTCAGCAGGCAAAATCATGACGATTGTCCAGGATGCCCAGAAATATCTTAGTCAGGAACCCGCTTACTTGGATCTGGAGGGAAATCCTTGGCCTTGGTAAGTGAATCCAACTCATAAGAAGCCCTTAGTACATATCCACTCGTTATATCCTATAACGAATTTTCGGATCATCCGCTTCCGCAGGGGATTGGGGACTTCGTAATGGATGAGGAGCCGTACTATTTTGAACAACATCCTTATCTGAAAACAACGGTCCTTGCAGAATATCCGCATGACGGAGAGATGAGACAGGCGGCTTGTGGGCAGCAGCAGTTTTGTAGGCTTTGGACTAAATAATAAGGGTTTAAATATAGAGCTTAACTGTAGCGGAAGCTGCGGTTGGGCTCTTTTTTGCGCTGTTCTTCTTTGTATGCATGAATTGCTCTGCTTTGGTAAAAATAGGACAACGAGCTATAAAGGAGGTAATCCTAGTGTGGAATACGATTATGGACTTCTTTCCAAGCTGGACAGTGCTTATCCAAGGACTGTTTATCCTCGTTGTCCCTGTTGCCATAACCATTGCTGTAAAGTGGCTTGGACTGAAGGAAGGACAAATGAGTCGGAGAGGAATTAAAGCTGCAGGCCGTAAGGGTGGCGGGGTTCCAAGTGCACAGAAACCTGGAGAAAAGGTACAGAAGGGCACTCCATCCTCCGGTGGAAATAGAGACAATGTCCAAACAAATACTGGATTTGGCAAAGAGGAAGAAGCCTCGGGCGAGGTATTTACCGGACGCTTTCAGGAAGATCTCCAACAATTTAAGGACATAACTAGGGATATGTCGGATGTAAGTGTGAGGGAATTTTACATTGGTCCTTTAAAGATTAAGGCAGCACTCTTCTTTTTGGCAGGGCTTACGGATAAGGAGGGAATGGACCGCGATATTTTGAAGCCATTAATGTACGCTGACCGGCCTTTTGAAGGGATGACAATCGCTCCGGACGCAGCATCCCTGAAAGATATTCTAGTGCATCAAGTGATTCTGGTGTCAGAGATCGGGTATACCGATCATTTAATGAAATCATTACAGAAAGTCCTCTTTGGTACAGCGGTTCTGATGGTAGATGGGATGAAAGAAGTATTTGTGCTTGGGACGCCCAAAGGGAGAACAAGAGGGGGAGAAGAGCCGGTCTCAGAAGCGTTATTGCGTGGTCCACGGATCGGATTCAATGAGACACTTAGTGACAATACGTCAATGCTGCGCAGGCATGGGAAAACCACAGAACTTGCTATGATTTCTTTTACCGTAGGAAAAAGGGTTCAAAAAGAATTGGTTTTGGCTTATATGAAGGATATTGCGAATCAGGAGCTTGTTGAGGAAGTAGAGCGAAGAATCCGAACCATAGATATTGATGATGTCCAGGAATCAGGTTTCGTGGAGCAGTTGATTGAAGACAACTATCTCAGTCCCTTTCAGCAAATTCAGAATACAGAAAGACCTGACCGAGTAATGGCAGCATTGCTAGAGGGAAGAGTAGCTATTCTCCTTGATGGAACACCATTTGCGTTAATTATGCCCGTTACATTCAGCATGCTGCTGCAATCTCCAGAGGACTATTATGACAGGTGGTTACCGGGCTCATTGCTTCGTGTACTCCGCTTTTTTGCGGCATTTATATCCCTGTTCGGGCCTTCTTTGTACATTTCCTTCCTGTCCTTCCACCCTGGGCTTATTCCTACCAAACTGGTTATATCCATTCTTAGTTCCCGTCAGGGGGTACCCTTCCCTACATTAATTGAAGCGCTGATCATGGAAGTCTCTATTGAGATATTAAGGGAAGCGGGTCTGCGACTGCCTAAACCCATAGGTCCAGCGATGGGAATCGTCGGCGGCCTCATTATTGGCCAAGCTGCGGTGGAGGCAGGGATTGTCAGCCCGATCCTCGTAATCGTTGTTGCAGTAACGGCTATTTCCTCTTTCTCTATGCCCATGTATAGCGCCGGCATTACCTTGCGGTTGCTAAGATTCGCAGTTATGTTCTCAGCAGCTATGTTCGGGTTGTATGGGGTGATTTTATTTTTTCTTTTACTAATCTCCCATCTAATCAAACTGAAGAGTTTTGGTGTTCCTTATGTTGGGGTGGTGGTGCCTTATCGTATAAACGACTGGAAAGATTTCTTTATACGGCTGCCGCTGCAATTTATGAAACGCAGGCCGGCCCTGCTGAAACCAAAGAACCCGATTAGAAAAGGTTGAGAAAATAAGAGAAATTGGAGGGTGAGAATATGGATACCAAGCCACGTGATCAAATAACAACCGGTCAAACGATGATTGTTATGGTCAATTATATAGTGGGTGCAGGTATTTTAACGCTTCCCCGCACGACGGTGGAGGCTGCGGGGACGCCTGATGTATGGATATCTGTTATCTTGGGTGGTATAGCCTCGATGTTGACAGGGATCATAATGGTCAAGCTGTGTCAGCGGTTTCCGGGTGAGAGCTTCTTTCAATTTATCGGAAAAATTATTGGCAAGCCGCTGGGAGTTTGTCTGAATATAGCTATCGTTGTGTATTTTTTATCTATTGCCAGTTATGAAGTGCGAACCGTACAGGAGGTAACGGGTTTCTTTCTGCTTGAGGGAACACCGGCCTGGGCTATAGATGCCTCATTTATGTGGATTGCTCTCTACTTATGCAGGGGAGGAATCAACGCAGTTTCCCGGTTATGCAGACTCATCGTTCCGATTACATGGACCATTTTCCTTGGAGTTTGCCTTATTAGTCTGGAGGTCTTTGACGTCAATAATTTACGGCCCGTCCTTGGTGAGGGAATAGGACCGGTATGGAAGGGCATTATGCCAGCAGAAGTTACTTTTACATTAGGGGAAGCTATGCTGTTTCTTACTGCCTTTATGGAGAAGCCCAAGAAAGCCGTAAAGGTCATTATTGGAGGGACGGCTATAGCAACAGTATTTTATGTTTTAGCTGTTGTCTTGACAATCGGTGCTTTTTCCGTTGATGGGGTCACCACTCGAACTTGGCCATTCCTTGATTTAATACGCAGCTTTGAAGTGGATTATCTTATATTTGAACGTTTTGAGTCCCTGCTGATGTCGATCTGGATCATGCAAATTTTCTGCTTGTTCTGCATTAGCTTTTATGGTGCGGCTTTGGGCTTATCCCAAACCATGAATAGGAAATTTCACAATTCCTTATTTGTCCTGTTGCCATTAGCTTATATCATTTCCCAGCTTCCACCAAACATTAATGGGCTATTTTCACTTGGGGCGATGAATGGGAATTGGGCCATCGTAATATTCGGTTTCGTGCCTCTGCCTCTGCTGATTATCGCGTATTTAAGGAGGGTAGGATCATGAGACGTAGGAGACTAATCCTTTTGCTGCTGACAGGAGGTGTTCTGCTCTCTGGTTGCTGGAGCAGTTCACCCATTGAGGATTTAAATGTACAGGTAGGCATTGCTCTGGACGCTGCAGATGAAACTGGAATGGAAAAGGAATTTGAGCAAAAGGGCGGCAAATATCCGAAACGGAATAAGATGACTTGTACCTATCAATTCATTGTTCCCGAAGGCTCATCTGGCTCCACGAGAGATGGGACCCAATCTAAAATTTACTACAATATGTCTGAAACAGGGAACTCCATCTTCGAGACTATCCGGGAACTTTCACTGCGTACGAACCGTAACCCCGTTGGACATCACCTGAAAATCATTGTGATCGGGGAGTCGCTTGCACGTTCAACTAATCTCTCCGAGCTTATAGATTTTTTCACCCGTGATAATGACATTCGACTAAGTGTTCTAGTGTTGGTCAGCAAAGGAAAGGCCAGTGAGGTACTGAGTCAAGCGCTGCCGAATCAAATTCCTTCATTGGTGCTTAAAGGTATCTATAACAACAGAGATCGGAGCTCCCGGATAGGGGAGCCTTTATCTTTAGCTAAATTAATTGGCCCATTGCATGGGAAGACAAGCTTTATACTGCAGAACGTTATAGCTTCAGGAAAAGAGCCCAAGTTTGCAGGAGCAGGCGTGATTAAAGGGAAAACGGGAAAGCTCATCGGATTCCTGAATGAGTCTGAGGTGGAGGGCCTGATCTGGCTTACGGGTAGGGGCAAGGGTGGAGTACTAAAGATTCATGATCCGGAGAGTGATAAGCTTATTACGTATGAGATTAAAACTATAGGGAGTAAAATCAAGGCGAAGATGAAGGGTGACGATATCTCTTTTGAGGTAAAGATAGAATCAACAGGAAGATATATTGAGATGTTCGTTCCCGGCGGGGAGCCTTTGGACGAGTCTCGTATAAAGGAAGATGAGAAAGTGCTGGAGAAGCATGTGAAAGAGATGGTCCAAAAAACAGTGGCTAAACTGCAAGGAGAATTCCATGTAGATGCTGCCGAATTTGGAAGAACCCTGCATATCCAACATCCGGACGTATGGAACAAGGTGAATGAGAATTGGGATGAAACTTTTAGCCACACTCCGATTACGTACGAGGTGAAAATCGACATCAAGGATTATGGGGCTTCCGGAACAACGATTGAATAGTTGGAAAAGGATATGGAAAAGTGTTGACCTTAACACTGGTGTCAGGGTTTATACTGAGGGTAGACCATTTCTCATGAACCCGGGGAGACTGACATGAAAATAGGTGAACTTGCAACACTGACTGGCGTTAGCGTTCGGTCATTGCGATATTATGAGAGTCAGGGATTGATTACACCGGTCCGTCAGGCCAACGGATATAGGGAGTATTCACCTCTTGCTGTTGAGACGGTTGAAACGATTAAGCTGTATTTGAATTTGGGTCTGTCAACGGAACAAATATCTGGATTTCTGCACTGTGTGCTCAGGAACAAAGAGGCCTTCTGCGCAGAAGTGATGCCTCTATACGAGAGCAAGCTTGCAGATATTGAACGCCAGCTTTTAGAGTTGAATCAGATCAAGCATAATTTGAAGGAGCGTATGGCTTCAATTATGCAAGAACAGGGAGGGAAACAAATTGACAATACAAGCGAATAGTGCCGAATGGCTGCATACAGAGTTACAGCGGGGCGGAATAGTTTTAGTGGATTATGGTGCGGCGTGGTGTCCTCCCTGCAAGGTGCTGCTGCCTTTGTTGGAGGAGCTTCATCAGGAATATGGTGACGATGTGACTGTTGTTAAGGTGGACTGTGACGAATTGCCCGAACTGGCAGCGGAAGCGGGTGTGATGAGCATGCCTACAGTCATAGTGTACAAGGACGGCCAACCTATGGAGAAACTGGTAGGCTTACGTCCAAAGTCGGTCTATCAAAGCCTGTTGAATAAGCAACTGCTAAGCCGGGAAGCGATTTAAAAAAATATAAAAAACAGGTAGGGTATCTAAGAAGGACCCCTGCCTGTTTTTTAATGCCATTTTATTTAGACTTGCCTATGAGATGAGCTATATCCTCCTGATGTAAGGCATCCAGAACCTCTGCTTTAAGTGTGTCAGTGAAGACTTCCCAAGTTTTTTTGCTGATATCCAGCTCCTCGCGTCCAATACGGTTCAAAGTCTGGAGCCATACCCGCTTATCATTAATCTGTCCGAGCTGTTCCTGTATCTCCGAATAAATTTGCTCATGGGTATGGAATTTCTGATTCAGTGCAAAGGCAGCAGCATTGGCCGTATACCGAAGCTCTTTGGCCCCGATTCGCAATTGATGCAGCGCTTCATAGGCTTCCTCTGAGTCCCCTTCAGGTCTCCGAAATAAAGCTCTGCATGATTGTTTCTTTTGCTCAAAAGCAACCTCAAGCTCACGCATAACAACATTGGCATCTCTCTTCGCTACCAGGGGTTTTAACAGCACTGTTAGGAAGGTGTCCCATTGTTCATCCAGCTTTTTTCCTAATAGCTTAGGCAGTTCATCGGCTAGCCTTTGACGGTGTTTTTTGCGTTTTTCCTTCTGGTAGTTGATTACGGCTTTTAGAAGCTCGGCGCTTTTTGTATCCGCGGCTTCTTTGGAGTCTTTCCGTCTTTTTTTAAAAGAATCAATGAGTACGTCATCGTCCCTAACCTTGCCCAGCAGCTTTTGCGCTTGTTTGAAGTACGGGAATAAGCCCGAAGAGTGACTTGGATCTAGAATGGCTAACAAAGTAAGAAGCTTGCGGCTGTTCACTCGCGCCTGATGAATATCCTCTTCATCAAACTTTTTAAGCGCAGCCTTAATATAGTCCTGAAAATTGATATAAAGTAAATGAAGTGCCTGTTCCCATTGCTCTGCCTTACTAATCCGTCCAGTTCTTGACAGTTCTTCCACAGTCATGTGCATCCCTCCAAAAGTTTGTTGGCTATATTCAGAAATGCAGCGTAACCTTTTGAAAAAGAGTCTCGTCTTATACTATAAGACAACGTTATCATTATCAAACACGGATTACAAACCAACTTTGACAGGAGGGTTAAGGATGATGATGAAGAACAAGATTGCAAGGGTATTGGGCTTGAGTTTTCTTATCTCATGTGGGGGTTTCTATGCGGGTGAACATCCGGTTCTGGCTCAGGCTGCAACTGATCGAATAAGCACCGCAGCCGTATCTGTCACAGTTAAGACTCCTGTAATTAAAGTTAACGGCATAAAGCTAACTCTTGCTGACTCCCCTTATCTTAAGCAGGGTAGAGTGATGGTTCCTCTAAGAGGAGTAGCGGAGGGCATTGGTGCAGCGCTGACCTGGAATAAGGCAACCCTGACCGCAACGGTTGCTCGAGGTGCGCATAAGGCCCGGATGACAGCCGGTAGCTTTGAGGCTTTTAAAGACGGAAATCCCGTAACACTTGACGTCCCGGCAGAACTTCGGAACGGCAGGATCTATATTCCTCTGCGCTTCTCTGCCGAAAGCATGGGTGGGACGGTATCCTGGAATGCTTCGACATGGACAGCCTCCATAGCGATGCCGCTTATACCATCCGCAGCTAAGTTGATTATTCAGAACACGGCAGATGCGGTAGTGACTGCACTGAAGAATGAGGATTGGAGCGCATTGGCAGCCTTGAGCTCCCAGCAGGGGGTTCGCTTCTCCCCTTACGGTTATGTGAACACAGCTAGTGACCGTGTACTGAGTCATAGCTCCTTAACTACTGCACCTTTGGACAATACAGCCTATCTCTGGGGTTCCTTTGATGGTACTGGCGATCCTATATTGTTGAACTTCGCCGGGTATTATGACCGATTTATATACAGTTCTGACTTCGCAGTAGCGCCGCAAATCGGTTACAATGTGTCTATTGGTACGGGTAACACAATTAACAACGTGCATAATATTTATCCAAATGCTATTGTTGTCGAATATCATTACGCCGGATTTGATCCGCAGTATGCCGGTATGGATTGGCAGAGCTTGCGGCTTGTATTCGAGGAAGAGGGTAGTCAGTGGGTACTCGTGGGCATTATTCATGATCAATGGACGATCTAATCCAGGGAAATATACAGAGGTGAGCCAGCTTCCGCAGCAGCTGGTACTGTTCGAGCATATACATCGCAAGGTTGCAGAGCAGATAAACGGTGAACGAGTCGGGGAGACGGCGAAGCCTGCATCCGGTGACATGCTGATCCCGTTCGCGTTTGAAGAGACGCTGTGCCGTGATGTTGGAGCAGGCTTGGTGCTCCCGTCAATACACATATGGAGTCACCAAGGGGGAGTTGCGTTAGGACTCCGGGACAGCAAGCTGCCCTGTGCAGGATTGGCGATGCTAAGGCTGGAGGAACAGGGAATCCGCACAGCCGTTCGACATTCAGGAGGCGCTGCTGTACCGCTTGATGAAGGGGTGATTAACATCTCCCTGATTCTGCCGAAAAGCCGCGGCAAGCTGGACTTTCATGATGATTTCCGCCTGCTGGCTTCCTTGATAACGGAAGCTGTTGCCGTCACTCACCCGTTGGCGGCGGCTCAAATTGAGGCGGGAGAGATTACTCACTCCTATTGCCCCGGTGACTTTGATCTGGCGATTGGCGGCCGTAAATTCTGCGGAATAGCGCAGCGGCGGCAAAGCCATGCCTATTTTGTACACGCTTTTGTGGTTATTTCCGGATCGGGACAGGAGCGAGGGGAGCTTATTCGCCGCTTCTATGAAGAGGCTGCCTGCGGGCAGGAAGGATTGTCCTATCCTGACGTACGACCGGAAACCCTTGCCGGATTAGGGGAGCTGGGCGGCCCGGTAACAACGGAGGTATTTACTTCGGCTATGCTTCAGGTGCTAGCTAACCGCGGTATCCAAGTTAAGCCGGCTGCTGTCCTGGCAGAGGAGACAGGTTATACTTTGGACTATGAAGACATACGCGTGCTGGAAGCCGCTCGGGTGCTGCGGGAACGTTACGCGTAGCATGGGCTGAAGGCGGAACGTACTGCGCAGGCGCTGCAGGGATCGGGGGAAATTACCGAGCCTGCAGCGCCTTTTTGTGATCCTTCGCAGCTAGGAAGAACAGGCATATGCTCTCACCCTAGCGATCCCACGCCGCAAACCACTATCTATGTACTTAACTAACTACTAACGTGCGCAAACCACTATTTATGTACTTAACTAACTCCCCCACGTCCACAAACCACTATCTATGTACTTAACTAACTATTCCACGTCCGCAAACCACCAACTATGTACTTAACTATCCTACGTGCACAAACCACTATCTATGTACTTAACTAACTATTCCACGCACGCAAACCGCCAACTATGTACTTAACTATCCTACGTGCGCAAACCGCGATCTATGTACTTAACTAACTACTCCACGTCCGCAAACCACCAACTATGTACTTAACTATCCTACGTGCGCAAACCGCGATCTATGTACTTAACTAACTATTCCACGCACGCAAACCGCCACCTATCCGAATAAGTGCACTTAGTACAACTAAAGTTGCTCCATTTTCTATAAGCCAATGTTTAATTGTACTTTATGCAGTTATTTCATCGGTTTAGGGCTGTGAAACGTGTTTTGTTGGTTTTTAGGTGTATAAAGTGCAACTAAAGTCAAACGGAGGCGAATTTTGCATCAAATAGGTGTATAAAGTGCAACTAAACTAAACTACATATAAAGATGCGGACGTCTGTCTAGGAAGATGGGGATTTGCTGCCGAATCAATCGTACTTTGTCCAAATCAAGCACACCACTTAGGATAGCTTCACTTTCAGAGGCCTCGCAAACTATTTCTCCCCACGGATCGATGATCATGGAGTGGCCAGCGAAGGTATTGGCAGGATCAGTACCCGTGCGATTGCAAGCTACAACATAGCACTGATTTTCGATGGCTCTGCTAATTAGTAACGCACGCCAATGGGACAGTCTTGGGAGCGGCCACTCGGCACTGACGAACAACACTTCAGCACCCTGGGTCATGTGGGCCCGAATCCACTCGGGGAAGCGGATATCGTAGCAGATTACACCCGCGCTCGGTACACCATCCAATGTGAATAATCCTTTGCTTTCGCCAGGCTGCAAATACAGGTGTTCTTCCATCAATCCGAACAGATGCAGCTTGCTGTATTCCCCAACGAGTTCACCTTGGCGGTTAAATACGAGCATACTATTAGTGATCCCGTCCGAATTCATTTTGGCGATAGAGCCCGCTACAATGTTAATGCCATATTTCTTCGCAAGAGACGAGATGAACTTCTTGGTGATTCCCCCATCAGTATCGGCAATGTCTGTCAACCGGGTTAAATCATAACCCGTGGTCCACAACTCAGGAAGAATAAGGCAGTCGGGGGCTCCAGCGGCAGCTTCCCTAATTTTCAATTCCACTGCCGAATAATTAGCCTCAGGATTGCCGAATGCTATATCCATCTGGATCAAGGATATTCTCAACAGTTAACCTCCTCTATGGACTGATAGATTAAGATTATCTGTTCTCCAACGCTAAAGCAACTTTCAATCTGCATCAGGATGCTATTTAGTTGACGGGTCAATCAATAATGTGTAATATAACATTAAGCGAAACAATTTTACACAACTAATCACATAATAGAGGGGGTAATTATGACTGAGCATCGTCCCCAGGAAGATCACATTTTTGAGCTGCTGCAGTCTTTAAATAAGGGTATCGGCCCCAAATTCGAACGTTGTGCCGGTATCAGTCCTTCCCGTCTGCGTCTTCTGCAAGAGCTGTTCCAGGTTAACGAGATTAGCCAGATATCATTACAAAAGACTATTGATATTGATGCGGCGGCGATCACCCGACATTTAAAGGGGCTCGAAGAAGACGGGGTAATTACCCGTCGTAATAATCCGGCTGACAATAGGGTTACACTTGTGTCCCTTACCGAAAAAGGCCGGGAAAAAATCGTTTCCTATCGTAAAGAAAAGAATCAATTTATTAACGGGTTACTTACTGATTTCGACGAGCAGGACCGCACAGCGCTGATTGATTTACTAACACGCATACAACAGAATATCGGATTGCTATAAGACAAATATTTTAAAAACAAAAGGAGAATAAAATATGAACGCTACACAAACCAATGACTTTACCAGCATAATTACAGGTCGCCGCTCCATTCGTAAATATGATCCATCTGTTAAAATCAGTAAGGAAGAGATGACCGAAATACTTACGGAAGCTACACTCGCCCCTTCATCGGTGAACATGCAGCCGTGGCGTTTTATTGTTATTGAAAGTGCGGAAGGAAAGTCGAAGCTGGCTCCATTAGCCAAGTTCAATCAGGTTCAGGTAGAGACGTCCTCTGCGGTCATTGCTGTATTTGGAGATTTGAACAACTTCGATTATGCTGAAGAAATCTATGGCGCTGCTGTTGAACGTGGATTAATGCCTGCTGATGTGAAGGAAAGACAGCTTACCGCATTGGCTGGTCATTTCTCAACATTACCTGCCGATGTGAATAAAGATACCGTTCTGATTGATGCCGGCCTCGTTTCTATGCAGCTTATGCTGGCAGCCCGTGCTCACGGCTATGACACCAACCCGATTGGCGGATATGAAAAGGACCGGATCGCTGAAGCTTACGGCTTGGACAAGGAACGTTACATCCCTGTAATGCTTATTTCCATCGGCAAAGCAGCGGAAGAAGGCTACGCATCTGTACGCCTTCCAATTGACAAGATCACTGATTGGAAATAAGAGGAGGTTGAAGAAATAATGATCATTATCCATGCTGTTTTTCATGTGCTTCCAGAGCGTCAGGCTCAATTTCTGGAGGAAATTAAACCATTGATTGCTGCTTCGGTGGCTGAAGAAGGCAATCAATCCTATGAATTGTACAGACATACAGAGCATGAGAATGACTTTATTATGGTGGAGACCTGGCGTGATTCAGAGGCTGTCTCCGAACATAATGCAAGTGCACACTTTACAGCGTTTGCGGCAAAAGCGGGAACCTTCCTGGCTGCACCGTTAGATGTTAAGGTCTATAGCGGCAATCTAGTATAATTAACAACTTCAATGAACTTAAATAACAAGCGCTCAGGCATCTAATTGCCTGAGCGCTTTGTTATTTACTAGTGGGAAACTCACACGTTTACACATCCAAACTTTAGGGTATCTATAGCTGTTCATCGGCATTCCTCAAGGCCGTTGCCTATTTAAACGCTGCCACACGGAATTATACTTGAACGGCCATTACAATCCTCATGTATAATTAACACAACTACAATATTATAGATGGAGCTTATGATGATAATAACAATTACCGGGCGCGGATTAAGAAAAGACGAGGTCCTCTTCACTTCACCCTACGGGGAGGGCAAAGGCATATGGTGCGGAGCAGCAATTTCGCTGGGCCATAACTATGAGGTAGAGTTCGAGATTAATCAGCTTTTAATGAGATGGATTGATATATTGCCGGCAGCAGCTGAATACAGTCTGACGCTGGATAAGGATCATGTTACTTTTACCGGCAGGCTGGAGAACATTGAGGAGGACGGATCGGCATTTCTTCAGGTAGGTGACAGCTTAATTATGTTCGAGTGTCTGGGTGAACCTATGGCTCTTGGTAGTTTTGTAGAGGTTAAGACGGCTGAGCTCCGGATATATGATATGATAATAGTCGATTCAGAAGTAAAGCTATAAGGAGCTCAAGTCATGAACAGCGATATTCAGCAATTTAAGACCGAATTTTTCAAGGCGTTGGCGCATCCAATGCGTATTCGTATATTGGAACTGCTAAGCGAAGGTGAGAAGAATGTAAATGAACTTCAGGCTATTTTAGGATCTGAGGGCTCTGCTGTATCTCAGCAACTGGCTGTGCTGCGGGCCAAAAATGTGGTAGCCAGCGTCAAGGATGGAACCTCAGTCATCTATTCCCTTCGAGATCCCTTAATTAAGGACCTTTTGGCCGTAACTAAGCAAATATTCGATAATCATCTTGTGAATACTATTTCCTTGCTGGAAGGCATACGTAGCGAGTGAAATTTGGATATATTAAGCCTTATTTGGACGTTGACAATAGCGTCGTGCAGGAGTAATGTTTACATTATATTCAAATAATCAGATATTTAGAGAAAAGAAGGTTAGATCATGACAGGCTGGGGCCGTTTTCAAGGCTATACTCTTTCTTCTTTACGTAAGGATATGATATCAGGGACAATCGTCGGTGTTATTGCCATCCCGTTAGGGATGGCATTTGCTATTGCTTCAGGCGTGAAGCCGGAGTACGGAATTTATACAACCATTGTTGCGGGTATTCTAATTTCACTGTTCGGTGGATCCAAATTTCAAATTGGCGGACCTACAGGTGCATTTATCCCCATTTTATTCGCTATAGGAATGCAGTATGGATATGAGAACCTGCTGATTGCAGGAATGATGGCAGGAGTGTTTCTGGTCATCATGGGATTCTTGAAGCTTGGAGTTCTGATCAAGTTTATCCCCAAGCCGCTGACGATAGGCTTTACCGCAGGCATTGCCGTTATCATATTCAGCGGACAAATTGCGAATTTCTTGGGTCTGCGTGATATGACGCGGCACGAGAAATTCGTGGATAATATGAGGGAGATTGGTCTCCATATCTCCACAATTAACGTCTATAGCATTCTGACGGCTGCAATTTGCCTCATTGTTGTGATGCTGACCATTCGATTTGCGCCAAGGGTGCCGGGATCCCTAATCGGTCTTTTAATCGCTACGGTACTTGCAGCACTGTTCTTCAGCGGCAAGGTGACTACCATCGGTTCTGCATATGGAGCTATTCCTAATACGCTTCCGAGTTTTCACTTTCCAGTGATCACATGGGACCGCATCGTTTCTCTGATCCGCCCTGCATTCCTAATCGCCATGCTGGGTGCGATTGAATCGCTGTTGTCGGCCGTCGTGGCAGACGGCATGACCGGAGAACGTCATAACAGTAACCATGAGCTAATCGGTCAGGGGGTCGCCAATATTATCGCTCCGCTGTTCGGCGGGATTCCGGCAACCGGGGCTATTGCCAGAACAGCTACCAATATTAAGAACGGGGCAACCTCACCTATATCGGGGGTAATTCACGGAGTCGTTGTGTTTCTTATTCTTCTGCTGTTTGCTCCGTATGCTTCAGCTATACCGCTCGCTGCTATGGCACCTATCCTAATGGTTGTCGCCTGGAATATGAGCGAGCGTAGGGAGTTCCTTCATCTGCTAAAGACCAAAACCGGTGATTCATTGGTTCTGCTCATCACTTTTCTATTGACGGTGTTTGCTGACCTGACACTTGCGGTTGAGGTGGGACTTGTTCTTGCCGTAATTCTTTTTGTAAAACGGATGGGCGAGGTTCACTTGGTCTCCAAGGTACTTCCTGATCCGTCTTCAGTTAAGGTAGCAGCGCACATGGTTACAGATAATCATGACTGCCCGCAGATTGGGATTTACAATGTAGAGGGACCGCTATTTTTCGGGGCTGCTTATAAATTCGACGATACGATGCCCGGTTCAGGTCCGGATGAATCTACTGTTATTTTATTGCGCATGGCAAAGGTCCCATTCATGGACACCACCGGAGAGGCTAATTTGGCTGGACTGGTGAAGCAGCTGCAGGCCAACGGGGGAAAACTGATGATATCGAGTATTCAACCGCAACCGCTCAGTCTGCTGAGAAAGACGGGATTGTATGAAAGCATCGGTGCAGAACATTTCTACGAGCATACCGGTGAAGCTATCAATGATGCGCTGCGCGTTGTCGATAAGAGTAAATGTGCAGGCTGCAGACATTCTGCCTTCAGAGAATGTAGCGCCCTCTCAGGTATGGATGAAGTATTAAGCCAACGTTCCTTCAAAGGACGCGCAAAGGCCGGGGTAATGCCTGAGCTCCGCGGCGGAATTTAAGAAATCAAATGAAGCCCGGGCACTCCCAGTGTCCGGGCTTTTATAATTCATATAGACGTCTGCTCTGCCTATTTGTACAATTGTAGCTAATACATGTAACTTTGTTGCGGAGGAGAACTTAAACCGATGAAGGAATTAAATTATCCAAAAGTATTTATGCTTTTGGCCGCTCTGTCGTTGGCAACACTTGCCGTGTATCGTGTAATCTCGTTGCGTACTGATACGTATTATGCTTTTCTGATCTGGAATTTGTTTCTAGCGTGGATTCCTTTTATGTTCTCGATGACTGTTTACCAATTGGACAAATGGAAAAGAGGAGGGTTTCTCCTGCTTCCTCTTTGTGCGGCATGGTTGTTGTTTTTTCCGAACGCCCCGTACATCATGACCGATCTCTTGCATCTAACGATAAGGAACAAGAGGTACATAGTCGAGGGCGAAGTACTAAGCCGCTATTGGTATGACCTTACCATGCTGTTGTTATTTACCTGGAGTGCTTGGATGACTGGTTTCTTCTCGTTATATCAAATTCAGTCTGTCATTTACCGCAAAACCAGCTTGCTCTTATCCTGGGTATTTGTTCTGGCAGCCTGCGCTCTGGGCGGCTATGGCGTTCTGCTTGGCAGGGTATACCGTCTTAATAGCTGGGATATACTAACGGATCGGCATCAGCTCTACAAGCTTATGGTCGACAGTCTAAATCGGCAGTCTGTATTTTTCAGCCTGTTCATCACTTTTGTTCTGCTTGTTATTTACGCTACGCTCTATAGTTTTCTAAATGCGCGCGGGAAGAAAAGCTAGTCTGTCAGATCGGGGAAGAATTGGAATCTCGTAAGGTCAATCGCGTGTTTCTCATCAAAAATAACGCCCTCTCCCAGGAGCTGAAGCTTCTGCATGGAGTTGGACTCGTCTTCAGTGAGGGAGATCATCCCCTTAGCGTTAACCACTCGGTGCCACGGCAAATTATACTTACGGCTCATAGAGTGAAGGATTCGAACGACCTGTCGTGCTCCGCGCGGACTGCCTGCAGCGAAGGCGATGCTTCCATAGGTCATAACTTTTCCTTCTGGAATAGATTGAATAATGCGGATAACTTTTTCCGTGAACGGTGTCATTGCGAGAACTCCTTTACCTAGTAGTAGTAACCCAATTATAACAGAGTGGACAGAGGCCGCAGGTTGCGGCTTCTTTTTTTTGAAATATAAGAAAGTATATGTTTTCAGCACACTTTGCTTATATTTCTACGAGAAACGGATACCTGAAAGCGATACGGAGTATCGCTGCTTCGGAAGCATAGGCTCCCATTAAGGACGGCAAAGCCGTTTCTTCTTGAGATAACAAAGATGCATAGGAGTGAACGTCTGTGGGGATAATTTAACAAATTCTATTGCGGCGGGAGTGAGACCCTATGTCTGTGCAAGAAACGGACAATAATCAAGAAAAGTCTTCTTCAAGTAAGACATTATCGTCTCTATCGCTTAGTGCCTCATTGGATGAGAATCTAGCCTTATTTCGCAGAATATTTGCCGATGATGGAACGCTCAGAACAAGAATGATTAACAATGCGTACAGTAAGGAAATTCGTTGTGGCTTGATCTATATTGACGGTATGGCAGACCGGAATCTTATTCAGGAAGCTATTATAAGGCCGCTTATGAGCTTTGACTTCGGTGATATTGAGGACTTGCCTGCTGAAGGGCTTATAGATAAAATACAGACCCAGATTGTAAATATTAGTGAAGTAACACTTTTTAAGCAGCCGGATGATTTAGTTAGTGCCATTATAGCTGGGTTTTCAGTCTTATTCGTAGATGGAAGTTCCGAAGGTCTAAGTCTTAATGTACAGGGCTGGGAGACTCGTGCCATTTCAGAGCCCTCCACAGAAAAAGGGGTCAGGGCACCTCGTGAGGGTTTTACAGAGTCTTTGCCCGTTAATTTGTCACTCATTAGGAGAAGAATTCAGAGTTCCGACTTAAAAATTATTTTTACGGAGATAGGCACACGTTCCAAAACACAGACATGCCTAGTATATCTGGAAAATCTGGCTTCACCAGATATTCTACAGGAGCTGCAAAAGCGGCTTGAACAAGTTAAAGTGGATCATATTGCGGATTCGGGTTATCTTGCGGAGTTACTCAGAGATGAGCCATATTCGCCATTTGAAATGATTGGGAGCACGGAACGCCCGGATTCTGTGGTCGGTAAAATGATGGAGGGTAGAATAGCTTTGCTGGTAGAAGGCAGCCCATTCGCACTAACACTACCGTTTTTATTTGTAGAGAATTTTCAGACAAGTGAGGATTATTATTTTAATTTTTATTTTGCTTCAGCTAACCGAATGCTAAGGGTAATGGGGGCTTTTCTGTCCATTAGTATCCCTGCCCTGTATTTAGCATTGGTATCCTTTAGTCAGGAAATGCTGCCTACCATGTTGCTGCTCAGTATTGCCAATGCGAGAAAGGCGGTCCCCTTCCCCACCATTGTCGAGGCGATACTAATGCTAACTGTATTTGAGATCCTGCGCGAAGCAGGGGCCCGAATACCAGCCGCTATTGGGCAGGCCGTAAGCATCGTGGGGGCGCTGGTGCTTGGACAGGCTGCGGTAGATGCCCGCATCGTCAGCGCCCCCATGGTTATTGTTGTTGGCGTAACAGGCATAACATCACTGCTTAACCCTCGACTTACGGGGCCGTTGTTGGTGATCAGATTGTTTTTGTTGCTATCCGCTTTCTTGATGGGTTTATATGGATATTTTTTGGGTTTGCTCGCTATAGTTATTCACTTAATGAGCCTTCGTTCCTTTGGAGTTTCATACATGCTCAAAGTGGGCTCTATCAAACCTCAAGATATTAAGGATTCCGTGTTCAGAGCCCCGTGGTGGCATCTGTATCTTCATCCGGTAATTGTCGGGGCACGCAATCGAAAGAGAAAGCCTGGGAACAGGCCATGACTCAAGTGAAGAGATTGTTGTCCGCAATACTTTCTGTGTTGATTCTTCTCAGCATCTCGGGCTGCTGGAATTACACGGAGGTCGAGGAAATATCAATTGTAGCCGGTGTAGCCATCGATAAGGAACAATCCAGTGGCAAAATATTGTTGACCGCTGAGACGATTGATACCTCAGGGGGGGGAGGGGGTGGTGATAATCAGGCCAGCTCCACCATTAGCTCTCTTGCGGGGGATACGATGTTTGATATTGTCCGGAGTATGATCACTATGACAGGAAACAAGCTGTTCTGGAGCCATGCCAAGATTATTATTATTAGTGAAGAGGTGGCCAAGGAGGGGGTATTAAGAGTTATTGATTGGTACAGCAGAGATACGGAGACCCGTTCAGATGTACATATGTTTATTACCAAAGAGAAGAGAGCCAGGGATATTCTAAACTTGAACAAAACAAAGAATACGATTCTGTCTTTTGAGCTTGATGAAATGATGCAACATGAGAAGTATGTGAGTACAGCTCCTGTTTCAGACATTTGGGATTTTTTTGACAAGCTGGAATCTCCGGGACAGCATTCTATAGCGCCGCTAGTCTATATCAATGAGAGAGATAATAGAAAAACGGAGCGAATCAGCGGGTGTGCTATTTTTGAAAAAGATAAAATGGTTGGAACACTCATCGGGGAAGAAACTAAATATATGCTTTTCGTCAACAATAAGATCAAAGGGGGGATACTGCCGGTTAATGATAAGAAAGGAAAACCTGCTTACTCCCTTGAGATTTTCTCTAATAAAACAAAAATAAAGCCAGTATGGGTTAACGGAAAACTGAAAATACAGATCAGCACTGAAACGAAAACCGGGTTGGATGAAGTGATGACACCGAATGGATTCCCTGATTTTGAAAAGAAGAAAGAGATTGAGGAGCTTGCAGAGCAGCAGATGCAGAATAACATGCTTGCCGTAATTCATAAAGTTCAGAAGAAATATAAGTCAGATATTTTTGGATTTGGAGCGAATGTTCATATGAATATGCCGAAGAAATGGAATAATATGGAGAAAGATTGGGACAAGATCTTTCCTGAACTGCAGGTTGTGGTTGAACCTAAAGTGATTATTGAGACCAGTGCCAAAACGACAAGATCTATAAAGTCGGGTGATTAAATATGAGCATTTTGATTGTACTTCTATATGTGGGTATCGTGTGGATTGATCCCTATGGATTGCTGAAGCAGGGTTTGAAACGTGATTTTTATGTAACCTCTGCGTTATGTCTATTATCTTTCTCGATAGCAGTTGCCTTGGCCATGGATTGGCAGATTCCCAGCCCTTCACCGTGGATTGTACAATGGGTGGGGAAAATTTTCTAGAAAATAGAGGTTTGAACGGGGGTTAAAGTATGAATAAAGAGATTGTACCCGCAGGGAATTATATCAGTATGATCATCCTGTTTGTATTTGGAAGCTCACTAATTATGGGGGTAACAGGGAAGTCAGGCGGCAGCAGTTGGATTGCGCTACTTCTCGCCTTGGGGCTGGTTGTACCCTTTCTTATGATCTATGCTCGATTGAGTGTTCTTTTTCCGGGCAAAGATCTTTTTGACATTCTAGTCGCCGTGTTTGGGAAAATCGGAGGTAAAATACTTTCCTGTTTGTATATATGGTATGCATTGCATCTTGGATCGCTGGTTCTGCGAAATTTCGGGGAATTCTGTAGAACGGTTGCATTGACAGAAACACCCATGATTGTTCCTATGCTTTTTGTGGGTCTGCTCGGCATCTCGGCTGTTAAAGCAGGAATTGAAGTGATGGGGCGAACGGCTAGACTTCTACTCGTGTTCAGTATCTTCGTGATCATAATCGTTCAAATCTTAGCCCTCCCCTTGTTCAACTTTGATTTTTTGAGACCTGTATTAGACCCGGGCTGGGTACCTATCTTAAATGATACCTTTGGTGCTTTTACTTTTCCCTTTGCCGAAACGGTATTGTTTCTGGGTACATTTCGGGCTCTTCCTGAAAAGGGATCGGGCTATAAGATACTTCTAAGCGGCTTGTTGATCGCGGGCGCATTGATTACATTTATTTCTGTGCGAAACCTGCTGGTACTTGGCCCTAACGCACTAACAAGCCTTTACTTTCCATCCTATGTGGCTGTCAGCAGAATAAATGTGGGCGACTTTTTAACGAGAATTGAGGGGTCGTCTGCTATTGTTTTTTGTACCTCTCTATTTATTAAAGTCAGCATATGTTTATATGTAGCCAGCACAGGAATGTCTAAAGTTTTTAATTTAAAAAGTTACCGATCAGTTGTGCTTCAAATGGGGCTTATCATGGTCTATATGTCAGATTTTATATTTAAAGATATTTTTGAAATGCAGCATTTTGCCTTTGAAACCTATAGATATTATGCACTTCCGTTTCAGGTAATTATCCCGCTAATATTATGGATTGGGGCCGAGCTAGTCATTAGAAAAAAAGGGAATCGAAAGCAAAAATCATCTTAAGCCTTAGTAATATTTCCAAACGTTACATAGAATAGCTATAATAAAGGCATGGAAAACATCCGTATCTTGTTGTTTGAGGAGAGAATGGCCTATGAGCGTAAATCATATTCTTATGCCTTCATATTGGGGGAGAGAAGTCAGACATACACATATTACGCAAGGCTCCAAGGCGTTGGCTGTTGTTTTTCCCGGGAAAAACTATTCGGCGGAACGGCCACTGCTGGAGTATGCGGCTAAGGTAGCGAAGGAGTATAACTGCGACATTCTGTTACTGGAGTATGGTTATCAAAGTGCGAGGGTAGATCTGCAACGTGAACAAATGAATATTGTTGTTGATGAATGTAAAGCCGCTATTACCTCGCTACCTGTATACGAGAAGTTTTTGTTTATTAGCAAAAGTATGGGGACGGTCATTGCCGGAAGAATCGCTGAGGAGTTGGAAATACAGAAGAAGACATCACATTTGTATTTAACTCCGCTGCAAGAAACGATACCCTTTATTCAGCAAAGTGCAGGGAGTGTGATCTACGGCAGCATTGATCAGTTGTTTACGGAGCAGCATTCCTTTGAGATTAGCACTGTCAATAATATCAAAGTGTATAGAATAGATGATGCCAATCACTCTTTGGAAGTGGGTACTGTGAACGAATCTCTAGCGATACTTATTGTGATTATTAATTTATATCATGAATATTTCCGGGGTGCATTAAGGATCTAAGAGAATTCAGAGGAGGATGGGTATGGTCTTGGAAGTTGCGATGCTGCAGGTAAAATCAGGCTTAACAAACGAGTTCGAGCATAGTTTTAAAGAGGCATCTATTCTAATTTCTTCTATTGAAGGTTATTTGGGGCATGAGCTGCAAAAATGTCTAGAGGATGATCATAAGTATCTCCTCTTAGTAAAGTGGCGCAATTTGGAGGACCACACTGTAGGGTTCAGAGAATCCACTCAATATCAGGAATGGAAAGGCCTATTGCATCATTATTACAGCCCCTTTCCAGTAGTAGAACACTTTACCCGTATAAGTCTGGATTAAATAGGGGGATCCAAGTGAAGGTGGAGCTTATAGGAGAAGGAAGGACAGCAGAGATACTGCAGCACACCAATCAGACGATTGTGAAGCTATACCGGGAGAACATTCCAGAACAGAATATACTCCGTGAGTTCAAAATCAGTCAGTTCGTGTATACGCAGGGTATACGTAGCCCGAAGCCTTTTGAACTCATATCCATTGATGATCGAAAAGGTATTGTATTTGAACAGATTCAGGGCCCTTCGCTACTGAAGATGATTAGCAAGAATCCTTGGAGAGTCAGCCAATACGCCAAAATGATGGCAGAGCTGCACTATAGCCTGCATAAGCTTGACGCTACGGAAGAGATAGGGCATCAAAAGGAAATGTTAAGCAGATGTATTAAAGAGGCACCGATGCTTGATATAGGTGAAAAATCGGCTATTTTGTCCTATTTGGAGAACCTCCCGGAGAATCACAAGTTATGCCACGGAGACTTTCATCCGGATAACGTTCTTTTGGATCAAGAAGCATGGATTATTGATTGGATGACTGGATTAGCCGGAGATCCTAATGGTGACGCTGCACGGTCGGTGATTATGTTCAGTATAGGAGCTATACCTCAACAAGCCCCTCTACCAGTCAAATTAATGATAGGATTCATTAGGAAGAGATTAACGAAGGGATACATCCGCGAGTATCTCAGGTTATCAGGTCAATCCTATGCAGATATAGATCAATGGGTACTACCGGTAGCGGCAGCACGATTGGTAGAATGGCTTCCCCACACGGAAAAAGAGCAGCTTCTTACGGAAATTCGAAAACGTCTGAAGACGCTGTCGGTTAGAGAATGAACTAAGAAGAAGGAGAGGCGGTGACTTTTGACTACCTATATTGCGCTCTTGCGCGGCATTAATGTCGGCGGTAACAAGATTATCAAAATGCAGGATTTAAAGTTGCTGTTCCAGTCTCTCGAATTAGATAATGTCCGGACCTACATTCAGAGTGGCAATGTTATTTTTGAGAGCAACAATCATGAGATTGAGCTGCTTGGCGGGTTGATTGAGCTGCGGATCAAAGAGGTATACGGATTTCAGGTTTCCGTTATTCTTCGAACGCTGGAGGAACTGGAGCAGGTGATAGAGAACAACCCTTTTGATCTCTCCGAGCAAGAGGACTATAAAAGGCTTTATGTCTCGTTCTTAACCTCTGAACCCTCTTCTGAGGCGCTTGAAAAGCTGCAACCCTACGTGGAATGGCCGGATAAGTTAAGGTTTGTCGGCAAAGAAATGTACGTGTTCTATGAGGTCAGTGTAAGTCAGTCGGCGCTTTTTAAAGTTCCAATGGATAAACTGCTAGGCATGCCAGCTACAAGCCGCAATTGGAATACAGTGAATAAACTCGTTGCTCTAGGTAGAGCAGAAAAGCCATAATCGCACTTATAGCATGCAGAATAAGCAAGGCTAGGCCCCCTCTTGGGGGCTTTTTTGCGTTCAGGTGACGCTGGATTGTCCCCTAAAGGACGTTCAGCAAACATTCAGCCTATATTCATTGAGAGTTAAGGTAGGGATGCAATAATTTATCTACGGAAAGGTTGAACCGGATATAAGGGCGGCCCTAGTTATAAAGTTATATTAGATAAGGAGTGGAGATATGAAGTTTATCAAAAGAATGGGTTCGGATGTTGTTCTGTTAGGCATTCTGGTGCTTGCAGCTTTTCTGTACGGCTATGGAATCTGGAATGATCAATATGCGAATACATACTACACCACCGCAGTGGGGAGCATGCTGCAAAGCTTTCATAATTTCTTTTTTGTATCCCTGGATTCCGCCGGTTCGGTAACGGTTGACAAGCCACCAGTAACCTTCTGGATCCAGACGTTTAGTGCTCTGATTTTCGGATTGCATGGCTGGAGTGTAATTTTGCCGCAGGTCTTGGGTGGGGTTGGATCTGTACTACTGGTATATCTGCTGGTGAAGCCTACCTTCGGCAGGATGTCAGCACGATTAGCCGCCTTGGCAATGGCAACCACACCGGTGGCTGCTGCGGTCAGTCGTACGAACAACATTGATGCCATGCTCGTATTTACCCTCCTGCTGGCCGCGTGGTTCCTATTTAAGGGAACTAAGAGTAATAAAATAGGCAGCCTTTTGGCTGCGTTTGCGCTGATTGGGGTCGGCTTTAATGAGAAAATGCTGCAGGCCTATATGGTTCTGCCGGCCTTTTACCTCTTTTATATACTGGCAGCGAAGGTGAATTGGAAGAGGAAAACAGGTGTATTAGCCGCATCCACGGCTGTATTGCTCGCAGTATCTATATCTTGGGCGGTTATCGTGGATTCGATTCCTGCCAGCAAACGTCCTTATATCGGGAGCAGCGGAACCAACTCTGTACTGAATCTAGCCTTTGGATATAACGGAGTATCCCGTTTAACAGGGGATCAGGGAAGAGGCGGGAACGGAGGCGGAATGCCGGGGATAAATGGCAATGGAGAGATGCCGAATTTCAACGGGCAGATGCCTGGAATGGACGGAACAGGAGGTCAAGGAGCAGCTGCAGGACAGGGCGGAACTTTAGTTCCCGGCGGTCAGACAGGAGCTGCAGGTAACGGTACCGACGGAGGGCGCCCCCTACCTGGTGATAACGGAGGCGGATTCGGAAACCGCGGCGGTGCAGGTGCAGGTTCAGGTGGGGGAATGTTTAATACAGGAACAGCGAGTCCGCTGCGTCTATTCCAGTCGGAACTGTCGGGGCAGGCCAGTTGGCTGCTTCCATTTGTAGCCTTCGCCTGCATCGGACTGTTCGCAAGCTTGCGCCGTACTAACTTTACCCAAAAGCATAAAGAAGCATTGTTTTGGCTGGCATGGCTGGTGCCGATTATGGGGTTCTTCAGCATCGCGGGCTTCTTTCACCAATATTATCTGATCATGATGGCACCCCCGATTGCCGCACTGGCGGGTGCAGGCTGGACTGAGCTGTGGAGTCTGTACCGAGAACGTTCAGGTTGGCTATCTTGGCTATTGCCTGCTGCAACGCTGATAACAACAGCGGTTCAATGGTACATCATCCATCCGTATGACAGTACAATCGGGAGCGGCTGGTCCATCGGTATTCTGATCGGAGGAGCGTTGATTGCCCTGCTGCTGGCAGCTTTTAAGGGAAAAGAAAAACCATTTGCATATGCGGCAGGATTAGCCGGTTTATTGGTATTGCTGATTGGGCCGATGTATTGGGCACTGACACCAATTACTTATGGCCAGAACAGTATGTTACCGGCGGCGGGGCCCACGGGCGGAAATGAAATGGGTGGATTCCAACCCAATGCTCAGATGCTAAGCCAGATAGGGAATGCCGGAATGATGCCGGGCGGAACCAATATTGGAACAAGCAGCTTCCCGGGTGGTATGGGCAGAAGTGAAGGGGTCAACAAATCATTGCTAACCTATTTACAGAGTCACAACACCAGTGAAAAATACTTGTTCGCCGTTATGGACTATAATACAGCAGCTCCTTATATCGTGGACGAAGGTGCGAAAGTTGTGATTTTGAACGGATTCTCTGCGTCAGATACGGTATATACCGCAGACACGCTTAAGGCTCTAGTGGAAAGTGGAAAAGTGAAATACTTCCTTGTATCCAGCGGTGGGATGGGCGGCGGCCGCGGTGGGAATTCTGAGCTGACAACATGGATTACCGAGAATGGAACAGAGATTCCGGCAGCTGATTGGCAGGGAACAGGAACAACAGGAACAACAGGAACAACAGGAACAGCTAACAGCAGCGGCACTTTGTATGAGGTAACACTGAAATAAAATGAGATTTATCAACCTGAAGCGCGTCTCTTGAGCATACCTAACTCAGCGTGCTTCACCAATTTAAGGAGGAGCTGCTGGATGAGTACCAAAGTGCGCTATTCCATTATTATACCCATGTTTAATGAAGAGGCGGTCATACAAGAAACGTACCGTAGAATTAAGAAAGTAATGGGAATGACGGGCGAGGCTTACGAGCTTCTTTTCGTAAATGACGGCAGCACCGACAACTGCGCACAAATGATAGAGGAATACAGCTTTTGGGATGAGAGCGTCAGCCTAATCGACCTGTCCCGTAATTTCGGGCACCAGATTGCCATTACAGCCGGTATGGATTATGCATTGGGTGATGCGGTTGTCATTATTGACGCTGATTTACAGGACCCGCCTGAACTGATCCTCGACATGATTAAAGAATGGAAAAAAGGCTACGAAGTCGTCTATGCCAAACGCGTGAAGCGCAACGGAGAGTCCCTTTTCAAAAAATGGACAGCCAGCCTGTTTTATAGAGTGCTCCGGTATTCGACAGACATCTCCATACCGGTGGATACCGGCGATTTTCGACTTATTGACCGAAAGGTATGCGATCAATTAAAGCGTCTGCCGGAAAAAAATCGTTTTGTACGGGGACTCGTCAGTTGGGTGGGCTTCCGTCAGAAGGCTATTGAGTATGAGCGGGATGAACGTCTGGCGGGAGAAACCAAATATCCACTGAAGCGGATGATTAAGCTGTCACTGGATGGAATCACATCCTTTTCGTATAAACCGTTGAAGCTTGCCGGATATTTGGGGGCATTATTATCGGCCTCGGGTTTTCTGTACCTTGTGTATGTTATGTATTTGGTTATTTTCACGGAATCTGTAGTCAAGGGCTGGGCTTCAATGATCGGAATTACCCTTACCTTTAACGGCTTCGTACTAATTATGCTGGGCATTCTCGGTGAGTATGTCGGCCGAATTTATGATGAGACCAAGGGGCGTCCGCTCTACATTGTTCAGGAGGTTTATGGAGGGAAGCCGCAGACAGTACAAGATCAGCAGTGGGTAAGCGCTAATAAATAATGACCCTATTAACAGAAGCCTCAACCATTAAACCCAAACACGAGACCCAAGCCTCAACTTAAATATTATGCAAAAAAACAGGAAACCAAACTGTCCAAAAATGGAGGTGAATTACCTTACCATTTTTGACAGTTTTTTTTATATGCTAGCTAACAAACATCTACTCGTCCCCCACTTCTATAGCCACCCCTTTATTCGGATGGATTCCTCATGATGCATGAAAGGATGAGGTTACTTAGGCGGAATGAAGAGTAAAAGTAGCTTTGGATTCGTGGTATGAAGCAACTTAGGCGGAAACTAGGCTCGGGTCTGACCTGGTTAGTTGCACTTTATACATCTATTCGGGCCAAAATTGGACCTCGCAGAGCTTTAATTGTATTAAGTGCAACTAAAATCTCGCAAAAGAGGCATTATTGCCGAATAATGTAGATATAAGTGTAGAAAGTGCAACTATAGTGAGCGGTTCGGGTATGTTGGATGTTTTAGTTGTATAAAGTACACTTAAACGCTGAAACGTAGCTCCCAACACTCTCCAATGTCTTCATGTGACGAAAAAATCCGGAAAATAGACTTTAAATGTCCATCTTCCGGATCGTGAGGATATTAGGATTTCAAAACATCATGATCGACGTATCGTGCGCCGTTCAATTCGCTAATTACATTAATAGCAACCTTCGCTCCGTCACCTGCAGTAATGATCGCATGGACGCTAACTCCAGCAACGGTTCCCGCGGCCCAAATGCCTGAAATATTTGTTTTGCCTTCGGCGTTAACAGCTATTACCGTTTTAATTCTCGGCTCTGTGCCATCCTTTGTTTCTATGCCAGCTTTAGCAGCCAGATCCGTTAGAACGCCAGTGGCCAGAATGACATGTTTCGCTTCATAGGTTATTCCACTTTCACTTTCAATCATAAAGCTGGCTCCGCTTGGTACAAGATTAACGGCCTGTTCTGCAACAAGCTCTGCACCAAACTTTACAGCTTGCTTATGTCCGGTTTCGACCAGGTCGGGGCCCCCGATTTCAGCAATACCGTAGTAGTTCTCGTACCATCCTCTGCGGGTCATTCCCTTGTCATTGTCGATAAGCAGCGTCTTCTTACCTGCCTTTGCGGCGAACAGGGCTGCGCTTGCACCAGCAGGTCCCGCTCCAATTACGGCGATTTCGTACATGTCCCAACCTCCTAAAAGTTTTGTGGAGCATTACTTCTTACGAACTAACGTCATAACAAAACTACTCCGAAAGCATACACTGAGTTTTGTGGAGCATTACTTCTTACGAACTAACGTCATAACAAAACTACTCCGAAAGCATACACTGAGTTTTGTGGAGCATTCTCACTTACTATTATAACGTTAATTACAGCCCCGTAGCTAATCCTTCAGACAAGGAAGGGTGATGGTGAAGGATGTACCTGCCCCGGGTTCGCTGCTTACCTTTATCTCTCCGCCGTGAGCCTCAACGATAGATTTTGTGATGGATAATCCTAGGCCCGATCCTCCGTATTTGCGTGTGCGCGATGAATCGCTGCGGTAAAATCTGTCAAATATATGCGGAAGATGCTCGGCTGAGATACCGGAACCGTTGTCTCGTATGGTTACCTCGACATGAGCATTCCTGTAATGCATAGCCATATCAATAGTACCCTTCTCGGGGTCCGTATGCTGAACCGCATTGTGAAAAAGATTAAGGATAACCTGCTTTATCTTATCGGGATCGTATCTACCGCGTATACCGTAAGAAATATCGAAGGTAACCTCTCGATTTCCGGCCAGCACCAGGAGATGTGGCTGCATCTCAGAAATGACTTCTCCAAGCAGCAGATCCATAACTTGCAGCTGTGGAGCTCCGTCCATGCGGGCCAGCAACAGTAGATCCTCCACCAGCTTGTTAATCCGTTTCGATTCACCATGCATGCTGTGCAGCGAGTTGTATAGTTGTTCTTTGTTATCAGCGGCTCCCCGGAGTAGGACCTCCAAGAAACCATGAATGGAGGTAAGAGGAGTTCTCAGCTCATGGGAGGCATCGGCGGCAAAACGACGCATTTGCTCTTTAGCCTCCCTTTCATTGTGGAAGGATATCTCCAGACGTTCCAACATACTATTAAAAGAGAGAGCCAGTTTGTCAATTTCATTCTGTCCCTGTTCAACCGGAAATCGTACATCCAGGTTGCCTGCATCAATGATATGAGCAGTTTCCCCCATATTGGATAAAGGAATTAGTGTTTTTCTCAGCGCAGGCAGATACATAAAGAGGCCGGCCAGTAAAGCAACCAATGACAAAGCTGCAAAAATAAGCAGTTGCTGCATGATTACATCACTTAAAGGACCTGTATCCATACTCATTTGCAGTAGCAGCTTGGCATCACCCGGTCGACCCAGACTCATGAATACGGCCAAATGCTCACTGCCGTCTTCGGCAGTTATGAGTTTGTAATTGCCGGTTGCCCGTTCTGTTATATGTAGCAGCAGATCCTTGTATTCAGCATCGGAAAGCCTGGGTGCAGTCGAATCAGACAATGTTTCTTGCTGGAAATCCCTGAAGGTACCGTCTGAACTGTAGATAGCAATTGTCGTATGGGCGTCCAGTAGGAGAGGGCGTCTATTGCCATCAGAACGCAAACCACCAGACGGGAGCTTAGGACCGACGTTTTTACCATTCGGAGATGTAATTTCTTCCCCTGCAAAGCCCCCATTTAGTAAGCCGTCACTTGTGTAATTAAGAAAGTTGAAAAACAATTCACGGGGTACAGAACGTATTTGAGTTTCCATAGACTCGGCTCTGTTGCTATAGATGAAATCCCTCATCAGGAAATATTGCAGCACCCCGATGAGCAGCAGCAATCCTGACAGAATTAAGATCGAGATGGCAAGGAGCTGCTTCCTCAGGGAGCGGGGGGCTGCGAGACGGTGAATAAGGCGGGAGATACGGGAAATCATATGAGATCCACCCGATAACCAGAGCCTCGAAGAGTACGGATGGTTCGGTGTTCTTTATCTCCGAGTTTCTCGCGGAGGGAGCGGATGTACACTTCGACGATATTCTCCTCTCCGCCAAAATCATAACCCCATACCTTGTCTAATATCATGGCTTTACTAAGAACCAGGCCGTGATTAATGATAAGGTACTGAAGCAGTTCATACTCTGTAGGTGAAAGTTCCAAAATCTCATCTTTGTGGCGGATTTCCTTTCGGCGTCCGTCTATTCTGAATGGGCCGCAGCGAACCTCGCCGAGCAGACCAGGGAAATGATTGCGTAGCCTTGCCTGAATCCGGGCCAGAAGCTCGTCAAAGCTAAAAGGTTTGACCATATAATCATCCGCACCGATAGACAAGCCTTTGACACGGTCATCAACCTCATCTTTGGCGGTAAGCATGATAACAGCAATTTCACTTTCCTCGGCTTGGAGGTAACGGCATACTTCAAAGCCGTCCATACCTGGCATCATAACATCAAGAATCGCTACATGCGGTTTGAAGTCGGCGGCTATTGCTATAGCTGATAAACCATCGGAAGCAGTCTGTACTTCAAATCCCTCGTTGACCAGTCCGATTTCCAAGAACTGCAAGATATGAGGCTCGTCGTCCACCAATAAAAGTCGTACACCTTGAGCGGCTTTCAATCCAGGTCCCTCCATTGTAAAAGTAGTTAGCAACATTATGACATAACGGGTTGAACGTTTGCTGAAGATTGCCCAAATCTTTTGTTATTTGATTAAAAAACATCGTTCACGGTTAATCATATTGGTTAATCATAATATAAGAAGTTAAGTGTATTAATAAGGACTATAATAGAAATAGAGGTGTTTTTTGGATATGATAAAGGGTTTTGACGGCGGCTAGCGAACACATTACAATAAGGATAACATCAGGGTTTGGAGAGCCCCCTCCAGTCTGATAATTCCTTTTCTGTGTGGTTTTCCCCGTTCTTTAATCTTACCAAGCTCCTAATTAAGCACATTTCTTTAATTTTCACCTCTATTTGCATTCACTCAACTAATTTTCGCCGCTTTACTATTTAAAGGTCAAGGAGGCTCTTCCATGAAGAAAAAAGAGATGGTGGCCATGTTATTAGCGGGAGGCCAAGGCAAAAGGTTGAAGTCACTGACGAAGTCACTGGCTAAGCCGGCCGTTTATTTTGGAGGCACCTACCGAATTATTGATTTCCCCTTAAGCAACTGTACGAATTCGGGAATTGACACGGTTGGCGTATTAACCCAGTATGAACCCCTTGTACTTCACTCTTATATTGGAGTAGGAAACGACTGGGACTTAAATCGGAAGAATGGCGGGGTATTCGTATTGCCGCCGCATGAACGGGAGAATGGGAGCAGTTGGTACCGCGGGACTGCGGATGCAATTTATCGTAATCTGAAATTTGTCGATCAATTTGATCCTGAGCATGTGCTTATACTCTCAGGCGATCATATTTACAAAATGGACTATAACGCAATGCTTCAATACCATAAGGAAAGAAATGCAGACTGCACGATCTCTGTCATCGATGTTCCTCTGGAGGAAGCTAGTCGTTTTGGCATATTGAATACGGATGAAGATCTCAAAATCTATGAATTTGATGAGAAGCCTTCTAAGCCGAAGAGTACTTTGGCCTCAATGGGCGTTTATATTTTTAAATGGGATGTATTAAGGAAATACCTGTTGGAGGATGGGGAGAATGCCCTGTCATCCCATGATTTTGGTAAAGATATTATTCCTATGATGGTGGAAAATAACAATTCCCTCTTCGCTTATCCATTTGAAGGATATTGGAGAGATGTGGGTACAGTGAACAGCTTATGGGAGGCGAATATGGATTTGCTCTGTGACAATCCGCCGCTTAACCTGAACGATCCGAACTGGCGTATTTACACACGAAATCCAAACCAACCGGCTCAATACGTAGCTCCGGGTGCAAAGGTTTCCAGTTGCATTGTTAATGAAGGCTGCATTGTTCACGGCGAGGTTAACCATTCGGTCCTCTTTTATGGAGTTGAGGTGGGTGAAGGTAGTGTTATTACGGACTCGGTCATCATGCCTAAAGTTAAGATTGGAAAAAACGTACGGATTCACAAAGCCATCATCAGCGAAAATATAGTAATCGAGGATAATATGGATATTGGCATTGAGCGGGAGAATGAAGATGATATCCTGCTTATTGACAAGAAAAGCAAAAAGAAAAAACCAATCGCAGCCAAAACCATATAATCGATTAGAGGATGGTGGATTCCGATGAAGCAACTTATGGGTGTTATCAATTTGGACCATGAATTGGATAATTTAAATGAACTAACCTACTTCCGCTCCGGTGCGGCCGTGCCTTTTGCGAGTCGTTATCGGTTGATTGACTTTGTTCTTTCCAACATGATGCGTGCCGATCTGGAGAGCGTTGGGCTGTTTGTCCGCCGTAAATACCGCTCATTGATGGATCACTTGGGTGACGGTAAATCGTGGGATATGAACCGCAAGCATGGCGGGCTGTTTATTTTGCCTCCGGACTGGAATGATCCAACGGATACTTCTTTAGGTGATTTACAGCATTTCCATAATAACCTGGACTTTTTCAAACGCGCATCTGCCAAATATGTAGTCTTCTCCGGCACGCAGCATATCACGACAATGGATATCGAAGATATGTATAAATACCATTTGGAAAAAGGCGCCGATGTTACTGTGGTCTACAAAAAAGTGGATCAGCTTCAGCCTGAACATGATCTTTGCCAGCGTGTTGAGGTAGATGAACATAATAATGTAATAGGTATCCATCATGAGAAGGATCATCATAACCTGTATCTGGATATGTTTATTATGGAGAAAGCACTTTTTCTAGAGAAGGTTAAATACAGCATTGCCCACGGAGAAAGCTACTTTTTCCGGGATGTGATCCAAAAAAATCGGCATAATCTAAAAATTGCCGGCTACGAGTACAAAGGCTATCATGCGGTTATTAACTCTCTGGAGAGCTACTATAAGAATAGTCTTGAGCTTTTGGAGCCGGACAATTATTTCAGCCTTTTTAAAGAAAATCCGGTGCAGACCAAAATTAAATACGAAGCGCCAACTCGTTACCTAGAAAGCGCAGATGTCAGTAATTCGCTTATTGCGAACGGCTGTATCATCGCGGGGAAAGTTGAGAACAGCGTGATTTTCCGTGGAGTGCAGGTGCGAAAGGGAGCGAGAATCACGAACTCTGTCATCATGCAAAAATGTGTAATTGATGAGAATGCTGTAATTGAAAATGTTATTATGGATAAAGACGTTCATCTCAGCAAAGATCGGATACTTGTTGGAGATCATAGACGGCCATTCGTCATCGCCAAAAGCAGTAAAATATAAACCGCTAATTGCCGCTGCCGTTTAGTTAAAAGCTTCTGTGAGGAGGAACCTGCTATTGTTTAACGATAAAGAAACTTTCAAACAAGTATTCCGCGAGAAACTCATCGGAAATCTGGGCAAACCGCTCGAAGAAGCTTCCAATGCCGATATTTACAATATTTTGGGCAACATGATCCGCGAGAATGCCGGCAAAAATTGGGTGGAAACCAATCAAAGATTCAAGGCCGATAAGGGGAAGCAGGTTTACTATTTTTCAATGGAGTTTCTGATCGGCAGGCTTCTCGGTAACAACCTGCTGAATATGGGCGTGCTGGAGGTAGTGCGCGAAGGTTTGGCAGACCTTGGCTTTTGTCTTAAGGATATTGAGGAAGAAGAGGCTGATGCAGGCCTTGGGAACGGTGGTCTTGGCCGTCTGGCAGCCTGTTTCCTGGATTCACTGGCTTCACTCCAATATGCAGGGCATGGCACCGGAATACGTTACAAATATGGTTTGTTTGAGCAGAAAATCGTAGACGGGTACCAGGTTGAACTACCCGATTACTGGTTGCAGAAGGACAACGTATGGGAAGTACGTCGTGAAGACAAGCAGGTGGAAGTGAAGTTTTGGGGACATGTCGACAGCTATGAGAAGGATGGCCAATTAGTTTTTGAACATAAGGACTATGAGGCTGTCCGCGCAGTACCTTACGATGTACCTGTTATTGGTGCGGATCGGAGGCATGTGAATACTCTTCGTAACTGGAGCGCTGAGTCTATTACCCAGCCGGGCAGGATGTTTGGTACCCGGGGTGGTGCTGACTACCATAAGTTCCTAGAGTATAAACGATCTGTGGAGTCGATCTCCGAGTTCCTATACCCGGATGATTCCCAGTACGAGGGTAAACTTCTCCGCCTGAAGCAGCAGTATTTCCTCTGCAGCGCAGGTCTGCAAAGTATACTCCGTACCTTTGATAAGCTGGGGCTTCCTTATGACACGCTTCCTGATAAGGTTGGGCTACACATTAATGATACTCATCCTACACTGGTTATTCCGGAGCTTATGCGGATTCTGATGGATCTGAAAGGCGTGAGCTGGGATGAAGCATGGGATATAACGACACGTATGGTTTCGTATACGAACCACACCATTCTAAGTGAAGCGTTAGAGAAATGGCCTGTTAATATGGTCAAGGAGCTTTTACCGCGTATTCACCTGATTATTGAAGAGATCAATGCACGCTTCTGCCGTGAACTGATGGACCGTTATCCCGGGGATCAGGACCGTATTTCACAAATGGCAATTATCTATGGGGATCAGGTCAGAATGGCCCATTTGGCTATTGTAGGCAGCTTTAGTGTGAATGGCGTGGCCGCCCTTCATACCGAAATCTTGCAAAAACGCGAGATGAAGCTGTTCAATGAGTTGTACCCGCATCGGTTCAATAACAAAACGAACGGGATTACCCATCGCCGCTGGCTGTTGCATGCGAATCCTCCGCTTACCAACTTGATCAATGAAGCTATTGGTACACGCTGGATTACGCATCCGCAGGAAATGATCGGCCTTATTAAATACTGTGAGGATTCCTCTTTCCAAGAAAAAGTCGCAGGGATTAAAAGACAAAACAAACTGCGGTTGGCAGAATTTATTAGCACCAAACACGGGGGGAAGGTTGACCCGGATTCGATCTTTGATGTGCATGTAAAAAGGCTCCACGGGTACAAACGTCAGCTGCTTAATGTTCTTCATATTATGCATCTTTATAATCAAATCAAAGCAAATCCTTCTATGGATATGGTACCGCGTACGTTCATTTTCGGAGCAAAAGCAGCACCTAGTTATCACTTGGCGAAACGCACGATCAAACTGATCAACACCGTTGCTGATGTAGTTAATAATGATCCGGACGTTAAAGGTAAAGTTCGTATATTCTTTCTGGAGAATTATTCCGTTTCGTTGGCTGAGAAAATCATTCCGGCAGCAGATGTCAGTGAACAAATCTCAACCGCCAGCAAGGAAGCTTCCGGTACAGGGAATATGAAGTTTATGATGAACGGTGCTCTTACCATTGGGACTATGGATGGTGCTAACGTGGAAATGCACGAAATGGTCGGTGATGATAATATGTTTCTGTTTGGCCTTCGTGCCGAGCAGGTACTTGATTATTATCAATACGGTGGATATTACGCCCGCGATATTTATAATGAGGACAGTCGCTTGAAGGAAGTATTGGATCAGCTCGTTTCGCCAGGGCCTATTTGCTGCCATACTCAAGAGTTCGATCAAATTTTCCATTCGCTGCTGGATAACAATGATGAGTACTTTGTGTTGAAGGATTTTGCAAGCTATGTCGAAACACATGTCGAAATTGATCGTGATTATCGGAATCAGAAGGAATGGCTGAAGAAGTCGATTATTAATATAGGTCACTCCGGTAAATTCTCCAGTGATAATACGATTAGTCGATATGCTTCAGAAATTTGGAATATCAGCCCGGTTCGGTTCTAATCTAATCCATTACAAAATGGTAACTGGGGCGCTACGCGAACGGAACGTTGCGTAAGTAGCTTGTTGTCTTCAGATGTATTTGAATTACACTTAGCAGTGTACATCCGAAGACAAAGGCGACCGCTAACGCTTTTACGCAATCATTCCGTCCTCTCCGCTGGTTTCAGCGGAACCATTCAACAATTTCTCCAAAACCAGCCCAAAGAACCCACTACGGATTAAAAATGAAAACGAGCCACTCTCCAATAACCCGGAGACTGGCTCGTTTTTTAGCTTTTAAGGATTTGAATTAGTGCAAATAAATCTGGGGACAACAGCGGGCGGATGTCTAAACATTCACTGCAGTTACGCCAATCACCAAGCAGCTTTTAGCTAAATAACCTCCGTAATAATGGCTGCAAAACGCTCCAGGAAGCGGCGCTCCTCATCATCGAAACGGTGCTTAATCGGACTGTCGATATCCAGTACACCCAAGAGGCGATCATCCTTGATCAAAGGAACGACAATCTCACTGTTGGAGGCGGCATCACAAGCAATATGTCCTGGGAATGCATGAACATCTCCTACCACAAGCGTGCGCCGTTCAGAAGCGGCTGTTCCACACACACCGCGGTTCAGCGGTATACGAATACAGGCAGGGAGTCCTTGAAACGGTCCAAGCACGAGCTCGTTTCCATCATATAAATAGAAGCCGGCCCAATTCGTGTCCGGTAAAGAGTATTTAAGAAGGGCTGAAGCATTAGCCAGATTGGCTATAGAATTGGGTTCATCTTGAATAAGTGCCACCAGCTGGGTTAGAACAGATTCAAACCGCTCGCTGCGTGTACTATCATAAGGCATAGCCTGAAACATGAAGCATCACCTTTCTGTAAGTTGACTCAGTAACTTAACTGTAATTTACAACATAATACAGCTTACAAGCTACGTCAAGGGTTAACAGAGTTAATATAAGTTAGTTACCGATAGATGCGGGGTTTTGAACTTGAGTATATGTTTCCAGGCCAGTGACGAAGGGTAATGATGATTAAGATACTGAAGGCTCTTGGCCAGAAGGAGTGAGACATGCGCGCCGATATACAGAATTTGTTTATGGGAATTCACATGCTTTATTTTGCCCATGAGAAAGACCTGACGGTAACGGATATGCAGCCTGAATTAGAGGACCTGGGATACCGTGTAGCAGAGCGGGAAGTGAAGCAGGAGCTGGAGCGGCTGACACAAGGCAATTTCTTAACTGCACACGATGATGCTTACAGTATTACCCGTACTGGTATTGAGGAGTTTAAGGATATACAGGCGAAACTTCAGGTACTCAGCACCGGCGTACTTAAGCCCTTGAAAGCTGCCGGAGCAACGAAGTAATAGGCTTCCTAAAATAACAGCGTTTGTAGTGGGTAGTGATTCTACTGCCCGGTACAAGCGCTGTTTTTAATGTATAATGGATGGGTTATGAAAGGGGGCGGATTGATTTGGGCGATGGGCATGTACCTGTATTGACTGGACAGAGATTGTTGCTTAGGGCTATATCTGTGGATGATGCGGAAGCGTTATTTCACTGTTGGTCTAATCCTGAGGTTTCCTATTGGCTGGGGGCGCCCATGCTGTCATCGGTTTCCGAGACTCGGGAACTGATAGTCAGGTTATTGCAAATGGCTCAGGAGAATGACAGCCTCCGCTTTAGTATCGTCTTGCCTGAGGGTACCGTAATCGGGAGCTGCGCTTATAATAACTGGCAGCTTGAGGGTGCTTATCGAGGGGAGCTGGGCTGTGAATTACTACCTGAGTTTTGGGGTTGCGGGTATATGAGAGAGGCGCTGAGGCTCCTACTGAAGTTTGGTTTTGAAAGTATGGGGCTTAATCGGATAGAAGTAATATGTCGTCCGGATAATGCACGTGCGGTAAGGCTTTTTACCGCGCTTGGATTTAGGCAGGAGGGGATACTTCGCCAATATCGTCATACGGAAGCGGGCTTTCAGGATGTGGCCATGTATTCGCTGCTGAACACGGACGGATGGCAGAATTGGATGTTATGAGAGAGGATTTGGAATCTTGACGTCACCGGGAGAAAAAGAACGTAAGCTTATCTTAACTGGGGTATTGTTGGCTACTTTTCTAGCCGCGATTGAAGGAACGGTTACGGGTCCCGCAGGACCTGCGATTGTAGGCGATTTTCAGGGAGTGCAGTGGCTAAGCTGGATTTTTACGGCCTATTTGCTGGCCATGGCCATTACAACGCCTATATTCGGAAAAATCAGTGATCTCTTCGGTCGCAAACCTGTGTTTATCGGCGGTACAATTGTTTTTTTATTGGGATCCTTGCTGTGTGGGATATCACAGAGTATGGAACAACTGATTATTTTTCGTGTGCTTCAGGGGCTTGGCGCCGGCGCGCTTATTCCTATGACCTTTACCATTATCGGAGATATTTATAGTATCCAAGAGAGGGCTAAAACCCAGGGAATGTTAAGCTCCGTCTGGGGGATTTCTTCACTCGTAGGCCCGCTTCTGGGTGGTTATGTGGTGGATTATTTAAGCTGGCGCTGGGTATTTGTGTTCAATTTACCGTTTGGTCTTCTATCCATTCTATTTATATCCCGCTATTTGAAGGAAAATAAAGTCCGCCGCAAGACAAAAATTGATGTAGCCGGTGCATTGTTGTTTGCTTCAGGTATGGGAGCACTGCTCTTTGGGTTAACCACCGGGGGACAAAGTCTTGCCTGGTCATCTCCGCTGTTAGTAATGATATTGTCAGCGTCTGTACTTCTCCTGGTAGTGTTTCTAAGAGTAGAACTCAGGGCCTCTGAGCCCATGTTGCCGCTGGGACTGTTTTCAATTCGTAATATTGCGGTTTCTACGGCGGCCAACCTGCTCGTTAGCACATTAATTATCGGGCTCTCGACATACGTGCCTCTATGGGTCCAGGGTGTTTCAGGTAAAAGTGCGGCACTCTCCGGGCTCCTTCTAGCTCCCATGTCTGTGGGCTGGATGTTCGGTTCGATTGCCGGTGGACGCATGATTCTGCGATCCGGGTCCCGAAGAACAGCTATGCTCGGTTTGGCTATGATCTCAATCGGCGCTGTGGGTCTGACTTTTATGTCGGAAGGCTCCTCACAGATTTTCTTGCTGTGTCTTATGTTTATTTGCGGTATAGGTTTTGGATATGTTTCCACCGTCTTTACCATTATTGCTCAATCCTCAGTCGGGCATGAACTACGGGGGTCGTCAACAGCATTAAATACATTCACTAGGTCTTTGGGACAGACAATGGGGGTCGCTATATTTGGTTCATGGCTGAATTTCAACATAAATAGGCTGCTGAAGAATCAGCCTGGATCCCAAGTGACTGGTGAAGATATCAACAAGCTCCTGAACCCGCAGGAAGGTAGCAGTCTGCCGACGGCTGTTGGAAGAAGCCTGCATTACGCTTTGGAGGGTGGGCTTCATTTGTTGTTTATCGTTATGGCCGTTATTGCACTGCTCTCTTTGCTGATTTCCTGGGGACTGCGCAGTACGGTACCTTCCATACAGGATATTTCAAGGTAGGTTCTTGCTGGTGCCTACCACGCTACTTGGTTTTTCCCGTTGCGTTTAGCCCGATACAGTGCAGCATCCGCTTGGCAGAATAAGAAGTTATTGTCCTCATTCTCTTCCAAGAGATGACAGCCTATACTAACTGTGATGTTCTGATTACCGAGCTCGGTAATTACGGTCTGCTCCGTCCGTGTTCGCAGCTCTTCGAGCCATTCCTCAGTCTGTGCGGAATTCAGGCCGCTGAGAATGACGGCGAACTCCTCGCCACCATAACGGGCTGCGAAGCAATTGCAATTCGTAAGTCCTTTCAATATTTGACCTATTCTACGAATAACAATATCACCCGTTAAATGTCCATAATCATCATTCACCTGTTTGAAATTATCAATATCGATTAAGGCAAGGTGAAGAGGTTGGTCACGTTCACTATTCACGGCTGTCTGAAGACGTTCCTGAAAGCATCTATGATTGTTAAGCCCTGTCAAGGCATCCTTGCTCAAGGCTTCATCATTGGCTTTTTGCTGGAGCCGATATTTCTCTTCATTTATAAGTGCTGCTTTTTCATATTTCATAATTTTGAGCCCGCGATATACGATTCCGAGAGCTGCTATTGTTGTAAACAGAATTAAGCCGTAACCAACAGGCTTTTGTACATCAAATCGGTAGGTAGAATTAAAGGTAATAATGGCTAGATATGGCAGCAGAGTACTGGCGCAGGCGAATAACACCTTTCGATATTCAAAGTAAAGAGCGGAGGTGAGAATAGGCAGGATTACCACAATTTGAACACCGGAAACATGAATTGGCGCCATCCCGTGAATCAAAGCAGCGAACCCGGAACCGATAGAAATGATTGCATAATCCTGCCATCGTGTATTCATATGGTAGATAAGCTCAGCTACCAGTAGGATACCGATTACCAGGCCGTTTTGAACAAAAATGTATTTCCACAGGTGTTGGATAGTAGAATGTTCCTGCATAGTAGCGAAAGGCCATGATCCGATGGAAGATAGGAATATTAACAATCCGATTAGCCAATACACAGTTCTTATTTTATAATTCCAATCACTTAATATTTGAGAGTTATTCTGAAATATTCGGATCATAACTTGACACTCCATTCCGGAGGAATTGAATACGGTTTTTCCCCAGCCGCTTTGCTTCATACATCAGAGAATCGGCAGACCTAAATAAATCTTCCTTTCCCATACCTTTTCGATACTGAACGATACCCGTACTTACTGTTATTTTATGATTATCAATAGAATCCCAACGGAGCTGCGATATTTGCACACGAATCTGTTCAAGCAGTTGCAGGCTTTCGTCCATCGTCTTACCAGTTAGTATAAGTACAAATTCTTCTCCGCCGTAACGCACTGCTACATCTTCGCTGGAGATTGCAGCCAACAACAGCTTGGCCGTTTCCCGCAATACCCTGTCCCCCTCATAATGCCCGAACGTATCGTTGATGGTCTTGAAATTATCAAGATCTAAGACAGCCAGGCATAACGGGAGTCCATAACGCTCATGCTGCTCAATAATGGAGACCACATAATCTTGAAAAGTTACGTAATTTGTAAGCCCAGTCAAATGATCGTACTTCGATTGGTTTTCTACGGCAATGGAATCGGCGAACGCTTCCACTTCAGAACGTACAGCACGTTCCAAGGCCGCTTTAAGCTCCTCCGCTTTACGCAAAATCATTTGTCCAATAAGACTTGTCCCTATAATCATTCCAATGATCGCAACAAAGTCATTAGGGTTGACTTGCTGCCGCAACGGCTCAACGAAACTATACATAATAAAATAACAGCCCAATGACAGAACAGATCCGAACCAAAGCCTTGAACGGCTGAAATAAAGAATGGAAACGATGATAGGAATGTCTAATGCAATGTACAGTCCGCTAATTTGAGAACCAAAGGTGAGCATAACTACGATGGCAAACACAAACCCGATTGAGATGAGCATATAGTCCATGTTAGCTGTGATATACCGCAGAGCAAACTCTGCGAGCAGTAAAGATATCGTAAATGCTGCTGTTGCCGTAAAAATACTAGGGAGAAATATAGCTTCAGATTGAGAAAGCAATCCCGCTAGAAGGATAAGCCCGGCAATCAACCAATACACATAAAGCACGCACCTGTTTAAATTTTGGTTATTGTGCTGGGGGGTTATATTCATCATGACTCACCGCTTTTTTGGTTATTCACTTTCTAAAATCATCAAGCCATGCAAGGGAGTGGTATGGAAAAATAAAAAAACACACCTCGAGATCTGAGATCTCAAAAGGTAACTGGCTGGCATAGCTTTACGCTGTAGCCCCTGTAGCTTTGCGTCGCCGTGTTTCCACGGGTTTGCTCTTTTCTTTATTTTGGTATGTTCTACTTAGATTATCGGTTGTTTCATCTAAAAATACAATACTATAGTTCTACAAATAAAGGTATTTAGACCTAATATTTTTCTCTTTGACTAATATCTATGTTTAAGTTGCGAAAAAACACGAAAGTTTCTTGCGTAATAAAAAAACAGCAAGCCTCGTGTTAGGAGACTTGCTATTTTGAATTCTAATCTACTATTTACGTGGAAGCGGAGAAAGTTTCTCAGCCTGCAGGCCCATCTTTTTGAGCAGAATAATCATTTGTTCCTTCTCTTCATCACTTAGGCCGCTAAAGGCAAGGTGGATGCGCTCCGAATATTTCGGATACATCTCATTCATCAGTCGTTCGCCTTCAGTAGTTAATTCTGCAAAGATTACACGGCGGTCACTTGGACAAGGCTTGCGTTGCAGATATCCGCGTTCCTCCAGCTTGTCGATTACATAGGTAACATTTCCGCTTTGCAGCAGAAGCTTGGCGCCAATCTGTTGAATAGGTTGGGGTCCCTTGTAATAGAGGACTTCCATAACGGCAAAAGCAGTGGGATTGAACCCTTCAATCTTGCTGCCGGTAACAGCATGCTCGTTGATGCTTTTGAAAGACTTGGCAAAAACCCGGTACAAATGCAGTGTTAATTGAGTATCGCGTTCATAGGATTGTATCATGCTTCTCCACCCTTATCTTTAATCGTGTGATCTCGTCGCACGGTTAGTAGTTTATAGTCTGAAATGAAAGGGTCACCTGTGCAGCGAACCTATTTATAGCTTTACAATACGTCAAACAATGGAAGAAGAACATGTGATTTGTCACAATGAGCACACTTTTAATTATTAAAAATCAAACAATTTTTTGCCGTAATAAAAAAATTAAAGATTTCCATGTTTCTCACCTGAACGCAGGGTAATTTCAGCCTCTGGCAGAGGTCGTATTTACGCCTCTGGACGGATGAAGGGTATCTTGCTCTGCTTTAACATGGATAAATAAGGAATTTAGGAGACAGGGGAGTGAGACTGTAATGAAAGAAATTCAAGATCATCAAGCCAAGGAAGGGAAACTATCGGCTAACAGGCCCTTTGTTCTGTTAATCACTGCGCAGCTAATATCCAATGTAGGGGACTGGCTGCATTTGTTGGCACTTTTAACGATGGTTGGATTGAAGTGGGAGGCTACACCGTGGGAGATTACAGCCATATCATTATGCATGGCAATTCCCATGCTGGTCGGAGGACCGTTCGCCGGGTATCTAAGTGATCGATTCAATCGTAAGGCACTTATGATCGGCTCCGATCTTGCTAGAGCCGGGATAGTGGCCTGTCTGATATTTGCAGATTTGCTATGGCAGGTTTATCTCCTGCTGTTGGTTAAAGGGGTTATGGATGTTCTGTTCTCTCCGGCCAAAAGCGGTAAACTCAAGGAACTTGTACCTCAAGCGCAGATGGATAGTGCCGTTGCGCTCAGCTCTTCTATAGAGCAAATTACCAAAATCATCGGACCCGCACTTGGTGGATTACTGGTTGCCGGATTCGGCATCTCGGCGTGTTATCTCATTGATTCGGTTACCTATCTTATGTCAGCGGTAATTCTACTGGGACTGCCCCATAAGGGAGCTTTTAAGCTGGAGAACCCGGATATAGGTACAGATAAAGCCCCAAAACAGCAATCTTTTTGCCATGAAATGGCGGCCGGTTTACGTATTATTGCTGGAATGCCGGCAGTGCTTACGGGCATCGTCATGCTGGTATCTGTACTGCTGGTGCTGCAAATCGCCGATTCTCAGGTCGTGACACTCTTTCGTGAAATCCCCGGTATTAACGGCGATCTGCTAGGCTGGTGTGTAGGGGCCAGCGGATTAGGAACATTGTTCTCAGCATTGCTCGTGAGTAAAAGGAAAGGCGGAACCCGTCCTTTGATCTACATGGGTTCAGGTGCAGTTCTGATGGGTGCGGTCTTCGCAAGCGCTGCACTCATTACCCAATATGTTCAGGCGGGTCTCTTAATGAATGTTGCTCTATTTGGTTCCTTCATGCTGGCAGGATTGGGTGCCGGCTTAGCGTTCATACCCTTTCAGTCCATGCTGCAGCAGCGGACGCCGGAGGCTTACATAGGCCGTGTATTCGGCACCGTAGGCAGCTTAACGAGTGCGGCGGTTATTATGGGACCGGTGGCTGGCGGAGCCTTAGTGACGGCATCCGGACCAATATCTGCCTTCCTCCTCTCAGGTATACTGACGCTATTACTGGGATTAGCTCTTCTAGTTCTTCGTATTAAAATTGAGAAAAGAGATGAAGCGGCAACTATCCGTATGAAAGCAGTGCCGGCATCGTAAATTCCTTTACCAATATACCGACCTGGGCACTGTATCCTGGCTGGATTAGAGAAGATTTTAGTAATGTTTTCCGCTGAAAGTAGCGGTGAGGACGGAGCGATTGCGGAAAAGCGGTAGCGGTCGCCTTGGTCTCCGGATTTTTACCACTTAGGAAAATAAATAAAATCTGGAGAGCACAGCGATTGGAGTAACGGTCCGTTCGCGGAGCGTCCACCAGAACACCGGCTTCAATCCTACTCTGAAATATATAGCGGTATGCTTAATACAAAATACAATGTATAATACCGCTCATCAGACAGTGAATTACAGAGGTGGCATGTAAACCATATGCCACCCATTAACATTTAGGAGATGGAGTATGGAAGAGACAAAATCAGGCCTGGAGACGGAAATTGCGGAGATTACTGAAACAGATCAATCTATTGTACTTGACGTTTATATTGAAGAGGCGGGATATGAAGCAGGTGATCCACGTATATCCGATATTTCATTTCAGGTTCGGAGTGGACAACTGCTGGGTTTGATAGGGCCCAATGGTGCCGGCAAAAGCACAACGATCAAGACGGTTCTAGGTCTGCTGAAGCATGCCAAAGCAAAAGTGAAGCTGGGCGGTTCAAATAAGTCTTACGCTTATGTACCGGAGCAGCCGGTATTCTATGAGGATCTTACGTTGTGGGAGCATCTGGATTTAGCAGCTGCCGCCTACGGACTGGAGTATACACAATTTCAGGAAACGGCTGAACGGCTGCTTAAGCAGTTTGGCATGGAGCCTGTCCGCAATGATCTTCCGGCGGGATTCTCCAAAGGGATGAAGCAAAAAATGATGCTGATGCTCGGGTTTCTGGTACAGCCTGACGTATATATCGTGGACGAGCCGTTTATTGGGTTGGACCCCCGTGCGACTAAGGACTTTTTGCGGCTGCTGGAGGCTGAGCGTAAGCGTGGAGCAGGTGTACTAATGTCAACACATGTACTGGATACCGCTGAGAAAATATGTGATAATTTCGTGCTTATCTCCGGAGGCAAGGTTGCTGCTTCCGGTACACTGGAGGGTATCCGCGCTTATGCCGGATTACCGGAGGCGTCGCTGTTTGATTGCTTTGACGAATTAACATGAGTAAACAGGCCTCATTTGCTTTTCCTACATCTGCAAGACTGTTTCTACGGCGGCTGATTTCCCACTGGAAAGAGCAATCCGCCATTATCCGCACCGCTGCTGACTGGACGGTTCTGCTCTATATTATTATCCCGGGAGGTCTGCTCGGGGGCCGCCTGTACTACGGATACTGGAACAATGAACTCCCAAACTGGACTTCAGTAGTACCTTTTATGCTAATGCCTGCTTTACTGGTAATCGTGATAGGTACGGGAGGGATGGTGCTTCTGCTGCAGGAGGGTGATTTGCTGTTTTTAAGGCAGCGGCAGAATTGGATCAATAATATTATAAGTCGGGGTATTATCTATAGTCTGGCAGTCACCTCACTCAAAATAGCGGCTGTGTATGCGCTGATGCTGCCTTTTATTATCCGCGGTTACGGATTGACTTGGGATGCGGCCCTTTCGCTGCTAATCCTAACTCTAGCTTGCAGTTGGTGCGTTAAGCTGCTCGGGCATATTGTAAGAGTGCAGCGTCAAGGGTGGCGCCGGTGGCTGTGGCAAGTTCCGGCAGTTGCTCTGCCCTGCAGCATTTATTTTCGAGTAGCCCAGCTTGGGGACACCTATCCTATACTTATGTGGATTACTGCCGCACTTTTTGCGTTAGCGACCTTGTTCTCTATTCGATATAGGGTGCGCTTGCGTGGAACCTTCATGAATGATGTTCGAGAGGATTATAAGCAGCGTATGAGAATCGCCGGTTTACTGCTGCGGGGTGTTCTTGATAAGCCGCGCCCGACACGCTATAAGCCGTGGATATTCCGTAAATCACAGCCGTTATTGTCCTCCAAGCTTCCGGAGAGCAGACTTTCAGCTGCTGCAATCAAAGCACTTATACGTAATCCCGCGCATTTGAAGCTGTACTTGTCGTTTACCGGCGTGTCTCTCGTAGCGATCTTAATCGTTCCGGCATTTCTGAAGTGGATCATATTTATCGTCTTGTTGTCACTGATGACCTATTGGCTGTTCCTCTTCTGGTCCTTATTTATAGGAGATGATTACATCGGAATATTACCTTTTACGAAAGAACAAAAAGCTGAAGCGGGTTCAAGAGCAGTACCTATTCTGTTGATGCCTTTTGCCGTTCTTAGTTCCGCAGTAGTGTGTTTTTCGATATACGGTTGGTGGGGACTGGTGCTATTTATCCCTATCGGTGCGGCAGCAGGGATCATGGTTTCCAGGATATTCGGTGCGATTCGTTTAGCCAGATAGAATTTTGAAATTTTTTGCAATGAAAAGTAATCCTCTTCAAACTTTCCCGCGAAGGTTATATATAAAGGGAGATTAATGAGAGGGGTTCCCTTATGACAGATGCTCTGGATGACAGAGATTTAATGATGCAGATTGGAGACAAGGACCCTGCGGCGCTGGAACGTCTATATGACCGATATGAGAAAATCGTATATTCCTTCGCTTCTAGAATTGTGCAGGATTCCATGGTTGCCGAAGAGGTGGTACAGGAGCTTTTTCTGAGGGTCTGGACACACAGTGAACGTTATGAGGCTTCTCAAGGCAAACTGACGACCTGGATGTTCGCGGTTACCCGCAATATAGCTGTGGACATGCTGAGGCGTAAATCGGTAAGAGATAGAGGCATACCTGTGGAGACCGATGCGCTGCATGCGGTAGCCGATGATTTAGCCGATACGGCGTTGCAGATAGAAATGAGAAGCCAAGGGCAGCGAGTCCGTGAGATTCTGGATGGACTTAGTCGGGATCAACAACAGGTCATTGATTCAATTTATTATGGGGGCATGACCCAACAGGAAGTATCCGCACGCTACAATATTCCTCTTGGAACGGTCAAAAGTCGTGTGCGCCTGGCCCTGAAGCAGATGAGAAAGTCGTTAATGATTGAGGGAAGGAGGGAAGGTTATCATGGATAAAGCGCAGAATGAATACTGTGAATGGGCGGAAATTTATGCCCTCGGGGGCCTGAACGAAGATGATATTCAGCAGTTTGAAAACCATCTATCTGAATGCGCAGACTGCCGGGAGCAGGTGGGAGAATTGAAAAAAATTATTGACGTGCTGCCATTGGCTGCATTTGAAGTCCCTCCACCTGAAGGTATGAAAAAACGAGTGTTGGGACGGATATTAGCTGTGGATGGAAAACCGGGTGACTCATCAGATAACGCTAAAGATAAAGATAACGCCTTGAAACCTCCAATAGCAGCGGAGCCGATAGTATCTTCACTGCCTGCACCAGCTGTTCCTGAGTTTTCGGCCAAGCGTTATCCTGTTCCAACCAAAAGAAATATTCGGCTTCGTATCTTGTGTGCCGCTTTGGCAGCAACAGCAGCAGTATTAGCTATGTATGCTACGGTACTGCATCAGGATATGAGCGGATTGCGTAAGGAGCTTGCGGTGTCTGAACAGAACCGTGAGGGATTACAGAAGCAAATTGCGCTGGTAAACTCCCCCTCCCGTGAACTCAAAGTTAACAAAGCAGTAGTTCTAGATCCGGCTGCCGAGGACATTGTAGCCCGCGGACTGGCAACCATTGTTATTGACTCGAAGGGGACACATCTTCTTGTCCAAGCCGAGAAGCTGCCTGAATTAAGCGGAAGTGAGGCATTTCAGGTATGGCTCATGAAAGGTGATATCAAAAAAAGCGCCGGAACCTTCCTGACTTCAAAAGGTACCGGAGTCATGTATTACACCTTCGATCCGAAGGAGTATGATACGGTAGCCATTACGCTGGAGCCTGATGGACAAGGCGAACAGCCGCGCGGACGTATGATACTAGCCGCTGAAATCGAGGGTTAGATATTATTAAACCAAAAAAGAGCGTACGGAGTAAGTTCCGTACGCTCTTTTTTTAGGGGCAACACAACCTACGATCAGCTGTGTAATTCAGCCGCATGCTTGCCTGCCGTATATCCTGTTGAAAAGGCGGCAGTTATATTATAACCGCCAGTGTAACCGTGAATATCAAGCACCTCTCCACAGAAGAATAGGCCCGGCATAAACTTGGATTCCATCGATCCCGGATCAATTTCCTTCAGATTGACACCGCCCCCGGTAACAAAGGCTTCCGCTAAAGAACGGGTACCATGAACGGTAATCGGTAGCCGTTTCAATATCCCGGCTAATGCTGTAATTCCACTTTTAGGGAAGTGATGTCCTGTAATATCTCCGTCCAATTCGGCTTTAGCAAGCAGCAGGGGAATCATTCTCTCCGGAATCAATCCTTTCAGAGCGTTGCGTATCGCCTTCTTCGGCTCCAGCTCCAGCTTGTCCTGCAGTTGAGACTCCATCTCATGAAGATTGAGGTCCGGGAACAAATCGAGGGACATTTCCACGGCATCACTACCTGTCTTTTTCTGAACTTGGCGCAGGAACTGGCTGCATCGCAGTGCAATCGGACCGGACAGCCCGAAATGGGTGAAGATCATATCCCCGCGATGAGCAATCACCTTTTTACCTTTGGGATTCCATACAGCGAGCGTAACATCTCGCAAGGATAATCCCTGAAGCTCTCCGGATTTAATCCATTCTTCCCGTGAAATAATCGGTACCTCTGTCGGATACAGCTCTGTGATGGTGTGTCCAGCTTGTTCAGCCCAAGGATAACCGTCCCCTGTAGAGCCAGTTTGAGGAACGGATTTCCCGCCGGTGGCGATAATTACTGCAGGAGATGTCAGTTTCTTGCCCGATGTGAGGAGTATGCCTTCAACAGCATTCTCTTTGTAGAGAATTTCCCTCACCGGACTGTCCGTTAAAATCTGCACGCCCAGACTCCGTACCTTGTTGACTAATGCGGAGACGACGCTTGATGCTTTATCGGTGACAGGAAACATCCGTCCGTTATCCTCTTCTTTTAAAGCAATACCCAGATTCTCGAAAAAAGCGATGATATCCTGGTTATTAAAATGATCGAAGGCGCTGTACAAAAATCGTCCATTACCCGGTATATGAGAGATCAGCTCCGTGGTCTCTTTGACGTTCGTCACATTGCAGCGTCCACCGCCGGAAATGCCCAGCTTCCGCCCCAGCTTTGATCCCTTATCCACCAGCAGAACGGATGCTCCATGCTCTGCTGCAGCCACACTGGCCATCAATCCAGAAGGCCCGCCGCCAATGACGACAACATCGAAGTTGCTCATTTTATTACTCCTTTGCATTAAGGGAACTTGAGTCCCAGTGTTCTTCTAACGGAATCATACCACTTCTGCATCGGGCGTAACCAGTCCTGTGCTTGGGTCTTATTTATAATGATTGTAAGATAGCTACTTGTATGTTTTAATCTAAGCATATAGGGTAATTTGTCCAACTCGGGGTGTGATTTCTATTTTTGAGGTAGTTAAGGAGATTTTGTTGCAAATATCGGCTGCATGCTTATTTGTGGTTCTATTTCATTGGAGACTGGATCAGAGTTACATGACGCGAAGAGACGGCAAATTCCTAGATGACCAATCTGTTTTGGTCTTGAGCTGTGCTTTGAGTATTTTACTTTGTTCTATTTTATCCACGACGTTATTTGAAAACATATATTTAAATTTAGCTATTTTACCCGCCTTTATCGGCATTCTGTACGGAAGTTACCGATCAGGGCTAGCGATTGCTGCATTATTTTTACTATGTAATATTTTAAGCACAGGGTCTCTGGGGTTTAACAACTTGCTGCTGAATTCAGGGATATTAGTATATCCGCTGTTGTTTGGCATGTCCGCCCAATTTAAAAAAGGTACGGTTATCGAGAAGATGGGCTTGCTCTGGATGGCTCTTTTTCCAAGCATGCTGTTTATTACGCTCGTTCCAATATTCGAAGGCAAGGAGCTCTACGAACCCCAGTCGAGTAACGCGCTGTTAATAGCGATTTATCTATTTGTCACCTTCGTCTTAGGTGGGACTCTTATCTTCTTTATAGAGACAGTTTGGGATAAGTTTCACATTAAAGTGGAGATGGAAGGGATTACCCGCAGGTTTCAGTGGGAGTCAGATAAGCTCCAGCAAATTACAAATGTAGTCCCCCTGTGCATTATGTCATTGGATGAGAATGGCAACATTGCAGGGATTAACGAGCTTATGCTGGAATTGGTGCGAAGACGTTATCCGCTGCTTACTAAGACGGAGTTATTGGAACAGAATATTAATCATTTTCTAGATATCATTGAGGATAAACAAATCGTTCAGCGGATAAAAAATAGTATTTTCTATAAGCAACGTGAATTTGTCAAACTGTCCGGGAATTCTCGTACCTATCATATCTATTCGTCACCGCTGATACAAAGGGGTACACAGCTGCCTGAAGGCATGTTGCTGGTTGTGCAGGATATGACGGAAGAGGAGAATATGCGCAATGAACTGGATAATGTTGAACGGTTAACATTGGTGGGGCAAATGGCTGCCGGTATCACACACGAAATTCGCAATCCAATGGCAGTTGTACGCGGATTTCTACAGCTTATGCGGGAGAAGAGTCCGGATAATCTTCATTCATATTACCACATCGTTATGGAAGAATTGGATCGGGCGAATAGCATTATTAATGATTTCTTGTCTTTGGCGCAGAGTCGTATATCAGTCAAAGAAAGGGTCCTGTTACATGGTATTATAGAGGATCTCAGTCCTCTTCTATGGGCTGACGCCAATCTTAGAGGGCAGATAGTTGAACTGAAGCTTGATCCCTCAATGCCTTTGCTGCAGCTCAATGTAAGGGAAATGAAACAACTGATCCTTAATTTGGGACGTAACGGTATGGAAGCTATGGGCTCCAAAGGAGTGCTGACTCTGGAAACGAGGATTACACCGGACAGGGACAGGGTAGAACTAATTATAAGAGATACGGGAAACGGTATTTCTGAAATCGAAAGAGAAAAGCTGTTTGTGCCTTTTTTTACAACAAAGAGTCAAGGAACGGGCCTTGGTCTTCCGCTTTGTCTGAACATTGTCGAACGGCATCATGGAAAAATAACTGTTCAATCCCAACAGGGAGTTGGTACCGAATTCATTGTATCCTTTCCTTGCGAGACGGACGAAGCTCCAATATTCGCTATTGCTGAATGAGTTTCAGCTGTTTGTCTTATTATATAGGGGGTGTCCAGGCTATGCCACACTCTTGCTTTCACAGAGTATGGATGTATAATAAAGTTAGTAAGTGCTGCTGTTAAGTTAGCTGACAATAGTATGAAGGAGAGTGCAGAAACAATGTCCATGTCTTTTAATCAATACATGAGAGATTCAATTCAACCTATGCGTGATGATTTGACAAGCATCGGGTTTCAGGAGTTGCTAACTCCAGAAGAAGTAGAGGCTGCTCTCCCGACTGTAAAGGGAACAGCGCTTGTGGTAGTGAACTCAGTATGCGGCTGTGCTGCTGGACAATGTCGCCCAGGTGTAGCTCAGGCTTTGCAGAATGAAATTACACCGGATCATCTATTTACCGTATTTGCGGGCCAGGAAAAGGAAGCCACGGCCAAAGCTCGTGAGTTTTTTGCTCCCTATCCGCCATCGTCACCTTCCATCGCCCTTATGAAGGATGGAGAATTGGTACACTTCATTGAGCGCCATGGGGTTGAGGATCGTTCTGCCGCTGAAATTGCTGCGGAATTGAAGGACGTATTTAATCGTATATGCCAATAATGACCTTTAGTTATACAATCCTAGAAACGGGCGCCGTCTAATATAGACGGTGCAGCCGTTTCTTCTTGTAATATAAGGCAATAAAATGAAACGGGGTGTGGTTTGTGAGTCTGCAAGCAGAAATTATTGCTGCCCTAGGTGTGAAGCCTAGCATTGATGTAGAGGCAGAAGTGCAAAGACGGGTTGAATTTTTAAAGTCGTACATACTGCAAGCTGGGGCAAAAGGCTTGCTGATTGCCATCAGCGGCGGTGTGGATAGTGCGGTGGCTACGGGGCTGTGCAAACGTGCAACGGACGAGTTATCCGAACAGGAAGGCAAAGAGTTCATCACACTCGGTGTCTTCCAGCCCTATGGTGTTCAAGAGGATATTGAGCATAGCTACGCTGTAGCCAAAGCCTTTGGACTGACACATACGGTAGAGACTAACATTGAGGAAGCTGTAAATGAAATCGCGCTTGAGGTTGAGCACGGCCTAAAAGCACTGGGTCAACATCGGCATATTACTCATCAGGGCAAAGGAAACGTTAAAGCGAGAACACGTATGGTGATGCAGTACGCTCTTTCTTTTGAGAACAATTTACTGGTTGTGGGAACGGATCATGCTTCTGAGGCGATAACCGGTTTTTACACCAAATGGGGTGACGGTGCCGTCGATATTACACCTTTGACTTCCCTCAATAAGCGTCAAGTCCGTCAGTTGGCGGCTTACCTTGGAGTGCCGGAGATTATTGTAACCAAAGCGCCGACAGCAGGCTTATGGCCGGGCCAAACGGATGAGACAGAACTGGGTATAACTTATGATGATAACAGTGATTATCTGGAAGGTAAGCAGGTTAGCCCTGCAGTGGCAGAGAAGCTGGAGAGCTATTACCGAAGAACAGCGCATAAGCGCAATGCAATTCCTGGAATTTAAAGTATAACAAGATTATTTGTTTAAAAAAACCGCTGTGATTTATCTGCGAATGAGAGCAGAGAATCATGGCGGTTTTTGATAATTCCATACCCTGTTGGGCTAAAATGATTAAAATGTACGTTAACGAAGGATCTGGTCAATAAAATCTTCGGTCTCAGCGATCGCCTGCTCCAATTGGGGAGTTGTACCCGCAAAAGGATGGACTGAATTGAAGGTGTGATTGCCCCCGGGAATTTGAATCCAGTTAATATCCGGTCTTACGGATATTAGCTGCTCCGATCCCTGTCGTAGATGTGAGCCATCCAGACTTCCCTGAATAAGGACAGCAGGAAAGGTGGAGGCTTTCATCCGTTTGAGGATATTATAACGCTCCTGCTGAGCCTCAAGATCCTCCAGAATGAGGTTATCGAGTGGCATTTGCTGGCCGGTACGGCCGTTAAGAACAAAGGCACGACCCTTTTCTCTCATATCCCGTTTCTGTTCTTCGGTGAACAAATCCAAGTCAGTTATACCATTCCATGAGATAACTCCAGATATCTCATCGGGATGATCAAGCGCGTAAATAAGACAATCGCCGGCTCCGCGACTATGTCCCAGCAAAAATAGGGGGAGCCCGCCGAACTTCGGATGTTGGCTGAGATAGGACAGCAGAACTTCCAAATCCTTCAGTTCACGGTGATAGGTGTTGCGCGCGAATTTCTCAAGCTCGGTGAAGGTTTCGAGATCTTCTCCGATTCCGGCGTGTGAGAAGTTGAAGGATATGACCTCGTGTTCCCGGCTTAGGGAGGCAGCGGCGTGTGGGAACATTCCCCAGTCTTTGAACCCTTTATAACCGTGCGCAATAACGATAAGGCTCTTGGCTTTGTTGTGTGCAGGGAAATGCGAACAGCGTAGGACAGCATCCGCTCCGGCAGGTATTTCAAAATTGCGGTGCATCTAAGGTTCCCCTCTCATACATAGTCGTACATTTACTGATATATTTGTATTAACCATCCTGTTATAGGTGCAAGATAGACTTCCACGGCGTTTTCTTTTAAGATAGCAGAAAGTATCTTGAAAGACTACAATTTTTATGGTCCTATTATACCATTTTCCAAAAAAGTTAAGGGAATATATGTTCTTAAGGGGTGTGCAGGTTTGATTTACGGAATAGGACATGACGTACTGGAAATTGAACGAATCTCAGCGCTTATGGATGGACGCCTGAGGGATAAATTTATAGAACGCATACTCACTGCTCGGGAGATAGAACTTAGTCACTGCCGCGGACGGAAGCTGCCGGAGTATGTAGCAGGTCGTTTCTCGGCGAAGGAAGCGATTGTTAAGGCTCTAGGCTGCGGGATCGGGAGTACACTTGGGTTCACAGATATTGAGATTATGCCGGACGTATTTGGCAAGCCCGAAGTGCTGTTATCCTCAGAGGCTTGGTCTAGATTGAAGCTTCCGGAAGGGTGGAACTATAAGATTCATCTTACAATAACACATGAACGACGCTTGGCTTCAGCTTTTGCCGTAGTGGAGCAGCAGTCGTAACAATAGAACGCTGTCGTTTCGGAAGAAGAAGCGTTACGGTGAATAGGGAAGGGGCTAGGAGAGTAATTATGACACAGCAAGAGCATCAGGAACAGCAGGAGTCCAAGTTATTTTTCAGCCATCATTTGCTGGAATGGTACCATCAGCAGAAGCGGGATTTGCCATGGCGCCGTCATCGTAACCCTTATTATATTTGGGTGTCGGAAATCATGCTTCAGCAGACGAGAGTGGATACGGTCATTCCGTATTTCCACCGTTTTATTGAACGTTTCCCTACGGTAGAGGCACTGGCAGACGCTCCGGAAGAGGATGTGCTCAAGTGCTGGGAGGGGTTGGGTTATTATTCCCGCGCCCGTAATTTACAGCATGCGGCCAGACAGGTGAAAGAGCAGTACGGCGGGAACGTTCCTAATGATCGGGATGCCGTATTTAGTCTTAAGGGAGTAGGCCCCTACACCGCAGGAGCCATTCTCAGCATAGCCTTCAACCGACCTGAGCCGGCAGTGGACGGTAACGTTATGCGAGTCCTGTCCCGGTACTTTCTAATGGAGGATGATATCGCCAAGGGCCCCACCCGAATCAAAATGGAGCGCCTGGCAGCCGAGCTGATCCCGGAGGGAGCGGCTTCACACTTCAACCAGGCGCTGATGGAGCTTGGGGCGCTCGTCTGCACGCCGAAATCGCCGAGATGTCTTACCTGCCCGGTGATGGAGCATTGCGCCGGGCGGCTTGCGGGCTGCGAGACCTCGCTGCCCGTCAAGACCAAGGCCAAGCCGCCGCGCCCGGAGGAGCGGCTTGCGGCCCTGATCGAGGGCCGCGGTGCCCACGCGGGCCGAGTGCTCATCCGGCAGCGGCCATCGAGCGGGCTTTTAGCCCGCATGTGGGAGCTGCCGCATTGGCCGGCGCCGTCTGCGGAAGGCGCCGCTCCAGGCGCGCGGCTGGCCGATGCCGCGGCGCAGGACCGGCTGCGCCGGTCCCTGGTGAAGGCCGGGATCTCTGCCCGGCCTTCAGAGCACTGGATGGCTGCTGAGCATACATTCAGCCATATTGTTTGGACCCTGCAGGTGTATCGCTGCAGGGAGGAGGAGGGGCTGCCGCTGCCAATGTCATTGGCGGCAGAAGGCCTGACGGTGTACCGGGCGGAAGCCGCAGCGGCGGTGACCGCATATTCTCTAGATGGCGCCGATGCCAATGGCGCAGGGACAGCCTCGTTTGATGTAGGCGAGGCCGGGATGGCTCTGTCCCGTGGTGCAGACTTGGAAAGTGTACTCATGACCGATAGCATCGTCCCCCTAGAGGTAGAAGTCTTTGCTGATGGAACAGAGAATCCGGAAGACAGGGGGGCCGTACGCTGGATTAACCGTGAAGATATGGCGCGTTATGCATTCCCGAATGTTTTTCTGAAGCTGCTGAATAGTTACTTTGATGAACAAGAGGGAAGAAAAGAGTAGCTTTAACGTAAAGTGCTTATCGGCTTATTAATATAGTTGCACAATGTGCAATTAAATCCCATATTTCCCACTCAATCCCCAAAATAGTTGTGCTTAGTACACTTAAATCCACTGAATGCTGCCTAAAAGCGCCTAATCCTCATTTATAGATGTATAAACTGCAACTATCTTGAACATTTGAGGAAATGGAAGACGAATAAGTGTACAAAGTGCAATTAAGTAACATTCATCTCGTGAAATCAGCAACCTATCTATACAGCTCAATCAAACGCGCCAGCACAACCCATCATATCCAACAAATCAATAATTCAGCGTACCAGCAACCTAGCTATACAGCGCATATATGGATCCAGCTAGCAGTAATCAAAACGCTCCAGCGCGTCCACTTATCCAACAAATCAATATGGGAGCAGGAGGTTGGGGCAGGAGATAGAAGCAGGAAGTTGGGGCAGGAGGTGGAGCAAGTTGTATTCCTGACTCCCCGTAAAGTAGAAATATACCAAAAAAACTCCGTGCCCCTTCTGGGTTACGGAGTTTTTGTATATGGGAATGTCACGTAGCGTTCAGTTGCCCATATGCGGAGTTGTTGGAAATTCCTCTACAAAAGAAGCCCCCAAGCCAAATGGACTGGAGGCATCGTCATTTAATTAAAAGTTACCTTATTTGGAGCTTTCGTAACGTTTGCCTACTTCTTCCCAGTTCACTACGTTCCAGAACGCCTTGATATAATCAGGACGTTTGTTTTGGTAGTTCAGGTAGTAAGCATGCTCCCATACATCCAGTCCAAGAAGCGGCGTTGCACCATCGCTGATTGGGTTGTCCTGGTTAGGAGTGCTTGTTACAGCCAACTTGCCGTCTTTGATTACGAGCCAAGCCCAGCCACTGCCGAAGCGTGTGGTAGCTGCTGTGCCGAAATCTTCCTTGAATTTGTCAAAGCCGCCCAGCTCACTATCAATTGCTGCCGCCAATGCGCCAGTAGGTGCACCGCCGCCGTTCGGTCCGATAACTTCCCAGAAAAGGGTGTGGTTAGCGTGTCCGCCACCGTTATTGCGAACTGCGGTACGGATAGCTTCCGGTACTGCGTTTAGGTCTGTAAGAAGTTCTTCAATGCTTTTGTCTTGCAATTCGGGTGCCTTTTCCAGTGCGGCGTTCAGGTTAGTCACATATGCGTTATGGTGTCTGTCGTGATGAATCTCCATCGTTAATGCATCGATGTGCGGTTCGAGAGCGTTGTTCGGATAAGGAAGTGATGGTAATTGAAATGCCATGGAAAAATCCCTCCTGAGTTTAGTTGAATTTTTAAGGTTATTTCCAATATAACCTATTGGATATGTACCCATCTGACTACTATCATTAAACCGTATCTGGAACAATATTGCAACATTAAACAAACTATTGTGTTTAAAAAGTGTGACTGAAAGAAAGGTTTGATTTCATTTGTAAAGGCAGTGTTAACACTGAAGGATATCCTGTTTTACAATTATTTATGCAACTTTTTTACCTTATATAGAAATCATTTCTAGCAATATAATGTAAACGCTTAATATCAAGCGCTTTCATAAGAAAAGTCGTGATATCACGAGAAAAGTATGCTTTAATAGATTTAAAAGCAGGTATTCCTCGTTTTTTGATGCTTTTTTCGTCTCCACATTGTTATGGGAAATCCTTCTTTTTGTAAAATTATAAGCCATAGAAAAGGGAGATTTTAAAGAATGCACGTTCGTTCCTTTCAATTAAGCGACGTTAGTCCAGTGACTGAACTGCTGCAGACCGCATTATCCGAAGAATGTTTCGCGAGTACAATGGAGCCTTTCTCCAGACAGCTTTCATGGGATTCTGATCTCATCGTAGTTGCAGAAGAAGAAGGAGAGATTGTAGGTACGTTAATTGGTACGATTGAGCAGAATCACGGTTGTTATTTCCGTATCGCCGTCCACCCCGATTTTCGCCGCAGAGGAATCGGTAGAAGCCTCGTAACAGCCATGGAGAATCGTTTTCAGGCTCGTAAAGTCAAAGGTATTTTTGTAGCTGTCGACGAGCATAATGCCGCCGCTCTACCGTTGTATGAAGCAATGGGGTATGATGAGAATCAAATCTTCAAGTCTGTACGGAAGCTAAGCATTGTTGGGTAAGCATATTGTTGCTGTGCCGTGCGTAAGCGAAATCATTTTAAAGTATAGAGATCGATAGAGACTGAATAGTCTGTTCCATTATATTAAGCATATCTTCTGGTGAGCCGTTGCAAATGGCTGGAAGATATGCTTTTCTATTGTTATGCGGTTGTTATACGATTGTTTTGATTAATGGGACTAGAGGGTGAAATATGAGCGACAATCTTGAAGAAGAATACCTGCGCAGCCGACAGCAGAAATATAAGCCATCCCGAAATAAAAGATCACAGTCCTCACAAGGGAAGCGATGGATAGTGGAACTTAAAGACTGGATACTAACCGCGCTTGTGGTGTTTGTCATCATGTCCTTGCTTAATATATTTGTATTTAATATATCTACGGTTAAAGGTCAGTCCATGCAGCCTACGTTATGGGAAGGCGAGAAGTTGTTCATCAATAAAATTACGCTGTCGTTCGCGAACCCCAAGCGAGGGGATATCATTGTTCTGCACGATCCCAGTACTGGAATGAACCGGAAAGAGTATCTGGTGAAAAGAGTGATCGGCATACCTGGAGATGTGGTAGAGGTTCGGGATCACCTATTGTATGTTAACGGGAAAGTTAAGGTGGAGCCGTATATTGATACGGCCATTCAGGATTCTGATTTTGCTCCTATAACCATTGATGCGGACAGTTTTTTCATCATGGGCGATAACCGACACGCAGGTGCAAGCAAGGATAGCCGGTATTTTGGTTTTGTTACGAAGGATATTATTGTGGGAAGAGCTGCCTTTATATGGTGGCCATTCTCAAAATTAAATGCATTATAGATTATTACTAAAAGGGAGAGGGCGGAAATGAACCTATTCAATCAGTCATCCATTGCTCCCCCGGCTTCCAAGTGGGACAAGCTAAAATCTGAGATTAAGGCTGCTGCATCGGCACTCGGTATTGATGATATCGGGTTTGCAACTGCGGAGCCGTTTCTTTACTTAAAAACAATTCTGCAGGATCATCGGGATAAGGGCTATGAGTCCGGGTTCGAAGAGCCTGATCTAGATAAAAGAACGATACCCGCTCTGGAATCGGGAGAGGCCATGTCTATTATAGCCGTAGCTGTAGCCTATCCTTCCAAAATGGAAAATCCCCCTAAATCGGAGCCGGGCGAGCGAAGAGGGATTATGGCTCGTGCATCATGGGGGCAGGATTATCATCATGTGCTGCGTGAGGCCTTGGGGAAGTTGGAAGCCTTCATTCGTGAGCGAGTGCCTGGTGCGGTGCTGGAGAGTATGGTGGATACGGGGGTACTTGTGGATCGGGCGGTGGCAGAGCGTGCCGGAATAGGCTTCAGCGGTAAAAATTGCTCGATCATCTCACCACATTATGGCTCATGGATCTATCTTGGGGAGATGGTTACGAATATTCCATTCGCCCCTGATACTCCTGTGCAGGAGGGGTGCGGAGACTGTACAAAGTGCATTGATGCATGTCCTACCGGAGCTTTGGTGGGTCCGGGACAGCTTAATGCTCAGGCTTGTATCTCATATCTCACCCAAACAAAGGGCTTTCTAAGTGATGACTACATGACGAAGATCGGCAATCGGTTATACGGTTGTGATACTTGCCAGATTGTCTGTCCGCATAACCGGGGCAAGAACTGGGATCATCGTCCGGAGCTGTTACCCGATCCTGAGATTGCGAAGCCATTGCTGCTGCCCATTCTTGACCTTAGCAACCGTGAGTTCAAGGAAAAGTTCGGGAGCAGCTCGGCTGCATGGAGGGGGAAAAAGCCTATCCAGCGCAATGCAATTATTGGTCTGGGCAACTTTAAAGAGAAAGCAGCTATCCCTAAATTGCGGGAAATATTGCTAAAGGAACCTCGTCCCGAAATGCGCGGTACTGCCGCCTGGTCACTGGGGCGAATCGGGGGTTCGGAGGCATTGGCTGCTGTTAAGCAGGGGCTGGAGCAAGAGGATCATGAAACCGTATTGGAAATGCTGCATAAGGCAGAGGACAAATTACTCAGTTCCCAACCGTAAGGAAGGGGATTTGCCAATTGCTGTCCAGTTCTTGAAATGCTATGATAGATTCGCACGCCTTGGGCGTAGCAGACAATAGAGCATAGAGGTGGACTTTAGATGGATATCGCAATACCTATTATTACGTTGGTCGTTGGACTTCTGGGCGGGTTTTTCATCGGTGTATATTACCTGCGCAGACAAATGACAACGATGCAGAATGATCCTGAAATGCTTCAAAAGGTTGCCAAACAAATGGGCTATAACCTGAACGGCAAGCAAATGCAACGCGCTCAGCAAATGATGAAGAATCAGAATCCGGGACGTGCTCCGGGTGCTGGTAAAGGGCAAAACCGTAAGGGGAAGTAAACAGGCCCGGTATAGATAGAGGTTAAATAAGGGTCCGGAAGGGGGAAGTTTCATGGGGGGCGTCAACGAATGCGTAAACGGCAAGGTTTCTGATAACCGTGAAAAGATCGAGTATCATGTTGGAAAGATATTAGAGCTGATCGGAGAGGACACCGGTCGCGAAGGACTGCTGGAAACACCGGCGCGTGTTACACGTATGTACGAGGAGATATTCGGAGGATATTCTGTAGATCCCCGAGAGGCGCTTGGCGTCACTTTTGATGAATCTCATGAAGAATTGGTGATCGTTAAGGACATTGTGTACTACAGTCAATGTGAACATCACATGGCCCCTTTCTTCGGTAAAGTGCATATCGGTTATATTCCAAGCGGGCGGATCGCTGGGCTTAGCAAGCTGGCCCGTCTGGTAGAAGCGGTGAGTCGCCGCCTGCAGGTACAGGAACGTATCACGGCACAAATCGCAGATATTATGACCGAGGTGCTACACCCACATGGTGTTATGGTTGTTGTAGAGGGAGAACATCTGTGCATGTGTGCTCGTGGAGTGAAGAAATATGGAAGTAAGACAGTAACGCTTGCGACCAGAGGGACCTTCCGCGAGGACGCAGCCGCCCGTGCTGAGTTTCTGGCACTGATTAAGGAATAAATGATTTACCCATAGAACCGACCTCAGGGACTCCTCCGAGGTCGGTTTTTTGATGAATGGAGGTTAAAAGGGTTCCCACATCAGCCTGCTTGCTTGTGTATACCGCTTGGATACATAAGGCCAATTAACAACCTTCCACCAATCTTTAATGTAATTAGCACGATTATTCTGATGCTTCAGATAATAAGCATGCTCCCATACATCTAGGGTTAATAAAGGTACAACGTCCCATTGCGATAAATTCTGATGTTTTTCTGCCGTTAGTATTTCAAGTCTTCGGCTACGGGGACTCCATACAAGGATGGCCCAGCCGCCCCCTTCAACCTTGTTCGCGGCTTCGCTGAACTGCTGCTTGAAGCTGTCATAGCTTCCGAAGCTGCTGTCCAAAGCCTCTAGAAGAGCCCCAGTTGGTCGTCCACCTCCTAAAGGGGATAATATGTTCCAGAAGATCGTGTGTAGGTAATGCCCGGCTCCATGGAAGGCCAGTTCCCGCTCCCAGTGCTTGACGAGATCATAATTTTCGGTCTTACGCGCTTCTGCCAGCTCTACCTCAGCCTTGTTCAATCCATCAACGTAGCTCTGGTGATGCTTATCATGATGAATTCTCATGGTCTTTTCGTCGATATAGGGCTCCAGTGCGTTATAGGGATAAGGAAGCGGAGGTAAGCGGTGGCCCCCGATCGGCACGGATTGCTGGCTGTAGACTTCTGAAAGAGTAACGGCGGAGGGCAGTCCGGCTTCGGTTTGTGTGTTGTCAGCTGGGGTAGTACCTCGCACTTCATGGCGCAGAAGACCCGGGGAGCCGAGCCCTGCCAGAACACCAATGAAATACTCGGATTCACGTATGATATGCAGCAGGACGGTTACGGCTAGCGGTATTTCATTGACTGCAGCGCTAGCCTCCATGACGGCATACAATTGTCTTATGAATTCGTGTGATTGGTTGCAGGATATGTGCAGTAAATGTTCTATTTTGGCCTCTGTTATCTCTGAGTTGGGCATGGAGGGGGTAAGTGCAGTATTCAGCATTGACCGGGCAGCCTCTTCGGTTGCACTGAAGACAACGGCCCATTCATCAAGCAACTTCACATAGGGTTCTTCAAGATTGGGAATAATCGCTTTAATAACAGCGGTATGTTCCGTTTCTTGGTTTTTCCAAAAGACAATCTCCTCTAGAACCCTTATAGGCATCAACGGCCCGTATACATATAGCATCTCATACAGTCCTCCCATGATTAGTAATCATCAGTCATTTATATGACCGGGAGTCTAAGGTTATGAAAACAGCCCCTTCCCGGGTGGTTTTCCTGGGAAGAGGCTGTCTGTTAGATAAGATGAACTTAAGATATTAACTTATGGCTCAGGCGTCACTACCGTGAAGATTTGGACTTCCGGCCGCTGTTGTAGTAAGACTTTCTTCGATTTAACCCGCTTTTAGCGGTTGAAATCCGGATACAGCTTATGCTTTCGAAGCTAGCTTTCCTACGGAAAGCTTTCGGGCGGTCGCTATCGCTCCTACAGTTCCAAATTTCCCTTTCGTTCCTTTTCGCTATTTGTTATTTTCTTTTCGGCTCAACACCAAAATCAGTGCTTGACAGGTGACGAGAAAGACAGAAATCCGTTACGCCCAGTAGAGGGTTTTCTCCCTCTATTTCTGCACCCGGAAGCGTCAGTAAAATAGATGTATTTTATACACTTATTTCTAGCTTTTAGCGCTCGGATGTATGGATAGATGTACTTTGTGCAACTAAAAACACGAATAGACCGGTTAAACCCCGGAATACCCAAAAATAAGTGTATAAAGTGCAATTAAACCCCCTAAAGTGTGCTAAGGGAGAAATATAATTGTAAGTTGTGCAACTATATAAATTGAAACCCATGTAGGTAGACGATTTGCCGTATTTGTCGCGGATACCCGAGGAGCTACTTCTACTCTCATACACAAACTTCTTGACGCTACCGTCCGCAACCCGGATTCTGCTACCTGTAATACGTAGTTGCCCCAAACCCGGTGAAACATCAGGTGAAGTTAGATCGAAATCGTTCCCGGCACAGTGACGTAAACGGAAAATCAAGCACTGATTTCGAGAAAGAGCCTTCTTTTCTTCAGCTTATATAGATAAGAACATCACTTGGCCGCCTGAACATTGCCAAGAAATGCGGATACGCGCCGCAGATATTCACGCGGATGTTCACGGAATAGCAGTTCATGGTGGCTGCCCTCGATAATCCAGGACTCAGAATAGGGATGGGTCTGATTCGCAGCCAGCTCCTCGGCGATCGGGTAAGGAGCTTTCTCATCCTTAGTTCCGTGCAGGAACAGAACTGGAAACGGGTAATCCTTGGATTTGACCTTTGCATAAGGAATTTGATCTAACCCGGTACCGTTCAGTACCGGAAAGATCAGCTCCATGATTTCAAGGGAAGGCTGACGCGGCAGATCGATGTTTTGCTTAATATTGTGATACAGTGTATCCGGCTCGAGCAAGAAGGTGCTGTCGAGTATCATCGCATCAATGTCCTTAGTGACCAGGCCAGCTTGGAGCGCGGTTCCTGCGCCCATCGAGAAGCCCCATACTACAATTTCTTTGGCTCCGCGCTCCTTGGCAAATTGAATCGCGCCAAGTAGCTGCTGGGATTCCTTTTTGCCTCCGGTAGCCAGATCCTTGTTCGTCTGGGAAGCGAATGCATAATCGAACATCACCACATTGAAATTAAGACGGTGGGCATAATGGGCCAGATCATACATCGGTACCCAGGTTTCCTCACGATTGGCGCCATATCCATGGCTGAACACGATGGTTTTGGTGGCACCCTTTGCCGGGATATACCAGCCCTGCATGTTACGGCTGCCGTCTAGCGCCCGAAAAGATACATCCTCATATTGCAGACCCTTGGCTAGGGCCGGGTTAGAATACAGCGGGGCTACTGTCGGGTTGGACAACACCCACGCAATATAAGCGTGCAATGAAATAAAGCAGAATACAAAGAAGAAAAATACCGATAGCAGCAGCGCTACTATAATATGTTTAAGTCGAATCCTCCCTAGGGGCAGCGTAGGATAAGTATCATCAGTATTAAGGTTAGCGGGTTTCCGGGAGACCGGTGTGCATGTGTGGGCAGTTACCAGATCCATAAGGTCCCCTCCTAATAGTTTATATAATTAATCGTATGTTCATGTCCTTACAAAGTCAATGAATTCGCCCCATTTGTAATGTAAATGTAAACTGGGACCCAAGCTTTTCCGTCCGCCGAATATACTGGACTTTTCGTTGACCTTTGCACTAATATGATTATATGAAATAATGTAACCGTGTTTCATTTGATGAAACAATGAAGGGGAGATCGTTGTGGAGGACCGGAAACTAACGGTACGCGCTGTAGAACGGGCGCTGGATATATTGCTATGTTTTACACGGGAAAGCGATCTGGGATTAACAGAGATCGCTTCGCAAATTGGACTACATAAGAGTACTGTGCACAGGCTGCTTACCACACTGGAGGAGAAGGGGTTCCTCATCCGCAATCCGGCAACGGAGAAGTATCGGTTGGGTATTCGCATCTGGGAGCTGTCAACGCATCTCCCGGCCTTTGATGAACCTGCTACATTGCTGCTGCCTGCTATGGAACGGCTGCGGGACCGGCTTGGCGAGACGGTTAGTCTATATCTGCGTGATGGAACCGAAAGGGTACGCATTCAGGCTGTCCAGAGCCAACAGGCCATACGGCGTGTTGCACAGATCGGTGCAAGGCTTCCTTTATCTGTAGGAGCATCAAGCAAGGTACTGGCAGCTTATGCTCCTCCTGAGGTGCAGAAGGCATTGCTGGAAGGACCGGATTGGCCTTCAACTGTAGATCGAACTGGCTATGCTAAGCAGTTGAAAGAGATCACGAGGCTGGGGTATGCGACCAGTCTTGAGGAACGGGAGCCCGGTGCCGCTGCTGTAGCTGTACCTATTGTCGGTCGCAGCGGAAATGTAGTGGCTGCGTTGTCACTTTCGGGTCCGGTTAGCCGTCTTTCGAAGGAGACGCTGATTGACTATGCTGCTGTGCTGATGGAGGCTGCGGGTGAAATGGGTATGATGATTCCATAATTCTTAATCTGCTGATAGATAACAAATAGCCCTCGAACCTTCCGGGCAGGAAGAGTCGAGGGCTATAATACGTCCCTGAGCAGGGAACAGGTTGAAATTGTATTAATCTACAGGTAATGCTTCTGTTGTAGAAGTGGCATCCGCCAACATTTGGCGCAGTACCGTTTGTAGGATACCGCCGTTCCGGTAGTAATCAATATCCACCGTGCTGTCAAGCCGTGCGATCACGGGGAAGTCGAACTTCGTACCGTCTTCGCGGGTGGCAGTGACGGTCAACTCTTGACTTGGCAGGACATTGTTGTCCAAGCCGGTAATGTCAAAGGACTCACGACCGGTAAGACCGAGACTGCTCCAGCCATGACCTTCCTGGAATTGCAGTGGAAGAACACCCATGCCTACGAGATTACTGCGGTGGATCCGTTCGAAGCTCTCAGCGATGACCGCCTTAACGCCCAGCAGGAGAGTACCCTTAGCAGCCCAGTCACGCGAACTGCCCGTACCGTATTCTTTACCGGCAATTACGACGAGATTTTGGCCGGCGGCTTGGTACAGCATGGAAGCATCATAGATCGACATTACTTCCTCACTCGGCAGGAAGGTGGTAACTCCGCCTTCTGTGCCTGGAGCAACGGCGTTACGAATCCGGATATTGGCGAACGTACCACGCATCATGACCTCATGATTACCGCGGCGTGAGCCGTAGGAATTGAAATCTGCACGCTCTACGCCATGATCACGTAGATATTCGCCGGCTGGACCGGAGGCAGAGATATTACCGGCTGGCGAAATATGATCCGTTGTAACCGAATCAGCCAGAAGTGCCAATACACGCGAGTTACTGATATTTTCGATATCACCTAGACCATCTGCAAGATTCTCGAAGAATGGCGGGTTCTGAATGTAAGTAGAATTGTCATCCCACTCGTACAGCTCGCCTTCAGGTACAGGAATGGAATTCCAGCGCTCATTGGCGGTGAATACATTCTCGTATTTGCGGCGGAACATTTCCGGGCTGAGGGATTGGCCGATAGCTTCACGAATTTCAGCAGAGGACGGCCAGATGTCTTTTAGGAAGACAGGTTCTCCCTGTGGATCAAATCCGAGCGGTTCCGTCTGCAAATCGATATCTACAGTACCTGCCAATGCATAAGCAACGACAAGCGGCGGAGAAGCAAGATAGTTGGCCTTAACCTGAGCATGAACACGGCCTTCGAAGTTCCGGTTACCGGAAATTACAGCGGCTACTGTCATGTCATTGTCGATAATGGCCTGACTAACTTCATCCGGAAGCGGACCGGAGTTACCAATACAAGTAGCACATCCGTAGCCAGCCACGTAGAATCCTAAGGCTTCAAGAGGTTTAAGCAAATTGGCTTTTTCCAAGTACTCTGTTACAACAAGGGATCCCGGAGTCAAACTGCTCTTCACATAACCTGGTTTGGTAAGTCCGCGTTCAACGGCTTTTTTAGCTAGTAGTCCGGCACCTAGCATTACACTTGGATTAGAGGTGTTCGTACAACTCGTAATCGCCGCAATAACAACTGCACCTGTGCGCAGCTTGCTTGAGCTGCCATTTTTATGTTGAATGTCTACGGTTTGGGCAATTTTCTCATCACTAAGGCCATAGCCACCCTTATCTACAGGTGTACGAATGATGCCCTCGAAGTTCTCCTTCATATGGGTCAGTTCGATCCGGTCCTGAGGACGTTTCGGTCCTGCCAAGCTCGGTACGACCGAAGCCAAGTCCAGCTCAATGAAGTCACTGAATTGCGGGTCAGGAGTATCGGAAGTGCGGAACATACCTTGAGCTTTATAATAGTTCTCTACCAAGGCTACCAGATCATCAGGACGCCCTGTGCTTCTTAGGTAGGCCAAGGTTTCATCATCTACAGGGAAGAATCCAATGGTTGCTCCGTATTCTGGAGCCATGTTGGCTACTGTAGCCCGATCTGCGAGGCTGATATTCGCGAGTCCCGGTCCGTAGAATTCTACGAATTTGCCAACCACACCTTTTTTACGCAGCATTTGGGTAACGGTCAGGGCCAAATCAGTCGCTGTAGCCCCTTCCATCAGGCTGCCGGTAAGCTTAAAGCCAACGACATCCGGTGTGACAAAGTACAACGGCTGTCCGAGCATGCCTGCTTCAGCTTCAATACCGCCTACACCCCAGCCAACCACACCAAGACCGTTAATCATAGTCGTGTGGGAGTCAGTTCCTACAAGGGAATCCGGGTAAACGACTGTTTCGCCGTCAACGGTTTTGGTAGTGGCAACGGAAGCTAAATACTCCAGATTCACCTGGTGAACGATACCGGTGGAAGGAGGGACTGCACGGAAGTTATTAAATGCTGTCTGCGCCCAGCGCAGGAAGCGGTAGCGTTCTTCATTACGTTCAAACTCAACATTAATGTTGAAATCCAAAGCATCAGCGGTACCAAAGGCATCAACCATTACAGAGTGGTCAATAACGAGATCAACCGGTACAAGCGGGTTAATCTTCTTCGGATCGCCGCCTGCTTTTTTAACGGTATCACGCATAGCTGCAAGATCTACGACTACCGGTACACCCGTGAAATCCTGCAGGACTATACGAGCCGGGATAAAAGGGATTTCCTTGTTGCGGTCTGCATCGCCGGCCCATCCGGCCAGCTGTTTCACATGATCTTCTGTAATCGCGCGCCCATCGAACTGGCGGACTGCTGCTTCAAGCAGTACTTTAATGGAAAAAGGAAGAGATGTGATGTCCCCGAGGCCTTGTTCCTCAAGGGATTGAAGATCATAATAGCGGTAAGTCTTGCCGCCCGACTCCAGGGTGCGGGCCAGCGAGAAGTGGTCCTTGCTTGGCATAAATGCGCCTCCTTGTTTCATCTGTTGAAACTCCATTTCAAATTGCATCTACAATAATTATAACGTTTACAAAGAGGGGAGTAAAGTTTTTTTTCCTCTTAATTCGGCTGAAAGATGCGGATATTTAAGTGTAGTAATTCCCTCTCGATTCCATTCTATCTGTATAGCTCCATGATTGCCTTCATATACATAGGACAGCAGCCAAACCGGAGAGAAGGGCGGAACTAATTATGGAGCAACAGTGGAAACAGTGTCTTTATCTGTACGTGGATCAAATCAATAGAGGGCGGGTGGAGCCGCGGACAGAGTTTAGGCATACAGCCGTGAATGATCCACGCTTTTTAATGGAGCAAGGGGAGCGGAGCAGACGACTGGAAGAGTGGTATGATGCCAGAGATATCAAGCCTCTGCGCGGTGAGACGGGAGTAAAAATCTTGAGGGTTGTAAGACAGACTCCTTCAGAGGTGATTGCTGAAATATCACTGCATAGTGCCCTTTTTTATGAAAAAGGAGGCATTACACACCGGGAGGATATGGTAAATTCAGAACGGCTAACCTTCGTGCACGAAGGGAAGGCGTGGGAGATTGCCGCTGTGGAACGCGCTGTTCCTGAACGTCAAGTCGTCCGTAGGCCTGCCGCGGATACCTTCAAAATAATTACCGACTGGGATAATGAACCGATGCCGCTTCCGCAGCCGCTACTTAACCGGAGCTTATTGGGAGGCATTTCCGGTAATCGGGAGGTTCTTTACAACCGCCAGGCCGCTGCAGCTTATGCTGACCGCTGGTGGCAGGAAGGGAATCCGGAATTTGAGACTTTTGCCGTGGATTGCACGAATTATGTCTCCCAATGTCTCTTTGCAGGGGGAGCACCTATCAACTATACTGGTAAAAGAGAAACGGGCTGGTGGTATAAAGGTTATACCGGAAAGCAGGAATGGTGGAGCTTCAGTTGGACTGTATCAGACAGTCTGGAGCGTTATTTAAGCACAGGCCGAAGCAGTGGTTTGCGCGCAGAAGTTGTAGAGCGTCCTGAACAGCTTATGCTGGGTGATGTCATTCAATACGATTGGGACGGGAATGGTCAGTACCAACACAGTACGATTGTTACGGCCCTGGATGCAGGCGGAATGCCGCTGGTTAATGCACATACGGTCAGCAGCCGTCACCGGTATTGGGATTATCGTGATTCCTATGCGTGGAACGACAGAACCGTATACCGTTTTTTTCATATTCATGACTATTTATAATTCAGAAAGAGGTTAATGGCATGGGGAACCCAAAACTAACCGTAGGACTTACGTACGGCGGCAAATCCGGAGAACATGAAGTATCGCTTCAGACGGCTTTTGCAGTTATGAACGCTTTTGACTACGATAAATACGAGATTGTACCTTTTTATATTACTAAGTTGGGACTTTGGAAGGTTGGAAAGACTCTGTCTGCACCGTTTAGCCGGATAGAAGAGCTCAAACTTGCTGACGCTCCAGAAGATATGGGAACTGCCCTTAATGCAGTATTCAGCGGATTGTCCGGCGGGGAAAAAGCAGTAGATGTAATGTTCCCTCTTTTACATGGTACCAATGGTGAGGACGGAACCATCCAAGGATTATTCGAAATGGCGAATATCCCATACGTTGGTGCAGGGGTTCTTGCTTCGGCGGCTGGCATGGATAAGGTAGTTATGAAGAAGCTGTTCGCTGAGGCTGGGCTGGATCAGTGCCTGTATTGTTACTTCAGTATTAGCGCATGGAAACGCCAAGGCCATGACTTGATAACTAGCGTGGAGGATAAGCTGGGTTATCCGGTATTCGTGAAGCCGGCCAATCTGGGCTCCAGTGTGGGTATTTCCAAGGCGGTTGATAAGGAAAGCCTAATCAAAGCTGTTGAATTCGCCTTCAAATATGATACAAAAGTTATTATTGAGGAATTCGTGGACGCACGTGAACTAGAGGTTAGTGTCTTAGGCAATGATGAGCCTGAAGCTTCTGTTCCGGGTGAAATCGTCACTTCTGGTGAATATTACGATTATGCTGCAAAATATATTGATGGAAAATCGCAAATGCTTATTCCGGCTCCGGTTGACTGTGAGGTTGCTGACCACCTGAGGGAATCGGCATTAACAGCTTTTAGAGCTATAGAGGGTAGCGGAATTACACGTGCAGATTTCTTTATGCGCAAGTCTGACGGCAGAATATTGATCAATGAAGTCAATACCATGCCGGGCTTCACACCTTTCAGCATGTATCCTCTGTTGTGGCGAGAAACGGGCCTCTCTTACAAAGCACTGCTGGATCGTATGATAGAGCTTGCTCTAGAGCGTTATGAATTCAAACAAAGCCTGAAGTACGACAACGAGCAATAAGGGGCTAATAGGGAGATTATCCCGGCCGGAAAGGAGAGAAATGATGGGCTTTCAAACAGAATTTAATTCGGTGTGCAAATTCAAGAATGAGCAGGAGCTTTACGAACTGCTGGAGTATGGGCGCTGCAAGATGGTTAAGACAGGATTTCGCGTCTTTCCAACCGGGCAAAAGGTAATCGCCTATACGCTGGATAATGTTGCTGTAGCTATAGTCAAAATCTCTGCGTCTATCGCAGAGATTAATTTTCAAGGTCATGAGATTACTGCTGTAGAAATGGAGCTTGTTCGCAAGCTTACGGAGGAAGAGTCGCGGGTACAAACCGCCTTAGCCTTTGAAATGTTTTTTGGAGAAGAAAAGTGATTGTCCGATTTGGATACGTGGCCATGTCGACGGTCATCCCGGACTGCTCCCCATCCAAGACCATGACAATGGCCTCCTTCAACAAAATAGGTGACCGTGAGGCGGCAATAAGACGGCTGGAGAGTATCGGCCGAGTGAATCTGCATAATACTCTTCGTCTGCTTAAGCATAACGTTGGGTCTGATATTAAGGTGTACCGCCTCACCTCCAAGCTGATTCCGCTGGCTACGCATCCTGATTTGCAGGACTGGGATCCCTTTGCGGCACTGGCAGATGCATTTCAGGAAGTAGGCAGCTTTATCAGAAAGCATGGGATTAGAGTCTCCTTCCATCCTGATCATTTTACGGTCCTTAGTACTCCGCGACCGGAAGTTCTGGCCAGCTCTATTCGTGATTTACAACATCATACCCAGATGCTCAAAGCGCTGGACTTGCCGTCTACAGCTAAGAATAACATCCATATCGGGGGCGCTTATGGGGACAAGCCTTCGGCAGCGGCCCGTTTTCATGAGCAATTCGGCAATCTTCCCTTGGAATTGCGGGAACGAATCACACTGGAGAATGATGACAAGACTTTCAACGCGCCTGAGACACTGGCGGTATGCCAGAGACTAGGGCTGCCAATGGTCCTCGATATCCATCATCAGTGGGTGAACAATGAGGGAGAGCTGCCTTGGGAATTATGGGAGGATATACAGAAGACCTGGCAGAGTCCGCTCGCCTTAACGGGTGTCGGCCCCGGAGAGCTCCTGCCCCCCAAGATTCATGTCTCCAGCCCTCGCAGTCCTACTGACCCCCGCAGTCATGCTGATGGAGTAGAGCCGGCGCCGCTCCTAGCTTTTCTTAGACGGATTGCTGCATCTACTCCGGCCGTTGATGTGATGATTGAGGCCAAAGCGAAGGATGGCGCACTGTTTGGGCTGATGGAGGCCATGAAAGAGCTGGCAGAGGTAGGTAATGGAATTACTTTGTTAGATGGAGCCAGCGTTAATATTGATCCGTAAACTGGAATAAACATGGGGATTAGTTACGAATGCTCCACTTGATATGTATCCTGAAATAGGGTACGTTGGATGAAACTTTAGCACCCAAAGCTTTCGGTAGGAAAGCTCACTTCGAAAGCATTGGCTAAGAACACAAGCTTAAGCAAATCTTTTCAAAGGAGTTTATCACATGGAAGAGATGTTAACCGGAAAAAACATCGTGGTTATGGGCGTGGCGAATGATCGCAGCATTGCTTGGGCCATTGCCCACAGCTTGTCAGATCAAGGCACACCTAGCTTTTACATACGAGAATGAACGGGTAGAAAGCCGCGTCCGCAAGCTAGCGGAAACACCCCCCGGGCACTGTTATCCTGCCATGTGACGTAACGGTTGATAATGATTTTGATGCCTTAGGCAGCAGAGCTTGAGGAACGCTTTGGTGTGCTGCACGGTATAGTGCATAGTATCGCTTTTGCCAAAGGTGAAGTACTATGACATTCATGGGGTCGGAACGAGTAATACGTAACTACAACGTTATGGGAGTCGCCAAAGCCGCACTTGAAACATCGGTTCGTTATCTGGCAAGTGATGTTGGACCGGACAATATTCGTGTCAATGCCATTTCGGCTGGGCCGATTCGTACGATACGGCGATATCCCTGATGGGCCATCTGTCTCACGGTATTACTGGAGAAGTTATCTATGTTGATGGGGGATATCATATCATCGGTGGTTAACGTTCATGCCAAGTAAAGACCGTGCAGGGAGCGCGGTTAGCTTATTACGACGACTACGTACAAGAAAGCGAAGTGAAGATATGAATCCAATCAATCCTACAAATCCAAATGGCCGAACCGAACGGGAGCCTTATGTTGTTTCAGGCAAAGGACATACAGCAGTGGCAATTAATGCTGCTGCCAAGGCTGGAGAATGGATCAAAAGCAGACAGGGCCAGGTGAAGGACCTTGGAACCAAAACCTCCGCTCAAGACCTGGTGACAGAGGTGGATAAAGGTGTAGAGCAGATGATCCGCAGACTCGTGCTTACGCATTATCCAGATCATACCTTTCTGGGAGAAGAAAGCGTTGAGCCGGGAGCGGCAGCAGCCACTGCAGCTCTGGAAGAAGCACGGGTGAATGAATATATGTGGATCGTTGATCCAGTGGATGGAACCACAAATTTCGTACACGGGTTTCCGTTCTACTGTGTATCGATTGCGTTGGTTGTTCGCGGAGAAATCACTGTCGGTGTCATTTATGACCCTACAAGGGATGAAATGTTTGTAGCCGAAAAAGGCAAGGGAGCCTATATGCACGGCATACCTACCGCTGTCTCAGGGGAGACTAATCTTTCTGACAGTCTGATCGCTATGGGATTTCCACCGGATCGTGAATTTGCGCAACCGGTGAATATGGCGGGTCTCCAAAGCATCCTTCCTCAAGTACGCGGCGTTCGCGCCGGCGGCTCGGCAGCCCTGCACCTAGCTTATGTAGCAGCTGGTCGGGTGGATGGCTATTGGGAAGTGGGACTCAACCCATGGGATTGTGCTGCAGGTGTCCTGCTCGTATTGGAATCTGGAGGTAAGGTTAGCGATACGCGGGGACGTCCGTATGATATTGGAACGCGTCATATCGTAGCCAGTAATGGTAAAATCCATGAGGGTCTGGTATCCTCCCTTACATCCGCTGATGCGACCGGATATACGCTTTAAGGAGGGCGACCTGCGATGAGTGAGAATAATGATTTGGAACGCAAATTAAGCGATATCTTGACCGAAGGTGAAATGGATCAGGGAGATCGTAAAGCTCAGGAAATTCGTGAAATTTCGCCGAAATATGAAATTCGTATTCAGACCACCCTGGATCCCATTGTGGAGGAAACTCTTCGGTACCGGAAGATCGGCCGTGAGCTGGATGACCGTTACGATAAATATATGGATCGGGCGGAGAAAAGTTCTAACCTGGAAGGCGGCTCTACAGCTAAAGGGGATAAAGCATAATCCGGCAGTACTGAATAAGTAAGTATTCAAAAGAGCGGTTTCTCCATAGCGGGAAACCGCTCTTTTGTGCAGCCTGAGGTAATGATAGAATGGGTTCATAACATTTAAGGGGGAGTATGATGCTGAACGCATTGAAAAGAATTATTGCAGTCGGAACAAGCGGCCTTCTGCTGTTCTCTGCACTGATTGTCACAGGAGGCGGAACCATAAATGCGGCGGGAGTTGCAGGGGACTCAGGACAGGATGTCTTTAACATCGTGGCTCTAGGCGACTCCATTACCGCAGGCTATGAGCCTGGAATGACTGACCCCAATACGAAGCCTTACGGTTATGCAGAAAGATTGCTAGAGCAGGGCTGGTACCACGGTAGAGCCTCGCTAACAAATTACGGCATCCTGGGTTTGACTACAGCCGGGCTGCGTAATTACACAGGGGCGATTGCTACAGGCGCAGCGATTACACCTGAAGGAATTCAAGCGGGATTGCTGGACCCTCGGATCACTCAATTCGCGGGGCAGACTGTCCAGATCGGGACAGAGCTGAAGGTGGCTGATCTAATTACCATTACTATTGGTGGTAATGATGTGAGCAGTCTATTCTTGAAGGTCAAGGAGATCACAGATGTAGACTTTCAATCCCAGCTGGAGCAACGTCTTACCGATTACACAACGAATGTAACAGCTGTGCTTGAGAATATCCGGGTAGTGAATCCGCAAGCGACTATTATTTTGGCAGATCAATATCAGCCTGCCCCGGGGATTGCCTTGGGTCCTAACTATGGCCAACTAATGACTGCCGCTGGTCGCATGACGACCACAGTGGAAAGTGTTGCTGCAAGCATAAACCGTGAGGGGGCACCTGTCCGCGTGGCACATGTGGCCGAACGTTTTGCGGGCATAGAGGGCTCATTAACACATATTATCGGTATAGGAAAAGCAGACTTTCATCCGACTCAGCTTGGTTATGAGAAGATTGCCAGAGTGTTCGCAGAGCTTCAATGGGGGGAATACCGTTCACCGGCTGTAGCTGTAATGACTCCATCATCTGCACCTATGTCAATTGTTGTAAAAGGAATAGAGTTAAATACACCGAATAAGCCGATCCTTAAAAACGGGCAGAACTTCTTAGCTCTGAAGGATGTTCTGAACGCAGTGGGCGCAACCGGCAAGTGGGATAACAAAACATCCAGTGCTACGATCATATATGGCGGCAGAACCGTTGTTATCACGATAGGCGCCAAGAATATTAAAGTGAACGGACAGAATGTTGCGATTGACACACCCGCTTTTCTACAGAAGGTTGGCAAAGAAGATAAAACATATTTACCTTTAGCAGCACTAGCAACTGGACTAGGGTTTGATGTGAAATATAGCGGGCAGTTGCGAACGGCCTTCATAAATCCTTAATACTATGTATTATTAATGCGGGTAACAGTCTCTTAGAAAAGGTGGATGAAACGCTTGTCTAGTTCTAAATACAATGCTAACTATGTGATTACGATGGACGATATTATACGTGAGGGTCATCAAATTCTTCGAGCCGTTGCAGAGCCAGTTCAGCTGCCGTTGTCAGAGGAGGTGCAAGGGACGCTCCAGTGTATGATGCAATTCCTGAAAAACAGCCAAAATCCAGAGGCCGCCGCCAAGTATAAGCTGCGCTCTGGAGTGGGATTATCGGCCAATCAGATAGGATTACAGCAACGTATGTTTACCCTCTACCTAACGGACGAGAAGGGGAGAATCTTGGAACACGCACTGGTTAATCCGAAGATTATTAGCCACTCCTTATCCATGGTATATTTGCCGGAAAGCGAAGGCTGCCTATCGGTTGACCGGCCTGTTGAGGGGTTTGTGCCTCGGTATGAATCAGTAAAGGTAAAGGGCTATGATTACACCTCCGGTAAAGAGGTTGTACTGAAGTTCAAAGGCTACCCAGCCATTGTTATTCAGCATGAAATGGATCATCTCGACGGCATCATGTTCTACGATCGAATCAACACCGAGAATCCCTTCAAACTTCCGCAGGATGTAAATATCAGAAGCCTGTATGAACAAAAAGGCAAATAAAACTAAATAAGTGGTCAGCATTAAAAGGCTGTTATCCTAGATGAGGATAACAGCCTTTTTGCCTAATAATGTAGTGCATGGATATGGATACACAGTAGGCGTATTTTCGGCCTTTGTGGCGTGTCATGTATTCAGCGAACCAAAGGTAAGAATACACTAGAATCCGGCGAAGTGGCACCTTTCCGCGAATTCAAATGTAAAAATGCACTATAATGCGCCGCTGTGACACGTTTCGGCGGTAGTCAGTAAAATAGATGTATTTTAGAGTCAATTTCATAATTCCAAACCCTTGCTGGGACTGGTTTTTTTGAGCATAGAAAAAGGAGTACCTCCCCAAATTCTCGAAGATATAGGTGAC
>NZ_JAUSTK010000020.1 GCF_030812855.1 Paenibacillus wynnii
TTTTTTATTTGTTGCTCTGAAGCAAGAAAAAATTAAGACCGCCCTATCCATCCCCCACCTACCTTTGGTTGAGGAAGAGGAATTCCGGGCAGTTTGTTAAAGCACTTCAATATTTAGAAAAAAAGCCAAATGATATCATTACGTAAATGATACCACTTGGCTAGTCTATATTATACTTTAATTATGCACCAACAACTGATAATTTACCCATATTATCTAGCACTTCTTGAGCTTCCTCAAACATAGAAGTAATCATTTCTTCAACCGTGGTAATTTTATTAACCATCCCACAAATTTGTCCGGCCATTACCGAGCCATTGTCAGTGTCTCCTTCAAACACGGCTCTGCGTAAAGATCCCAAGCTTAGTTTCTCTAACTCTTCACGAGAAGCCTTTTCATTTTCAAGTTTAAGAAATTCAGCAATCATACTATTCTTAATACTTCTTACAGGACCACCTAGACTGCGTCCAGTAACCGTTGTGCTCGTATCATCAGCTGTAATTACTGCTTGCTTGAAGTTCTCGTGAGTTGGGCACTCAACCGTAGCTAAGAAACGGGTTCCGACTTGAACACCCTGAGCTCCTAGAGCGAATGCAGCTGCGACTCCGCGGCCATCCGCAATCCCGCCGGCTCCAATAACCGGAATGGAAACTGCACTAACTACTTGAGGCAGAAGGGCCATCGTCGTTGTCTCACCCACATGTCCGCCTGCTTCTGTTCCCTCAGCAACAATTGCATCAACGCCTAATGCTTCCATCTTCTTGGCGATTTTTACAGAAGGTACTACCGGTATTACAATAATGCCATTCTCTTTAAAAGTTGTCATGTAAGGGGCAGGAGTTCCTGCACCAGTGGTAACAATCTTCACGCCTTCTTCTATAATTACCTGAATAAGTTCAGGGATATTGTTCATCATCAACATTAAATTTACAGCAAACGGTTTATTGGTGCTTGCTTTGGCCTTCCGAATCTCGTCACGAAGACGATCAGCAGTAAATCCGCCTGAACCGATTATGCCGAGTCCTCCCGCATTAGAAACAGCACCTACTAGAGGAGAAACGGCGATTTGAGCCATACCACCTTGGAAAATTGGATATTTAATACCTAATAGTTTTGTGATTGACATTCTTAAAAACCTCCATATTCTGATTGCAAACCTTTAATAAGTTTCCTATGCAGCTTTGGTAGCTTCCGGTTTAGGCTGTTGTTTTTCCATTGCTTTGAAGACAAAGGTTAAGGCAAAACCAACCAAGGAGATCACCAAGGCGATATAAAAAGCATTCGTGAACATTCCGTCATTAGCTGCTGCAACCTTACCGGCAATTCTCGGTCCGAAGAATGCGGCCCCTGAATAACCGATAAAAGTTACACCATAGTTCACACCGTAATATTTCATACCAAATTTCTCGCCCACAATAGAAGGGAATATTCCCATGGTTCCGCCGAAGCATAAGCCAATCCCTACGATAGCTACCGCAAAACCGGCTACTGTTGTAGACAAAGCTATGGTCAACATCATGCTAGCAATGACCAGGTAGATCATGAGCAGACATTTTACACGTCCAATCTTATCGGACACTGCTCCCCAGAATATACGACCTATACAGTTACTGAGAGAGTATAAACTTACATACAATGCTGCGGCTGCGGCTGTAAGACCAAACATTTTCTGGCCGATTACGGAAGCATTGGCTGTTACCATCATTCCTGACAATGCACCGATTAAGAACAGGCAGGCAATCACATAGAATAATGGCTTCTTAATCATTTCATGCCATTGGACATTAACTCCACCCTTAGAAGCAGCAGCCGGAGGCGTCCAGCCCTCAGGGATATAACCGACCGGGGATGGTTTAATGAGTAGAGCAAGGCTTAGAATGACTACCAAGAATGCAGCACCGAGCGTAATCAGTGCAGGTTGAACACCATTACCGCTAATTAACGCGTTAGCTATAGGTGCGATAACGATGGTTCCACCGCCATATCCCGCTGTAACAATTCCTACTGCCAATCCTCTTTTATCCGGGAACAGCTTAACGGTGTTACCAATCGTAGCTGAATACACAATTCCTTGACCCACTCCGGTAATTACACCGTATGTGATATACAGCATCCAAGGTGCGGTTGCCAATCCGGAAAGAATAAATCCAAGCCCAAACATGGCACCGCCAATGAATATGGCCGTCTTGGCTCCACCTCTATCCACCAATTTCCCTCCCAGGATCATTGGAATTGGAGCTATAGCCGCGTTAATCGTAAAGGCCAACATAATATCCGGCATAGTAACATCAAATACTTTGGTTAATGGCAGTGCGAAAATACTGAATGCGTATACTGCACCTACACAGATATTAATGATCGTTGATGCGATCAATATCCTCCACCGATTCAACTTTACATTCATGTCATCATCCCTCTCTATGGTTTATAGCATTTATAAATGATTACTGTACTTCTAATAAAATCCGGTTTTTCTCGGCAATAATGGACTTCAGGTTCCCCCAGTTTTCCTGAAACATGGCTGGGTCCATTTCTTTGAGATTTGGTGAGATAGCCGGTTCAAATTCCATTTGATCCAGAATATGAGTTTGCAAATCAACACCTGGTGCTATTTCAGTAAGAGTAACTATTCCATCCTGCAGTTCGAATACTGCGCGCTCAGTAACATATACAACTGGTTGTTTTACTTTGGCGGCATATGAACCACTGAAAGTGATTTGTTGCACCTTCTTAATGAATTTCTTGGCTTTTCCTTCTTGAAGTATCTGCAATTTTCCGTCTTCAACCTTAATCTCCAGTCCGCCAGCAGTGAACGTGCCCGCGAACACAAGCTTTTTGGCAGCTTGAGAGATATTAATGAACCCACCGCATCCAGCGACACGAGTTCCAAATTTGCTGACATTAACGTTACCGAATTCGTCCGTTTGAGCTAAGCCAAGGACAGATAAATCGATTCCGCCGCCATCATAGAAATCGAACTGCGAATCATGATCTACAATGGCCTCAGAGTTATAAGCATGACCGAAATCTTTCAGCCCAGCGGGAACACCGCCAATTGAACCTGCCTCAGTTGTCAATATCAGCTGGTCGCTTACTCCCTCTTCTGCTGCTATGTTTGCAACATTAACCGGAATTCCAACCCCGAGATTCAAGATTGTATTTGGTTGAAGCTCTACTGCGGTTCGGCGGGAAATGATTTTTCGCTCATCCAGCGGTAGGGATTCAATAGACCCAGTAGGTACTTTCACATGACCGGAGAATGCCGGATTATAGTGAGTATTCTCTGTCTGGTAGTGATTCTCGGGTTTAGAAACAACAATATAATCTACTAAAATCCCCGGTACTTTAACATCTTTAGGATTAAGAGTACCACGCTTCGCGACCGTCTCGACCTGGGCGATAACAATGCCTCCCGAGTTGCGAACCGCCTGAGCGATAGGGAGAACCTCCATATGCAGACCTTCTTTTTCAAGAGTCAAATTGCCATTCTCATCAGCCACGGTTCCACGGATTAAGCCGATATTAATAGGGAAAGATTTGTAGAATAACCACTCTTCGCCCTCTAATTCGATAACCTTTACAATGTCTTCCTTCGTAGATGGGGACATTTTTCCGCCTTCGACCCGAGGATCTACAAACGTCTCCATGCCTACTTTGGTGATCACACCAGGACGTTTAGCTGCAATTTCGCGGTATAGCTGAGTAATTACACCTTGGGGCAAATTGTACGCTTCACATTTGTCTTCTTCGATAAGCTTTGCCATCCCTGGAGAGGCAATTGCAATTCCGCCAATCCACCGCTTAATTAATCCTTCATAACCTAAATGGCTCATTCCTTTGTCACGGCGGTTGCCGACTGCACTGGCGTGCATTACTGTCAAATTTTTTGGTTGTCCTGTCTGCAGGAAGCGATCTTCAATGGCTATCCCCATCTCTTCTGCCCAGCATGATAATCCAAACCCGCTGGCTGCAACGGTGTCTCCATCTTTAATTAGTTCCGCTGCTTTTACGGCTGAAATTACTTTTGTCATTTACTCCACTCCCTCATATGTGAATGTTTTCACTTCTGTGGCAAAAAAAATAATTTGTTGCTTCATATGGCTCAATGACTTGTGAAACATTTCACACCGTCATCGTATTATAGAAAAAAAGTCGGGTCAATAGCCCCGAAATAGCTCTAAATTAAGGCTTTTTTCTGTAGTTATTTTGCGACTTTCTCTTTTGAGCGCACTCTTTTTAAGCGCATATTTTACTCAATGATTATTAACCATGCCGGATTGGATAAGTGAAATCCGTCTCTGGTTTTTCCTCTACGGGTTGGCAGTAACAGTCGCAAAATAACCACACCATTTCATCCTTCTTTATTTTAGAGTTATAAAAATAACTTGGAGTAGCCTTTCATATTCGGCGAATTATACAAAGTCGTGCAGATTGTGTATTCGGTTTTTTAATAAATATCTAAAAAAAAATAAAATATTTTTTCCGTACTGCTAAAATTGCATTTTTACAACAGCTGTTTGCACTAATTAATTCTAATAATTATCATTTTTTCCCTTATAAAATAATTACCTTCACCGGACTGGTTGAGAGAAATTGTGAATAGTACGGGAGCGATTAACTTGCCTATACAAATAAAACAGCGGCGGACTAAGACGTAAAAGTCTTGGTCCGTCGCTGCTGTTTCAGATGAAAAATGAAGAAGCTCCCGGGGAACGTTAATGCGAAGAATGCGTCATCTCGTGGTTTACTATAACGCGGCGGATGAAGAATGCCGTGGTGAGGCCGATCAATGTAATGATCATCGCGAATGTGAACACGTTCTGAGATCCGAAAGTGAGTGCTTTTGCTAATTCGACCTGTTCAGTCGGTGCAGAGGAACCATGCAAGTATCTCTGCATGCCGCCTGTAAGTATACTGATAGCGACGGCCGTGCCGATAGCACCCGCAACCTGCTGCAACGTATTCATGATTGCCGTACCGTGCGGATAAAGCTCAGGCGGCAGCTGGTTCAGACCATTCGTTTGCGCAGGCATCCATACCATAGAGATGCCTACCATGAGTCCGATATGAAGCGTCACGAGGAAAGCCACCGAAGACACGATCGATATATCGGAGAAAAACCATAACGCTACCGCAACGATAACGAGACCCGAAATCACAAGCCCTCTCGGCCCATATTTGTCGAACAAACGACCCATACGCGGCGATAGAATGCCGTTCAGCGCGCTGCCGTTCAGCGCGCTGCCAGGCAGCAGCATGAGGCCGGCGGCGAATGCAGTTTGCCCCATACCGTTCTGCAGGAACATCGGCAGAATAATCATACTCGACAAGATGATCATCATACACGCCAGCACCAGAACCAATCCAACGATATACATCGGGTACTTGAATACGCGCAAGTTCATCATCGGTTCGCGCATAACATTTTGACGCAACGCAAACAATACGAGCGCTATCAGCCCAATGATAATGGAAGCGACCACAACCGCGCTGGTCCAGCCCCCCTCTCCTTCCCCCGCTTTGCTGAAACCAAACACTACCCCACCGAATCCGATTGTTGACAGTATTACTGATAGTAAATCGAATCTTTCAGATCAGTATCTTCCATGTTTAAAATGACTCGCGCTCGTCCCTCTATCACTCCGGAAGAAACAGGTAGACCTACAATAACATCCGCTGGGAGATTTTCTCGTTTGTACTTACCTGCAATGATTTCACCACCAGACGTGATAACACGTGGTGGAGTTAGTTTTTCATAACATTTGTACTCTTCTTTTCGTTTGCTGATGATCTGGTAATCTAGTTTATTTGTGTGTACGACTTCGTGAAGTTCCTCAAAAGTAAGATAGTATATATCTTCTTTTTCATGAATAACGCCCGCTTGTACGAGTCGATCAGCTTCTTTCAGTAAAGCCTGCTTATAAACGAAGTAGCGATTAATCATCCCGTATTTTGGATATTCTCTATACCCGCTGAAATTCCGGATTAGGTCGATCATTCCTTTTGTTTCTTTGGCTTTTTCTTCACCATCCGGTAATTGCTTCAATCGATCTAATAACTCTTGTTCTTTTTTCAAAGCTTCCTGTCGCCCTTGCTCAAATTTCCGATGGCTAGCATTAGGCTCTAAGTTTTTGATGTTGCTGAGAATCATCGGGACAAGTGTAGTTGGTTTTTCGCTCCAACGGGTTTTAGTAATATCGATTTCTCCGGCACATCGCATTCCGTATTTATTGAGAAAAACATGGATAGCGTCTAAAGTTTCCTGTCCACCATCAATCTTAACGATTCCATCCAAAAAGTGATCATCTTTTACATGTTGTAAATAATCAATGATTTCTGGATAAGGACGAATCACATCTGCGACATCCAATAGCTCCAGACCCATTTCCGAAGTAATATTGTTTGGTACAGATTGAGAAAGCGTATCTGCTACGTTTTTCTCACCTAACCACTCATCCATTTTTTCATTGATCCATAATAAAGCATTCATAGCAGCCATAATCACAGCAGAACTTTGTGGGTCGAATAAAATTTTCTTTAACTCCTGTATATCTTCCAGGACAAAATCCAATAAATCTGTTCCTGATTTTGCTAGAATATTTTGCTTTAACGCATCTATTGATGTTTGACTATTATTAATCAAATCGGATACGATTGTCGGATCATTGTCGATTGGGGCTTGAAGACCTGAAGAGGACGTACCTTTATTGTTTTTACCAGGACTCGGTTCTTCCCTACTTGGTAACAATTTTATAAAATCTCGCTCTATTATGGTCATAATTGCGTCTTTTAGGAGCGGTTCGTGTTGACCAAAGGTATTTAATAACATTTCTCTGCTATCAGAGGAAGCCACAAATGTGTAACATCAACAAATAACCTTCCACCAGCTTTAAACCTGGGTCCAAAAGAGGTTAACTGGAATATTGACATTCCCAATGGTTTGATGGGATCGGTCATCATTTGTTGATGACCAACAGATACGTAAACGTGATTGTCCTGAACATTCGCTTCAGGGATCGGGTATAACGTAGTGATTGGCCGACTCTGGACAATATAAAAGGTATCATCAACCAAACACCATTCGATATCTTGTGGGCAACCAAAATAAGCTTCGATCTGTCTCCCTATGCGTGCTAGTTGTAAAATTTGTTGTTCAGTAAGGGTTTGCTTCTTTTGCTGATCTGGATCGATCTGCTGGATCTCTGTTCCGCCTTCTTTCCGTCCATAGATAGCCAGTTTTTTGGTTGATATCCTCTTATCGACGATTTCCTCTTCCTGTACTTTATAACAATCGGGAGATACCAAGCCAGAAACAAGTGCTTCTCCAAGTCCAAAACTGGCATCGATGGATAGCAACTTTCGGTTAGAAGTAATCGGATCAGCGGTAAATAAAACCCCTGAAGCCTGCGGGAAAACCATCCTTTGAACGATAACCGATAAATAAACTTGACTGTGGTCAAATCCATTTTGCATTCGGTAAATTACCGCGCGTTCCGTAAATAAGGAAGCCCAACATTTGCTGATATGCTGCATGATGGCATCGACGCCGATGATATTTAAATAGGTGTCTTGTTGGCCAGCAAAAGAGGCATGTGGTAAATCTTCAGCAGTCGCACTAGAACGAACTGCAAAGCCAAGTTCATCACCAAACGGGGAATCTTTCTGCTGATTTCACCAATTTGATCTCGTTCTTTTACTTTTAGCATGGTTAGTCGATCCAACAAAGCATGATACGTTTCGTTTTGTCCGATGGCTTTTTGATATCCCGCTGTTGAAACACAAAATCCTTCAGGTACTCGTATTCCTTCAATTTTTGATAATTCCCCTAGATTAAAACCTTTTCCGCCCACGAGGTAAAGCTGCGTTCTTTCGATTTCCTGGAAGCCGAGAACCAATGAACTCATTCAATATCTCTCCTAACCATTAAGTTGAGAAAAAAACATTTGACAAGATTTGATTTCCGCGATTATTAAACAATATTCACGTACGCTACATTCTCTTGCGGCATACTAGCATAGATTGCATGGCTAATAGCCCCCACTACTGGGGGCGGCGCAAAGGCTTTTCATATTAGAACTTACTTTAATATTCTTTTTTGATTACAAAAAACGAACCCCGAATCGTTCCAGCTAGTTTAGACTTCTGCCTAGCAAACTTAAACTTCTCTTCTAACTCTTTTGGTACCTCCATCCCCTCAGAAAGCTTAAAGCCAACGGCCCGTTTCTTAGGGTCATCCACCGTATACATGACGTTGAGCGCAAGACCATCCTCATAAAAAACGTAGGCAAATTGGATGTTTTCCACTTGAAAACGCGACGTTTCTAGAGGTTTGGCCGAAAACTCTATATCACGTCCTTCTTTCAAAATTCGGTTCACATAATCAAGAGTCTCCTGGCTTTCGCTAGCGGGTACAACCGTAAATTCATGTTTGTATTTGTTCATAAAATAACGGGCTTCATTAGCACGTAAGCCAGCAAGCGCATCTACTACAGGTGAAGACTCTAAACCAACCGTAGACACATTTTTAAAATCAACGATATAGGACATTTCTATCCCTCCTAAAAGTATATTCTCTCTTATTTGCTTACAACAGGAATCCACATTTCACCAATAACTAAACCGTTTCGCTGCCCCATCTCAACCGTTGTATTCGGCCCGCCGACATAGGCAAAATTCTTTGCCTCCGGTAAGGCTTGACCAAAGGCAATGCCAGCGAGCTTGTTATTTAATTCATCAGCCGTCTTCCCTTCCCCTTTAACAACCAGATAATCTCCCTTAGGAAATTGGATAACTCTAGCTTCTTCTGGTGCTGTCTCCTCTGTCATGACGCCTGCATAATGCATCATTTTGTTATTAACCGCTTCGTTCACGGCAAAAATGTAGTCATTTGTGGCCATAGCCTTTAAAGCTTCAAGTGTTCCATCCTGGCTAACAGCCTGCCAAAAATCTGCCTTTTCCTTGTTTATACCAGCATAATCTGTGTAGTCGCTCTTAAGCTCAGTTCCTATTCCTATAACGATAAAGCTGTCTTTTTCTTCTAGAGTATAATCTGCCATATTCCAAAACTTCCTCTCATTTTAGAATTAATCAAATGATTTGTCTTCTTCACTTGATAAGTATATGATAGCCTTAAATCATGTCAAAAAATGACACTGTTTAGGAGTCCCGATGAAAAAAGTTGAACGGATTAATATCATCATGCGGTATATCAACAATCGCGCCCACTTTACCATTTCTGAAATCATGCGGGAATTTAACATCTCCCGTTCGACAGCTATTAGGGATATCAGAGAAATTGAGGCCATGGGGATGCCACTTGTCGCAGAAGTTGGAAGGGATGGGGGTTATTTTGTCATGCGCAACTCTGTCCTTCCTGTTGTTCGCTTTACCGATAATGAGGTCAAAGCTCTTTTTATTGCCTTTATGGCCACAAGAAATCAACAACTCCCCTATCTAAAGAGTCGACAGTCTTTAGCTGAAAAATTACTAGGTCTCATCTCAGAAAACCAGCAAGATGACCTTTCTCTTTTAAATCAAATCTTGCTTTTTGAAGGGACTAACCCCAATAACCCCGACCTGCTTGATCTTTCAGACCTCCCCCATCCCATGTTAGAAAAACTGATCCAAATCCTTCTTATGGATAGCTATTTATTAATTAGTATCGAAGAAGAGAAGGAAATAAAGTCTTATCCCATTTATCTCTTGCACCTTTATCGTGAAAAAAGCCTTTGGCTGATTGAAGGTTTTGACCTAAAGGAAGAAAAGAAGCAGATTTTTTCTGTCGACCATCTCACCGATGTTAAACCCTATAGGGCGGAAAAAAGATTAAGTAAGAAAAAGATTTTAGAAAAACTAAGTAAGCAGGAAGAAGTAATTAACCTTGTCCTTGAACTTGGTCCAAAAGCGATTGCCCAATTCAGAAAATACCATCCTATAAAAGTATCAATTTCCTATACGAGTCCTTACCAAACCACAGCCATTCTAAAGACTTTTATCAATATTAATAAGCCTGAAGAATTGACCGAAATAACCAATTGGCTGCTTTTCCTAGGTGGGGATATCAAGGTCAGGGAAGTGCCAGAAGAACTCTTAGAAGGTTTACAAGAGAGATTACGCTTATACTGCCCATAATTAGTGCCAGTTACCCTCTATTTCCGCACATCCAGAGAGAACTTTTATTTGCCTCTGGGCAAATAAAAAAGAAGAGCCCGGAAAAACGGGCTTTTCTTACCCTTCCACCACATCAGCTCGCAGATCTGTTGCAATTTCAATCATTTTGGGAACTATAGCTTCGTTTGAAAGAGCTACATATAAATCTCCCATGTAAAGCCGGAAAGGAATTTCCACTTCCGCATGCTTCCACATAAAAAAGTCTCCATCGATAGACATGATACTATCTGTTCCTTTAACGGTAAAAACCTGTGAGTATGTAAAGTCAGGTTTGGATGCAAAGTAATGTATGCACTCTTCTAAAGAGATGGATTGCTCCGCATTGTTTTCTTGCATCGAACGGGTTATTCGAAAACGCTGATTCATTGATATGCCTCCAAATTATTTTTTTAATTCTTCACTAATATGTGTCTGTTTTCACTCAACTTCTCTCATCTACAAAACAATATTTTCTCATTCCCTGAGACTACTGTCAAAACCATGAATGTCGATTCTTATCAGAAGACCTCCTCGATTCGATTAGCAACTTCATCTCTTTTGCAGTATGGACCGTGATAGTTCAAATTGCAGGAAGTGCTGGACAGGAATGCAGCCTCCATGGGAACGTTATCCTCCGCTTCCGCATTTGGCACTTTAGCAGGGCTCTTCTTGTGAGTACGGAGAGCAGGAAATCGTTATTCCACAGGACCGCCTTGGTGAGTTTGAGCCTCTCGTAGTCAAGAACCATCAATCGAACGTCACTGGAATTGAAGAGCAGTTTGTGGCTCTGTATGCAAAAGGAGTCAGCACAAGAGAAATCCTGGATCATCTACACCAAATGTATGGAATTGAAGTCTCTCCTACACTCATTTCAAATGTCACCAATAAGATCGTTCCTCTAATTAATGAGTGGCAGAATCGGCCTCTGCAAGGGGTCTACGCAGTAGTCTATCTGGATGCGATCCACTTCAAAGTCAAGAAAGATGGGGCCATCATCAACAAGGCCGCCTACATGGTTATTGGCATCGATCTGGACGGAAACAAAGATGTACTGGGCATGTGGGATCGGCGAGAACGGGTCTTCTAAGTTTTGGCTTAGTGTCTTGAATGAAATTAAAAATCGCGGGGTTCAAGACATTCTCATCATCTGCATGGATAACCTGTCTGGGTTCTCTCAAGCGATTGCAGCTTGCTATCCTCAAACCGAAATTCAAAAGTGTATTATCCACCAAATTCGCAGCTCAACTCGGTACGTTTCATACAAAGATATTAAGAAGGTTACTGCCGATTTAAAGCCCATCTACAAGGCAGCTACGAACTCGACCGTTTTGAAGAGATGTGGGGAGCCAAATATCCACTTATTATCCGTTCCTGACGGAATAATTGGGAGGAACTCGCTACCATTTTCAAGTACCCCCCTGAAATCCGCAAACTTATCTACATGACAAATATGATTGAGAGTTACCACCGCCAGTTGCGTAAAGTGACGAAGGGAAAAAGCATTTTCCCTACGGATGAGGCCTTGCTTAAAATGCTCTATCTCGCCACCATCGACGTCACCCGCAAATGGACAGGCCGCGTCCAAAACTGGGGACAAATGCTGCTTCAGCTTTCGGTCTTTTTCCCAGATCGGGTCGGTCATCACCTACGTTAGAATCGCTTTCCCCCTCGGGGGAATATGTGCTTTAAAGAGTTTACACAAAATTATTGACAGACCCGTTAACGACTCTAGCGCTTTACGACCAAATCACTTCCATTTACTTAATATGAAAATTTCTTCCTTGTCTGAGTCATGTATTCCTATTATTTTTTTACATTCAGTCAATATATATTCGGTCCTATCTTTTTCGCCCTCTCCAGTGATTTCTCTTGTTTCAATCTTCTTGCATTGAGTTTTATACTTTCCTTTATCTTTTCCACCATGCTTATCTCTTGAACTATCATAGGTATATTCTATTACGCCATTTTTGTATACTATATCATTTAGAATTGGATCTCCCTCTTCAGAATAACTAGTTATTCTGATCTTACTTTCATGATCATTCTCTATGTCTTCTATGAATTTATCGATCTTTTCAAAGTTTATTTCTCCTGGAGGACCAGTAATAATATCACCGTTTTTCTTAGCTTCCTCAGCTGAATAAGAGTTACATCCTGTAAGGAATAAAGCAAAAAGTAATAAGAGATATATAAATTTCATAGAGACCTCCAATTTCGATTTTCGGTAATGTCACCTAACGTTCTTGTATTCACGACGTCCCATCGACTTAAGGCGACGAAGTCGCCGGCTACGCTTACACAGTTATTCGGTGCGGATGTGTCTAGCTGAATTTACTTCCTTGCTACTGCCAATGGCATCTTCGAATCAACTTCTAACTTCCTGCCGGACCGAGGGACGAATGACCCGTAACGTGAATTTGTTGTTAGATGAAGTTCTGACTTCGAAGAAATACTTGTCACTGTGTTAATGGTTCATCATATTTCTTAGTAACCTGAATTTTATTATTTAGTCTTTCTTCAACAATATAGTGGACAATATCCTTGTCATCAATAATTTCAGTTATTTTCTTCATTAGTGTTGGGATTCCGGCCATATATTTATATGTTTCAGTAAAATGTTCTGCTGCACTCGCTCTTCCGAATGAAGTGATTATTTTATTCTTCGAGTCAAATTCCGGTGAGGTTATTGACTCAAGATCCAAGTTTTCTATAAACCTTGAAGTAGACCTATCCCATATCCAGCAATAGTATGAAATATTGGGAGCTGCAGGTGTATCAATTTGTATTCTAATGTCAAGATAACCATCAAAATTCATATCCTCTATCACAAATCCAAAACTTTCGTCATCAGGCGTTTCCGTTTCTTCAAAGTTAATTTGTTGCAAAATTTCATTAGAATCATTTCTAAAAATTACTATTTTAGACGCGTGGTTTAAGATTTCATCTCGATAGCCAAATATTTCATATGTAAATTCAGGCATATCTGCATGAATACGTTGTCTAATCTCATATACTTCATTGATTTTTTCAATACTAGGCTTACTGTTATTGGTTTCAGCAATTATCGTTTCTTGTTGTTTTAATGAGGTACAACTACAAAATAGGATAGTCGAGATAATGAATTTCATAGCTATTATTATTGTTCTCATTTAACATGTCACATCCTGAATTGGGACTTAATTATTATTCTGGTTATTTAAATGACTTAGGGATTTCATCTAACGTTCTTGTATTCACGACGCCCCACCACCTTAAGGTCACGAAGTGACCGGCCGCGATGCGGTTAGGTGGTACGAGTGTGTCGGCTGAATTTGCTTCATTGCTACCGAAATGCCTCTTCGAATCAACTTCTAACTTCCCGCCGGACCGAGGGCCGAATGGCCCGAAGCGTGAATATGGTGTTGTGAAGTAGATTTCTTACAGTTATACATTCAAAGCATTCTGCATTGCTATTCTAGGTACACTTTCTTTAATCTTTAAAATTATCGAGTCATTCATTCTTTTATTAAATTCATTAATATTCAATTCATCAGATGGCAGATAACGTTCAATCCAATGAGTTGAAATAAGCGCCTGATCATTAATTGAACCTAAAATGCTCCTATTATGAGTTTTTGTATAAATTAGATTTCCCAATTTACTTATGTAATCAGTAATTATCTCTCTAGAAAAATGATCCGCCTTTAAATTCATCTCTAAATTAGAAAGGAATACATCTTCAAAATTTCTAAAATGTTCTTTCTTAACTCCATATAATAAAATCTGATATCTTGTTAAATCATTCATTATGATTAAGCAATTTTTCTTTCCTCCACGATAAATATGAGCATGCCAACCCAATAAAGGATCATACCCTATTTCCGGCACGGGGGATTGAGGCAGATTACTGTAGTCGAATAATTTCTTGGTACATGAAATTGTGGTCATATAGTTGTCCTCGTTTTTTGTTTTATTGTAACCCTTAAGTCTATTTCACTTAACGTCTTTTTTACGAAATTCGTAAAAAAGTCTATCCTAAGGGTATTCGCGAAATTGTTGAACTATCCTGCCTGTTAGTCCAACCCATAAATACTTACTCCCTTACAGTAATATCATGTTTTTTTGAGGTCCTTCCGGTGGTTCGATCTTCAACTCAGGTTGCCCCATTTGCATCTTATATCCTCCGCCTCTCGAACCATTCGTTCGATTAAGCCAGAGACGGTTGGAACATCTTTAATCAAACCAGTGACTTGCCCTGCCCATCCGAATCCTTCTTCTATAGAGCCATCATAAAGCAGGCGTTTATTGGCTTTCCCACTGATTTCGTTTTTAAACGCTACATGCCCTGGCGCGGCAATCTCGCTTTTCAAAATCTTCTCAGTCAAGGGGCTCCAGAGCGCTCTCGCAGGCTGACCTATGGAACGTTTGAGTACAACGGTATTTGCGGATCCCGCCTCTAGCATCGCATTCTTATAGACGATCGAAGCGTTCCTACACTCCTGGGTAGCGATAAACCGCGTTCCCATCTGTATTCCCTCGGCACCGAGAGCGTGGGCAGCCATCCAGCCGCGGCCGTCCCCGATTCCACCCGAAGCGATGACAGGTATTCGAACCGCGTCGACTACTTCCGGAACAAGCACGATAGTCCCTACTTCGTCACGGCCTACGTGGCCTCCTCCCTCATGTCCGACAACAATGACTGCAGATGCACCGAGCCGCTCTGCTTTTTGCGCCTGTGCCCGGGACGAGACCAACACCAGGGTATGAATCGGTGTAGAATTAAGCATCTCCAATATGGGGGCTGGATTACCGCCTGTAATCGTAACCGCAGGTATTCCCTCTTCCATGGCGGCCTGAACCATCTGCATGTGGTCATTCCGATGCATGCCAATGGAAAAGTTAACACCAAAAGGTTTGTCGGTTAAGCCTTTTGTACGCCTGAGTTCCCTCCTCAAAGCCTGGGCATCCGGAAGGCTCATCGCTGTAATCTGTCCGAAACCGCCGGCATTGGAGACCGCAGCGGCAAGATCAGCATAAGCCAGATAAGCCAGTCCACCTTGAAGGATTGGGTATTGGATCTTCAGCATATCGGTTATTCGGGTACTCCATTTCATAGGCAATCCTCCGATAAGGTGATCAAGTTCGATAACTACGCTACAGGTAAAGGATCAGTAGAACGAATGAAAGCATCACTCCGCCGGCTGCATAATCCATCCGCGAAAATTTCAGCACTCTATATGAAGTACGGCCCTTTCCGTTCCCATAAGCTCTTGTATCAATCGTCATAGACAGCTGCTCCGCCCGCTGAATCGTCGTTATAAGTAACGGGATTACTAACGAAAAATAAGCAAACGCCCGCTTATGACCTTTGGCAGCCATGATATCAAACCCTCTGGCCTTTTGTGCCAGAATAATGCGATCCAGCTCTAGGGTAATCGTTGGGATGAAGCGGATTGCAATCACGAGCATCAGTGCAAAAGCTTCTACCGGAACCCCCCAACTAGATAGCGGCTTAAACAGTTGTTCCAAACCTTTTGCCAGATCCAGCGGTTTTGTTGTCAATGTCAGGACCGAAGCAAGCGAAACAAGCAACAGAACACGCCAGACAACGAAGACTCCATTCTCTATCCCTTCTTGTGACACTTTAACGATTGAACCCGGCCAGAGTGGTGCTCCTTTGGTAAATAAGAGATGATATACAAAGGTAAAAGACAAAATGAGAACAATCGGCTTTAATCCTCTAAAAAACATATGAGCCGGAACTCCGGACAGCAGCAGTTGTCCTCCTACAAGGAAAGTGGCCGCAACATATCCGCCATACGTTTTGAGTATAAGACAGCAAAGCGTGAAGGTAAGAACGCTTAAGAGCTTGGTTCGGGGGTCAAGGCGGTGGACCATCGAGCCTGAATTTATATACTGACCCAGTAGGATATTATCCGCCATTTTGAAGACCTCGTGACTGCCAAGTTAACCTTACCTGCTGCATAATATCTTCTTCCCTACAGCTCGCAGGCTCAAGAATCCGGCCGGATAACGCCTCAATCATTTTTAAGAGCTGTATAGGCTCCGGTAAAAGCAGTCCGGCTTGCTCCATGAGCTCCATACGCTTCAGAAACAGTTCATTCGCATCCAAATGTACCAATAAACGTCCCCTTTTAAAGATCATAACCTCGTCCGAATATTCGGCAACATCCTCTAACTGATGAGAGATGAAAAGCACCGTCCGGTTCTTTTCCCCCTGCCATGCTTTGAGCTGCTTCAGCAGCGCCGTCCTGCTTATGGGATCAAGCCCGGCAGTCGGCTCATCCAGAATAAGCAGCTCAGGTTCTGCAATCAGCACGGAAGCGATAGCGACAAGACGCTTAAGTCCCCCGCTGAGCTGGAACGGCTTCTCCTGGAGAAGTTCTTCGGAGAGTCCCATCTGTCCCATAACCATCTGGATGGCTTCCTCCAGCTTTTCTGGTGATTCTCCCTTCATTTTGGGAGCAAAGGCCAGTTCATTATAAACCGTCGTTTCAAAAATCTGGTGCTCCGGAAACTGAAACACATATCCGATCTGCGGAACTACCTTTATATTTCCTTTACAGTCCCTCGGCAGAGGTTGCCGATTATGCGTATATTCGCCGCTATAGAAAGGAATCAGCCCTTTCATCACTTTAGCAAAGGTGGACTTTCCGGCTCCGGTTTGGCCAATGATCGAAATCCATTTCCCCTCCTGAAGGGTACAGCTCACTGATTGAAGAATTTCTTCATCGTTAATCCTTACACTTACGTCATTTAACTCATAGGCCATAAGGTGGTGATCGTCTCCTTCCAGTCCGCGCTCAAAGGGGTGTCCAACCCTAGCGCTTGATGCAGCCTTGCCGCAAAAGGAAGAGCCAACCGATGTTCGGTCATGGATACGCTACTGAACAAGACGGACGGCGTTCCGTCGAAAGCAAATTCTCCTTTGCTTAGAAGCAGAACGCGATCAGCTGAAAGAATCTCTTCCATGTGATGAGTGATATGGATAATCGTCATGCCTTGCCGGTGAAGGGTATGCATCACATCAAGGATGTCACTTCTCCCCTGTGGATCCAACATGGAGGTTGCTTCATCAAATATCAGAATAGAAGGTCGCATCGCCAAAACGGCCGCAATTGCGACCCGCTGTTTCTGACCGCCTGACAATTGATGCGGCATCGCTTCCGCATAATCTTCCATATGAACGGCTTTTAGAGCCTCATTCACCCGATGGGCCATTTCATCTCTGGGTACGCGCAAATTCTCCAACCCGAAGACGACTTCATCCAGAACAGATGTCGTGATGAATTGATCTTCAGGATTTTGAAAAACCAGTCCGACCAGTTCACGAATCTTCCCCAGATCGTCATAGTTCAGGGTATTCAAATAATCCAGCTTTATTTGTCCTTCTCTTGGCTGCAGCAGCCCGTTCATTAACTTGGCGAGCGTGGACTTTCCGCTTCCGTTCCCTCCAATGATGGAAATGAATTCTCCTTGGTGAATTTCGAAGCTGATTTGACGGAGAACGGGATGCCCCCTCCGGTAATAATAATCGACTTGATCAAAAACAAGCATCTGTCCTATGCTCCTTCCGTTTCTTCCATCATTCAAAAAAATCTTCCGGCCCGGAAGCAACAAGAGTGGATGGCTGTGGTTTCTGCCAATGTGTAATCTGTTTTCCGTTAATTCCGAACACGTTACCCGTCAGCTCAGGGTCTTTTTGATCCAGAAGCGCACGAACGAACCGGGCCACATCATCAGCTTCTCCCAAGTTCCATTCCTCGGGAAGCGGCTCGTTGCGTTTTGCGTATTTTTCTTTCAGATGTTGAATAACTGGCCGGGTCATGTCGGTCAAGGCAGCGGGAGCAACGCCGTTGACCCTAATCCGTTTGGGTTTCAGTTCATCGGCAAGCGTCCACAGCATTCCGAGAAGTCCGGCCTTGGCGGCGCTGTAATTGACCTGTCCCACCGATCCGGCGAGTCCCGCGGTTGAGGTCATCAGCACAATATCGCCTCCGTGACGACTCAGATGAGATAAAGCCCGCTGGGTGCAGTAGAAGGCCCCATTCAAATGAACGTCCAAAACGGCCTGCCACTCCAGATCCGTCATGAACTCGCATTTGCGGTCCTTAATGATGCCGGCGTTATGAATTAAAATCTCCAAGGAACCCATCTTGTCGATAACTTCGTCCATCATCGCCGTAACCGCAGCGGGATCAGCGACATTGGCACAGAATCCCTCCGCCGAGCCGCCTGTCCGGCGAATGTCCTCTACCACTTGTCTAACATTTTCATCACGCAAACCATTAACGGCTACCTGATAACCGCAGCGCCCAAGCTCTGTAGCTATACTGCGCCCAATCCCCCTGGTTGCCCCAGTAATCAATACCGTCTTCATGTATCGGCGATCTCCTCTACAACGCTAAAAGAACCTTTAGCAATGATTTCTCCGTGATCTGATGTTACCGTTACCTGGATTTGATCATGATTCCAAGTGTTATATCGGAAGCATACGGTCGAGCCTTGGACACACGGTTTTTCAAACCTCATGCTAAAGGATTGAATCCAATGAGAACGATGTTCTTTCATATATAGAGACTGCGCTAGCCCCATGATGTACATTCCATGTGCTATGGGAGCTTCAAAACCCGCTTTTCTTGCAGCTTCGGCATCCAGATGAATGGCTGCCTCATCCTTGGTGACAGAGGCATAATGCCTGATGTCCGCCTCGGAGATCTCGATTATCATTTCATTTCACCTATCCTGATTAAGACGGTTTCTGCTGCAGCTATGGGGCTGCCCCGGTGACAGCAGACAAGAGAATGGGTATAGAAAGTCAGCAAACCCTGCCTGCCGTTTTTTTGCTCCACTTTAAGCAAGGATAGTTCGCAAGTCAGGATCATACCGGCCATCAGCGGCGCATGATAATAGAACTGCTGCGTTCCGTGAATCATTGCCACCTCCCTATCGAGCCAAGGGGCATCTTCCATTTTCCAGAATGTTACCGGCATGGTTGAAGGAGCAATGACTACTCCCCCTATTTTCTGTAAGGGCGAATCTATGCTGTTCGCATACTGCTCGATATTGTCCGGCGTGAGCTGAACCTGAAACCGGATCATGTTCATAAGGCCGCCTCCACCAGAACGGCCAGCCCCATTCCGCCACCGATGCCAAGCGTTGCCAGTCCTTTTCTGTAGGGGTTTTGCAGCATTTCCGAATATAAACGCGTCATAAGGATCGCACCGGATGCTCCATAGGGATGGCCCAGAGCCAATGCGCCTCCTCCAGGATTGACCTTTCCCAGTGGAATATGAAGTTCATGCAGCGAGGCCAATACCTGGGAGGCAAAAGCCTCATTAAATTCAACGATATCCAAATCGTGTATATTCAGACGCTGGCGGCTTAGCAGTTTCCGAACCGCCGGGACCGGCCCGATTCCCAGGTAACGGGGTTCAACTCCAGCAGCTTGCGAGTCAACAAAACGGAGGACGGGGGTTAAGTTAAGCTGTTCGCACTTTTCACGCGACATCATGAGCACCAGAGCGGCGCCATCGTTAATGGGACAAGCATTTCCGGCTGTAACGGTGCCATTATCCGAAAAAACAGGCGGTAGGCTGCGCAGCTTCTTCAAACTCGTATCCGGTCTCGGACATTCGTCATCTGTGATCCGGAATCCGTTTACTTGAAGCGGTGCAAGTTCCGGTTCATATCTGCCTGTACGCATGGCGCGGACTGCCTTTTGATGACTCTCAAGCGCATAACAATCTTGCGCCTCCCGAGAAATACCGTATTTACTCGCCACATTCTCTGCAGCAAGACCCATGTCAGGATCTCCGAAAGCATTAGGTGTGAACGGTGCGCGTGTATATATCGTTGGCGTACCCATCAGGGTGTCGGGTCTGAACATTTTCCAAGGAGCTCGGCTTGCGCTTTCGACTCCGCCTGCCAGGAATATTTCTCCGGCTCCACTCTGAATGAAGCGGGCCGCCATGATGATGGCTTCAAGTCCTGAACCGCACTGCCGGTCGATCGTGACTCCCGGAACCGTAACGGGCAGTCCTGCTTCAAGCACAGACTTACGGGCAATATTCCCGCCCGGGCCTACTACGTTGCCGATGATTACATCATCGATCCATTCCGGAGGCAACTGTGCTTCTCTAACCAGGAGACGAATCAGCGGCGCGAGCAGCTTCTCCGGTTCGAGCGTACTTAACTGTCCGCCGATTTTGCCGACAGGTGTACGCCTGGCCATGACCAGAACAGCCTCTTTCATATCATCCCTTCTCTCACATCGTCTTTCATTAATTGGCGCGCTATTTTTCCGGAGCTTGTATAAATGAATCGTTCTACAGCAATAAGCTGCTTAGGTATCTTGTAGCTTGCAAGATAGGGGCGGCAGTAATTCCTCATTTCATCCAGACTGATCCGCTGTTCTCCGTTCCATTGAATCAGCGCCGTTACTTGCTCACCCCACCGATCATCCGGTTTACCGAATATCATGACCTCTCGAATAGCCGGAATGCGGAGCAGCACAGCCTCCACTTCTTCGGGGAACACCTTGAGTCCTCCACTTTTGATCATGTTGCTGGCGCGGCCAGCCAAGTGTAAATGCATGTCTTGATCAAGGAGCATGTAATCCCCCGTACGCAGCCAGCCATCGCGAAAAACGCTTGCCGTCTCTTCAGGCAGCTGGTGATAACCGGCGAACATCATTTCGCTTCGGATGTACAGCTCACCGACCGTACCCGGAGGAACCTCACGGAACTGCTCGTCGCGGATGGAAATGTGCACACCGTCGAACGCTTTGCCCAAGGAATCCGGCTGCTCCTCCCCGGTTACCTCAAGATAGCTGATGTAGCTGGCCTCCGATGATCCGTAAGACTCATAGAGCTTCGTGTCCTTGAACAACTCGCGGCACCTTTGTTTCGAGGACTCGGGCCACTTCCCGCCAGAGCTGATCACCGCCTGCATGGATATCTGAGCGGTGCTTGTAGCCGCCAGATGAAGCAAAGTGTCGATCATCGTGGGCACAACGAACAGGATCATATCCGGTTCGCGGGAGCAGAGGTTCAGTATGCTCTCAGCATTGAATTCCTGAAGTAGATGAAAAGTCGCCATACTATATAGGGATTGCATCATGGCGAACAGCGACAGGGAATGCACGAACGGTCCAGGCGCAAGTACATGCTTTATACGGTTCAGCCTGAACTCCTTCTCCGTCGCCTCGCAGCTTCTTAACCACGACAGATGAGTCCGCATGTACCCCTTTGGGAAGCCGGTTGTGCCTGACGTATACCCGATAAACAGCAGTTCAGGGTTCTCCTCTGCCATGGCATTCGGCTCGAAGCCAGCCAGCCAAGAGCAATAGCTGCCGGCTTGCTGATCCTCGCCGAAGTATAACTGCGGAATTTCTTGATAACGTTCTGAGAGATCAGCCGCAAAGCGCCCTTCACTAGCGATCAGCCCAGGCTCGCACTGCCGGATCACCTTATCTATTTCACCCGGAGGCCATTTGGGGTCCAGCAGCACGGGAACGCATCCCGCGTAGATGGCGCCGAGAACAAACTCGGCGAATTCCATGCGGTTTCCGGACAGGACAGCGATGTTGCGTTTCGCATGTCCACCCTGCCGCAATCCGTTTGAGACCTGTTGAACCAGCCTCATGAGCTGAGCGTATGTGCGTTCTTCCCGGCCGTCCGAGATCGCGATACGGTAAGGGTCTATCTGCCCGCGTTCTAAAATGTGCTGTACCAGGTTCATGGGTATCCTCACCCCTGCACTTTTTCTTCAATAGGACTGATTGCTTTAAGTTGCATAGTTATTACTGCTGCAATAACGACTTTGATGATGTCTCCCGGAAGAAAGGCCAGCGCACCGGCAAGTCCGGCCCAGACCGACGTATTCGTAATCAATGCCATGATGGGTGCGCCAATCAGATTCACCAGCATTACGCCAAAGATCAGGTTGCCGGCTAACAGCTTCCAAGTTTGGAGCTTCGGCCAGATTTTTTCGGAATACCAGCCGATGAGGCCGGCGGCGATCGGCCAGCTTAATATGTATCCTGCAGACGGTCCAACGAGCACCGCCAGTCCGCCTCTTCCGCCGGTCAGCACCGGCAGGCCAATCGCTATGAGAATGATAAAAATAACTAGACTCAGAGCGCCCATCCGTTTACCCAGAAAACATCCGGCGAGCATGACGCCAAGCGTCTGGGCAGTGATCGGAACAGGAATGAAGCCAAGGGGCAAGGGGGGAATCAGGCCGAGCACCGCGATGAGAGCTGTGAATAATGCGGCATAAACAAGTTCTTTTGTTTTCAAGAAAATAACCTCCACTAGGTAAGATGTAAGCTGAATTATAATGGAGACAGCTTTTATTGTAAACCATAATAATATTTTAGGTTTACAATAAAACAAAATAACACGCTTGAGTTTTCCTATTGTTATGTAAGCATGTTAATATAATCGAAGAGGTTTGGTCGGAAAGCTATACTTTTGGAGGGTTATATCCATGACAGTTAAAGAACATATTCTAGGCTTGCTCGATGGCAACAAAGGTGAATATATATCCGGCGAGGAAATAGCCGGACAGTTATCCGTGACGCGCAGCGCTGTCTGGAAAGCCATAAAATCGCTGCAGACAGACGGTTATTCCATACAGGCTATAACCAATAAAGGATATTCCTTGTCACCTCATACGGATATCTTGTCTGCTGGTGCAATTTCAAAGTATCTGGATACTCAGGGTCAAAAGCTGCGTGTTGAAGTCTTTAAGACAATACCTTCAACGAACGAAGCCATAAAAATCCTTGCCTCAAATGGAGAGGCTGAAGGCAAAGTGATCCTTTCGGAAGAGCAGACAGCCGGCCGCGGAAGAAAAGGCCGAAGATTCTTTTCTCCGCCAGGAACGGGTATCTATATGAGCATCCTGCTGCGTCCAAAGCTATCAGCAGCAGAATCCACTCTTCTGACGACTTCCGCCGCAGTCGCTGTTGCCCTTGCCATCGAGAGCGTATCTGGTAAAGACACGCAGATTAAGTGGGTCAATGACGTATTCATGGAAGGCAAAAAGGTGTGCGGAATCCTTACCGAAGCTTCCATGTCACTGGAAAACGAGTGGCTTGATTATGCCGTTCTCGGCATTGGTATCAATGTAGCACTACCAGCGGGCGGCTTTCCTAACGATCTTACCGAGATTGCAACATCTGTATTTTCCGAAAGCAATCATTATGGTGATCTCCGCAGCCGACTCGTGGCAGAAATACTAAACCATTTTATGGGATTTTATGAGCATTTAATTGACAGACTGTTTCTTTCCGATTATAGAAAACGAATCATTTCACTTGGCAAGCCCGTAATGGTGATGAAGGATAATAAACAACGTGAGGCAACAGCCATTGATATCGATAACGATTGTCATCTGAAAGTCAGATATGAGAATGGTGACGAGGAATATCTTTCAAGCGGAGAAGTCAGCATTAAAATTTAGCGGGTGACTCTTTATTAATAGGATTTACATTAAAGATGCATTTGGGGCTTGATTAAAATACTACAAATTGAAAAATGACCGGGAATCATTTCCCGGCCATTTTTCTGTAAAAAACTCAGTAGAAGTATCTACTTCTTAATGTAGTTATCTAATATTTTATTTAAATCTCTTGCAATGATGCTGATTTCGGCATATGAATCAAAATTGCACAGCACAATCACTAAGTTCTTGGTTTCCCGGTTTTTAAGGATCATTGAGCTATATCCAAATATATTTCCGCCGTGTCCCACGAGGTTTTCGGGTCCGGGAAATACAACCCAACCATAAGCGTAACTTGTTATATCTTTTTCAACGACAATCTTTGGTGTAAACATTGTGTCTAGAGAGGCCGCGGTTATTAATTTATTTGTGTACAACGCTTGATCCCATAAGTAGAGATCTTCCACAGTTGAATATAATGCCCCTGCTGAGAAAGCGAATGACATATCAAGATTATAGAATGGATCAGAATGTTGTTCCGCTGTTCCTTCATATCCTTTTGCATGATTATCCTCATTGTATACATTAATGTCATACCCTGAATCTTTCATATGAAGAGGTCTTAAAATATTGTCATTAATATAGTCTGTATATGATTCTTTTGAGACTTTCTCAATAATATAGCCTAATAAAACATAATTTGAATTACTATAGCTGAATTGTGTTCCTGGAGTGAAGTTAAGAGGTTCTTGTTTAAATGTATTAATGAGCTCATAAGGAGAGGTATATTGTTGAGATAAAGGAGAGGACAAGAGATAGGTCGAGAGATATTCTTGAATTCCGGACGTATGGGATAAGAGATGATGTAAGGTGATTTTATCTCCATTGGGATAATCGGGAATATATTTATCAAGAGTATCCTTCACATTAACTAGACCTTGCTCTTGAAGTTTCATAATACTTAATGAAGTGAATTGTTTTGTCACTGAACCTATTCTAAAACGTGTAGTAGGTGTGTTGGGAATTTCTTTTTCAAAATTGGCCATTCCATACCCCTTGCTAATCCAGATGTCTCCTTCTTTGCCCATGAGAATTGAACCGTTAAATTTTTTGTCTTTAAGGTACTTGTCTACGCGCACCTCTAAATCTTTATTTGTTTTCCTTGAAATAATTTCTTCAGATTCAGAGGAGCAAGCAGATAGTATACAAAGAACTAGTGCTATAATACCAAACTTTTTTATGTGAGTTATCATGAGTAAAAACTCCCATTCCTTTATTTTCAATAAAATATAATTAATGTTACGTTAAAATATGATTTGAGGTTTCATAATGAATGTAAATCAAATAAGTCCCAATCCTTTGACAAGGGGGACTTTTGAAATGATTTTCTAAACGAAAAATATTGGATTTGTTATAAAATATTCTCCAAGTACTCACAAAAAGCCGGTGCGGAAAATTCCGCCGGCTTCTTGTTTGATAAGACGTTCAGATCTCAATCAAAAACTCAGAAGCATCATTAACCGCTAAAGGAGTTTTTACTTGATTTCCAAATAATCAATGTAAGCATCCCAAGTCCCGTCATCGGATGTACAAACGAGCTGGATCTCCTGATTTCCGGTTCCATGACTGACATTGTTTAGTGTATAGACCGCAGGACTGCTCCCGCCGAAGTAGAAGGTACCCTTCGTCACTCCGCCGATTTTCAAGTCGATTTTGGCCATGTTGGAGTTGTTCGAAGCACCGCGGAGTGAAAAACTATGGGTGCCGCTCTCGAAATACTGCGTGTATTTCACCAAATCATTGTTGGCGTATAAAGCGACTCCTGAGAAAGGAGAGCTAATATTCCCGGTGTATTGACCGCCTTTGGTCATACTCTCGGTTTCCGTTTTTGTACCTGTGCTTGGTGTAGGAGTTGGAGTTGGATTCGTACTACCGCCACCGATAGTAAGTGTATGACTAGTCACATTTGCATTTCCACTACTTTGATAGCCCTCTACCGTAAGCGCGACCTCATACATCTTACCCATTGGCATTCCTAAGCTCTCCCACTTTTTAAAGTGTTCGCTAACAGATATGGTTCCGCTCGTGCGTTGCGACGTCCGGACACTCCAATACTGCTTAAAAGTTGCATTACCTATAATGGAAGGTTGATTGGTTCGGGTGGTCTCATATATGTCATATGTCCCTCCGTCTACGGTAATGGTGCCCTTTTTCGTTCCGGTCGGACGATAGGTGCCCCAGCTATCGACGATGTAATATTCTATGAGCGGGTCCTTCGTCCACCCATAGACACACAAATAGGAATTGCCGCCCGGATTGAAGCTTGCGCTGTAATTTATTGATATGTTTCCAAGTTGTGAGTGTGTCTGGGTAGAGTCAAATTTCTTGCCTTTACGGAATAACGCATTTCCGATATTACTCCACTGGGCACTGAACGCGCCACCACTATTGAGAGTCATACTTGTGGTCCCGGAATCCTTCCACAGCTCATAGTCGTAGCCGTCTTGGGTCCCAGTCTGATTGGAGGTAATCGTTGTTGCTGCCTGAGCGATAACTGCAGGCAATGTAAGCGCAAAACAAACTAAAATTGCTAAAAATAACTTCAATCTTTTCTGTTTCATTGGTCATTCCTCCTATTGGTTAAATTGCATCTATGTCGTACTAAGATGCTGTTCAGCCTGTAGCAGACCCATTTCCACTTCCTCCCAAAAATATAAGTGTAAGCGATAACAAAAATCATTTTATCATAGCTTCTTTAATGTTTTTTATGCGAAATTAAAGTTCATACCCTAAAAAGTTTAGTTCTTTTGTGGATGTAAATGGAAATAGCGTTTATTTCTCCTAGACTAGTTTTCACAAGGTACCCATATCATTTTTTCTTTAATAATTAGATGATATAGTTAATGTATATTGCAATCTTTCAACAATGAAAGGGATCTTTCAAACATGACAATAAAAGTGAAACGGCAGTTAAATGATGGTCCTAATATTCGAAGAGAAAAAGAAATTGTTTCAAAAATGATTTATATATATTGTAAGAAAAAACATAATCAAAAAGTGTTCTGCGAGGAATGTCAAGACTTAAATGATTATGCTTGGAAAAGACTATCCCTCTGCCCATTCGGTGAAGAGAAAGCGGCTTGTGCAAAGTGCTCTATCCATTGTTACAAACAGGATTATCGTGAAAGAATTAAGATTATCATGCGTTTCTCAGGTCCATGGATGCTACTATATCATCCAATTGAGTCCATTAGGCATTTCCGAATCCCAGGTAAGTTAAGAAAATAGCTTTTACTGACTCATAACTAAGATATGGAAAGGCCAAAAAGTTCTCATATACTTGCCTTTCCTCTTTTAGCCTTTGCTCTTCTTCGACCGCGTCCAAATATAGCAACGTATCTGGAGTTGGCACCATACTAACTACTACCCAACAAAATTTCTCAGCCTCACTATTTTCCTGTAGTCATATCCTCAAATCTTCCCTCGATTTTACTGTAATTAGATTTTCAATTTCCATAGATAAAATACATTCTCCTTTCTAGGTATAATGAGTAATTCAATTCAGGGTCGTGTTTTCAAATTAGGTATATCGCCTTTGGATAAACTTGTAGTAATTGCACATAACTAATACAAATCTCACGGAAGGAGCATTCACAACATGGCCGATTCGATTAAGCCCAACGGCTCACAGCATGCAGCACCACCATCAGATGATCCGAAGAAGCAAGGCAGATCCGCAGCTAAGAAGAAATCGAAATAACCTGTCAGTATGTTAAAGAATGGAAAGGCCGCCGCTTGGCGGCTTTATTATTAATATTACAAGTTCGTGTTCCACCAGGTGTGTTGGTTATCCAAATAGTATTAGCTCGTTCTAGTTCAATCATCTGTTGTCCAGAAAGCTGAAATACCGTTTTCAAAGGAATTTGTATTGTTTTCTCATCATCAATTTGCTGATTGTTCAACCCATTAAATATGATTTTATTTTTTGTCATCTATAGGAATAGATATTGTCTTGTCGTAGGTTTTAATATAGTGAAATCCGTCCAGTAGCAGGTGTTCCGGTTTCTTCATTGTGTTAAAGGAATACGTCTGCTCCCACAGGATGTTACCGTTTTTCAGATCCCACGGTCGTGACAAAGAAATTGATGATACGGGAACTACGATATCACCAGATTGAACAGATAAATTTTTTGTTTCTAAGATTGTAAACTGTTTCCTAGCAATAACGATATCATAACCTGCATCAGTTTTTGTGACGCTTCGGATCCATACCTTTTCATTGCCAATCGTGATGGATTGATTTGATGGTGAGGCTAGGGAGATGGGGTCTACCACTTTCTGATATCCGGCGAAATTTTCAAGTACAAGTTCAAGGGTCTCTATCTTGTCTGTCGGAAGCACATCAAATTCAAGTTCAAATTCCGGGATGCCCTTTTCACCAAAACGATTTCCCATTCCCCATGATTTCACTTCTGTTCCATTCAAATAAAGGTTTGTTTTGCCTGGAAATATCGGGAGTTCCTCATTATCCATTTCATAATGTCCCTTCACGATGGTTGTAGTTGGTGAAGCCGTAATGGATTCAAAGTGGATAGTCCCCTGATCGACAGGAATGGATTTTGAAATGTCCTCTTCTTTAAAAATACTCTTCATCGCTTTATTAGCTTCAAATTTGAAGGAGATCGGATGTGTTTCCAGCTCCCCATTATTCAGCCGCTCACTGATTGTAACTGTTAATGTTCTGGAGAATGGACTAACTGGCTCGAATCTATAATTTCCCTCGAAATGGGTTTCGGTTTTGCTATTGTCACCACTCCCTCCTCTTTGTTCTGAATCAGTCAAGAACCCTTTCATTTTACCAATGTCATAACGAAATAAACCATTGTCAGTAAAAACGGAGCCTGCTGGTCGATCAATAGTGTAATACATTAGCAATGCGTTATCGTCCGCAATAACCCCGTTAATGGTAATGACAGTGCCACTATCAAACGTTTTGCTTTTGTTGACATTTTGACCGTATCCTTTCTCTGCCACCTCAGAGAAGTTTAGAGAACTCAGCTCGATTTTATTAAATAACTTACCTCCGTAATAAGCAAATACTGGATACTGATAAGTTCCAACAATTAGAAGGAGTGCAGCGGCTGACGAAGCAACCCATGTCATCGCTCTATTTACTTTTCTTTTCTTAGTAGGAACATGCTCAAGCGCGTTTCGAAGTCTGCCTTCAAGTTCTAACGGAGCCTGCACGATATTCAAGGTCTGCTTGTGTTCCTGTATTCTCTCCTCGATCGTTTTCATAACGATTACCCCCGATCATGGCTTTCAGTTTTTGTTTGCCTTGCGAAATTCTTGATTTGATGGTGCCAACCGGTGCATCGGTCATATCCGCAATTGTCTGATACGGAAGATCATGTACGTAACGAAGTTCAATCGCTTCCCGCTGTCGTGCATTCAGATGAGAGAGCAGCACCTGCATGTCCATCTCAGACTCCGTATTGCGATATGGATTATCATCAGTTAATGCAGCAAGTGATGGTTCTCGCTCGTCTTCCAGAGGAAGAAATCGTTCCTTTTTGCGGAGTAATGTTTTGCAACGATTGACGAGAATGGTTTTGCTCCAACTGTAGAAAGCTTCCCCTTTTTGTAATTGATCCAGCTTGTCATAAAGCGTAAGAATCATGTCTTCCATGGCATCCATTGCGTCATGCTCATTTCTCATGTAGCTGTAGGCAAGACGATAATAAGCGTCCTGTTCGGTTATAATTAGTTGTAATAAAGCTTCCTTGTTGCCTTTTTGGGCTTGTTTGACAAGACGGCTTACATTCATGTTCTCACCCCTTTCATAGATAAGAGATAGCAGAGGGTATTAAAGTTCATTATGTACAAAAAAATCTCCACACCCAAATCAGAGGGTGTCACCGTTTGGGTCTATAACTTTCAGGGTAGTTGAACAAACGATTCCATACATCACTATAAATGGGCTCACGTTAAGGGATTGTTGGTTTGAAATCATCCGAGGAGAGTAACGAAAGGGGAATTGGGAACTGTAGGAACGACAGCGGCCGGAAGTCCCAATATTCCCCGTAGTTAAACAGCTCCTTAAATATATGCCTTAAATTAGTAACAGGACTTTTCAGTGGCCTCCATTACAAGCAGTTAAGATTATGAATCCTTGCCAGTAGTTCCTTTATAACGATGAGTATGTGGTCTCATACCGCTTAGAGTTGTAACACCTTCGAAGTAATGAATGTGACTGCCACCGGGTATATCAATAGCCGGACCTGTGGTCCCTTGGATAACATGGGTGTGCCCTTGATCTATTGATGTTACGGTGAAATATCGATGAACATGAGGGACGCCGCTTAGGGCAGGCTCGGTAACACTGGCATACTGATGAACGTGTCCGTCGTCATAAGAGGTGACACCAGAATAAGGGTGAACGTGAACAACAGGCCGACCGTCCCAAGATGTAATGAAAACACTATGGGAATGATTGTTCCCCGGGTCATTGGAATGAAGAAAGTATCCTTCAACTGGAATGTTATTCATTATAGCAGCTCCTTTATTATCGTTATGGGTTAATTTATGTCAACTGCCATGTTCCAGCTATAGGCGTACGTTGATTCTTTAGGCGAATTATACAATTGGATATTTGTGGCAAATGTAGTGATGATCAGCGATGACTAGTAGTGTATTATGGTGTTCTAGCTCAAAGTGCCAGCAAAAACAATTATCGGACTCGGCCTGCCTTATTGCACTCACCCATACCATTCAAATAGGTCATTTAAACAAGAAAACAGGCAAGGCCATCTCACATTGTGAGAGTCCTTGCCTGTTTTTTTTAAGGGACTTTACCAGTAGCCTCCCATTGAGTAGGACGGCCTTCACACCTATGCCTTTTCAGAGACTTGTTAAGTATAGATTAGTTCTTTTTCGATTAGACCAAGCGTCTCTGCTGTTGAAGTATGAATTTTGTGCAAAAGCTCTGGATTTTCCATTAATGACATACCATAAGAAGGAATCATTTCTTTAATTTTCGCTTCCCACTCTTTCATATGTTGCGGGAAGCATTTATTAATTACCTCAAGCATTACGTGAACAGCAGTTGAGGCACCTGGAGAAGCACCTAGCAAGGCAGCAATCGAGCCATCAGCGGCACAAATAACTTCTGTACCAAATTGAAGTGTACCTTTGCCGCCAACATCGGTATCTTTAATCACTTGTACACGTTGGCCCGCTACTACTAAGTCCCAATCCTCGATTTTGGCGTTAGGGATAAACTCGCGTAACTCTTCCATACGCTTTTCTTTCGATAACATAACTTGTTCGATCAGGTATTTTGTCAAAGACATGTTTTTTGCACCTGCCGTCAACATAGTTAAGAGATTATCGGGTTTAACGGAAGTTACCAAATCAAATATTGAACCGGTTTTTAAAAATTTTGGTGAGAAGCCGGCAAAAGGTCCAAATAACAATGACTTTTTATTGTCGATAAATCTTGTGTCTAGATGCGGGACAGACATGGGAGGTGCTCCAACCTTAGCTTTGCCGTATACTTTAGCATGATGCTGCTCTATGACATCTGGATTATTACACACCATAAATATACCGCTTACCGGAAATCCTCCAATATGTTTTCCTTCAGGAATACCGGACTTTTGAAGTAAATGTAAGCTTCCTCCCCCACCACCGATAAAGACAAATTTTGCAGTATGGCGTTTAACGCTACCGCTTTCATTTCGCACATTCAATTCCCACGAGCCGTCGCTAGTGCGTTTGAGATTATCAACACTATGTTTGTATTTGATATCGACGTTTTTACTCTTTAAGTGATCAAACAATATGCGGGTTAAAGCGCCAAAATTGACATCTGTTCCAGAGTCGATTTTTGTTGCCGCTATTGGTTCTTTCGATGGACGATTTTGTAAGATAAGTGGAATCCATTCCATCAGTTTTTCAGGGTCTTCGGAAAATTCCATCCCTTGAAACAAAGGATTACCGGACATTGCTTCGAAACGTTTCTTTAAAAAAGTTACATCTTGTTCCCCCTGTACCATACTCATATGAGGCAATGGCATGATAAAGTCCTGCGGATTACGTATCAGCTCGCTGTTAACAAGATAAGACCAAAACTGCATTGAAAGCTGAAACTGTTCATTAATTTGGATAGCCTTGCTAATATCTATAGATCCGTCTGATTTTTCGACAGTGTAGTTCAGCTCGCACAATGCCGCATGCCCTGTTCCTGCATTATTCCATTCGTTAGAGCTTTCCTCTCCTGCCTTTTCGAGCTTCTCAAACACTGTAATTTCCCATTCCGGAACTAATTCTTTCAGAAATGTAACTAAAGTCGCACTCATAATTCCGGCACCAATTAAGATGACGTCTGTTGTAGTTTCTCTGTTACTCATTGTCACCATCCTTAAACCCTGAAATTGCAGAAAGGATGTAAGCGCTCTTGCTTAGGCGCGTCACACACCTTCTCTATTTCAATTATAACTATATCATGGTGTATTACAATTATTTAAATATTAAAATATCTATTTGGATATCTCCCCAAAATATTCTACAACGACCTCACGGAATTCCAGAGCAGCCCGCGAAATGTACCGATTCCTGTGCCATAATAAAGCTATCTCTCTTACCAATTCGTGATTCTCTACTTGGAGATATTTGATATTTTCCCGTGAATACCTTGCCGTGCTTGGTATGAAAGCTATGCCAATTTCGGATTCCACAAGACTGCTTAGCCTTGCAGGTTCATCCCCCTCATACACATATTTAGGTACAAATCCAGCTGATTTGCATACTGAGTCCACTAAATCGCGTGTACCGTAGCCTCTCTTTACACCTACAAACCATTCATCCCTTAGTTCTGACAAGGATACGCTACTTCGGTCTGCCAGCCGATGTCCCATTGGAACAGCTACAAGAATGGTGTCGATGAACACGATTTGACATTCAATGTCATCCCCTTGTATAGGAGGTGAGGACAAGCAGAAATCGACCTCTCCTCTATGAAGAAGCGTAACCATTTCCTGCGTTTTCAGCATTTGCACATGAAATTGGATAAGAGGCCGTTTTTTTCGAAACTCTCGAAGAATATTGGGTAACGTGCTTGCGGTGGTCACCGCCAATTCGAGTGTTCCATGTTCCGGGCTGGATAAATCGTTAATCTCCTGCTTCCCCTGTTCCAACTCAAACAAAGCCCTTTCTGCACGGCGAAGGAATCTGCTTCCGAACTCATTCAATCGTAGCTTCCGCCCTATTCGATCGAATAGAGGGACCCCTAAATCCTCTTCCAAGCGTTGAATCGTTTTGCTTAGTGATGATTGAGTAACGTGCAGACTTCCCGCAGCTTCGGTCACATGTTCCAAACGAGCTACCTCGAGAAAATATTTCAGTTGTAGAAGTTCCATTTGCATCCTCCGTTCATTCCCTCAAGTCAATGAAATCATAACATAGAATGCGTTGGAATAAATAATCAATTTCTAGTACGATGACATTAATAAGCTATTTGGGGGGATCAAAAATGAGTGTTCGCAGCAGGTGGTTGATGATTTCCGTTGGACTGGGGGTACTATTAAACCCACTTAATTCATCGATGATTTCTGTTGCTATTGCAAGGCTGCAAAATGTGTACCGCCTTGACTATACAGTAGTTTCCTGGATTATTTTTTCTTTCTACATTGCAAGTAGCGTCGCTCAACCTGTCATGGGGAAAGCCAGTGATTTATTCGGTCGCAAGAAGATATTTCTTACCGGGCTTGTTGTTTCCTTCGTTGCATCATTATTAGCGCCACTATCACCAAACTTTGGATGGCTCATCGTGTTCCGCATTGTGCAATCCATCGGAACAAGCATGATTGTGTCAGTTGGAATGGCCATTGTGCGAATTCATATTACGGAGAAACAGGCAACTGCACTATCAGTTTTATCTATATTCCTATCCGGAGCGGCAGCAATTGGACCCTTTATTGGCGGGGTTTTGATTCACTGGTGGGATTGGCCTGCTATCTTTTTTGTCAATATTCCATTCGTGGTTACGAGCTTTCTATTAGCTTGGAGGAATATTCCCAAGGACGAACTGCCAACATCTGTTGCACGGGGCATGTCCTTTCGTAAATGGTTTGATTTGATAGATGCGTCAGGGGTCCTGCTCTTCACAGTAGGTCTGGTTGCCTTGCTCGTTGGAGTACTGTCAGCAAAATCTTTTGGGCATGTCTCATTTGGGCATGTCATTGTCGGATTGATAGGCCTCTTTTCACTGGGGGTTTTCGTACGACATGAGTTAAAGGCGACGTCACCCTTTATTCCTTTACGCACATTCGCAAAATATCCTGCGATGACTTGGGTCAATGTCGAATTCATACTCGTAAACTTACTTTTTTACTCCATTTTTTTCGGGCTTCCGTCCTACTTGCAGATGGTACGTCATGTCAGCGAATTCCATACTGGGATTCTCATGCTAAGCTTGGGTTTGTGCTCGCTTGTTGTTTCTCCAATAGCAGGAATATGGATAGATAAATCAGGACCTCGGCCAGCATTGCTGTTATCCGGAATACTGATGACACTTGGGTCAGTATGGATAGTGACATTAAATGAAACTTCACCGGTTATCAGTGTGTGTTTGGCGTTAGCTGCATTCGGTGTTAGCAACGGGTTGAACAATGTCGGAATGCAAACAGCCTTGTTCAAAAGTTCTCCAAAAGAGATTATCGGTGTAGCATCTGGAGTATTTATGACATCGAGATACCTGGGAACCATTCTCTCATCTTTGTTGCTAAGTATTGTAATGGGTGATAAGTTCAGCTCCGGGGGATTTCGATTGCTTGGGGCTATCCTCTCGGTAATTGCATTGTCCTTGGTATTCATGAGTTGGCGGCGCGCAGAGTCAGGGCAATTGGACACTAATTCAGCTGTGCACCACACAAAAAAATAACCCCTATGGGGTTTTATCTTAACAATCTAAGTCCGCTTAAGATCTGGGATTGAGTGATGTTATTTAAAACAAAAAAACGACTCCGTCATAAGAGGAAGCCGCTTTTGGTGTAGAAATTTGCGATTGTAATTCAAATGGCTAAGCCTTCTGATTTTTTAATTAGCGATCTCGACTAACAATATAGTTCAATAGATGCTTCAGAAAAGCAGTATTATGGGACATTTTATTCAACGTTTCTATGGCAAGGCAATAGTGTTCCCACATCTCTTTTCTGGCCCCTTCCTGACCAAGGATGGCTACAAAAGTTGAACTGTTGTTCTCGACATCCTTCTGGGTGGGTTTGCCAAGTACGAGCAGATCTCCTTCCAAATCAAGCAAATCATCCTTAATCTGAAAAGCAATGCCCGCATGGTAGGCGAATTTCTTCAAAGCTTCGATTTCCGGCGCCTTAACCTGAGCTAGAATGGCAGGCATTACCAGAGAGGCCTCAAATGCAGTTCCTGTTTTGTAAAAGCAGATCATATTCAATTGCTCGAGTGTTAATGCTTTTCCTTTGGAATGCAAATCCATCGCCTGTCCCATACATGTATCTTCTGCCTTTTGGGCCGAATATTGCATTAAGGTTAACACGGTTTTAGCATCAAACGAGTGAAGTGACGTCTGTTCTTCAATCCCCTTTTGAATTAAAAATAGACCGGTTAACTCCGCCGTGGCGCTATTGTAAACTTGATGCAGAGTTGGACGTCCTCTTCGGGTAGAGGCATTATCTTGGGATGGCAAATCATCGAAGATTAGAGATGCAGTATGCAAATATTCCAATGATCTCAAAAGCGGCACTATTGCCGATGGCTGTAATCCATATTCGTTCACACCCATGACCCAAGCCAATAATGGTCGTATACGCTTCCCGTCTCCTTCGAGACTGTAATTGGCAGCATCAATAAGCGTATCTTTTATCGGTGAAATCCCGTTAGCTTTGATAATCTGCAATTCGTTGTTGATCTGTTGGCGGACATTTTTGATCGTGTCTTGAAAATCTTCCTTTTCCTTCTGGTTGTTCTTTAGAATGGTAACCATCTGGTCCCGAAGCAGTTTGTCGAAGAAATCCACATCATCCGCTTTTTGAACCATATATTGCACAAGACGATTGAATTCCGGGTTACCGGCAGCAAAGATCCCCATAATTTCGTTATACTTTTCAGGACCTAAACGTGCTTTACAGCGTTTGAGACCGTTGATTGCGCGATCTAAAATCACCTCACGCGTCTTGGCATCAGACTGATACACATTATGAATTAGATGAGAAATTACTGCCCAGTATAATTCAAATGGGTTGATCAGATCTGAACGCAGATCATGGTATTTCAAATAATAAGTATATGGTGTAACAGCACCGTCATTCATATCGTCAAACATATCCGCAAAATCGTCTGCGAGCTGATTGTAAATACCATATAAGAATGTTCGCTGATCAAAACCCTCATCCAAAGGTGCACTGATTACGGAACGGACAATCAATCGGGAAGAAGAGGATTTCAGTATGATAGGTATATAAAGTTCCTCATTGGTATAGTTCTTGTTCGATAAATCTTTAACACGGTCTATATCTTGGGAATGAAAAAAAACATAGGACTGCTCGAAGAAAGTTTCCTGTGTATCCGCCCGCTGATGTTCTTTAATATACTCAAAAGCATCCCGGAGTTCTGAATGCACGTATTGTATTATTTCCATGTTATTACTTCCGCCCCAGCCACTGAGCTCTGGTACAATTCCCGTGAGAAGCGCGGTACGTATCATATTGGAATAAAGTTCTTTCTCTTCGTCGGTTAAGACCCCGGAATCCAGAAGATCGTCAATGAACGGATAGGTTAGACCGTATGAATAACCAAGTCTGATGGCTTCATCAAGCCTTTGGGCCCGTTCTGCAGACGATATTTCATCGTCCATCTCTTCAACCACATGCATGATAACTCCGATGATGATTTTGATCAGCTTGCGCTGGGCATGCTCGGCATTCATTTCTTTTGGAATATTGGCAGAGACGTCCTTGAGTTTATCGATCAGCCATATTACAGCGGATTCTATACTTTCCTTCTGAGCCCATCGGTACAACCCAGCTAAACTCAATTGCTCGGATTGGCCACCACCTTTTGTTACGGTGGAACTAGTCAAGTGATTTTTGATGTCAGCAACTGCACGCTGAATCCGGGTCTGAGTGTCAGGAGAATCCAGAGCCTTGCCTAGATCCCTCATGTAAATATAGCTGATGCTGCGATCTAAGTAATCATCAAGTTTACCTGTGTGATCCAGCCACCCTATGTATCTTCGATAATCCTGAGAATCAGGTTTTCTGGTTCCCCTCGAAAACAATGATAGCCATGAACGTTTGTTAATATGGTTCCTTTTCCACAATTGAAAATCTTCTGTCAGTGTAGGCACATAAGTCTTCTCCATAACCTGCATATAAAGGGATGCAAAATACTGAGCCGCCTTCTGCTCAGCCTGTCGATACCATGTATCGGCTTGATCTGTATATTCACTTTTCATATGATGGATTACCTCAACTTCTGTTTTTGTTAAACATATATGATCCTATTCACAACATAATACGGGAAAATATCACTGGGGTTACGAAAAGGATCGAACAACTTCTTCTCCTAAAGATAACAGAGAAAATACAAAAAAGCGCCAGTTAATTGGCGCTTTTTCAAAGTAAATCTTAAAGTTCGATGGTCTTTGTTGCAACATTTTTGCAAAATTCCTTGTCATGCTCCACAAATAGAATGGTTGGTGAATACTCCAGCAGTAGCTCTTCAATTTGCATGCGGGAAATAATATCAATGAAATTAAGCGGTTCATCCCAAATATGCAAATGGACCTTCTCACTGAGACTTTTTGCGATCAGTACTTTCTTCTTTTGACCTCCGCTAAAAGTTGAAATATCCTTTTCAAATTGAACTCTGGAAAAATCAAGCTTTCTAAGAATCGATTTGAAGAGACTCTCATCAATGCCGTTGTCGGCAGCAAAATCAGATAAGTTGCCCTGAAGATGGGATGTGTCCTGAGATACGTAGGATATTTCCAACTGACTATCCTTACTTAGGGTGCCTGTAAAGTTTATTTCCTCACCGCAAATTAGTTTGATAATACTTGATTTACCAGAGCCGTTTCTACCGGAAAGCGCAATTCGGTCACCTTGCTCAATTGAAAAACTAAGATCTTCACATACCCTCTTCTCAGCGTAGAAAATCGAAACCTCATCAAGCTCAACAAGTTGGTTTTTATGATAAGCAAGCTGCGAAATCTTCAAGCTGTCGGAGCTCTCGATATTTTTAAGGAGTTTAGACTTCTCATCAATCGCAGATTGCTGCCTTTGTTCAATGGCTTTAGAGCGTTTCATCATTTTAGCAGCCTTGTGGCCAATGTATCCTTTATCCACCTTAGAGCCGGAGTTTCTTGTTCCGTTTTTTGTTTTTTCCACTTCGTGTGACCAATTGCCCGTCCGTTTAGCAGAACTTGATAATCGACTTATATCTCTTCTAAGTTTTTCGTCCTCCGCTAGTTCAAAGTTATCTTGTCTCGTCTTATTCTCCCACCAACTGGAAAAGTCACCTTTTTGAATTTCAATGTTGGTCTTATTAATTGAGAGAATATGGTCTACACAGTTATCTAGAAATGATCTGTCGTGAGACACCAGAATAAACCCACTTTTGGAATTGAGATATTGACTGACTAGTTTTCTTGCCTCCATGTCAAGGTGATTCGTTGGTTCATCAATTAACAGGAAACTATTTTCCTTAAGAAATAATGCAGCCAGTAATACTTTTGTTTGCTCACCGTTCGACAGCGAATTAAATGACCGATATAAAACATCTTCGGAAACCTTCAGCAATGAAAGCTCACGTACTAATTCCCAGTGAATATAGTCTGGATATATTTGGTTAATTACATCAAGGGTATTATATTCCTTGTTTTCAATGTGGAAAGGAAAATACTCAAAGCTCACTTTAGCAGAAATATTTCCGCTGTATTCATATTTACCAAGCAACAAGTTGAGAAAGGTGGTCTTCCCTCTACCGTTTCTTCCCGTAAATCCTAATTTCCAATCTGTATCCATTTGAAAACTTACGTTCTCAAATATGTTATCGTAACTGCCATCATAGGCATACGTAAGGTTTGTAACATTTATTAATGACATATTGATCTCCTCCTGTATTTACAAATATAAAAAGCCACAAGAAAGTTACTTTCTTGTGGCTCAAATAAATACAGCAAATCGAACCCACGATGGAGTTAGATAAGGATATATCTTTGAGTTAAAAAGAATAGTAGCTTTCTTGCATAAAAATAATAAAACAGCGGTCTACATCCGCTTCGGCATGTTTTTATTATTTTTACTAATCCGCAAGAAATCCTACATTATCCTTTTCAACCCCAATCCTTTAAGTAAAGTCAGCTTATCATACCCATATGTTATTTTCAACAACGGGCACTTATTGCAATATGTTAATTCATTTCCCAACACATTCTTTTACCGTACCGGCTCTGTAACCTCTGGATCAAAATCCGCAACGATCAGCATATCCATATGACGGGCATGCCTGAGCAAATAATGGACGAAGCTTTCTTTGAACAAAGTACGCCAAAGTGGTTTCCGTGACTGCCCGATGATAAGCTGTGTCGCCTGTACTTCGTTCATCCTATTTAATAAATGCTGATGTATATTAGTGCTGCTGACTGCCTCAGTCACCTCAATTTTCCCGCCAAGCCGTTCCGATAAATGCCGAAGCACGTCCAGCCGTTTCTGCTCCTCATGCGTTCGTGCCACGCCGCAATGCACATAATGCACGTACCATTCTGCTTTCAAGCGGTGTGCTATGCGGAATCCGCGTCGTATCAGACGTTCCGCACGCGGTCCCATGTCCACACAGACGAAAATCACCTCACGCCTGCTCCACGATCCCCGTAAGGAAGTATCCCGATTCCATGCCTCCAGCCGTTCATCTACATCATCCGCAATTTCGCGGAGGGCCAGTTCCCGTAGTGCAATCAAATTACCAATCTTAAAAAAGGATTCCAGCGCCTGGTTCACTTTCTCGGACGCGTAAATTTTTCCTTCCCGCATCCGCTCCTGCAGCATTTGCGGTGTTACGTCGATTAGTTCTACCTCGCTTGCCATTCTCAAAATGGCATCCGGCACGGTTTCCCGAACCCGTACACCGGTTAACTGTGCTACCGCGTCGTTTAAGCTTTCCAGATGCTGTACATTCACGGTTGTAATGACGGAAATGCCGTTTTCCAATAGACGGACAACATCTTCATATCTTTTTCTAGTCTGACTGCCGGGTACGTTGGTGTGCGCCAATTCATCAACCAACACAACCTCTGGGTGCCGGGAAATAATTGCATCTGTATCCATTTCTTCCAGTTGCGTTGACTGATATTGAATCCTGGCACGAGGGATAATTGTTAAATCGCCTATTTGCTCCCTTGTTTCCTTTCTACCGTGGGTTTCGAGGAGACCGATAACAATATCGATTCCTCTGTTTAATAGTAGGTTACCTTCCTGCAGCATTTTGAAAGTTTTCCCCACTCCGGGCGCTGCACCGATATATACTTTAAAGGTTCCGTGGCGAATCCTTTCAATTTTCTCCTCCATCTCTTGACTGGTCAACCGATGAAAAGGCTCTTCTGACTCTTTCACACTCGGTTTTATGGGTAAAATCCGCTCCCCTTCCTGCTCTGCGCGGTCCGCCATCAGAAACACATCAATATTTCGTGTTTTTCGCAGTACGCGGTTTGCGATGGAGCCCTGCCACTTCTCTTGCCAACGGCTCTTATTGGAGTGCCCCATTACGATTCGGGTCACATTGTTTTGAGTCGCAAAACGCACCAATAGAGAAGGAAGCTGACGTAGATGGGTCAGATGAAGCTCTCCAAACTTGGCATCCACTCGATCTACTAGCTTCACTATAGAACGCTTGAAGGACTGCTGTTCCTTCGTCAACGGCCGATTTGGGATGACAAACGTCACTACAATTAGATCACCACCCAGCCGCTTAGCGATTTGTTGGCCTCTTCTAACATAGAGTGAACCGTTCCAATGGTATTGCGTGGATACCAATATCCGCTCAGTGGCACCGGAAGGACCGATGAGTCCCTGATCTTCCCGATGTTTTTCAAGTGAATCGTTGACACCTTCAGCCACTAAACGCAGGGACAGTTCACGAAGTACCCCTAGATTTCCTCGTCGGGACAATGCAGGATGCGTCTCACCACCCAAAACGCCTTCCTCTATTCGCTTCAGTATGGTTTCCGGGGATACATCGATTAGGCGAACTTCATCCGCAAATTCTAGCGTATTCAAAGGTACCGTTTCTTCTGCCCGAATTCCCGTCATTTGAAAAATGATCTCTCCTACTCCTGCCAACTCGTAAACATTGATGGTCGTAATCACACTGATGCCGTTATCCATCAAATAACGGATATCTTCCAGACGCGTTGGAAAGCGGGCACCTATGCGATTGCGATGAGCCAGACCATCTACCAACAGGACCTCTGGATTCCGTTCCAGTAGCGCTTCCAGAGGGAGGTCTTTCTGCTCCTTGCCATCTTTCCACCAATGGATGCTGGGAACACGTTCAAGATTCTCGAGCTGCTGAACGGTTTCCACTCGTTGCATGGTCGAAACGGCACTGATTACTACATCTATCCCTTGCTGCTTTAAATGCTTGCCTTCTTCCAGCATATTGTATGTTTTTCCCGACCCGCTCACGGACCCGATAATGATCTTTAGCCTTCCCCGATGCAGTTGATATATGGAATACAAGATTTCTTCCGGGGTTTTTCGTTTATACGGCGCCATTCTTTAACCTCCTTTCACCATTTACTTGAATCCTATCGAAAACTACCCTGTCCGCAATCAACGCAGACAGGGTACAAGCTTGCTATTTCGCCGGTATTTCCGATAAAGCCATATTCAGCTTCAACACATTGACACGTTCCTCACCAAACAACCCAAGATCGCGGCCTTCGGTATATTTTCCCACCAAGTCTTCCAGTTCATTGGCTGGGATACCGGTCAGGCTGCTGATTCTTGGAACCTGCACCATTGCCGCAACGGGAGAGATATGCGGGTCCAGTCCGGAACCTGAATTGGTAATCAGATCAACCGGTAGTTTATTCAAAGGCACTTCCGGATTATCCAACTGCCACTGGGTAATGAAATCTTTCGTCCGCTGCTGCATATCCGGGTTAGATGGTCCGTAGTTGTTGGAGCCTGAAGCCTCAGCTTTATAATCAATACTCGATACCCTGCTATGGAAAAGCGCCGGATCTGTAAAGTTCTGGCCGATCAATTCTGAGCCTATAACCACTCCGGCATCATTTTTGAGCAAACTGCCATTCGCCTGTGACGGCATAACTACCTGGGCAATCGCTGTAGAAGCCAAGGGATAAATAATCCCGCAGAGCACTATAAAGACCAAACTGAGCCGCGCCACCATTAAGAAATAGGAACTTGTGGACATGGATTGCTGTTCTTCTTCCGTTTCGATAGAGTTCACCATAATACTGTCATCCTTTCATGCCTATAGTCAATATAGCGTTATATCCATATACTTACGATCATATCGATGAGCTTAATACCTACGAACGGAACAACTACTCCACCTAGACCGTAAATAAAAAGATTACGTGCGAGCAGCTTAGTGGAACTCATCGGCTTATAAGACACGCCTCGCATGGCCAGCGGAATAAGCAGAGGTATAATGATCGCATTGAAGATCAGTGCCGATATAATAGCTGAGCTCGGGGAGCCGAGCCCCATTACATTAAGAACCTCCATCTCCGGTATCGCCAGGGTGAACATTGCTGGAATAATCGCAAAGTATTTGGCGATGTCATTCGCGATACTGAAGGTGGTCAAAGCGCCCCGCGTCATCAGCAACTGCTTCCCGATCGCAACCACTTCAATAATCTTCGAGGGATCAGAATCCAAATCGACCATATTCGCCGCTTCTTTGGCAGCGGTCGTCCCGCTGTTCATTGCCAGCCCAACATCGGCCTGCGCCAGCGCGGGGGCATCATTGGTGCCGTCTCCGGTCATAGCAACCAGCTTACCTTCGTTTTGCTCGCGGCGGATCACTTCAATTTTATCCTCAGGTGTACTCTCGGCAATGAAATCATCTACTCCGGCCTCGCGGGCAATGGTTGCGGCGGTCAGCGGATTGTCGCCTGTGCACATAATGGTCTTGATTCCCATCTGACGCAGCTCGTCAAAGCGTTCCTTCATGCCGGGCTTAACGATGTCCTTCAAATAGATGAGTCCATAGATCATATTGTCTACTGCTACCGCAAGCGGGGTTCCACCCAGTCGGGCAATAGCATCGGAGCTGCTGTCGAGATCAACGGGAATCTGCCCGCCATTCGACACCACCCATTTCTTCACGGAATCCACCGCTCCCTTGCGCACTCTGCGCCCATCGCGTAGATCGATTCCGCTCATTCGTGTCTGCGCCTTGAATTCCACGAACTCACCGCCATCACCAAGGCTGCGATCGTAGCTGCGGTCAAGCTTCTTGGCCAGCTCAAGAACGGATCGACCTTCAGGTGTCTCATCCTTCAGTGAACTGATCGCTGCCCATGCCGTTAGCTCGACCTCAGGCACGTTTCCAACCGGTACGAATTCACTTGCCATTCGGTTCCCGAAGGTAATTGTACCCGTCTTATCCAAGATCATCGTGTTGATGTCCCCGGCAGCCTCGACTGCCTTACCGGACATGGCTAACACATTAAACTGCGTGACACGGTCCATACCCGCAATACCAATGGCTGAGAGTAATCCGCCAATCGTTGTAGGAATCAGGCAGACGAGCAGGGCAATCATTACGGGAATACTAAGCTCGATGCCCAGGAAGCCGGCAATCGGCCGTAGTGTAACCACTACAATCAGGAAAATAATCGTCAAGCTGATCAGAAGCGTACTCAGCGCGATCTCATTTGGTGTCTTCTGGCGTTTTGCCCCTTCCACCAGGGAGATCATCCGATCCAGAAATGATTCACCCGGATCACTTGTAATCCGTACTTTGATCTGGTCACTGACCACACGTGTGCCGCCCGTGACCGAGCCGAAGTCGCCTCCAGCCTCCTTAATGACTGGTGCAGACTCTCCGGTAATCGCCGACTCATCCACGGAAGCCAATCCTTCAATCACCTCGCCATCGCCTGGGATCAATTCCCCTTGGCTGACGATCACTACATCACCCTTGCGCAGTTCGGAGGAAGAAACGATTTTAACCGTTATTCCTACTAACTTATTGGCGCTAATATCTTGTTTCGTCTTCTTTAGCGAATCTGCCTGAGCTTTGCCGCGTCCTTCGGCCAGAGCTTCAGCGAAGTTAGCGAACAGCACGGTAAACAGCAGGATGAAGAACACCGTTATATTGAAGCCTACCGATTTCTCCGCATTAAAGTAACCGGGAGCCAGCACCATTAGCAAGACAATAATCGTCCCGATCTCAACTACGAACATTACCGGATTCTTCATAAGCGTGACCGGGTTAAGCTTCTTAATGCTATCCTTTACGGCGCCTAGGAGTATCGGTCCCGTCAGTAGCTTTTTTCTTGTTACAGTACTCATCTTGTTCTCCCTCTTCCTACCGTAAGGTCAAATATTCTGCAATCGGACCGAGCACAATGACCGGCAGAAAGGTCAGTGCACCAATAATCAGCACCGTGCCAATCAAAATGCCAGTGAACAGACCGTTGTCTGTGCGGAACGTGCCAATGGTCTCAGGAACCGGCTTCTTCTGAACCAGAGAACCGGCTACGGCCAACATTGCGATAATAGAGACGTAACGTCCCAGCAACATGACAACCCCGGTTGTAATATTCCAGAAGGTAGTATTATCCGCCAGTCCTTCAAAGCCCGAGCCGTTATTGGCAGCGGAAGAGACGTATTCGTATAACACCTGTGTCATCCCGTGGAATCCGGGATTGCTGATAGATCCTTTGCCCAAGTCCGTCAAGAATGCTCCCGCAGTGGGGACAAGAATAATCAAAGGATGAATTAGGATCGCTATTGCTATCAGCTTCATCTCCTTGGCCTCTATCTTACGTCCGAGGAACTCCGGTGTCCTACCGACCATCAGACCGCACAGGAATACACCCATTATGGCGTACATCAGCATGTTGACCAGTCCGACACCCTTGCCTCCGAATACATTGTTCAGCATCATCAACGTCAGCGGGGTGATGCTTCCCAGCGGCGTCAGCGTGTCATGCATATTATTGACCGTACCTGTGGTTGCTGCAGTAGTAACGGTAGTGAAGAGCGAAGACTGCGGAATCCCGAAGCGAACCTCTTTTCCTTCCATACTGCCTTGTGAAGCGTCAATCCCCATAGCATTGATTGCGGGATTGCCTTTGCTTTCAGCGTAATAATTTAGACTTAGAAACAGTACAAACAAGGTCATCATGGCCGTGAAGATCATCCAGCCTTGGCGTTTGTTTTTGGCAAACAGTCCATACATATAGGGGAGAGCCGCAGGTAGCATCCACATCGAGAGAATTTCCAGCACGTTCGTAAGCGGACTCGGATTCTCAAAAGGATGGGCCGAATTCGCCCCGAAGAACCCCCCGCCGTTTGTCCCAAGATGCTTGATTGATTCGAGCGAAGCAACCGGTCCAATCGCAATCTGCTGGGTCTGTCCTTCAAGGGTGGTCACCTCAAGCGTAGGCTTCAAAGTCTGTGGTACCTGTAGGGCTACCATGACCAGAGTAAGCATTAACGCCAGCGGAATGAATATACGTGTGATGGCTTTGACGAAATCCTCGAAGAAGTTGCCCACCGAAGCGCGGCCAGTGATCCCTCTAACAAAAGCAACAGCCACGGAAAAACCGCTCGCCGCTGAGGTGAACATCAGCATGGTCATTACAGCCATCTGGGAGAAATAGGAAACCCCGGTTTCCCCGCTGTAATGCTGCAGATTTGTATTGGTTATAAAACTGATTACGGTATTGAACGTCAGCGTCTGCTCCATGTTCCCGATTCCGTTCGGGTTCAGCGGGAGGCCTTCTTGCAGCCGCAGAAAGATATAACTGAAGGCTACCAGTACGATATTGGTCAAGATAAAGCTGAGCGCATATCTCTTCCAGGACATTCCCCTCCTAGCTCTGAGCCCAATCAGTCGATAAATCCCTCTTTCCGTGGCTCCAAACCATCGGTCAGTGAAGTTGGATTCATTCGAGAATACATGATATAGATAAGTTCCTACCGGTTTTACAAGCAGCAGCAGAACAACTATAACAACAACGATTTGCAAAATGCCCATAAATGCCCTCCTTAATCATTTCTTTCTTTTCTTTTCTCTCTTTTTTCAATTCATGACATTAAAATTTCTCCGGGTGAATTAATGCATATACCAGATACACAAACAACAGCAGGGTAACAGCCATTATCAGAATCACAGCTCATTCCTCCCCTTATCCTCAACTACTCCAGCCCACATATACACATCCATCATTACCTTTGCCACTCCCTCTACTATCTATACTGCGCCTCTATATCTATTTTCCACTTCCGATTCAGCGTATCACTTCAGCCATTAGGTCAGGGTTAGAGTTTTCATGAGAGAATTAAGATTACATTAAGATTCAGCTATATACATCTTCACCCAGCACCTTATTTACAGCCTTTATAAAGGCACTATAGCCTCCATCTTTTTGAGTTCTGTGAGGAAGCGCTAGTGATAGAATTTTCTCCATACCTTTATCATCAATATCGTAACAGTTTGAAAGAATGCCTCTGACATCATTGGAAGGTGCTCCCTGAGCAAATTCTTCGGCGGCTTTATAAACGTTATCGTCCTCATATAAACCTGCCCTTTGTAAATAGGTGTTGTCGTATATTTTTTTAATGGCATACAGCAGCACCAGCATGATTGAGATAAGTCCGACATTTCTTAATAATTCATCCATATAAAAGACCTCTTTCCCCTGTACTTTACTTCTGCTTTAGCGTATCACTCCCGCCATTAGCTCAGGATTAGAGTTTTCTTGATAGAGTAAAGATTATATTAAGATGATTTTTCTCACCGTTTGTTTTTAAAACTAAAATAAACCATACTCTTTAAGAGCATGGTTTATTTTACAATTCTTGTATTTAATTACTGCATAAATAAGGTATTAATTAACTTTGATTTCGTCTCCAACCTGTAGCATCCGATAGCCAACTCCGATATGTGTTTGAATATACTTTGGCTTCGAGGGCGTTTTTTCTATTTTTTTCCTCAAAGTTGCCATAAAAACACGCAAGGCAGGTATGTCATACGTATAATGACCCCATATTTCATGTAGGATGTAGTTATGAGTCAATACTTTTCCTACATTCTTTGCCAGCAGGCCTAAAAGCTTATATTCAATTGGAGTCAGGTGAATCTCTTCTTCATCCAGCCATACGCAACCCGCCGCATAATCAATTTTTAAATTTCCGTTGGTGAAAAGGGAAGCATCCTTCAGCAGCTTATCACTATCATATCGGATTCGCCGCAAAGTAACCCGGAGCCTTGCCAGCAATTCTTCCACGCTGAAGGGTTTGGTCAGATAATCGTCTGCGCCTGCATCAAGCGCCTGAATTTTGTCTCGATCTTCACTGCGTGCGCTGACCACGATAATAGGAACATTGGACCAAGTCCGTACTTTTTTGATGATGTCCACACCATCCATATCCGGAAGCCCCAAATCCAGAATGATAATATCCGGCTGTTTGGAAACCGCCTCTAAAATCGAGGACTCTCCTGTTTCAGCCGTATGATATTTATAACCCTGTGTCTCTAGTGTTGTGGTTATCAATTTACGGATGGGCTTGTCATCTTCTACAACAAGAATCAAAGGCTTATTCATGAACAGTCACCTCCTCAGCCTGCAGGGTAAAGCTAAATACCGTACCCTGCGGAACATTATCTTTTACTTCGATGGTACCGCCATGGGCATTTACAATAGACTTACACAATGAAAGACCTAAACCTAATCCACGGCGTCCATCCCCACGAATATTGTCGGCAGTATAGAACATGTCGAATAGTTTAGCCTGTGCTTCTTCTGAGATGCCTGGGCCATCATCGGAAACCTCTACAAGCACCATTTGATTTTCTCGTCTAGCAGAGATCGTGATTATAGATCCAAGTTGCGTATATTTAATTGCGTTATTCACAATATTGATTATGACCTGAATAATAAGCTGGGAATCCATTTTAGCCATTAGAAACTCGTCTTCCAATACGGTTTGAATCGCATGCTCTTCACTGTTCCGATTAATATGAAGAAGAGCTTCAGCAATTACTTCTTCTAGGAGCTCCGCCTGCAGATTTAGATTTAATGCACCATTGTCAATTCGGGTAATGGACAGCAAGTTCTCTACCAAATTGATAAGCCACAAGGAATCATCATAAATATCCGTATACAGCCCCTTTTTCTGTTCCTCGCTCAGCACCTCAGAGTTTCCTATAAGAATTCCCGCATTGCCTGAAATAGTAGTAAGAGGGGTTCGTAAATCATGGGAGATTGCTCTTAGCAAGTTAGCCCGGAGCTGTTCTTGCTGTATTTGCAGGGAGATTTCTTTTTGTTGTTCGCTTAGTTTTTCTTTCTCTAGTGCCAGCGCGCATTCTTCCAACATAGCTATCATCAGACTCTTTTCAAAAACCTCCAGGGGGTCTTCCACAGCCATGACAATGGCTGCTACTGCAAATACAGTATCACCTCCTCGTACCGCATGGTATAGGCAACTGGCGGTGGAAAAGGTGTCCGTGGTAGCTCCAGCACGCTTATTATTTTTATGCACCCACTCTGCAACCGCACGTTCATCTCTTCCTGTGTAAGTCAGTGGATCAACAGCCGATTCTTCCTTCAAATAAATGGACGGCTCTGACAAGGTATCTTGCTGCACTGAGTAAAAGATGATGGTTCTGTCCAGTAATTTCACCATTTGATGCGCTGTTGCATTAATGATTGCCGAGGTGTCTTTTGCCTGCTGCAATTTTCGGCTCGTCTCTAAAAGCACTTCTGTACGGTAGGCTTTTTGCGAGGACTGTCGGGCTTGTTCCTTTACCCGCATAGTCAATGTACTGGTTATGAAGGAAGCAGATAGCATAACAAGGAAAGTCACCGGGTAACCCGAATCATACGCCTGCAAAGAAAAATAAGGCTCAGTAAAGAAAAAATTGAACACAAGCACACTTAATACTGATGTTACCGCACTATATAGCCTACCGCGCGTAACCATTGCATTGAACAGAACACCCAATATATATACAGTAATGATGTTCGATTCTTTAAAACCCAGAAATTGAAACCACAGTCCAATAAAGGTGCAAAAACCCATAATCCCTACGGTTGTGACTGTATCGACCAGTGACAGCTCCGGGGGTTTTGCGTATTTAGGACTTTTGTAGTGAGATTGCCCAGTGTCAGGGATGATATAAATATCTATATTCGGTGCGAAGGCGGTCAGTTTGTCCACAAAATTTGATTTTACAAACCATCTCTTTTTGTTATTGGAACGTCCAATGACAATCTTTGATACCTTGCTTGTTTTGGCATATTCTGCAATTTGTCCGGGGATATCTTCTCCATATACAGTTGAAATCTGTGCACCAAGCTGCTCTGCCAGTCTTAGGTTTCCACTCAGTTCCGCCTTGTCTTTGGGTGTTATTTCCTTGGTTTCCGGTGTTTCCACGAACAGTGCTGTAAAATATCCGTGGTAAGCATCGGCCATTCTCGCTGCTGTACGAATAACCTTCTTGCTCGAGGCAGCTGAAGACAGGCAGACTAAAATATGGTCTTTTGTATAATACTCATTATTATTTTCCTGAGTACTGATTTCTACCGCGATACGGTTCAACTGATCTGCTGTATAGCGCAGAGCGATCTCACGCAGGGCGATCAGTTTCTCTTTGGTGAAGAAATGAACATGTGTCGTCTGAGCCTGTTCATCTCGATAAATCTTCCCCTTATTCAAACGGTCGATTAAATCATCGGGTTCAATATCGACTAACTCAACCTGATTGGCACTGTCAAATACGCTGTCCGGAATGCGTTCATTCACGGAGAATCCAGCAATAGAGGAGACGACATCATACAGGCTTTCAATATGCTGAACATTAATCGTGGTATATACGTGAATTCCTGCTCGAAGAAGCTCTTCTACATCCTGATATCTTTTTTTATGGCGGCAACCCGCCGTATTGTTATGTGCCAGTTCATCCAATAAAATCAGGTCTGGTTTTCTCCGTATCGCACGGTCCAGATCAAATTCTTTAGTAACGACACCATTATGGGAGATATCTAAAGGCGGCAAAAGCTCCAGTCCTTCTATAAGAGCAATTGTCTCTGGTCTTACATGGGACTCAATATATCCGGCAACAACATCAATCCCATCTCTTTGCTCTTCATGGGCAGCACTAAGCATGGCACAGGTCTTGCCGACACCTTCAGCATATCCGACAAATATTTTCAGCCTTCCTCGTCTTTTATCTGCCGGTATATTAGAAAGAAGCTCAAGCAGGGAACCTGAGTCGGTATGATTTATTGCCATTCTTTATGCCCCCTATCTACTCATCTTTAGTATTATCTACTAATATATCCTGTTCACACAGCGTTAGTATATCATGAGCAAAATCAGCATAGTGTTACAACTTTGGCTGTGGCATTAAGATAATATTAAGATGATTGTCTCCGCAATAAATAGAAAATAAATTCAAAAAAAAGAATATTTATCTTAACAATCTAAGTCTGCTATGACATATAGGTATCTTCCTGTATTAATAAATATAAAAAGCCACAAGAAAGTTACTTTCTTGTAGCTCAAATAAATACAGCAAATCGAACCCATATGTTACTTTCAACCACGTTTCATTCCCACATTATATATTCAATTATAAAGGCATGGGGGATATCTCCTAAATCGATGGTCATTGAGAAGCTTCCCATAATTTCTTCGTTTCTACTAATTCCTCATCAATTAATTCCATCCTGTAGATATCGGGTTTCGAAGTCTGTAACAAAAAATTCAAGTCGTATTGTTTGTCGAAATACCTCATCATCAAGGTCATTACTAATCCATGAGTTCCTATCGCAACTTTCTGACCTCTATACTTCGTAAGAATATCTTTTAAAATCAGGATAGCGCGCTTCTGACAAATCCCACTGGATTCCCCGCCAGGGAACGTGAAATCCGTATCAGATAAGATCCTCTCTAGGTAAGGATACAGCTCTTTATCCGGCATGATTCTATCTTCACTTAAAAAAACCATCTCTTTTAGATCTTCAATAACGATGATCTCTTTATCAAGAGACTGAGCTAATTCCTCGATGGTCAAAATGGCTCTCTTATATGGACTAGAAACGAAAACGTCAATTCCCTCCTCTTTTAATAATTCGGTTATTCTGTTGGCATCTGACGATCCCTTGTCCGTAAGCCCGCGTTCTCTCTCGTTACCTTCCGTTTTAGGTGATTCGCCGTGCCTCACCATATAAATTGTAGTTTTCATTTTAACCCTCCGGTTATTTGATGATATGTTTTTAAGCTAAGCGGAATATGTCCAAGGGCTAGTATTAAGCTGCAAAGAAACATGAATAAAGAATGTAAAACGATTGAGGCACTTAGAAAATATAGGATCGGACTAACCGCTAAGGGTACCGGAATTCCCGCCATGGGTGAGAATAGGAATAGATATTCCCTACCTTTTCTAAGGTATCGAAGCCATCCTACATAATATAGTAGTAGAAAAATGAACATTCCAACTATCGACAGGATTTCATAGGGTTGATCATTATGTATGGAGTAAAAAAGGGGTAGCACCAATACGCCTATCCTCCCGAGCCCTTCAGCTGTTTTGAAAATCAGATTTTCTTTGTCTTCTAACTTAGCCGGCAGATTTCTTGGAGGCATTCCAATGAACAATAGATTAGGCAATAATATAGCCGTCGGGATGATCAGACTTATCCAATGAACCAATTCAACCGCTCCTTTATTTCAGATTACATACTGTTTGTAGTTCTCTGACAAATAACAAAAAACCTCCTAAAATAGGAAGGTTTTTGTGTGAATAGTTCAATTATTGTTGTCTCATCCATCCATCTTCCCGAATAACAAATCAAGAATCTTATCATCAGCCTTCCGATTAATGCCTTGATAAGGATAACAGTGAATATGAATAGCCGGATTAAAATTAATTTCTATAATGCTGTAATTCTCATTCGTTGCTTCTTCCTCGATATCATTAATCATCATATCCACTCCGCAAAAGGTTGCTCCGGCTGCCTTGGCAGATTGAATAGCAAGTTCTTTATAACTTATTGGGATTTCATCTGTAAAATCAATACTATCCCCTCCAGTACTGATGTTGGAGTTTTCCCGCAAGTAGATGACCTCGCCTAATCTTGGTATGTCGGAGGGATCCATGGAATGGATTTTCAAAAACAACCTCTCTGCTTCACCTAGTTGAATCTTTTCAAGTGGGGTTCTATACCCTTGCCCTCTTAATGGATCTTTGTTCTTCTCGTGGATTAGCTGTTCAATAGTACGGACTCCGTCCCCAACGATGTTGGCGGGTACACGATGCAGTATCCCAACGACCTCGTCTCCCATGACAAGAAAGCGATACTCTTTTCCCGTAACAAATTCCTCAAGTAAGACTGTCCGGTCATGTTCAAAGGCCATTTCAAAAGCTCGCTGATAATCTTCTATTGAAAAGTTGTTGGTGAAAATAGTGATACCCAGTCCAAAATTCGTTGATTTCGGTTTAATCACGATTTTCTTTTCACGATGAACTTCATAATCTAACATGGCATCTTGCAGATTTCGATACGCATTTCCGCCTGGAACTCGAATACCCTGTTGCTTCAGTACCTCTTTGGTGACGATCTTATTTTCCATAATTAAAACCGTACTGTATGAATCCAAAGCCGTTTTTGTGGCTTGCTTCACATATTCCTTATAATCACCCTTAGTCAGAACCACAAAATTGTCATCTCTATCGATGAGTTCAAATTGAATCCCGCGCTTCACGGATGCTTTTAACAATAGTTGAGTTGATAATTCCAAATCTTCATACCCTGCCAACTTGTATCCGGCTTCGAGACTATGATTCGCATATTGTTTAGCCTTATTTAAATGGTAATGCAAGAAAGATGAGTTTTGTATTTCTGTCTTAACAATGGAGGCATAGCTCAGAACAGGGTTTAGAATGATATTCTTGTTATGCTCAAGCAGATTATTCATTTGTTGATCATCTGGACTTATACGTCTTAGCATTTCTTGCATGGAATCGAGGATTGCTACTGCCGTTCCCTTCATATTCCCTTGAAGACCTTCCATCATAAGAGTGTCCAGATCCAGATTTGCCTGTTGTTGTTCATCCATATTGAAGGGTTCATCCTGCTTGAGAAGCATATATACGAGAAAGAAATGGATAAACTTCAGTATTTCCAGACTGATTCCGTTCTTAAAAAGTGGATTTAAATCAAACATACGCAGCTCTAAATAAGCAATACCGTTATCGAGAAGTTCTTGAAGTGGATTTTCCCCTTTTGCGGGCTTCAAACGAATTGGACTGTAGAACTCTTTTGCACTAAGCAATTCCTTGGATTGGACTAAGTTTCGCAGATCTTGAACATATTCATTAACGGAGTTAAAAGAAACATTAAAAGGTTTGTCGTTACGGTATCCGCACACACTGTTTCGCAAAGAGTTCATATTCGGAAAGTAGCGGCTATCTTCATCCAAATGATCGCTTAAGGCAACACATTGTTCTATATAGGATTTATTAAAAACGGGGCTAGCCCCTGTCAAATAAATAAGTAACCAACGATATTTCAATACATTTCTTGCTACTTTTAAATACAATCCATCTTTGAAGAGCTTGTATCCGTCCTTACTTGATGAAGCTTCATATAGCTTTTTGAGGAAATCCTCGTTAAACGAAAAATTATAGTGTATTCCGCTAAGTAACTGTTTTTTTCGTCCATACTTATGTCCTAGCTGAGTTCGATACATTTCCTCCAAAGGATCCTCCATATGGGCTATCGGAATATCCTCATCACGCGGCAATACAGGAGGATTACTACTGGTCCATAAATATTCACCTGTCTCCATCAATTCCTGTGTCACGATATCTTGCAGCGCTTCTAGGAAATGATAAGTTTCCTCTATGGAGTTAAACGTGGGGGTAATCATTTCAATTTGGCTTTCTGAAAAATCGGTTTGGATATAGGGGTTATCTGTCTTGTTTCCAAACGCTTTCGGGTGAGGGGTTAGTGCAAGATTTCCGTCTTTGTCGACTCTAGCGTTCTCTTTTTCAAGACCAAATTGGCCCCGCAAGAGTTCTTTATCTAACTTCTTATCGATAATGAAATTTATAAAATCAAGGTTTAATGAAACCATCCTAAAAACCTTCTTCCGGACAAATTATTTGTAATTTGCAAATATAATTCAAAGAAAGTCACCCTCAAGGGTACAGGGCATAGCCGCTCCTTTCTTTTCAACAAGATATAGCATGTATTTCCCATGGAAATTGATCTCTATAAAATCATACTTTATTCATTTGCAATTTGCAATTAATATTTAATCAATTTTAACTATGTGAACGGGGATCATTTGATTAAGTTCAAGAAGTGTCCATAACTGTTCAGTAATATCTTCCGCAGAATACGGCATCGAACCGATAATCCACCATTCAATGACTCCGACCGTTGCTGAAGTCAAAAATTGCGCTAAAATATCCTTATGTACCTTTAGATTGATATTGTTGTCAACGATTTGTTTGTGAATTCCCTCAATCATTATTTCTTGTAGACGATTTCTGAATGCAGGAAGACCCTTGTTGGTCAATAAGGTAGTATACAGGTCAGCATTTTTCTCCATTAATTGAAACGTGCGTAGCAATGAAGTCTTAGAATCAATCGCTACTGTACCCTCTACAGGGAAACATCCTTCACCTAATTGTTCCAGATGAGACTCTATGCAACAATCCAATATATGATATTTATCCATATAATGAAAGTAGACGGTACCACGATTTACATTTGCGCAATCTGCGATTTCGTTAATCGTTATTTTTTCAAATTCTTTCTCTGCCATTAGACTAATTAATGCGTTCATAATGGCATCCTGGCTTTTTTTTATTCTTCTGTCCATTGAGCTACTCCTTATAACATATTAGACAATTCATTGTAATTTGTTGAAAAAGCAACAAAAGTAATAACTTTAACGATTGAAGCCATAGGATTCCATTGCTAATCTAATTATATTGAACAGATGATCGAAAAACAACATTTGTTTAAATTTTAGGAGGTTTAATCAATGAGAATATTAGTTTTCGGTGCAGGGGTTTTAGGAAGTTATCTTGCTCATGCACTAGTTCGTGGAGGAAATGATATCACGGTACTTGCCAGAGGTAAGCGAGCTGAAGAGCTGAACAATGATGGAGTTGTCGTTCGTCATTATTTTCAGCGTAAAGCTATAGGTTATACTGTAACACCTGTAAATCAGATGAATTTAATTCGAAAGCATAAACACATAGCCTATTTTGCTCTAAAGCTTTTTAAGCTCTACCCGTTTCCAAAATGATAGATGGATCTTTTAGTGAGATTGCAGCATTAAATGATGTGTTTAATGTTTTGAAGCAACAAGCCAATATTTCGACTCCCAACTGGGACGAACTTGAAAAACTTTTCTCAAGTCGCTATACTCAGTCACTCATAAAATAAAAAAACCCGCGCTGAGCGCGGATTTATCAGGTATACAGCTTTAAATGCTCTTCTTCTCCATTAATTGCATGGTAGAGATGCAGGTGTCGTCGCTTTCGAATGTGGAAATGTCAGACTCCGCTGTTTTCCCGTCGTGCTCAACCGTTATATGATATGTTTTGTCACGCGGCAGCCATAGGTCGATAAATCCATTGGATTGGGATTTCATTGTTTTGTCCATGACCTCGTTGCCTTCCGTGTCAACGATGTTTACGTTGAACTCTTCCTCAACCATTTCTCCCTGGCAGCCAGTTAAGCTATGAGTTGCGCAAGGATGCGTTTTGTCGACATACGGAGCGATCGAAACAAAAAACTCGTTCTCGGGTAAGACATAGGTTAATGATTTTGCGTCACCTTCGGTCACAATAAGTTCCTTCGATGTGATTGAAGCAGACTCAGCAGTCTTGGTTCTTGAAGTATATTCTTGCACTAATTCCTTAATGTTTTGAGTATCTAAAGCTTTAGGTTCATTTCTTTCTGTGCCCCCCGAAAACATATACCCACCGATTGCAACGGCAACCAATCCGGTTGCTGCAACCCATATTTTATTACTCAACTTGCAGTCATCCCCTTTTCTCTTTCACGTCTGATTTAATTCCTTCAAAGGCTGAAGTTACTAAACTCTGCACATAGGCATCATCCAATTTCTCACCGGTTAATAACAATCTATAAAAAATCGGCCCATATATGAGATCAATACTTAATTCAATATCAAGATTTCCCCGCAATTCCCCACGCTGAGCCCCCTGTTCCAAAAGATCCCGGGCCTCGAGTCGACGTGGGTTAAAGTATCTAGTCCGGTATGCCTCAGCGAGTCCTAAATCAAATTGCCCTTCGCCTATTAACTCCGTAATAATTTTACCCTCTCGACTTGTCAAGAATCGGAGTAAATTAGTGGCATGAATGAGTAAATCATCGAAGACCGAGCCCGTATCGGGTACCGGCAGTCTTTCCGCAGCAGCAGACAGGAAACTATCCATAACAACGGCGGCTTTGTTGGGCCACCATTTATAAATGGTTGCTTTACTAACCCCTGCATGCTCAGCAATTTTCTCTACAGTAACCGCTCCAAAACCATTCTCCAGCAGCAATTCATAGGAAGAAGAAAGAATAGACTTCTGAGTTTCAATATTACGCGGTCGCCCTCTTTTGGCAGTCACACAAGTCCTCCTTTAGTGCAATGTATAGGTAAGATCATTAACCTTGTAAAAACTATACGTACATTATACTAAATATCCAATAAAATTTAAATCAGCTATTTACAAAACTGTACGTTCAGTGTATCATAAAGCCATAATTAATAAACTATACGTTCAGTATTTAATTATGAATGAGGAGGATTTCAATGAAAACGGAACAAGTAATGGAAGGTAAACGCATTTCGAGTTGGATTACTTTTCTATTAGCATCGGCATGTGGTCTTATCGTAGCAAACCTTTATTATGCTCAAACCCTATTGGGACCTATCAGTGCTGATACAGGCCTCTCTTCGGCAGCAGCAGGATTAATTGTTACTCTAACTCAAATCGGCTATGTTATTGGGCTGCTGTTTATCGTACCGCTAAGTGACATTATAGAGAATCGGAGTCTCGCGGTAGGATCGTTATTGGTTGTGATTTGTGCATTGATTGCGGCAGCATTGGCACCAAGTACGCCTATATTCCTGACTACATCCCTATTCATAGGGTTGGGATCTGTGGTTGCCCAAATCCTGGTACCCTATGCTACTTATTTAGCCCCTGAAGAAGCGCGCGGCCGCGTGGTGGGAAATGTTATGAGCGGTCTCTTACTCGGAATTATGTTTGCTCGACCGGTGGCAAGTTTTATCACTAGCTTTTGGGGGTGGCAGTCCGTATTTGCATTGTCGGCAATGATTATCTCTCTATTGGCGCTTCTACTATGGCGAATTTTGCCTAAACGAAAACCAACGCCTACGATGAATTACAGTCAATTAATCGTCTCACTAGGGACTCTTTTAAAACAAACACCAATATTACGCCGTAGGGCCATCTATCAAGCCAGTCAATTTGCAGCCTTTAGCCTTTTCTGGACTGCTGTTCCTTTACGATTGGCAGATGATTTCGATATGACACAACAAGGCATCGCCTTATTTGCTTTAGCAGGTGTTGGCGGTGCAATAGCTGCACCGATTGCTGGAAGACTGGCGGATAAAGGTTGGAGCCGAATATTAACAGGACTTGCGATGGTGATTGCCTCCTCGTCTTTTTTACTTTCATACCTTTTTCAAAGTCATTCGACAACTGCTCTAGCCCTACTCGTTCTTGCCGCTATTATGCTGGATATGGCCGTATCAGGAAATCTTGTCCTTGGACAGCGTGCGATTTATTCATTGGGGAGTGAAGCAAGAGGACGTTTGAACGGGCTTTTCATGTCCATTTTCTTCATCGGGGGAGCCGTTGGTTCATCTTTAGGCGGCTGGTCATATGCCCATGGAGGCTGGAGTTCCACTTCTTTGATTGGAATAGTCTTACCACTGATAGCCTTAATTTACTATTTTACAGAGAAAAGAACCGCTACCCATAAGTCTCCTCTGGATAACGGTTCTACCTAAGCCCAATGATTATGATACATAACGGGATCTTACTCCTGCAAACTTTCTTTCCAAGCCAGACTGGCCAGCGGAAACGGGGAAATGGCTCTCTCCAAAATACCCTGGACATGCGCAATCGCAACGCCATAATTGACGATCGGTACTCCAGCTTCTACAGCTTGCTCCACCCTCCAGAGCATCTGTCTGCGATTCATCATACAGCCGCCACAATGCACAATAAGCGAATAATCCTTCACATTATCCGGAAACTTCATTCCATTTGCAAAGTCGAATTCGATTTGTCTGCCTGTGGCCTGACGGATCCAGCGCGGGATTTTCACTTTACCTATATCATCGGGTTGCTGGTGGTGTGTACAGGATTCGGCGATCAACACTCTGTCACCATCCTGTAGTCGGTCGATAGCACGGGCTCCTCTAACCATTTCCTCCAGATTCCCTTTGTTCCGGGCGAAAAGAATCGAGAACGAGGTCAGCGGAATTTCTTTCGGCATATCTGCAGCAACCTTCAGGAACACCTGTGAATCTGTTATCACTAGCCTAGGCTTCTTACCGAGATTCTCCAAGGTTTCCCTCAACTCATATTCCTTAGTAACTACTGCAATCGCGTCACTCTCTAGAATGTCGCGAATGGTCTGTTGCTGCGGAAGAATCAGTCTCCCTTTCGGTGCCGCTTTATCAATCGGGACCACCAGTACGACCAAATCACCCGGATTTATCAGATCTCCGACAATGCGGAATTTATCATCCTCGTTGGGTACAGTGGCGATCAGAGCCTTCTTGAGCTGAGTGATTCCCTGCTGATCAACTGCAGATACAGGGACCACCTTAAATCCCAGCTTCTCCTCGGAGCTTCTAACAAGATCATCAAGATCTTCAGTATGTGTTTCTAACAAATCTATCTTATTTAAGATACCAAGTGTTGGGATGGCCTTACTTTGAACGATCTCAGCAATTTGCCGGTCGAAAGAGGTCACACCGCATGCGGCATCAATGACAATGAGAGCCACATCGGTTTTGTTCAGTACTTCTAGTGTCTTCTTCTTCCGCAGTTCTCCAAGCTCGCCGTCATCATCCAAGCCTGCAGTATCAATGAACACCACCGGCCCCAGTGGAAGCAACTCCATGGATTTATATACGGGATCAGTCGTTGTCCCTTTAACCGGGGAAACAACAGCGATATCCTGTCGGGTTACTGCGTTGATAATACTTGATTTGCCTGCGTTGCGCCTGCCGAATAGGGCGATGTGCAAGCGACTTGAGCGGGGGGTATCGTTCACACTCACGCGGCTCTCTCCTTCAACAGACCGGTATCCCAAGTCTGCTCTGTTATTTTCCGGGTATGCCAGGTTTAGTAACTTGATAGAGACTCAGTATTCTATCGACCTCAGACTCTGGGAGGATCTTTGACTCTAGCAACACCCGGCGTACTGTTTTGCCTTCACGCCTCGCTTGCTTGGCAATCTCTGCAATTTTCTCATAACCGATATGGCCCACTAATGCGGTGGCCAGAACCGTTGAGTTCTCTACCATTTCACTACACCGATCCTCGTGAATGCGAATACCCCGCACACAGCGCTCTTCGAACAGACGAACTGCCCTAGTTAATATCTCTAAGGATTCCAATAGGGCATCCGCGATCAGGGGCATAAAAGCATTAAGCTCCAGCTGTCCACTTGCAGCCGCCATTGTAACTGCCGAATCATTGGCAATGACACGCATTGCAACAAGTCCTATCATCTCAGCCATAACCGGATTCACCTTGCCCGGCATAATCGAGGAACCCGCCTGTACAGCAGGCAATTCAAGCTCCCCGAAGCCTCCTGTCGGACCGCTCGCCAGAAGACGCAAATCATTGGATATCTTCAATAGGTTCACGGAAGCGGCCTTCAGCAGACCGGATACTTCAACGAAAACATCCATATTCTGCGTAGGATCCATCGGATATTCGCTCCGCGCCAGACCATAGCCGGTTAAATCTTGCAAAATGTCAGTGATATAAAACGTATATTTTACCGGCGCATTCATTCCGGTTCCAATGGCTGTGCCCCCAATATTGATTTCCCGCAACCGCTCTTCAACCTTGTACAGCCGCCACCGATCTCTAGCTATCGCTTTTGCGTAAGCTCCGAAGCCTTGCCCTGCCATCATCGGCAGGGCATCCATCAGCTCCGTACGCCCCAGCTTGAGGACATTGGCAAATTCATGTTCCTTCTCCTGAAGGGCTTCCTGTAAGGATGCGAAAGCTTGACTGAGCATTCGAACCTGACCGATTGCAGCCATTCTTAGAGCGGTAGGATAGACATCATTAGTGGATTGGCAGCAGTTGACGTGATCCAGAGGATGTATTCTTGAATAGTCGCCTCTCTCACCACCCAAGATCTCTATTGCAAGGTTAGCAATGACTTCGTTGACATTCATATTCGTAGATGTACCGGCCCCCCCCTGCAATGCATCCACAGGGAACTGCTCCTTATAGTTTCCTTCCAGAATATCATCACAGGCTTTCACGATCGCCTGGGCTATTTCTACCTGATAGGTATTCAGCTTCAGATGAGCCAGTGCCGCCGCCTTCTTCACAGTAACTAAGCTATGGATCAAATGAGGGTTAACAGCTCTGCCGCTTACAGGAAAATTATCCATTGCCCGCGCCGTATGGATGCCATAATAAGCAGCCTTGGGTATATCCATTGATCCTAATGAATCTTGTTCTTTGCGGGAATAATCCGAAACTTCCTCCATTGAGAGACCGCCCTCTTAAGACTTCACTTGCAGGACTTCTAGCACACGCGGTAAAATCCCATTAAAATAAGCGAAAGCAATACCATAGTTAGTTATCGGCACACCTTGCTCACCGGATCTCAGAAGCCGAATCATCAGTTGTTTACGATTAAATACACAACCGCCGCAATGGACAATCAGCTTATATTCGGAAATATTAGCAGGGAAATCAGGACCCACACTAGTTGTGATATCCAGACGACCGCCGGCGATTTCCTGAAGCTTGGCATTGACCAGCACACGGTCGATCTCCCCGTTATGCGGGTGATGAATACACGCCTCAGATAGCAGAACCTTGTCTCCAGGCTTCAGATTTGGAATCGTCTCCGCACCTGCCACGAAGGTATCCAAATCCCCTTTGAAACGAGCCATAAGGATCGCAAAAGTGGTTAACGGCACTTCAGACGGAATGATTTCATTCACGATGTCAAAAACCTGAGAATCTGTGATCACCAGATCGGGTAAACCTTTTAATTGCATGAGCATTGTTGGCAGCTCTGCTTCTGTAACAGACAACACCATTACGTGATGATCGAGCAGATCCCGAAGAATTTGCTGTTTGGATGCAATCAGACGATATTTGGGAGCAGGGATCTTATCAGGCATTACCATAACGACCATATCTCCTGGGTTGACCAGATCTCCGACAATACTGTTTCGTTCATACTCCACAGGAGCATATACACGTATGGCGTGACGTAAACTTCCAAGATTGACATTTTTCTTTGCGCTGATTTTAACAATAGGCATATTCAGTTCTCTCTTTAATGAATCGATATCTACATAATGATCGTCGACTTTATTGATGACCCCGATAACTGGAATATTCCGTTTTGCCAGTTCATGGTACCATTCCTTCTCTAGCTTATAGTTATTGGACTCATCTGAAAAAATAAGAACACCCAAATCGGTTAAATCCATTACTTCTCTAGTCTTTTGAACACGGAACTGGCCCAGATCACTGTCGTCATCGATTCCGGCTGTATCCACAATGATGACCGGACCCACTTTATCCATATTATAAGATTGATATATCGGATCCGTTGTTGATCCCGGCACATCACTGACAATTAAAGCGGTTTGCCCGGTGAGAGTGTTAATCAGAGTTGATTTGCCGGCATTTCTTCTGCCAAACACAGAAATGTGCATTTTATTCGATTGGGGTGTAGATTGCATATCGAATCCCTCCTAATATTAGAAACGCAAATCCCGTTCTCCGTTCTCGATGCGCCGCAGCCGGTCAACAGTTGCTTTTCTCGCAGCTTCCTTCGGGATATCATCCAGTCCTTTACGAATAATTTCTTCCCCAAGGATACGGGTCTCTTCATCTGCATAGTCAAGTAAATATTCTTTAAAAGTTAACAGAGAGTTCGGTTGGCATATATTATGAATCTGCCCGGATTTAGCCAATCTCATGAAGCGGTCACCTGTACGTCCTTCCCGATAACAGGCGGTACAATAGCTGGGAACGTATCCATCCTGACAAAGTCCACGAATAATCTCTTCCGGTGAGCGATGATCACTCACTTCAAACTGAGGTTTTTCTTTAGACTGACCAGCGGTCCCCTGCTTGGCTTCCATATATCCGCCTACTCCCGTACTGGAGCCTGCGCTTACTTGGGAAATCCCGAGCTTGATCACCTCATCACGAAAGGACGGCTCTTCACGAGTAGAAAGAATCATCCCGGCATAGGGAACCGCCAAGCGCAGAACGGCAACCAACTTCTTGAAATCATCATCCTTCACCAGATGGGGATACGTTTCTAAATCCACACCGACCGCCTCACGTAATCTGGGGACAGACACGGTATGAGGCCCAACGCCAAATCTCTCTTCCAAGTGTTCAGCGTGCATCAGCATAGCAACCGTATCGTACTTATGGTCATAAAGACCATAGAGAACTCCTACTCCAACATCATCGAGTCCTCCCATCTGAGCACGATCCATGGCTGTGGTATGCCAGTCGTAATCACGCTTGGGTCCTTGGATATGCATAGCTGCGTAGGTAGGTCTATGGTACGTTTCCTGGAACAAAATATAAGTCCCCACTTCGGCATCACTAAGCTTCTTGTAATCCTCGACGGTTGTAGCTGCAATGTTAACATTCACTCGGCGAATACTCCCATTATCCACTTTCACGGAGTAAATCGTCTGAATCGATTCGACCACATAGTCAATGTCACAATTGACCGGATCTTCTCCGGCTTCTAAGACAAGTCGTTTGTGACCCAATTCCTGAAGCACGCGGACTTCTTGGGCTAATTCATCCATTCGAAGTCTCCGCCGGAGGAAGTCTTTGTTGGTGTGTTTATATCCGCAGTATTCGCAATTATTAACACAATAGTTACTGATATATAATGGAGCGAATAGCACTATGCGGTTGCCGTAGATCTTCTCTTTAATAACCTTCGAAGATCGGTAAATCTCTTCTAAAATTTCTGCATCTGTAACCTCTAGAAGTACAGCCGCCTCCCGGTGAGTAAGTCCCTTACACTCTCTCGCTTTCCCAAGTATGGAGTTAATATAGGCGTGGTCACACGCCTTTACTTTGGCTTCTTCCAGACTACTGAGGATTTCCTCATCATTGATAAAATCAGCTGATTCCCAGTCCTTCTGCAATTTCATTAACCTCCTACTGCGTCCTTTGGTGTTAATTTAAAACTTGGAACGCTTCACATAATGAGTGTGCAGCAGTTCGTGTGCCAGGTGGCTGTTAGGCGTACCCAGAAATTCTTCATAAAGAGCTGTGATATAAGGATTTTTATGAGATTTACGAACCGTTTGTGCTTCATCTTCCGTGTAGATGGCTTTTGCGCGTTCAGCCTTAATATCAATTCGTTCGGATGTTCTTGCATCCACGATGGGCTGACCACCGCCCGTAATGCAGCCGCCAACACAGGCCATAACTTCAATGAACTCATAGGCCTTTTCCCCGCGTTCCATGGCTTCCATTAGCTTACGGGCATTCCCGAGACCATGAACAACAGCCGTACGAATCTTCTGGCCGTTAGGCAGCTCGATGACATTTTCTTTGATGCCGTCCATTCCACGGACAGCAGTGTACTCGATGGTTTCCAGATCCTTACCGGAGGTTATTTCGAACACAGTACGTAGTGCGGCTTCTGCAACACCACCGGTTGCTCCGAATATAACAGCTGCACCCGAACCTTCGCCGATCGGACTATCGAACGTTTCACCCTTCAGGTTCACAAAGTCGATTCCGGCTTCTTTGATCATCGCAGCAAGCTCGCGGGTCGTCAGTACCCAATCGACATCCTGCATGCTTTCGTTGGAAAGTTCTTCTCGGGAACCTTCGAATTTTTTTGCGGTGCAAGGCATGATTGAGACGACGACAATGTTCTTCGGATCAATCCCCATCTTCTTGGCAAAGTAGGATTTAACCATTGCACCTTCCATTTCATGAGGTGATTTGCATGTAGAGAGGTTATCCAGCCTATCCGGGAAGTTATGCTCCATAAATTTTACCCAGCCTGGGCAGCAGGAGGTCATCAGGGGCAGGTTTTGACCGCTAGTGATGCGGGAGATTAGCTCCGTACCTTCTTCCATAATCGTCAGATCGGCACCAAAATTAGTATCGAACACTTTATCGAAGCCCAGCTTCCGTAAGGCAGCAACCATTTTACCGGTTACGCGAGTCCCGACAGGTAGACCAAATTCTTCTCCTAGGGCAACACGTACAGCTGGTGCTGTCTGGACAACAACATATTTGCTTGCATTCTCGAGAGCATTCCAGACGTCGTTGATATTCTCATGCTCCGTAAGAGCACCTACAGGACAAGCCATAATACACTGTCCACAATTAACGCAGGTGGATTCCTCAAGCGGTCGACCGAATGCTGTAGAAATTACCGTATCAAATCCACGTTTAGCAAAGTTGATGGCCCCTACGGTTTGCATCGTTCCACAAGCTCCGACACAGCGGCCGCAAAGAATACATTTGGATGCGTCCCGAAAGATAGATGGGGAAGTATAGTCCTTCTCCTGGCTGGATTTTTCACCAACATAGGTAACTGTTCGTATATTCAGATCATTGGAGACGGTCTGCAGCTCACAGCCGCCGCTGCGGGAGCAACTTAGACATTCACGGTCATGATCGGAAAGCAACAGCTCAACGGAAGTTTTTCGGGCCTCCCGAACTTTCTTAGTGTTTGTCTGGATTTTCATGCCCTCTTCCGCTTTAAGCGTGCAGGAAGCAATGAGTCTTGGACCCACTTCAACGACGCATACACGGCAGCTGGATGAATGGTTAACCCCTTTTAAATAACATAAAGATGGAATATGAATGTCGAGATCACGGGCCGCTTCGAGAACCGTTGTCCCCTTGGCGACTTTTGTCTCGATCCCATCGATCATAATATTAATCGTATTCAACATGACCACTCCTATCGTCAGACTATCACTACGGCTTTGAACTTACATACATCGAAGCATACGCCACACTTGATGCAGGCAACCGTGTCAATTACATACGGTTCCTTCAGCTCGCCGGTAATTGCATCGCTAGGGCATTTCCGGGCACAGAGGCTGCAACCGCGGCATAGATCCGCATCGATTTCGTATGAAATCAGGGATTTACAAACGCCAGCCTTACACTTTTTATCAACAATATGAGACATGTACTCTTGACGGAAATATTTAATAGTGGATAATACCGGGTTGGGAGCGGTTTGGCCTAACGCACATAGGGATGCATTCTTGATCTGAAAAGAGAGGTTCTCCAGTTTCTCAAGATCATCAATCGTCCCTTTGCCTTCCGTAATCTTATCCAGCATCTCAAGCAGACGTTTGGTACCGATGCGGCATGGCGTACATTTTCCGCAGGATTCGTCCTTTGTGAAATCCAGATAGAAACGGGCAACGTCAACCATACAGGTATCTTCGTCCATGATGATCATTCCGCCGGAGCCCATCATTGAACCCAGACTGGTCAGTGTATCGAAATCGATGGTACAGTCCAGATGCTCCTCTGTCAGGCAGCCGCCGGAAGGTCCGCCGGTTTGAACAGCCTTGAATTTTTTGCCGTCCGGAATGCCGCCGCCGATCTCAAAAATAACCTCGCGAAGCGTAATGCCCATGGGAACTTCGACAAGTCCGGTATTCACGACTTTACCGCCAAGCGCAAATACTTTCGTACCTTTGGATTTCTCGGTGCCGATACTTGCATACCACTGCGCACCATTAAGAATAATTTGCGCGACATTCGCCAATGTTTCAACATTGTTAATGATGGTTGGTTGACCCCAGAGGCCTTCAACGGCCGGGAAAGGAGGTTTGGGTGTCGGCATCCCGCGGTGGCCTTCAATAGAATGCATTAAGGCCGTTTCTTCTCCGCAGACAAATGCTCCAGCGCCAAGACGCACATCAATGTTGAATTTAAAGCCGGTTCCAAGAACATTATCACCCAGCAATCCATACTCACGGGCTTGATCAAGCGCTTTCACAAAGCGTTGGACTGCGATTGGATATTCTGCACGAAGGTAGATGAAGCCTTGGTTCGAACCGATAGCATAACCGGCGATGGCCATTGCCTCAATTACTGAGTGAGGGTTCCCTTCCAGAATGGAGCGATCCATGAATGCTCCGGGATCTCCTTCGTCAGCATTACAAATGACATACTTCTGATCTTTTTCCTGCTTGCTTGCGAATTCCCACTTCAGACCTGTATTAAATCCACCCCCGCCGCGTCCCCGAAGACCGGATTGCTTCATGGTATCGATGACTTCCTGGCGGCTCATGGTCATGAGTACCTTGCCGAGGGCTTTGTAACCATCACTCGCAATGTATTCATCTATCACTTCCGGGTCTATGACCCCACAGTTGTGCAGAGCGATCCGTACTTGTTTTTTGTAAAAATCGGTTTCCTCAAAATTCAGGATTTCTCCGCCTTGCTTGGTCTTCTCGTAAATCTTTTTCTCGTATGGCTTACCATTAAGTAAGTGCTGCTCGACCAGGTTAGGAATATCCTTAACTTCCACACAGCTGTAGAAAATACCCTCCGGGTATACGATGACGACTGGACCGAGCTCACAAAGGCCGAAACAGCCTGTGCGTACTACTTCCACTTTGTCTTGAATACCGTGATTGAGAACTTCCTTTTCCAAAGCGGCGATGATTTTATTGGAGTCCGAGGATGTGCAGCCCGTACCGCCACACACCATCACTGATCTGAACTGGATGGAACCCGTAGGTTCTCCGGTAATTTTCCGGTTATCCAGGCGACCCTGTGTGAGGGCTCTGATTGCATCAAGATCCGTTAAAAGCTTCATGCCAATACCTCCCGTTTAAAATGCGCGTGAAGCGCAGGATCATCATTTGTATTCATTTAGAATTTTCGGTACGGCATTTGGAATCAGGCGTCCGTGTACTTTTTCGCCGATGGTCATGACCGGGGCAAGACCGCATGCACCCAGACAACGGGTTGCTTCAAGCGTGAACTTGTTGTCCTCTGTGGTTCCCTGTACAGGCACTTTTAGCTCCGTACTCAGACGGTCAAGCACCGCTTGCGCTCCCTTGATGTAACAGGCAGTACCCATGCACACATGGATAACATTCTCTCCTTTAGGTGTAAAAGAAAAGAAATGATAAAACGATGCCACACCGTATATTTCACTTAAGGGCAGGTTAAGCTCCGTGGCAACAACCTTGAGAACTTGCTCCGGCAGATAGCCGTAAATATCCTGTACCTCATGGAGCACAGGGATCAAAGCACCTTTGATCATTTTGAACTGCTCGATCGCTAACTGTACCTTTGCAAGCTTCGCGTCAGCCTCGGCTATTTCTTCACTGCTGCAGGTTTGTTGCTGTTCCATTCACAATGCTCCCTTCACTTGTGGTAAAAAAAATTACGCTTCCTAACGAACTAACCACTTATATTTTGGTTCATACAGAATATAATTAATTGAGAATGATTTTCATTTACTCATAAGGACTAGATTGTCTGAGGTGAATGTTTGGAATTCCAGCCGCTGTTGTCTACAGATTTCTTGAATCATACCGCTGTTCGCGGTTGAAATCCGTAGACAAAGGCGAATCTAGCGTTCCTACAGTTCCAAACTGGAACCTAGAGCAATGAGTTTTCATGTCTGAGCTTTAAACGGCTCCAACGGCGCTCGATTTCGGTTTCGAAGTTCTGCAGCAGCTCTTCATCCTTTAGAAGATGTTTGGTTTTACCCATTCCCTTCAGCCATTCAACTGCCGCGATGCGCTTACCCTTCAACTCTGGATTGTACGTGATGTTCGTGATTCCTTGTTCAATTTCATAAAGCGGGAAGAAGCAGGAATCCACAGCGGCTTTCACCAGGTCATAACCTTTATTATCAGGTGTCTTCCAGTTAAGAGGACACGCGCAGAGAATCTTACCGTAGGCAGTACCCACGTTGTTGGCGTACCACTGTGCTTTAGCTGCTTTTTGCAGCAGATCCTGAGGGTTGGATTCAGCGCCTGTAAATACGTAAGGGATGTTGCAAGCTGCCAAAATTTGCGCCGTATCCTTGTGATGTCCCTTTTTACCCTTTTGGGTTTTACCGACACCGGAGGTGCTGGTCATATGACCCATTGGAGTGGAATAGGAGAGTTGGGAGCCCGTATTCATATACCCCTCATTATCGTACTCGAGGATAATCATTTTATGGTTTCGAAGCGCCGCACCAACGGTTGCCCCCATCCCGATATCCATCCCCCCGTCACCGGAGACCATTACGAAGGTAACATCATCGGAAACCTGGACTTCGCCGCGGCGTTTCAATTCATAGAAAGCATCAACCATACCGGCTAATGTAGCTGCGCCGTTCTGGAACAAGTTGTGTACAAAGGTTTGTTTATGGGATGAGTACGGATAGCTTGCAGTTACAACATACGCACAGCCCGTTTGGAACAGGACGACCATGTCGCCTTCAATACCCTTGAAGAACAGCTCCAGCGCGGATAGTGCACCACATCCAGGGCAAGCGCCATGTCCGGGAGCCAACCGATGCGGCTTTACAGCTAATTGACTTAGGGGCGGAAGCTTAACCTTTAGCAGCCCGGTATCTTCGTTCTGGGTAACTTGAATCAGACCGGTCTTGAAAGCATCGCCATGCATTGGTTCGAGTACGGGAACAAGCGCGTCCTTCTCTTCGCCGGGGTAGTAGCCATAATAGTCAAAAGGTTGATCTGCATAGCCTTTTGCAGCAGCATCAATCGCCAGTTGGAAGAAGGCTTCTGCATCGTCAGCATAGAAGTCTTTGCCGCCCAAGCCAAAAATACGAGAAAGGATGATTGTTTTATTCTCTGGGTCTACTTGCAGAGCGGAACGGATTTCGTGAGTCAGGTTGCCGCCCTGAGCTCCATAAGAATCAGCGCGTTCACCTACTAACAGTGCCTTTACATTCTTAAGTGCTTTCCGCAACTGCTCTGTTGGGAAAGGACGGATAATGTTCGGACGAACCAAGCCCGCTTTGATGCCCTTGGCACGAAGAGCGTCAACGGTATCCTTAGCAGATTCACCTGCCGAGTTGAGCAGGAATACAGCTACTTCTGCATCGTCCATCCGGTACAAATCGAGAATTGGATATTCGCGTCCGGATAAGAGAGCATATTCCCGAGAGACTTCCTCATACACCTCACCCGCTTTCTCCAAGGCTTCGGACAGCTGATAGTGGTTATTCAGCAAGTCATCGCCGCCCATATGCGCTCCGATGGTTACCGGGCGGGAAGGATCTGACACATTGGGATAGTTATGGTTTGGATTTGGACCTACAAAGTCCTGAACTACCTGATTGTCTTTGAAGTATTGCACTTTGCGTTTTTGGTGGGATGTGAAGAAGCCATCATAAGCAACCATAACAGGCAGCCGAACTTCAGAGTGCTCAGCAATCTTTAGTGCCATGATGTTCATATCATATACGGCCTGCGGTGTGCTGGCAGTCAGGATGACCCAGCCCACATTAAGACCGTAATACAAGTCAGAGTGATCCCCCCGAATATCAAGCGGTCCGCTGACTGCCCGGGTAACGAGGTTGAGTACCATCGGAAACCGTGTTCCAGATTGGGTTGGAAGCTGCTCTAGCATGTACAGAAATCCTTGAGAGCTGGTGGCGTTTACAACGCGTGCACCGGCCATTGCCGCACCGTAGCAAATTCCGGCAGAACCGTGTTCACCGTCTGCTGCGATCAGTTGAATATCATGTAACCCCTTCGCTTTCATTTGATCCAGGTATTGTGCAACTTCCGTGGAAGGTGTAATCGGGAAATACCCCATGATATGGTAATTGATTTGAGCAGCAGCTGTAGCCGCCATTTCATTACCGGATTCGAAGTGAGTTACTTGCTCAGCGGGTACAACCTCTGTCAATTTATTTTCAATTACAGGCATTTTTCGTATCCTCCTCTTCGATTTATTTAAATACTTGGGGAACGCGGTTCTGTTCGGCAAAGCCAACTTCTTCCCGGAGACTGGTCAGGGCCTCTGTTGGGCACACGTCAATGCACTTTAGACAGCCTTTACAGTATTGATAATCGATACCGAGCAGGATTTGCTGCTGCCGTCCACGCTTGTCTTCAACAGATTCCCACACAAAGCAATAGTCAGGGCAAACATTGTCGCAAGCTGCGCAGCTAACGCACAGATCCGCATCAAGAACCGGCAGTAACCCGGCACGCGATCCGCTCAGATCCTTCAAAATGCTGTTGCCATGAGCTGTAATAACGCCACCTAGAACTTGAGTTTTATAGCCAAGCAGCGATTGAGGACGTTTGAAGGCCTTTGCTTCCGTACCTGCCGGCACCTCATACGTTTTAAATTTCACTTCATTGTAGCCACGATCGAAGGTGCGGATGTTCGGCTCTACCAAGTGCGGGTATTTATTCTCAAAAGTTCTACGGATTACCGTTCGCATCGCTTCCGGGTCCAGAAAATCACAAATACGGAACATGGCACCCAGCATCGAGGTGTTTACTTTGGTTTTCTCTTCAACGGCAATACCCATGGCATCTACTAAAGCAATCGTGCCGTATTCAAGCTTGAGACTTTCACGTACTTCATCGAAGTCACGGGTAGTGTTAACTAGTACAACCCCATCCGGTTGCAAGCCGCTGACTACATTAACATTCTTATACAGTGCTTCGTGAAAAACAGCCACTAAATGAGGCTCTTCGATGGGACTGTGGTCTCGAATTTCAACCTCTGGATCGCAGAAGCGAACAAAGGTTTTGATCGGTGTACCTTTCTTCTCAGAGCCATAAGATGAGAAGTTGGCCGCGTTGAAACCCAGTTCGATAGCACCTGTCTCTGCGAGCATTTTTCCTGCGAGGTTGGCGCCGAGTCCGCCGATCGATTCAAGTCGAATTTCATAAAAACCGAGTGCATTCTTCTTCGGTAAAGTAGACATCTATTTTCCTCCTTTGAATGAATGAAGCTTTAAATCCCCCTTCACCAATCTTCCGATCTGTCTAAAACAATATATGTTTTAAACAACACTATGTGAAAACATTCACTTACTTTATTAAAAGATTATCACAGCAATAGTTCTTTCTCTGGTGTGCTTATGAAGTTGCAGTTATCACCGCGACTGAGTTCAATCTGATATCCAGAGGCTATGATTCTCATTTCAATACAATTCCTGCAATGTGAAGCTTGGTCTCCCGTACAAATCTTGTTCTCATACAGTTCATATTTCTCGCGAAATTTCAGAGGGGAAAGATTAGGCATGACAACATTAGCTCCTGCTGAAAGCGCCTGCTCCCGACCTGTTGGGTCAAGTGTGCCCATAGCTGTAGTCGCGGGCATTAGAGCATCCGGTACAAACAATCTCGCCATGGCAATCATCACTAGCGTGTCCTCAATGGTTCCACCAGCAGCCTCTTTAAGGGGCGTTGCGCTATGCGGTATAAATGGACCAATTCCGATCATAGCCGGATGGAACTCTTTCAGAAAAAGCAGATCTTCTGCTAGATGCTCGTGGGTTTGCTTCGGAAGTCCAACCATAAAACCGGCTCCCACCTGATAGCCAATTTCCTTGAGGATACGCAGGCAGTTCATACGGTTATCGAACGACATCCCGGGATGTAAGGATTCATACAGGGAACGCGAAGCTGTCTCATGCCGAAGCAAGTATCTGTCCGTTCCTGCAGCATATAGTGCGCGATAAAAGGCTTCGCTGCGTTCTCCCATAGACAAGGTAATTGCGGCATCGGGAAAACGAGCCTTCAAATTCTTGACTATGCTGACCATCAACTCTTCCGTATAGCGAAAATCTTCTCCGCTTTGCAAGACAAATGAACGATACCCGAGCGTATATCCCTCTGCAGCACATTCAAGGATCTCTTCCTCAGTCAGTCGATAACGATCCACATCTGGATTGGATCTGCGCAAGCCACAATACATGCAATCCTGTTTACAGAAGTTTGAAAATTCAATCAGGCCACGCAGGTAAACGCTTTCATCATAGTGCTTCTTTCGAGTTACTGCCGCCAAATGAAACATTTTTTTTTTGAGATCAGGAGTTAGATGTTGGAGGAAGTAAACAATTTCATCTTTGGTTAATCCATTCTGCTCATATAGTTTATTGAGCAATATTTCCATAATATGATTTCCTCCTCCCCATGCGGCAGTGCAAGTTAAGTAACCCATTTTCCTCAAAAAGCTAACACATAAATGAATTACTATAGACTATGCTGATCAGTAGGTTTACATTCCCGTATAATATGCGGATTAGTGTCTTTTCTGAGTAATATCGAATAAAAAAACAAATAGAGCCATTCAGATCGCTCCAGAATAGCTCTATGACCCTCCGTTATTTTTTTTGGCTATTCGGGAACCTCTAAATGATATCTGACCAACCAATATGGCCTTCGGTAACTTTAATTCTTGCTCCTTCTTCAGTTCCTGCCGAGCGTACTTCATAACCGTTGTATCAATCAAAAATTTTCTCAGCTGTTAAACTACGCCATTTATTGCGACTACATATGAAGAGTACTTTAATATCTTATCACCTGTTCCTTTTAGATGTCTCAGTTATATTGTTCCTAAAGTTGTTCTGACCTAGTATAATGTCCTCTTATATAGAAACTTTCTTTTCCATTAATTATTCTACTCCACTACCCAGTAAAGGAAGCCCATTCAATGAAACTTATTCAAAAAATGATTCATCACGATGTTAAAAGTCTAGAAGGAAATATATTCGAGCGCAAAGCAGCTAGGGGCGTTGTTATGAGAGATACACAAATCCTCCTGCTGTATACTAAAAGATATAATGACTACAGCTTTCCGGGCGGCGGAATAGAGCTGGGCGAGGATTTACTCAGCGGACTTCGTAGAGAAATGGCCGAGGAAACGGGGGCCAGCCGTGTGGAAGTAATCAGCGAACTCGGATACATTGAGGAATATAGACCTCATTATAAGCCTGAATACGATCTGATTCATATGCTGTCCTACTATTTTATATGTTCTATAGACGATCAGCTAGGTCAAGCCCAACTGGAGGATTATGAAATCAGTAACGGAATGTCCGCAGTATGGATTGATATTCATGAAGCCATTCGTCATAACCGTCAGGTTATTACCAGTCAGGAAGCATCGATGGGATTCTCCGTTGAACGTGAAACCATTGTGCTGGAGATGATTGTTACGGAATTGCTGAATCATTCGGCCTAGATAAAAAATCCAACCCTATTAAAGGTTGGATTTTTCTTTCGTATTCAGTCTAATAATAGCTACTTTACGATCAGCACCGGACAATGTACTCTCTTCACTACCTTATGGCTCACACTTCCCAACACCATCTCCTGCAGTGAGTTAAGCCCTCGGCTTCCGATGATCACTAGCTCGACCTTCTCTTTGTTAGCATAGTCAATGATCGTGGGTCCTGGTTCACCGTGGAGAATCTTAATCTTGTAGGATACGTTTCCCTGCTTAAGGATTTGTTCAATGGGAGCCAGTTTTTCACGTCTTTTCAGTTCCAGTTCTTCTTTGCCTTGAGCATGTAAAATTTCAATTTTTGCTTTGGAGAAATCCGCAACACTGATGACTTCAAATTTACAATTAGGTGATGAAGAACCTATTTTAATGGCCTCTTTGGTGGCGCGCACCGAATTCTCAGATCCATCAACGGCTAACAAGATACGATTATACATATCATTCACTCCTGAAATAGATTAATGTGCACTTATTGTGGCATTTACATCATTATATACTGCTAATTTATCTACAATTTTTTTACTTGAAGAGTTTAACCCTTTAATCTTAACAAGGTTATTGTTTTCTCGGTATTTGAGTACAACTTTATCGATCGCTCCTACAGCAGAATCATCCCATATATGTGAACTGGAGAAATCAATAACAATGTCTTTGTCACTTACTGAGAAATCAAATGCATCTACGAAGCCTTCTACGGAAGCAAAAAACAACTGGCCTTCCACTTCAAATAGGGTTCTATTATTCTCAAGACGCTGATGAACCTCAATATTTGAGATTTTGGATACAAAGAAGATCGCACTGAGGATTACACCTGCTATAACACCTTTGGACAAATCGTGGGTGGCGACCACAATAATTACAGTAACCAGCATCACGGCTGCATCCGCCTTCGGGGCTCTCATTATATATGTGAATGAAGACCAATCGAATGTGCCAATGGAGACCATGATCATAATGCCTACCAGGACAGGCATCGGAATTTGTACGACTAGATCACCAAGCACAAGTAGGAGGAACATCAGGAACGAACCTGCAACCAGTGTAGATAATCGGCCTCGTCCACCTGATTTCACATTGATTACAGACTGCCCTATCATAGCACAGCCGGCCATTCCGCCAAAAAATCCGTTAATGATATTGGCAATCCCTTGCCCTCTGGCTTCCCGATTCTTGTTGCTTTCGGTACCTGTCATATCATCCACAATAGTTGCGGTAAGCAAGGATTCCAGCAGCCCCACAATAGCTAGTGCTATAGAAAAGGGGAAAATAATCTGCAGAGTCTCCATGTTAAAGGGAACATCTGGGATTAAAAATGACGGCAATGTCTGTGTAATATTGCCCAGATCTCCAACAGTGCTAAGATCAAGACCAGAATAGATTACCACGCTTGTTAATACAACAATCGCTATCAACGGTGCGGGTATTGCTTTGAAAAACAAAGGTATTACATACACAATAAGTAAAGTGATCGCTACAAAAATATAAGTCATTGTAGATATTCCCCAGAAATGTGGTACTTGGGCCATAAATATCAAGATCGCCAAAGAATTCACAAAGCCGATCATAACAGCTCTAGGGATGAACTTCATCAACTTAGCAATCTTCAAAACACCAAATAAGGCTTGAATAACACCTGTCAAGATTGTAGCTGCTAGTAAATAATTTAATCCATGCTCTTTAACCAAAGGTACCATTACCAGTGCCATCGCACCCGTAGCTGCGGATATCATACCTGGACGCCCGCCTACAAAAGCTATAATGACAGCAATACAAAAGGATGCATACAATCCCACCATGGGATCGACTCCAGCAATAATGGAAAAAGCTATGGCCTCTGGAATAAGCGCTAAGGCAACAACTATACCCGCAAGAACATCTCCCTTCACATTAAAAAACCACTCTTTTCTTAATCTTTCAATCAATTGGTCTCCCACCTCTTTTTCCGGTACAATAACATATATCGTCAGAACCGTATTTTCTAAAATCAAGTCTATCATCTAACCTCCCTAAATGGAACCTTTTTGGTTCTTTTTAATTTATGGTATGATTAACTGCGAAAAAATGTAAAGTTAGGGGCGCATGTTATGCTTATTGGTTATATGAGACCTTATCAGGATGATCCGAACTACAAAAATCAAATCAATCAGCTTTCTAAAGTCCCGTGTGACACCCTTATCGCTGAAGATCATTCCTCCGCAAAACGAAGAGTCAAGCTGGAGAAAATGATGACCACGCTAAAGCCAGGAGATAAAATTGTTATCACTAAGCTTTTTGCAATAGCCGATTCGACACGCCATCTTGTTGAACTTCTGGATATATTGAACAGCCAACATGCTTATATTCATTCCATATCCGAAGGAATCGATACAAGTAATTCAGATGGTTACTCATTCAGTGACATCGTGAAATATCTGGTGGATTTTCAAAGCGACGTTACCAGTGAGAATACGAAAAGAGGACTGTCCGAAGCCAAGGAAAAAGGACACATCCCCGGACGCCCACGAAAAGCAGATGAGAATGTGAAACGGGCAATCATTATGTATCAAAGTAAAGAATTCAGTCTAGCTGAAATTAAAGAAGAAACCGGAATCAGTAAGTCTACTCTGTACCGTTACTTAGAGAATTAAGAATCCCTAACAGCCCCCGACTAGTCATCTGGTTAAGGGCTTTTCATACTGAAGCAATGAAATCATAAGTTGAAATTATTATCTAAGGAGAGTCATTCATGAGCAAACTCGTATTTTTCCTGGGATCGGCCGGTGCAGGTAAAACCACTCTGGCTAAAGCGGTGGCTTCCCGTCGCAAAGCGGCTTTCTTCGATATGGATATTCTGTTGCGCCCCGCCGCAGACGTTATTATGACGATGCACGGATTGGACATTACGGACAGAGACTCTGTAGAATATAAAAAGCTTTGCCGTGATCTAGGCTACAGAATCACAATGGATGCTGCGCTGGACAATATCGGTCTAGATACGGATGTATTCGTGGTCGGACCTTTCACTAAGGAAGCCTCCAACACCGGTTGGATTGAGAGTGAGCTATCTCGAATTGGACGTTCCTTGTTGGATGTCGAGGTTAAGGTCGTCCTAGTGGAACTGGCGAATGAGGAACTGTATCACCACCGGATTCAGGGAAGACAATCGGCTTTGGATGATTGGAAAATAACCCATTGGGACAAATTTCGCACTTCACTCGGGAGTCGTAACGTTCAATGGCCGATACCTTCTTCAAATGTGGCTTATATTGATAATTCGAATCCGGATATAGAAGCAACGATTTTATTAGTGGATCACTTTATTTACGCATAACCCCTTGAAGTTGATAAAAAAGGTTCACAACAAATAGACTTCCAACAAATTAATTGGGAGCCTATTTGTTTTACTCAAGTAATGAGAGAGTTCAATTTTTCGGATAATTTTTTATGATCAGCTTCAGTTATTTGTGTTTCCGCCATCTCAAAAAGCACGTTTTCCTCTTTCATAAAATGTACAGTCAGAACTTCAAAAGCCTCCCCGGCGTCTTTGACTGCCGCTTGGATCTCTCCCAGCGAAAGAAGAACTGTATTTCCCTCTGTGTAATGGAGAAAGTGACCGATATATCCATCAATTTCACGATGTTCCTCTTGAATACCGACAATCGGCCCTTGTTCTAAACCGATGTAGTTTCCTAGTACCGGGAAAAAATACCTGTCCTCTTTGTCAGTATGGTTCTTTAACGGCTTCATAAAGTTCGTGATCTGATTTCTCAGCTTTTCAAGCTGTCTACGACCTTCTTCCAGACTCATTTTTTCTCTTTCAAACAGGAGGACGATTGCATGCCATTCTTCCATTAGATAAGTTAAGTAACGATGTTCATTTTCTAGAATCCGTATGGCGGGTTTAGTAAACCTCAGTTCTGATTTATTCATCATAAACCTTCCATGAACAAGACGCGTTCTTCTTCCCCGCTATGAATAGAGTTGACTACCAATAGTGCATGGAATTGCTGAAGCACTTCGGGTGTTAGCCCTGCTTCATCGATTGCTTTCTTTATATTTTTAACAATAATTCTTACCCAATACTCAATTAATTGGTATGCTTCCTGTCGAGCCTCTTCGAATGCCTTTTCTCTCAGAAGTTCTTCCATTTTCTCTGTTATCTCAACAGCACCGGATAGCCCTCCGTGATGAATGGCATGATGAGCGTGCAACTGGCGCAAAGATGGTCCTGCTACTTAGACTTCATCCTCTCTACACTGCTTTTTTTTCAGTATAGCACAAGGAATCTGTAGTTTTTCCCCACTAAGGACTTTCCTGACTGCGAATGAGGGAAGTCCCTATATTTAAACTATAGGCATGCGAATGTATAACACTAATTTAGGGAATATTGTATGTAGTTTTAGTCACCTCACAACAAAATAACAATATGTAAGTGAATTTATATTTGATATTTACTTTATATTGGTTATAATAAGGTGAAACTATTTCAAATTAGAAGGGAAGATTCTATAATGTCTACTGTACTTTATATCACGGCTCACCCGCATGATCACCATACCTCGTTTAGCCTCGCGGTAGGTAAAGAGTTTGTTGATGCATACCGTAACGCCAACCCATCCGATGAGGTTATTCATCTAAATTTGTACAACTTGGATATTCCCTCTATTGATGCCGATGTATTTAGCGGTTGGGGTAAACTGCAATCAGGAAGCGGTTTTGACCAGCTGTCTGATGTGGAACAAGCAAAGGTTGTACGCTTAGGTGAAATCGTGGATCAGTTCGTGGCTGCGGATAAATATGTTTTTGTTTCTCCAATGTGGAACTTCTCCTTCCCTCCTGTTATGAAAGCATATATTGATGCTGTTTCTGTAGTAGGTAAATCCTTTAAATACACAGAAACAGGTCCAGTTGGCCTGTTAACGGATAAAAAAGGTTTACATATCCAAGCTAGCGGTGGAATTTACTCCGAAGGTCCAGCGGCTTCATTTGAAAGCGGCTTTAGCTATCTGAAGAAAATTTCACAATTCTTCGGTTTTTCGTCTTTTGAAGGAATATTTGTAGAAGGTATGGCTGCTGCACCGGATCAAGCACAGACTATTAAAGAGAACGCAATTGTTAAAGCCAAAGAAGTAGCTGCTCAGTTCTAAATTTAATCAGTTCTATAATTAAGAAATTATAAAAGGCTGGGAGCATTTGCTTCCAGCCTTTTACCTTTCAATCATTCATTGGTCCATGCACTTAGTCCACCTGTCATGTTCACTACATGGAATCCCCTCTCACTAAGCAACTCACAAGCCAAACCACTTCGACTTCCGCTTCTGCACATTACTATAATTTCGCGCTGAGGATCGAGTTCATGCTGCCGTTCAATTAACTGTCCAAGTGGAATATGTTTGGCATTGGGAAGATGTCCTTCAGCCCATTCTACAGGCTCACGTACGTCCAAGAGTATCAAACTTTCTCCTTTTTTCAGACGACTTGCAACTTTTTGCGGACTCATTTCTTGCGGAATCTTAAATGCCATAATTTATTTCCTCCCTGAGATGATTTGATAAAAAGTAGTTGCTTTCTAAATCATTATATCATAATATTACGATATATAGATTTTGTAAAGCGAGGTGAACTTCTTCATGGACAACAATTTCAAAGTCTATACCCAAACCTCTGATACCTTAAAAGCTCTGGCTCATCCCGTTAGATTATGCATCCTGAAAGGTCTGCTTGAGAAAGGCAGCTGCAACGTAAGCTTCATGCAGGAATGCCTCAACCTTCCTCAATCAACGGTTTCACAGCATCTCCAGAAGCTTAGATCTTTAGGCATTGTTGTAACTGAACGAAATGGCCTTGAAGTTAATTATTCGGTTAAAGATGCAAGAATTAAACAGCTTATTCAATTATTTTTAGGGGAGGAATAAATGATTATGAGTAAAAAAGTGTTGATTGTCGGTGGAGTTGCAGGAGGTGCTTCGGCAGCAGCTCGTTTACGGAGATTAGATGAAGATGCACATATTATAATGTTTGAACGAGATCCTTATATTTCGTTTGCCAACTGTGGACTTCCTTATTATATCGGTGGTTCAATACAGGACCGTTCTAAGTTGCTTGTTCAGACCCCAGAAGCTATGCATAATCGCTTTAACATTGACGTACGGACTCAAAGTGAGGTCGTTTCCATTGATCCGGTGAACAAAAAGGTACACGTAAGCAGCAAGGAAAATGGCTTCTATGAGGAAAGCTATGATGCAATCATTTTGTCTCCAGGTGCCAGACCTATTCGCCCGTCTTTACCCGGTATAGAAAGCACAAAAATTCACACACTTCGCAATATACCGGATACCGATAGAATTAAAGCAAAAGTCACAGAGGAAGGTACACGATCAGCAATAGTTATTGGTGGTGGATTTATCGGGGTTGAAATGGCAGAGAACCTCAGAGAAGCTGGACTGGAAGTGACGTTGATCGAAGCCGGTTCGCATATATTGGCTCCCTTCGACTCTGAAATGTCTTCAGTACTGGCTAAGGAGCTTGAGGAACATGGGGTAAACCTAATCTTCTCCGATATGGTTCAAGGGTTCTCGGAAATCGGAGAGCAAATTGCTGTGAGGTTAGCGAGTGGTACTGTTCTTCAAAGTGAAATGGTGCTGCTGGCCATTGGAGTTTCTCCTGATACCTCATTCCTGAAAGACAGCGGCTTGGAGTTGGGTCCCCGCGGCCATATTCTGGTCAATGAACGAATGGAGACGAACCTGGAAAATGTGTTTGCCGTAGGTGATGCAGTCGAAGTAGTTGATTTCGTCAACGGGAGCAAAACCGCCATTCCTCTAGCAGGTCCAGCCAACAAACAAGGTCGGATTGCCGCTGATAATGTCTGCGGACTTAGCACTACTTATAAGGGATCTCAAGGCACATCGATCATAAAAGTGTTTGGCCTAACGGGTGCTGCTACTGGTAACAATGAAAAAACTCTTCAACGACTTGGCATCCCTTATCATGTGGTCAATATTCATCCTAATTCCCATGCATCCTATTATCCTGGTGCAACTCCATTATCCATGAAGCTGATCTTTGATAAGCAAGGCTTAGTGCTGGGAGCTCAAGCCGTTGGTTATGATGGAGTGGACAAACGGATTGATGATATTGCCACCGTTATCAGATTTAGAGGCACAGTTACGGATTTGACAGAATTGGAACTTTCATACGCCCCTCCCTATTCATCCGCGAAGGACCCAGTGAATATGGCAGGATATACAGCCGAAAATATTCTAGCAGGCTTAACAGAGGTATTTGTACCGGCTGAGTTAGCGAAGCGCGACTTGAACAACACGATTTTGGTAGATGTACGCTCGGAACTGGAGCATGCCAACGGTCATATTGAAGGCTCTATTAACATTCCTGTGGACGATTTACGCGAGCGTCTGGCAGAGCTTGATCCAAGCAAGGAGATTTGGGTTTACTGCCAAGTGGGCTTGAGAGGTTATACCGCATCCCGTATTCTTATGCAAAAAGGGTTGCACGTGAAGAATCTGACCGGAGGTTACAAAACCTATCTAATGAGTGTACCTACACCTAAAATAGAGAGTCCGGCTCCAAACCTTTCAGTAGCTGATCCAAAAAAGGAAATTGCAGCAACTGCCGAATTAACCCCCGATTCTGTTCTTGATGCCTGTGGATTGTGCTGTCCAGGACCCTTAATTCAAGTAAGACAGAGTATGGACCCCTTGCAAGATGGACAGATACTGAAGGTCACTGCCTCCGATCCTGGTTTCTATGAAGACATTAAGGCGTGGGTGCGGATGTCCGGGAATGGACTAATGAAATTGACGAAGTTGCCTAATGGTATGATCGAAGCCTATTTGTGCAAAGGGGTCTCAGAAGAAAACCCTTCCGTACCCTCACAGCAAACACAAGGTCATAACGGTAGCACCATGGTTGTCTTCAGTGGAGATTTAGATAAGGCCATTGCTTCCTTCATTATTGCTAATGGAGCTGCATCCAGCGGCAAAAAAGTGACCATGTTCTTTACCTTCTGGGGACTGAATATTATCCGTAAGCCAGAGAAAATGCGTGTGAATAAGAATTTCATGGGTAAAATGTTCGGTATGATGATGCCACGAGGCAGCCGGAGACTGAAGCTGTCTAATATGCACATGATGGGCATGGGTTCACAGATGATCCGATCTCTTATGAAAAGTAAGAATGTACTTTCTTTGGAGGAGTTGATTCAATCCGCTATTGACCAAGGCGTTGAGATTGTTGCTTGCCAGATGTCTATGGACCTTATGGGCATTACCCATGAAGAGTTAATAGACGGTGTTGGTCTTGGTGGCGTGGGCTATTATCTCGGTCAAGCTGATCAATCGGGTCATAATTTGTTTATCTAATAATTTAATTACAAACAAAGAAATCGCCCTTTAGTAAAGGTGCGATTTCTTTGTACAATCCATATACAACTATTATCTATAGATTTAACTTAAGATTTTTAGAGTAAGGGATTAGTCGCACTGTGGTGAATGTTTGGACTCGGACGCTATTCTCTACAGATTTCTTTGAAAGATACCGCTTTTCGCTGTACAAATCCGTAGACAGCCAATGCTCTCGAAGAAAGCTTTCCTACAGAAAGCCTTCGGGCGGTCGCTCTCGCTCCTCCAGTTTTAAAATTTCCCAACGTCACTCCTTCCCTCAAGATATACGAACACGCGTGGATATCTGCTCAAGATGAATGCGTAAGCTTACGGACCCAAAGGACGCTATTTACACCATTCAGTTGAATTCCTCATCCATACGGACACAGAAAGCACTATTGGTGTATCAGAAGCCTGAATGGATCTCTTTTCGACTAAATAGCTGCATCTGTGTCCGCATAAATTACTTACAGAGCCATTTATAGACAATAAGGGATCTGTAGTCCGCATAGAGTTCTTCACCCGATCTACCCTTATAAGTATTTACTTTAGCGGCTGGAAGTTCAAATTTTCACGTTAGAGACGCCTGAGCCTTAAGTTAATATCTTAAGTTCGTCTTAGATAAATTAGACAAATTTCTCAAATATAAATTCATCGTTTCTTTCCCCGACCTTGCTATACCCGCATTTAGCGTAGAAATGATGGTTTTTGGTACTCCACTGCGGGGTATCAAGCCACCACTTCGAAACGTTCTGGAACTCGCTCTCTATGGCCTGAATGGCTAGAGTTCCAATTCCTTTGTCCTGAAATTTAGGATCAATAAAAATTCTACCCAAGCAATGAGCTTGTTGCTGGTCTGCAAATATAATGGCTCCACCCACAATGTCATTATTCCATAAGATTTTAAAATAGTGCCCATGTTGCATAATATCTTTCTGCCATTCTTCTGAATCATAACCTGGAGGACCTCCACCCTCCTCACTGTTATCGAAGCGCTGAGATTCGTCATCAAAGCTTGCTTTCTGAATTTCCGCCAGATACTTTGCATCTTCTTGAAGCGCCTTCTCTAAAGTCAACAATATAAACACCATCCCATCTAGGTATGTGAAAATATGAACTTTTTTCTTAGTTGATTATATCTCATTTATGGATTTTAATTCCATGATAACATTTTGTTGGTGCAACATCTGACCTGATAGATAGAGAGACTTCAAGTTTTCCAAAGGTGAAAACGCCTTACATTATTGAACAAGCTGTTCAAAATGGGGATATTGTTAATATTCACGGCATTGAGGGTGAACCTACATCGAATTCCCTTTTATATATCGAGCTTACTTTCTCCAGAACCTTACTTCCCAGATTAATGAATTTCAGATCACTCACTTCCCCTTTAATAAGGAAAACACCTGATAACTCTCTGTTTTTACCGAAAGCTGCTTCATATAAAAGCGTGGCCCCTTTGCTAGGAGGCGGAAAAGCCAACTTCATAATCGGTTTCATATAAAATGGTAAACCTGATTTCTTATTTTTTCTTAAGGTATTATTGCCCCCGGGGTCTGCACTGCGAATCTTGAGTCCCTCGGATGCAAGCAATGGTGCGATCTCCAGAGTCCACAAGGACAGTGCTAACTTAGAAGCTGCATAAGGTCCGAAGAGCTTCTTGAACTCCGTTGGATGCTCCAGAGTATCGGGATCAAATTGTTTGAGGAATTTAAAAGCATTGGTCGAAGTATTAATAATCGTTTTCAATGTACCTCTATGCAAAAGCTCCTTAAGTTCTTCAACTATAATGTAAGGTACAACCGTCTGTAATTCGAAGTGGCTCTCTCTACCCTGCTTAGAAAATCTTAGATCAGGGAAGCTACCCCCCGCATTATTAAAGAGCACATCTATCTTGTCTTCCTCTGCTTTGATTTGATTCAAGGCTGCTCTCAAGCTTGAAAAATCCGTGAGTTCCGCTTTATATATCCGAAGCTGCTTGATATTTAGAGCTTGGTTTATTTGCATGTCATCTTCAGGGAACCCTGAGCGGACCAAGGCGATGACCTGCCAGCCTTCGGATAACAGTCTGCGAGTCAGCTCTAAACCAATTCCGTTGTTAGCGCCTGTAAGAAGAGCTATCCGGTCTTGCTCTATTCTTTCACTCATAGTAATCCCTCCATCTTTAGGGTCTGAATCGTTTAAGGTTATAAAAGCAACACGCGTTGTTAAAGCGCCAACTGTCTAGTATACTAATATGCAGGACCCCTTGGGTCAACCATCAATGTCGGCGGTTTGTTGGTTTAACAACACTATTTCAAATCTGTTGGTTTCCTACTCATATACAAGGATTGAGGTGTAACGGATGATCATCAATGAAAATGATCCGCGAGTAAAACGTTCCAAACAATTAATTAAAGATGCCTTTACCAAACTTATGATGGAACGTGATTTCGAGTCGATTACCGTCAAAGACATCACGGAACTAGCCACTATTAATCGCGCCACCTTCTATGCACATTATGAAGATAAATATCAGCTGCTGGAGACGCTCTTCCTAGAGCTTTTTAATCAGACACTTGCCGAGAGGAATATTGAGCATAACCCCTTCAACTTAGAAACCCTCGAAAAATTAATTTTGGCATTATGCGATTATTTCAAACGTATCAAGATGGGATGTAAAAAAATAACTTCCTCTGTTATGTCCCTGATGGAAGAAAAAATCATCTGCCGTTTGACTACTTTAATCAAGGAACTTGTTAAGCACTCCACCGATAAGAAAAATGTCATCACAGAGGATATTGAGCTTTCTATTATTATGGTCAGTTGGTCCATTTATGGGGTCGCTCTGCATTGGAATAGTGATAAACGCACTTCGCAAGAATTGCTGGCCGCGAGTTCAGCTAAGCTAATCCAAAACGGTTATGGTGATGTGTTATTCTCAATCGGCACTTTTGCTTAAATAGCCAGCCAAGACCCGCCTGCACAGGCGGTTTTTTTGTTGATAGGACACTGGTCAGATGGGCAGTTACCTATTTGGGTATGATGGATACCTTATATCAAAAAAAGACACCCCACTTAAAAAGTTAGGAGTGTCTTTTTGTTTTTTTGAATTCGCATGATTTTATAGATGTCATTCTCTATGTTAACGAGCATACATTAATAAAAGGACTAGCGTACCATTACATTTCCACTTAGGGTGATATTGTGAAAGCCAACCAAAGCAGTAATAAGATATATTTCCTGCGGCGTTTATGCAAAAAAGGTTCTTTAATTACCACAGGGTCAGTCATCCAAGGATTTGGTATGGCCGTTTTTTTATTCCCACATTCCATTCCTTCCGGCGGAGCTGCCGGATTAGCGGTGCTGCTTAATTACTGGTTTCACTTGCCTATGAGCTTAGGTTTATGGCTAATGAACATTATGTTTTTACTCTTTACCGTCCAGTACCTTGGAAAGATTAGTGCTTTCGGCACGATTATGGTCATCACCGTTACATCTGTCTCTGTTAAAGTTTTGGATGTATATTTTGAGTCCCCTTTTCCAAATATTTGGTTCGACTTATTAGCAGGTTCCATACTATTGGGTACTGGCATCTCCATACTATTGAGTCAAAGGGTCTCCAACGGCGGTATTGGTTATGTGGCATTAGCCATTTATAAGTTTAAACGCATTAACCCAGGCAAAACGTTATTTTGGATGAACGGATTTATCTTTTTATTAGCAGCTTATGTCATTGATTGGAAGATCATTATTCTTGCCGTCATATGTCAGTGGGTGTCAACCAGAATTGTTACTTGGATCTACAAACCTCCCTTTGGAAGGGAAACCCCTGTTTACACTTTAGCTTGGCGTAAAAAATAGCATGGAGTATGTTATTATCTGCCGGGGGCCGTCTCTAATACTTGTATGGAACGTTTTCCCTTCTTTTCTTCTTTCCCTGAGGATTCTTCATCCTGATTATTGTTAACCCGTATCATCAGTAATGCTAGCACTCCAACGATGAAGGTAAATCCTGCGATGGACAAGAACATCCCTACTCTAGACCACTCCATAAGAAATCCGAATAGGGGAGGTCCGATCGCAACCCCCAAGAAACGAACAGAACCATATAGTGAAGTAACAAATCCCCGCCGTTCTTTACCTACTGCTCCTGTGATGAAGCTGTTGATACAAGGAAGGATAAACCCTGTTCCCAGACTGCTTAAGGCAAGAACGGTAATAAAAAGGGTTAGGTTGTTTATAAACGAAAGGGTTCCATAAGAAATAGTCATTAAGACAAACCCAATCACAATTAGCTTTTTCATAAGCTTTTGATTTTTACCTATTTTAGCACCGGTTATATACGATGTAGTACACATAACTAACAACGGTATGGCCAGCATTAGGCCTTTCATAACCCCTGTAATGTTATGGGTTTTTTCCAATATTTCCGATAAATAAAAAAGGATCCCAAACAAGGTAAACAGACAGGTCGCTCCCGCTAAATACGCTGTAAACAGCCATCTGCCCTGTTCTCTAAATGCACTCATTAATCCCGAAAAATACTTTTTTACACCAGGCGGTGCCTTCTCTTTCTCCTTCTCCTTGATAAAGAACCAAGTCAAACCTATGGAAATCAGAACAACTAAAGGAAAAGCGAAAAACGCTCCGTACCAGACAATTAATGCAATTAATGATCCTAAAATGGGTGAGATAACCTTACCAAAACCATTGGAGGCTTCTACAAGACCTAGCACCCTGCTCTCCTCTGCTCCTTTAAACAGGTCCCCCGCTAATGCCATGGCGATGGGGGCAGTTCCTGCTGCTCCAATGCCCTGCAAGGTTCGACCCACAAGGATCCATATATAGGCTTTAGAAAAAGAAGCCGCTGCAAACCCCGCGAGTAACCCCCCTAACCCATATAGGATTAACGCTGGAATAATCACGGCTTTACGGGAGAATCGGTCGGATAAATACCCTAGAATAGGTATAGAAAAAGCTGCAACTAATGAGAATATGGTTATCGTCATACTCACCTGCAGCGAAGAGAGATGAAGCTCCGATTTCATTTTAGGCAAAACTGGGATTAGCATTGAATTGCCCAGTGTCATAATCAATGGAATCGAGCCAATAGCCACGATGGTTTTACCCGATGTATGATGCTCAGCCATTGTTAAGGTAGCCTCCTTTGAGATTCACACCAATGTCCAAGTTAGAATGTCCCTTCACTGTTATACTTATACTTTGTTATAGATTGTCACTGATGGGGAATATTAAAATAAATAATCCATAAAAGACTACAGCATCTAAAGGAAAGGATAAATGATGTGAAGCTGTTCATTGAGTATATTTTGGAGGAAATTGAGCAGATCGGTATCCAGAATTCACTGCGTGTTTCTCTTTCTTCCAAAAAAAATGAAGATAATTACGTCCGTGGAGTTATGCAATTTTTTGACAACCAATTTGAGGTGCACCTTGTGATCGTATTTAGTTTTCCCGAAGAGAATCCAGGTCTAAACTACATCTTCTGGATTCTCAACAAAGAAGGAAACGATAATGTGATTGAGAAAGACGGCTCCAAAGAGAAAGCCATGGATCTTGTCAAAAATGCGGCTCTGAAAGAAATTAAGATCAACCTTTCAAAAGGGGCTGAAATCCGCAATCTTTTCAAAGAAATAGGACTATGTCTCCCACCTTCGGTTGTTATTTAATGAATAATTGAAGCTAAAGAACCACACTCCACTGCAGAAAGGGCGATTTACTGATGCCTCACGACAACACACCCGATGAAACTGACAATGATCCAAAAACAAAATACGAAGATATGAGTATTCATCCACACCCAAGCATGCTTCCAATACATGCAGACGGGGATGATCGAACATCTGTAGATGAAAACGCTCAAAAAAATAAGTAAACAAAAAAAGCGTCTTAGCCCGAAGTAGATATGGCTCAGACGCTTTTATTCTGAAAAATCGATTTACTTTCCGTCCAGAGTTTCTTCATCCTTACGGAGTTGGTCCTTTTACTTATTAAATCGAGCCAAACATCTTCTGCCCTCTCGGTTGATCCCCTTTGTCGTCAGGCTCGAGAGTAATGCCGATCTTATCGAAGTCCAAGGTATCCGACTGAATTGGCATTGCCAACACCCCGACCCCCTTGCTATCATCACTTACCCGGAAGGTGCCGGCGCTTCTGCGAACCCCATCTTTGATAAGCCATACTTGATAAGCCTGATTACCGTTCGTTTCGGAGGCGCCGTAGACATACAGAACGAACTGTTTGCTCTGCCCGTTGTCGACAACACAGGCAATTCCATAAGCTTCGTCCTCCAAGGGTGATTGAGCTTTAAGCATCATGACCTGCTTGATTTGGGTTGCAGATACGGACAAAGCTTCTTCGATGGGCAAGGGCCCCCTGCTTCGCTCCTGGTATAACCATACGTTCCAGAAGGTGCCGACAATGAAGAAAATAAGTATTATGGATACGGATGCAGTAAACATCCTACTCCTTCCGGTTCTAACTCGACGATTACTAGGGATTACATTTACATGTGGAACACCCAGATCCTTATCGGTTGCAAAAGCAGCATCCATGACCTGCTGCTTCAAATCCATTGGTGGTTCTTTAGGTTCCATATTGGCGTATAGCGCCCCCCATGTAAGTAGCAGTTCATTTCGTTCAGTTTGGCAGTCACTGCAGGTTAAGAGATGATGCTCGAAGGCAATCCGCTCTTCATCCGTACAGACACCGGACAGTACGTCCAGACACAAGTCACATTCAGATGTCGGTTTATTGTTCATCATCATCCTTCTCCTTCCACCAGCAGATGTCTGCGCAATATTTTCAAGGCCTGATGCAGCCTATTCTTCACTGTACCCAGGGGTTCTCCATAATGGGAAGCCAATTCCTTCAAGCTATACCCCTGCCAATAAAAATGCTCCAGCAGCTCGATCTGCTGCTTAGACAGAAAACAGTAAGCACTGCGAATTTGTTCTTTGAGCGATTCCCTTTCAGCTCTAATTTCAGGAGAAACACCATGGTCTGGAATGCTCTCCAGTTCCTCAGGAAGATAGGGCACCAACCCATCGGTATGTTTACGTTGCTTGCGCAGCATATCCGTTGATAGATTTCGAGTAATCGTGATTAGCCAGCTTGTAAAACGACCTTTATCGGGATTATAATCTGATTCCGTTGTCCACAGCCGAACAAAAACGGATTGAACGATGTCCCTAGCCGCCTGCTCTTCACGCATCGCTTTCCACGCAAAGGAGTATACCAACCCTACGTAGCGGTCGTATAAAACGGATAATGCTTCCTGCCGCTTTCGTTTCACGAGCAGCATCAATTCGTAATCCGATAGATTATGCATGTGGACGATGCCTCCAGGTCGACTTAGGATAGGAACCCATATTAATCATAATTGAAACAGACTAGTTTGGCGAGACCGGCATGGTAAAAGCAGGAGAACCAACTAACGGTTCCCCTGCCGATGAGAAAGCACTTATCTCTTTAGTCGGCCTTAACAATAATCGTACCCTTCATGCCCGGATGAGGAATACAGAAGTAACTAATTTCACCCTGCTTATCGAAGGTAAACGATTTGGATTCATCCTTTCCCATAAGCTCACTGTTAAAGGATTTATCGTCCGCTGTAGCGGAATGCCTAATCTCATCCCGATTCACAAATTTAACGGTATCTCCGATTTTAATCTCCAATTTAGCCGGCGAGAAGCCAACCTCCTATTTAATGGGTCTGTTATTTTAGGTAAACGTCAGAATAGACAAAGAGGTTTGAATTTTGATTAAAATTTTTTATTTCTCTTCTAGTTGTACTTTATGCAGCTATTTGCCTAACTTTCTGATTGAAAAGCCATTTAATTGTACTTATTGCACTAGACATGCATAGAACCTTACACGAAATCGAAAAACTAAAAAAGTAATAATTTTACAGTTGTGTTTTTTGGATAAAGTGAAAAAAATCA
>NZ_JAUSTK010000021.1 GCF_030812855.1 Paenibacillus wynnii
TAACAGGCCTCCCCCTCTTCCTCAGCTGATTAACAGGGAGATATCCTGCGAATGAGCGAGTATTTGAAAGAAAAATGATTAATACAGAGGGAGGGAAATTTGGAACTGTAGGAGCGATAGCGACCGCCTTTGTATCCGGATTTCAACCGCTAAAAGCGGGTTAAATCAAAGAAATCTGGATACAACAGCGGCCGGAAGTCCAAATCTTCACGGTAGAGACGCCTGAGCCTTAAGTTAATATCTTAAGTTCATTTTATATAGACTATGGAGATGAATACTGATGAAGCCTTCGATGATTGGTGCGCAAATGTACACCTTTAGAGAGTATACACAGACCGCAGAAGAGTTAAGGACTACTTTTCAAAAGTTGAGATCCATTGGTTATACCGCTGTGCAGGTGTCTGGCATCGGGCCGATTGACCCATTGGTAGTTAAACAAATCGCCGATGAAAATGGATTAGAGATTTGCGCTACACATGTGCCCTGGACTCGTTTGGTGGATGATTTAGATGCGCTAACTAAGGAACATCAGCTGTGGGACTGCAAATATATCGGGCTAGGCGGGTTGCCTGATATGTACCGCACGAGTCTGGAAGGTTACCGAACTTTTGTAAGTGAGATTTCAGCAATCGCCAAGCTATTGAAAGAGAATTACGGCTTGCAGTTTATTTACCATAATCATGACTTTGAGTTTGAACGCCTGGAGGGCGGTAGAACAGGAATGGATATTCTTTTGGCAGAGACAGATCCTGATTATGTTAGCTTCGAGCTAGATTTATATTGGTTACAGGCAGCGGGTGCGGATCCGGTGGAATGGATTCACAAGGTGAACGGCAGAATGCAGGTGGTCCATCTTAAGGATATGGCCATAATCGATCGAAAGCCTGTTTTTGCTGAGGTGGGTGAAGGGAATATGAACTACCCGGGTATTATTAAGGCCTGTCGTGAGACTGGTGTTGAATGGTATGTGGTGGAGCAGGATGTTTGCCGGCGTGATCCGTTTGAGAGCGTTGCTATTAGCTTGGACTATCTTTTACATACGATCGAGGGGGTTTAAGATGAGTCGCAATGATGGAATGCTGTACGCGCCTACTTATGAAGCCAAACCTGTAGTTAAGCCCGGAGAATTCATATTCGCAGCCATTGCTCTAGATCACGGACATATCTATGGGATGTGCAACGGTCTGATAGAAGCTGGCGCTGAGTTAAAATGGGTGTACGACCCGGATTCGGTAAAGGTTAAATCATTTATGGATAGGTATCCGGGAGTGAGAGCCGCCCGCTCGGCAGAAGAAATTCTGGAAGATCCTGAGGTTCGCATGGTAGCTGCCGCTGCCATTCCTTCAGAACGGGGCCCGTTAGGGCTTAAGGTGATGGGACACGGTAAAGATTACTTCACAGACAAAACCCCCTTTACCACACTTGAACAATTAGAAGCGGCAAGGGTGCAGTCAGCACGCACGAAGCAGAAGTATATGGTCTATTTCAGTGAAAGACTGCATGTGGAAAGTGCAATATACGCAGGTCAACTTATTCGACAGGGTGCCATAGGCCGTCCCTTGCAAGTGATCGGATTGGGCCCGCATCGCTTAAATGCTGCTAACCGTCCAGAGTGGTTCTTCCAAAGAGAGAAATATGGCGGTATTCTGTGTGATATAGGGAGTCATCAAATCGAACAATTTCTATACTACTGTGGATGTACCGATGCAACAGTCCTTCACAGCAAAGTAGCCAACTATAACAACTGCGCCTACCCAGAATTGGAGGATTTCGGAGATGCCACGCTTGTGGGGGATAACGGAGCTACACAATATTTCCGTGTAGACTGGTTTACACCCGACGGCCTAAGCACCTGGGGTGATGGTCGAACGATGATCATGGGGACCGAAGGATATATTGAGCTGCGTAAATATACTGATATCGGACGTTCGAGCACGCCAGATCATGTGTTTTGGGCAGATAGTCAAGGGGAACATTATGAGCATGTAGCTAGCAAGATCGGATACCCTTTTTTCGGGGAGCTGATTCTGGACGGTTTGAATCGAACGGAATTTGCCATGACGCAGGCCCATGTATTTAAAGCGGCGGAGCTATGCCTTCAGGCACAAGCTAAAGCAATCCATCTTTCACCCATTTTGAAGTAACGCGCGGGTAGAGCGCAGAAAGAAGAGCAGACGGTGAAAAAGACGAATGAACTTGGGGCGGCTATAATAGGATGCGGAGCGATTTCCCCTTTGCATGTCAAAGCTATCTCGGCCATGAAGGGAGTTCAACTTCGGGTTGTAGTAGATGTGGATGCAGCAAAAGCAGAACAGGCAGCGCAGGAATACGGATGTTCTACGACGGTTGATTACCGAGAGCTGCTGGATCGATCTGATATAGATGTGGTGCACTTGTGCACTCCCCATCACTTACATGCTGAGATGGCCATTGAGTGTTTACAAGCAGGAAAGCATGTGTTAACCGAGAAGCCGATCGCTTCAGATCTCCCATCTGCGAAGCGAATGGTGGAAGCTGCTGATAGCAGTACAGGTCAGCTTGGCATCGTGTTCCAGAACCGCTATAATGAGCCTTCGATTCGTATCAAGGAGGCCTTGGACTCTGGTGAATTAGGTCAGTTAATCTGCATGAAAGGCATAGTTACCTGGCACCGCGATGAGTCTTATTACAGGAATAGCAAATGGAGAGGTCGCTGGGATACGGAAGGCGGCGGCGTACTGATTAATCAGACGATCCATACACTGGATTTACTTCAATGGTTTGGCGGAGAGATCACCTCAGTTAAAGGAAGTATCACTACAGATGCACTGAATGGCATTATTGAGGTGGAGGATACGTCGCATGCGACCCTGTTTTTCAAAAATAACGTTAGAGCTCTCTTCTATGCTACCAATGCATATCTCGTAAATTCCCCTGTGGAGCTGGAGCTGGTCTTTGAACAAGGGACATTAATTCAGCGCAGGGATTGCTTATATCTCTATAAAGAGGGAAAAGAAACCTTATGGAGTCAACCTCCTGCAGATTACGGAGTAGGCAAGTCCTATTGGGGAGCCAGTCACAGCCTGTTAATAAAGGACTTTTACGAGCACATTGGGGATAATCGTGATTTTTGGCTAAATGGTTCAGAAGGAATGAAGACGTTACAGCTGGTTTCGGATATCTATACCTCTTCGAGTGCCAGACATACACCCCTAATCTAAAAGAACACAACTTAATAGACTGTCTCATTCGTAGAAGAAATCTACTTATGGACAGTCTATTTTTTTCAACCATGTGCGAAACTAAAAAAAGTCAACCCCAAAACTTCCGGTATGCTGCCTCAAACTGTTATTATAATTTAGTGCCGAAAAACCCCTTGCTTTAACTATGGGGATGTAAGGCGCTTTGGATGTGGGGTGGCTTTTGTCGCCCCAAGCACCCAACAATAGATACGTTTCAGATATCTATTGTTTTGTGGTACAATCTTTTTGAGGTGAACCTATGTCACAACGAGAAGTAGAAAGTAACCACAATATCACTTTCGATTGTAAATATCATGTCGTGTTTTGCCCCAAGTATCGACGCAAAGTTCTACAACCGCCAATTGATTTGCGCTTAAAAGAACTATTCCGAGCCAAAGCCGATGAACTTCAAGCTGAGATTGTTGAAATGGAAATCATGCCAGATCACGTTCATTTGCTGATCCAATGCGATCCACAGTTTGGCATCCATCGTATTGTGAAGCACTTAAAAGGCTACACATCGCGCATATTGAGGCAGGAATTTAAACAACTAACATCACGACTTCCTTCTCTTTGGACAAATTCTTACTTTGTTGCCACAGTCGGAAGCGTGTCACTGGATATAGTGAAAAAATATATCGAAGATCAAAAAGAAAAGTAGGTGAATGAGTTGCTTGTTGCTTACAAATATCGGCTGTATCCAACCAAACAGCAAAAGCAAGCCATTCACTTTACGCTTGAACGGTGTCGGTTGCTATACAATCGTTTGCTTGAAGAACGGATACTTGCGTACAAAAATGAAGGCAACAGCCTGAACTATTACGATCAAGCAAATTCATTCAACGAGCGTAAACAACATATCCCTGCATTGAAACAGGTTCACTCCCAAGTCCTTCAAGATGTCGCAAAACGCTTGGATAAAGCGTATCAAGCATTCTTTCGCCGTGTAAAAAGTGGCGAGGTAGCTGGAATTCCACGATTCAAACCAGAGCAGCGATATGATTCTTTCACATATCCGCAAGGTGGACATACGATCATAGGTAGCAAGGTTCGCCTTTCTAAAATTGGTGATGTAAAAATCAAACTCCATCGCCAACCACAAGGGAAGATCAAAACCTGCACGATCACGGTCAATAACGGAAAATACTACGCTTGTTTTTCCTGCGAAGTAGAACGGCAGCACCTTTCGTCTTCATCGAAACAAGTTGGCGTTGATCTTGGCTTGATGCACCTTGCCGTTACATCAGATGGCGAAACAATTGAATCTCCTAGACACCTTCGCAAGAGTGAAAAACGATTAAAGCGACTCCAACGTGAGGTATCGCGCAAAAAGAAAGGCTCTACTCGAAGGAAGAAAGCTGTTCGCATTTTGGCAAGGCTACATGAGAAAGTCGCTAATCAGCGCAAAGACCACGCCCACAACGTATCTAGAGAACTGGTCAACCAATATGGACTGATTGCTTTTGAAAAACTCAATGTGCAAAACATGATTAAGAATCATCATCTTGCGAAAAGCATCGCTGATGCTGGCTGGAATCAACTCGTTCAATTCACCACGTACAAGGCTGAAAGTGCTGGTCGTGTTGTTGTTCAAGTTGATCCACGAAACACATCACAGCTTTGCTCCAATTGCGGTGAAATTGTAAAGAAAGCACTGTCTGTACGGGTACATAGTTGCGATCATTGCGGATATACGGCAGATCGTGACGTGAACGCAGCGATAAACATTTTGCAACGTGCTTTAGCATCGTAACCAAACAAACATATGTGGCTCGGACAGAGCCATCAGGGAGGGGAAAGGTTACGATCCCCGATGATTTGAGAAGCCCCTGCCTTTAGGCGTGGGGAGTTGTCACAGGATCTATAAATAAGAAGATAACGAAGAAGGTGATTGGGTTGTCGAAACTTCAAGTTCTGATCGTAGATGATGAATGGAACATGCGCAATCTGCTGCGGATCTATTTAAGTAAAGAGGGCTTTGAAACCAAGGAAGCGTCAACGGGACATGAAGCCTTGGCGATGTGGCGAGAGCATAAATTGGATCTGATTTTGCTGGATGTGATGATGCCGGATATGGATGGGTGGCAAGTCTGCAAGGTGATTAGGGAGACCGATTCCACCATTCCGGTTCTGATGCTAACCGCCCGCTCAGAGACAAAGGACAAAGTTCACGGGCTTGGAATGGGTGCGGATGATTATTTAACCAAACCTTTTGAACCGGAAGAGTTATTGGCCCGAATCTATTCTTTACTTCGGCGCTCCACCGGAGGATTGCAAACCAAACAACAAGAGCGTGTTGTTATAGAATTCCCCGGTCTGAAGATCTATCCGGAGTCCCGCGAGGTTCACATTCAAGATACAAGCATCGAGTTTACGCTTAAGGAATTTGATCTTCTATCTACACTGGCTCAGAGCAGGCAACGTGCGTTCAACAGAGAAGAGCTTGTGGAAAGGTTATGGGGGAATGATTACGGAGGTGAGACCCGTGTCATAGATTCACACATCAAGAATATCCGTGAGAAGCTTCACAATGCAGGGCTCCCGTATAACCCGATTCAGACGGTCTGGGGTCTCGGCTATAAATTTCAGATTCCTGGTGATAGATAATGAGAAATAATATTATCGGTAGAAAGCTTGGTATTGTTATCATTTCTGTCTTTTTGGTAGTACTGTTGTTTCTGGGCTTTACCATTGACCGGATGTTCACTAATTTTTATTACAGTGAAATGCAAACAGAGACGGAGGAGCTTACCTCTCACTTTACGGTAATGGCTGAATCTCAAGATACTACTACGGAGCAGATGATGCGTACCTTTGCTGAATTTTCGAATGTCAGTATCTTTAATATTTCTAAGAACGGAACTGTTGATTTCCATTCAGGTGTGCACGATTCAACCGACCGTTCTTTTATTCGTGCTGCTGATGTAAAGGAAATATTCTTAGGGGATAGCATAAGCTTCGACTATAAAGATCCTAGCGGACATCGTTACTTCGTAACTGGTCAACCTATTCTGGAAGGGGAAACCACTCGCTCTGCTCTCTACGTAATGGCTTCCACAGAAAGTATGGAGCATTCCTTATCTGATGTTCGGAATATATTATTCTTGTCCGGATTCGGTGCATTTATCTTGGCCATGGGCATCACTTGGGTAATCGCCAGAGCTTTGTCCCGTCCGCTTGTACAAATGCAGAAGGCAACCCGTCAAATCGCTGCCGGTGAACTCGAAACCAGGCTAACCATTCGAAGTAAAGATGAGATTGGTTTTCTTGCGGGTGCCATAAATGACCTGGCCGTGGATCTTCAGCGATACCGCGGTACTCGTCAGGAGTTTCTAGCTAATATATCTCATGAGCTTCGAACACCCATTACTTATCTGGAAGGTTATGCCAAGGTAGTCATGGATGGTCTATATGAGACCGAAGAGGAGAAACACCTTTATTTAAATATTATTTATCAGGAAGCGCACCGAATTCAACATTTGGTGGACGACCTTTTTGAGCTGGCTAAGATGGAAGAAGGCAATATATCTCTAACCTTTGATAGGGTTGATCTATCACAAATGGTAGACCGGGCGGTTCATAAGGTTGAATTGAAGGCCCGGGAGAAAGAACTTAAGCTGGATGTGCAGTATATTGGAGTTGCCGTGAAGGTTCACGGGGATGAGAAACGCATGGAACAGATTGTGATGAATCTTTTGGAGAATGCTATTCGCTATACAGATCAGGGTCAAATCAATGTTTCTCTTGAATATGCAGCAGGCTCCGTAGCTTTTATAGTAGAGGACACGGGCATGGGTATAACAGAAGCAGAAATCCCTTATATCTTTGATCGGTTTTACCGGGTGGAGAAATCTCGTTCCAGGCAATACGGCGGGAGTGGACTTGGACTATCTATCGTTAAGAAGCTGGTGGATCTCCATGGCGGTAAAATTGTAATTACAAGTAAAGTTGGAATCGGTACCCGCTTCGAGGTCCATTTTATTCAGATAAACTGAAGCATTGGGATAATACCGAATTTAAAGTCTGATGGTCGTATTTATGTTTCTTTAGATTGCCCTCTAGTATCTTATGAGCCCAGGCTAATGCTTTATAATATGGGTCTGGTTCATGAACTCGAATTCTAAAGTGGCAAAAATCCAAATGTGTCTGATAATCCTCAATGGAGGGTTCAATATCGAGCTGGCGCAACTGATTCTTACGGATAATCTCAGCGTGCTGCTCTTGAACAAGTTCATGGACGTTAGAGACTTGTTGGGGATGTAGTCTGTATACGAGTAATACTTCAGGCAGGTTAATAATTTGCGTAACTTCTGCTAAGCGATTCCATATTTCATAATCCTCCGCATAATAATAGTACAGATACCGGATTCCGTGGTTTATTAGAACGGATCTTCGAATCATTACGGATGGATGGACTAGTGTACAGTGGAATAACTGCCAGCATTTGATTTCTTCGTGATTTAAGGGTTTGTTGGTAATCTCGTTTCTTCCCAAGTAACGAACCTGAGAGCCGCACACTCCGCAGTGTTGATGAGCATCCATGAACGCTACTTGGCGCTCAAAGCGCTGGGGCAATGCGATATCATCTCCGTCCATTCGGGCAATATACTCGCCGGTAGCTAAATCTATCCCTTGATTTAAGGATTCAATGATTCCTAAGTTGATAGAATGAATAATTAATTTAATTCTTCTGTCGTTAAACTTTCTGATGATATCTAAAGTTCCGTCTGTTGATCCATCATCAATGATTAACAATTCGAAATCCCAATAGGTTTGCGTCAGAATACTGCAGATTGATTCTTCTATATAGTTAGCTACATTATATACCGGCATGAGAACTGATATCTTAGCCAATACTTACACCACCCTTCTTAATCTCTGAATTATTGTATGTAGAGTAAGTCCAATACGATCTGAATACCTGTCTATCTGAATGAAATAGAACAAACTGTCCAATCCCTTTTTCCTGCTGCTTAATTTAATGGCAGCATAGGGAGGGATGTACATTGAATTACAATGACTGTTAGAGGTTCTATAAGGAATGGTTGAAACCCCTTGGCCATTCCAAAACGTATGCGCGCTTCAGATCTCCGAGGTGCCGGATATGTTTGAAAATAACGATCCCCTGTGGAAGGGTATTTTGGAATGGATTTAACGTTCGATAGTTCAAGTAGAATTGAATAAACTGGAACTTTTAATTCGGAATTTTCGTTTATGATAAATGGTAGAAGACAGGTACGATTCAAGGAGGAATTAATAGAAGTGAACCCGTCATCATTACCTCAGCGTTCCACGGTTAACAAGAAGAGAAAAAGTAAGAAACGAAAGAAAAAAAGCTTTTTCCGTACCCTATCCAAAGTATTCCTAACTTTTATGATACTGATCCTTGCAGCGGGAGGCTGGTTTTACCTGGCTCCATCGGCCCGTAATTTCCGTTTCTTGGTTGCAGATACCTTGATTACAACTCAGCACCGTTATTTGGCGAAATATATTATCGGCGAAGATGAATTGAAAAATCGGGTGTCGGAGTATAGTTCCCGATTTGAACAGATGGGTGTGGAAGAAGATACCCATACCATAAACACTGTTAAACCCCAAGAAGATATAGTGAATCCCCTTGTCGAGATTGAGAACGTTTCAGGCAGCGGCTATACGGGATTCGTCATGATCGTGAATGATCCCACCAAAATTCGCTTGGGTATACCGAATAAAGTCGGCTCCGGTGAGAAAGTATCCCACATGGTTACGCGAACGGGTGCGATTGCCGGGGTTAATGGCGGCGGGTTTGCCGACCCTAACTGGAAAGGCAACGGATTCAAACCGATAGGTGTCGTTATTTCACAAGGGAAATTATATTACGAAGGTTTGGGCGGTAAAGATTCTACTCAGATTGTGGGTCTGGATACTAAGGGGAAGATGATTGCCGGAAAATACTCTCTTGAAGAACTCAGCAAGCTGGATGTTCAAGAGGCAGTCACGTTTCAGCCGCGCCTTATAGTAAACGGCAAGGGTCTGATTAAAAATGCCGCAGAAGGTTGGGGAATTGCTCCTCGGACTGCTATGGGCCAGCGTGCAGACGGAGCAATTATATTCGTAGTGATAGACGGTAGACAACCGGGATACAGCATTGGTGCGAACCTCTATGATGTTCAGCAAATTCTCTTGGAGCATGGGGCAGTGATCGCAGCTAATCTGGATGGAGGTTCATCTACTGTGCTCGTTAAAGACAATAAGATAGTAAATAAACCTTCATCAGAATACGGTGAGCGATATTTACCAACAGCCTTCCTTGTGTTTGAACATCCTGAGCAGGCGGATATTGCTAACATCTGGGAAGGTCTAGATCCTTATAAGATTGATGCCGGAAAAAAACGAACTCCCTAAATAAACTTTGTAGATGTCCTGCGATTAAATCATCCCGTTTTTAGCCTGTAAGAGGGCTGGAAGCGGGACTTTTTTTATATTGATAAACGGATCCGTTCATTGAGGACATATGTCCTTCACAAACCTCTGGATGTATCCTTTAATTAAAGACAAAGATATACAGAGATGAGTTAGAGGAGAGAGATGGAATGAAAGGTATACTATTTGCTTTTTTAGCCGGGGGATTTATTACTTTACAAGGTGTAGCCAATTCTCGGATTAGTGAGGATATCGGCACATGGCAAGCAGCGGCACTTACTCAGTTCACTGGTTTTGCAGCAGCTTTCCTTATACTGATGTTCGTCCGGGATAAGAATTGGCAAGGGCTGAAGCGAGTAAAGCCGTTATATTTAATCGGGGGTGCATTTGCATCCGTTATTATTTTCAGTAATGTCACAGCCATCCAACAAATCGGGGTAACTCTTACTATATCTGCTGTGCTGATTGCTCAACTGTGTTTAACCTTTCTGGTAGATAGCAGCGGATGGTTTGGCGTTGTGAAGCAAAAGATGCGTCTGCCGCAGTTCATCGGGATAGTAATGATGATGGCCGGAGTAGTGATCCTGAAGTTTTGATGAAAAATGAAATTTACGGAGGTATATACTTTATGATTTTAGGACTTATATTGGCGCTTGCCGGAGGGACTTTGGTCGGTTTGCAGAATATTTTTAATAGTAAGGTAAATGAACGTGCGGGATCTTGGGCAACCACCACTTTAGTATTGGGTATGGGGTTTGCGGCTTCATTAACAATCGGTCTGATTTTTCAGGGGAAACAAATGTTTGTTCTGCACAATATGCAACCTTGGTATTATTTCAGCGGTCTGATTGGTGTCGGAGTGGTTATATCACTGGTTCAAGGAATTAAGCTGCTAGGCCCTACGTTTGCTGTTTCTATTATGTTGACCTCTCAGCTCGGATTCGCTTTGTTGTTTGATTCCCTTGGGTGGCTAGGACTAGATAAGGTTCCTTTTACGCTCAATAAGTTGATCGGTGTGCTGGTTATCGTCGGCGGCATCATTGTTTTTAAATTAGGAGGTGTACGTCAGGAGCAAAAGAAATCTAAAACCATTCAGGTGAAGCAGCTACTTCATCAGGATTGACCTTTATGCTCAACTCATGAAATCTGATCACCCTGCAGTACCTCCTGAGTAGAAAGTTTGTTAGCTAACGGGGGCAGAACCATACAATAATAAAAGAAAACGGCAAAAGTGCACAACCCTAGCATATAGTGTAGCCAGGTAATGGAGATGAAAGTCGGAAAGGTGAAAGTGACAATTCCTAGTGCCAGCGAGTGGCCGAACATCATGATGGGTTCAGTCAGTGCATTGACTCTCCCCATATTTTGCGGAGTAACCAGTTCGGGCATCCAACTACCTAATGCGATATTTACGGGTGCAAGGTTGATTCCCATAAGGAAAGTGACAGATAGGTACAGCCCTATTTGATTTGTCGAACCAAGCACAACTACCAGAACACTTGAAATAAACAAACCTGTGATCAGCATTTTAGTTCTTGTTAACCTCCGAATCAGAGAAGGGGCTGCAAAACTGCCGATTAATATGCCGATTCCAAGGGAAAGGGTAATGAATGAAGAGAACACCATATAATTGTCCGGGCTAAGCTTGTATTTCATTGTGAAGATAGGAAGCACCGCGAACACCCCATTGACGATCCCGAAAAAAAGAAAACCCGATATCAGAACACGAAGCAGCTTGTGCTTCACAATATATGAAATTCCTTGACGAAAGTCTTTGATAATAAGCGGAAACCTTACATCGCGTAAGGTTTTTTTACCGTTAGGCATACGAACCTCTTCCGGGAAGCGGCAACATAAGATAAGGATTCCGGAAAAGATAAAGCTCAACCCGTCGATAATAATAGCCCCTTCAACACCTACAAAGTGATACGACAACGCTCCCAAGCTCAATCCAAAAATCATAAACAGCCCCATAATCATTTGATTTAACCCTGTCGCCTGAACATACTGTTCTTGCCCGATGCTTCCTTGGAGCAAGCCCATTTCCGCAGGTCCAAAAAACTTTGATATCGCACTACGCAGGAATAGAACAACGAAGCAAGCGAATACGGCATCGTAATGCACGAAGAGAAGGAGCACCACGGTCAATCCAGCCCGAATCCAGTCGCTGTATGCGGCAATTAACTTCCGGTCAAGCAGATCAGCGACAACTCCAACGATCCAGAATACCGCAAACGTAGGCAATGAATACATCAACTCCGCTGTGGTAGCCAAAGCCGGGCGGGTGCTGTATCGATCCACCAAATAATAGGCAAAGGCCATATTTCCAACAACACTGCCAAACTGAGAGGCAAAGGCGGCTATGAACAGTTTGGTAAACGTAGGATTGCGAAAGAGCGCACTCATCTTAATTCCCTCCTAATGGGGTTCCACATTGCATGCCTTACTTGGGGTATAGCAGTTGATTTAAATAGTTAACCATCGATGCAAGTTGAATTTCTGTATGGGATTGCTCCGGCCCCACTGCGAGGGTATGAGTCATTATTCCTTCCTGGAACGACGCGATAATTCTAGCGATATCCTCAATGGGCAGTATAGGTGCAAATTCCTGTTGATCCACACCGAGCTGCAAAAGCCTCGCGAAACGGGCAATTCCGTTCTCATAACGCTTCATTAACAAGCTTCTTCGTTGTTCATCCCGCCATCCGGTTAGAAAATACTCATAAAAGGCCGGCGTAAGACTTCCGCTCTCAGGTGACAGAAGCTCCTTTTTCTGCTGGGAGAACGTGGTTGAAATTACATCCCAAATAAGTAACTTCTCAGATAAAAGAGCGTCAATATACCGCTCGTATTCAGAGTCCTGAAGATCGAGCAGGGCTTCAAATATTTCCTCCTTCGTTTGAAAATACAGATAGATCCATCCTCGGCTCATGCCTGCTTCTTCCACAATATCCTTAAGGGTTGCTGGCTCATAACCTTTGTCGATAAATACCAGCTTGGCAGCCTCGAGGATTTTTCTTCTTCGTTGTTCTTTTTGATCATCGGATATTTTAGGCGACATTCTAGTTGTACCTCCTAATTCAATTAAAAATGAACCGCGTGTCATTATATAAATAATAATGACACGTGGTTCATTTTGCAATAATAAAATACCAAAATATAATAATTCGAAATTTACGCACAAGGGTTCAACGCCGACTCCATCGCCTACAGCTTAGAAATATACTGTTTTTTCAAAATTATTTATTAAAGAATCTAAATTTAAAACAATCTTTTTGGGCTCACTATTTTGTGAAGAGCAAATGGTACAAACCGCTTCTTCATTTTGAAAGCCTTCATAAAATACAGTTTCATTATCACCTTCTAAAGAAATAACGCAAAAGGAATCTAATGGGATAGATAAGCCTTTTCCTTCACGTTTAATATAGCTTTCTTTCATTGTCCAAATACGATAAAACTTAGAAAGTCTTTCACCATATTCTGAATTTAAAATATATTCTTTTTCAAGTTTTGAAAAGAATGAATCGGCTACTTTTAAATCTATCGGCTTAATGATTTCAACGTCTACCCCTACGGGCATAGTATCAACAGAGGCTACTACATATTTTCCGGAGTGAGATATATTAAAGTGAATATCAGGGGAATTGGCCAGTTGTGGTTTTCCATATGGATTATAAGAAAAAATTAGTTCCTCATTATTTTTGCATTTTCGTTTACATAGTATATATCTTATTAAAATATCACCCAACAAGGTTCTTTGAGCATCCGCTCTAAAATGAAACTTTTTAATTCTATCAAGTGTTTTAGTAGAAATGCTTTTTTGGAGATCGTAAAATTCATCTTTATATAAATCTCTATCAATCATTAGAATAAAAGTCTCTAACAAATTATCACAAACCTCTCATTGATTAAAACTATATTTATGTAAATATATTTAACATAATATTCAGCTTATGAACAGCGCGATTTGTAAAAAATTCTCATGTCGAACATTTCGTTTATGAATCAACTTCCGCATCGTCCGATACGAAATTAGTTGATTACGAATAATTACAATATTGTGAATAAATCGGGATATTTATACATTTTAATAAATGTTAAGATATAATAAGAAAATGTTCCCAATTTTAGTGAAAGGAAGTTAAATATGTCGTATGATCACAAATCGCCTATAAAGCTAATATGTTTTCCATTTGCAGGAGCAGGAGCTAGTTTCTATAGTGGTTGGAATGAATTTTTTGATAGCTCGATAGAAGTTTTACCTATTCAATTGCCAGGCAGAGAGAGGCTAATTGCTGAGGAGCCTTATAGAAATATCCATGTTGCAGCGGATGATTTTGCCAAGATGATAGAAGAAGAAGGTGGCAATAGTCTGATCGCACTTTTTGGGCACTGTTTTCTGGGTGCTACCTTGGCTTTCGAAGTTGCTAGGCGATTAGAGAGTCGCGGAAATGTAAAATTGATCCGCTTATTTGTCAGTGCAGCATCATCGCCAAAAAACACAAGAGATTATTCGCTGTCGTCATACTCGGATGATCAGTTTTTAGAGGCAGTTGAAAAGCTTACGGGGTTTGTACATCATGCTTTTGCAATTCCGGAGTTAAGAGAACTATTGCTACCAACACTTCGGGCAGATTTTGAAATGGACGAGACTTACATCAACGAATCAGGATGTAGTATTAACACACCCATTACGGGTATGTTTGCTGCGGACGATTCATTTGTAGTGAAAGATGATGTTGCCCTTTGGAAGGAGTGCACATCCGGTGATTTCGAACTGTTTCAGGTTACTGGAGAGCATATGTATATAACCAGCACAGCTGAACAAGCCAAGGAAATCATCAAAAATACTCTCGCTAACATACATAAGGATGGTGCTTTTCAATATGTGTAGATTAACAGATAAGGTGGTATTAATTACCGGTGCCGGGCGTGGAATCGGAAGGGCTTGCGCGTTACGTGCGGCAGAAGAGGGTGCCGATCTCATCATTACGGACATTGGAAACTCCAAAGAATCTGTACCCTACAAATTATCATCGCTGGAGGAGCTTCAGACGACTGCTGAAAAATGTAAAGAATTTGGTTCGAGTGTAATAGTGCAGCTTGCTGATGTATGTAAGATGAATGATGTAAATGCACTTGTTGAGGCTGCAATCAATAGGTTTGGAAGAATTGACGCTCTCGTCAACAATGCTGGCATCGGAGCTCCTGCTGGTAAAGCTACGCATCTGTATACGACTGAGGAATGGGAGATCCTTCTGAATGTAAATCTCTCTGGTCCATGGCGATTAATTAAGGCTGTGGCACCAATTATGATTGAACAACAATATGGAAGTATTATCAATATCGCTTCCACTGCAGGACTCCTAGGTTATAGATCTTTTGCTGGATACGTTGCTTCAAAACATGGTCTTGTGGGTCTAACGAAATCAGCAGCGTTGGACTATGCCCCGCAAAATATCCGTGTAAACGCTGTTTGTCCAGGTCCGGTTTATGATGATGAACGGCTTGATGGTCATATGACTAAAGTTGTAGCAGATTCTTTAGGCATTCGATTGGGAGACCAAGAATCAATCGATCTCGAATCTGTAGCCATGAACACAGTCGTCTCTCCGTATGATGTAGCGGAGGCTGTAGTTTGGCTGGCAAGTGATGCGACACAGAGAGTCACTGGAACAACGATAGCAGTAGATGCGGGATATTCTGCGAAATAGAACGGGGGAATGAAAAATGGGTGAAATAGAAATGATCCCAGCATTAGAGTTGGATAAGGCAGCGGTATCACAAGTGTTTATCCGTCATTTGACTGATTCTTCTTTGATTAGTCAGACCATAGCTAGCCTACAAAAGATATGTGAAAGTGAAAACTTACACAATACAATGTCTCCGTGGATCGAGTACTCATTCTCCCGCGTGAATCATGAAGATTTTGTTAAACGGGAATCATCACGCCCCATCGGCTACACTGGAAAAATCCGAATTGTTCTTGCCGTGGCGAATGACCTAGAAGCCGATTTAATAATTGTTTCCAATCGTGAGTTAGTGACGGTTCAAGAAATTTTCAATGTCTACAAGTCTATAACAAGTGATAGTCCGTACATATTGTCTTTAGATGAAGCATTACAAAAGTGTGGTTCCTTTATTCCTCCGAAATGGGGGGTGCCAAATTGGAACAACTCGACGGTTTTTTCACGATCTTACCGTGTGAATCTAACGGATCTTGATTTAAAAGAGTTCTCATCGGCTAGTCTTGATAGGATTTCCAGTGCCCTATTGATGACGTTAGAGAAGTACGGAGCAATAAACACCAAGATTCTCATCGAAGAGAATGATATGGAAACCAAACAAATCAGAACGGGTACGTTTGATGATAACAAACACCTCAAAATAAAAGAAGATATCTTTCGTGATGATAGAGAGTTAAATGCTTTTGATGCCGGAATTATGATTACTGATTTGCCCGACATGAACTGTCAGTATTCACCTTGCTTGTCCCCGCTTTTTCCTGTCACGGTTATTGTTACAAAATATAACGGTGCACTACACTCAATTAGCATGTCTGCTAGTGAAAGATTTGTTCATCCCACAGTGTTAAGGCAATTTGTAGATTTGTTCTGCTTTAATTTAGAAAATAAAGATGGAAATAATAATTTTTTAGAAAATGAATGTATGTCACTGTTGGAAACCGAAAGCAATTGTATAAATCATACTGATCTTGAATTACTTGAAAGGTTTCATTCCGTGGCGATAAGCTTCCCTGATCAAATAGCTATATCGGGTATCGATGGGAGTATCACGTATGCGGAGTTGAACCGCAAAAGTGATGTGATCGCAAAAAAACTGATTTCATACGGAATGAATCTGGGAGATAAAATCATTGTTTCCTTAGACCAGACTGTTGAACTTGTTGTTATAATGGTTGCGATTGTTAAGGCAGGCGGAACATATATTCCTGTTGACCCGAATTATCCACTTGAACGGATCTCTTTTGTTATAGAGGATTCACAAGCCACGCATATCATAACAGGTTTGCCAGATCTACCTGCCAAACATGCAATTCATTGGATTTCTCCGAGTGATCTGATTGAAGGCGAAAGTGATGTGTTTGATACCGTAGTCCTGCCAACAACGGCCCCTGACACTACCTACATAATTTACACATCCGGAACTTCAGGGCAACCCAAAGGCGTTATGGTGCCATCCAAGAATGTTGTATCACTGATCGAAGCTACCAGTCAGGAGTTTAAGCTGTCCCACATTGATGTTTGGACGATGTTTCACTCCGCATCATTCGATTTTTCTGTCTGGGAGATGTGGGGGTGTTTGTTGACCGGAGGTCACCTGGTAGTGGTTTCGAGACAAGTCGCACGGTCACCGTATGATTTCTATGATCTATTGGTTGAGAAGAAAGTTACTGTTTTGAATCAAACCCCATCAGCATTTTATACCTTGCTTAAAGTGGATATCGAGCAAAGGAATACGAATTTGACTTCAATTCGATTAGTAATATTTGGAGGAGAAGCCCTAGATCCTTACAAGCTATCGGAGTGGCTTGAACGTTATCCGGTGAGTTATTGCAGGCTTGTGAATATGTACGGAATTACCGAAACCACCGTTCATGTGACGTATCGCAACATTTTACATAGGGATCCAGAATTTTTATCGAAATCTGTAGGTGTGACACTGCCTGGCTGGAAAATTTCGATACGAGACACAAATGGGATTCCATGTTTGTACGGAATGGAAGGCGAGATATGGGTAGGTGGAGCCGGCCTATCAAACGGATATCACAATCGGGAAGAGTTGAACAAGAAGTTTTTTGTTATCGATCCTAAGGATGACCAAAGATGGTACCGAAGCGGTGACTTGGGACGTAAGAGACCGGATGGTAGCATTGACTACTTGGGACGAATCGACACTCAAGTTAAAATTAGGGGCTTCCGAATTGAACTGGATGAAATACGCTCCGTCATTCAAAAAATTCCATTTGTAAGAAATGTGGCCATTGTCTTGCACGATGGTGATGATGTGGAATCCTCTCAAAAACAAATAGTTGCATTTATCGAAAGCTTGGAGCACGTTGATGCTGATACAGTTCGGAGCGATCTAAAATCCAAAATCCCGGAATATATGATTCCGGCTAGAATTGTTCGAGTAAATGAGATTCCGATGACCATCAACGGAAAAGTCGACAATGCAACATTGATGTTGAAGCTTAATCACTCGGAGGATCAGGACGTTGACTCGAAAGATAATAACAGTCAAGATTCATATTTGTCTATCTGGAACAAAGTATTAGGACATAGCATTGCAGCAGGTGATAACTTCTTTGAGTCCGGTGGCAATTCACTTTTGGCTGTGGAACTACTGTCTGCACTTAAAAGGGAAATGGATAGCTCGTTAACTTTACGCGATCTATATATTCACTCTTCTCCTAACGCATTAAAAGAATTTCTTTCAAAAAAACCAGTACGATAGGGATGTTCGAAAATGACTTGTAATCTGCCAAAAGTAGCGATCATGCATGGTGAGGGTTCAGCCTCCCCTTTGACTATCAAAGCGGCTTCTTTGGGGCTTTGCCAACTTGTTTTTCTCTATGCTGACTGTAACAAGAAAGATCAGACTCAGTTGGAGCTATTAAAAAAACACGTGGGAGTATTCGATATATCATCGCTGACGGACCTCGAAGTAGCAACGCTGTTGCGTGAAGAACAAGTCTCAGGAATCGTAACATTCAGCGAGTATAAACTACCTGAAGTTACAAAGTATTGCACGATATTGGGGCTGAACGGACATTCGGCTGAGATATTAGCTTGTTTGACAGATAAGTATTTGCAGAGAGAACGGCTTGCTGCCTCCAACATAAGTGCCGTGCGCCATGCAATTGTCGACCGGCATGATGTCGAGGGCGCTGCAGAGCTGGTTGGATTTCCTGCTATACTCAAGCCCAGAATTGGTGCCGGCAGTAGGTGGACGGTAAAAGTTTCCTACATCGAACAATTGCGACATGAGTTATCGTTAGGTCCTTCTGATTGTGAGTATGTGTTGGAAGAATTTTTGGCGGGGGATGAGGCCTTACATGACCAATTTTACGGAGATTATGTGTCTGTAGAATCCATTCATTCGAATGGAAAATCACAACAGGTGTGCGTGACGGCCAAATTGCCTTTAACTGAACATTTTGCAGAGACTGGCATGTTTGTACCCCACCCATTTTCTTCAAAATTGGCCGAACAGATCTTAGATCTGGAGTCAAAAGCCATTCAAGCCATCGGCGTTACAGATGGCGTAACACATACTGAAATAAAACTCACGTCCAGCGGGCCCAAAATTATTGAAATCAACGGCCGAGTAGGTGGTTATGTTCCCGAAATTCTAAAACGTGCCATGGGTGTGGATTTAGTGAGGGCCGCTTTACAGGTTTCATTAGGTGAAGAAGCGATCATCATCGTGAAGCCGATCACATCGGTTGTTTACCAGGTATTTCTTGATGCACCCATAGTTGAACCATCATCATTTGTCGGTATGAACGGGATGGAAGAAGTGGAAAGAATGGATGGGGTTTTGCATCTTGAGATCACGAAAGATGTGGGGCAAATCATTAACTACAGGCTCGGCACCCAAAGCAACCTGGGGATCGTGTACGGAACTGCACCCGATTTTGAATCCTTTTCAAAAAATACACAAGATATTAAATCGACGCTGGTTCCTAATCTAAGCGTTCAGCGAGGAGGCTAAATGGATGCAAGATGAACCTATTGAAATAACTTTAGGCAGTCGTTTTGATTACATTGCAGAGACATACCCTGATCATACTGCTGTCATTTGTGATGGCAAAGTCACCACTTACAATGAGCTTCGGATGAAAGTAAGCACGCTATGTGGTGCTTTGTTGCACTGTGGAATCGCCGAGAACAGTAGAGTGGGGATTTTGTGTGAGAGAAGCCTGGAGTTGGTCACTGCAATGATCGCCATTGTGAAGATTGGGGCCACTTATGTACCTTTGGCGATTGATGATCCTTTGTCACGTATCGCACACTTGGTTAATGATGTTCAGGTTGAACTGGTTTTGACAGACCAGGATCACACTCTGTCATTTGTACCGACAATGGATCTCAAGGATATCAGTATGGACAAATGCGATATCGAGGATGGCCAAAGAGTTGTGGGAGATTCTCTAGCCTACATCATGTTTACCTCCGGCACGACAGGCAAGCCCAAAGGTGTTGGCGTATCACATGACAATATATTAAATCTTACTGTTGGTTCCGATTATGTAAGGCTGAACTCAAATACCCGCATTCTTCAGACAGGAGCTCTTACTTTCGATGCCTCCACTTTTGAAGTTTGGGGTGCTTTACTGAATGGCGGCGGACTAATCATACCAAGCAAGCATGGATTGACTGATTTTGAATATATCCAGCAAACCGTACAAGAATACGGTGTAACAACCATGTGGCTGACAGCCCCACTGTTTCACATTGCTGCGGAACAAAATCCCCGAATGTTCGATGGGATATGCGAGCTCATCGTAGGTGGTGACGTCGTGAATCCGTCTTCTGTAAATAAGGTTCTGGATGTTTGCCGGGATATCTGTATTTGGAATGGCTATGGTCCGACAGAATGCACAACGTTTTCAACCGTCTATCCAATTACGTATCGAGAAAATCGAGAGCCTATTCCCATCGGAAAGCCGATAAAAAATGTGGTTGCCTATATTCTTGATGTGAATTACAGTCCGGTTAAACAAGGGGAGATCGGTGAGCTGTATATAGGAGGCAAGGGGGTAACGATAGGGTATGTCAATCGCCCGGAACTGAATGAAGAAGTATTCATCGACAATCCCTTTGGCGATGGGAAATTGTATAAATCGGGAGATTCGGTTAGTGAAGATGCTACCGGGAACCTTCATTATTGGGGGCGGAAAGACAGACAAGTCAAAATACGGGGTTACCGTATCGAACTAGTTTCCATTGAGTCCTTGCTCGAAACGATAGATGAGATCGTGTCGGCCGCAGTTTGCGTCGTCACGAACAAAGTCGGTGGCAAGGAAATCTGCTCTTACGTAAAAGTTCGCGAGAATCGAGAGATCAGCCAGGATGAAATCCGTCAAAAGTTTAGTCAGATCGGCCCTTCGCATGTGATCCTTACGCATATAATGGTAACCAATTCCATGCCTCTCAATAAAAACGGAAAGATTGATTACGGAAAAATCACTTCCTCCTTTGAGTGTAAACTAACGATGAATGAAGAGGTGAACCATAGGTCTTCCATGGATCGCCACAAATTGTCCGATGAAGCATTGTTAACGGAACTTATAAGCAAGCAAATAGGTTTCAATATTACGGATATCACCACTTCGTTCTTTGATTTAGGCATTGATTCTCTGATGGCGGTTTATCTAGCACGTGACATCAATAACGAATTTGGAACCAAGATTAATGCTATAGATATTCTGGCTAATCCTACTATTTTAGAGATGATGACGGTTCTGGGTAGTGTGCCGACGAATCAGTCTGGCACCCATAAGGTAAGAAGCGTAGAGAAGAAGCTGCCAATATTGAATCAGCAGAAGCCCTTTTTTGTTGATTATCAATTGAATCCCGACTCTGTACGTTATAATGTGCCGCTCCTGATCCAACTGAGTCATGATATTTCAATCCCTCGATTGACGGATACTTTGCATAAGATCGTATTACGACATGATGCATTGAGGGTTCAATTTACTATGACAGGTAGTGAGATATTTCAAAAGATCGTCGATGAACCGATTTATACAATCCCCCTCTTAGAAGGACGACCGAATCTAAAGGAACTGATTCGACCATTCAATTTATCGGAAGGGTTACCCTTCCGATTCGTGATTATTAATGATGTCGATTGTGCTTGGTTATTCATGGATTTTCATCATATTACCGTTGATGGAGCTTCCTTATCTGTAATTGTTCATGATTTGAACCTCCTGTATGGCGGTCATCAATTGGCGAAGCTTAACGATAACTTCGCGACAGTCGTTGAAGAATCGAATACGGAATTTCTGAAGAATCGTTCTGAAAGCATTGCCTATTGGCAAGAGTATCTTCAGCATTACCGCGGGATGAATGAGCTACCGATCGATAAGCAGGATGATTCCGGTATATCCCAAAGAAGTAATACATTCAGATTCCAAATCAACGAAGAGAGAACATCTGCTTTGCGAGCTTGGTCTCAAAAGAATAATATGACTCTATTCGAAAGCCTACTTCTCGCTTATGCCTGCACCCTTCACGCAGTTACGGCCAGTTCAGAAGTGATGTTTGCAACTCCGAGCCGTGATTATTCAATACTGACAAGTGAACCGATTGTTGCAATGCTGACGAATACGTTATGGGTACTCTCTGAAGTGAAGAAAGACGAATCCATAACGGATTACATGAATGCTTTTATTGGTAACTTGCGGGAATCACAAAAATGTCAGAACGTTCCTTTTGAAGAAATCTATGATCGAATCAACCCTGGATCACGCAGTGCGGTAATTGATACGTTGATCGCCTACCATACCGTAAAGGACATGAATACGGAACTATTCGGTATGCCGGTAAGTCTTAAGCCCATCACACCGGATGAGGGAATGTTTTCCTTGAACCTGCAAATTTATGACTGTACAACCCATCTGGAGTTGGATTGGGAGTATTTGGCTGATTTATTTGAATACGAAACCATGTCAAATATCTGTGATATCTTCTCAGTGATGCTGAATTTATTAACGCAGCAGGAAACGCTTAGTACGCGGAATATGTCCGACGTGGTTACGACATGCGTTCAAATGATATAGTACAATCCAAGGTAGGAGAATGATCATGAAACCGAAAAAAACGCTTGGTCAGAAAAAAATATTGGCGGCATCCATGCCTGAATCAGCGGAATTTTGGGCAAAGGAAATGGATCATGCGATACCATCTGTGTATCAGACAGATTTCTATCGCTATGGTGAAACCAACGCCGATCCGAACTATTTTAGTGCGTCCATCAAGTTACCATTCGATTTACGCGAGAAAATCACAGCCGTCTACGCCACAGAAAACACAGGATTAAGCGAAGTTTTTGCCTCTTCTGTGCTGGCTTTATTGTATATCGCGTACAATGGGGTGGCTCAAGATTTAATGGTGAATTATTCCGACTTACGGCCGAAACAAAGCTTGCAAGTGCCCTTGCGTATACAAATGAATGAAGACTGCACGTTCCTATCCTTATTTAACCGTACTCGGGATTGCGTTAAGCGTGTGCAGGAGCACAAGAACTACCCTGTTGATTTGCTGGTACCCAAACAACATATTGATATCAATATCATGCATTTGGGAGTGGATCAAGAGGCGAATCCCAATAGAAATTTCATTCTTGCCTTTGATTTTATCGAAGACCGGGAAAACGGTTTTATTCTGACCGTTACAGGAGATACGTCACGTTATCTTGATGAGTCTATCCAAGATCTCGCAAATAAAATTCACTTACTTCTCGAAAAGTGTGCAGATTCACCGAAGTTAAGCCTGCTTCAGATTGATTTACGTTCCCATTATGATCGTGACATCAGCTTGGCATTGAATTCCACCAGTCAACCTTTTTCTGACACCGTTTCATTGGTAGATTTATTCGACAGGACTTTTGATGCGCAGGCAGTGGAGAATGCCATCATCGGCCGAGATCGTAATGTGACATTTTCAGAACTGGACTGCATGTCGAAACAAGTAGCAGATTTTATTTCCAAAATAAGCGATTCTGAGGATGCTGTAATCGGCATACTTGTTGACCGCTCAGTAGAATTTCTAGCCGGAGTTTTGGGAATTATGCGTGCAGGAAAGGCTTATCTTCCGTTGGATCCTAAGGCTCCAGATGAGAGGAACAGCACAATTCTAAGACAGAGCGGCGCTAGAATCCTACTTTGTTCAGAACGGGATACTAACCGGTTTTCGAATCAGGTCAGAAGCTATGCGTTGGAGTCGATTGACACGCTTGACGTTTCCAATTATCAACCGGTGGTAACCCCTGAATCTCTTGCCTATGTGATTTTCACTTCCGGATCGACAGGGTTGCCTAAGGGTGTATGTGTAAACCACAGAAGTGTCGTAAACCGTATCGAGTGGATGCAAAGATGTTTTCCGCTACAACAAGACGATGTCATTCTTCATAAAACTCCTTCAACGTTTGACGTATCAGTATGGGAGCTCTTCTGGTGGCTTATTGCAGGATGTAAAGTAACACTGCTACCCCCGAATCAGGAAGCAAATCCAGAGACAATACTTGAAGCGATCGAGAGCAATTCGGTTACCACCATGCATTTCGTACCCTCGATGCTGAATGCATTTCTTGACTATGTGGAGAGTATTGGCAGCATCTCTAAGCTCAAATCCTTGCGGCGTGTATTTTGCAGCGGTGAAGCGTTGAGTCCGCATCATGTGCAAAAGTTTTACGCTTTGCTCGATCATGTAGAGTTAATTAACCTATACGGACCCACAGAAGCTACCGTTGATGTGAGCTGCCATATTGCCCAAACCGTTGATAACCCGGTTCCCATCGGCAAACCGATCGATAATATCCGATTGTATATTGTTGATTCCTCCCATAATGAACGCCCTGTGGGCATGGTTGGAGAATTATGTATCGCCGGTGTTGGCGTGTCGCAAGGGTATATTAATGATGCGGCCCGGACTGAAGAAAGGTTTTTGCCCATGCCTTCTCTAGGAGAGGATGTCGTTTATATGACCGGCGACTTAGCAAGGTTGCGGCATGATAGAACGATCGAGTACCTAGGGCGAAATGACAGACAGGTAAAAGTACGTGGTTTTCGGATTGAACCAGGCGAAATTGAACATGCCCTCACGAACCAGATTTACATCAACGATGCCATCGTTCTAAGTCATGCTGAGTCTGACGAAATGTTACATATATATGCATTCGTTGTTTTAGCCGATAAAACGATATCGGAAAAAACCATTGTCTCCGATCTTTCACGTCTGGTTCCGAAGTACATGATTCCAGATAAGGTGATCGTAGTAGAATCGATGCCTCTTACGCCAAATGGGAAGGTGGATAAAGGTGCACTATTAGCACTACGCAATCAAAGGGAAAACCACAGCAAAATTCCACCTTTCTCTAAAGAGGAAAAGCTGATGGCTGAAATCTGGGAAAGGGTGCTTGGAATTGATGAAGTCGGAGTTACAGATAACTTCTTCGCTTTGGGTGGCAATTCCATTAACTTTGTTACAGTGTTGGCCTTAGCAAACGAGCAAGGTCTGAACGTCACCTTCCAACAATTATTTAAACATCCTTTCATAAGGGATTTGTTGAATAATACTAGTGAAACGGAAAATGACAAAGACATCCTATATGACATCACAAACTTTGAACTGCTTTCCGAAGAGGACAGAAGCAAAATCCCGGACGGAATCGAAGACGCCTACCCGATGTCTTTATTGCAAGCCGGTCTTGTTTATCAGAGTATTATTATGCAAGGGGAAAATAACTATCATGACATCGTTTCATACTTGATCAAAGGTGAAATTAATGTTGACCTATTCGGAGAGGCAGTAAGAAGGCTTGTCAAGGAGCAACCCATTTTCCGAACCAGCTATAACCTGCGCGACTTCTCCCAGTACATGCAACTGGTTCACAAGGAGCTTGACCAACTGCCATTAAACGTTCATGATTTACGAGGATTGAAAACACAAGAGGAGCAAGATGAATGGTATGAAGATTGGTTCTGGAAGGAACAGCATCGTCCGTTCAAGTGGGAATCTCCCGGGTTGGTGCAACTGCACATCCACATCTTGCGTGACGACTCGTATCGGTATAACATCAGTCAGCATAATTCAGCATTGGATGGTTGGAGTATGAATAAAGTCCATACTTACCTGTTCCAGACGTATTTCAACCTGTTGAATGGTACTAATGAGAGAAATGTAAAGGTTAGCAGTAATGATCACAACCGTAACTTTATTTATTTGGAGCAGCAGGCGATCAAGTCTCTGGAGCAGCGTGAGTTTTGGAGTGAGATGCTCGAAAATGCGACGAACGGCGTGATTCCGCGATCCAGACCGCCCGAGCAAAACCAAGGGAATGAAGTCATCTTCTATGACGTCGAGCTTCCCGAAGGGCTGTCTGAAAAAATCGTTGATCTGGCAAATGAATTGAAGATTCCTGTCAAGGATATTCTGCTTGCGTCCCATGTGAAGTTTCTGTCCTTATTAACACGGGATCCTGATGTGTTTATGGGTTATGAAATCGGCGGCCGCCCTGAACGTTTGGGAGCAGAGGATGCACTTGGGGTCTTTTTGAATACGATGCCTTTCCGAGTCGTCTTAAATGATCAAGATACTTGGCGCGAACTCACTCGTTCTGTTTATGAAGTGGAGGCAGAAGTCTTGCCATTCAGGCGGTATCCGATGGCAAAGGTGAAAGCGGATGTAGGGAATATGGGGATCTTGTTTGAGACAGTCTTTAACTTCACTCACTTCTACTCCTTGAAAGACATTCGCGATCTCCCAGGTTTTGATTTGATTGATGTGAGAGCTGCCGCCATTACGGAATTTCCGCTTCGTATCGAATACTCCAGACATTTTTACACAGACGAGATTCATCTAAGTTTACATTATCATACTGCAGAGTTTGATGAAGACGACATGGGTATATTCGGAAGAATTTTTGTTCGGATTCTTGAGTCTATTGTTTATCATACGGATGAACGGCACAATGATATGTCCGGGGGAGAGTACTTGGATCGGTTTACCATCTATCCGTGCGAGAATTTAGTTCCAAACACCAGCGGAAGTGAATTCGATCAAGCAGAATTCAATGATTCAATGATGCAAGGCGAATTTCTGGAGGCTGCAAACTCGGTAAAAGATATTTGGTCCAGTGTCTTAGGCATACCGAAAAGCGATCTGAATATGAAAGATGATTTTTTTCACATCGGAGGGAATTCGCTCTCTGCTATGAAAGTGTCTTTGCTTTTGGAGAAACCATTATCATTGAAGACGATTATGCAAAAATCCGTCCTTTATGAGCTGGTTCTTGAAATTATCAATAGCGCAAAGCCTGTCGAAGATACAAACCTTCTCCAGTGTCTTAGTAAATCAACGACTTCCGCACTCAACATTATATTTTTTCCCTATGCAGGCGGAAATGCGCTGAACTTCATTCCAATACCCAAGGCGTTTGAAACAACCGATTCCGATGTCTCAGTTTATGCAGTGGAATTGCCGGGGCATGATCCAAATTCCAACTCAAGTAATCTGATGGATTTCGCAAGTCTTGCGAAGAAGATCGCAGATGAAATCGAAGTAAATATAGGCGAAGAAGAGTTCGTCCTATGGGGGCATTGCGTCGGCACTGCGCTTGCATTTGAGGTAACACGGCAGCTGGAAGGGCGTTCCCGTCCTCCCAAAAGATTATTCTTGGCCGCAAAAATCATCGCTCATCCCAACGAGATCCTTGAGACAATAGAGAATGCGAAACAATTGGTTTTTGCCGATATTGCCAAATTTCATGCCGAATGGACCGGAACCAACGAATTATCGACGCTTGGGGAGGAATATGAGCGTCATTTGGCGAGAGTATTTAAGCATGATTCCATTGAATCGAATCAATACCTGCTCTCCCTGTGGAATAAAATAGGCGATATTTCCTTGCAGACACCATCCGTTGTCGTTGTTACCAAGGATGATCCCGCGACTCAAACCTATATGGGAGAATGGTCAACTTGGTCCCATTGGGTGCCAAATTTAAAACTCAAAGTGTTTGATAGGGGAGGACACTATTTCTTCCGAACGATTCAGTCTGAACTTGCGGAATATTTAATATCCGAAACGGACATCAGTTATCAAACCACTCAAACACGCTGATTTCAGATAGAATGCCGCAGCTTCCTCATCCGCCTGTCAGACGGGCGTCAAGCAGCAAACCGTTAGATGGGGAGCCGCGGCGGTTTATCTTGGAATCTACCCATTTACGAGGAGGATGTGTAGTGTTAAACATTGATAAAGAAAGTTATCCCAATAGTTCATTGCGTGTAGCTGTAGCACAGGCTGTCTCACGTTCTGGAGACATCCCAAAGAATCTTGAATATGCAGCCACCATGATCCGGGAAGCAGCGCTAAAGGGTGCTGATATAATTGTATTCCCGGAAAAATTTCTGACAGGCTATGTGCCGGAGGTCATTATTACAGACCCGGAGCGTTATACACTAACCCATAACGATCCCCGTCTGGAACCTTTACGTAATATCTGTAAGCTGAATAAGATATGTGCAATCATTGGTACTCCAACCCGGTCGGAAGGCAGACTATACATTTCTTCTGTTGTTATCGGCGCATCTGGGGTGGAACTTCTCACTTATCACAAGACGCACCTATTCCATAGTGAAAAGGGGATTTTTCAGAGTGATGACGAGCTGAATATCCTGAATATAAAAGATTGGAATATTGGACTTGGCATTTGTTATGATGCAGGATTCCCGGAGCATTCCCGGGCAATGGCCCAAGCGGGATGCCATGTGTATATGGTAAGCTCCCTCTTCAGTAAAGGTATGGGTTACTTGGAGTCCAGAGTGTGGTTTCCGGCAAGAGCGCTCGATAATACGATATATGCAGTTATGGCAAACCATGCAGGAAAAACAGGGGTATGGGATGCATGCGGCGGCAGTGCGGTTTGGAACCCATTTGGACAACTGATAGAAGAGGCATCCGAAGCTGAATCGGAAATCATTATTGTTGATTTAGACCCTAACATGTTGCGGGAAGCCCGAACGGCAGAACGAATGCTCGCCGATTCTTTGGACATCCGTCATACTCCCGAAAAAATAGTTATGATCAGGATGGGTTCAAATGAGCTCGAGTGAACGCGAAAAATGGATGCGCAAGTTTCATGTATTGGATAAGACATATGGTCGAGTGATTTTTCTGCCTCATGCCGGCGGTTCAGCCAGCTATTATCGGGATCTATGTATGGCTTTAAGTTCAAGCAATATAGAGTGTATAGCCATTCAATATCCTGGCAGACAAGATCGGTTTAAGGAAGAGATGATAGAGAGTATTGAAGAGTATGCTGATATTATTACCGAGATCCTTGTGGGATTGGATGACAAACCAACGATATTGTTTGGACATAGCATGGGGGCTTTAATTGCTTATAATATGTTGGCGAGGCATGAGACGGAACTCTCATTTGTCGATTTATTTGTGGCCTCCGCCCATCATCCACCCAAAAGTAGTGAACCATACATAAAAGGCGATTCAGCGAGTGATGAAAATGTAATTGCTCATCTCAAAAAATTAGGCGGGTTTGATGATCGACTATTATCAGACCCCACTATAATAGAAGTTATCCTTCCAGCAGTGGAAAATGACCTTCAAGCTGTTTCAAAATTTCATATGAAAAGTATTGTAAAGCTTCAGGTTCCCATTGTGTCGGTTATTGGAATGCATGACCCGACAACTGATATAGAATCTACTTCGGAATGGGCGAAATTAACTGCTAAAGAATTCCGTATTGTTCAATTGTCTGGGGGGCACTTTTACTTCGCCAATGAACATACAAAACTAATCAATATCATTTTGCAATTACTAATAAAAGCAGGGGGTGAGCATTAACATCATGAACAATCTCCAGAAGAACTCGAAGTTATTACTTTACGGGCAAGCATTGTCATTCATGGGAGACTACTGCGTATTACCCGCTCTTCTTATCTTATCTACCTATTATCACGATTATTGGGTCACTTCCGGAGTCATCATAGTGAGAAGTATCCCTATGGTTATACAACCTTTTTTAGGTGTACTCATTGATCGATTTAGTCGATTGAAAATCATGTTTTGGACAGACATTTTAAGAGGATTAATATTCTTAAGCGTCACATTGCTGCCTAAAGGAGAATACCCTTCATTTTTTTTACTATTGTTATTGCTTTCATATGGTAGTGGAGTATTTTTCAATCCGGCTAGACTGGCAATAATGTCTTCGTTAGGAGACGACATTAAAACGGTTAATACACTTTTTGCCAAAGCGACGACATTATGCGTGATTGCAGGGGCACTCATCGGTGCAGGTTTCTTGGCTTTAGGATCGGTAAAATCAGCAGTAGCATTTAATGCATTAACCTATTTTAGTTCAGCGATCTTCATCAGTAGGATGAAGATCAGGTCTGAAGTAAGTTTAAAGCAAGATAATAATAAAATTTTCAGTTCCTTTAAGTTGGGAATTAAAGAGATAAGAAATAACCAATTTGTACTAAATGCTGTTCTTACAATGATGATAATGTCCTTGTTGTGTGGAGTAGTATATAGTTACTTCCCAATTGTAAGTGAGTTTATTGGCGAAGGCCAAATCGGTAACTTCATCCTTACCGTCACAATTGGCTTGGGCGGTTTTCTTGGGACACATTTGGTCAACAAATGGGGTTTCAACAGTGATAAAGGTTTGATTTATTTTGTTATTCTCAGTCTCACTTCTCTTTGCGTATTCATGTATTCACCAAGCTTCATAGTCGCATTTATTGCAGCTATTGGTTTGTTTATAGCTCTGGAATACGGTGAAGTGCTTGCTAAGATAAAAGTGCAGGAGAATTCCGGCAATGAAATCCAAGGTCGGATATTTGCTGTTTCAGAAGCACTTATTGGGCTGGCTATATCTATCGGATCTATATTGGTTAACATTACCAATACCATCACCATTATGGGGTTAATCATTTTCAGTATGTTAGGTCTATTTGTACATACCAAATTAGTAAACAAACTGTATGTGTCAACATCGAATGATAAATTCTCAAATTTAGTTTAATGAACAGGAGAAGACGAGGTGGACTACTTGTGAGTGAGAAATCATATTCAGGCAGATGGGAAATTTTTCGGTTTCGACCTTATGTGCTCTATTTCATTGGGCATACCGTTTCTTTGCTGGGAACAGGTATGCAGTTCATTGCCACCAGTTGGCTTGCTATGCAGTTGACCGGAAACAATGCTTCAGTAGCGTATGTTCTGATATTTACCTCACTGCCGGGAGTTGTACTTTCACCGGTTATTGGGGTATTTGTTGATCGGTTTGACCGGAAGTGGTTGGCGGTCTTGATGGATCTGTTCCGGGCAGCCGTTCTTGTTGTTATTCCTTTTCTCTGGTGGGAGGGGCTGTTGGAGCCATGGCATTTGTATACGGCCACTTTCCTTATAGCTCTGGGAGATGAGATATACACGCCGGCTGCTATGTCGCTAATTCGAGAAGTCCTTCCGCCAAAGATGCTCCTGTATGCAAATTCCACCAACGCCATCGCAATGCAAACTGGAGCTATGTTAGGTGCAGGGATAGGGGGAGTGATTGTTAGCCTTTCTTCTGCTGTGGTTGTTATGATCATTAATGCGGTTAGTTTTATAATCTCAGCTCTTTGTATCGTGCTTATTCGCAAAGGGATCGTTCGTCCGACAGAGATGCCCCAAGTGTCAAAGGTAGGATATAGACGCTTCATGTCTGAAATCAGACTTGGCTTATCTTATATCCGTAGTCGCCACAATATTATGATCTTTTACGCCATGATTTTCTTTATACGTATGTCACTGTATACGATTAATGTATTGCTTGGTCCGTTTACCAAAGAGACACTGAAAGTAGGCGCGGTTGGCTTTGGTTATATTGATGCCTGCTTCGCACTCGGAGCTGTGGTGGGCAATTTACTCCTGCCATCAATAACCCGAGCTAGAGGTAATAATTTTGTGATGGTACTCGGGATGATAGGTACAGCCCTATCCATTTTCCTCTTTGGTTTTAGTGAGAGTCTAGGAATAGCGATGTTCTTCTATTTCTTAATAGGTGCATTCTTCCAGGTCGGGATACTTTATATGACACGAGCTCAGGAAGTGACCGAACTTTCTTACCAAGGACGAGTCCATTCAACCTTTAATACTTTTTTCTCCATTCTTTCTCTAGGGATCTATCTGGGGATGGCACATCTGATTGAAATACTTTCCTTCCGTTCTCTCTATCTTCTTCAAGGTATTATTGTCGCCTTTGCGGCCGTTATGGCTTATCATGCACTTTATATCAGACCAAAAAATGTTATGCGGAATGTTTCCACCTAGATGAATTCAACTTACATAGTATTAATATCAGCTTGACACAATAATAAAGCAGGGGTAGTCTGAGACTTTATGCTTAAATCGGAATTTTTCGAATGTCATCAATTTTGGATACCAGCGTGAGGAGACGGAACCTAGTAGACATATGTTCATTTTATGAGCATATGTCTACTATTTTTAAGATACTTATTTAAGATTGGAAAGCCGCATTCGGACAAGTTAACACAGCAGAATCAACGCTACGTATTATACAAGTTGGAGCAGGGGACCTGTTTATCTTTTTTTGGTGGTTTAACAAAGAAAGATGAGAAGGATGTACAAAAAGAATGTGGAAGCTACCCTGCAAAGTTGAAGAATCGAAATTATATACCAGATAAAATGGAAAGATATTTGTCATCAAACTTACCACATATTGTAAATTTAAGAGCGAGCGATTAACTCAAAGATCCGTTGAAAGCTGTTTGATAAATACGCTGTAGCCTTTGGGAAAACTACTTTGGCTTTGGATCCTCTGAGGCATTTATTTGCGACGCGGTATCATCTGGAGAATAACACGTACCTAACAGTCGAAGAGAACGGAATGAATGCTAAACAAATGGACCGATCAACTTACGTTAATACACGTTTTACCGCAGATGAGCTGGGTATTCAGTACTTAACAATTAAGACTTTAAAGACATATTCACAAAACCCGTATTTCCTTTAATATAATTATTTTTTAGTATTTCCTTGATTATATATAACTTCTTATATGATGTGTCATATGATATAAAGATGTAAAATACGATTCTTATGATATTAAGGACTTGTTTTTGTTTTTTATCTGCACACTGATCTATGAAAGTGCGAACGAGGTGACTTCTATCAAGCGTCTCCGGAGGCGCTGGCGCCGGAGTAGTATCTCAGTAGCTGTCAGTAGTTGTTCTACAGACCTCATAGAATATTCACCCAGTGTCAAAATCAAATTCAACACCATACACTCTTCTTTCATTTTCGTTTTAGTAGCCTTCTACATAGACAAACCTTTCCAACAGAGGATAATATAGTGATGAAATTAGCTTTACTTATCATGTGGAGGGAAAATATGAATTATTATGTTTGTAGTCATTGTTTGAAAGATAAATTTCTTATAAAATATGCAGAAGAAAATGCTTCATCAGGTCAACAATGTTTTATATGTAAATCAACTGGTAGGGAAGTAATAAATGTTGAGAATGATTCATTTCAAAACTTATTTAAAGCAGTAATCAGATATCATTATGCAGAGTATCATTATAACCCCCATTTTGGGGGCTATGATAGTGTCGAGCAAATTTTTTGCGATGAAAATCCTATCCTTAATCATAGGTTTCAAAATGAATGGGATAGTGATGAACTTTTTTCGGTTCTACCTAATGAACATAATTCAGATCCCGAAAAGGGTGTTTCGATATTTTATGGATATTTGGATGAAGTTCGTTGGATGTTTTCAACAAATCTACAAGACCATCAATCAACTATAATAAATAAATTTGAGAAAAGGATGCAATCAGAAAATTATTTTTTAATTGAAAAAGATGTGCTTTCCTTACTAAAAAGTAACGAAGAATTTATAAAAAGAAATATCATTAAAGGAACACATTATTACAGAGCTAGAATAGGTCTTGACAAAACTTATTATAATAAAACAAACTTTGATTATTCCGGTATGCAATATTTTTATAAACCCTTTACTAATGAGGCTATTTCAGCTCCACCTCCACCATTGTCAAGTTCAGGTCGATTAAATCGGCAAGGTGTTTCATATCTTTATTTGTCATTGGATATTAATACTGCTATAAGTGAGGTTCGGCCACATCCAGGACATTTAATATCCGTTGGCAAATTCGCTTTGACAAGAGATGTTATTGTTGCTGATTTGTGTGATATTGATCTGAGACTTTTTTGTACTGATGATATGCTTGAAATTTTCGTCGCTTTAAATGATATTGCCAAGAAATTTGCGATGCCTATTGTTCCGGAAGATAGAAATCGGTATCAGATTACTCAATTATTTGCTGAAGTTTTTAGAAAATTGAAATTTGATGGGATTTTATTTAAAAGTTCAGTTACGGGAAGTGAAAATTTAGTATTATTTGATCCTTCACTTGGTGAATACTGTATCGAGGAGTCTGAAGTATACAGTTGCGAAAAAGTTGGTTATGATTTAAAAACTATCAATAAAGGCATTTTGTTTAAACAAGATGATTACGAGGAATGTTGATAGTTAAGTGAAGTTATCTAAAGAAAATGAGTATTGAGGGTATTATGAAAACTATTGAACAAAACAAAGAAGAACATTATAGGAAGCTTTTAGCCGAAAAATGACAAATAATCCTGCTTTTGAGCTAAAGAAAATACCTTCATCTATAAATAAGAATTTGGAAAAGAAAACTTATAAATTTTAACCATACTGTAACGAGCAAACTCTATTTTAATTGTTGTTAATCTTCGAAATTTTAAAGTACTGTAGACTTGACGATTCACACCGCAGAGGTTATGATATTTTTGAATTCTTTCCATTGAATTCTTTCATTTTTGTTTGTATTTCAGCAAACTGCCACGTTATACTAGAGTGGAAAGCCCGCTTATTTCTAGGTGGGCTTATTTTTTTTGTAAGTTTTTTTATCCTTCGCTCAAGACAAGAACTTATAGCCACAGCGAATAGTATTATCAACAAAGGGGATGCTTTTACCGTTTTTTGTTTCATGTGACCATGGTTGCTTTCATGGTGCAGGTAATTATATCAGTGGATCAGAAGTCCTGATCTCGTTCTTCTGGATAGTTAAGAGGGATACATGCTTATGGAAGCATTGACGAGGTTGGAATTGCTCATTCATTGAAGAAACTAATCTTTAGAAGAGTATCACATTAACTTGAAAACGCGAAGGATATGTGGTTCTCGATTCACGTATATTAAACCGAGAAGCTCTCTAAAATTAGATGGGCTATTTTATTTATTTTTACACTAAAATGTTTTTGTGATTTTTATTGAAAAATCAAGGAGTGAGGTATTTGAATTCGCATGAATTAGAATATTTATTTGATGTTATTCTTGATAAGTCAGTCTTTGAGGGCAGGGAAATTGTGAACGAGTTTGATGAACTTGATCGCATAATTTCATATTATAAAAATAAAATAGATACCGCTGATAATAACCAAGCTTACTTGAGCCTTGGACATGAATTATTTGAAAAAAGGATTGACTTTACATACTGCAAAGGTGGATATAGCATAGTTTGGGATATAAATAGAAGTCAAGCGACCATTAATTATTTATTTCAGCAGGGGAATAGAGAAATATATGAACTTACTGCAGAAGAATTATTACCTTTTACTAGAAAAACGATATTAAAAGAAGTCATTTACCATATGCCTACAATAACAACTTACCTGTAATTGTTGTTGACTATACTCCTACTCAAGACCGAATTGTAATTGATGGGAATCATAGGATAATGGCAAGATATGAAAAAAATCCGAAAATCAAAATTAAAACAATAGGAGTGATAGGATTTTTTCAATTGAACTTTATGCCAAATGATTTGTTTCGCAAGCTTTATGCAGTTCATCAAAATCTACATTCAATCATAAATTATATGCTTGGAGCAATTTCATGGGAAGAACTACACACAGATGATTGGTTGCTCCAGGGAACAACTGATTTAGAATGGATGAAGGACTATTTTCATCAGAAAGATGGAATTCGTTTCTAAAATAAATCTATGCTATTAAAAAAGATATGCCGTAATTCCGATAGCAACTTGGTAACATATATCTGTATCTAGATAGTCTGCAAAGTTCGATTTGAGACTGCAACATGGTATCATAAATAGAAGTTACTAAGTTGCTGTCGCAGATGTTATTATGTTGCTGTCGTTAGACATTTATTATTATTGGCCTGTCCAATGACACAAAGTTACCTACATAAATCTCGGTTCTGCAAAATTCTATCAGCCGGAAAACAATCCTAACGCGAGCTCCTACACGTATGGATACTGGACAAACACGGTCTCATAAGATATTGTCATCGGGAGTACACCCACGTGGCTATCTGCGTGGGTGTACTAAGTCCAGAAACATTTGGGGAAGGAGAAATCTTTAATGAACAACTCAAATCAAATGCTACGTGCTACGGTAATACTCATGACAATCACTATGTTGTTGATGTTGCTAGTCGGATGCAATAACAACAATGTGCCTACTGAAACTATGAACCCCAGCACTGATTCGAGTTCAACACCAACTTCAACCTTACCTCAAACACCTTCACAGATCCCAAGTCCGACACAAATCGGAGAAACTAAAACTTTTAGTTATGGCGGACTCAAACTTGAAGTAACAAATGTCTACGAAGTTCGAACCGAAAGCATGAATGATGACGGAGGTAATCCATGGGAATATAGTGTTTTTGTCTGTTATCCCAGCGCAAGTGTTACCGTTTTACCCGCCGATATGAGTGATGTTAATATTACTGCCGATGGAAAGTCTCATGCAAATTGGGGTGTTCTCTTGGCATCTGGTGGACGGAATGATATCGTGGACAACATGAATTCATTTAATATTACCCCTGATATACTCGGTATTTATAACCTCGAATCGAGCATGTATGTATTGAAATTAGAGATGTAGTATCGAGATTAACGAGACGTCTATTTGGGGAATTGACCGTAATACCGGAGAGGAAAGTCAATTGATTAATCCTGCCTATAACAACGATATTATCGGGTTCATAAATGATAGCAATGTTGTTGTAGGAGCACTCAGTGACACGCGTATGATTGATGTTTAGAAAAGCCCAGTTATCGGGCTTTTCTTTTTTTATGAGGGCTTTTTTTTGTCACGAAATATTGCACAAAAGTGCCTACATTGTGGTTTTTTGACACCAATTAACCCACATAATGATGGATATAGGTTATTTCAAAAGTTGAACCACATAATAAATACATTAATTAGCAAAATGTAATAAATAAGAGCCCAGAATTTAAACGCAAAGAGCTTGTACAGAAGGCTTTTGGAACTGGCATCACTTTACTGCGTGATTATCAGGAAACTAAGGAAATACTCGTAGTTATCTTAGAGTAAGTCGAAGAAGTAACTAGGAGGGAGCGAAAAATAATGATGGAACTGTCTCGCTATCTATAGGTTATTCTCATTCGCTCAATAATAGAGTGTTTTTGTTAGTTTTTTAATAACTAAGTCATAGATATCTTGTAAAGAAAAAAGAGAATTAAATTTGTGGAATAGAGTAAACGTATGGTAAGATTAACCTTATGTTATAAATTTTGCAATTCACTTCATTCTATGTATTTTATTATTTTAAAGGGAAAGGTTCGTTAAGAAAAATGAAAAAAAACAAAGTGGCTCAATCATCAGCATTACAAAGAACAGGAGACAAAAAGTCGAAAAATCAGAGTAAAAGAAATAAGATATGGCTCTTTATTCTAGCCTTTATTATCGTTGCAATTATTTCCTCCTTTGTGTTTCGTAAGGAAATAATGATGTTCGGTTTTGACCACGTTGTTGCTCCGACAGTTGAAAGGTCCCTTAAAAATTCGTATGTTCGGCTCAATGATGACAACGATGAGGTTACTGAGGCTTCAACAAAGCTGGACAAAAGTCCGCCATTCTCTTTATTGCTACTTGGTACAGATCAGCGGGAAAATGAGAATGGGCTGTCCGATTCAATTATTTATACTGTAATCCGGCCAAAAGATAATAAAGTCCTGTTTGTTTCGATTCCGCGGGATTCCTACACTAAAATTATTGGGGCAGAGAACGTCAAGGGAGCAAGAAGAAATACGAAAATTAATGCATCGCATTCGTACGGAGGAGCGCAAATGAGTGTGGATACGGTTGAGAATTTGCTGGATGCACCCATAAATTATTATGCAACTATCAATTTTAACGGATTGGTAGAAGTCGTGGATGCACTCGGAGGAGTGGAGTTGCCGATTACAAAACTTATTGAAAACAAGAATCCGGCTCATGAGAAGCTTCGTGTTGAACCGAACAAACCGATCTATTTAGGAAAGGAAGCCTTAATGTACGTGAGATATCGGGAGGATTCAGATTTCAAACGTACAGAGAGACAGAGAATATTCCTTAAGGCAGCTTTAGAACGAATGAAAAATATTAGTAATATTGCCAATATTAAAGAAATTATGGGGCTTGCCGGAGACAATTTCAAAACCAATATGAAAGCCGATTTTATGCTGGCTCTGGCTAAGAGGGTCATCTTTGAAAGCGGCACTCCGCAAATCATCAGCCATATGCTGCAGGGAACCGATAAGCGGACAGACCAATGGTACTATATTCTGGATGAAGAAGATGTACAAAATACTCATGAATTGATCGAATTATGGCTTGCTCCGGACACGACAGCAAGTGAACTTGGTGATAATACCCTTCAGAATAATTGATGAAAGGATAAACTGTCTTGCTGAGTATACACAATAGAGGCAAAATTGCGGCAGCGGCGGGGTAGCAAGGTTAACTATACCAGACAACTGGGAAAATGCCGACCGGATTGCTGTGATTTAGAAAGACCGGATCGACGAGGCCGATAACCTATGGCGAATTGCTGGCAATGAACGGTGAGTTCTATAAGCTAATAAATTTATAGAGATCCCCATATTAAACTGCTGAAAAGCAGCCTTTTTTGAGTTTCCTGTTCAAGCTTCCTTCGGATAAACCCATTTGGAGTTAATTGTAAGAGTAATGATCAAAGGGAACGAAATTTGGCTACATCTATGGTTCTTGGAACGATGGTTGCATGTTTTGGTATGGCAAGCAAACCCGTTCACGCCGATGGTGCCGCTTTTTCCGACGTTAAAGGTCATTGGGCAGAGTCGGTGATACTGCAGGCGAGTAAAATGGGAATTATTAACGGATTTCCTGACGGGACCTTCCGTCCAAATGAAGTAGTGAAGGCTGATCAGTTTGTGACGATGATGCTCAAAACCTTCAGCAAACCGGATGGTACAGGAAGTGCACAGTTTGATCAAGCATGGATGGATAGTTTGAATAATTCGCATCCCTCGAGTTTGGAACTATTAATAATGCCCTAGGTAGCACGGGTTATAAGTTTCAAACAGCCTCATTGTTCGGTGAAAATACAGTATATTAGTTTTAGACTGATTCATTAAAAGAAGCAGCGGCAGAACAAGACTTGATAAATAAAGTCTTAGACTGCCGCTGTTATTGAACTAACGTTCCTCGTTAGCTCAAGGTATGCTGTACTTCTCTTCAAACTCTTCTATTAATTCATCCCTTTTATCTTTTCCCACTAGAATCCAAGTTTCATCTTGAAGTCGAGTTGATATTAACTTTTCAGCAGTATCAATTCTTAGGTTTTTGCCAAAAGGCGTTAATGCGAGAGAGCAGATAAGTATAATTAGGACTGCAATTCCTACAACCATTCGTTTTAAATTCATGATTCTTCCCTTCCTTCCCAGGCCGTTCTAAATACTTAAACGAATGCAGGAAGAATTTGTTGCGTTAAACTGCCCGTTCGTATTATGAGATCAACCAGTTCTTTCTGGTTGATCCTTTTTTCATTTGCATAGAGAATTAAGGTAGCCTGGTTGGGACAAAGATCCCGTATAACAAGCGATGCTATGGAGCGACAAGAAGAACCTTAGGGAATGCCGGCAAATTCGAGCATACTCAAGAAGGACTGAAGAAACTGCTTCAAGTTGTTCAGGACCTAGAGCATTCGTCCAGACAACGTCCCATTCTTATTTTAGAAGCTACTGGGCATTACCAAAGCCCCGTTGTTAGTTTCTCGAGGAAAATCACTATCTTTACATTGTCATTAATCCGCTGATCTCAAATCGGCTTAGGAAGTCGAACCTTCGTAAAGTAAAGACGGATGCTGCAGATGCTTACCTTTTAGCAGAGCTTTACTACAAAGAAGAATTCGAGCCTGAAAGTTATCTAAGGGGTCACAGTAGTATTTCCAAAACGCTGATTACAACAAGTAGCGGGAAGTATTTTTGGTAATCGAAATTCCACTAAAGGAGTGACTAATCAATGTACGCCACCTTGATTCTTATAAGTTCATTACAACATAATGATTGTTAACGAGTTCCATAGTGTTTTGACGAAGGAAAAATATGCATGTTTTCCGACAGCAGACATGAAAAATATTGGATCGGATCTCTGGTTGCTAGCGATACCATTTAATAAACACATCCATTGGTTACTTGCTCAAGAGACTTTAAGGAATGCTGATGTAGCGACTTTATCGATTATTGACAGACATGCTCTGACGGGAACGCCAACAAACAAGGTCATTTCCTTAGCACTCAGGGAAGGGGATGCTCGATAATACTGGATATTCATTTTTTGGTGATGTAGACAAAGATGACAGCGATTTGAGGATCATCAAAGTCATTCGTAAGAATTCAATGGGTGAGTACGATTTCCACTACTCACATGATAATGTGTTTAAGTTAACCCCTAGGAAATCCCACGCCAGATTCTAAATAGGGGGGAGCCATAATAAATGCTCTGGATATTGCAAATCGTGAAGCATGGAACAACAAAGCGGCCGGAGAAGCAACGTTTTGTCACCATATTTTTGGCCATGATGACGGTTCGGCATATAAAAGAGCCATCAACAACGCCACTAATCAATTTTTGCTCGATAGCATATGAAAAGATGTCGGGGATGCCTATTCAAAAAAGCTTTGCAGGCGACACAAGGTCACATTAATTACTTTACCACCCTGGAAAGACCCATTACCAATACCAGAGTCTATATTTTGGATCGCCGAAATCGACAGATGCCCATGGGAGCGACAGGAGAGTTATGTATTGCCGGGTGTGGAGTAGCACGTGGTTATTGGAACACGAGAAAACGGATCGGGAAAAACAAATGCATTTTATGCGATACGTCCGCTTTTAGATAACTCATTACCCCGAACAGTGAAGTTTACTGAAGGTGATTCCAATCGGGGCCATAGAACCGGTAACAATGAAAGTTGCAAATAAGGTCATTAAAACAATGTAGGTAACTTTGTGTCATTTATGTAGGTAACTTTATGTCATTGGACATGGCCGCCAAACGATTGAAGAGGTTTGTTATTCACTTACAGACTTCTGATCAAAATACGGATTTTGTGCAGATGTCTATGAAAAGTAGTAGTTGGGCGTTTACAAGTCCTGTCTTATATACAAGATATGTTAACTTATTATCATTTAAGTTCTGAACGAAGCTTCAGCAATGTTTCTATATATCGTTCCATCCGTGGCCGTAATCCTGTGTTAAAATGTTGTTCCATGAAATCGAAGGAGCAAAGTATATAATACATAACTGAAAATAATATTCTATCGAAAGATTGTGTATTATGACCAAGATTAAATGCTTGTAATTCACTATCTTCTATTATTAAATATGCTTTTTCCAATGTTTCTAAGGACGAATGAACATATCCACTGAGATAACGATAGGTTAATTGATAATCCAAGTTCATATCTGCTCGCTTAGCAAGCTCTTCTGCTGATAATGTTCGAATTTTACCATCTTTATAATATGGTGAGATTTCTGCCATTAGCTCGTCTCTTTTTTTCTCATCCTCAAAAGAAATGAAATTAAATAGATGTTTATTTTCTTCTTTTAAGATGACGTTATAAAGTCGATATGTACTTGCTTTATCATTCCTTATAAATTCCTTGAAAAATGTTTCATCAGTTACAATAAGTTTTAAGGGTAAAAGGGTTTCTAACATAGAACGAATTAATATATCCGATTCTACAGAGAGTCCCTTTTTCAGGAGTAAAATAACAGATTGATAATGATTGGAAATTTTTATATATAGGCTCATAAGAATGATTTCTTTAGCTTGATCTGTTGTTATACTTAGGGTTTCTTTATGTTTATTAATGAGACGATTAATATTATAGGCGAGAATAAACCAAGCGTCATATTTTTTTAATGTCTCTTTCATAAGTAAATCTGCTTCATTACCCAAAAAACCTTCTAATTCAAAGCCCATAATTCTCTACTCCCTTGTAATTATCTTTTTCTTTTTGCGTATATTTCCTAAAAGAACATATGCTTCCCAATACTCTTCTTCTAGATTATCGCGTATACCAACAATATTATTTTGATAATTCAAAATAATGTCAAGAGCGTCAAACCAGAAATGAGGATGTTCTTTCGCATAAATCTCTTTGAAATTTTGTTCACTTTTCACAATGTCAGTAGCAAACGAATCATCATGGAAAACCTCGTGATTAACTTTTTCAGTATATTGAAAAAATATATTAACTAGTTCGTCGTGGAGACAAGTAATTTCATTATATAATTCAGCGTTGACTTCGGATGCTAATATTTTTATATCACGAAGTCCCCTTATAACGACTTTAGGTAGTACCTCCTGATACCGTGTTACAAAATCCACATGATCATTCGGCTCCTCTATTTCACAGAGTTCCTCTTTAAACGAATCTAATAGATTTTGTACTTCATCTATTTTCCTAACTTTAATTCCAAATCCAGATATTATTTTTTCATAATTATCCCTTTTTATAGTCAAATAAATCCCTATCAAGGTTAATAAACCACCAATAATACTACCGAAAAAACTTCCAAAAAAACCAATCCAATTATTATTATTTTCTGTTGGGAAATACGGAACTTTCAAGAACATTAGATAATTAGTGGTTATAGGAAGTAAAATTATAATAACAATAATTAATATCATAATCCTATACCATTTACCTAATAGATAATTTCCTAGTTTATTAAATCCATTTACTAAAAATTTCAAGTTCACTTCATCCTCATCCTTATCTACATGTAATATTTATAAGTGTGTATATGCTCTGCAGTATTGCCCTCTATTCTTCTGGATTAAATTTTATTGAAGCAAAATGTTTCCTTATGTTTTTCAATGAAATCCTTATAATTAATTTGACTCATTTCAATTCCCCTCTAATGACTTTTTGTCATTAATAACCTTTATCTAAGCTTAACTAAGTTCCACTGTTCAGATTTGTAATTCCTACCATTATGTTACCACTATACTATTATACTATCGCAAAAAAAAGATGCACTCATTTAAATGTCGAGATTCTACGACAGTTAAATGGGTGCATTTAATGAATTTTATAACCATCTTATACTCTACTCAAATTGTTAATAAAAGTAATAATTTCTATAGATTTTAGACATAAAACGATTAAACAATCTCTAATTTGGGCTAATTTACTTTGCTCCAAACATTAGACGGTAGCAACGTGTTCGAAGGATTTCCATATTCTTCTCCTTTGATTATTAATTCCATTGGTACAGTGAAAGCTTCACCAACCAATAATGCTGAGCCCGTGGTTAGATATGAAATACGTTGTAATTGTGAGTCACTTATGTAAGGTATGCTTCGCCTCATTTGATCCAAGTCAACGTTACTTCTAATTCTATGCAAAATAAAATTGTTACATTGAGACAATACAGTTTTCGATAGCTCACCTGGTCTTTGACTGGCCAAAATCATGAAAACACCGAATTTCCTACCTTCTTTTGCTATTTGTTCGAAGGCTTTTATGGATTTTAATACATCACTCTCACCTTCGGTAATATATTTATGCGCCTCATCAAATATAAAATGGTATAGTGAATTAGCTCCAACCCTACTTTGTCGTTGTTCTTTTTGTTTGTTGTATATTATTTTTAATACATAGCTCGTAAAGAACAGTAGGTCTTTATCATCTAGACTTGACACTTTAAATAAGGTAAACCCTTTTTCAAAATTGCATACTTCATAAAACTTGTTTATTTTTGTTTCGTTATTATCAAATAGTGATTTAGAATAAGAAGCGATCAAGTTGCTAATACGTGTCATCAAAGTTAAACAGTACGAACGGGCTTGGGTATTACCTTTGCTCTCTTCAAATAAAAAGGTAAGCTCCATGCCAAGCTCTAAGTTTCGCAAGTGAGTAACTCTACTATTTGAATTTTCTATAAGCGAATAAATCAATTCTTTACAATTTTCATAATCATTATTTGACTGAGTACTAACATATTTTTTAATAGTTTCGATAAACACTTGTTCATTAGCACCAATAAAATTACCATATTGAGAATTATATTGTTTAAGTATGGATTTGATATCATGATCATTTATATCTTGTAATAAAGAAATTATCTTTGTTCTCTTCCCTACAACCTCTGTCTGAACATTATTATAGAGTTCTAACGCGCAGTAAGCCTTAATCCAGTTGCAAATTGATGATTCGTTGTTTTCGATTAAATTAGCTAAACGCAATCCGTTCATCAAAACAGGAAGTTGCACTGCATTTGCTGGCTGTACTAGATTGATCCAGTCCTCCGGAGACAGTGTGTCGAGGGGGATAGATATTTCCCTAAGCACATCAGCTATAGTCGTAAAATCGTTTGGAAGATTATCATATTCATCATGAACATCAAAAATAATAAAATTTGCAGAGTTGATATTTAACTGAAATTCAGCGGTTGAATAAATGATCTCATTTAATAATTTTCGGACTGTAGTGGATTTTCCAGATCCAGTATTGCCTAAGATACACATGTGATTTGTCAGTAATTTATCTATTGAGAATTTAGGTGAAAAAAATTCGTGACTAGCCAATAAACCTAATGATAACGAAGGAACGTTATCTTCCACTTTAAATATCAAGTTCATGTCTAGGGTGTTGGTTAAATATACCTCATTGCCAATCATCGGAAACTTTGACAAACCGAATCTAAAGCTATTTTCCTTAATTTCTCCTATTGGTATAGCCTCAAAGTATGCCTTGTTATGAAATTTTGATTCATCTTCTAAGCTATCAAAAGGTTTTTCTATCTCCGCTAAATTAATTATTTGATAGATGAATTTCTGATATAAGGATTTATATATAGTAACAAATGAGTTAATTCCCTCGCAAATATATAAATCTCCTAGATAATTATAATTAATTTTATTAGTATCAGATACCTCTATTACTATTTTATTTGTAAATACTTTACTAATAACTCCAATGCTATTCTGAGTCTGCACTGTTGATCCCATCCTCTAGCAACTGGATTATATTATTAAAGTAGTGCCCATCATTTTCTGAATCAAAATTTCCGCCAATAAAATGCAAATTGCTCGTTTCCTTATGTTTATTAATGAATAATTGAGCATTTTGTTCAAATTTATTACCGAATACAATTAAATTAAAATCATCCTGTTGTAGAGATTGAGAAATCAATTGATTAATATGCTCATCAGGGAATCCATACCCAATTACTATAAGTGTAGAATTCCTTTTTTGCATATTATTAGTAAATTCCCTGAATAGTTCAGAATAAGGACTCTGTTGGGATTCAAGGTGTTTATGTACTGTTGGATATATCAGTATCTCTTGAGAAAAGTCCGTATTAACATTTTTGCTTTGTTTTATAGTTTGATCATGTTCATCATATTTCCAGTCAATAGACCCGTGAATTTTATATAATTTTACAAATCGTCTAACAGCACTCCATTTTTCCTTGTATCTATTTTCTTCATCAACGAGTCTAAGCCGGAACACTGATGGTTCAAATCTTCTTGAGACAAATCCTTTAAACCCATTTGTGTAATGTATACCTATCTTTTCAAGTGCCACTTCAGAAAATAAATCATAATTTGTAGTAAATATATTTATAGGAGAAACTTGTTTATTAAAATCACGATAACTAAAAACACTTCTATAAAATCTCAGATATAATTCTAAAGTTGCAAGAGTATCAGCATCGCCCTTTAACAATTGATCATCTTGTTTTACGTTATAGTTCAAGTTTATAGTTTTCAATATAAATTTTTTAGTAATATTGAAAGCCTCTTCAATTTTATTATATTGGTAGCTATCAGGTTCAAGAAAGTTTAAACCATGATTTAAATGATTTAAAAATCCTTCAATATCTTTGTTTTCCTCTTTGTATTTTCCGAGTATATCATTTAAGTCAGGCTGACTCCTTTTCAAAGCCATAAATGTGTTCCCCATCAATGGAATGGCTGGTAATGAGCATCCAGATCCTAGCAAAAAGTGTAAATTATCTGATTTACTACAAACTTGTTTCAATACATTAGAAATGTCTTTTTTTTGATTTTTAAAATCATTTCCTTCATTTATATCGATACCGTTTCTTAAATGATATAAAGAAGGTTTGATAGTGGGAAGAATGGTTGTCATTTATATTCACCTTTTTTATAGTTTCTTTTATTTATTGTTCGACATTCCTCCTAATATTTCCTTTTATTTTTATATTATTTCATTTATTCAACAAAATTTTCAAACTGTGAGACAATCCATTTCTTATTATTTTCAGCAATATATTCTTCAGCGTTAATCAATAATTCAATAAGGTGTCTCTTTTCGTATTTCATGTATTTTTGCCTAAGAGCATTTTTATCTCTATTCAATTTTATATCTTTGTAATTTTTATTTATTTCAGTGAAATCAAGCGAGGTGAAATTACGTCTTTTTGTTATACTTTTTTTCACAACAAACTTATTGTAGTAATTATATAACTCCTGATTGGTACGTATTGAATTTGGGTGAATTCCATTATTATTATTGTCAAAAAGCTTTGATTTCTCAGCAATTTTTCTATAGGATATATTAATGTTTTCTTTAATTAACTGATCTATAGCTTTTTTTCCTAATTCAAATGTGCGCTGAGACTTATTTTTATAAGTCTCAGTAAGCCATGGCTTCTCAACTTTCCTTCTTGAATTGTACTTTTGGTGCATAAGCCTCATCCTTTTTATATTGTTCGATTCCTTCAATCTCCTTTAATTCAATCTTTGCTCTTTTCATAGCTATTTTCATTTTTTTTGCTTCTATTTCTAAACCCTGTTTGTTAAAGCGAATTTCGCTTTCATAAGCCCATTGGTAGTAATCTTCAATTTCCTTTTTAAATTCAGGTTGTGGTGCTTTAGCAACACATCCCATACAAGCCATTTTTGTTGGACAAACTGAATCAATAGTACAAACTCCTCCAATAACTTTAGACACTGTACCTACTTTTTCCTTGTAATCGTTATAAGTGTCAAGTATTTCTGAAGGACTTCTGATTAGTCCCTGCTGAATATCGATATAAGATACCCAATTTTCTTGAAGGATGTCGATTGTATTAGTTATTTGTGATTGTGTAGGGGCCGAATAATATGAAGTTACGTTTATATCTTTTTGATGAAGTAATTGCTTAATTAAGTCTAGTGGAAGTTTCTCAGTCTGGGCCATATGAGTTGCAAACGCATGTCTTAACAAATGGGTTTTGAGAATGACTTGTTTTCCTTCCTCCGTTTGTATTATTAAACCGTGTGTCAGAAAACGAATTACAGAGTTTAGAGTAAAATGATTAATATGCTGTCTTTCATATTGAAAAATATATTTACGTTCATCCTCCATTATATGGGCACGTGAATTAACACTGTACTTGACAGTAGGTAGACTATCTTCAGCATAATGAACTTTTAATTCCTTAATTATAGATGCCATCGCCATATATATACTCTCAGGCATGTAGTAATTTTCTTCAACATCTCTTCCTTTTGGAATTAATCTAAATATATAGTTTTTCTTTGATGGTTTAAGGCTCTTATCTTCAGTAATCACACAACACTGTTTATCATAGCTTATTTGAAGTATTTCATTCATTCGTGCACCAGAAAAAGATTGAATATCAATAGCAAATGTAGCAAACATACATGCAATGTATATAGGCTCAATATTAATAAGAAGTCGTGAATCTGATGAATCTAAATCATTTTGGGTTCTTGTAATTGTAAACCCTTGAGTTAAAACTCCTTTATTTCTGGATTGAAAAGGATGGATATTCTCTTTAATATCATGACCCCATTCCTCCAAGAACTTACTCCCTTCATGTTTCCTTAGTTCAGAGGCTCCATGTGACCACGCCCCCAACAGTCTTTTTCTTAATAAATCAAAAAACCAAAGCCCTTCCCCTGGTGATCCATCGGATAAGTTTTCTGATTTAATGAATACTAAATAATACTCGCCGGCGAGGTTTTTATTTAGTTCAAAATAGAGTTTTTCATTCAAATAATCAGACTCCTCATAATCAAAAGAAAAAGGCAGAGGTATTTTTTCATTTTTCGTTTTCTCTATTATATTATTTGTTAATTCTCGCAGTCTCCTAATTTGATTCCATCTAAAATGACATTGAGATCTAATTGAAGGTAACAATGGAGTGACAGCAGAGGTTTCATCTTTTCGTTTTTTTTGAGCCATAGTGTTGGCTTCGTTTCTTACTGAATAATCTCGATTATCAAAAGGGAATTCTGTTAAATAGAACTGACGGTATATATCTTTTTTTTCTATGGGAATTCTATTCATAACCCACTTAGAGACATTAAAGTTAAAGGATTTGTAGTGAGCTATAAACATTTGCCTTTGACGGGAAGAATGGTTAGGAAGGAAATCACCAGACAAATAACTGTGTATATGATGATATTGTAACTGATCAAAACTTTTTAAATTGAACTCATTAAAAATATCATTAAATCTAGCATTAAGAGAAGCTAGCATGTTATTAATTGATGTTGGTGCTAAGTTTCTGTCGGTGGCACAAAGAACAGCTAAAGAAATTTGATTTACCCAAGGTTTGGGTCTGTCAATAATTTTGTGTAAACTCTTTTAAGCACAGATTCCCCCGAGGGGGAAGTCGCGAATCTAACGTAAGTGTTGCCCGACCCGATCGGGGAAAAAGACCGATAGCTGGAGCAGCATTTGTCCCCAGTTTTGGACACGGCCTGTCCATTTGCGAGTGACATCCACGGTGGCGAGATACAGCATTTTAAGCAAGGCCTCATCCGTGGGGAAAATACTTTTTCCCTTTGTCACTTTACGAAGCTGGCGGTGGTAACTCTCGATCATATTTGTGGTGTAGATGAGTTTACGGATCTCAGGCGGGTACTTGAAAAAGGTAGCGAGCTCGTCCCAATTTGTTCGCCAAGAACGAATAATAAGTGGATACTTCGCTCCCCAAACTTCCTCGAAACGGTCGAGTTCAAGTAAGGCGCCTTCCTCGGTAGCTGCCTTGTAAATAGGCTTTAAGTCAGCAGTCACTTTCTTAATGTCCTTGTACGAGACGTACCGTGTGGAGCTGCGGATTTGGTGAATAATACACTTCTGGATTTCAGTTTGGGGATAGCAGGCTGCAATCGCTTGGGAAAATCCAGATAGGTTATCCACGCAGATAATGAGAATGTCCTGAACCCCGCGATTCTTAAGTTCATTCAGCACACTCAGCCAGAACTTGGAGGACTCATTCTCACCAATCCACATGCCCAGCACGTCTTTGTTTCCGTCCAGATCAATGCCAATGACCATGTAGGCAGCCTTGTTGATAATGGCCCCGTCCTGCTTGACTTTGAAGTGGATCGCATCCAAATAGACGACCGCATAGACCCCTTGCAGCGGCCGGTTCTGCCATTCTTTAATGAGAGGCACAATCTTATTCGTGACATTGGAAATAAGCGTAGGAGAGACTTCAATGCCATACATCTGCCCTAGATGATCCTGAATTTCTCTTGTACTGACGCCTTTGGCATACAGGGCTATGATCTGCTCTTCGATGCCCGTTACATTGGATTGGTGCTTCTTGATGACCAGAGGCTCAAACTCACCCAGCCGATCCCTAGGGATGGCAATCTCCTGTTCGCCGTACTCACTGACTACCGTTTTGCGGCTCTTTCCGTTGCGACTGTTTGGTGTAAGTTTCGCCTTCACCTCATGCTTGCCATAGCCCAAATGAGTATCCATTTCGGCTTCCAGCATCTCCTGAATCGTTTCGGCAAACAGTTCCTTTAAGGCATTCTGAGCGTCTTGTGCAGAGACTAAATTATTCTCTTTAATAAATTCTCGCAACTGCTGTTTTGTCCAAAGTCCCATGTGTTCTCCCCAACCTTTCTCTCACTTCCATTTTAATGGGTTTGAGAGTTTACACAATATATTTTACAGACTCAAATATTAATGAAAAGAGGTAATCAAACAATGAAAAATATTATACTAAAAAAAAGGAGTATGAAAACAATTCTACTTTTACTTTTCCTATTAATTCTGACGTCATTTTTCTTTTTCAATACAATGATAAAAACTGCCTTTCAAGAAGGAAATCCTGTAAACATAACATCATCTATTTTGAAATTGAACTTTAGTGACAATGAATTAGTTGAAATATCAGGGATATCCATAGGAAGTAAATATATTTCTAAATTCAAAGATGGAAGTACTCCAATCATTAATTTCATGAAAAAAAATGGTGAATGGGAGTTTAAAGAACAAGTGGGTTCAGGATATGTATTTGAATATAATAAAAAAACAATCACAGTAGAAAGCAATATGTATTCTAAAAAATATATTGTTTGGAATGTTCCGCAATTATAAATAACGGATTGTAATATGTAGTGCGACAGATAAAAAACGGCTCATCCCTGATTACGGTAGATTGTGGTAAAGAGTAATCTTTCATGACACAAACTTGCATACATAAATGATACAAAGTTACCTACATTGTTATAAATTACATCCAAACGGAACGTATCGTCTTCCTTCTTACCGTTAATAAGGTTGTTATTCATGGTAGGAAGAAAGACGTTCAACTTGATATTTTATAAATGCCGTTACCGTTCTAATCCAACTTAACAATCAGAAGTATTCAATTTGAATAACTACCTTGGATTTTAATTACGTAATACATTATATTTTTTAATATGATTTTTTTTATCATTGTACGCTCTCCTTAATTTGTGTAAAAATCACAATTAAGTGCTTTATTATTATAAAAGTCCGAGATTAATTATGATTTCTCTAAGTCTCGTTTCCCATAGTTTGGGACTTGATATAGGACCTAACATTGTTCTAGCTAAAACTCTTATTTCTTCAAGCTCAGATTTGTTTTTGAACTGCTTGTTTTTTTTATAATAATCATAAAGCTCATTAGCCTCAGAAACAGTTATACATTCTTCCCTTAGTTTGAGAACAAGCTCATTGATACTTGTGTTATCTAAGATGATTTGAGAGTGAACATGGTGTGTTGATCCGACATGATAATTTGATTGCTTATGGGCTATATGTTTCTCGGACTCTATGAGCTTTTTGTTTAATTCCTCTTTCATTTTTATCTCTTCAGCTAAAGCTTCTTCTGACTTGTATTTCCCAAATGCAGTTGTAATCTCCGCTTCCATTTTTGTTCGTTCTTCTACTTCGAATATTCCATCCCACTTTAATTGTTGTTTTGATAAAGAAAGCGAAGAAGCTTGTTCTAACGAGATTTCCTCCCTGTAAATCTGTAACCCCCACTGTTCATTCAACCTCACCAGTCTTTGAATTAATGCTTGTCCAGCCAAAGGGTCGACATAGAGTATACTTTCTACAGAAAAACTATAATTTTGTTTAGAATCTTTTTTTAGATGGAATAGATATTTTAAAATAAACTCTTCTCCTACTTGAGAAATAATATTTGCTAGAAACACTTCCCATAATTGATCTTGCTCTCCTTGCATAAACATTTGATTCTCTGCAGGATATAGAGAGATACCCTTAAATGTTGGGTGCTCTGAAGAAAGCCAAGATTTATCAATAAAAAAGAATGATTTAAATCCTTCTTGCATATAAATTTCTTTTCTTCGTTTAATGAAATTATTGTATGCCTCAGTTTGCTTTTTTCCTGTTATGTAATCTACAACCCAAATGTCCCCGTTAGGAAAGTAAAGTAATATATCCGGTACAATTTTTATTGTTTTCCGATAACTATACCCTTCCTGCACATTAATTCCGTGTATTTTGAGCTGTCCTTCCAAATATGCTCTAATCATTGTTTTTCCTAGTCTATGTGATTGTTCGTTCTCTTCCCCTTTAATTTGCTTGGTATAATGACTATAGTTCTCTGAGCTCGGACAACCTTCACCTATGTGTTTGAAATGGAATTTATCTTTTCGTAAAACCATACTGACCGGTTGTTTGCAGCAAATGCACGTAAAAACCTTTTTATCTGAGTGGACACGATATCTCCTCTCTAAGGATTTAACGATTTCATTATAACTAAGTGTTTCTTGTTCAAGTGAATATAGAATTCTATGTTATTTGTGAGTAGTATTATAATTCTCCAATTATTCAAGGGAAAGAGCTGCTCAGATGAGTGGATTGTTGGTTAAAACATCAGTTAAAATTGATAATTTAATTGAACGTATGACATCTATTTTCTCCGACATTTTGAATATCACGGATCTCTTGTTTATTTTTACATAAGTAAATGCTAATATGACTATATATCGATTAATCAAGGAGGATCTGAAATGAAGATTATTATTGTGGGTTCCGTTGCTTCTGGGACTTCAGCTGCAGCTAAAGCCCGACGGAATGATGAATTAGCCGAAATTATTGTATATGAAAAAGGACCCGACATCTCTTACTCTATTTGTGGAATTCCATATTTCTTGGGTGATGAAGTGACCGAGATATCACAATTGACACCAAGGGATAAAAAATGGTTTGAGACTCGGTACAACGTCAAGATGAACATCAACCACGAGGTTACTTCTATTGATCCGGTTAACCAAATGATTCGCGTCATCGATTTGAACAGCGGAGTCGAGTACGAAGAATCGTTTGATAAGCTTGTACTGGCCACAGGCGCCAATGTGATTATCCCGGAATATGTCGATGCGCAAATGACGAATATTTTCCCTGTAAGAACTATGGAAGATACTCGAAAATTAGACGCCTTTATTCAAGAATCCAATCCTCAGCAAGCCATCATTATTGGCGGAGGATATATAGGATTGGAAATCGCTGAGCAATTTACGCAAAAAGGCATTAAGTCGGTTATTTTGCAGCGCGGTAGACATGTAATGTCATCGTTCGATTCCGATATTTCTTTTCGTGTTCAGGAACATCTGCAGCAAAAAGGCGTGGATGTGCATACGAATGAAGAAGTCATACGAATTCATCAAGATGCAACTCACCATATCCATGCCGTCGAAACGAAAAGTGGACAACGCTTCAATACCGACATTGTTATACTAGCAACTGGAGTCCGACCTAATGTGAAACTGGCTCAAGAGGCAGGCTTACAGTTGGGTTCAACCGGTGCAATTAAGGTGGATAAGCAAATGAGAACCAGTCATGAGAATATCTACGCTGTCGGTGATGCGGCTGAAAGCTATCTATCTATTACTGGGAAGCCCTTCTACCATCCCTTGGGTTCTACAGCTAACAAAACTGGACGGATTGCCGGGGATGTTATCACAGGAGGAGATCTGGAATTTCAAGGCGTTCTGGGGACAGGAATTTTCCGTGTTTTTGAATTGGCAGTTGCAACTACGGGTCTGACGGAAAAGGCTGCACGGGAAGAAGGCCTGGACATAGAAGTACTCTATAACCTCAAACCGGCCAAACCAGAATATTTAAACGGAAGTGAACTGTTGATTAAAGCAATAGCGGACCGTGATAGTGGTCGCTTATTAGGCGCTCAGATCATCGGTAAAGAAGGGGTTGATAAACGGCTGGACGTGCTAGCTACAGCTCTACATTTCAAAGCAAACGTCAAGGATCTCTTTCATCTGGACCTTGCTTATGCCCCTCCCTTCTCAACCACAAAAGACCCAGTCATGTACACAGGGATGGCACTTGATAATGCAATCAGCCGCAATCGGTATCTGCTGTCCCCGGCAGAGCTTGTTGGCAAGGAAGCCGATTATCAAATCATAGACACACGTTCCAGAAAGCAATATGAAACCAGTCATGTCCAAGGAGCACAACATATTTCGTTGAGTGATCTGCGAGAAAAGGCCTCTATTCTTGATCCTAAGAAACCTACAATAACCTATTGCAACAAAGGAACAACCGGGAATGCAGCTCAGAACATTCTCATCAATTTGGGTTTTGATAGAGTCTATAATTTATCCGGAGGTAACAAGAATTATCAGGTATACCTCCGTTACTTGAACTCAATCAGCAAGAAATAGGACAACCTACTTACAAAAGCAAACCATGGATATCCACTAGCGCCGCACAGAGGTATCTCAACAGCCATATTTGGGGCTCTTGGGACACCTCTTCTGTATTATTGGTGGGTGGATCGTGTGTCTCCATAACTACATTATTAACTAAAGAGATTTCCTTCATCATCTCAAAAACCGAGTAATTTTTTTGATGACATAATTAGCATCTGAACCTACCCCACGAATAGTCGCAGACGCAAAGGAGCGCTGATTAGACAGACCGACATAATATAATCCTGGAATTACTGTGCTGACACCAGCATCATGCAGAGGGCTGCCAGCAGAATCAAGTGCACTTGTATGGTTAAGAAACGGAATATCAGGACGATATCCGGGTACAGCCGACATACGTGTAAAAATAGCTCATAGGATGGATAACATTTCCATAATGGGGTACCGCCAACAATACGCTAAGCCTTCGGATGTATTAGGCCAAGCAAGATTGTTACTTTAGTCGATTAGTTTTAACACGATTAACAAGTTCTTCGGAAGCTTTTATAAAAGCACCAACGTAATCATTAGTCATCGTAGTTGATGGATGAATTGCAAGAGCCTTTCGGTTAAACATGGCACCGTTGTGGCCTTCAATCTTAGGAGTGAAAAGTAGTGGTACGACACGCTCAGCATATGTCTCTGGACTTTGTGATAAAAGACCAACTAGAGACTCAATAATTCGAAATTTTATGCTGTCTTTACCAAGCGTATTGCTGCGAATATTTGTTTTAATTAGTCCAGGATTTAGACCATAAAAGTTAATGTGCGAGTAACGTTTCGCGGAATCAAGAACGAGTGCTTCGTTACCAATTACAGTATTCATATGTACAACCATGGTTTTGTAAGTGCGTTAGTTGTGTTTTTTCCAAAGCGCCTATATTTTTATCTAAAGCTCTCAGTGAACCTCCCGCCACGTAAACCTATGGTTTAGAAGTGTGGGCTGCCTGGTTCCACGTTATTGCCTTTAGTATTCCTAAAGGTCTTACATAACTCCCCAGGCGTAAATTCGGACGGGACCTCGCCCTACGTATAATCAAACAAATTAGGAGGCTAAAGGAGTTACTTGTTTTAGCCCTTCTTTTTCAATATTAATTGCTGCATTATGGTCACGGTCAAGAATAGTTCTGCACTTGGAACAGATGTGAGTACGAACGGATAGTGATTTTTTGACCATATTGCCGCAGTTAGAGCATTTTTGAGAGGTGAAATGAGGTTTAACTTTAACCAGTAAACCACCGTTCTTTTCACATTTATAATTGAGGAAACTACGGAACATTCCCCAACCGGCATCTGCGATGGATTTTGCGAGATGCCGGTTTTTTATCATGTTCTTGATTTTAAGGTCTTCCACGCAAATAACGGAATAGGTTCGAGCAAGGTTGAAACTTTGTTTGTGAAGGAAATCTTTTCGTTGGTTTGCCACCTTCGTATGAATCTTTTGTACCTTCACCAGTTGTTTCTTCCAGTTTTTGGAGCCTTTTTTTCGTCTCGAGAGGCGACGTTGTTGACGTTTCAGTTTCTTTTCGGATTTACGTAAAAATTTTGGATTTTCGATTTCTTCGCCGTTCGAGAGAACCGCGAATTTCTTGATTCCAACATCAATACCTGTTGTTTTGCTTACATCCAATTCAGTATTCGAAACGTTCCGTTTCTCCACAGAAAAAATAACATACCAACGTGTTCCTTGGCGTTTAATGATACATTGCTTCACTTTTCCATCGAGTTTGCGATGCCAGTTTACTGAAATGAGCCCCAAACCAGAGATTTGGAGCAAACCTTTACAACCTAAAGACGCAGCGCGTCTAACGGTGCGCGTCTTGTTATATTTTTTATCGTATTGTTTAGCCATGCCAAATTGAGTAAAAGTAAGCGAACAATAATCCTTCGAACTCTTGATTTTCGGATATTTTGCTTCTTTTTTGAAGAACTTTTCCAATGCTTTTTCAAGACGAAAAAAAACTTCTTGAAGAGGTTGAGAAGGCATCTCCTTTAGAAATGCATACTTCTTTTTATCTTCAACCTGCATTTTTTGCAGTTCTTGACGGGAAAGACTTTTCTTTGTTGCTTTATACGGGTTACTTTTATCTAACAACGCACTGTTGTAGGTTTGACGACACCATGCAAGCCATAAATTCAACATTTCTTGTTGTTCAATAGTTAGAAAAATCTCGTATTTATAATTAAGCAACATGTATTGTCACCTCCAGAACGTATGTTTGTAATCTAAGTATATCAAAATCATATATACTTTTTCCATTACTTTCTTTTACTTTTCCGTTCTGGAACAAAAAAAGCCATTCATCCCCTACCTAGATGCTGCGCATTTTGAGGAAGGGGACTTCTGGATAAAGTTCATTAAATTTCTTAGTAAATCAACTGTTTCCATGGATATCACCTCATCTTTTAGAAGAAATATTATAAACCTTTAATCCCTTTATACAAACCATAGCCAATTTTGCCATCCATTACAGCTCTAAAGAAAATCTTCTCATTCTCCATGATCTTGAATCATCATCCCTCCACAAATAAAATGCATCATACAACTGTTGCAATTTGCAACAATCTAATAAAAAAAGACTATCTCCAACTGGAAATAGCCCCTTTGTATTTATGGATTTATTTATTTCGACGGATAAAAGCCCTTCAACACATCACGCATTTCTTGCTTGATGTTGATATCTGGACGCTTTTCTTTCGCCAAGGTTTCCGCTTCTTCCACCGTGGATGCCAATCCAAGCTCCAGCAATACACCGGTGGCAACGGTGCCTGTACGGTTACGGCCGCCAGCGCAATGGAAATACACTGACTTCCCGCTATTTACCGCTGCTGTAACCGCCTGGATGGCTGCTTGAACTGAACCTTCCTGGCCGCTCTCATCTTCCACAATCGGGAAATGATGACGGGTTACCTTAGCAGGAAAGCCTTCTGCCTCAGTACCGGTATCTCTTAAGTCAAACACATCGGATATCTCCTGCTCCTGAAGGGCTTCAAATAGTGCATTCTCCCCGCCGATGTATACTTTACCTGGAATCAGTTCATGATAATTTGCCATTATAGTTCTCCCCTATGTCTCTAGCAGCAGTTACTTCCGCCACTTATAGTTAGTCCAGCACCTTGTTCGTCTTGCACAAAATCCAGTGTAAGTCCGCTGATCTGATCAGCCACTCTGGAATCAACTGCGACCTCAACCTCATTGATCAAGGTAACGGTATCATCTGCTTGCGGTTTCTCAAGCGATAACTGGTAACTGGGTCCGCAGCAGCCTGCATCACTATAACCAAACCGCAAGGTGGAGACTCCCGCTTCCTTCATCATGTTCTCAATGAATATCTTTGCTTCATCCGTAATGATCATTGATCTCACTCTTTCTATTTCGAAATACTTGCCGAAAGCCCTTTGAGTTGTTCATATCCCGTCACTTCATCCGGCTCCCAAGGAATAATTATGGCATGCCCCTCAGCTTTGTAAAGTACCTTTTGAATCCATTCTAGTTCGGCATGAGCTCGCCCGCTAAGCACAGGATCAGTTGTTCCTGCCGCAGCAAAACTCTGATTGATCGCCCACCATTTCGTAGGAATCCCTGCACGCTTCAGATCCTTTTCCAGACGCGATGCTTCATAAACTGGAGTGGCCTCCGCTAACGTGACAATGACGACGCTCGTCTCTTTCTGATCCCGTAGTCTAGGCAATAAATGCTGTACAGATTCTGGAACGATGCCGGAGGAACGAGCGATTTCTTTATGATATTCCTGAGTTGCATCCAGCAATAGCAAGGTATGTCCAGTCGGTGCCGTATCAATAACGACAATCTCATCTTCAGATCGCTCTACCAAATCGGCAAATGCACGAAAAACGGCAATTTCCTCGGTGCATGGTGATCTTAAATCCTCTTCTAAAAAGGCCAGACCTTCATCATCGAGGGAATCCGCATTTTGGCTGATCACTTCTTGCTGATATTTTTCAAGCTCCACCTTTGGGTCAACTCGGCTAACGGTTATTTGATCCGAATTGTCACCAAAAACATACTCCAGATGAGCTGCCGGATCTGTTGTACTGAGATGGACCCGGTGTCCTCGTTCGGCCAATCCAACAGCAATAGCGGATGCTACGGTAGTTTTGCCCACACCACCTTTACCCATAGTAAAGATTACTCGAATCCCATCAGATTCTAAATCCGTAATTAAAGACTCAAGTGATGGGATTGCAACGTCCACTTCTACTGGGAGTAAATGATCAGCAGTCGCTTGAACGGGGACGAAAAATGCACGCAAGTTTTCTAATCCTGTCACATTAAATGGAGCTAAGGGGATATGGTAGCTATCCAAAGACTGAAGTTCGGCAGGCATTTGTGTTAACGCCTTCTGCTGCCGATCAACAAAACCCTTGGATACTAAATCTTCGTTAAAAGAGGAACTAAGAATCCCATTAATCACGAGTAGTTGATTTTCAATCCCAGTACCTTTCAGTTCAGAAGATGCGCGTGCGGCTTCCAGTAATGGCGATTGCTCCGGACGAGAGACCAGAATCAGAGTCGTTTGAGTACCATCTGACAAGGATTGAACCGCCTCTTGATATAGTGATTTTTTGGCCTCGAGCCCCGCCAGGGGACCCAAACACGAAGCTCCATGCGTACTATCATCCAGGAAACCACTCCAAGCCGAAGGGAGCTGTAAGAGTCGTAGGGTGTGTCCTGTTGGTGCGGTATCAAACAAAATATGATCGAATTGAGACTTCAATTGGTCGTTGGTCAGTAGTGTCGTAAATTCATCAAATGCTGCAATCTCTACCGTACACGCCCCAGATAACTGTTCTTCCATAGAAGCGACCACCGAATCCGGCAAGACTCCCCGGTAAGGAGCTACCATTTTCGCCTTGTACTCTTCGGCGGCGGTCTCCGGATCTAAGTTGGCTGCAAATAGATTAGGAACACCCTTAATGGGAGTCGGATGGTTGGAAAGCTGGGTGCCAAAAACATCCTGAAGATTAGAGGCTGGATCGGTGCTTACAAGCAGAACCCGTTTCCCTGAGTCGGCCAGTACTACTGCCGCTGCACAGGCTGTTGAGGTTTTACCTACTCCACCCTTGCCTGTAAAGAACAGGTAGGGTGTACGCAATATTGTAAGTGGATCAAACAAAGTGGACATGTTTCGCCTTCTTTCCTTTATTGTGAATTCGTCTTTATTTCAAGACGAATTCGAGGCTTGGCAATCAGTTCAGATGCGGCGATTCCTGTCCACTGCTCTAACTCTTCATTGGTTGGATAACTCTGTTTCTTAGCTACTTTCCCATCAACAAAAATAATAGGTAAAACTTCCGGACCTTCGTCAGTCAATAATTGTCTGACTGCAGCATTCGATACAAAAGCATCTGGCTCACTGGTCAGGTTATATCTGGAGACATTCACTTCTTGCTTCTTCAGATTATGAACCACAGCGGACATACGAATTAATTCAGGATCAACGACAGGGCCGCAAACTCCGGTGGAGCAGCACATTGCCGGATCGTAAATTTCAATGGATTTCATGAAATCATCTCCTTTACTTAGAAATACAGCCGGGGATTTCCCGGCTGTATTGTTTATTATTCGCCAGTTTCAGCAAATTGTTTGATACGTTCGCCTACTTGATCACGAACCCGCTGGAATACGGCCCATTTTTCTTCATCTGTTCCTTGCGCTTTGGCCGGATCATCAAATCCCCAGTGTTCACGTTTTACTTGTGGTGGAGTAATTGGACATTTATCAGCAGCGTCTCCACATAATGTAATGACGAGGTCTGAATTATTCAATAGCTGCGGATCTATAATATCCGAGGTTTGACCCGAAATATCAATGCCTACTTCATTCATCGCTTGAACAGCTTTTGGATTTAGACCGTGGGCCTCAATACCAGCACTGTAAACATTCCACTCATCACTTAGGTATTTCTTCGCCCAACCCTCAGCCATCTGGCTCCGGCATGAGTTTCCTGTACACAAAAAGTAGATTGTTTTCTTGTCCATGTTAAATAATCTCCTTTATATTGAAAGTAATGATAACAATGTCTTAGGAAACAAGTGACGGTTTGCTAAAGTACTTCTTCCCGAGCCATAAAGAGACGTTCACTAGCCCAATAAGAACAGGCACCTCAACAAGCGGTCCAATGACAGCTGCAAATGCTGCGCCTGAGTTTAGTCCGAAAACACCGATTGCCACAGCAATCCCCAATTCAAAGTTGTTGCTGGCTGCTGTAAAAGAAAGAGAAGCTGCTACCGGATAAGAAGTTCCGGCTTTTTTGGACATCCAAAAGGATAGGAAAAACATAATCACAAAGTAGATTAATAACGGTATAGCGATTCTAACAACATCCATTGGCAGCTCAATCATCAAATCTGCTTTAAGAGAGAACATGAGAACTATAGTGAACAAGAGTGCAATTAAGGTAAGAGGTCCAATCTTTGGTAAAAACACCTTCTCGAACCAATCCTCACCCTTAGTCTTCAAAGCAATCACCCGTGTAAAAATTCCAGCAGCAAAGGGAATACCAAGGTAAATCATTACGCTTTCTGCAATTTGTCCCATCGTAACATTTACTACTGCTCCCTGAATACCGAACCATCCAGGAAATACAGTTATGAATAAATAAGCAAACACAGAATAAAAAATAATTTGGAATACAGAGTTAAATGCTACCAAACCTGCCGTATATTCCGGATCGCCTTTTGCCAGGTCACTCCAGACAAGTACCATAGCAATACATCTAGCCAAACCAATCATGATCAAACCGATCATGTATTCCGGCATATCGCTCAGGAATAGTATCGCCAGAAAAAACATTAAAACAGGACCAATAATCCAGTTCTGTACTAAGGAAAGAAGGAGAACCTTCCAATCCTTAAATACTCTTCCTAGTTTCTCAAACTTCACTTTGGCAAGCGGAGGATACATCATGAGAATTAATCCCACAGCTATAGGAATTGAAGTCGATCCCACCTGCATCTTCGACAAGCCTTCCGAAAAGTTAGGCACTAAAAAGCCAATCAAAATCCCCAGTCCCATTGCTGCAAAGATCCATAGTGTTAAATAACGATCCAAGAACGATAACTTCTTGACCTTTTGGCTCACATTGATCAGTCTCCCCTATTAATAATCTCCCTAGTTCTTTAACAGAATGTTAGTCACATGAAATCCTTAAGCCTTTTTTATCGAGTTCTTCCAATTCATGATCTTGGGAAGGAACGAAGGCAATCAACTTTTGAATTAATTCATTCTGAGTACAGTTAGGATTAACCGAATAAAAAATCCATTGACCTTTACGATTTTCCTTAACTAGACCGGCGTCCTTTAGTTTCCGCAAATGCTGGCTAACTGACGGCTGACTCGTTTTAAAAATTTCAACAAGTTCGCATACACAGCATTCTTGCTTCTCAAGCAACTTCATCATCGTTAGCCTTGTCTTATCCCCTAGAAGTTTTAACGTCTGTGATACTTCGTCTAAATCATTCAAAGCAAAGCTCATGTTACATCCCCCTCTCACCAAATCATTATATAACTATTCACTTATATGTTCAAGTGCAGAATTCTTTAAGGACAAGAAGCGTTAGTATAATTTTGTTTCAACAAGGATAGTAGGGTTTGAGTATCAGGCAATTCATTAAGAATAGTTTGTATATAGGGTTTATCCACCACATTTAAAGAATAATATACCCACTGCCCGCGTCTAGTTTCATTGACTATACCTTGTGCTTTTAACTTTCTTAAGTGTTGGCTCACTCCGGGTTGCGACATATTTAAGATCTCCACTAAATCACATACGCACCATTCTTTATCCTTGAGCAGTCCGAGTATTGTAAGTCTGGTTTTGTCACCCAATAATTTAAGCTTTTCGGCCATTTCCATGTTGAACATAAGCACATTCCTCTCAATGGTACAAACAAATGAAATATAACTATACACTAATATATTATATGTTCATTTTGTTTTAAATCAAGAAAGGCTTAAATATTTCCGCGCTGTAACTAAAAGGGAACGTTATTATTAACCATACTGTCTCATAATATATTTCACAATTCTCACTATAAATATGTTAGGAAATATTCCCTAATTGAGTCGATCTACTAATTGTTAACAGGTATATTAAGCTCTCTGAACAATTCAAATATTTTCAGCCGAATTTGATCGCGTGTAGCTCTCACTTCTTCTAATTGGTCTTCAGCGGTTAAAGGATCAGCTACATCCCATTGAACATTTTTGATGGCAAATGGAACGACAGGACATTTTTCATTCAGTTGTTCACATAACTTTACAATTACATTCGATTGCATAAAAATCTTCATATCAATGGACTTTGAAATTTCACCGGAAATATCAATTCCCACTTCTTTCATCACTTCTATTGTATATGGATGGATAGCGCCTGTTTCTAGCCCCGCACTTTCAGCTATAACATTTCCCCCTCCATAATGCTTAGCATAGGCAGCGGCAATTTGACTTCGACAACGATTCTGAATACAAAGAAAATATAAACGTACAGGTCTTTTTTGCATCATCAACCATTCCTTTCAGATATCGTTCTTAACCAAATCGTCCCATAACATAATTTCCAGTTCTTTGATCCACCGGAGTCGAAAACAGATCAACCGTAGGAGCGAACTCAATAACTTCACCGTCCAACAAAAACGTTGTCTGATCAGAAACCCGGGCAGCCTGCGCCAAGTTATGGGTTACCATAACGATGGTATATTCTTTTTTTAAGTCCTTGATCAGTTCTTCAATCTTCTGTGTAGAAAGCGGGTCTAATGCTGCCGTGGATTCATCCATAAGCAGGATATCAGGGTTCACGGCCAATGCCCGGGCAATGCATAAACGTTGTTGCTGTCCACCGGATAAACTTAGGGAATTTTGCTTCAGATTATCCTTAACCTCATCCCACACGGCAGCCGCACGTAGACTTGTCTCGACTATCTCATCGATCTCCTTCTTCTTTCTTGTGCCATGCAGTCTTGGACCGTAGGCAATATTATCATAAATACTTGATGGAAAAGGGTTTGGTAGTTGAAATACCATGCCTACTCGTTTGCGAAGCATCTCCGTACGAACCTCTTTGCCATAGATCGATACTCCTGAAATAACGATATCTCCCTTGACTTTCATGAGCGGCACCTGGTCATTCATCCTATTTATCGATCGCAGTAACGTTGATTTTCCGCATCCCGAAGGACCTATCAAAGCCGTAATTGATTTCTCGGGGATGCCCAAATTTATATTATTGAGCGCCTGCTGATCACCATAATATACACTCAGTTTATCAATTTGTATTACATTCATTCACATTGAGCTCCTTATTTACAAGTTCTTCTGAAATCTATTTCGCAGAATGACAGCAATCATGTTGAGGACAAGCAGCATCACCAGTAACACAATGATTCCTGCTGCAGCCAGATCATGAAATTCCGTCTGAGGTTTTGAAATCCAGTTATATATTTGAATTGGCATCACAGTGAACTGATCCAACACATTGTCGGGCAAGAAAGCGACATAGGTCAATGCTCCTATCATTACCAATGGAGCTGTTTCTCCAATAGCTCTGGAAACTGCGAGTATTACTCCGGTTAGTATACCCGGTAAAGCCGAAGGGAGTACTGCACGCTGCACCGTTTGCCATTTGGTCGCTCCCAAAGCAAGTGAGGCATCTCTTCTTGTATTGGGAACCGCTTTGATCGCTTCCTGAGCAGAAACAATAATTACAGGAAGTACTAGTAGTGACATCGTCAAAGCCCCCGAGAGCAGACTTCGATCCAACTGCAGCCCTCTTACAAATATAGTTAGCCCCAAAATACCATAGACAATAGAAGGTACTCCGGCCAATGTGCTTATATTGAGTTGTATTATTTTCGTGATCCAGCCTTTTTTGGCATACTCTTGCATAAAAATTGCGGCCCCTACTCCAATCAGGAAAGAAATGGGCACCATAATTAGAACCATATAAATAGTTCCGACCAATGCAGACTTCAGCCCCGATGAAGCGGCCCGACGGGATGGATAGTTTTTAAACAAATCTGGTGTCAATGAGCTCAATCCATCCACCAGTATGGTAGCCAATAACAATATTAAGGCTAAGATACCTATCGATGTGGCAGCAATGAACAACAGCTTTAAGGAGGAATCTTTTTTTCTTCTTGAAGCAATCTGGAGCTTTTCAGCTTTCAGAACTTGAGGGTCTTTTGGGGAAAATAATTGTTCTTGCATGATTAATATGCCTCCCTAAAGCGTTTGGCAATTGCCGATGCCAGTATATTCAAAAAGAAGGTAATGACAAATAAGGTAAGTCCGACCGCGAAAATGGAACCATATGCCAAAGAACCATGCGGGGTGTCGCCCAGACTCACCTGTACAATATAGGAGGTCATCGTCTGAATACTATTGAGAGGATTCCCTGTCATTTGCGGTGTTGCCCCAGCAGCAATGGTAACAATCATTGTCTCTCCGATTGCACGTGAGAAGGCCAGCACGAAGGAAGAGATGACGCCGGAAAGAGCCGCAGGCAAGACAACTTGCAGTGCCACTTCCAGTCGAGTCGCACCTAAAGCATAAGCACCATATCTTAAGCTTTTAGGAACAGCTCTCATTGCATCTTCGCTAAGTGAGGAGATCATTGGAATAATCATTACGCCTACTGCTATACCTGCACTTAGTGCACTAAACAACCCTGCACCCGGAATTAGAGTTTGTAGTATTGGAGAGATAAAGCTTAAGGCGAAATATCCATAAACAATTGTAGGAACTCCTGCCAATACCTCCAGTACAGGCTTCACCACTTTTTTCACTCTAGCTGAAGCATATTCACTTAAGTAGATCGCCGAGGCTAAACCAATGGGAAGCGCAATTAACATAGCAATAATGGTGACCAAGAATGTCCCCATTAGTAGAGGTAACACGCCAAAGCTTGTCGGGGCAATTAGGGGAGCCCATTTCGTGCCGGTAAAAAATTCAGACATAGATATTTCCTTAAAAAAAGAGATAGATTCCGAAAATAAAGTATATACGATCCCTATGGTGGTTAATACCGAAATAAAGGCACATAGAAAAAGAAGCACGGGCATAGTATACTCTGCAATACGCAGCTTTCGGTTATTAAATGGATGGTTAGAGAGAGGTTGCTTCATACATGATCTCCTTGTCTAAAAATGAAGATGGAAAATGTGGCACCTCTACATTTTTAAATGTAGAAACACCACATTATCCTCACATTCATATTACTGATTATTGCAGTTTAGCCGCGCCTTCGTCGTACTTTTCCTGTGGCAAACGGATATAACCTACTTCTTCAGATAACTCGGCAGCATTACTCAGAAAATAATCAACAAATGCTTTGACTTCGGGTTTGTCCATAAAAGCCTTGTTCACGTAAATGTACAAAGGGCGGGACAATGGGGCATACGTTCCATCATTAATAGTCTCTGCCGAAGGAGAAATTGGACCTGTACCTCCATCGATTGGAACGAGTTTCAGCTTGTCTTTATTCTCTTCATAATACGCAAATCCAAAATAGCCTAAAGCATATTTTTCGCCTTCTACACCTTGAACGAGTGTGTTATCATCTTCACTAAAGGTCACCATTGCATCATTACGGCTAGCTTGCGCCTCATCATTGATTGTTTCAGTAAAGTAATCAAATGTACCGGAATCTGCACCTGGAGAGAAAATTTTAATGTCCTCTGCAGGCCATTCACTCCGAACATCGCTCCATTTCATCACTGTACTACCTGGTTTAAAAATCTCGTGAAGTTCTGCTGTTGTTAAGTGATCCACCCAGTCATTCTCCGGGTTAACCAGGACGGACAATCCGTCATAGGCCACTTCTAGTTCAATATATTCAACACCGTTTGTCTTGGCCAACTCGGCTTCTGCATCTTTAATGGGACGGGATGCATTGGAGATAGCCGTTTCTCCAGCTGCAAAACGTTTAAATCCTCCGCCTGTTCCAGATACACCTACGGTGACACGAACATCCTTATTCTCTTTACCGAATTCTTCAGCGACTGCTTCTGTGATAGGATATACCGTACTGGAACCATCAATTTCAATCGTGCCCGTTAAAGCAGCTGTCTCTGTAGTATTGCCTGCATTCTCTTGAGCACCATTGGTTACTTTTGCATTATTGGCAGCGTTATTCCCGTTACCGCATGCTGCTAGAGCAAAAGTCAAACTCAAAATTGTAATCAGTGACATGACCCTCTTCATTCTTCTCATCGCTCCTATTTAAACTTTTTTATATTACAATATAAGAATATAATTATAGTGTTAAAACAGTTTCATCTATTTGTTAAATCTGTGTAAATAATAACTTAACTTTAGAGGCAACGACATCTAAGGGAAACGGTGTGTTAATCTCATTGTCAACTCTCCTCCCCGCTATAAACCATCAAACGATAGCCTTTTTTTCTTGTAGTTTGTATCTCTATCTCTCCTTGGAAGATATCCAGCTTTTCACGAAGTTTTAAGATATGATTTTGGATTGTTCTATAAACCATTTCGGTGTCGACTTTAAACATCTCCTGCATCTGATTCACAGTTACATACATACCTATATGCTGTACAAGATGTATGAATATATTTAGTTCTACTTTTCTAAGCGACAAAACAGTGTTTTTCTTTTTGATTTCAAAACGTTCTGGGTAAATCTCAATATCTTTGATTCTAAACGCCTTGTTATGTGAGGATACTTGCAGTTGTTGAAGGCCAATTATATCTCTTTGGATAATTGAAGTGATTTTATCTATTAATTCAGGAAAATCAATTGGGGGTTTTATTTGATCCACAATGTACTTACTTAAGGATTCATCCTTTAAGGTTGGAGGGGTAGTACTAATAATCTCCAGAACAGGCGGAGCACCAAGTGTAATCCATTCTTGTTTAAACGCCTTCACCTCCCCCTTTTTTAAAGCTGCATCTAGAATGACCAGATCAAAAATCGGCAAACGCACCTCTGATATTTTTGTGATACTCTCATGAACAATAAAACCCTGGTTGATTAATCCATAGCTCAACAAATTACTAATCATCCGATCTGAATGCAATATTAAAATTCGTTTGGGGAACAAATCAACCCATTGGGTTTTCAAATTTCAACACCTCTCAATTAAGTATATAAACTTATGGTTATATTGTAATATATAAATCATTCAAATCAAGACATAAATAAAAGTCTAATGATAATGTTTTCTCTAGAAATTGTATCCATAAAAAAACCGCGCTTAGCGCGGATCTCATTAGGATATGAAATTCACAAATATTTTTTAATATCTTCAACCGTGGGAACTCTTCCCATAACTTTTATTTGTCCATCAATAACAAGTGCGGGAGTACTCATGACACCATAAGCCAGGATATCCTGAATGTTTTCAACCTTTTCAAAGCTGGATTCGATCCCCAATTGCTTTACCGCTTCTCTAGCATTAGCCTCTAATTTCTTGCATTTTGGACAGCCTGTTCCTAGAATTTTAATGATCATTTGTATCATTCTCCTATTTTCCATATTCGAGATCTCTACATAAGCAAGTAGCCAAACGCATTAAAAATATATCCAATAATAAGTATTCCTATGGTCACAATCCCTGCGAATACTACTAGCAACTTTATTTTGACTACTTTTTTCAACATAATCATGGATGGAAGAGATAAGGCTGTAACAGCCATCATGAAAGAAAGTGCCGTCCCGATACCTACCCCTTTTAATACTAAAGCCTCAGCAATGGGAAGTGTTCCAAAAATATCAGCATACATGGGCACACCTACTAAAGTTGCTAATATCACGGAATGCCATTTATCTTGACCCAACCCTGCAGAGATTATATTTTCCGGTATCCAGTTATGAATTGCTGCACCAATACCAACTCCAATCAGGATATAAGCCCAAACTTTTTTTATGATATCGAGTACTTGATCCTTGCTTATAATAACTCTATCCCAAGTTGTAAGTGCCTCTTGCTCTGTATCAATTATTTTATTACTATACACAAAAGGCTCAACATATTTTTCAAGCTTTGCTTTGCTTATGATAGTGCCGCCTATTACAGCGAGAATAAGTCCAACGATTACATAAGCTATCGCAATTTTCCAATTGAATATGCTAGCGAGCAAAATAACAGATGCCAGATCAACAAGTGGGGAGGAAATTAAGAACGAAAATGTAACCCCTATCGGAAGTCCTGCACTGGTAAAGCCTATAAAAAGTGGTATCGAAGAGCATGAACAAAAAGGTGTTATCGTTCCTAATAAAGCTCCTAATATATTGGCTGTTAAACCGTTGAATCTCCCCAGAATCTTTCGGGTTCTCTCAGGAGGAAAGAAGCTTTGCACATAAGAGATGAGGAAAATTAGTACGGATAACAATATGAATATCTTAACAACATCATATATAAAAAAATGAATGCTGCCTCCCAATCTTACTTTGATGCTTAAACCAAATGTTTTTTCTACAAGCAGTTTGACTAGATTCGAAAGCCACTCCATTCTGAGCAATTGATTGTTTAGCCATTCCAATATCCATGCGAGTATATTCAAAAGCTCATCTCCTTGGATTCTCTTTGTATTAATCAAAAGTTAAAGTATCCAATAAAATAATATAAACCTGTTACTTTCCTGTTTGTTCAAGATACATGTCTATGTTTGAACCTGTAGATAGAGAAAATATCGTGAACTTTTTTTCTTTTCTGGATTGGATAATGCCTCCACGCTCCAAGATCTGTAAATGATGAGTCAATGTAGAAGAAGGAATCCCCAAACCCGAGACTAACTCACACAAACAGGATTCTTGAATTTTAAGAATACCTATAATCTTCAAACGGGTTTCGTCTCCCAACGCTTTAAATAAAAGCGCTTTGTTTCTTACCAGGTCTTCATCGTTCAGTTCGGGGAGTACAACTAACGATTGTCCGATTACCTTCTTCATCTCATCATCGGTTCTTGGCTGCCAATCTGTTTTCATATCATTCATTAAAGTAGCCTCCATACATTTGATTATCTATGGTTGAATTATATAACTAATTTTGTAGTTATGTTATGCGAAATTTCACAGTCTACTTGTCCTATTCGCAGGATCTCCGAATCCCTCATGATAATACCTCTGGCCGCTTTATGCTCATAAATGGTGCCTTCCAGACTTTGAACATCCTGATGAATGTTGTCGTTCGTGGTCCGATCATGAGCTGTCGAAGGACAAGAACATATAAAAAAATATGACCCTTATCTGCTGTCGCATGCCGTCAGTAATCTCGTCTTATTCGGCAGCCGAATCATTCTGGCCCACAATCGTATATTGTTTCCCTGTCATAAGTCCATGATGGCTGCAGTCGAAAAAGCACTGGGGAAACCGGATAACTTCATCGGGCTTGCTCGTGAGCTTCTGTTAAATCCGCCCTATGAACGCTGCATGGAATTAGCCCAGCTAATACTAGGGTTTCGTGATTTGGAAATTCGTTTGAGCAAGCTGTCAGTATATTCATTCTAAATAATGAATGGAACTGGATAGATCAGTCTCCTGCTCTACAAGACTGATAAAATCAAAAAACAACCTCTTACCGCCCGTTATTCAGCGGTTCTGAGGCTGTTCGTTGGCCTACCCCCTATCGGAAATTACAAATCAGTTAGACAAATACACATTATCCACGTACACAGAAGCTTGACCGGAGGAATTACTGGCATCGACAAATTGGATTCAATACTCTCTGATATCGGCGGCATTGACTGCTGTCAAGTCTAACGTCAGGTCGATGGTTCCACTCTTGCCTATGGTCGCCCAACCGCTATCCGTAAACGTATAGGCGCTTCCATGTTTGAAGTATAATTTCACGCCTAATCCCGTACCATATCCCCCCCAACTCGGATCTATGTACTGTTGCCTTCAATTTAGTATGTCCTGAGAAATTCGCGTTGACGATTTTTGAAACGGTATGCTGGGAGTTGGCAGTCATCGCAATATCCACTTGCAGGGAGTAAGTGTTCTTGGAACTCCAGGCTGTGGTTGACCAAGGGCCACCAACAATATTGGAACCTGTCCACCCATCCGTACCCGATTCAAAATCTGCGTAGGCACTGGATGTTGTTCCTCCACCGGTGAAGCCGCTAAAATATTGTTTCAGCCACTGCAGCGGCGGACGTTCCGTTCTGTCGGTATTCAGCAAATGAGTGTTGGATATCCATGTCTGACCTTGAATGTAGCCCCAGAGTGTCACGCCTTTAACAGCTGAATTCTCCCACAGAACAGGGAATTTCTCCTTATATATGGCTAGCTGTGTACTATCGTCGCCAGTTATATCCAGTTCGGACACGTAAATAGGAAAACCAGAGTTGGGGACATCTTATTCAACACGGTATTCATTGTAGCTGTAGTTACAGTGTCCATATTGAACTGATGGCAATGAATTCCGATGCCGTCAATCAGTCCTCTGGTCTTCGTCACCGCCAATCGCATTGCAGTAGGACGGCTTGGCATGCAACGGTTCATTCACTACATCAACGAATGCGGACTTGGAATATCATTGTCCTGCAGCAGTAATCCACGCAGTAACCCTCCTGATTTTTCGTAAGATCACAAGCCCCAACCGTTAATTGTATTCTATATAATCCACATAAGCATCCCAGGCCCCGTTATCGGTGGTTACGATTAGTTTTACCTCCTGACTTCCGGTGGCATGGGTGAGATTAGACAAGGTTTGGACTGTCGGCGTAGTTCCGGTGAAGTAAAAGGAACCGACTGTCGTGCCTCCGATTTGCAAATCTACTCTGGCGGTGCTGGTGTTATTCGAAGCCCCCCGGACTGAAATACTATGGGTCGGGTTGGCAAAATATTGATTGTATGCAGAATAATCATTATTGGCGTATAAAGCGACCCCATTGAAAGGAGTACTGATAATTCCGGCGTAGGTACCGCTAAGGGTCATATTCTCAGCTTCAACCCTTGTTCCGGTGGAAGCCGTATTGGCTGTAAACTGCCAGTAATCGAAATTAAACAGGTTGCTGGTGCCTGATCCGGTGAACACTAGGAACAGCTTGTGAACTCCCGTGGTGTTGCTGACCGTGGTTTCTACTTCATGCCATGTTTGTGTTCCCCCAGTAGAAGGGACATTAAGCGTTCCAACGAGCTTACCCGTTGTACTGTCCAGCCGGATTTCTATTTTGCCGCCTACGGTGGAAGCCACATTCGCTTTGAACGTCTTGGCTCCGCTGGAACCGAAGTCCGCATTGCCTACAGCAACCCAGTCTCCATTGTTAATACTGGTTACATCCATATTGCTTGTCGGTCCGCCGGCAGCCTGAGTAGCCTCGGTTGCAATGCCTGCATTCCAGCCGATGGTTTCAGCTTCGACCCTGATGTATGGATTAAGATTGGCAATCTGGGCGATGCCCGCCATGTCTCCCTGAACCTCTTGGATAGTTCCATCGGAATTATGCACGAGCTTATTAATATGCGGGGACCGGTAACCTTTTCCATCTCCCAGTTGCGCCTTGCTGACAGTCTGGGCATGGTACACGACATACCATTGGTTATTAAAGTTGAATACCGCATGGTGATTATTCCCGCCGACTCCAAAGAAGGTATATGGATTTTTCAGAAAATGTCCAGTATACGTAAAAGGGCCCGTAGGACTGCTGCTCACCATATATCCGATTTCACCTGCCGGGTAGGCTGACGGATGCGTGCCGGAGAAATTGATGCAATAAGAGTAATAGTATTTGCCGTTGTACTTGTGAATTCCTGAATCTTCAAACATGTAAGGCGCATCGATTGTGGTTGCGCTTCCAACAATGCTGGTCATATCTGTACCTAATTTTAACACTCGTGCTGTTTTGGGATTGGCAATGGATGCTGCATCCGAGGTATTGGGTATGCCTCCCCCACAATACAGATATCCGGTACCGTCATCGTCCACCAATACTGCGGGGTCAAACAGCCATGTCACTCCGGACATTCCGGCTGTGCTGGTAGTAACAAGCGCTTTGCCGAGCGGATCTATCCATGGTCCAAGCGGAGAGTTAGCGGTTAACACGCCAATTCCTGAGGCTCCATTTGCAAAATACAGGAAGAACTTATCTACGCCATTGATCTTTTTCGTTGCCACTGAAGGTGCCCATGAGAGGGAGGCCCATTTGGCAATACCGGCTCCATTATTGGAATTATTGGCTCCTGCGACCGGAATGGCACCATGGTCTGTCCAGTTCACCATATCTGCTGACGAGATGACATTGATTTTATTCAGCGCGCTGAAGTCATTATCTTTAATTGACCCGTCGCTGTTATAAACATACGCATCGCTAGACATATACACATAGACTCTTCCGTTATAGGTTAATGCAAAAGGATCGGCTCCCAGTTTATGGTCCATCAGCGGATTGGAATTCCCCGGAAGTTTTGCAGTTGCACTATTCGCAGCATACACAGACATCATGGGCAGACAGCCCAGCAATAAGGCAAACGTTAATACAAAAACCGAGAGCTTTTTTAACATCAATATACCTCCATAATATTAATTGTAATCGTCTCCGAAGATATGATAAAAAACTCAGCAGGTACTCCGCTCTCCTTTCGACATGGATAATATACATAATTCTTCTAATAAATGTTATTCGAGATCATCTTATTATAGTTGTCACGCTGAAACAATGTAGTTTCTTGTTTAAAAAGTTTAATTTTTTTTGCATTTTCCTGCCAAAAAAAGAAGCCGACGTAAAAGCGCCTGGCTGCTCTCCTCTGCTTCTATATGGTGCGTAAGTCAATGGCTAATCGATAATCTCCTTAGTATACGGAATCATGTACTGTAATATCTTCCGTGTTTCAAAAAGCATCTTTTGACTTGATCACGCTATTTGTGCGGTCCACCCTTGATTGGAAGAACATCGAACAGAAGCCGTCGGAATCCTCCATTCCGCCAAGCTTGCCGCTAAAAAAGCGGCCGACGAAAAGATTTGACTAGCTAATGCTCTAGTACGTGGAACAAAAGAAATAGGCCGATAAACAGTTGGCGGTTGATATGTAGCATACATTGCGCGGCCATAACTACAGCAACCGAATGTGCATCATAATCGACACCGAGAATGTCGAATTAATCGGCAACCAAGGCTTATACTGCTGGGACGTATGGCTTGGGACGCACTCGAGCAACAGTCCTCAAGACGGTCTTATAATACTATTTATGATCCAGAAAAAAGGTGCCTGCACGATGACAATTTCGAGCAGGATGCGCAATATCTTGTTCAGCACCTTGTGAGGGATAAAATGAAGGGAACTACGTGGGGGTCATATGATCAGTTATCGAATAACAACTAAATTCTAGGATAATAATTTCATGTTCAATGTATTATAACGACGCCCGATCAAAAGGTGAACTTCAAAATCAATAACACAATTTGCAATTGATTATGAATTGCTAAACATCAAAAAGTCTCGTTTGAACCACCCACTGCTTCTAGCGGCAAAAGATATGTTCTGGTCCTTTTACATGTGAGCTTCTACCAAATGACACAAATCTGCCTACATTATATTTCCCCTACGAATCACTTCTTCATCAAGTCAAGCCCCACATATTCACAGGAGTAGTAATTCCCAATCGTTTACAATCATCAGTTTTTTCTTTTAAAGCATGGGTGATACGTATTGGTTACAAATCCACAACGTCTTTAAAATAAAATTGATCTTAATTTTTCATATGGACAGCTTCTCTGAAGCGCTTATTTCAAGTTGTAAGCTGCCCTGTTCTCTACAACTGTTGATTGTCGCTAGTTTTAACACTGCCTCGTAATCTTGTGGATTTGGACACACGGTTTCAACTCTGAAAAGATAGCACCTACGATCCATGTATCATTTTTGCTATTGCTTCTTGGTGGTATAGTTTGGGATATACATATGTGAAGCAACCTGCTCCAGTGAATGATCTTTCAGATAGTTGTCCTCCAGAGAATCAAAGAACCTCTTCAGTAATGGATTGAAGTTCCCGTAGACCTCCATGGAACCCAGTGGTATACATTATCGAGTGCTAGCGGCTCATCATCGACAAGCAAGACCGAAATTAATGAACTCATTGTAATAGTTCCCCCATTCCTGCCGAATTCCTGATATATATGCATGTATAGCAGAATTTGAAGACTCTGTTAATGGTAAGGGTACGAATCCTTCCCATTATGTGTTGCCGAAATTAATCCTCTGTCTACAAGCTGCCCAACATAAGCATGAATCTTTCAAATCAGGTTAAAAGCCGTAGTGGTAATATCAACGCGTCGATCATAGTAAGTAATATTAAATGTAAATAGCTAGAATGAAAATGCCTAGAAAAATCAATGCATAGTCCCCCGTTCTCCTGAATTAGTGTTAATATGATCATTTGAACCCATTATTATGTAACGGGTTGGTACCTTAGGCATACTATGTATTACTTTATACAGGAAGGTAGTGCGAATTATGGGTTTACAAATGGGGCCACAGCAACGAGTCCTGTATCATGCGGACAATAATTATGTCCAAAGTTTGAGAACCGTCAGACATCATTTACATGAAATCTGTAGACAACATGCAAATCAGTGGGTTCGAGTAGAAACATTAGATGGTCAAGTCGTCACCGGAAGAATTATAGGCTGCGACCGGGGTCTAATTCATTTGGCCACACGGAATTATGGAGGACAACGCGCTTTCTTTGGAAGTCCTACCGATGAAGCGATTCTTACCCTTGTTCTGTATGAGTTACTGGTTATAACGCTCCTATACACTTAGCAAGCGAAAGAGAGCCTACAACCGTGTAGACTCTCTTTTTTTTCAACTTCTTCAACTAAAATGTTTTCAGAATAATCACTAACAGAATATAAAGTACCAGAATTGTAGTAGTTGAAGTGAAAATACCACCCCCATTGTTTCCACATTCGCTCATTTGCTTTACCCCCTTTGCATCAACATCATACAGATCCATGATATGCACTTCCCCCTATCTCTGTATGGACTATTGTCCTAAAGCTTGAAATCTTGGTTCCACCAGAAAACATAGGTATGTACAAATTCCCCTTCCTAACACAACAAAATCCCCCGAATCACGGGGGATTTATTGTGTAAATATTTCGACCAAATATTGTATTATTAATTACAAAAATAGATCGAGCATTTGTTATATAGCCCTGTTAAAACTCGCGCGCCTAGGCGTGCTCTAATTATCTATGCCATGATGAATCGTTATTCATTCCCCATCGTGCTGATGTCAATCACAAAGCGATACCGGACATCTGATGCCAGTACGCGCTCCCAGGCTTCATCAATCACATTAGCGTTGATAACCTCAATTTCAGGGGCAATGCCGTGTTCGGCACAGAAATCAAGCATTTCCTGCGTTTCGCGAATTCCGCCAATCATCGATCCGGCAAACGTCCGACGGTGACCGATAAGTGAGAATACGTTTACTGATAATGGCTCAGCAGGAGCACCAACATTCACTAGTGTACCGTCCAGCGCCAGCAACGAAAGGTAGGCACTAATATCAATCTTAGCACTCACTGTATTCACAATGAGGTCGAAGGAACCAGCCAATTGCTTAAACGTCTCCGGATCACTTGTGGCATAATAATGGTCCGCGCCAAGCTTCAAACCGTCTTCTTTCTTCTTCAATGATTGTGATAATACCGTAACCTCTGCTCCCATGGCATGTGCGATCTTAACACCTAAGTGTCCAAGTCCGCCTAGTCCAACAACAGCGATCTTTTTGCCAGGTGCTGCTCCCCAGTGGCGCAGCGGTGAGTACGTCGTGATACCGGCACAGAGCAGCGGAGCTGCCGCGTCTAATTCAATACCATCCGGAATTCGAACAACAAAATCCTCGGTTACGACGATGTGTGTGGAATAACCACCCTGCGTATATTGTCCATATCTGTCCATAGCACCATAAGTACCTGTCATTCCATTGAGGCAATACTGCTCTTCTCCCTTATGGCAGTTAGCACACTCTCCGCAGGAGTCGACCATACAGCCTACCCCTACACGGTCACCAACGACATACTTTGTGACCCCCGAACCAACCTTAGCGACAATGCCGGCGATTTCGTGTCCTGGAACCAGAGGGTATTTTACCGGCCCCCATTCACCGCGAGCTGTGTGAATGTCAGAGTGACAAATCCCGGCGTATTTAATCTCAATAAGGAGATCATGCGTTTGGATCTCTCTCCGCTCAATCGTGGTCAGTTTGAATGGACCTTCTGAACTAAATGAAGCACGTGCATTTACTTTAATCATTTGTAGTACCTCCGCAATTCTAATTTGTGTGAATGGTTATGTGCTTTGACAGCAACTATATAATTTCTCAGTAATAGAGCTAAGACCCCTACTTTCTCCGGTATAAGATTCATCAAATGCGACAGATAGAAATCCGCGCTCTGCAATTGCTTGCGCATAAATTCCTGCACCTTGTTCCTTAACTATATTCCTCCATTCAATTATAAAATTGTTTGTGTTAAACTGTAATTAATGAGTTCTAAATAAATGTACAACTTAAAGTTAACTTTAAGTCAATGCTTTTTTAATATTTTTTTTTGGAGGAGATAGAATGATTTATACAGTTGGTGAGGTGGCAAAACAACTTGATGTTGCTGCTTCAACTTTGAGATATTATGATAAAGAGGGATTACTTCCATTCTTAGAACGATCCGGCGGTGGTATGCGTGTGTTTAAAGATGAAGACTTATCATGGCTAAAAATTATTGAATGTCTAAAAAAAACAGGCATGCCTATCAAAGAAATAAAACATTTTATGGATTGTTGCACGGAGGGTGATTCTACGATAGATGAGCGTTTATCCATCATGGAATTGCAGCGGGATGCTGTGATAAAGCAGATGACAGAAATGCAAGAGATGCTAGATATGTTAAATTACAAAAGTTGGTATTATGAAACAGCAAAAAAAGCTGGAACATGCGCTATTCACGATAAAATACCAATAGAGAATGTTCCCGAAAAATATCATAAATATTTACAAAATAAATAATCATACTGCTCATCATTTACAGGTTCAAACCATTCATTTTCTGTTTTGCCTGGGTCACTTGCAGCTACTAAGTGAAGAAACCAGGAATCATCTGCTGCACCATGCCAATGTTTCACACCGGCCGGAATGTTTACAACGTCCCCTGCTTTTAATCGTTGTGCGGGTTCCCCTTCAGCCTGATAATAACCTTCACCGGCAGTAACAAACAATAATTGCCCCCCTGCATCGAATTCTTAGATTTGCTCTCAGTTCCAGATGCGTTTAATCACTGCCTGATCTGTGTTCATAGTAAAAAGTCCTGATAAATCAAGGTTTTCTTGATTATCAGGACTAACTTTGTTGTGAAAAACTATCTTTAAGGTTTCCACTAATAGTTCCTTGAATTTATGCATCAATTCCTGTGTGACGTCTTCATTAAACACCGCCAACTTTGCATCACTTGGAGCATGAATCGCCAAATATAAAAATGTGAATAGGAAGAAGCTCTCAGATCGATTCAATGAGCACGTAATTTGTCATCATTGGTACAAGAACAATGAGCCCAAGTTAAGCGCTCAATGTCTGTATGCAAGCCAGTCTCGTGAATACCTTTAAAGATTAAAAGATGGTCTATCACTTGAAAATCATACTCTTGTTCTAAACGTTTCTTCACTTCCGATAACCAATCTTCCTGTATCTTTTCTACATTTCCGCATGTTGCGCATAATAGGTAATGATTTATGTACTCATCACCGCGAAAATAGAAACGAGTCACTCCATCATCCATATTTATTTTTAACACGATATCTATTTCGGCTAAAAGCTCCAAGGTCCTGTACACAGTCGCCCGGGCAATCTTGGAGGATAATTTTCGCAGATAATTGAAGACATCCTCTGCACTGGGACGGCGGAATTCATGCTCTAGTAATGCCCGGACAACGGTTTCCCGATGCTTGGTAAACCTGTAGCTTTTGCTTGTCATTTGCCTGCTTATTTGCTCGACCTTATCAACAATATTCATTGAATGACAGCCTCCTTCTGTCCATCAGGATACTATGCAAAATTTCCGATTTTATTTGGCGTGCGAATCTCCTTGATGATCCCGTGTTCCAGCCGGATTTGCCGTTCGGCCAGTTCACCCACCTCAGGCGCATGCGTGACCATAATGATCGTGTGTCCTTCTCTATGCAGCTCCTGGAATAGCTCCAGCACAATTTTCTCATTAGATTCGTCCAGATTCCCTGTAGGCTCATCAGCCAGAATCAGCGCCGGGTAGTTGATCAGTGCTCTGGCTATACATACCCGCTGCTGTTCCCCGCCAGACAACTGCCGGGGTAAATGCCGGGCCCGGCCCTCCAGGCCTACTCTGGCCAGTGCCGCAGCTGCTTCTTTCTCATCAGGCATACTGTGATAATACTGGGCAACCATTACATTCTCTAGTGCCGTAAGGTGAGGGATCAGATGGAACTGCTGGAATACCAGTCCGATTTTATCTTTACGGATTTCCGTCAGTTTCCTGGAACTCATCGAGCTGGTGGCAATCCCGTCAATCTTCACCTGACCGCTGCTTGGTTTGTCCATGAGTCCGATCATATTGAGCATCGTACTCTTTCCCGAACCGGAGGATCCCATGATCGACAGCCATTCTCCTGGCTCCACAGAAAATGTGATGTCCCTCAAGGCATGTAAACTGCCATATTTCTTGCTCATTCCGGAGATTTCCAGAATACTCATTGTCCATACCCCTTTCTGTCTTATTCCCCTTTGAGCACAACAGCCGGCTCAATACCGATGACGGATCTGAGCGGAATCAGAGAAGCTAGCCCGGCTACAAGCAATGCAGTAACTGTGACAAGCGGAACCACTGCCCAGCGGAAAGTTATGGCAGAATGGAATACACTCTGACCAATAATCTGGGCCAAAAAATAGCCGAAGATCAGACCTGCAAGTGTACCCGCCAACGCAAGCACTCCAGCTTCGCTCAGGAACTCTAGAGAAAGGGCTTTATTCTGGGCGCCCAGTACTTTTTTCAAGGCGATTTCCTGTTTTCGCTCCATAACCATCGTCATCATCGTGGTGGCTACGCACAATAAAGTGGACAAGAGAATAATCACAACGACGATATAGACGAGCGAACTGATTTTATTAAGCATAACTGCCTCGGATCCAGAAATTTGCTTAATCGGACTAAGCTTCATTTGGGGGTGTTTCATATTCACTGCTGAGGCGGCAGCATCCAAGCCTTCCCCTGTAACACTGAAGTAAGCAGCGTTTGCCAGACCTTCCTGATGAAAAAGCTTCTGGGCATCCGCAAGGTTGATGAAAATTTGATTGTCTTCCGTCCCCCCGCTGCTAATAGTGCCTGTTACTGAAACCTTCTGCTCTCTGCCTGACACTTCGTCTTTCAGCGGGAGCACCGTTCCGATCTTATAACCCAGCTTCTCGGCTAAAGCTTTTCCGACAAGCACCGTACCGGAAGCGTTCCGGTCTGTATCCATCGTTCCTGTAATCTCCCAATATGGAGTGATTTTGGAGATCTGATCAAACCAGGTTCCGACTACCACGAGTCTGCGAGAATTAATTTTCACCAGACCATAGAGATTTGACGTGTATCCAACTACATCCTTCTGAGGGAATACGCCGGCAATCTCCTGTGTGGTGCTCACCGAAAATACCTTGTCCCCTGATTCCGAGGTTGGTGTGAGGATTAGATTCGCACCATAGGAGCGGAACTCCATCCCCATCTTAATGTTGATATCATAGTATACGCTGAGTAATCCTGAGATCACCGCAGTTCCGACAATGATGGCGAACAAAGCGATTAACATTCTTGATTTTCTTTGCTGAAAAGAGCTGACTAACATTCTAATGAACATCGTTGATTTACGCATACACTTATCTCCCACCCCTCATTACGTTGGCAGGCTGAAGCCGGATAACCATCCGCATTGCCGAGAAACTTCCGGCTAAGGTAAGCAGCACAGACAGTAGCAGGACAAGCGGCAGAACCAACCCCTTGAACGTAAGCGAGGTATCAAATACAGTCCGGTCAATGATATGAGCAAAACCGAGACCAGCTCCGTAACCTATAAGTCCGCCTGCAATGCCGGAGATCACAGCTTCCATTACAAATAACAGCAGTACTTCAGAGCTTTGTGCCCCCAGCGCCTTCATCAGTCCGATCTCCTTGCTTCTTTCCAGTACCTTAGTTGTCATCAGTCCGGATATACCGAGCCCGGAGCTAATCAGAGCAGCGGCGGTAAGTATAAACATCAACAGCTGGATCTTGGTCAGAATCATCCCTTCGGATTCGGCAACCTGCCGGATCACCTTAGCCTCTGATCCAGGCAAAGCCTTCTCAATCTGATAGGCTATGGCACTGACATAGGCGGTACAATACCAGGTCTCGTAATCTTTGGCTGACAACCGCTCCGGATTCAACGACGCTCTTCGCGCCAGCTCGTTCTCCGGGGTCGTCAGCGCACTTACTTCAACTCTGCCCACCTTACCTGCAAGCCCCGTCGTTTGCTGCAGGGTGCTTAGGGATACGAAGATTTTATCATCATCCGTTCCCCCGCCACTTAAGATTCCTGTTACTTTCAGTGGCAGACTCTTGCTGACCCCGCCAGTTTCGATATTGACCTCCAGTATCTGTCCGGGTGATAGCCCCAGCTTGCCAGCCAGTGCTGTGCCTACCAGCGCAGTGTTACTGTCATCGTCCTTAACCCATTCCCCTTCGACCTGCCACCATGTTTTGAGCTGCCGGATTCCCGTATTAATCTGTTCCCCCGTAGGAAGATCCAGATCTTTATTAAACCAGGTGCCGACCACCGCTACTGGGTGGTTCATCTTATCCAAATTGGCGGAGGCTTCCAGATAAGGAGTAAAGGCAACGATATTATAGGCCCAAAAGATCGTTTTGATCTTAGGAAGTTCTTGCTCATCAATGAACTCTCTGTCGGCCAGCGGATTGAAGTCCACCCCGTCTATTTCCGCAGGCAATGCATCCATTTTGGGGATGACCTGCAGATTGGCGCCGTAGGTTTTAAGTTCCCTGTTCATTTGATCTCCCACATCCAGAGATACATTCAGCATAGCTGTAGCGAGGGATGCCCCAAAGGCAATCGTAACAATTAGCAGAATTTTCCCTTTAAAACCCACAGTAAACGCTTTGGCGAGCATTCGAAAAAACATTATTCCATCCCCAATCTTTTACGCCGTCCTACCTTAATGCTGGAAGAGATCCTCCTGATGAAAAGTGGCGGTTTCCTTCTCCAAATCACTGCTGGCAATGACCAGATTACCTTTATCCATATGATAAGCAAGCGGTATCGGATTACATCCACCTTCGAAGCCGATCGTTGAAATATTCATGATGACATCACATTTTCGGCAAATCACCTTATTATTCTTCTGGTAATAGCCCGAAGACCCACAGATTTTGCAGGCATCAAAGCCAATTCCGTACATTGTTTCGGATTTGCGGATAATAATGAACCTTACAATAGTGCCATCAGCAGCCGTATACCCAAACCGGTGTAGATTCCTGTCATCCACGGACGTATGCGGGATCACAATTTGCTGGCTCGCATCGGGAGTAACCGGCTCCGCCGGGGATAATTCAACGGTCTGGCTCGCAAGAACCGCCTCCACGCCGAGCAATGAAGGGACAAGAACCATCAGCCCGGCAATAGAAGCCAGCCAGCGCTTGTCATTGCGTACACGTGCCTTGAATTTTCGCTGAACCGCAGGATTCCACTCCCCCGAGAGTTTTTCTTTTCTTCTCCTAAACGACAATAAGACTGTCACGGTCCAAATGAATGAAGCTCCCAGCAGCACGTAAAGGTATTTATCCATATTATTGATGATAGGAATCAGGATCTTCATCGTGAGTGGAGTTAACGGAAATACGCCTCTGGCGAATAGAATCTGCGCGACGGTAAAGATCTGGTTAAGCATCATTGCTCCTAGTAGCAATACACTTCCAGCCACGGAACTACGGGCTGAAAGTGTACGTGTGCTTCTTAGAAAGGACATTCCAAAGAGGAAGCTGAATACCAGCCCGAGCAAGCCGCCAGTGAACTTAAGAATAAGCTCAGTGTTGACCACGCTGTAGGTTTGGATGAATATGCTGCTTGGAAACTGCAGGATACGTATCAGCGGCAGCATTGTCATGAAAGCAGCAGTGAGGAAAATAAATATTTTCCCCGCTCTACCTCTGCCCCACAGAAATCGAGCTCCATTGATCTGTCCCGTATAAAGCTTTCTTTCCTTTCTCAGCCATATCAGAAATAGAATCTCCAGGATAAAGCACAATGCCATAGTCCAGCCTGTAAAGCTTTCTTTCTTGGGACCGGACCATTTCAGAATATACAGGACAACCCAGCCGATAACGGCTGCAGTGCCTGTCCCAGCAAATATCCATCTGAAGAAGTGGCCGTTTCCTATATGCCTAAGCCATACAATAAGAACCGAAATTATCAGCGAGATCTCAAAACCATTTCCGAGAGTTATCGCAGTAGCTTTTAACAAGTCTTCCTCACCACCCTATTCTCCGATTGAGCCTGCGAATATTCTATCTGGTTCGGCTTACCAGGTTCTTGGCACCCAAGAGAATGCCCAGGTCAAGTCAATCGGCTCCTGCCAGAATCGTCCTGCAACACCTGTCGCATCATCTGTGTGAAGCAAGTAGTCCATTTTTTCCGGCGATTCCACAACATAGTTCAGAATATATTCGCCTGCGCCAGCCAGTTTAACATTGGCTCCATAGTGTGCGCCGTCGGAAGCATTCATAGGCATAAAGGTGCCTTCGGAAACTACCTTATCCGTATCCTTAGCTTTGATCTGATAATGAACGGTCAGGTAAGGGATAAACTCACCAATTCCGAAGCCTGTTTCATTACCTTCCAGTGCTGCGATATCTGCTTCAAGGTGAAAGTCAGACTGAGCAGCAGGCAATCCTGCTTTGTCCATAGGCTCCATATCCACCGGCTGCAGATACAACGCTCCAATCTTTATGCCATCAACTTCCTGCTCTTCACCGATCGGGAACTCTTCAAAGGCTGCCGCTTCATCCGCCGGAGCATTTACTGACGCATTATTGCCCGAAGCTGCTGCATCATTACCGCTCTTGCTGTTTGAATTACATCCTACCATTAATGCAGATATAGCCAGAACCATTCCGGTAACCATCAATACGTTTTTAATTTGTTTCATTCTCTACACACCCCTGATTATTTATTTATAAAGCATTGCAATAACATGATTACTCTTAACCCGGGAAGCGTCTGCTATCCGGTTTGACCGTCCCTTTGCGGGAAGAGATCATATACCAGACAAGACCTATGACAGTAGCCAACAGCAGCAGACCCTGTGCCGTTAAGCTTTCTACCGTCGGATAGATTCCAAAGAAGCTTATAATCGGAAATCCGGAAACAGATGTTGCACTAATCATGGTTCCAGCCTGAAGCTCCGTGATGGCTTCTCCAGCAAAAACAAAAGCCAAATAGTACATCAGAATACTGGTTCCAATAAAGAAGGGCTTAAGAGGAATACGCAGACTGCCGTAACGGATAATCAGAAAGATTACGATCAGCGCCAATGCACCCACAAGAATCCCCAGCCCGATCATGCTAATTCCTTCTCCATCTTGTCCAGTCACTAGAGCCTGGTAGAAAAGTACAGTCTCAGCACCTTCTCTGTATACAGCAAGGAATGCAGCAAGCCACAAAGTCACCGTGTTGCCTGTAGTAATTGATGTCTGTATCTTGCCTTCGATGTAACTCTTCCACCGTTTGGCATCCGCTTTACCGATTAACCAGAAGCTCATGGAGAACAGTACGACTACGGCAAGCAGCATCGTAATCCCTTCCAGATTTTCCTGACTGGCTCCACTAATGTTGAATAAATATTTGAGGCCAATTGCTGTCAGCACGCTTGCCCCCAGTGCCACTACTGTGCTCTGATAGATGATCTTGACCTTATCCCTATTCCCCGATTTGATCAGATAAGCAATGATTGCTGCGATAACCAGGATAGCTTCAATACCTTCACGCAGGATAATGACTAGTGATGATAAGAAAATACCCCATGGAGTACTGTCGGACTTACTTAGTGTCGCCGCATCCTCCTGCAGCATATCTACCAGCTCTGACATCTGCTGGTTCACCTGAGCCTTGGACGTCCCGGCAGTCATAGACTTTCGGATCTGGCGGAATTCTTCCTCAATGAGGGCATTTCGCTTCGATGAAATATTATATTTCACCGCTTTCTCCATCTGTCCGGCTTCATAGGGACCATAGTACGCATTATTGACCTGATTTTTGGCCTCTGCGACATCCCCCTTAACATAAGTCTCCAGCGCTTGCTGCAAAGTGTCATCTATCTGTTCTACCACATTGCGCCAATTGCCATCCGCTGCATGTGCTTGACCTGGTATAATCAATAGCATCAGCAGAATAAATGATAAAACGGTCCGCCATAATCGCCCCTGCAACCCGATCACCCCTTGTGAAAGCATAATATAGATCTAAATGATATTGATTATCATAATCATTTAATGATATATACTTTAATGAATTAGTTTTTATTAAAATATGATATATGTCATACTAAAAATTAACTTTTTGTGCTTTTGCCTGTTCAGCAATCTCTAAACAAAAAAAAGAAAGAATCGACCACTCCCCCGTGTGGGCTAATCGACTCTTTCTAAAAAAAATATTTAATTTCAGTTGCTCTATACTTTATAGTTTCAAATCGTCATTTTTCTCGCAAGCCTCTACCTTAAAGTGGACCTCTTCAAACACTATCAATCATATCCAATAGACCTAAAACACGTTCATTTCACAGTCTATATACCCTAACTAAGATGGTTGCATTTAATGCCGTCCATAATGACAACTGCCCTTACTTGATGTATTCAGCCATTACAACAGGCAACTGATAGCGCTACCGTCCAGACAACCGTTACGTCAAAAACACGACCAGGTTCAACTGTTCCGTCAAGAATGTCCGGTAGTAATTCTTCCATGTATGCACGCGTTGGTGCCGGATCTCCCGTAAGGGTAATATTACGACCGAAAAGACTTGCAAAGCCGATTGGAACTTCATTATACTGCAGAACACCAACACGACTGATAACCCCGCCGGTCCGAACAGCTCCAATACTCATTTCGTAAGCAGGCATCAGCCCGACACATTCTAGAACGACATGCGTTCCTTCACCATTCGTCAGTTCTTGAACTGACGAATCAATTGTAGTATCTATTAGGCAAATAAGAACGCCCTTAGTAATGAAAAGGGCGTTCGATCAGACAATATTAATTCAGGCAGGAGTATACAATATTTATGAGTCGCGGGTGCACATAAGGCTCCTGATTATTCAGCAAATGCTGTGCATACATTATGGTCAGCTGCGTTTCAGGATCGATGACCCCTAAGCAACCGGCAGCACCGGCCCACCCAAATTCACCAGGCGGACTGAGCAATCCGCTGCGAGCTTTTGATATATGAGTTCTAACGCCAAGGCCATAGCCATATCCTTCATGATTACCCGTGAAGAACTCGCTCCGCGTACGCTCGTTAAGATGGTCAGTACGCATTAGGTTGACCGAAGCAGGTGAAAGAATGCGTATTCCTTCCGGACTTGTCCCCCGGTTCGTGAGCGCATTAAGAAAAAGAATATAATCGCTTGCGGTCGATAACAGCCCTGCTCCGCCGCTTTCAAACTCCGTACCGAGCCGATACCCATTTCCATCCTTGCGCACAGGTTTGTTCAGCACATCGTTATATTCGTATTGGGGCGTTAAGCGGCTTAGCTGCTTTTCCGTCAGGTTAAACCCCGTATCGTTCATTCCTAGCGGGCCGGTAATTTCATCATGGACATAGCAACTAAATTTTCTTCCGTCTACCACTTCGACGAGCGCGGCGAGAACATCATGACACAGACTGTAATTCCATCGGGTGCCCGGCTCGAACAGAAGCGGTTCCTTTGCCAGTGCTGCTGCAAAATCCCGGGTTGGAACTCTGCCATTAGTGCGATCTACGACCTGACGTATAGAAGGGGCTTCAAGATCGTATGAGAATCCGGCTGTCATGGTAAACAGATCACGGACCGTAATAGGTTGATTCGCTCTCACCAGTTCAACTCGGCCTTCAGGCAAGACTTTCTGCACGGTCATTTCTGCATATTCCGGCAGATAATCCGATATCGGATCGCTTAACAGTACAATACCCTTTTCAACGAGTTGAAGTGCCGCTGTACAGGTAAGAATCTTCGACATGGAGTAAATATTGACGATTTGCCGTTCATCGATTTGAATCTTGTCTTCCAGATTGGTGTAGCCGCTCTTGTAATGTAATACCGTTTGATTCTGATGCATGACAATCACTTCTGCCCAGGGTATTCGCCAAGAGGTGATTCGGTCGATAAAATGGGATAGTGGTTTAAAGTTCATGAAATTCCCTTCCTTATAAAAAAGTTATAAAATGTATTCCCTGAGCGGAAGCAGTGGACGAAGCGCATCTGCCCACCTGTGGTACCCGCGTTCAGTCAGATGGCAAAAGTCTGGTGCGATTTCAGCGGACAAGGTGCCATCAGGCTCAAGTAATCTGCATAACGGGCATTAATCTCGGCGATCTGCCTACGTCTTGGGTGGTCCGGATACTCTTCCCGGGGGAATACGGCCATAAGAATAATTTTTGACTCTGGAACCATGTCGTTGACACGGTCGCAGATCGCTCGGCAGCCTTCTGCAATTTCATCGGGGCTGTTGGATCGGGCGTTTTCCGTTTTTGGCGAAAGCCCTTTCAGTTGGCCGTGATCAAGTCGCCATAGTACGTTTTGAGTATGGTCCCAGCCGAATCCCAGGTTAAGTACTCGATAAGATCCAAATGCGGAGTTCCATGACTCTTCCGTATCGGCATTCCCCTCCGTCTTTGGCTCGCCTCCCCAGAAATGGGTAATCGAATTGCCGATTAAGACCACTTCCGGGTTAATTCCCGCTTGTACATTAAGTACTTGTTCATGTCGCTCCCACCAGTCTAGTAATCGGACTTATTATAGGGGTTATAAACTTGCTATTCAATCATAATTTTTTGAGATTAAATAACACAATTTTGATTTGTCGTCTCTTCAAGAAAAGACAAAAGGACAAGAAGTCCTATATAGATACCAATAGGTAAAGTTCTTGTCCTCGTACATCTATAGTATTTTGGTGTCCAGCACTTCTTCCATTTTCTTTAGCTTTCTATAAATAACCGATCTGTCCACACTTAATTTCTTGGCCGCTTCTGTACCGTTTCCATAACAATCTTTCAGAACTTTTTTAATGTAACGGCCCTCTACTACTGCAGTGAAGTCTTTTAGAGTAGAGAGCTGATGGGCATTCTTTTCTATGAAGTGATCGATTGAAAACCAATCCGTAACATTATCCTCTTCCTGTTGATGGATTCCCATTTGTTCCGTAACCACAAGTCTTTCGATATAATTCCTTAACTCTCGCGCATTCCCATGCCAAGGTTGACTTAACATCTTATGGAACTCATCTGCACTCAAGACATATTTCTTACCATACATTTGATTGAAGCTGGCTATAAAATTAGAGATTAATCCTACAAGGTCTAATTTCCGGTTGCGAAGCGGAGGAATATGAATAGGGATCACATTAATCCGATAATATAAATCTTCGCGGAATAGTCCTTTCTTTACCAGACTCCATAGATCCCGATTAGTAGCTGATATTACACGGCAATTGATAGGTACATTACTGATTCCGCCTACTCTTCTCACTTCATTGTTCTCAATAACCCGCAATAGTTTGGCTTGCATTTCGAGAGGCATTTCGGCGATTTCATCCAGAAATAAAACCCCGTCATTAGCAATTTCAATCAGGCCCTTCTTCTCTTCCACCTGGCCTGCTATGACTCCTTTTTCGTATCCAAATAATTCATATTCAAATACAGCCGGAGGAATAGCTGCGCAGTTAATTGCAATGAAAGGACCTTTCCACTTTTCACTCTTTAAATGAATGTATTTCGCTATAACCTCTTTACCCGTTCCGGATTCACCATAGATTAACACTTTACTGTCGTAGGATGCTATTTGGTTGCAGACTTTAATAATTTGTTTCATCGCCAAGCTTTCGGCTACAATACCTTTCCCTTTCCCCGCTGCAGCTTCTTCTAATTGCTTGCTGATTTGTCGGGTTACAGGTGCATTAGCTTCATAATAGGTGTGTTCCTTTTTGAATTCATTTGAAGTGGTGACTACAAGCTGCACCTCTCCATCCTTGTCCAGAATAGGAATAGCTGTCGAAAAAATATGAAACCCTCTTGACGTATTTACATTCTTAGATACTTTTTGTTTGCTTTGAATGGCTTCCATCGTTATGGAATGACTATAATAGCCTGCCTTCACCAAATCTTGGACGTTCGCTTTTAGCAGTTCTTCTAATTGGACTCCGATGGTTAAAGCCGTAAATTCATTGGATATTAATATATTTCCGTTTTGGTCGGTGACAAATAAAGTAGAAGGCAATTCTTCAATAATTTCATCTATCGTACGTTTGCCTGTTTTTTTAATTTTTTTAGTCAAATTTATCAGTCCCATACAGTTGTAGTGAACTACCCTCCACTTAAACCAAAGGTTTTGAAGTGGGGGCTTCGAAAGAAAAAACTTTTTCTCTTTTATTGCTGATTCATCCACAGAGCCAACGCCCCATGTCCTCAGCCTTGAATTTGCGGTGTCCCTACCGCTATATATTTTGTTGTTAC
>NZ_JAUSTK010000022.1 GCF_030812855.1 Paenibacillus wynnii
CTTGAAGACGACGAGGTAGATAGGTTGGAGGTGGAAGTGCAGCAATGCATGGAGCTGACCAATACTAATCGGTCGAGGGCTTATCCAAATATCTAGACGCAGATTCGTTTCGGATCCAGTTTTCAGGCATCAAGCCTGATATATTCTATGTAATTCGTTTGGTGGCGATAGCGGAGGGGTTCCACACGTACCCATCCCGAACACGACCGTTAAGACCTCCAGCGCCGATGGTACTTGGACCGAAGGGTCCTGGGAGAGTAGGACGCCGCCAAGCGAATAACCACAATGACTGTGGTATTTTTTTTGCTCATAACATTTATATACGTTAGAAGGGCCCTTAGCTCAGCTGGTTAGAGCGCACCCCTGATAAGGGTGAGGTCGGTGGTTCGAGTCCACTAGGGCCCACCATTTTCCCTGATAGCTCAGTTGGTAGAGCACTCGACTGTTAATCGAGTTGTCACAGGTTCGAGCCCTGTTCGGGGAGCCACTATGGAGAGGTGTCCGAGTTTGGCCGAAGGAGCACGATTGGAAATCGTGTAGGCGCCACAAGCGTCTCGAGGGTTCGAATCCCTCTCTCTCCGTTGCATTACTTCCTTAGCAAGGGATGAGAACCCTCAGAGGTTCATCGCAATATTATTTTCTTAGTAGTTTGGCCCGTTGGTCAAGGGGTTAAGACACCTCCCTTTCACGGAGGTAACATGGGTTCGAATCCCATACGGGTCATATCATGGAGGCTTAGCTCAGCTGGGAGAGCATCTGCCTTACAAGCAGAGGGTCGGGGGTTCGAACCCCTCAGCCTCCACCATAATTGTATATTGCTTATGACGCGGGGTGGAGCAGCCCGGTAGCTCGTCGGGCTCATAACCCGAAGGCCGCAGGTTCAAATCCTGCCCCCGCAACCAATTTTCTTTATGCCATATTTTCTTGGGTAATGGTAATATGGTATAGTGTAAACAAGCATATTAATTTCTGACGCGGGGTGGAGCAGCCCGGTAGCTCGTCGGGCTCATAACCCGAAGGCCGCAGGTTCAAATCCTGCCCCCGCAACCAATTCTTACTTATGCAATATATCATGGAACCGTGGTGTAGTTGGCCTAACATGCCTGCCTGTCACGCAGGAGATCGCGGGTTCGAATCCCGTCGGTTCCGCCATTTATTTTTCGACAGGGATGAGAACTAGAAAGTTGGGTTCCTTGGAGCATGGGAGTATCCAGTCAGTTCCGCCATTTCGTTAATTAGTATTGGGGATTAGCCAAGCGGTAAGGCAACGGACTTTGACTCCGTCATGCATAGGTTCAAATCCTATATCCCCAGCCACTTCACCCTATGATGTGAAGTTAAGCTTCAAAGGTAATCCGAGTAACTCTCGGACGCCTCTTATATGCGAGCCATTAGCTCAGTTGGTAGAGCACCTGACTTTTAATCAGGGTGTCGAAGGTTCGAGTCCTTCATGGCTCACTTTTATTAGTATCGTGCGCGTGTGGCGGAATGGCAGACGCACCAGACTTAGGATCTGGCGTTTCACGACGTGGGGGTTCAAGTCCCTTCACGCGCACCATATTTTGCGGACGTGGCTCAGCGGTAGAGCATCGCCTTGCCAAGGCGAGGGTCGCGGGTTCGATTCCCGTCGTCCGCTCCATATAGATTTTGCGCCCTTAGCTCAGCTGGATAGAGCGTTTGACTACGAATCAAAAGGTCGGGAGTTCGAATCTCTCAGGGCGCGCCATTTATATTCTTAACCCATTTATATTGTCGGGACGTAGCTCAGCTTGGTAGAGCACCTGGTTTGGGACCAGGGGGTCGCATGTTCAAATCGTGTCGTCCCGATTTTACATTTATGCGGGTGTAGTTCAATGGTAGAACTTTAGCCTTCCAAGCTAATAGCGTGGGTTCGATTCCCATCACCCGCTTACTGATAGACCAACATCATAGAATACATCATCTGGGAGCTGCGGATTACGCGGCTCTTTTTTGATTATTAACGAAAGAGAGCAGTCTAATCATGATCTCCATGAGTTAGACTGCCCTTTATTCTCTACTGAATTACTACGGTGAATGTCACTATTGCAGCCAAATCTGCTTTGGGTATGGAGCCAGGTGGATTATAGAGCGTAACCAGATAGGTTCCTGGGCCTTCACTGGGCTTAAACCGATAGGAGAAACCATCCTTAGTTATCGGAAATGATACAGGCTTGCTTTCGATGCTGCCCGTCTTGCGGTATGTTAATCGCAGGGAGGGGAAGTTGAAGCCGCCGGATTGAATACTACCGTTAATATCCACATAAGACGAGCTCTCAGCATAACCGGCCGGCCAGGCTTGCCCATCTTTAGAGGTCAACTTCAGCTTCATCTGCAGTGATTCGTATAATACGTACCCACTATAATTAAATGGGATATCCGCAGGTGATATATCTGCCGTTATAGGAATGGAGTTAATTACTCTTCCGTTGGAATTATCACGGTATACGAATTCGTTAGACCCAGGTAAAAGAGGAATGGTTACCTGCTCTATGGTATATTTGGACCCGTTATACCCCTGAGGGGGTTTGTGTTCAATATATCCCCATGAACCGGAAGACCCTAATCGGCTATTCTCATAGTTGAAAGAAGGCCCCACGGTAGTGAGAACGTTAAGAGTTGCTTCTGCTTTCACTGCCTTTTCCGGAATCCGAGAATTCGTAAACCAACTCTTATATAATAAGGTCACTTTTTTAGAAGTTGCATTATAACTAAGCTTCAGGCCAAATTGATCCCGTAAGAAGCTTAGCGGAACAAGTGTTGAACCACTCTTTTTCTTAACCGAAATTTGAGCAATCTTAGTGTTTTTTCTATAGACTTCCCCAGTCTTTAATTGGAGTCTAAGTGTATTATAATAGCCGTTCTCAGAGAAGTAGACAGCATTTTCTTGTGCAACATATTGCATCTGTCCTTTGATAAATTGGACGATATCCTTGAGAGGTAGATATACTGATCCGTCAATGACTGTAGGCGACGTACTGAGCGAAATAAATTCGTTCTCTCGAGACTGAAAGGCTTGTGAACGTCCGATTCCCAGTGTAAGCTCATCTTCAATGGGAAGCAGTACCACATCGGCGCTCTTGAGCAGATTAATAACGGGCCTGAAGCTGTAGAGCATAGAAATGAAATCAGAAAGAGAAGTCCTGCTCTCAAACGTATAGCCTACCTTATGATCAAAAGTCCAATAAGCGGAATAAGCTCTGTCTGCACCGGATCCGGTCACTGTCACAATACCGTCTGTCCCGGGAAATGGGATGCTGAATTTGGTTGCATTAGTAAAGGCTTTAGTGAGCTTCTGTTTCTGGGTCACTTTACCGCCAGCTGCCTGATCGGCATAGAAGCTCCATTTGTCTTTTTGGTGCAAAAAAATATCGGATGTTGCCATCGTTTGGGCGTTACCGGCTGAGATTTGAAAAAGAGCGTGCTTGGAGTCAGGTGGAGTACTGGGAGTATTGGATGTGGACGGCAGCGTACTGTTTTTAGAGGGTAGAAGTGTACTCTTAAATACCTCAATCTTATAACCATCCTCCAGCAGCTTGCTCGATATTGCGAAATACTGCCAGTCCGAGTCGGGTAAGCGAGTAGGTAAATAAGAGATGACCGGACTTTGAGTATACAACTGATTAGCTAGCGGTTCCCAGATACTCCGGTAGCCGTAACCCGGATCCAACACGACACGCTCAGTATTGCTGCCCGGTTGTGCTGCATGTACTTCTATTGATGAGGTAAGAGACAAGGAGCTTATGAGTAAAAGAGCTGCAAGTGTTAGAGTAATCCATCTTCGTGCTTTTCTAAATTGGACCACTATGGTACCTCCTTAATAAAGTGTAATAGGGATGGTTATTTTCAATATAGACGCTATGATTTCCAAAAAGTTGCAATTATGGTCAAGGTTAAGGGGCGTCCCAGCGGCCATTACATGGCGTGGAACACCCCTTTAGCTATAACATACTAGATTCAACTGTATGGTCGGTTTTCCCTTTATACTTCCTGCGGAGCAGGTAAACCAAGCCCGGCGGCGATACGTCGCCCGAACTCCGGATCGGCTTTGAAGAAATGCCCGATTTGGCGAATTTTGATATCATCTCTGTCGACGGGAGCCATGGCACCCACGATATTGTGCACTAGCCGTAAACGCTCCTCTTCACTGAGCAGACGGTATAAGTCACCAGGCTGTGTGTAATGATCGTTATGATCATAGGCAACGCTGTCTGCTAAGCCGGATACTTCAAAGGGAAGAGATTTATGTTGCGGAGATTCTGTCGGTCCGCCGTAGCTGTTAGGCTCGTAATAAACGGAACCGCCACCGTTATTGCCGTTAGTCATGGAGCCGTCCCTTTGATAGTTCTTCACTTCTGCCTTGGGTTGATTAATGGGCAGACTGTTATGATTGGCACCTACACGGTAGCGATGGGCGTCGGAGTAGGCAAACAGGCGGCCTTGCAGCATTTTATCAGGAGAGGCTTCAATTCCCGGTACGAAAGAGCCAGGAGAGAAGGTAGCCTGTTCGACTTCTGCAAAATAGTTCTCCGGATTACGGTCGAGCACCATGCGCCCCACTTCAATTAGAGGGTAATCCTTCTGCGACCATACCTTTGTAACATCAAACGGATCAAAACGATACGTAGTTGCGTCTTCGATCGGCATAATTTGCACATGCAATCTCCAGGCTGGAAAGTCTCCTTTATCAATTGCGTTGAACAAATCCTCAGTATGATAATCCGGGTTTTCCCCGGCTATTTTAGGAGCCAAATCCACATCTAAATTCTGTACGCCCTGTTCTGTTTTGAAATGATATTTTACCCAGACTGCGCCACCCTCCGCATTTACCCATTTAAACGTGTGGCTTCCGAAGCCGTGCATATGTCTCAGTGTAGCCGGTATTCCACGGTCTGACATTAGTATAGATACCTGGTGCAGAGACTCAGGAGATAGAGACCAGAAGTCCCAGACGGCATTCGGATTCTTCAGGTGGGTCTGAGGATGACGTTTCTGTGTATGAATAAAGTCGGGGAATTTGATGGCATCACGAATAAAAAAGACCGGTGTATTATTCCCTACAAGGTCATAATTTCCTTCCTCTGTATAGAATTTAACGGCAAAGCCGCGTGGATCACGCACCGTATCAGCAGAGCCCAGCTCGCCGGCAACTGTAGAGAAACGAATGAACATGGGTGTACGTTTTCCTAATTCGGATAAAAAGCTCGCCTTGGTATATTGGGATAGATCATTGGTTACCTCAAAATATCCATGGGCTCCAGCACCCTTAGCATGGACAACACGTTCCGGGACACGCTCTCTGTTAAAATGCGCCAATTTCTCAAGTAAATGAACATCTTGTATTAAAGTTGGGCCACGGGAACCTGCTGTCATGGAATTTTGATTATCGCCTACAGGAGCACCCCAGCTCGTTGTAAGGTTGTTGTTGGAACTCATAAATAGGATCACCTCTTAGGATTTGATTTTAGATTAAGTATAAATACTATGATAACAATTCTCATTGAAATTGCAATCCTTTTTTATAATAATTTTAAATAAGCAACTCTATAGGATTAAAAAATATAAATTGTGCTATGTTTCCTGATCATATATTGTGGATATATTACAAGTCGAGAGATGGAGATCGTGATGCGAAGACTAATACATATGCCCTATGAATTTACATCGGAGGAATATTCATTCATACGGGAGTTAATGCTGGACGAGAATGTGCGGAGAAGTACATTATTCGCTAAAGTAATTATTGGAATAGAGACTGTTTTGGCGGTTGTAGATCTAGGTGCTTCTGTCTCCAATATCCATGGCAGCTTTCATTTTAGCTTTTATTTCATGATGTATATGCTGATGATCATCCTTAATATAGGCGTGTTAATCGTAGCTAAACGTTATGAGAAGTGGAAGGGACCGGTCCAGCAAAAGATTATCTGTTACGAGACGCTTTTTGTTATATATGCCGTAGTGTTCATGTTATGGGGCAGTATTATCACTTTGGTAGATCAAAGATTATATGGCCAGCTTATGGCCTTTGTGGTTAATGTTATCAGTCTCTCGGTAGTTTTTTATTTTAGAAATAGGCTCCTGCTCATTCCGTACATACTCTCGACCCTTGTGTTGTTTATTGGATTACCTTTTTATCAGACCTCGACCAATGTATTAATAGGCCATTATGTTAACATTAGTATTTTTTTATTTTTTTCGTGGGTGGCTACAAGAATTTTGTATATTACGTTCTTTGAAAGTCTATATAGAAAGGTACTCCTCAGTAAGAGTAACGAAAGATTGCAGGAGGAGATTGAAGAGAATAAGAGGGTGCATAGGCAGCTTACCAGTGTGAACGAGGAGTTAATGAGATTATCCTTTGTAGATGAGCTTACAGGCATACCCAATCGCAGGGCTCTTTATCAGAGGATAGAGAGGCTGCTGCTAGAGGAGCAAGAGCTCCACAACCCGGTTTCGCTCATTATGGTGGATATCGATTATTTTAAACCCTTTAATGATAATTATGGGCATGTAGAAGGAGATCGGGTCATCAAAGCCATCGGGCAGGAAATCAATATGGCTGTCAGACACTCTACAGATTTGGCTTGCCGGATAGGTGGAGAGGAGTTCCTGTTTGTAGCCTGCAACACTAAGGAGAACGAAATTGCCCGGCTGGCGGAGAATATCAGAAGAAGAATAAATGAGATGGCCATCAGACATGAATATTCTGCTATCAACGACTATGTTTCGGTAAGTCTCGGAACGGCAACGGGGATCATAAAGAACAGCAGACAATTTACAGATCTGATGCGCTTATCAGATGAATCGTTATATGTGGCTAAATCAGAGGGACGTAATTGCGTGAGAAGTAGTCCGAACTTAATCAATCCCACCCTATGATCAGAGTGGGATTGGGATTAGTTTTTGTGATGATAAGTTATTTTTTAATATACATTCTGTTGTAATACTCATCTAGCATACGTTCTGTCGCAAATTCAATTCGTGTGGTTTCGATACTTTTCTTCATCATTTCAACCCACTGATCACGTTGGTCATAATAGGTTGGAAGTACACGGTTCAGAAGAGTGTCGTATAGCGCATCACTATCATGCTGATCTAGGACTTTGAAGTCAGTGGTTTCGAAGCCGTCTCCAATTTGCCAGCCATTCTCACCATCTATACACGCTTCTGGCCACCATCCGTCCAGAATAGAACAGTTGAGCACACCATTCATTGCTGCTTTCATGCCGGAGGTCCCGCTGGCTTCCAACGGACGACGCGGATTGTTTAGCCAAATATCAGAGCCGCGGGTCAGCTGTGCCCCAATAGTCATATCGTAATTCTCCAAGAAGACGACGCTTTTCGGATATTTTTTCATCATAGCTACCAGGTTGCTGACAATCTTCTTGCCATTATCATCGAGTGGATGAGCCTTGCCGGAGAAGACGATCTGGATCTTACCACTTTCCAGATACGGCTCGATAATATCCGGCTGCGAGAAGATCAGGTCACTTCGTTTGTAAGGTGCAGCTCTGCGTGAGAAGCCAATCAGGAGATTGTCAGGATTCAAGGAAATCCCAGACCGATCTTTGATGAATTCAATTAACTCACCCTTGATCTCTGTATGTGTAGCCCACAGATCTCCACCCTCTTCGAAGGTTTGAGTTATACGTTCATCCACCCAGGTAGGGGTATGAATAGCATTGGTGATCCCGATAATTTCGGATCTGCCGGCGACTTCCTTCCACATTTTCCTTGCGGTCACGGCATGCAGTTGAGCTACAGCGTTGGAAATACGCGACAGACGTAGTCCGGCAACGGTCATATTGAACGGCTCGCCGCCAATGCGTTCCATTTGCTCGCGGGATAACCCGTTGAAAGCGCCCATATATTCTAGACGGTCCAGAGGATGGGCCTCATTCCCCTCCATAATGGGAGTGTGGGTAGTGAATACGACTTCTTCCCGTGTCGCTTTCCATGCTTCCTCAAACGTATGGCCCCCGGACATCTTTTCACGAATTAATTCAATAGCCGCCAGAGCAGCATGACCTTCGTTGAAATGATATACATCAATAGGTATATCCAAGGCCCGCATTGCTTTTACACCGCCGATACCAAGGACAATTTCCTGTGCGATCCGTTCCTCGCCGAACCAGCCGTATAACTGACCGGTAATCCAGGCATCGCTATTCTCTGGAATGTCTGTATCCAGCAAATATAACGGTTTGTTGCCGAATTGCTCCGTTTTCCACACCTTACAGATCACATCGATCTTTCTGACTTTTACTGTAACCCGTACTCCTGTGTCTTCCAGAAAATCGTATACATAATTATGATAGGAGTCGTATGGACGGCCTTCTGCATCAATCTTTTGATCGGTATAACCTTGCTTCCACTTCAAACCGATAGGGATGATCGGTGCATCAATATCCTTGGCGCCCTTGATGTAATCACCTGCCAGAATCCCCAGACCCCCGGCGTACATTTTAAAATCGGAATGCAGTCCATACTCCATACTGAAATAAGCCACTGTTGGTAATTTGGTCTCGTTCACTTGATAAGCCTCCTAATAACGAATTAGATTTAATAAAGGTAAATCTGTCGGCATTATCTTAGGTGCAAACGTTTGCTCAAAAATACATAATAGGACTTGCTGAAAGCGATTGCACATATATTCTAGCACACATGAAGCGGAAAAGCATATCGAAGTTTTTGAATCCTTTTTAAAGTAGGTCTGTTTGTCTAGTGCTGAAGTAGCGTTCCAATTCTTGCCCCGAGCTATATTTCCCAAATAATGCGTCTTCTATAACAAAGCCAAAGCATGTAACCGAAAATAATAAAGTTACATACAACAACCTGGGAGGTACAGAACACATGAAAAAAAGCTACATGATTCTTGTTAGCTGCGTTTTGGCAGTTAGCCTGACGTCGGGTGCTGCTTTGGCTAAATCCCCAAATGGGAATGGAAACGGAAATAAGCAGGGTGCCACAGAAACTAAGCCTGTTACTGCACCAACAAAAACTAACGACAAAGTGGTAAAAGACAAAGCAACCGTGACTTCCGCTACATACGCTACGTATGGAACTAACGGACACAATGGATATAAGGGACTTCTCAATGCGATCGAAAATGTTAAGGACAAGCCGGCCGGTGCCGTTATTGCCGACCTTTTGCTGACCAAGTATAATACTCAGCTTACTCCTGAAATGAAAGCTCAGCTTGAAGCGATTAAGGAAAAGGATGCGGCGTTATCAGCACTTGCCGACATTCTGGCCCAAAAAGGTAGCGTAACCGATGCGGTTTATGTGGAAAAAGAAGCTATTCTAGCCAATGTCAAAAACCTGGATTCCTATAAGAAGCTGGGCAAGCTGTACGAAAAAAGCGGTAAAAGAGGTGTGAAGCTATTCGTTAACGGTGTAGAGTCCTCTTCGGAAGTTGCTCCTATTCTAACATCCGGAAGCACATTAGTGCCGTTCCGTGCTATTTCTGAGGCATTACAAGCAGAGGTGGTCTGGAATCAGAAAGAACGCTCCGTTACCGTAACCCGCGATGGAGTTACTGTGAAGCTCATTATTGATAAAAAGACCGCATACGTCAACGGTCAACCTGTCGCGCTGCAAGTACCCGCATCCATTGTAAAAGGCAGCACAGTTGTACCTGTTCGCTTCGTGAGTGAAGCCCTGAAGGCTACTGTGAAGTGGGAGCCGGAATCCCAAACGGTTGTAATCTACGAAGAGTAGGGTTATAAACTGAGGTATACTAAGAATTGTAGAAGTATAAAGGTTAGTTAGAAGGGACACGGCATAGCTGCCGTGTCCTTTATTATTTCAGGATGGGTGAAACGGTTGGTTGATTAAACGGGTCAAAGCCAATAAGATAGAGATTATGAGCAATTAAGCAACCGAGGCGTGTAGCAGATATCACTTAAAGAAATAAGGAGCTGTAATATGAGCCGTACAGTAACCGTGAAAAATGTAATCATCGGTGAGGGTACACCGAAGATTTGTGTGCCGATTATGGGGGCCACCGTATTGGAATTGAAGCAGGAGGCGGAGTCGCTGAAATCGCTATCTCCCGATCTGGTCGAATGGAGGACAGATTTCTTTGAGCAAGTAGAGGATATTGAAGCCGTTAAGGAAGCACTATTAGAAATCCATTCTGTCATTCCAGACCTGCCGCTCATCTTCACCTTCCGCAGTGCCAAAGAAGGCGGTCAGAAGGGAATTAGCACAGAATATTATATCACGCTGAATAAGATGGCCGTCGAAAGCGGTCTAGTCGATATGATTGACGTTGAATTATTTAATGATGAAGCGGATGTCAAAGAAATCATTGCAGCCGCACATGCCAAGCATGTGTTCGTAATTATATCTAACCATGACTTTCATGGAACCCCTCCCAAGGAGGAAATCGTATCACGCCTGCGAAGAGCTCAGGAGCTTGGGGGAGATCTTCCCAAAATTGCGGTGATGCCAAACCATCCGGGGGATGTGCTGACTCTGCTGGAAGCCACCTATATCATGAAGGAACAATATGCAGACCGTCCGATTATAACGATGTCTATGGCGGGGACAGGCGTAATCAGCCGTCTTACGGGGGAAATATTCGGTTCGGCCCTGACTTTCGGCGCGGCTCATAAAGTCTCAGCACCGGGCCAGGTGGCCGTCGCTGAGATGAGGGATATGCTGTCCTTGTTACATCGAAATCTATAAGAACTTTCCGCCTTATCAAGAGACTCAACAAGGAGGAGGGATGAGATGAAGACACCTCATATAGTTGTAATCGGCAGTTTAAATATGGATATTGTCATAGAAGCAGATAGATCCCCACAGCTGGGAGAAACCATTCTAGGACATAATGCTCGGTTCATACCGGGCGGTAAGGGTGCGAATCAAGCGGTAGCGGCTGCTAGACTGGGAGCTAGAACGACAATGATCGGCGCAGTCGGAGCAGACAGCTTTGGTCAAGATCTCCTGCTGGCCTTGGATACCGATAAGATCCACAGAGGTTCCGTTAAAGTCGTTGAGGGCAGCTCCACGGGAGTAGCTTCTATCTTTATCACTGGCGGCGATAATAGCATTGTGGTTGTACCGGGTGCTAATTACAAGCTGCTGCCTGAGGATATCGACAAATATGATGACATTATTCAGGAAGCAGATATCGTTCTTCTGCAGCTGGAGATTCCACTTGAAATGGTGCGTCACGCGGTAACAAAAGCCAAAGCCATGGGCAAGACAATCATTTTGAATCCTGCACCTGCACAGGCTTTACCTGAGGATCTGCTGAGAAATGTGGATTACATTACGCCTAACCGGTCAGAACTAAGTTTACTTACGGGGATGAACACCGAAGGCAAAGCGCTGGAAGCTGCAATGAGAACTCTAGCACAACTGGGAAGTAATGTAGTGACAACCCTTGGGGAAGAGGGATCAGCTTTTCTGGAAGAGAAGAGCACTCTTCAAAAGGTATCCGGTTATAAAGTTCCAGTTATTGATACTACCGGTGCAGGAGATTCGTTCAATGCGGGATTAGCCTATTCGCTGGCATTAGGGAACAGCTTGGAGCAATCCGTTGCATTCGCAGCTAAGGTATCTGCATTAGCCGTTACCCGATTTGGGGCCCAAGCAGGTATGCCTAGCCTAGAGGAAGTAACGATGTTCGGAAATAATACGTTGTGATTTGAATGTAAAAAGAAGTCGCTCCTATTAGAGAGCGATTTCTTTTTTTAACTTAGTTAATTACTTTTCCGTCCCCGTATAATGATGCACAGCATCTCTGAGGAAAGCTGCAAGGCCGGGCTGCCGCTTGTCGTAATACGCGGTAAACCGTTCATCGTCTACATACATCTGTGCAACTCCGGCATGAGCTTCCTTGGAATACGTGCCCCAGTAGAAGGATAAGCATTGACGGTGCAGGTCGGCTGCTTTTTGTGCCAATACACTTGCCGGGTCGCCTCCTTCCATGGCATCAACTAACGATTCAAACATCTCCTCCTCCAGCCTTTGGATATCCGCATGTTGTTCTTCCGTCATGTTTTTCACTTTTTGATTCGATTGATCTATAGCGCTATCGCCGTATTTCTCACGTATTTCTTGTCCATATTTTTCCTCATTGTCATCAATCAGCTTTTGCTTGAAACCCTCGAATTTTTCTTTATCACTCATTGTTATTCTCCCTTCTGTAGATGCCAGTGTTTTTTCGACGTTGGCGATTAACAGGTTTAGTTGTTTTCTTTTCTCCAACAGCTTGTCGTGGTGTTCCTGCAATGCTTTAGCCCCATCAAATGAAGGTGCGGTTACAATGTCCTTGATGCTCTCTAGACTTAAGCCAAGCTCACGGTAAAAAAGAATCTGCTGAAGTCGGTCTACCTCGGCCTGCCCATAAATTCGGTAACCGGATGAGTTGATTCTTGCCGGCTTAAGAATTCCAAACTCATCGTAGTAACGCAGTGTTCGAGTGCTTATCCCTGCCAGCGTTCCCAGCTTTTGCACGGTGTATTCCGTAGTACCACCCCCCAGATCTGTTGTCAGCTTGTGCTTACAAATTAACTGTACTCCTTTACGTAACGGCAATGTCAAACCCTTATTTTGAAAAAGTAGATCCGTATGTAAAACAGCGCCAGTTCCCTATCGGATGAAGCTCTAGGGAGACTGCCGCTGTTATTTTGGAGAATCAGAAGTAGGATGGAGATTAGCCCTTATTAACCTGTGCCGCAAAATAATCCTGCAGCTCTGCTAGCTTGCGGGGATCAGCCAACACCTTTTCCGGGAAATAATGCTCAGCCACAAGATCCCAGGTAGGAACAATTTTTTGAGCTGTGATGGCTTTGATAGCGATCTTCACCGTTTTGCGTTCTCTGGCATTGGAGAAGGTATCCTTGTAATGCTGTATCCGTTCAAAGTCCAGTTCGTTGAAGACCGCCCGGAAAATCTCTGAGGTCATCCGCGCATCATCCAGTGCACGGTGTGCAGAGCCTGAAGGATCAAGCTCAAACAATGCCATTGCGCCCTCTACACTAATATCGTTACTAAGGCCGCGAGCCCGCAGAACGCCCTTCAGCAGGTCGAAATAAGGAGCAGCCAGCCAGTAGGAAACATCCATTTTGTGTATACGGACATCCTGTATAATCCGCTTCATATCCTCGCCGCCCCATGTAAGCAGTAGAACTCCATCTGTGCTTAGGTCGAGCCATTCTCTAAAATCGGTGATAACCTTGGGGAAGCGATCGGCTACGTCGATCTCCTCTTGGGGAATACCGGTCTTTTTCTTAATAAAGGAATTCAGGGTCGAGAAATATATGGGTTTGATCAAGGAAGAGAATTCATCCTTATACTGCAATGAAGAGTCTAACCGGACGGCTCCAATCTCAATGACCTCCATAGGGTGGTCGCTGGCAAACTTACGGCCGTTGAATTCGATGTCCAGAATAATATAATCCACAGGTACTTGCCTCCGTTTCCGTGACTGACGCGTAACACGTGCTTGCGCCGACAACTCTATTTTAACAAAAAAAGCGGGACAACGGGGAATAAGGAAGTAAATCAAGTATGTGATGCTTGCTAAGATTGTATCCTTCGTTTGTAAAGTTTTCGTAAAAGGGTTGAATTAAACCGAAGGGACAGCTTAAACTAAATTGAAATTCATGTTATTAGAAAAGGAGTAACCTACCTGTATGGAAACGGACCCACAAGCAGAAGTAACACCGGGCATCGGCAAGGGGAAGTTATCGGCACTTATTGAGGTATGGGGTGTCTCTACAAAACTCGGATTAACCTCTTTCGGAGGGCCCATTGCGCACCTTGGTTATTTCCATGACGAGTATATTCGGCGGCGTAAATGGATGGATGAACGAAGCTACGCCGATCTGGTTGCCCTCTGTCAGTTCCTTCCCGGTCCTGCAAGTAGTCAGGTTGGGATTGGTATCGGAGTCGTAAGAGCTGGACTGCTGGGCGGCATCGTTGCATGGTTAGGCTTTACGTTACCTTCTGTCATAGCTTTAGTGGCTTTTGCGTATCTTCTTCAAGGCTTCGATATTGGACATGCAGGCTGGATCCATGGATTGAAAATCGTAGCTGTAGCAATTGTAGCTCATGCCATCTGGGGTATGGGGCAGAAACTTACTCCGGACCCTGTTCGGGTCACCCTAGCGGTTATTGCCATGGCAATCACTTTGTCTTGGCAAACGGCTTACAGTCAGGTCATTATTATTCTTGCCGCTGGAGGTATTGGTTTAGGGTTGTATCGCAAAAAAGCTATAGAGGGTACGCAGAGCTTGCCCATTAAGATAAGCAGAACGTTTGGTGTGGTGTGCCTTACTTTATTCTTCGCTCTGATTCTATTGCTGCCGTTATTCAGACAGTGGGGGGACAGCAAAGGCTTGTCGATGATTGACAGCTTTTACCGTTCAGGATCCTTGGTTTTTGGCGGGGGGCACGTTGTGCTGCCGCTTTTGCAGCAGGAAGTGGTTCCTGCGGGCTGGGTTACACAGGCGAATTTTTTGGCAGGGTATGGAGCCACTCAGGCTGTCCCAGGTCCTCTTTTTACATTTGCGGGTTATCTTGGAGCTATGGCGGGAGGCGTGCCCGGGGCCATCATTGCTGTCTTAGCCATTTTCCTGCCGGCCTTTCTTCTTGTCGTTGGGGTGTTGCCTTTTTGGAACGGCTTAAGAAATAATCCGAAGATCCAAGGTGCATTGATGGGTGTAAATGCGGCTGTCGTTGGAATCTTGCTGGCGGCTCTATATGATCCCCTTTGGACTACGGCCATTCTGCAACCTATGGATTTTGTATTAGCTGTTTTATTGTTTACCATGCTTGTGTTTTGGAAGCTGCCCCCTTGGATGATTGTTCTAACGGGAGCTGCCGGAGGGTTGGTGCTTGGTTTTATTTAAGCAAATAACAGGATATTTCCGGATCAACCGCAAAATCAGTGCTTGACTATGTAGCCGACAAAATGGGGCTTAGCACCAAACGGGTGTATAGCAAAAATGAGGTTAGCTTGGATCTAGCCTTATGAGGAGGAAAGCGAACAATAGCGTCATTGGAGGGACTTGACTAATAAGTGGACACGGTAAATGCAACCCAGGATAATAGAATAGACTCTAGAAGATGTAGTACCTGCGGTTGAGCGTCAACGTTATAAAAATGAATTCCGTCAATCGCCCTTAGATGGTGCATTCCGCTAAATGAGATGTAAAAGTGCAATTGAATCGCCCTCGGATAGCGGATTCGGCTAAATGAGATGTAAAAGTGCAATTGAATCGCCCTCGGATAGCGGATTCGGCTAAATGAGATGTAAAAGTGCAATTGAATCGCCCTCAGATGGTGCATTCCGCTAAATGAGATGTAAAAGTGCAATTGAATCGCCCTCGGATAGTGGATTCTGCTAAATGAGATGTAAAAGTGCAATTAAATTGCCCTCGGATGGTGCATTCCGCTAAATGAGATGTAAAAGTGCAATTGAATCGCCCTCAGATGGTGCATTCCGCTAAATGAGATGTAAAAGTGCAGGAATCGGTGGGAATCGGGTGTGTCAAGAGCTGAAATGTTGTAGAAAGTGCAGGAATTAGTGGGAATCGGGTGTGTCAAGAGCTGAAATGTTGTAGAAAGTGCAGGAATTAGTGGGAATCGGGTGTGTTAGGAGCTGAAATGTTGTAGAAAGTGCAGGAATCGGTGGGAATCGGGTGTGTTAAGAGCTGAAATGTTGTATAAACTGCAGGAATTAGTGGGAATCGGGTGTGTTAAGAGCTGAAATGTTGTAGAAAGTGCAGGAATTAGTGGGAATGAGATGTAAAAGTGCAATTGAATCGCCCTCAGAGGGTGCATTCCGCCAAATGAGATGTAAAAGTGCAATTGAATCGCCCTCAGATGGTGCATTCCGCTAAATGAGCTGTAAAAGTGCAATTGAATCGCCCTCAGAGGGTGCATTCTGCTAAATGAGATGTAAAAGTGCAATTGAATCGCCCTCAGATGGTGCATTCGCCAAATGAGATGTAAAAGTGCTATTGAATCGCCCTCGGATAGTGGATTCGGCTAAATGAGATGTAAAGTGCAATTGAATCGCCTCGGATGGTGCAATCCGCTAACGGAGTCCGTTATTCTCCAAATGTAACCTTTTTGAAGCAAATAAGGGCTTTGGTGTCCGTAGCTCCAGAAAGAGGAGAATTTAAATAAAAAGACACCCTCTTCTAATCAAGAGAGTGCCTTAACAGAGTTTACATCATTTCTGGAGAAGCTGAGATTCCTGATAGGGGAACTGTAGTTGTTAGTACAAGGCTAGATAGAAATTCGCTTGTATTCATTCGGTGTCACACCTACTACACGCTTGAAGAGTTTGTTGAAATAAGCAGGATCGGGATATCCGACTTCGCTACCTATTTCGTGAACCTTTAGATCAGGAGAGTTTTTGAGCAGCTGTTTAGCTTTACGGATTCGGATTTCAATAATGTAATCAGTCAGAGTCAACCCCGTCTCCTGCTTGAACAGTTTGCTCAAATAACTTGGCGTCAAGAATACCATGTTTGCCAGATGATTAAGCTCCGCATGCTGATTATAGTTGGCTGTTATCCAGCGCTTCACCGTCTCTACTGCTGTACCTGACATTTCTAGGCGGTTGGTTCGTATTTCGTTCAATGCAGACGAGAAGACGGAGGTAAAGAGGTTCTCCATTTCCTTGAAGCTCGTACAGGACTGAATGTTTTCCTGCAACCGGATGTGGGTTACTCTTTTATAAACAGCCTCGAACTCCTGCAGCTCCTTGCTTGCAGTCTCCTCAATGAGATGACAGATCTGCAGAATTTGATCCGAATAAGCTTGTTGTGCTCTTAACTCTGAAAACATTTTATGAACAGAATCCATTACTCCCGTTACATTCAGAATTTGCAAGTCATGAATCAGAGACTCATTAAAAGCAGAAAAGGGAGCTGTAGTTACAGCCTCAGACTTGCTAATCTCTTGGATATTCGCGTAATGGAAAGTCTTAGGGCTGTAGATACCGGCATCACACGCCTGTTTGGCTTCTAGATAGGCTTGTCTTAGCTTGGAAGGATCATTATAGGAGCAACTGGAACCTAAATGCTGAACATGCTCTGGGGATTCTCCCATGATTAGATCAGCTATATCCTTCATCTCATCAAAGGTGAGTTTCCGTTCCGAATACCAAATCAAGACATGGAGACCTTTATGAACTTCTATATCGTCGAACAGAAATTCCTTCTCTTGCCGCAGACTGTCTGCACAAAAACAGACCGCTTCTTGACAGCTTTCCTTAAGAACAAATGTCGTGAAATAAGGCTGGGGCAAGGTAAGGCCGGTCATTAGAATGGAAGAAGGTTCTTCAATATGAAGCAGTGACAGCAGCAGACCGGATCGGTGCCCCGCCTCTTTCTCCAGCTGTTGTCTCCGTTCTTCATTGAGGCGGTACAACAATTCAAACAGCTGCTCTTTATCGATAGGCTTTAGTAAATAGTCCACAGCTGAACTGCGAATAGCTTCCCGGGCATAATTAAACTCAACAAATCCGCTCATCAAAATAGAACGAATCTGAGGGTGGCTGGCTTTCAGCCTTTTTATAAGCTCCAGGCCGTCGATTTGCGGCATGCGGATATCCGTTATCACAACATCAAAATGGAGCTCCGGCATCCCATCAAGAACTTGTTTGCCATCGGGATACGTTCCAACTATCAGAAAATTATTACTTTCTTTACTGATCATCCGGGCCAGACCTTCACGAATCAGGACCTCGTCATCTACAATCACAATTCGCAGCAAAACAGTTAACCCCTTTCCAAGCATGTATTATTCTTCGCCGGCCTTAGTCGAAGGGTCCTCAATCCTTAAGATAACACGGGTTCCTATGCCAAGTTCGCTCTCCACACGGAGACCAAACGCACTTCCGTAATGCAGTCGAATTCGTTCATTCACATTTCTTAGCCCGATTCCGAATTTTTCTCCCGTGGCACCATCTATTAAGCTGTTATTCAAAGAAATCAGTGTATTCTCATCCATTCCGACACCGTTATCCTCCACACAAAATACAGCATGACCACTCTCGAACTTAGCGGAGATCATCAGCATACCAGGACCTTCCTTTTGATCCAAACCATGAAAAACTGCATTCTCAACAATCGGTTGAAAAACCAGCTTGATCATAGGAAGACTTAAGAAAACTTCCGGAACCTCAATCTCGAGCTTGAATTTGTCGGGAAACCGGATTTGCAGCAGGTGAAAATAATTTTTCACATGCTCTAATTCATGTTTGACCGTAACCGTCTCGTCGCTGCGGGTAATACTATAACGCATCTGAAGCCCGAGCAGATAGGTAAGCTTAGCTACCCGTGGATCATCATTGCTCTCCGCAAGCATACGGATGGATTCTAAAGTATTGTAAATAAAATGGGGATTAATCTGATTCTGAAGCGCCCGCATATCCGCTTTTTGTTTGCGTTTCTCTGTAACGGATACTTCCTGTAGCAGATCCTTAACCCTAATAATCATCCGGTTAAAATGACTGCCGAGCATTCCAATCTCATCGTTATATTTAGGGTGCAGCCAAACATCAAGATTACCATGCTGCACTTGCTTCATTAGGCGGACCATTGATTTCAGAGGTTTGGTCAACGCGTGTGAAATTACTGTAGCTACGAAGAGTGCAAATGCTACAATAACTAAGGTAGTGAAAAGAAGCGTATTCCGGTTTTTCTCTACAGGTGACAGGATACGGTCTTCTGGAATTGCAACCAATGTAGTCCAACCCGTCTGCTTAGATATGGTGTATACCACCAAGTAGGACTGGTCATCCAGGTCCATTTGAAAATGTCCCTCTGGCTGGGTTGCCTTCTTCAGTAGTTGCTGCGTGTTAAGGGACAGCTTCTTATCCGCTTGTTCTCCATTGACAGCATCATCATAGATTAGCCCACCTTTGTTATCTACAATCAGCGTATTTCCCTGAGTAACGGCGTTGACGGGATCAATAATCCCTTTAAAGAGATTAATGTCCACATCAAATGCGATAATGCCGATTTTCTTCAAGGTATTCACAGAATTTACAGTACGTAGAATGCTGAATACTTCCCGTTGTTCACTAGAGTTCACATGGATGGTGTGTCTGCCCTGAATGACCGGGGCCACTCCGGCAGCTTCAGTTAGACTTTTCCATTCCATTTGTTGTTCCTCAGGAAACAATTGATTAATACCTGGATCTCTATTATAAAAAACAGAGCCGTACCTATCCACTAGGTAAACGGCAAGAATCTCTTCCTTTGTATGATGCAGATAGCTGAGGAACATATCCAATTTAGTGTTCTTATCCCAGTCTGTAATCTTCTGCTCCAGATAGAACTGGACGTCCGTATTATACAGCGGAAGAGCAGTATACCGCTTTAAGTCGGCAATATAACGGTCAATGGTATCGGAGGCGTTAGAAGTCATTTGGCTAGCACTCTCGGTTGCATTGACCAAAACAGAATTAACCATAGAGCGGGAAGTCAGATAGCTCACATACGTTATAGGTATCGAGACTAGAAATACAAATACGACGATGAGTTTCCGCTCCATAGGCAGGTTGGCTAGGAATAACCATATGTTGCGTAATATCCTCCGGATGTATGACACCATAGCTGTTATTCCTTTCCGTATTCTGCCTTACTTCACTGCGCCGCTGGTTACTCCTTCAAAAATATAACGTTGGAGGAAGATGTATAGGATTACCGTAGGTAATAGAATGATCAGAATGGCCGCACAGATGAGATTCCACTCTCCTGAATTGACCCCCTGAAAACGCATAAGGACGGTAGTAACTACACCCAGACTTTGTTTGGGCATATAAAGATAAGGGATGTACATGTCATTGTAAATACCGATGGTCTTCAGTATAACCAAAGTAGCTGTAGCCGGTGTCAGCAGAGGAAAGATGATCGACCGGTATATTTTAAATAGGGAAGCACCTTCAACCATCGCATTTTCATCGAGATCAAAAGGGATATTCCGGATAAACTGCATATATAGAATGATCTGGATAACGTCTGCACCAATATAAAGAACGATAGGAGCGCCCAGGGTGTTGTAGAGGCCTAGATCCTTGATAATACCGAAGGTCGCGACTTGTGTAGTAATGCTCGGTATAATCGTAGCCACTAGATAAGCACCGAATACCATCGGCTTCATCTTAAAGGAGAAGCGACCAAGCACGTACGCTACCATTGTCCCAAAGAGAATGTTCAGGGTCAATGTAATTATGATAATGAACAATACATTACCAAATCCGCTAAGTAAACCTCCGCGCTCAAACACGGCAACAAAGTTGTCAAAGTTTAGAAAGCTTTTCGGAAGAGCCGTGGAACTGGTTGCATTAAACTCATCCGTAGACTTAAAGGCATTGACAATGACTACATAGGGAGGGAAGAGCACTACGAATACGCCGATCAGCAGCGAAAAGTATTTAATGAAATCAATGAAGCGGAATTTTGTATGTGCCATATCTACTTATCTCCTCCCCGGTTAAGAACAAGCTGCTGTATCAGCAGTACAAACACTACAAAGAATAGCAAGATAATACTCATGGCCGAAGCAAGGCCGTAATTGTTGTAAGCAAAGGCTGTATCCACTACGCGCATTACATAAGTTTGGCTGGCACCCGCTGGACCACCCTTAGTGAGTACGAATGGCAGGTCGAATACCTCTAATGCGCCGGTAACGGTAAGGAATAAGTTCAACTGTATAACAGCTTTCATATTAGGCAGTGTAATTCTCCAAAGCGTCTGAAAAGTGCCAGCACCGTCAATTTTGGCAGCCTCATAAATATCTCTAGGAATAGCCTGTAAAGAGGCGATGTAGATAACCATGTTATAACCCATAAAACGCCAAAAGCCAATTGAAGCAAGCGAATAGTTGACGAGCCCTTCGGTTCCGAGCCAACTAGTCTCACTAAGACCACTCAGGCCAATGCTGTTCAGTAACATGTTTAATGAACCATTGGTGGTATCGAAGACGTAACCGAACATGAAGGCCACGGCCACACCGTTCATAATATAAGGGAGGAACAGCATAATTCGAAATGCATTTTTACCCCGAAGCTTGCTATTCAGAACAACCGCGAAATAAATGGCAACAATATTCTGGATAATACCCATTACGAAGTATGCGAAATTGTGTTTAAACACTAAGAAGATATCCGGAGTAGAGAAAACCTCACGGTAATTGGCCAGACCGACCCAAGGTTTCTCGGGGCTATAACCGTCCCAGTTGGTAAAGCTATAATAGATCAGTTTGATAGCTGGATAATAAGTAAAAGTTCCAAGCAAGATCAGTGGAATTAGCAAGAATGAAACGATGATTATATTTTTCTGTTTATTATAGGAAAGTGTTCCAAACATCACGGCACCCTTCTTTCATGGATATTGACAACAAAATGGATTATCCACAAAGGCGATAATCCATTCTGCGCCATCATACGTTTTACTGCAATAGTGCAGCTTCTAGTTGTATTCCTTCAGTTCATAGGATCCTTGGTTCTTAGTAACCCAGATCTTTTTTTGCTTTAGCCCAAGATTTATTCCATTTGTCAATTACACTTTGTGGATCTTTAGCAAGTACGAATTCTTGAACAACAGCTGGCAGATCCAATTGGGCTTTGTTACTGATTTCAGTAACCTTAGGATCATCAACTGTACCTTCTACAAGCTCAACACCAGTAGATTGGAACTCTTTAAGTTGTGCCAAAGTGGATTCTTTACCTTTAATCGGTGAGATAAATCCTGCAAAATCTTCATAGCCGGATTCTTCAATCATCCATTTAACGAATGCTTTGGCAGCATCCAGACTCTTACTGTCTTTAGATACAGCATAGAAGAAGTCAGGGCTAAGAGTTGCAGTAGGTGTGCCTGAATTGTCATAAGGAAGCGGGAAGAAACCTACATTATCAGCTGGAGCGCCTGCTCCGATAACTTGGTTGATAACCCAGTTGCCAAGATAGTACATAGCGAACTTGCCAGATGCGATATCTTTCTTGGACTGCTCCCAGTTGGTGGAGTTGATATCCTTTTCCAAGTAACCTTTTTCATTCAGTTCTCTAAGCAGGCTGAACGATTTACCGTAACCGTTATCCATAGTGAACGGAGTTTCTGTGTTCAATTTTTCGTTAGGGAAATCGGCTTTGCCTTCAATAAGGCGTGGTGTATCATATGCCCAGCTTCCAAGCGGCCATTTATCCTTGAAGTTGGAAGCGAGAGGAACGATGCCTTTTGCTTTCAGCTTTTCGCAGGCAGCGAGGAACTCGTCCCAAGTTTTTGGAACTTCAGTGATTCCTGCATCGGCGAATGCTTTTTTGTTATAAACGATACCAGAAGTGGAGTTACCAGTTGTAATTCCGTACAGTTGACCTTCATGGGATCTGAAGTCTTTGAAAGTGATTTGGTCAGTCAGACCCAGATCATCAAGGGATGCAAAGTATTTTGGCAGATCAGAGTTAGGAATAGTAGGGATGAACATAACATCAGGAAGCTCACCGCTGGCCATTCTTACTTTTGCTTGTTGGTTATAGTCGGTTTGAGAAGCCTCAAATTCAACTTGAATGTTTGGATATTTTTCATTAAAGCGTTTTACATATTCGTCATACTCTTTACCGATCATATCTGTTCTGTTTGTCAGGAAGGTGATCTTGCCGCTGATATCAGCTCCACCTGCTGCGGGTTCAGCGGTTGCATCGCCTGCTGCTGGTTCAGTTGTTGCATTTGCTGCAGGCTTTTCTGTTGTTTCAGCATTGTTGTTATTGTTGCTGGAACCACAACCTGTCAGCGATACAGATAAAATCAGAATAATAACAAAACATAACGAAAATAACTTTGTTTTCATTTAATTTTCCCCTTTTCGTTTGTTGTTAGCGCTTACTTCATCAGTATAACGTTAATATTGTACCTGTTAAATGGATTCAATTATTATTTATTGTCTTTATTTGTTTTAATTATAGGTCTATAATTAGTGTTGTGCTAACAATAATATAACAAATTACAATGAATACCAAATGGATTCAATGAAAAATGAAAAAGTCCGTGGTATTTTGATTAAGTGCCATCACACAACATTATGGAGGTATTATGAGACAACAACAAATTAGCCTTTCGAATTGGGAATTTAGAGCCTGCGGTGATAAGAATTGGCTTTCAGCGACAGTACCAGGTACGGTCCACACGGATCTGCTGAAGAATGAAATGATTCCAGAGCCCTTTTATGGAAAGAATGAGCATGAATTGCAATGGATAGATAAGAAAGATTGGGAATATAGAACAACAATTCAGCTTGATGATCAATGGGAAAGTTTAGCCAGTACTGAGTTAACGTTTAAAGGCCTGGATACGTACGCTGACGTTTATATTAATGAGGAACTTGCTCTCTCGGCAGACAACATGTTCAAAGAATGGAGGCTTAATGTAAAAGGACTGCTAAAGGCAGGTGAGAATGAAATTAGGGTGAAGTTTCGTTCAGTGGTAACGGAAGACCTGCCGAAGCTTGAGCAATTGGGATATGCCCTGCCTGCTGCGAATGACCAATCAGAGCTGGGCGGGCTTGAAGAGAAGCGAATTAGTATCTTTGCCCGAAAAGCTCCATATCATTATGGTTGGGATTGGGGTCCGAGATTCGTAACCAGCGGGATTTGGCGTGAGGTAATTCTGGAAGGACGCGACACTGCGGCAATAGCTGACCTATATATTCGCCAGAACCATATAACGGAGAAGGAAGCGCGTCTGACGGCTGTATTAGATGTAGCTACTCCGGAAGCATGGGAAGGATTGCTGCGTATATCCGCAGACGGACAGGAATGGATGCGGGCGGTCTCACTGAAAGCCGGCAAGCAAACCGTTGAAATGGATATCGTCGTGGATCAGCCGCGCCTATGGTGGTGCCGGGGTCTGGGTGACCCTCATTTGTACAGCTTTCAAGCGGAATTGGTTCAAGGTAGAGAAACCGCAGCGAGTGCAAGTGTACGAACCGGACTTCGGGAGATCAAGCTTATTCGGAAAAAGGATGAGCGGGGGACTTCATTTGCTTTTGAATTAAATGGGGTATCGGTCTTTGCCAAAGGTTCTAATCATATTCCGAATGACAGTTTCTCCACAGAAGTTACTGAGGAACGTTACCGTCATGAAATCGCAACCGCAGTGGAATCTAATATGAACATGCTGAGAGTATGGGGCGGCGGGATTTATGAGGAGGATATCTTTTATCGTCTATGTGATGAATACGGAATACTGGTATGGCAAGACTTTATGTTCGCCTGCAGCATGTATCCCGGGGATGAACAATTTTTGGAGAGTGTTCGTGGAGAAGCAGAATATAATGTGAAAAGATTGCGGAACCACCCGTGCATGGCCTTATGGTGCGGCAATAATGAGATCGATTCGGCTTGGGCGCATTACGGAGAAAATATGGGTTGGGGTTGGAAAAAAGAGTATAGCCCTGAAATTCGGGATGTAATGTGGGGACATTACCAGGAAATTTTCCATCGTATTCTGCCTGAAGCTGTTGAAGCCTATCACTCCGGTATCGATTACTGGCCTTCTTCTCCTCTGCGCGATCTTACGGGGGATATTAATCAACATGCTACACGCACCACAGGTGAAGGGGATGTCCATTATTGGGGTGTTTGGCACGCAACGGAGCCTTTTGAGAACTATAATCTGAATGTCGGCCGCTTCATGAGTGAATATGGCTTCCAGTCGTTCCCTGAGCTGAAGTCAGTGATGAGTTATACGGAAGAACAGGATATGGAGCTTACCTCGGATGTTATGATGGCCCACCAAAAAAATGGACGCGGCAACCTATTGATTAAGGATTATATGGATATGTATTTGCCGAAGCCAAAAGATTTCACGGCCTTCCTATATATGAGCCAGCTTCTGCAGGCTGAAGCGATACGCATCGCCATCGAAAGTCACAGAAGAAACAAGCCATTTTGCATGGGTACCCTGTACTGGCAAATGAACGATTGCTGGCCGGTAGCCTCTTGGGCGGGTATGGATTATTACGGGCGCTGGAAGGCTTTGCAATACGCGGTACGTAAAAGTTTTCAGGAAGTTATTCTCTCTGTTAAGACTACGGATGCCGGGCAACTGGATGTTCATGCCGTTTCAGATTTAAGAGAAGCGCTGAACACGGAGTTGTCTATTAAGTTATATCAATTGGATGGTTCAGTACTTGATGAATGGTCCCAATCGGTAGATCTTGAAGCAGACTCTGCGGCTGTTATATTTTCGATTCCGGTTGCTGAACTGCTGAATGGACATGCGCAAGAGAATGTAGTGTTATCTCTCGAGTTGGTATCAGAGGATCAAACCTTGGATCGCAAAGAGCACTATATGGTTCCGGCAAAAGATATGAAGTTCAGCAAACCTGAAATTACGATCGTTGAAACTCCGGGCAGCGGGGGTCTCAGCTTTACAGTTACGAGTGACATTCTCTCCAGAGGCGTTTATTTAACTTCAGAGGACGAGGGGATATTCTCGGATAACTTCTTTGATCTTCTGCCGGGTCAATCCAAAACGGTGGAGTTCTCCCAACGGGGTACAGGCGATAAGGACTGGATTCCAACGGCACCTAAGGGGCTGAAGGTTCAATCGATGGCTGATTTTATAGATGAGAGTTTGCTATAAGTCCTGTTAAGAATATGTATCTTATGGAGAGAAGGTTAGTGCATGGGGATTACGGTACAGGAAGAAAAGGGACTTTTTCATTTACAGAGTAAAGGCATGAGTTACATTGTCCAGCTTATCAATGGATATCCGGTTCACGTTTATTGGGGTAAACCATTGCGGAATGATAGCAACTTGGAAGGTATGTTAAATCAGGGCGGGTACACCGGCTTGGACCGTCTACCGCAGGAATATCCTCAATACGGATCAGGCGATTTCCGGAATCCGGCCTATCAAGCCCGTTTAGAAGATGGAACACGGGTAACCGAACTGCGATACAACAGTTACCAGGTTATAGCGGGAAAACCCTCCTTGGAGGGGCTGCCTTCGGTCTATGTGGAGTCTGCAGAGGAAGCTGATACTCTGGAGTTAACGTTGACGGATGATTACGCGAAGCTGACCGTTATTCTTCGTTATACGGTTTACCATGAGATGGATGTGATCGCCCGTTCGGTACAATTCGTGAATCACGGAGAGTCTAAGCTGCAACTTCTTCGTGCACTCAGCGCCAGTGTCGATTTGCCAGCTGGTGAGCTGGATATGATCTATTTAGCAGGAGCATGGGCAAGAGAGGGCAATCTTACCCGCAGACGTCTGATGCAAGGTGGGACTAATATTGAGAGCCGCAGAGGCATGAGCGGTCATCAGTTGAATCCGTTTGCAGCTCTTGCAAAACCCGGAACGGATGAGAATCAGGGAGAGGTATACGGCTTCAGTCTGGTGTACAGCGGTAATTTTGAGGCGGAAGCGGAAGTTGATTCCTTCGGGTCTACGCGCTTTTCCATCGGGTTGAATTCTTTCGACTTTAACTGGCTGCTGGAGCCCGGGGAGAAATTCCAAACCCCTGAAGTGGTTATGGTTTACTCCGCACAAGGGATTGGCGAAATGTCTCGGGTCTATCATCGGTTATACCGGACTCGGCTATGCCGGGGGTCTTTCAGAGATAAGGAACGCCCAATACTAGTGAATAACTGGGAAGCGACATACTTTAACTTCAATACAGATAAGCTGGAGTCCATTGCAGCCGAAGCCTCGAAGCTGGGTATTGAGCTGTTCGTACTGGATGACGGCTGGTTCGGCAAAAGAGATGCCGATAATTCCTCCCTCGGAGACTGGGTAGAAGATCTCCGCAAGCTGCCCGGTGGACTGAATGATCTGGCCCAACGTGTGAACGGACTGGGGCTACAGTTCGGCCTATGGGTAGAACCGGAAATGATCTCGCCGGATAGCGATTTATACCGCCAGCATCCCGACTGGTGTCTGCATGTGCCGGGCCGACGCCGGAGTGAATTGCGCTGGCAGTTGGTTCTGGATTACACCAGAGAAGAGGTAAGGGAGTATATTTATGAGTCACTGAGCCGTATTTTCTCTACTGTTCCTGTCTCTTATGTAAAATGGGATATGAATCGTTGTCTAACGGAGATTGGTTCAGCCCAGATTGCTCCTGATCGTCAGGGTGAAACTGCACATCGTTATGTGCTCGGCTTATATGAATTGCTAGAAAGTTTGACGGCTAGATTCCCTAAGATCTTGTTCGAGAGCTGCTGCAGCGGAGGAGGACGTTTCGACCCCGGGATGCTGTATTATATGCCGCAGACCTGGACGAGCGATAATACCGATGCGGTTGAACGTCTGAAGATCCAGTACGGGACGAGTCTAGTGTATCCTGTCAGTGCTATGGGAGCGCATGTATCCGCTGTCCCGAACCACCAGGTAGGACGTATTACGCCGCTCTCCTTCCGTGGAGATGTTGCTATGTCCGGTAACTTTGGCTATGAGCTGGATCTTACCAAATTCACCGCAGAAGAGAAGGAACTCGTTAAGGAGCAAGTCGCGAATTACAAAGAAATCCGCACCCTTGTTCAACAGGGCAACCTGTATCGGCTGCAAAGTCCATTCGAGGGGAATGAGACGGCATGGATGTTCGTGACCGATGATCAACGTGAGGCATTGGTCTATTACTTCCGAGTGATGGCTGTGCCCAACCCACCGCACCGTAGTTTGAAGCTGAACGGCTTAAATCCAGATTTCAACTATACGCTGGAAGAGTGTGGAGAAGTGTATGGCGGTGACCGACTGATGCAGGCAGGACTATCGCTGCCGGATGAACAAAGAGATTATGTTAGTGGTTGTTATAAGTTGAAGGCAGTAGACAAGACCGCTCAATAGGAAATGTGCATTACAAAGGCAAGCCAAGAATCCTTGGCTTGCCTTTATGCGTGTATGACTCGAGCGGAATGAAGTGCAAAAGTACATTTGAATTGGCGGAAACGAGCTACTGGAGCAGAATGAAGTGTATAAGTACATTAGAGTTGGTTAAAATGGATCGCTAGGGTCACTAGGGCCGAATGAAGTGTATAAGTACATTTGAATTGGTGTAATTGAGCTGCTGAAGCCGAAAGAAGTGTAAAAGTACATTTGAATTGGTGGAAACGAGCTACTGGAGCGGAATGAAGTGTATAAGTACATTAGAATTGGTGTAATTGAGCTGCTGAAGCCGAAAGAAGTGTAAAAGTACATTTGAATTGGTGGAAACGAGCTACTGGAGCTGAATGAAGTGTATAAGTACATTTGAATTGGTGTAATTGAGCTGCTGAAGCCGAAAGAAGTGTAAAAGTACATTTGAATTGGTGGAAACGAGCTACTGGAGCGGAATGAAGTGTATAAGTACATTAGAATTGGTGTAATTGAGCTGCTGAAGCCGAAAGAAGTGTAAAAGTACATTTGAATTGGTGAAAACGTGCTACTGGAGTGGAATGAAGTGTAAAAGTACATTTGAATTGGTTAAAATGGATCGCAGGGGCCGATTGAAGTGTATAAGTACATTTGAATTGGTGAAAACGTGCTACTGGAGTGGAATGAAGTGTATAAGTACATTTGAATTGGTGAAAACGACCTACTGGAGCGGAATGAAGTGTATAAGTACATTTGAATTGGTGAAAACGACCTACTGGAGCGGAATGAAGAGTGTATTTTCCCTGAATATTCCCTACAGGTTTCCTCACTTCACATTGACTTGAATAATCCTCACCCCTATGATGATTAATAAAAGAAAAGAGAAGACGAGGAGTGTCAGACATCATGGCTTTGGAGATTGAACGCAAGTTTCTGCTGCCGGAATATCCGGAACAGCGTATACAAGATGGAGAGCTTAAGATTCACACCCAGCAGAATATTGATCAGACCTATCTGGCGATTGAGGATGGTCAGGAGCTCCGGGTACGCAAAATTACGGATCTCGACTCAGGAGAGGTAACCTTTACGCATACGTTCAAGGATGGCAAAGGGATTAGCCGCGAAGAGATTGAATATTTCATCTCTGAGGGTCTATATAATCAAATGATTGAGGCAGTCAAGGCTGTACCGCTGATCAAAAAACGCCTCACAGGCGAATGGAACGGCACAACAGTAGAGATTGACGTATATACTCAACTGGAGCTGTCCGTGCTGGAGGTGGAATTCGATTCACTGGAGGAAGCGGAGAGCTTCAAGGCACCGGAATGGTTCGGCGAGGACGTTAGCACAGACCGGAAGTACAGCAACAAAACCGTTTGGAAAGAGCTCCAGAATAAATCCTCCAGATAAATATCCGGAGGCCAAAGCTGACATAAAAATAACGGACTTTAACGCGTAAACGTGTTACTATGTAAAGTGAATTTAAGCATCATACTGTAAGGCTTAAATTCAGCTTATATAGGTTAAATAAAGAGGGGTTCAGGAGGATGAGTATGAAGTATATAAGCACAAGAGGCAATGTGGAAGCTAAGGGCTTTATTGATACTGTCTTAATGGGATTGGCTGATGACGGTGGATTGATGATTCCCTCCGAGATTCCGGTGATTTCGGCAGCTACTTTGGAAGAGTGGAGAAGCTTGACCTACCAGGAGTTGTTTCTGAAGATTTTCTCTTATTATACGAACGATGAGATTCCATATGAAGATTTGAAGGAAATGGTGTACACCAGCTATGCCAATTTCCGTGCACCGGAAGTAACGCCTGTTCATCCAATCAATGATTCTTTATACGTGCTGGAGCTGTTCCACGGACCTACCTTTGCGTTCAAGGATGTAGCGCTGCAATTTATGGGTGAGCTGTATTCCTATATCTCCAAAAAACAGAACAAAATCATCCATATCCTCGGCGCGACCTCGGGGGATACCGGAGCGGCGGCCATTCAGGGTGTTCGCGGCAAGGAAGGCATCAAGATCTGTATCCTGCATCCGCATGGCAAAGTGAGTAAGGTGCAAGAGCTGCAAATGACAACAGTTGATGATAGTAACGTCTTGAATTTGTCTGTAAAAGGCAACTTTGACGATTGCCAAAAGGTGATCAAGGATCTGTTCGCGGATCTGGACTTCAAGAGCAAATATCACCTGCGTGCGATTAACTCTATCAACTTTGTGCGTATTTTGGCTCAGACGGTTTATTACTTCTATGCTTACCTGCAGGTTGAGGGAAGTGCAGACAAGAAGATCAATATTAGTGTACCTTCCGGTAACTTTGGTAATATCTTTTCGGGATATCTCGCGAAAAAAATGGGGCTTCCGATTAACAAGCTGATCATCGCAACGAACGAAAATAACATTCTGGAACGCTTTGTGAATACTGGGGAATACAAGCCCGGTGGTTTTACAAGCACATATAGTCCTTCAATGGATATTCAGGTGGCGAGCAACTTTGAGCGGTATCTATATTATCTGATTGGCGAAGATACCGAGAAGCTGTCCTCGTATATGTCTGCCCTGCAGACTGACGGCAAAATCACTATCGAAGGTGAAACCCTTCAGCAGGTTCAATCGGACTTTGCAGCACTCGGCGTAAAAAATGAACTGTGTCTCGATACGATCAGCAAATACCAGAAAGATCACGGATATCTGCTTGACCCGCATACTGCCTGCGGCATCGCGGCTTATGAAGCCTTTAACGGCCCGGACGAGCTGGGTATCACCTTTGCGACTGCGCATCCGGCTAAATTTGATGAAGCAATTACCCTAATCGACATTAAGCAGGAGTTCCCGGACGAAATAGAAGCGCTGTTCTTGATGCCTCAACACCAGACGGTGGTAGATCACAACAAGGATGAGATCGTACAGCTCCTGAAGTTCTTTTATGAATCCAATTAGCTTGTAACATATGCTGTGCAACAAACCTCGTGCTTGGTTAAGGCGGGGTTTGTTCGTTTATCATAAATTGTCGGAATTTTGTCGTAAAAAGTAGACATTACTACCTCGAGAATGAGAAAATAGAATTTAGAGTCAGTAAGAACAAAAAAAGGACGGGATATTATTATGTCAATTCGATTCGGGGTTGTAGGAACAAACTGGATTACAGACCGCTTCGTTCAAGCCGGCCTGGAGAATGAGGAGTTTATCCTGACTGCGGTGTACTCCCGTACAGAAGATAAGGGACAATCATTTGCAGCGAAATATGGCGGAGCTGCTATTTACACTAACCTAGAAGAGATGGTGTCCAGCAGTGATGTGGATGCAGTATATATTGCCAGCCCTAACTCCATGCACGCGGAGCAGGCCATCATCTGTCTGAATCATGGGAAGCATGTGATATGTGAGAAGCCGATTGCTTCCAACAGCGCAGAACTGAAAAGAATGATTGAGGCAGCGCGGAATAATGATGTGTTGCTGATGGAGGCCTTGAAATCTACCTTCATGCCTAACTTTAGAATTGTAAAAGATAACCTGTATAAAATCGGGCGTGTTCGGCGCTATTTTGCAAGCTACTGTCAATACTCTTCGCGTTATGATGCATTCCGGCAGGGAACGGTGTTAAATGCTTTCAATCCTGCTTATTCCAACGGCTCACTAATGGATCTGGGCATCTATTGTCTGTATCCGATGGTAGCACTCTTCGGCAAGCCGGAATCCGTTCAGGCAACGGGTGTTTTGTTGTCCTCGGGAGTAGACGGAGAGGGAAGTATGGTCATGCGTTATTCAGACATGGATGCAGTTGTTATGCATTCCAAGATTGCTGATTCCTATTTGTCTGCAGAGATTCAAGGTGAGAACGGTACAATCGTTATCGATAAAATTAATCAGCCCTACGAGGTAAAAATACATTACCGTGACGGAACGATTGAGGAGCTAACCCAACCTCAGGTGTATGAGTCCATGTATTATGAGATTGAGGAGTTTATCACGTTGCTTAAGAACGGTGAACGGGAGAGTGGGATTAACAGTCATGCCAACTCTTTGGCAGTAGCTGAGGTTATGGAAGAAGCGAGAGCACAAATCGGACTCCGGTATACCTCTGATCTTTAGGGCCTTACAACTTTGGGACGAATGGGGAGCAGAACTTGAAAACTTTTAAAAAGGTATACATCGAGATTACAAGCGTCTGCAACCTGGCCTGCAGCTTTTGTCCGCAAACCGCTAGGCAGAAGAATTTCATGAAGCTCGATACGTTTAATACCATACTGGATGAAATTAAACCGCACAGTAATCATATTTACCTTCATGTCAAAGGCGAGCCACTGCTGCATCCTAAGATTGGGGAGCTGCTGGATGCAGCTCATGCCAAGGGGTTCAAAGTCAACATTACCACCAATGGAACGCTGATTCATAAAGCGGGACCTAAGATTATCGGCAAGCCGGCTTTGCGTCAGATGAACTTTTCTCTGCACAGCTTTGACGGGCATGAAGGCTCCGAGAACCGCGAGGAGTATTTGGCTGAGATCATTTCTTTTGTAAAAGAGGCAGCTGCACAGGGAGTCATTATCTCTTTCCGGTTATGGAATCTTACAGAGGACAACCGGACGAATCTGGAGAAGAAACGTAACCGGGAGACTTTGACGGTTCTAGAGAAAGCCTTTGACCTCGATTTTAATATTGATGAAAAGGTCGTACCGGGCAGCGGTGTTAAAATCGCAGAACGGATCTATCTCAATCAGGATCATGAATTCAGGTGGCCGAGCCTTGATGAGCCGGAAGATGACGGCAAGGGCTTTTGCCATGCGCTTCGCGGTCAAGCGGCGATACTGGTCGACGGTACGGTGGTACCGTGTTGTCTGGATGGTGAGGGTGTAATTAACCTTGGGAACATTCACGAGACGCCATTCTCCGAGATTGTAGAGGGTGAGCGGGCCAATAATCTGTTCTATGGATTTTCCCGCAGAGAGGCCGTGGAGGAATTATGCCGTAAATGCGGGTACCGTCAGCGGTTCGGGACTTGATTGATTTAAGAGTGCAGTTGTCCCATACCGGCGGATTGCCCTGACCCCTTCCTGAATTCGGAGGGGGAGCATTTCATCGCTTTGCGGAACACTTTAATGAAATAACTTACGTTATCAAATCCGACATCGAGTGCGATGTCGGATATTTTTCGTTCACTTTGGCGTAATAAATCCGCAGCCTGGCGAATTCGGTAGGAATTAATATAATCCACCGGTGTTTTACGAGTCATTGTTTTGAAGAAACGGCAGAATTGCCCTTCACTCATCGGAATAAGCTCGGACAAATCACGGGTACGGATGGGGTCGCGGTAGTTGTCTTGGATGTAGATAATGATTTTTTTGAGACGGTTGATCTTGGTGGTATCGGCATCATCGGATTGGCTGCGGTTCACTGACCGTCCGTCGACAGCGATTTGAGAGAGCATTATGAGCAAGGAGCCTTTCATAAAAGCTTCGAATCCGGGTACTTTAGAATCGTAGGCTTCCATCATGCGTTCCAAATGACGGAGAACCTCCTGCTGCCAGGGAATGTCGGGTTTAATGTGCCGGGGGAAGCTCTGGCGTTTCTCCTGAAGCGGCAAAATGGTATTCTGCTGTATCGTATCATATTGGGCGCTGGCTAATAGATCAGGGTGAAAGACTAACGCACAGAATTTACAGGGAGACTCGTTCAGTACATAGGCGGCATGTATATCACCGGATTCGATAAATACAGCTTCACCTGCCTGTACCGGAAAGTATTCGGTATCCACCTGAAATAGGATTTCTCCTTCTAGGAGCATGAAAAACTCAGCTTCCTCGTGCCAATGCGTATCGAGAACATGAGCCCCGGACGGGAGTTCAACCCAATAGGCAGCCAGAGGAAACATAACATCACCATGTACCCGGTCTTCTTTTAGCAAACGTTGGGATGTTCGATCCATATTGCGCCTCCTTCTATGAAAAAACATCAAAATAGTGTTATAAATTAGCTATATTATATTAGTTTTGTGTTTTTATTATCGGTATAATACAATTATAAACACCAAATTGAAGGGTGGCAAGTATGAAATGAAATTTACAGACGGTCTTTGGCTGGTTCGCGACGGAATCACGATTAACGGAGCAGTACAAAATTATGCTGTGGAAAAGACTTCCGAAGGCTTGACGGCAATTACCCAAACGACTCCCATTACAGGGCGAGCAGCAACTCTGAACTCAACTCTGCTTACAGTGAAATTCCATTCCCCACTTCCGGGCGTAGTAGGAATCAAGATTATTCACCATGATGGTGTACAGGAACGCGGACCGGTCTTTGAACTGACTAAAGGAACCGGAGATCATGTGAAAATAGAAGAAACTGAGCTAGAGACGGTACTGATCAGCGGTGGACTACGTGTAGTGATTCGCAAGGGAGCGCAATGGGCAGTTGATTTCTACCGCGGCACCGAGCGGATTACAGGCAGCGGTTATAAATCGATGGCCTATATCACAGATAAGGACGGCAATACGTTCATGCGTGAAGAGCTGGATATCGGCGTGGGCGAATTTGTCTACGGTCTGGGCGAGCGTTTTACCGCTTTTGTAAAGAACGGACAGGTTGTTGATCTCTGGAACAAGGATGGCGGCACCAGCTCCGAGCAGGCATATAAGAACATTCCTTTTTATGTAACAAGCAAAGGCTATGGTGTATTTGTTAATCATCCTGAGCTAGTGTCCTATGAAATTGCTTCGGAAAAAGTGAAGAAAGCCCAGTTCAGCGTAGCCGGCGAAAGCCTGGAATACTTTGTAATCGAAGGACCTACTATTAAAGAGGTTATCACCAAGTATACTTCCCTGACCGGTAAGCCAGCCCTGCCGCCGGCATGGACTTTTGGCCTGTGGCTGACGACTTCATTCACCACCGACTACGATGAAGCAACAGTAAACTCCTTCGTCGAAGGTATGGCAGAGCGTGATCTGCCGCTGCACGTATTCCACTTCGACTGCTTCTGGATGCGTGAATATCAATGGACAGATTTCCAGTGGGATGAGCGTGTATTCCCGGATCCAAAGGGTATGCTGGGACGCCTGAAGGAAAAAGGACTCAAAATCTGCGTATGGATCAACTCCTATATCGGGCAGCGTTCGCCTTTGTTTGAAGAAGGTAGAAAAAATGGTTACCTGATCAAAAAACCAAACGGTGACGTATATCAAACTGACCTATGGCAAGCGGGTATGGGGATCGTGGACTTCACAAACCCTGCTGCTTGTGAATGGTATGCCGGTTACCTGCGTGACCTGGTGGATATGGGTGTAGACAGCTTCAAGACCGACTTCGGCGAGCGTATCCCAACGGATGTTGTATACTTCGACGGTTCGGACCCGCAGAAAATGCATAACTACTACACTCAATTGTACAACAAGGTTGTCTTTGGAGTTCTGGAAGAGAAGCTTGGCAAAAATGAGGCAGCTGTATTTGCACGTTCGGCAACAGCCGGCGGGCAGCAGTTCCCGGTTCACTGGGGCGGCGACTGTTATGCGGATTATGAGTCGATGGCAGAGAGCCTTCGCGGCGGGTTGTCGCTTGGTCTGTCCGGGTTCGGCTTCTGGAGCCATGATATCGGAGGTTTTGAGAATACCGCTCCGGCGCATGTCTTCAAACGTTGGCTTGCGTTTGGTCTTCTGTCCAGTCACAGCCGTCTGCACGGAAGCACCTCGTATCGTGTGCCTTGGGCGTATGATGACGAAGCTGTTGATGTTACCCGCTTCTTCACCAAGCTCAAATGCAGCTTGATGCCTTACCTGTATGATGTTGCCGGTCAGGCCGCAGAATATGGCTGGGCTTCGCAGCGTGCGATGGTCATGGAATTTCCGGAAGATCCTACTTGTGAAGTGTTGGATCGTCAATACATGTTAGGTGAATCCTTGCTTGTAGCTCCAATCTTTCAGGAAAGCGGCGACGTTAAGTATTATCTGCCGGAAGGACGTTGGACGCATCTGCTCAGCGGAGAAACTGTGCAAGGCGGCTCATGGCGCAAAGAGCAACACGATTTCTTCAGTCTGCCGCTCTTCGTTCGTCCGAACACTTTGCTGGCAACAGGCAGTGTTGACAACCGTCCGGATTATGATTTTGCAGAAGGTGTGAAATTTAGCCTCTACTCACTTGAAGATGGTACTACAACTTCGGCAACCGTTCGCGATCTGAAAGGTGCACCAGAGTTGACAGTGAAAGCTGAACGTAAGGGCAGCACATTAACAATCTCTGCTGAAGGCAGCGGTAAAGAGTTTACATTCGCATTGAAGGATCTGGGAGCTATTGCTTCGGTTCAAGGAGCAGAGCAACTCGATGAAACAGCAGTGAAGGTAAGCGCAGGCAGCAAGTCCTTCTCTTTCACCATTACGCTGAAATAGGAACAAATGTAAAGGCACTCCCCGCCGCTCATCAATGATGGGCGAGACGGGAGTGCCTTTGTTAATTGTTACTCCGTCTTGATCGCTTCTAGTGCACTGAGCCGCATAGCCCGGCGGGCTGGATAAAATCCAGACACAAGTCCAACCAAGGTTGCAAAAGCAATAGATGAGAGCATCAGCCAAAACGGTATTACGGAAATATTAGTTTGGATGGCGTTAGGATCCACCATTCCACCGCCAAGCGAGCCAAGCAGTCCGCCGCCGAACTTGTTCAGCACGAAAGAGGCAGCCAAGCTGAACAGGACTCCGGATAATCCTCCAAGGAAGCCGATGAACCCGGCTTCCATCAGGAACAGCTTTCTTATATCTCCCAGTTCGCAGCCAAGTACTTTCATGATGCCGATTTCGCGTGTACGCTCGTAGATGGACATTACCATCGTGTTGGTAATGCCCAGGGCGGCAACCAGCAGGGAAATGGCACCAATACCGCCGAGAATCATCTGAATGGTACGCGAGGTTTCCTGCATACCCTTCAAGACATCGGTCAAGGCGCTGGTGCCGAAGCCCAGACTCTTGATCTTCTCTCGTACCGGCTCAACATCCTTCATGTCCTTCACCCGGACAATGGCTTGCTGATAGCCTTGCTGCATAGAAGCAGCCATTCCCTGATCCTTTTGGGTTTTTGCATTTTCACGCAGCAGCTTTTGCAGATAATCAATATTTATATAAACGGACCAATCCTTTTCGTTTTTGGCTTCAGCCAACATCCCGACTGCCTTGACCTTATACAGCTTAGCTGGCTTTTTGTTTCCATCTGGTCCTGTTCCTTCTGGAGTTTGCTGCTGCTTGTCGCCATAAGCCATATCAAAGGTCATTTGCATTTTTTCCTTCATGACATCTACGGGTGGGGCTTGGCCGTAACCCATCGATGATTTCGGGTTATAGAAACCTAAGGAAAGCTGGGAACCGAACAGCAGCTCATCGTTGTCAAGCGAGGTCAGCAGTCGACCGCTTGCGGGAATGAAATCAAGTTTCTCCAGCGCTTCCGGCCGGATGCCTACCAGATTCATATAAGTCAGGTACTTGCCAGCTTCCAATTTGGCGGAGGTCATGATCATGGGTGTGGCTACATCTACACCCTCGAAGCCGGAGATGGTCTGAATTGCGCGATCATCAAGCTTTCCGCTCATGCCGGTTCCACCGCTTTTTCCGCCCATACCGCCGCCTTCCAAAAAAACGTTGATGATCGTGAGACTGCCCATCTGGCTGACCTGCTGCTTGAAGCTTTCATTCATGCCGATGCCGAGCGACAGCATCACCACGATGGCTGCCGTGCCGATTACTACACCAAGGATGGTGAGGAAGGAACGGACCTTACTGCGCAGGAAATTAATCAGCGCCAGATGAATTAGATCAAAAGTCGTCATCCAGTTCCAATTCCTTTCGTTTGCGGCGTTTGCCCTTTAGGACTGCCACTGCCGTGATTCCCGCCAAGATCAGAAATGCCGGAATGCCAATAAGCAGATAAGTACGCAGCTTGCCAGAGGAGGAGTCCGGTCCTTCGAGCGGCTGGTCTGGTGGGAAATTCTCCATCGGCGGCATCTCATTAACATTTACTGTGAACGGCTTTCGGATTACGGTGGGTTTGCCCGCCGCGTCCTCGAAAGTAAATACGATCTCTCCGCTGAGTTCTCCCGTTGCCTCTGGAGTAATGGAAGGCTCGAAGGTATCACTGCGACCAGAGGCGAAGTTGCCGACATAATAATTTCCGTTAGAAGTTTGGAAGTCACCTTCTACCGTTACCATCAGGTTGTATAGTATGGACTTACCCATATTGTAAAATTGAAGCGAAAGCGGCACAGGCTGCATCGGAAAAGCCTCGCCCAGCACGCTGACCTCCCCGGCAGTCAGTCGGGCAGCCTGAAGTACGGGGATACTGACCGTTTCTTTAGATGTATACGGATTACCCTTCTCATCCTCATATTCGAAATTAAGCGATAGGGCGTACATCTTAGGTTCGGCGTCCCCTTTGGCTCGCAGTGTTAAAGTTTCTTCAACCGCGGTCCGCGTAGGAATACTTTCGAAATAGAATGTATTGCTGCCGTCTACAGTAAAGGTACCGTCATCGGAGGTGACGCTCAATTTAATGTTCCCTATATTCATTAAGCTGCTCGTATTCAGGAAGGACAGTGAAAGCTTGGTATCTTCTCCGGCCAGCACTTCTACAGGGTTCAGGGCATACTTGTTCACGATAATGCGCGGTACGGTTTTTTTCTCATCACCAGCGGCTTTGGTTCCTTCTACGTAGATGCCAGCATACTGGAGCAGCGAGGTTTTAACGGGCTGTCCCCCTTGAATCGTCTCATAATCCACAGCGATGGAGACCGGATAGCTCTTGGTAGGCGCATCTGGTGCTACGGACAGATCAAAGCTCAACTTCTTGCTTTGGCCTGGTGTAAGGGAAGGGATAATGATGTTGCTAAGGGAGACGGGCACCAGCTCTTTATCAGCGGTGACAGCCACCTTTACATTTTGAACCTTGCTCCCGCCGGTGTTTGTCACTTTGAAGCTGATATTGAACTTATCCTTCGGCAATAGCGTGGCATTCGGTGATCGCAGGCTCTCGATTACCACGGCGGCAGAAGAACTGTCACTACTTTTGACAGGTATAAATATTTGACTCTCTTCACTCACTGCCGTGCCAGTCTCGTCTTTGTAATCCCATTTGATGCCTAATGGCTGGGCACCTCCAGCTAAGGCAGGGGAGACCGTAAGGTTGAACGTTTGCTCTTGTATCATGCCACCACTAATTCTCGATATTCTACGGGTTCCGGTATCCTCATCCAGCGCGAAGCCTTCTGATTTCAATCCGGTAAGGCTCAGTTTGATATCCTTGGCCTCCAACGTGCCTTCATTGAGTACGCGGACGGTAAGCTTCAGCTTGCTGCCTGGTACGGCCTGGGCTGGCAGATTGGTGATTCCTGCAAGAGACAGCCGCACGGGTGAACTGTTGTTATTTACTCGGATGTATAGCCCTTCACTGGAAGTGAAAGGATCGCCAAAGGCGTTGCTATACTGGCCGTTCAGCTTCAGCGCGTAAACCCCGGATGCGATATCTGGTTTAATGGCCAGGTTGAATGTAACTACCTTCAGCTCGTTACCGAGCATCCCTGAGATAGATTGGGTCAAGTTAATCATGTTTGGCAGATAGGGAATCTTGTTCTTGTCTTCTGGCTCCAGCGTCAAACTAATGTCTTTTGCCGATTGGACGGTTAGGTTCTTGATGGGTATTTTCAACTCCAGAGTTTTACCTGCTTCCACGGTTGGCATGACATCGCTGCCCGTAATGACAAGCTTGGGTGCAAATTTGGACGTATCCACCGGCTGAGGTGCAGGAGTTGCGGTAGCCTCGGGAACGGTCGGTACAGCCTGGGTGATCGTTAAGGTCTGTCTAGGACCGGTAACAGTCACTCCGCTCTTTTCATAGATTAAGCTTGTGGTGAGTTGAGACCCTTTTCCGCTGTAGACTACCGTAAGATCCACCGTGAAGGTTTGTTTACCGCTTGCATAGGAGAGATCTGAGATTTCATTGCTGGCTTTTCCGTAAAAAGAGCTGGAGTCCTCGATTTGCATCCGGGTTGGCACGTAGATGTCTTTGTCCGGATTTACCACCGTCAACTGCAGCGTAACTTCTGTATTCTCTTGGATTTGCGAGGTGTTCCCTTTAATGATTTTATAGCCTGTGACCTTAAGTGTGTTGTCGTCAGAAGCCGAAGTTGCGTATGAAATATCGTAATTTCTAAAGGTAATAGTAAATAGACATAGGATCGCCAGCAGTAGTGCAGTAATTTTTCGTTTCATTGTTCGTCCACCCCGAATGCTTCATTTTGTACGATAATTTCCTGAATATTGCCGTCGATGATGCGTACCACCCGGTCGGCATATCGGGCGATCTCATTGTCATGTGTGACCATAACCAGCGTTTGTTCCCGCTTGCGGGCGAGGGTCTTCATCAGCTCAAGAACCTCAAGCGTGGTCCGCGAATCAAGATTACCTGTGGGCTCGTCAGCAAAAATAATGGACGGAGACGCTGCGAACGCACGCGCGATGCCGACTCGCTGCTGTTGACCGCCGCTCATCTGCGACGGCTTATGTTTGGCATGTGAAGATAGGCCGACTGCCGCCAATAACTGTTCCGCTCTTCGCTCCCGTACTTTGCGAGAGATTCCCTTGAAGGTAAGCGGGAGGGCGACATTTTCGAGGGCCGTTAACGCTGGAAGAAGATTATAAGATTGAAAAATGAAGCCGAGATAATCCTGACGAAATCGAGCGAGGTTTTTCTCCGACATGGTGCTGATCATTTGACCACGGATTTTAACTGTACCTCTTGTCGGCTTCTCCAGCCCAGCCATCATATTCAGTAGCGTAGACTTCCCCGATCCTGAAGTACCGAGCAAGCAGCAGAATTCGCCCTTCTGAATTGAGAGAGCGATAGAATTCAGCGCAACCACCTTTTCGGTGCCGATCCGGTACACCTTACGCAGATTGTCCACTTTGATAATTGCAGCAGGGTTATTCACAATATAGCGATTCTCCTTTGGCGGTATCCGCTCAATCTATGTATTACACCGCGTAGACGTGCCTTCGCTAGTTTATATAGGGATTATATGGGAGGAACGCGCTATATTTGTTTCAATTTTTTCTTATATGATTCACAATTTCTTAACCAATACATCAATTCTATGGAAATATGATTCGTTCTATTAAGCGGAAAACTGTTATCTATAACGAATAGAACTTCAATCCTACTACATTTAGAGAGTTCTTTAGGTAGTTTACAATGTTGTGATAATTTGCACATTACAAAGATAAGAGAGAGAAGCATTTTTTAAAGCGGGATTTATAATGGACAGGATAAGCAGTGACAGGTAACTATGAGCAGCTCGAACCAGACTACGAAAACGGAGTGTGATTTCATACATGTCCATTAAAAATTACCAAAACGTACAAATTGGTGTGGATTATTACCCCGAACAATGGGATGAGTCCCTATGGGAGACAGATATTAAGCTAATGCAGGAGACTGGAGTCAAAATAGTCCGTGTAGCTTAATTTGCCTGGAGCCGACTGGACCCAAGCGAAGGGAATTATCAACTTGCGTGGTTGGACAGAGCGATTCACCTTTTTTACCAGTATGGGCTGAAGGTTGTTATTGGAACTCCTGCAGCAACACCGCCAAGTTGGTTGACGACGAATTATTCGGATGTACTTCCGGTATTTGCAGACGGGCATACCTTGAGCTGCTGAGGCCGAATGAAGTGTAAAAGTACACTTGAATTGGTTGAAATGGGCCGCTGAGGCCGAATGAAGTGTAAAAGTACATTTGAATTGGTGGAAACGAGCTACTGGAGCGGAATCAAGTGTATAAGTACATTTAAATTGGTGGAAACGAGCTACTGGGGAAGAATGAAGTGTAAAAGTACACTTGGATTGGTGGAAACGAGCTGCTGGGGAAGAATGAAGTGTAAAAGTACACTAGAATTGGTTGAAATGAGCTACTGGGGCCGAATGAAGTGTAAAAGTACACTTGAATTGGTGGAAACGAGCTACTGGGGCCGAATGAAGTGTATAAGTACACTTGAATTGGTGGAAACGAGCTACTGGGGCCGAATGAAGTGTATAAGTACACTTGAATTGGTGGAAACGAGCTGCTGGAGCGGAATGAAGTGTAAAAGCACACTAGAATTGGTAGAAATGAGCTACTGGGGCCGAATGAAGTGTAAAAGTACACTTGAATTGGTGGAAACGAGCTGCTGGAGCGGAATGAAGTGTAAAAGTACATTTGAATTGGTTGAAATGGGCTACTGGAGCCGAATGAAGTGTAAAAGAACACTTGAATTGGTGGAAACGAGCAACTGGAGCGGAATGAAGTGTAAAAGAACACTTGAATTGGTGGAAACGAGCAACTGGAGCGGAATGAAGTGTAAAAGTACACTAGAATTGGTGGAAACGAGCAACTGGGGCCGAATGAAGTGTAAAAGTACACTTGAATTGGTGGAAACGAGCTGCTTGAGCCGAATGAAGTGTAAAAGTACACTTGAATTGGTTGAAATGGGCCGCTGAGGCCAAATGAAGTGTAAAAGTACATTTGAATTGGTGGAAACGAGCCGCAGGGTGGAATCAAGTGTAAAAGTGCACTTGAATTGGTGGAAACGAGCTACTGAGGCCAAATGAAGTGTAAAAGTACATTTGAATTGGTGGAAACGAGCTGCTTGAGCCGAATGAAGTGTAAAAGTACACTTGAATTGGCTTCTGCGAGCGTAGCGATGCTAATGAGAGGCAATGGTACATTTTATTTGTGTTCGGCGGCAGGATTGAGGCCAATCGAGGGCACACTTGCCCTTCCCCACCCCACACTGTGTTCTAAAAGTGTGGGGTTTTATTGTCTTGAACTACATTGAATGTATAAAAAACAGGATTGGCGGAACGAAGAGAAATTTTGGAACTGTAGAAGCGGTAGCGTTCGCCTTTATAATCAGATTTCAACCGCACGATGCGGCTTGAAATAAAGAAATCTGATTATAACAGCGATCGAAAGTCCAAAACTTTATCGCAGTGCCGCCCCGATTCTGTATTAACCCATACTGGTGCAGTTCATTCCAATAGAGTCACCGCAAATTTAGTGCAGTCTCCTAAATTGCTCAGGCGTAGTCCCCGACTGCTTACGGAACGTGGCCACGAAATGGCTGACATCGCGAAACCCAACCAACTGGGAGATGGTTTTAACCGTCATAGCCGGTTGGCTCACCAGCATCTCCTTCGCTTTCCGCATACGCATACGCACAAAATAGGCGTATGGAGACAATCCAAAGGTCTGCATAAATAAGCTGTTGAGATAGCGACCGGATACCCCGAGTTGGGTGGAGAGGTCATATAAGCCAATATCGGGGTCCCCGAAATTGAGGTCCATCCATTTTAGCAAAGGCTGAAGCTTATCGATATTACGGGAAATCGCCGCATTATTATGAAGCTGTCCATATTTACTGAGGGTAATTAAGAAATGATAAGCATCCGTGGAGGCCTGAAGGCCGAACATATCTTGATGTTCTTCCTGCCAGGCCAGCATATCGTTCAGCATGTCCGACAGGGGGGCTTCATTCTCCCAACGATATAAAGAGGAGGACTTGATGCCTAATGTCTCCAGAATCTGGCGAGTAGAGCTGCCTCCAAAGGTTAAGTAATAGGTCTGCCAATCTGAAGTTACGCCTTCATAACGGTGAGGGGTATGGGGAGGCAGAAGCACACCGCTTCCTTCCCTTAGATTGAGCGTATTATTTTCAAAATATATATTGCCCTCACCGCATACGGTCTGAATCCAGTGGTACACAGGATAACCGTCGGGGCGGGTTACTTTTTCCTGTTCGGGATTGTGTCCTACACTATCTAGTGTAATAGGCAAATGTTGTCCACCCTCTTGATTGAACACAATTCTGCGATGAACTGTATCCGGCATGTAATCATCTCCAATTAAGTTCCATATTATTATATTATCTTGATAAAATATTATATTTAAAGGCGGTATTGTCAGGTTTACAATAGATATATACTTATACTATAAAGGATGTGTAGACCTTGATCAACGATAAATTGCCGAAGATTTGGTATGGTGGAGATTACAATCCTGAACAGTGGGAAGCTCCCGATTGGGCAGAAGATGAGCGGATGTTCAAGCTGGCAGGGATAGATGTTGCTACAATCAATGTGTTTTCCTGGGCGCTGATTCAGCCTTCTGAGGACACTTATGATTTCTCCGGACTTGATGCAATGATGGATAGATTATATAAGAACGGCACCTATGTTTGTCTGGCTACGGCAACCGGTGCACATCCGGCTTGGATGGCGCATCGCTATCCTGAAGTAACCCGGGTAGACGTACAAGGCAGAAAACGTAAATTTGGAGGACGCCACAACTCTAATCCGAACAGCCCGGTCTACCGTAAATATGCGGCACTGTTGGCTGGCAAGCTGGCTCTGCGGTACAAGGATCATCCGGCGCTGGTAGCTTGGCATATCTCCAATGAATATGGTGGATATGATTATTCCGAACAATCCGCTGCCGCCTTCCGCGTATGGCTACAGGAACGTTATGGTACACTGGATGCCCTGAATAAAGCATGGAATACCCGCTTCTGGGGTCACACCTTCTATGATTGGGAAGAAATCGTTGTACCAAATGAGCTGAGTGAAGAGTGGAACGGTAATCGTACCAACTTCCAAGGGATCTCACTGGATTACCGCAGATTTATGTCGTACAGCTTGTTGGAATGCTACAAGATTGAATATGAAGCCATCAAGGAACACAGCAAGAACATTCCGGTTACTACGAATCTAATGGGCTTCTATCCGGAGCTGGATTATTTCGAATGGGCCAAGCATATGGATATTATTTCTTGGGACAATTACCCTTCACTGGATACACCGGTCAGCCATACCGCGATGACCCATGATTTGATGCGTGGACTCAAGAACGGACAGCCGTTCATGCTGATGGAGCAAACGCCAAGCCAGCAAAACTGGCAGCCGTATAACTCCTTGAAACGTCCAGGCGTTATGCGTTTGTGGAGCTATCAGGCTGTGGCACGGGGTGCAGATACGGTGTTGTTCTTCCAGCTCCGCCGTTCCATAGGTGCCTGCGAGAAGTACCACGGCGCAGTTATCGAGCATGTGGGTCATGAGAACACACGCGTGTTCCGTGAATGTGCAGAACTGGGCAGAGAATTGGAGCGGCTTGGAGATCAATTGCTGGATGCCCGCAGTGAGGCGGAGATCGGGATCATCTACGATTGGGAGAACCGTTGGGCGCTTGATCTTTCGAGCGGACCGTCGGTAGCCATGGATTATGTCAATGAAGTCCATAAATATTATGACGCATTGTATCAACAGAACATTGAAGCAGACATGATAGGTGTTGAAGAGAATCTCACTAAATACAAGATTGTCATTGCACCTGTGTTATACATGATTAAACCGGGTTTTGCACAGAAGGTAGAAGCTTTTGTTCAGGCCGGGGGCACTTTTATTACGACCTATTTCAGCGGTATTGTAAATGAAAACGATCTTGTAACTGTAGGCGGTTATCCGGGGGAATTGCGGAAGGTGCTGGGGATTTGGGCGGAAGAAATTGACGCACTGCTGCCAGGCATGAGTAATCAAATCGTGATGAACAAGGAGTGGGGCGGACTTAACGGTACTTACACATGTGATCTGCTCTGTGATTTGATTCATTCCGAGGGTGCGGAAGTACTGGGTCAATACGGATCCGATTTCTACAAAGGCATGCCTGCGCTCACGGTCAACTCTTTCGGTGAAGGTAAAGCTTATTATGTTGCCACAAGTCCGGAGGCTGGCTTCCTGCAAGGCTTCCTGGCAAATGTTTGCGCTGAGAATAATATTAAGCCGCTAGTTCAAGCACCGGAAGGTATCGAATCCGTTCAACGTGTGAAGGATGGAGTATCCTACCTGTTCCTGCTGAATCACACCGAAGCAGATCTAAGCGCCGAAATGGGTTCTGCTTTGCGTACGGATTTGTTAACTGGTCAGACGGTAAGCGGTTCAGCTGTTGTTCCTAGCCGTGGCGTATTGATTCTAAAAGGTATAAGTAACAGCAAAGCTGCCGATCTGTATTCTTCAGTTGGCGACTAATAAAAATGCGGTGGAGTAATCTGAAAAAAAGATTAACCATCGCATTTTTACTTTTTTAGAAATAATCAATGTCCAAAAATATTCAGGAGATTATATATGGACAGCCCAGCAAGCTAGGTGTAAATTAGAGCCACAAATGAACGCATGTTCATTGTGAATGCGCATACAAAGGAGAGGCGAAATGGACAAGAATATATTAGGTACTCAAATTGTTACACAGATCGGAATAATCGTTAATGACATCGAGAAAGTATCGCAAAGCTACGCTAATTTCTTTGGTATTGAGAAGCCGGAATGGTTCTGGACGGATACGGTGGATGTTGCCCAGACTGAATTTAACGGGGAATCATCCATTGCACGTTCCAAGTTGGCTTTTATAGATGGTGGACAATTACAGATTGAATTAATCGAACCCGACCATAACCCTTCGACTTGGCGCGAGTTTCTGGATGAGAAGGGTGAAGGCGTTCACCACATAGCTTTTGGAATCAAAGGGATGAAAGAGAAGATTGAACTGCTGAACCGCAACAGGATGCCGTTAATTCAAAAAGGGGAATACACCGGCGGACGATATGCTTACATGGATTCCTTTGATGAATTAAAAGTGCTGATTGAACTGCTGGAGAATGATAACTAATCAATAATGAATCCATTACATTCAGGAGGACATGGAGAATGATCATACTTATAACTGGGGCCGGCCAAGGTCTAGGTCTGGAAACGGTACGAGCGGCTGTTGAACGTGGTCACCAAGTTATTGCAGGGATTCGCAGTCCAGCCAAAGATAACGAACAGCTTAGGGAATTGCAAAATACTTTCGAAGGCAAGCTCACAGTTATACAGCTGGATGTCAATGATGAGGAGGCCATAAGTAAAGCGAAGGATATTATTGAAAAACAGTTTGGGAGTATCGACGCCCTTATTAATAACGCAGGGATTCTGATTGCTCGGGAGATTCCTATTGAAGAGCTGGATTTTGCAGATGTGGAACAATCGATGCTAACCAACCTGTATGGACCGATGAAAGTCGTAAAGCACTTCTTACCCATGCTTCGCCAAAGTGCTTCTCCTTGTATTATCAATATCAGTTCTGAAGCAGGAAGCTTCAGCGGGGCTTATGGCAAGGATTATCCGTATGCCTTATCGAAAAGCGGCCTGACCTATTTCTCAGCTCAGTTGCGGAAGGCCCTTACACCTGAAGGTTTCGTTGTGTATTCTGTTCATCCCGGTTGGATCCGAACGTGTATGGGCGGGGAGCAAGCTACTGGGGATCCTAAGGATTCAGCTTTGGGGCTGGTTCAACTTGCAGAGAGAGAAGTTATACCTGCACAAGAATGTTGGATGATCAATTATAAAGGGGAGCCAATGTCTTTCTAATCTTATATAAGGGGAAGGGTTAAAATGAAGAATATTGTAGCCATTGTCGGAGATTACTACCATGATTATGAACTCGCGAAGCAATCTCTGGATCAAATTCTAATGCCCTATGTAGATGAAGAGATTGTGAAGGTCAGCTATGTATCCGTTCAACAAATTTCTGCTGAGCTGGAGAAGCAGCCGGATGTGGTGATCCTTTTCGCAGGGGACCGCACCGATCCCCAGAATCAGCCGGAGGCACGCTGGATGACTAGCGTAGTCTCTCAGCAGATCGAATCCTTTGTGAATCAAGGCGGATCATGGATTGCCTGGCATTCCGGCCTTGCTTCTTATCCAGAAGATAGTGAGTACGTGAAGATGCTTCGAGGATATTTTCTTTCTCATCCTTCCGAACATTCGGAAGTCACCTACTCGCCGATTGTAGGGTCGAGGCTTGGATTGACGGGTGAATCCTTTAGCTTCAAGGATGAACATTATTTTGTTGAATGTGCGGAGGATAAGACGGAAGTGTTCCTGCGGTCCACCTCTACAGATGGTGCTTCAGCAGCTGGATGGGCCCATTTTTTTGGGAGAGGTCGAGTTGGATGTATTACCCCGGCACATTTAGCAGAAGGGCTGTTAAATCCGGATTTTATCGCAGTGATGAGACAGCTGTTTCTCTGGTGTGCTGACCTAGCTGAATAAAACAACTTACATCCCGAGCTGCCCAAAGTGGCTCGGGATGTTGTTGTTTAAAATACAATGCATATCTTCCCGAAATATGAACCCTCAGCTAAATGATGCAAAGCCTCTATGGCCCTGTCAAAAGGGAATATGCTGTCTACTACAGGACGTAGGTTGTGCTGCTCGACTGCGAGGTTCATGTTCTCAAACATAGCACGGCTGCCAACATTAATCGCTTGAAGACGTGCTTTCTTCATGATGGCGGGAACAAGAGCAAAGTCTTCGACGCTGGCACCTGAAAGAATACCGACGATGCTAATCTGTCCGCCTACCTTTAGCGCCGAGATCGAGCGATTTAGTGTAGACGCGCCACCTAGGTCTAAGATATGATCAGCTCCCCGTCCTTGGGTGTAATCGAGAATGGCTTTATCCCAATCTGTATTTCGCTTATAGTTAATACCATAATCAGCACCCATCAACTTGGCGCGTTCTAGCTTCTCATCACTGCTTGAGATTACAATTACCTTTGCCCCTTGGAGCTTGGCGAATTGTAGAGCGAATAAGGAAACACCACCGGTTCCTTGAACAACTACCGTATCACCCACCTTGACCTTGCCTTCTTCCACGATGGCATGCCAGGCTGTTACTCCGGCACATGGCAGCGTAGCGGCTTCTTTGTCAGTCAAATGTTCGGGTACGCATATCAGCCCTTCCTCCGGTAGTAGCACATATTCGGCAAGCATTCCATCAAGCGGACTCCCTAGTGTAGTCACCCAATTGGCCTGTGTCGGTTCACCTCCCGTCCAACTTTGGGTAAAGATTCCGCATGCCCTATCTCCTATTTGAAACCTGGAGACATTCTCTCCTATAGCAATAACCTCACCGACTCCATCAGACACTGGAATAAGAGGAACGGTCAGATTGGGGTTATAAAACCCATCAATGACTCCTAGATCACGTGAGTTAAGAGCTACGGCTCTCATACGGAGTAGAACTTCACCCGTTCCTGGAGTCGGAACAGGACGATTGACTTCAATGAGGTGATCTATGCCAAAGCCACCTTGAATAACATATGCTTTCATTATATAATTCCTCCTTCACGGGTTATAGACACACATTAACTCATGGACTAAAATTTAGTAAGAGGGCACTTTAAAGTAGGCTACGAACCCAAAAGTACGTGAGGAGGATTAAAAAGTATGAAAATACCGGATATTTCAATATCGGCTTGCGGTTACAGCCAGGTGCTTGAAATTATATCTAACAAGTGGGCCGGATCGGTCATTTATGCCTTAGAGGATGGAACCCTCCGGTATGGAGAGGTGAAGAATCGTATAGAAGATATTTCGCAGAAGATGCTAACCCAAACCTTAAAACAATTAGAACGGGATGGGCTGGTAAGAAGAGAGGTCAAACCATCCGTCCCACCCATCGTTGAATACTCATTGACAGATTTAGGAGAAACATTGATTCCCTGCATGAGGATGTTGAAGGGCTGGGCGTTGAATCATTATTCTTCAGTCAATAAGGCTAGAGAGGAATATGACCGGACAAATTAAGGCTTATAGATAGTAAGAAGGAAAGAGGCACCTTATGAAAACCCTACTGGTCACAGGCTACCGTGCCCATGAGCTCGGAATTTTTGATAACAAGCACCCGGGAATTCCTTATATCAAAAAAGCGTTGGCTGCCAGAATCGTTCCGTTTGTTGAAGAAGGCGTTGAATGGATTATAACCCCCGGGCAATACGGTGTGGATCTATGGGCCTGCGAGGTTGTCATTGAATTGAAGCACCAATATCCAGACCTGAAGCTGGGCATTATTACAGCTCATGCTTCACCGGAGGAAAAGTGGAAGGAAGATAAGCAGGACCAGTACCGGCGGATAGTAGCAGGTGCGGATTACTACGGGGCGGTCAGTAATGCTCCTTATGACGGACCTTGGCAATTTCGGGCTAGAGATGATTTGTTGTTCCGTAAAAGTGATGGGATTCTGCTCTTTTATGATGAAGACGCCGCGGAGGGAAGTCCTAAGTTTTTTAAGGAACGTGCTTTGAGGCTGCATGCGGACAGTGATTACGGGTTGTTTCTGATTCATTCTGAAGAGATTCAGAATATTGCGGATGAGGAGAACCAGCGGGGTTATGATTGAAAAAAATCCGCAGCCATGAGCTGCGGATCAGGTTATAGTATTTATGAGTGCAACTACTTTAAATAAAGCTGCGCAATGATGGCGGTTTCCGGACCTTGGAGGCCTGTTCAAACGCATAAGCCATCTTAATGAGTTGAGGTTCTTGGTATGCCTTAGCGGAGAAGGTTACACCGAAAGGTGCACCTACCCCTGTATAACCAGAAGGTACGACAATGGATGGATATCCTGCTCTGGAAGTGATTCTGGCACCGAAGTCTGCCGGGAAAAGCAGCGCATCCAGCTGGTGCTCTTTCATCACAGCATCAATGCCTTCTTCCTTGCATAACTTCAGGTCGGTAGCTCGGTCACGAATATATTGCGGTTCGGTAAATGTGCCGGAGGTGGTATATTCAGCCTCAATCAGCGTAATCTGACCGTATTTTAACGTTTCTATGGGGTGGGCGTGGTTATAATCTATGATTTGCTTCAAGGTTCGTATAGGCGCACCCGGTCCCAAACGGGACAGATATGCATTCAAGGAAGTTTTGAACTCGTTCAATACGACTGAGGAATAGCTGATTTCCCGTGCGGTTCTAATATCGGCAGGATCGACAATGGTTGCACCCATCTCCCTCATTAGCTGGGCGGAAGCGTTGAAGAGGGCTAGCTGTTCCTCCGTCAATTCCTCGAAATAATAATCGCGCGGAATACCGATTCGTACCCCTTGCAGTCCGTCCTTATCGAGAAAAGCCGTGTAATCCTCATGAATCCTGCCGTAGTTTGACCCCATCGCAGCGTCACTATCATCTCTCCCGAGCATGGCATTCAGCATCAGCACAGCATCCGTAACTGTTCTAGCCATCGGACCCGCTGTGTCTTGCGTATTGGAGAGTGGTAGAATACCAGAGCGGCTTAAGAGTCCCACAGTAGGTTTAATACCGATTACAGAGCCTAAGTTCCCAGGGTTCAGGATGGAGCCGGACGTTTCGGTTCCCACAGACACCGTGCAGAAATTGCAGGCTACTGCGACTGCAGAGCCTGCGCTTGAGCCGCCAGTGGGTGTTGAAATATTATAAGGATTCAGCACTTGACCCCCGCGGGAGCTGTAACCTGAAGGCATCCCATTGGTCATAAAGTTGGCGAACTCAGTCATATTGGCTTTGCCCATAATAATAGCCCCGGCTTCCCGCAGCTTCGTTACAATAAATGCATCTTCTAAGGCAAAAGAATCCGCCAAGGCTAAGGATCCGGCACTCGTATGCATTTTATCACCTGTATTGATGTTGTCCTTTAATAAGACAGGTATGCCGTGCATTGGACCTCGGGCTCCATGTAATGTTCGTTCTACATCCAGAGATTCTGCGATAAATAGCGCATCAGGGTTGATCTCCAGTACGGAGTTGATCGTAAGGCCATTTTTGTCATGATCAGCTATGCGTTCAAGATACATAAGCACTAATTGCTTCGACGTAATTTCTCCGGCATCCAAAGCAGCTTGAATGTCCGTAATGGTGGCCTCAACGATTTCAAAGCTCATGCGTGATCTCACTTCTTTCTCTGATTAGGGTATTGTACGATAATTATAACCACAGTTTGCCTTTGTCTCATAGTCCTTCTTTTACGACCTGTATTTTCACATTTCCTCTAACCAAACAGCAGCATCTTTCATCAAAAAAAGACAGCGAAAACCCGCTGCCTTAACCTGAAACTAACCGATTCGTTGAATTAAAAACCGAATGGGGAAATACCGCTCATTATGCCCCCAATGGCTCCTACAACAACTGAAGTGATTAGCTTATAAAATATGTATGCTGTGACTGCGTTAACGATAAATACACTGAAAAGGGTGTCGATCGGACCTGCGGAATGACCTAGTGGATATTGGAACAATACCGCATTTATGGCCACAAATATGAAGAGATAGGACAGGACCAGCAAGGACAGCGAGAAGGTGAAAAGACTGCAAACTAGAAAGAAAATAGATAGTAAAAGAATAGCAATAACCGGTACCAGCAGTGTGCCGAATCTAGCCAGCAGTAATTTGGGTGCAAAGCTCACCTTTTCCATACGAAGTACGGCGTACATTAAGCTGTAGGCTACGGCAATGCCAACGGCAGTAAAGAGAAGAGGTTTTATAAAGCCAGGGCCAAAGGCGGGGGAAATATCCCACTTCATAAACCAGAAAAGAAAATAAAATGATGAGAATAGAGCCGTTAATGCCATGCTGATGATTCCATTAAGCGTTTGTTCTTCTTCGACGGTTCTCATGCTGCGGTAGGGATGTAAGAGTGCACCCAGAAAAAAGTTAAAATACTGCTTACTTACCTTTTTGGCTTGCTGGACGCGTTCATCTTTCAGTAGCATGTTCAATGGATCAGTCTCCCTTTCAAAATAGAAATTGAGTTAATTTGTTCCAGTATAAAAGGCTTGGAATAAAATTACTATGTAAAAAATAGAAAAAGCCTGCTATCCTGCGAATTATGCGCAGGACAGCAGGCCTAAGCTGGATAATCATCTACACTTGCTCAGCAGCAAAGTCTTCTTCCGCCAAGTATTCCTTGGCTTCCTCAATCGTTTCAAACGCCATCTCCAGATGAAGGCCTGCATAGAGATACCACAGATCTTCTTCAAACCTGAGGGTAAGTTCGTTTCCCTCCGAATCCTTCCAGAGAGTCTCCCCTTGGGCAGCAGCCTTGGCTTTCTTTCTTTTGCCTAAGACTGGAGCTTCCGGTATTTTGACTGATAAAGAGGTAATGGAAGCCTCAAGTAGACTCCGCAGCTCCGACTCCGAGAAATCGCGGATGTTCACAAATCCTTTATCGTCCGTCTCATAACCTCTTAACAAGCCTGCAAAAACGTAGCCGTTCCCGTTCGGATGAAGGTGGAAGGCGACTGTTTTTTTATCATGCTGGCTTTCCTCGAAGTGATAGTTCACGCGTCCCAGCGAGACGTTCTTACGCTCCAGCTCAGGATATGAATCCAAAATCACTAATTTTTGTTCGAATGTTAACATAAACAGCCTCCGGTTCACGGTTTCATTGTGCAAGTGATTATATCATGTTGTCCTGAAGCCGACTACTTTAAAAGTGTTCTCTTCATGATCCGATTAACGTTGGAGCGGTAAAGTTAATACAAAGGTACAACCGGCCTCCTGGAAGTCATGATCACGAAGCTTCAGGCTTCCACTCATAGACTCTGCAAGCAATGAGCTGAAGGTAAGTCCGAGACCCAGACCGCGAAGAGTGCTCTGCTTGTAGCCACCCCGGAAAAAAGCCTCGAAAATAAGCCCCCTATGCTCCGCTAATATACCTTTTCCGTTATCGGTGATGATGATTTCAGCTGTACCGCGCCCTGTGTTGTGGAGTTCAATGGTAAGCTTGAGCGGGATGCCCTGCTGCTTGGCTTGGACGCTATTGTTCAGTAGATTCACAATGATTTGCTGAACCCGCAGCGGGTCTCCCCTCAGAAATAAAGGTGTATCGGGTAGAGTAAGTTCCGGCTCGGACACATCACTATCCTGTGTAAGGAACCATTGATATACGATTTCGGACAGAAGCGGGACAGCGGCAATCCTATCATGCCGGATGGAAATAACCCCTGCAGCTAGTGCATTGTAATCCAAGAGGTCAGCCACCATACGCTGCAGCTTCCCGGCTTCCAGTAGAGCGATATCCAGAAACTCATCAGCCTCTTCCCCTTCAACGACCTTTTCGCGCACCGCATGAATAAGTCCCTTGATAGAGGTAACCGGTGTTTTCAGCTCATGGGATACCCCTGCCAGCATAATAGCCCGGGAGTGCTCGAGTTGCTTCAGCCGGCCTGCCATCTCCTGAAAGGATACAATCAGCTCATTGATCTCTCTTTCCTTGGCATTCGCCTGGATAGCGATATTATATTGGCCGCTGCTGATTTGGCCTGCAGCTGTAGCCACCTTTAGAATAGGCCGGGCCAGTTTGCGGGACAGGAGATATATAGTCAGCCAGCTCAGGATGATCAGGAACAATAACATGATAGCAAAAAAGCCGATTTCCGCTTGCGGGATATGCTTCAGCGTTTTCTTGGATTGCAGCACGAACACTTTACCCAGTATGGTGTCACCTGTCTGAATGGAGGCTGTAGCCGCTTTGTATTCCGGAGAACGGACATCGTCTAACTCATCGTTCAGCTTATGCTGCATCTCTTCCTCAGTTAGAGGGGGCATGGAGAACAGAAGCTGACCCTTATTATTAGTGATGATGACACACATTTCTACGGTTAGTTTGAAGAATCGTTTTCTGTTTTCAATGAGTGCTTTTAAATTTTGGCTTACTTCGATATTGCCGTCCGGCCCCACGCTCCGATCAGCGATTTCCTGCGCAAGCAGTCCCGTAGTTTGCATCCGGTTATCCATTGCTTCCTGCTTAATCCACCAAAAGGTAGTCAGTGCTGTAACCAGCAGCCCAATACTTATTATGATCAAGTAACGGATGGTCCAGTAGGAGAGAATAGAGGTCTGTTTTTTTAAGTTGTCCATAATTGATACCCGACTCCTCTCAGCGTACGGATTTCTCCTTCGCTAGCCGGCCAATGCGACAGCGCTTGGCGAAGCCTTTTGATCGACAAATCCACGGCTCTGTCGCTTCCCTCATAGTCCATCTCCCATACATGTTCAATTAACTGGTCTCTTCTGCAGATCTGGTTGGGGCGTTCGGCAAGAAAGAGTAGTACGGATAAATCCCGAGGAGAGAGGTTCACCTCTGCTCCGTTCAGAAGGACGCTTCTCGCTGAGTAATCTATGAATAAGCTTCCAAAATGCCTTTTACTGCTGCCATCCGACCATTGAGAGGGGCGGCGCAGTACTGCATTTACACGAGCCACTACCTCCTCGGGGATAAATGGCTTGGACATATAATCGTCAGCACCCCCGTCTAAGCCGGCAAGACGATCCTTTATTTCATCTTTTGCCGTCAGCATGATAATAGGGCAGCTGCTTTTCTCACGAATGAGCTGTAGCAGCTCGAAGCCGTCCATATTCGGCAGCATGATATCAAGAAGAATAAGCGATGGCGGCGATAGCTCGAAGGCCTCCAGTGCCATTCGTCCATCGGGAACGCGGGTAACGTTGAAGCCAGCCTTTTTCAAATAAACGCTTAGAACTCTTGAAATCGCCTCTTCATCTTCTACTATAAGAATGGATTTCAAAGTCAGTTTACCTCCTTGCTATGCAAAAAGCGTATCCAGATTCCACGGGATTTCTGCTTCTGTTTGCTTAAAATTATGACAAGTTTACCACATCTGACAGCCCCGTGCTTTGACATCTTCCCGACATATTGCTTTGTTAGAATGAGGAACGAGCAAAAGTACAAACTATAAAAAGATAGGTGGAGGAATAAGGATGAAGAAAAAACCTATAGTGCTGGTTGCTGCCGGTATTGTGATCGTGGCCGTTATCTCGGGTTATACAATGCTGAACAAAACACTGGGCAATAATGTGGAAATTGAGTCCGTGATTCCTGCACAGAGTCAGGCGACAGACACCGCGGGTAATAAGGAGGTTGCTTCAGCCGAGGGGTCAACAGGAGCAGCGGCAGGTGCCGCGGTTACAGCAGAGCAACTAAACGGAAACTGGACGATCGCTGACACCTCCAAGGTGTACTGGTCGGTTACAACCTCCAAAGAAACAGTGAATTTCGTGAACCCTACGGTTACGGGCAGCTGGAATGTGAATTTGGAAGATGTGGCATCCATGACAGGTGAAGGCACAGTGAACATGGCTACGCTGGATTCCGGCAATGGCCAAAGAGATGGACATGTAAAAGGCAAAGATTTTCTAGACGTAGAAGCCTTTCCTCAATCCACTTTTACAGCTAAATCATTCTCTGAGCTTCCTACTGAATGGGTAGAGGGAACAGCGGTACCGATGGAGCTGCAAGGGACTTTGACGGTAAAAGGGATCGCTAAAGACGTCACTTTTCAGACCGAAGCGGCTTATAGCGGTGGGCAGTTAATGCTATCCGGAACCACAACGGTTAACTTCTCTGATTTTGGAATGAGCAACCCGCACACGGTAGTCCTAGATACTGAAAATACGCTAGAGGTACGCCTCGAGCTTGTGTTAACCAAATAAAAATGATTTGTACGAGCAGGGACTCTTCCACAACCGTTTAGGTTTGGAGGGTCCTTTTTGCATTGCTGCAGATCTATGATTAAATAGGAGTATTCACGGCTAGGGAAAAGGGGTATTTCAGTGATTGAAGTAGCGGCAGCGATCATATATAACGGAGAAGGACAGCTATTGATCGCCCGGAGGCGGGAGGATAAATCACAGGGAGGTCTTTGGGAATTCCCCGGCGGCAAAATCGAACCAGGCGAGAGTGTTCAGCATTGTCTGCAAAGGGAGCTGATGGAGGAGATGAGCATCTCTATCCTACCCTATGAATTTTTTGGGACGAATAAGCACAGCTATGGAAACTTACATATCGAACTGATCGCTTGGAAAGCGGAGTATCTGGAAGGGGAAATGCAACTGGTGGATCATGATGATTACCAATGGGTGCTGCCCAAGGAACTGGGGCGGTTTGTCTTTGCTCCGGCGGATGTTCCATTTGTAGAGCGGCTGCTGAAGGAGTCAAGGTAAACAAATCTTAGTTCGATCAATATTAAGCAGAAAGGGGATTTCTATGCCTTCATATAACAAGCTGGTGCGTGATGGGATACCGAAGCTGATCACTTCTCAGGGTAAAGCATTCAACACGAGAAGACTGGATGCAGAGGAGTACTTACGCGAGCTGCGAACGAAGTTAACAGAGGAGTGCAATGAGTATTTTGCCGCAGGTAGCGATAAAGAGGCTATCGAAGAACTTGCGGATATGATAGAGGTCATCTTGGCATTAGCGGAGGCTCACGGGAGTGATGGCGAGACTTTAGAGAGGATACGTGCCAAAAAGGCGGAGCAGCGCGGCGGGTTTAATGAAAGGGTATTTTTGCTGGATGTAGAGGATTAGTTTTGATACAATCAAAATGATAGAATGTATGACTGGGAGGAGAAACGTTAATGGCTGGGGACAACGCTTACAAGGTAAAATGGGGTATCATCAGTACCGGCTGGATCGCTCATCAGTTCGTAACGGATTTAGTTCATAGTTCTAATGGTGTGGCCTATGCAGTGGGGTCTCGTTCGCAGGAAAGTGCGGATGAATTTGCCCGCAATCACGGCATATCCAAGGCGTATGCAACCTATGAGGATTTAGTAAATGACCCTGAAGTGGATGCCGTTTATATTGGAACACCACACCCTTTTCATAAAGAGAATGCTCTCTTGGCGCTGCGTGCAGGCAAAGCCGTGTTGTGCGAGAAGCCTTTTACAGTAAATAGCCGTGAATTAGAGGAAGTTGTGGCTTACGCGCGTGAGCATAAGCTGTTTCTAATGGAGGCCATGTGGAGCCGCTACATTCCGGCGATAGCTAAAGTCAGAGAGTGGATTGCCGAAGGACGGATCGGTGAAGTGCGTCTGGTAAAAGCGGATCTGGGTTTCCGGACGGATTGGAATCCTGAAGGAAGATTGCTTAATCCGAAGCTCGGAGGCGGTGCGCTGCTGGATGTGGGCATTTATCCGATCTCTTTTGCCTCAATGGTCTTTGGGCCGCATCCTGAAAAAATATCAAGTACAGTGCATATTGGTGAGACCGGGGTGGACGAGCATTTCTCGATGCTTCTCTCCTATGAAGGCGGCCGTACAGCTTCTCTGAACGCAGGAATACGTCTCAAAATGCTGGAGGAAGCGCATGTTTTTGGGACTGAAGGTCATATTATCGTGGAGGGCACCTTAGTAAATCCGAAATCAGCAGCGCTGTATGTGGGTGGAGAGAAGGTGGAGTCTTTTGAGCATGAACGCAGCTCTATTGGTTATGTATACGAAGCTGAAGAGGTGGGCCGTTGCCTGCAAGCAGGGCTGACAGAAAGTCCAATTATGCCGCTTGACGAGTCTCTGGCAATCCTGAAGCTGCTGGATGAAGTACGTGCACAGTGGGGACTTGTTTACCCAGGTGAATAATTCTTAGCTGATGGATTAGGTCATAGTAACACAGCAACCCCCGGACTATGTGCTAAATGTGGTTCCGGGGGTTGCTGTATACATAAATCGCGTAGTGAGGTTTGTTTCTGCGAACGGAGCCTGATATCTATTATAATGAGGGCATATTCAATTAGGGGGAAGCTAGCATGACTTCAACATCAAAAAGACTTCTGATTCATCTCGGAGTGTACACGGTACTCTTCTTTCTGATTCCATTTCTCCAAACCAATACAGCGAATGCTACTATGAATGATCTAGGCGTATGGATACTCTTATTGCTTATGGTCAATCCGACAGCGATACTGATTATTACGGGCGAGGCAGGGTTGCGGGTAGGATTTAATATCATCATGTGTCTGCTCCCGGCAGTGTTGTTCACCTTGTCGGTGTATATTTTCTTTGAAGGCAACAGCAGTGCCTTTTCCTACTCGATCATGTATGGCGTAATTGCATTGGCGAGCAATGGAGTTGGAGCTTATTTTAAAAACAAAAATAAAAATAAAAAGAAAAAGTAGATCACACTCAGAAATAGTAGGTTTGTAGTTCTTGCGCTCTATGCGTCCGCTTCTAGAGGGAATGAGTGAAATGAGAGGTAAAAGTACAATTGAATTAGCTCCTAATGCTGAAAATCGGAGGTAGTCAGTGAAATAGATGTATTTTATACACTTATTTCTAGCTTTTGGCGCTCGGATGTATGGATAGATGTACTTTGTGCAACTATAAACACGAATATGCCGGATAAACCCCGGAATACCAAAAAATAAGTGTATAAAGTGCAATTAAACACCCTAAAGTGTGCTATGGGAGAAATATAAGTGTACTTTTTGCAACTATATATTTTGAAACCCATGTAGTTAGACGATTCTCCGTATTTTTCGCGGATACCCGAGGAGATACTTCTACTCTCATACACAAACTTCTTGCGCTACCGAAAATGGTGTAATGTGAGGTAAAAGTGCAATTGAATTAGCCCTTGAGATTATCTTTTTATAAAAGAGTGAAATCAAGCAAAAAGAAAAGCAAAAAGAAAAGCAAAAACAAAAGCAAAAACAAAAGCTAAAGGAACAGGTCATCGACTGTCCTTTAGCTTTATTGTGTTTAAGGTTCCTGACGACTTAAACTCCCTACCGAATCTACGATAAAAATAGGGACATTCTGCTCTCCTACATCAGTCATTACGGTTTCATAGCCATTTTGGAATTGCCCAGTAACCATAGTATTACCCGTGACGTTAATATCCCCCAAAAGTGAAATATAGCGCCCGTCTGCATAAGTAAGAGTATTTCCATCGATATCTAGGTAAATCTCAACGCTCAGCGATACCTTCTCAAAGGGGTGAAGCTCCAAATCTACAGCCGAAATCAGGGGATATTCCTGAACGATTTCAGCAAATTGGTACACCCCGTCAACTATACGATACAGGGCTTTTTGGCCTTCAACCCCGTCACCTATATCCGCATTATTAAGGATAATCGAGCCGTCTGGCTGCAGTTCATAGCTATCTCCCCTAAGCGTGAACAAAACCGATACCCCATCCGGCTTCATCTCATAGGCATAGAAATCGCTACGCCCGCTGTCTCCGTTGGCCTCAGCCAGAACAACCGGAAGACCGGAGGAGGAACCGAGAGCTTCATTGAATGAGAGACTGCGCAGGCTCTCATATCCGGGAATAATATCTCCCGTTAGGCTAACCACGCTATTATCATTCTTCATTGCTGCGTAGTACAATCGGCCGGTGCTGTCTGTACCGGCGACATATACCTGGGCGTCATAACGTTTCTTCCCGGAGATCACATGACTGTACCGTTCCGGTTCTTCACCTCCCGGCAACAATCGGACCGGCTCTGCGATATTCCATGACAGCAATGCAGCTGTAACCTCCGCTGATGTATCCTGAAGTGGATCTAGCTGTCCATATAACTGAATCGCTTCTGTAAACTGCCCTGCCCGAACCATGCGCCCGGCGCTTTTTAGAAGTTTAATCAGGTTGCTGTCCACGAAATGAATTACCTTAGATGAACTTAAGTCTGCAGCTTCTGCAAACTTCCTGTACAACAGAGCATGATCAACGAAAGCCGTGATGTTATTCCCCTCCACATCCTTGCTGAGGATCTGCTGTCCGCTTTTCTCAGTTTGTTCTAATATCCACGGAGCTTCATATTGATGTAACTTGTAGCTATTCATTTGAGTCCGGGCACTGTTCAGCAAGTTTTCAAGTTGTCCTGCTGCAGCCAGAGCAGCCAGCTTTCCCTTGTCATAGGCTTCGAATCGGGAGGATAACTGCTGTTGTTTGACCTTCGCCCCGCCGAAATACGGATCTGGAATAAGCAAGAGATTCCATTTGAAGCTATCATCCGTACTCTCTAATATGGCCTTACTTTGTGTCAATTCCTCATAGAATTGCTTCTTAAACTGCTGGAAATACGATGCTATCCTATCTGAAATGCCTGAACTAGCTGATAACTGGCGATAATAGGTTTCATAGGGACTTCCAGGCTTCATGTAATCGGCTTTCAGACGAATAAGAGATTCATAACTTTTCATCAATCCTGCAAAGTCCTTGGTCGCCGCCTGTGCTTGGGAGGATAGAGTTAACTCCTCCAGGCCGTTTCGTATCAGCGTAATCGGGTTGAGCTTCTTCAAGCGGGCCGAAATCTCTTCATCCCTATATTGAATGGAAGAGTTTGCAGCCGCTTCCTGGTACTGCTCTTCAGCGGCGATCAGATCCCCTGCAGCATACAAACGGTCTGCTTCCTGTACGGTATTCATCTTGTCCGAGATCAGTAAAGCCTTCTCTCCAAGAAGTACCAACACAAAAATACACAAAATAATCATAAAATTCCGCGGGTTTATCAGTTGTTTGAACGTCATATGTAGTGACCTCTTTCGCGCTTACGGCTAACTATTGAAATTCCGGGTCCCAACGGTAGTTGGATTCAACGATTTGGGCCACGGTTTCGTCAAGTCCGTTCCAGGGTTCATGGGGGTTAGCAGCTATCAGCTTGGATAACCGCAGGAATCGGTCTCGGGGCAGCTCATGTACATATCTGCCTATAAAAGCGGAGTACAATAGAGCATACCGTTTCATACGAACGGCTGCCCCGGCAACTCCGGTTAGAATAGCGTGACCGTTCTCCATAAGAAGAATTTGCGACTCATAAGTTTGTGTATAACGAAAGGTACGGTCTTTAATGAGATCATGCCGGACCTTGGCAATTTCACCGATATATTCTGCTAGAAGCGGTTCGAAATCCTTCAGGAGCAGCTGTTCCATCTCCAGATCCATATCTTTGCGCAAGTGAAACCCGTGCAGTAGCGCTACCCGCTGCCTGGCAATACGATCACCGCGCAGAAGGATGGAGAGCTCGCGCAGCTTGTCGTAAGCCAGAACATCATTCTCACGAAGAACAGAGACGGCCTCTTGGCGGTTCAGCTCTAATCCTTCTTTGATGAAATCTATATTCTGAGCTAGGAGCTCGTTCAGACCTCGTAAATTCTCGGTACTACGCACCTTGCGCTGTGCGTAATAGAGCAGGCCGATCAACAGCAATCCACCGGCACCGCAGAGTGCCATTTGGCGGAAGTCCCTGCCGAAGTAGATGGAGGTAAGTGTCAGCAGAAGAACCAACCATAGGCGGGTACTCATTTTGCGCCCGGTAATTGAAGCTGCGCGATTCTCCACAGGTGTAAGGGAGGATTTATCGCATTTTGTACACCTCTGCTCGGAAAGAGCGGTATAACGTCCGCAATGACGGCAGATACGCAGCTGGTCATAGGCATAACGCGGAGCCTTGAACGGCCGGAACGTAACAGGCTTCTTCTTATTCATCAGCGTTTCTCGCCTCCGTTAAGAGCAGCTAATAGTCTTTCATCAATGTCCTCGCGGCTATGCGGTTTGCGCCCTCGTGAGACATAAATGAAAATTTGAATTACGACATAAAGGAACGTAATCCCTAGGATAACGTATGAAATCATGGAAATGTCCTTTCTATCAGTCGCGCCTGTCAGCCAGAGAGGTTCCAAAATGATTCTAAAAAGTACCATCCTACTGGGCCGGCGGTCCTAAAGTTGAAGTTTGCAAGCTTTAATTATATCATTATGGCATACAATTGACAGAATTTTGAACCCTTATCCAGCTTGCCATATTTGCCAACTATAACACAAGAGGAGCCCTATTTATGCTTCATAAACATCTTAGCAAACGTACAATCAAGTCTCAAATATTCAGTATTGTTCCTGCTCTATTACTAGTACTTAGTTTGGCAATGAGCCCATATGCGTCTTCAACTGCACATGCGGCAGCACCGGCACCTTCACACATTGATGCTGTTCTACTCCTTGATGTGAGTAACTCGATGAACAAAAGCGACAAGAACAAAATTGCTAGTGAAGCCATGAAAATGTTCATCGATATGCTATCAACGCAGGGGGATAAGGTTGGGATTGTAGCTTATACCGATAAGGTGCAGCGGGAAAAGGCACTTCTGCAGATTAGCTCCGCCAGTGATAAGCAGGATCTTAAGGATTTTATCGAAGGTCTGGACCGCGGCGCCTATACCGATATTGCTGTAGGGGTGGAGGAAGCGGTTAAGGTTTTACAGAATGGAAGCGACCCAACGCATGAGCCGATGATCGTTATGCTTGCAGATGGGAATAACGACCTGAATGAAGCAACCGGAAGAACACAAAGCCAGTCGGATCAAGAGTTGAATGAAGCAGTGGAAGTCGCAAAAAAGAACGGATATCCCATCTATACCATCGGTTTGAATGCAAACGGCAAGCTCAATAAGCAAATTTTAGCGGACCTTTCAGACAAGACCGGAGGGAAAGCCTTTTCGACGGATTCAGCGGATGATCTACCCCAAATCCTGAGTGAAATTTTTGCCAGCCATCTGAAACTGAAGATTGTACCCGTTCAGTCGATAACTGCGAATGGCAGTTATCAGGATGTGACCGTGAATGTGCCGAATGCCAGTGTTTTGGAAGCAAATATTTCCATCATGTCATCACAGCCTGTTACCGCGAAGTTAACGGATCCATCAGGGAAAAGCGTAGCGATTCCGTCAGGAGATGTCCTGTTATCGAAGTCCAAAACATACAGCCTAATCAAGCTATTGACGCCGCAGCAAGGCGATTGGAAGCTTCAAGTGAAGGGGGTCGCCAAGGACAAGATCGATATTAATCTCGTATTCAACTATGATTTGGAGCTGAAAATCGATCCGCTGTCTGCGAATTCCTATAAAAAAGGAGACAAAATCGATATAACCTCCCATCTGTTCAGCAACGGGACTCAGGTAACACTCAGCAACTTGTATCAAAATATGAATGCGGTATTGCTGGCTACCGATACAGACACCGGGACGGTAGAGGAGATTCCGCTGGACAACTCGGGCGATGTTTTTAAAGGAACATTCGAGGTGAAGGACAATCATAATTATGAATTGAAAGTTCGGGCGGAGGAGAGCAGCTTTTACCGCGAGAGTGATACGATCAAGATTAACGCCAAGAGCGGGTCAGCGGGAACGGGCAGCGCCGGAGCTGGAACCGGAACCGGAACAGCGGGAGCTAATGAAGAGCCTACTGAACCTTCAAACTCATCCAAAGTCATTTATTTTATCATCGCTGGAGTTCTTTTGTTACTGGCTGCAGGGGTAGCCTTATGGATGCTGTGGAAGAAGTCTACACGGGGTTTTGTAGGTCAGATGGTATTGGAAGTGCGTGACGGAAATACGGGTGAAAAAACCTATCCTCAATATAAAAAACTAAACGGATTCAGAGGGAAATTCACCCTTCATCAATTGCTGCAGCTGGCGCCGGAGCTCAAAGAAAGCGAAAAGCTGATCTTCACACCCGGCAAGAATGACAGGCTGCTGGTTCGCGGCGGGGATGGGCTGACAGTGGAGAGATCAGGACGTAATACAGATGCCTCCCGGGGTATGGAACTGAAGAGCGGTGACCGGATTTCGGTGCTGCTGCCAAGCGTGGACAAGACGATTATGATCGAATATTTAGTATAGTACTGATTCGCAGAACTTATAGGGGGAAAGCATATGAAACCGGTAGTGAGAGAGCATATTCAGCAGTTGGACGTATCCCTTGGCGGGGGTATTGTGAGTGACAAAATCAGAGTGGATACCATTGACAATCCAATGCTGATCATAGGACTTGGCGGTACGGGTATCGACGCGCTGCTGCGTTTGAAATATCAGATTAACCGCCGCTTTAAGCTGCCTGAGGATCCGTTGTCCAAGAAGAAACGGGATAAGCCCGATAATGTGGAGTTTTTAGCTTTTGAGACCAATGAACAGGATCGCGGCAAAAAATACAAAGGCATTGGCCTCGACCCGCAGAATGAGTTTGTGCTGCTGGCGAATGCCGAAATCGGTGGACTGCTGCAAAACCGCAGCATTCTCGAGCCTTATATTACGGAATGGCTGTCACCTGAGATGAGTATTACTGACGGTATGAACGGAGCAGCGGGTGTAAGACAAGCCGGCAGACTGCTGCTGTTCACGAAGATCAATCAAGTGGTTGCCGCTATTGATAAGAAGATCAAGACACTCTCTGTCGGTACGAATAAGAAGCTGATGGTATTCCTGCTGACAGGACTTTCGGGGGGGACAGGCAGCGGTGCTTTTCTGGATATTGCCTATATCGTACGGGGAATTATTGAACGCGACTTCGGGTCCGCAGGTATTGACCGCGTCAACACCTTAGGGTATCTGTTCACACCGGACGTGAATTTAGCGAATAAAAGTCTTAGTGAGCATACCCGTGAATATATTCGCAAGAATGGTTATGCGGCGCTTAAAGAGCTGGATTACTGGATGAATGTGGATAGCCGCGGGGAGAGATTCCGCCAGCAGTACGGTAATATTTTGACGGTAAATTCACCGCTTCCTCCGTTCAATCTATGTCATCTGATCTCTGCAACCAACACCGAAGGCAAACTTCTGGAGAATGCCTATGATTACTGCATGAATGTAACGGCAGAGAATATCACGAACTTTATGGCCAGCGAGGAAAAGCAGTCGGGTGAAGAGTTCGCCATCCATGACTATATCAGCAACATCCGGACGAATATCGCCCAGATGAACAAAACCTATCCGGCTAACTATGAATACAACATCATCGGAGCTTCTTCCGCTGTGCTGCCTATTGAGGAAATGACAACTTATCTGGCGTTTCGGTTATTCGAGAAAATGGAGAATATGTTCCATCAGGCACCGGGTCAAGAGGATGTAGAGAAGTTTGCCCGCAAGCTGGGGATTGACCTCGACAGTATGATCAAGACCTTTGAATCACGGGTGCCGGAGCCGCTGCCGGGTTATCAGAACAGTGAACGTCTCAGCCATGCCAATGTGATCAAGAATCAGGTAGTCAGCATGGATACAGAGCTGGAACAGAACTTTCTGGCCCGTGCGCGTGAAGAATACATCAAATCCAAAAAGCAGCTTCCCGGCGAAATCGTAGGACGCTTCGGAGAAGAACTGGAACGGATCTTCCTGCATCCGGAGCAGGGTCCCTTTTACGTATCGCGCTTACTGTATACCGAGAAAGGCTTCTGCATTCTGAAGCTGATTCTTTCGTACATTGAGGCCTTACGTGAAAGCCTGCTTCGTCTGCCGCGTGATATTGAAACGGCGCGTGACAGCGCAGATGACAAGCTGGGCGATGCCCGCAGTGCTTTTGTATCGAAGGAAAAGAAGAAGAACGCCTATATCGAAGCCAAGATCAATGAATATTGGCTGCATGCAGATGTAGAACGCACGGAGCGCATGATTGAATTTTATGAGGACTTATATGAGCTTCTTAACGAAGAAAACAACCGGATTTACGGTGTGTTTACAGAAATCTTGAGTGCGCTTAGCTCGATCTTTGCCAAAAATGGTGAGATTCTGATCAATGGCGAAGAGCAGGCTGACCACAAAGGAAATAAGACGTACTACTGGAACATTGTTAATGTGCCGGATATTTCAGCAACGATCTCGAAGATCATGGATCAGAAAGACGGCGATGATCTGATTCGTGACTTTACCCGTGAAATGCTGAACCATTCCGGCCGTTGGGTGAAGGAGCAGGAGATTGATATTGTCCGCTCCATTTCAGAGTTCCTAAGTGATAAATTCGGGGATCTGATCACCCGCTCAATGGAAGATTTCCTGGTTATGAAATATGGCAACGAGGAGCCGTTGGACAAATTCGTGGAACGTATTGTCGCAGGTAAGCTGGATGAAGAAGCCGTACCTACCTTCCACCTTAGCAACAGCTCCGGCAGCCTGCATTTCCCGTCATGGGGTTTTGTATCCGTACCGGTTAAAGCGCCGGGAATCCTGAAGGGTATCCGCAACTACCAGAATAATGCGCTTGGCAAATCGCAGTTCACGATCAAGGAAAGTCAGGTTAAGAACCGTATTTTCTGGCTGAATACGCGTAATGGTGTACCGCTGTTTGTGTATACTCCGCTTCGGGTGTTTGAGGAAAATTATGAACGGACCATTCTGGATAAGGAAGGAATTGGCCGACATCTGGTACAGACGGATAAGAACAACTGGACGTATCTGCCTTCTCCTATCCCTGAGAAATCATGGGGAGATACTTATGTCAACAACCGTGTCCGTGATTATAACGCTAGAGTAAGGGCGGATTTCGCGCAGGCACTGGAGCTGGGTATCATCAAGGAAAAAGGGGTAGATGAGAATACAAGCAGCCGGTATTCGGTTATTTTCACCAAGCCTTTTGATCTTGAGTCGTTCCTTCGCGGCTATAATCTTCAACTGCAATCGGGACGGCCGAACATGGGCGAAGTGAAAAAGGCAGCAGATGATCTGAACAACCTGCGCGACAAGGGGTTGGAGCGTGAAGGCATTAAGGATATCTTCGGGAGCATTAATAAAGAGCTGGCTCAGGAGAATCTGATTCGATCGCCGCAGCTCATTTCCCGTGTGCGGGAGGAGCTGGCGAAGTATGCGGCACTAGCAACTCAAGCGGCAGAGCTGGAAGCCCTGCTTCATCAATTTTTGGATGAAGAGAAATGGATGGATCAATTCATTGAGGCACTGTATACGGACAGCATCATCAAGAAAGGTGCATTGTACGTGTATGACCGGGATGAGGAAGAGGATGCTTGGGAGCCGTTCGCCAATCTAATGAAAGAACGCAGCTATGTAGAGTTTGCGGTTTACCGCCATTTCCGTGAGCTGGATGAGAAAAGCCGCAGTGTGCTGCTGCGCAAGGCGGCACGCCGTGCCGGTGAAATGACCGCAGCGGAAGACGTATCACCGCTCCTGTATAAGCTGGAAGGCCTGTATGTCACTTTCCTTGAAGCACGAGACAGTCTTGAATATGAACGGGTGGAGCATGCCAACGGAGACGAGATGTATGGATTCTATAAGAGCATGACCGGCAAGCTAAGCAGCATCCGTAGAAAGCTGAAATAATCCTATGACTCAATCATTGACACTATCATATGCGGAGCAATATGCCGCCAGAGAAGAGGCACTGCAGAATAAGGGAGATGGACGCAGCAGCATTCATTATCCCGCCTTGTTTCTGTTCGTGGGCGACAAGGTAACTCCTGCAATCGGTCCCGTTCTGGATAGCTGTGAGCGGAAATGGGATAACGCCGGCGGCGTGATGGCGATCCATGCAATCCCTGAGGCCGGGGACAACAGACGAGCCGCCGACAGCAGAGCTGAACGAGTACAGCAAATGATTCTGCCAGGCACTGAAGGCCGCGATCAACATACCGTACGGCACGATATTTATCGTGAGTTTCATGAGCAGATCCGCTTTTTGGCGGAGATGAATCGTGTATTCCGGCGGATTAGCAACAGCATAGCGGATTACGGACGGCTCTATTCCTCCTTTGATGTAATCCATCTTTCTATTATTACGCGGGTCGATGACCCGCTTAATGTATTCTTGCCGGAGATCACTCTATTAGCCCGTGCTGTTCTGGGGCAATCCTTCAAATCGGTTCAGACGGATGTGTATGCATTAATTCAGGAACGGGAGCAGGGCGACCAGTTCGGCTATTCCAGCTCTGTCGGATTAGCTTTTTTGCGTGAGCTGGAGAATATGCAATCTGCGGATTATTCCTATAGTGCACCTCTGCTTGTAACGGAAGAGGGTTTTGCCATCCCTGTGAACCATGGACCTTCCTCACTGTTCGATCTCGTCTATCTGTTATCGGATAAGAATGAGCGCGGAATGCTGTCACTAGGGGGGATGAGCGACAACTACGAGATCATCTCTCACATCAGTCTGCTCAAAAACAGGGTGCGCTCTTCGTCCGATCCTGCCATCGGACAGGGTGGCTATAATAATATGACTTTTAAAAGCGGAATAAGAGGCAGCACAGGGCGGCAGAGTTATGCCTCAGCAGGGTTCTCCAGTGTGAGAAGGCCGAACCGGCAAATTGCGCTGGCTGTTCTGTATCATGTCTTTCGGCGTCTCGCAGCAGAAATGCGCGAAGGCAGTCCTTGGAGTATGCGTGAACGGCAGACTTTATTGATGCTTGATCCGGAGAGACTGCGGGAGAGAGCAGTGCAACTGCTGCCTGATGAAGAGGGAATTTCGGAAATGACGGGACTCATGAGTCATGGCCATCCCTCCTACAATGAACTGAAGCGAATGTCCCTGCAGGAAGCGGAGCATGTACTCTTCGGAGACGGCGGTGTGGCGTATTTCCGTAATAACTTTATTTCAGTGTCAGCCAAGCGGTTGGAGCCGTTTCAGCCTATGCGAAGCTGGAAGTCCTTGCTGGTGAATGGGGAAGAGGAAACACGGGCCGTATCGTTCTATCAACTGGCTGAATGGACGGCAGACCGGGATGCCGGTTCGGGAAGTGTTCTGGTTCAGCTGAGGCAGCATATGGGAAGCTTGCGATCCATGATTTCCGCTTGCCAGGAGGAATTGGAGGCCTTATACGCCGAGAATGTGGAAAAGCAGCCGTTCAAGCGTGTTCCCTTACTGGATAAACGTACTGTACGTAATTTCATCCATTATTTGTTCTCGACGGTCTATGGTAAAAAGTATGAACTTCTTCGACTGGAGAGTGAGCTTCTAGTATGCCAGCGAATAGAATCCGGCTTGGAACAGCTTCACGCTGAGTGTATAGGCAGGGTGAAGCTCATGGAAGAGCTTGAAGAGGAGCTTCGAGCTACTGCACTGAATAGCGTGGGACATACAGGGGATGAGATCGGTCAGAACATCATGGAATATTACCGGGTGGTCACAGATGCGGTTATGAACGATATGATGGTGAAACGTGGTGCCGGTATCTTTTTCAGTGAGCGTTATATGGGTAATATCTCGGCGCTGTTGGATAAAGGGAAGCATGCCGTAATTGAACGGTTGATCGATATCTGTCAGCGGGAGCTGTTGAAGGCGGAGCCGTTTGCTCTATCCTTTGAGGAAGAGCTGCTGCGGCGTGCCAATGTTGCGGCTGCTTATGAGAACCGTCAGGTGCTGTCCAGAGAAGAACTGTTCAAGCGACTGTACCGCAGTCTAGAAGAGGGCTCGGTCGTCAATGTTCGATTGTTCGAATACACGCAGGAGCATCGGCATGAGGAGAAATATTTCTTCGGTGATAGCGGCTCTGAATTCCTGCGTTATGCCTTCACCGTAGACGAGACCACGCGTATTTATCGGCTGGGTTTTGTTCATGAACAGCGCCGAAGTGGTGTAGAGAAGCTGAATCTGATGGGAGGCTTCCATCTGGAGGATCTTCTATACTATCGGAATGGCAAAATGTATTACGAAACCTATGTCTTGAACGGTTATAAGCTGCATGGTGTCGACCCTGGTCAGCTTCCTGAATTACGCTGAGGGGCAAGTAAACGCTACGGAAAGGATGAGTGAATATGCAGCGAAAGATCAATCTCCTCCTGCTCTTTTTCAGTTTAATCGGAGGCGGGATCGCTTTTGTAATTGGAGAAATTCTGTTGGCCCGCTGGCTTGATGAGATCCCTTCGATCCTCCTTGTCGGTCTTTACTTTGCGGTGGTCGGTTTGGGTGTCGGGCTAGGCTGTCTGATTGCGGAAATGGTATCTCCCCGACTGAATGGAGCCTCATGGAAACAGAGATATCTGGGCTTATCTTGGAAGCTTCTGCCGATTATGGTGGTTCTGCTGTTTGGCGTCGGTGCGGTAACTGAATTCGTCTATGAACTGAACTTCGGGGGCGCCAAGCCGGTCAAGGATGTGGTGCTGGTTATTGATGATTCCGGGAGTATGTTGCAGAGCGATCCCAATAACAGCCGCTATACGGCTGCACAAGCTTTAGTACAACGTATGGATAAGGATAATCAGGTGGCTGTCCTGACCTTCAGCGACATTGCGAGTGTAGCTCAGCCAATGACTTCATTGGCGAAACCGGCAGATATTGAGCGGGTAACCTCTGCCATTGCCAGTTTGCAAACGACGGAAGGCGGCACGAATATTAGCGGCGCTCTTTCGGAAGCGATGAGTGTTATTAACGGCGACGAAGCAGCGGACCGGGGGGCAATGGTTATCCTGTTGTCGGACGGGTTCAGTGAATTCGATACCTCGCGGGAATTGCAGGATTATTTGGATCGCGGCGTAAAAGTGAATACGATCGGTCTAGGGTTGGATGATCCGTCAGGATCTTACCTGCTGCAGGATATCGCCACAACAACCGGCGGACAATATTATGATGTTACGGATGCTAATCTTTTAGGAGATGTATTCCAGCAAATTTATGAACGTTTGGGTGACCGGACGCTCCTTACAGAGCGAACTGATGCTACGGCGGATAGTCCTTATTATGCTGCAGTGCGTATCTTGTCTCTTCTATTAATCGGTGCAGCGCTCGGCGTCGGCTTGGGAATCATGTTCGACAACCGCTATCTTGCCAAAAGTTTTGGATTAGGCGGTGCAGTATCCGGTCTACTTGCCGGTCTGATTCTTGAATTCGGACTGAGCGGACATTCATTCTTCAACGGAATTATACGATTGATTGCTGTTCTAATATTAGCTGGAATTATTGCATTGTTCACCGTTGTTGTTCCCATGGGGGAAGGTAGATTATCCCGAAGGGGTCAAAAGGGAGCAGAATCTAAAGCACCGGCATCCAATCATTTCCCTAAGCCGCGCAGAGATCGGAGCAGCAAAGGATTCTAGCGGAATTGAAAGGAGTTTATACATGAGGTACACCGAGACGGATGGCTCTACACCGGTAATCAGTGACGTAACTTCCAGGGTGGAGGATCGTTTCTGCACATTAAGATGGCGCTGGCCAGACGGTGTGCAGGCGGTCTGTATCCATAAGGCTGCTGCGGATGAGCATGAGAATTCTGAACTTCCACCCGGCGGGTTGAAGCTCTATACGCGGGAAGAATACAAAGCCAATAACGGGTATAGAGACCGATTAGATGATATTGGTCTAGTGTCTTATACGGTATTCGCCCGTCTCTCGGAGAACGGACAGACTGTGTTGTTGAGGCAGCCGGGGGGCGACAACCGTATTGTCGTCAGTGCAGGCAAAGCCCGCATCTATTATTCCATTCTCCATAAAAAGGGCTTGTTCCAGAAGGCCAAAACTGTACATATGGCGATTACGGCGGAAGTGCCTGTGGCGAGAGATGTTCTCTGCTATGTCAAAAAGCGGGGCGGCTATCCAGCGGGTAAAGACGACGGCATCCTCTTCCCTTTTGTGCAGGATTTCGCTGCCGGACGTAACAATCTGCCACCTATTGAGATTGGCAAGGATGACTTTGTGCGTATCTTTTTCACAGACGGGCGCAAGTACGGACTTTATTATGAGCTGGTGCCGGAGTGAGTCGGGGACCGTGTTGAGTAGCTCTGTCCGTGCAGGTTTTGAGTAAATTTATGAAGTTGAGTCGGGAAATTGTTGGTTAATTGCATTATCTACAACTAAAAAGCTCCATTTCCTCTAAAAAGATCACATAGTTGCATTCTGTACACTTATTTTCTCGGAAATCTGCATTTACACTCGTTAAACCTACATATAACTGCACAAAGTGCAATTATATGGCTAGATGCTAACTTCTGCTCCGAAATAATTGCACAAAGTGCAGCTATATTATTATTTTCAGCCGAGGATTCTGTCGGGAAGAACGCTACGAACGAAGTATGGTTTAAGGAGGAAGGAATATGTCATTTTTTAACCGCTTTATGAAGAAAGCTCAGCCGGCGCCACGTCCGCTTTTTTACGATATTGTATGTCCCTATTGCTTCACCAAGTTTTCACCCGACGAGGTTGTGTTTCGGGCTATGCATAGCCGGGAGGACGATGAGAATTATGCGCTGGGTGAAGATGATGCCTTGAACAAATACCGGGAACGGTTTGGTCTGGATTCAGTAGACGATATTGAAGCGATTATTAAACCTGTTGATATCCCGGAGGAGCATCACCATTTCACCGATCATGTACTCACCGGACTTACGGACCGCTACGGGGTACTTACGCGCAGACGGCTGTGCCCGTCTTGTCACAATGAGTTGCCTATTACAGCCGGTAAGGTGCCGAGCAACATTATCTCCATTATCGGGGCTTCCCAGGTGGGCAAGTCGGTGTATATGACCTCCTTGATTCATACGCTGCAGCATACAACGGCCGGTCATTTTGATGCAGCCTGCATGCCGCTGAATGCTGAGATCAGCCGCAAGTTCAGAACGCTCTATGAAGAGCCGTTATTTGAACGCGGAGATTTGCTGGCTTCCACGCAGAAGGAGAGAATGCAGGAGCCGTTTATTTTTCAATTTGTGTTCAAGGATGAGGAGAAGCCGCCGCTGACACTCGTCTTTTTCGATGTGGCTGGGGAAGGGATGGTCGATCAGGATTATCTCGGGCTGCACGGCCAGCATATCAAGAACTCCGCAGGTATCCTGTTCATGGTGGACCCGCTGCAAATTCGTTCGATCCGGGAGAAAATCCACATTAATCTCGGGGATCGTCCCGGTGAATGGGTATCGCAGTATGATGAGCCGCGTGATGTGGTGCTGACCATGTTCGGTGATTTTATCGCCTATCAGGAGAAAAGCAAGACCGATATCCCTACAGCTGTAGTCCTCGCTAAAAGTGATATGCTGCATTCTCTCAAGGATGAGGAAGGCGACTATATTAAATCGAACAGCAATGTGTTCAACAACTATGTGCACCGCAAGACGATTAATTTAGACGAGTTCCATAATATTGACGGTGAAATCCGCCGATTTATCGGGAAAGTGGATCGCCCCTTCAAGGATACGATGGATGTGTATTTTTCCAATACCGGTTATTTCGCCGTATCCGCACTGGGCAGTAATCCTGTGAATCAAAAGATCGAGGGTGTTGTCAGTCCCATCCGTGTAGATGAGCCGTTTATTTGGCTGCTGCACAAGCTTGGATTTATTGAGGGGAGCGACGGTTCGTGAATACTTCCTCAGGGTCCCGGATCACCCAGCAAATGTATACCCGCGAGCGGCGCGGGATTTATCGTTCTGCGGAGGGCTTTGATACGGTAGCGAAATCCGAGAGTCTGGATAATAACTTTGTCAAAAAAATTCTCCATCCCTTCTGCGTCTACGATGCACCGGTTGAGTTGGCCTCACGAGGTGAAAAGGACGAGTCGCAATACCCGTACGCTCTGCATCTTTTTCATACGGAAAGTGGGGAGACCGTTATCGGGCGCAATTGCTATCAGGCTGCGGACTTTACCGGACAGCGGAGCGCTTTTTTTGCCCATAACTTCGTGGTCCCGTCCACAAGGGCAGATGAAATCTTGCAACGCTACGATGATTGGCTGCATGCGGACTTCGCAGGAGAACTGGAAGGGGAGCCGGGTACGTTATTACCGGAACTGAACGCAATCCCTGTCCATCATGCGGAACACCGCCGTAAACCACTGGATGTTCTGCAATCTCTGGGAATAGGTGAAACCTTATTTAAGGGTATGCTTCAGGCTCTTATGACCTCCGTAGCAGGGAAAAAGAAAGTATATATTTCGCTGGATGTGCCTATTGAAGAGCTATCCACTTGGGCCGTAGAACTTACGGGAATTCTATTCCGTGCGCTGCCTTATGAATTCCGCCGCAGACTGGGTGTGATTACGTACGCCAATGAGCCTAAGAGCCGCAAATATATAGATCTTACCTTTGTAGAGAAGGGTTCCTTGCGTCAAGGAGACCGAAGCATCGAGAAGGACTTCACTTTTGATCTGGTGTCCGGACGTACGGCCAATGTAGATTTTGGGGAGCAGCGGCAGCCTTATGCCGATTTTGCCTGGACGTTACTGGTACGTAATGCATCTGCTTTGGAGGACTTTGGGAAGTTTGCGGATGAGATGCTGAGAGGAGAGAGCGCGGAGCGCTTAACTTCCTTGGCGCTCTATAACGAATTAGCCGTCTTTTATGAGATAGAGCAGGGTAATGAAGCCCTCTATGAGGATAACAAAAGCGCAGTGTTAAACGGGATTTTATCCTATATGAGATCTGACGGTGCACTGGATTCCAAGGTAAGGTTGAACGATTTGTTCCTGGAACGATTTGACCGTGAATTCGACCTTATCCGGCAGAAAGGAATTCTTGTTCCGGCCATTATGGAAAGCTTCAAAGCCTATTTTCTGCTAAAAGGCCATAATTATAAAGGCAAAATCGTAGATTACTTCATCAATGGAATGCTTAACAGCCAGGCTGCCGGCCGTGAGGATGTGGTTAGTGCAGCCTATGAAATCGTGGAGAGCAATGATGAGCTTAGCCGGGCCTTTTTTGCAAAACTGCTTCCGCAGCCGATTTTTCGGACAACCTTGTTTGAGCCTTATATCGAGCAGCGTCTAGCAGCAGCAGGACGGGCAGCGGACATTTTGAGCTTCGTGACCCGATGGGACCGCTTCCTCCCGGAAGCACTTCAGCAGCCTTTTTTCCGTGACGCGGTGCGTGATTATTTACTCGAGAATCTTCTGCAGGAAAATGATCTTGTCAGCGCAGTGGCGGTGATCCATGAAAAGGTATCAAAGGCAGAAAAAGACCGACGCAAAGGACCCGGGATCGGTTCAGAAACGCTTTCCCTATTGCAATTGATGGCAGCAGCGGCAGACCGTTTTCTGCTAAATTCCTTATCCGTGGAGGATGTGTCCCGGGACCAGCTCCTGGAGATTTCCTTTGTGCGATATCCTGAAGAGGTTGCGAATTGGCATCCGCCGCTCGATTATGTAAGTAAACGTAAAGCGAATGTCCTGCGGGCCGTTTACCGTTGGTTTGGGGAAGAGAGCCCAAATGAGCAGATTTTTGCCCAACTGACACCGCAGGAATTGGATGATGTGCAGCTGCTGGGCCGCCGATGGTTGAAGGAGTCAACTCAGGTGGAGCCCTTTGATCAGCTTCCGCTGGCCTTCTATTACAGCAGTGAACGTGAGGGAGGACCGCTGGACTATGATGCACTGCTTGATCTCATTCGGCGTAAAGCAGGTTCTGACAAAGAAGGGGTCTACCGTTTTCTAGCCTGGTCGGAAGGTAACCCATTATTCACGCTGAGTGCTAAGAAGCTTCAGCCAGGTTACCGAAAGGCGATTCTGAAGTATTTATTGAGCCATGACCGTGAGGCCTTTAAGAATCGGGATTTCCGCAAAAGCTATGTAGCAGCCGCAGGACCTGCGCTGCAAAATGTATATAATGAGGCCCGTGTTCAATTGGCTTCGCCGCTGGCGCGGTGGATACGCCGCAGTCGATTTCAGCTCCTGATCTTGACTTCGTTCCTAGGTATTATAATTATCGTATCTCTTATCTTATTCAGTTTCCTCGGATCTAAAGGGGAGACGGCTCTTCCGGAAACAACCCCGCTGCCAACAGCAGTAGGAGGTAATGCGGATCAAGGTGTCGATTCAGCGCTGGCGGCTGTCTATTTGAAGGGTGCTGACGGTAGCAATAATGAAGGTAAAAGTCAGTTAGTCTTTACCTTTGCCGAAGCTAAGGATTGTGATGCATTCAACCCTGCCGAGATTAGTGTCGAATCTTCAGATGGGGTCAGTGAGTCCTTCAAGGTTTCCGTGTTGAAGCAATCCTGTACGGTCCCCTCAGCAAGTCCTTCTGCTGGTGATACCGGAGAGGATAATGAACCTGCTGTTTCCACTGAGCCCATGGCGACGGCAATCGCTGTACCTCTAGCCAGTTCTCCCTTCCGAGCGGAGGTAACACTAGAGTCTAGTGCGACTTTAGTAAAAGGGAATATGATTAAAGCCGGGGATTACTCGTTAACACTCTTTGCCGATCCCGAAGCTGCCGGAACCGTAAAACCTGATCCGAGCGCAACACCTGAAGCTAGTGCAAGCCCTGATGCTACAGCTGAATAATAAAACTCTCACTCCTGAAAACTGCAGGGCTTAATCCGCCGGTAATTGCTGCAGCTTTCAGGAGTTTTTTTGGCATACAAGACCGAGACACATAATATTCACACTTAAATGTGATTAAAGTCATTTATAATTAACCTATCATGTAAGGGGTCGTAAATTGTGGTGGTTCCCAGTGCGGGTAGGGAGGTTGAACCAAATGAAGCAAAGAATATATAATATTGTGATTTTATTAGTGATGGCTCTGTTTGTGCTGCCGGCTCCGGTCAGTGCCCATGCAAAAGTTCTACAGTCTGTCCCTGCAGCAAATGCTAAGCTTCAGAACTCCCCGTCGGAGATTAAGATTCAGTATAGTGAAGGATTTAATGCTGAATTAAGCAAAATCACCTTGCAGGATGCCGCCGGCAAGCCGATAACAGGTAAGCTAACCTCAGGGACGGACCAATGGTTAATCTATCAAATTCCGACACTTTCGGGAGGCGCCTACACGGTGAAATACCAAGTGCTCTCGGAGGATACGCATGTTACGGAGGGCTCTTTTACATTCACAGTGGCTGCGGTGAAGCCGACAGCAACTCCGGTGGCAAGTACTCAACCTACGGATGCCGCGGCGGGAATTACAACCACACCTTCACCGAAGAGCACTCCTAAGGTAGTAGAACCCACTCCTACAGAGGGAACGGTAGATGAGATTGAACCAAATATACTCATTAAATCGTCCAATATTCTTAATCCTGTACTGCGTGTAGTGGAAGTGCTGGCTGCCATCGCTGCCGCAGGTTTTATTATTTTTCGTTATGGAATATGGGGTATCCTGCACAAAGAGGAGGCGCCACCGTTATTCTCCAAGCGTAATGAGAGAGCACTTTACATTGTGGTGTTAGTCCTATTTATACTATCTGGAATTCTGCAGGCTGGCATACTTACGGATCAGCTTAGCGGACCGGGAACGGGTTCCTTCTGGATCTTATGGCAGAAGATTCTAACGGATACACTAGTCGGCGCTGCTTCCTGGCTGCGGCCTGCCGCTGCTGCAGTCTTGCTGTTAACTACCCTGGGTTCCCGAAATCAGGGACGGTTGGCTTTTGTAGTGAAGCTATCTGCAATATTCATCATAATTCTGCTGTTTCCTATGACCGGGCATGCGTATGGGGCTTTAAGCGGCGTAACTTATGCAGTCATCTCGCAGGTTTTACACATTGGAACAGCTGCTGTTTGGTTTGGTGGATTAATCGGAATTATGGCTGCTATTCAGAGCAGGAAGCAATCCGGATTGAATTATGAGCAGCTGAACAGGCTGATATTACGCTTTTCATTTATAGCCCTGCCATCTGTGGTCGTAATAGCGCTCAGCGGCGTTTTTCTGGCCTTACTAAGAGTCGGCAGCTGGAACGCTCTATTTCACAGTGAATACGGGCAGATCATTCTGGCTAAGTCGACGATCGTTTTATTGATATGGATCATTGCAGCCTACCACCGTATGGTGTTACTCCCGCGTATGAAGAATATTCTGGAGGTCAGTCCCACCGATAAGGATCTGGAGATTCCGAGGCGGTTTATTTTAAGTGTCCGAGCGGAGATTATAATGGCGGTCACTGCGTTTGTGCTGGCAGGCATGCTCTCTACGACTCCGCCACCTGAACAAGCACTAGAAGCTGCACCGGTCTATTGGCATGTTATGGGGGAGTCGGCCCATATGTCGATGAGAGTAAATTTCAAGGAGGACATAGGTCAAACTCTCCAACTGGATGTGTGGCTGCCAAGCGGAATGGGCGCTCCTAGCGGAGTGGAAGTTCAACTCAACCATTCGGGTGAGCAGGACGTAAAGTTAGCTGTACCCTTCAAGTATAAAACCGGAGGACCGGACCCGTACGGCTATGAGGGCTTTGACAAATATACATACAGGGCGGCGGGTCGTTACTTTACCGAAAAGGGAGAATGGAAGGCTGTGATCACATTTACAGACTCCAAAGGAGAGGCTCATAGCTATGAAAAAGTTATAACCTTGTAGGGCTTCCCTAGGAATACCACAGCTTTTCTATAGACATATACGGGGATTATGGATATGATTATTGATATTAAAAATTAAATAGTTTGTCGTAAAAAAGGGTGCGGGTCCACAGCAGGGCCTGCTTAAAAGGGAAGTCCGGTATAATCCGGCGCGGTCCCGCCACTGTAAATGCGGAGCGACTCTGTCCTAAGGCCACTGTTCAAAAAGAATGGGAAGGCAAAGAGAAGCGTGGAGGCATAAGCCAGGAAACCTGCCTTTTTTGTTACAGTTTCTATTCTTCGTGGGGTAAGAATAAGGAGCATACTAATAGGGGGTCTGTGTCTTAAGCAATGGATACAACCTCCTAACACAGTTGTTCTTCAGACCGCCCTTCAGGGGCGGTTTTTATGTTTTTCCAGTTATTCCCCAAAATCACACACAGAAAGAGGTTAATCATGAAGCGAATTTTATCTTCCAAGTCCTTTGCGCTAGGCATGGCTTTATTAATGGTCATTTCGATTCTAGGTACATCTTTTGCTCCGTCCGAAAAAGCTTATGCCGCAGAGCCGAGTCAGGCAGTTACGGCAACTACTGTATCCGAGGCTACTTATGCCGTCACAGCCGCTATTTTAAAACAGGGAATACAGACAGACTGGCAGGCAATGGCGTTGGTTCGGTCTGGCAATAAGCTTCCTGCAAGCTACCAAACCGCTTTTGAGAGCGAAATTAAAACAAACAAAGGTACATATTCCAACGTTACGGACTATGCACGCAGAGTGCTTGCCTCTACGGTGATCGGAATCGATGCTACGAATATTGCGGGATATAATCTCGTAGAGAAGATTTACAATAATGATCGCATGAATAACCTAGGCATTAACGGTGTTATTTTTAGTCTCCTGGCGTTGGATTCCGGTCATTACAGCGTGCCTGCCGGTGCACAATGGACAACAGATAAGCTCGTTAGCCAAATTGTATCCAAGCAAAATCCGGATGGAGGCTTCACTCTTTCCACCGGGGCGAGCGATCCGGATATTACGGCGATGACTTTAACGGCTCTGTCAGCTCATTTGGACAATCCTGCAGTAAAGACTGCCGGTGAGCGCGCAATTGCTTGGTTATCCCAAAAACAGCAATCCCACGGGGGTTACGGGGATAGCAGCGAAAGTGTATCCCAAGTCATCATTGCTCTAGCATCAAATAAGGTTGACCCTACAGAACAGCGTTTCACGAAAGATGGACATCATCTAATCGATAGATTGCTCAGCTTCCGTACTGCTGATGGAGGTTTTGCCCACACGCTTTCCGGGGGTTACAATGCTCTTGCTACCGAACAGGCTTTACAGGCTTTGGTTGCGTACCAGCTGTATGCAAAAGGTGAAGGCAGCTTCTATAATTTCCCGCAGCCTGTGAAGCAGCCCCTTGCTGTATCGGCTACAGTCGTTATTGAAGGGCCGCAGGGCTTTATTGCTGAAGGCAATGTTCAATCCGTCAGTGCGCTTGATGCTCTTAAGAAGCTGACGTCAGATAAGAAAATCGCTCTTGAATTAACGAGCAGCTCTTTCGGTGATTATGTGTCCGGCATTCAAGGAACAAAAGCCGGTCTATATGGCGGATATGACGGATGGAATTATGCAGTGTCCCGCGGAGGCCAATGGATATTCCCAAGTGTTGGCATGAGTGATTTCATCCTTCAGGGATCTGATCGTGTAGTTGTCTATTACGGGGACAGTGAGACCCAGGTTGTAGGTGCGGTAACCGTTGCTCCGACTAAAGTGGCAGCCGGTAAATCATTTACTGTGAACGTGCAGAAATCCTCCCTGAATTGGGAGAGCGGTAAAGTAATTAGTGTTCCAGCTAACGCTGTACAGGTCAAAGTGGGCGCGATAACCGTGACCACAGATACTTATGGAGCGGCTGTCTTCCCGGCAGGATCGAACGGCGGGGTTCAGACCTTGACGGTAACGGGTTACAGCCAAGGTAAAGCCCCAAGCGTGGCACGTTATACACAACGCTTATTAGTATCTCCGGTATTCGCTGATCAGAAGAGCATTTCTTCATGGGCCACAACATCCGTTCAAAATGCCATTGAAAAAGGGCTGATGGAAGGGATTGGCGGGAGCGTCCTTAACTTTGCACCAAAAGAGAACATTACGCGGGCGCAGTTCGCAGCCTTGTTATTGAGATTAACGAATAACTTGCCGAGCGGGGCAACGTCGGCATCCTCGTTCAGCGACGTGAAGTCGGATGCATGGTATTATGGATACGTGCTGAAGGCCAAGGAACTGGGTATCCTTGAAGGCGTAACGGCTACAACCTTCAAGCCGAACGGAATCATTACCCGCCAAGACATGGCTGTAATGATTACCCGGGCATTCAAGCTGCAGGATTCAGATTCAGCTTCAACTTTCAAGGATCGCAATTCAATCAGCAGCTATGCTTTGTCATCCGTAAATGTGGTAACAGAGAGCGGTTATATGACAGGCTTCAATGGAGCATTTGATCCTTCGGGCGCTGTTACTAGAGAAATGGCGGCTGTAGTTGCAGTTAGACTTCTAAATATTAAATAAGTGTTGTATAAGTAAGTTATAGTTTTATTTAACGGAACGGGGGAGTCTATGCAACCCTCGTTCCTTTCCCTTTTTAGGAGGTGTGATCTTAATGACTAAACAAGCGGTACGCCGTTTCTTATTTGTTCTGTCTGTAATTCTTTTAGTAGGTATAATCACAGCTGGATGTGTATCAGACAAACAAGAGTCCTCGGAACAAAATAGGGCTGAAAGCTCATCGGGGATCGTATTACAGACTACAGCTCCTGCCTCTGGAGATGCCACAGCACCCTCACCAAGCTCTGAGTCAGAAGCCGGTGCAAACCACTCGACTCCAGCTGTAAAGTCATCTGAACCGGCGGCAGGCTTGGATCAAGACGCTCAAGAGACTCCCGTCTCCAGTGGCTCTCCAGCTTCTACACAAGCTCCAATAGCTAGGGAGGACATAACTGCAGCCCCATCTACTAAAGCCGACGCTATCAAGACGCCAGCCCCTACCAAGGCTCCGGTTGGTGTGAAGGAGAGTCCCTCACCAACCGTTAGACCTACCTCCAGTCCTTCCGCCGCTCCGGTTGGAAGCACCGAGAAAGCAAGTACGGTTACCTTCTCTATCACCGGGGATTCTGAATCCGGGGTGATTTTGGCTCCTTCTGTAGTTGAGGTGAAAGATGGAGATAGTGTTATGGATCTCTTGAAGCGGATTACCCGCAAGAATAAAATCCAGATGGAGTTCAAGGGAATCGGCCCGGTTGCCTATGTAGAAGGTATTGATAACCTCTATGAGTATGACAAAGGGGCAGAGAGCGGCTGGATGTATCGGGTAAACGGGGTATTCCCTAACATAGGCGCAGCGGGCTATACCGTTAAATCCGGGGATCGTATTGAATGGCTGTACACACTTGACCTGGGCAAGGACCTTGGAGCCAAGGCGCCATGAGCAACGGCTTTCGGTCTGTACATCCGTCGGTTGCATTGCTGTATTACGTAGGGTTGCTGCTGTTTGCGACCCTTTTGTTCCATCCTCTGTTTCTTCTAACGGAGCTGGCGGCTGTACTGAGCTTGCTTCTTTTACAGGGTCAGGGACGTCATCTGCTGCGGGGTCTGCCTTTTTATCTGCTTATGGCGGGGTCGGTGGTTCTATGGAATCCTTTATTTTCACACAGGGGCTCCCATATTTTGTTCTATGCTTTCGACCAGCCGATTACCCTCGAGGCCATTCTGTACGGTCTGATGATGATGCTCGTGTTATTGACCATAATGTTCGTCTTTATATCCTATAATTTTACGATGACTACAGATAAATTCATGTATTTGTTTGGAACCGTAGCTCCGAAAAGCGCACTTCTAATTCTAATGACCATCCGTTTTGTACCCTTGTTTCAAAGGCGGCTGGGTCAGATTACGTTAATCCAAAGCTCCAGGGGCATTAGCGTTAGCTCGGGGAAATTGCGCAAAAGAATGTCTGATGGCATGACGCTGCTGAAGGTACTGTTAACCTGGTCGCTGGAGGAAGCGCTGCAAACAGCGGACTCCATGAAGGCGCGGGGCTACGGCATACGTAAACGCAGTACCTACGGTATTTTTAAGCTGGATCGCCGGGATATCATAACCTTGATTTGTTTAGCTGGCAGCGGCATGCTCACATTAATTTTTAGTATGCAGGGATATGGAATGGTAGAAATTTATCCCCGTTTAAAAACTCCGGTCTATACGGGAGGAGATGCTGTGATGTACGGCAGCTTCTGTATGTTCTTATTGATTCCCGTAGGGTTGGAAATAAAGGAGAAGTGGTTATGGAGATCATTCGAACGGAGGGACTTTCCTTCAGTTATCCCGATCAAGAAAGGGCCTCATTACATGACCTCTCGTTCACGGTAAACGAAGGTGAATTTGTGGTGCTCTGCGGTCCCTCTGGATGCGGCAAAACCACTCTCTTGCGCCATCTGAAACGAGAACTGAAACCGGTTGGAACCTGCGAAGGTGCGATTTGGTATAAAGGTCAGGCCATGGATGAACTAACACCGCAGACAGCCGCTGAGGACATAGGCATGGTCTTTCAGAATCCTGAAGCGCAGATTGTTATGGATACAGTGTGGCATGAGCTGGCCTTTTCGATGGAGAATATGGGTTACTCTCCAACCGTTATGAGGAGCAGATTGGCGGAAATCGCCGGATTGTTCGGGCTGGAGCCATTATTATACAAGCCGGTGCATGAACTGTCCGGTGGACAGAAGCAACTGCTGAATCTGGCCTCTGTATTGCTGCTTCGGCCTAAGCTGCTGCTGCTGGATGAACCTACTTCACAGCTTGATCCTGTGGCAGCCCGTGAATTTATTCATATGCTTCACCGCCTCAACGAAGAGATGTCCATGACTGTGATCATTAGTGAGCATCGGCTGGAAGAGGTATTCCCGATAGCGGATCGAGTATTGCTGATGGAAGAGGGATCTTTGAAGGCCGAGGGTACTCCGAGTGAGCTTGTGCAAAGGATTGGTCATGAAGAACAGCAGAAGCAGCTCTCCTACCTTCCAACCGCTTCCCGGTTGTTTCTAGCGCTTTCACCACCAGAGGAGAGAGTCGCCCAGCAGTCTATACCCCTGACTGTGCGTGAAGGCAAGCGTTGGTTGCATGGACAGCTGGCATTGCTTAAGAATTATGGACACGAATCAGCAGTGGAGAACATTGTAACCGTAACCGACAGCTTCCGTAAGGAGCAAGAGACTCTGCTGAAGTGTCAGGAGGTTACTTTCCGTTATCAGAAGGAAGGGCCTGATATTCTCAGTAAGCTGACACTTAACTTATATCGCAACGAAGTTCTGACTATCCTCGGCGGTAACGGAGCAGGTAAATCTACTCTGCTTTATCTGATGGCCGGGTTATCCAAACCGCAGCGGGGCCGGATTACCCTTGCTAAGGGAGTCACCGCAGGATACTTGGCGCAAAATCCCCTGCTCTATTTCAGCCAGGATACAGTCAAGGAAGAACTGCTGCATATGGCGAGGTATGCCGGGTTATCAGAAGCTGATTCTCAGCGGGAGATTGCAAAACTCCTGGATATATTCCAGCTTCACGAAGTGTATGACAGCCATCCGCTGGATATTAGCGGAGGGCAGCAGCAGAAGGTAGCGCTGGCTATGGTGCTGTTGCTGACTCCGGATATTCTGCTGCTGGATGAGCCGACTAAGGGTCTGGATCCCGGGGCCAAGGAAAGGTTGGCCAGCCTTCTGAAGCTTTTGCGCGAGGATGGGAAAAGCATAGTGCTGGTTACGCATGACGTGGAATTCGCGGCAAAATATGCCACACGCTGCGCAATGCTATTTGACGGGGGCATCACCGCGGAAGGGCCGCCGGATGTTTTTTTTAGTGCCAACTATTTCTATACCACGGTTGTAAATCGTATTGTAAGAGACTGGCTTCCCCAAGCATTGACTATAGAGGATGTGACTTAATCAAAATGCTGCGTTTTCGCTACCCGCTTTTTATAGCTTTGGCTTTATTTGTAGTAGGTCTTGCTTTAACCGCTGCGTTGCAGGATCGACACTACATCCTTCTAAGCCTTGTGCTGCTTGCTGCGGCCCTCTTTCCGCTATTTGTAAGATTGGAACGCCGATCCATTGAATCGCGGGAGCTGGTGCTGCTGGCTGTGTTGTCAGCCGTGGCTGCCGTAAGCCGCATTCCCTTCGCGGCATTGCCTAGTGTGCAGCCGGTATCCGCAATTGTTATTCTGTCGGCGTATGTGTTTGGAGCTGAGGCGGGTCTGATCATCGGAGCCATGGCGGCGCTTGTCTCTAATCTATACTTTGGACAGGGCCCATGGACGCCTTGGCAAATGTTTTCGTGGGGGATGGTGGGACTTACGGCAGGCTGGCTGCGAAATACCAGGTGGATGAGAAGTAAAATAGGGATGCTGGTCTTTGGTTTTATTTGGGGCTTTCTCTTTGGCTGGATCATGAACATTTGGTACATCATCAGTCTTCCGGATGCCTTTAGCTGGGGACTTGTGGCTGCAGCATATGCTTCCAGTTTTTACTTTGATCTAGCACATGCCTTATCCAATGTATTCTTCCTATCTATCCTAGCGGGGAGCTGGATTAAGGTGATGGAGCGTTTTCGTAAAAAGTACGGGCTGCTACAGAGGGGATAAATTCCACTTATGAGATGAATAATTAAATAGTTCGACAATATATTTGTTTTTTCGACTTTTTTCATGTGATATTTCTTCAAAATTTATTCATTTCTGCCGATGATAACTCTAGAGTATATTGAGAGGGCGGGAATAGAGAGATGAAGCAATTAAAAGTAAAATTTAAAATGGCACTGCTAATGGTCATAGTAATTCTAGTCATGATAGGTGTTGGAATCATGGGGGTTCTGACTACTGCAAAGATGGCGGATAGATCGCAGGAAACCTATAAGGAGAGTTTGCTGCCGATATCTAACGTAAGCCAAATGCGTACTAATAATCGTGCAATTGAGTCTTATGTACTGGAGATACTGCTCACTAAGGATAGTGCAGGCATAGAATCCTTAAATGAAAAGATCGATGACAAAATAAAGAAAAACGACGAGATACTAGCGCTCCTTAAGGCTGAATCCTTTAAGGACATTAACATAAGCAATCAGTTGAACGAATATATCAAATTATTGCCGAGCTACAGAGCTCAGTGGGATCGGATCATTCAGCTTGGAGAGAAGAACCTGAATGAGGAAGCATACACATTATACTCTGGGGACTTCAGAACGTACCGTGAGAAGATGATCGATATGCTTAAAGCTGTTTCCAGTTTACTGCTTAAGGAAGCTGAAACCCACGATGCAAAGAGCGCGTCCGATGCGAGCAACTTTAGGACATTAAGCTTAATACTTATTACTGTTGCGTGGATGTTATGTGTTGGAATCAGTATTGTGATTACAAGATTAATTACAAAGCCTCTTAAGGAGTTGCAGGGATTGATGCAGCGTGCCGAAAAGGGGGATCTAACAGCATCGGTTATATATAATTCCAAAGACGAGATAGGTGTAATTAGTCGTTCCTTCAATAGAATGGTAGTTAGTCTGCGTACGATGATGGTAGGAGTAGCCGATAGTGCTGAGATGTTGTCTGCATCCTCTGAAGAAATGAGCGCCAGTGCAGAGCAGACCACAGTTGCTTCCAGGATGATTGCGGAGACCTCTGGTGAGATAGCCTCAGGTTTTGAAGAGCAATCGGACAACATTAGTCGTACTTCACAAGCTGTACAAGCCATGACCGACGATATTTATTCCGTTGACCGGAGTACCTCTGAAATGTTAAGCCTCATGAGTGTTGTAGCCGATTCTACAGATCGTGGTGCTGTTGCTGTAAATGAGATTATGGATCAGATGAAGGAAATCGATGCAAGTGTTTCGGGAAGTCAGGCGATTGTTAGTAAACTTGCCAGTCTGTCAGAAGAAATCAATACTATAATCACAACTATTAACGGGATCGCGAGCCAGACCAGCCTATTATCACTTAATGCTTCAATTGAAGCGGCTAGAGCAGGAGAGCAGGGAAGAGGTTTTGCGGTAGTTGCAGGGGAAATTCGTAAGCTCTCTGAAGCGACCGGAAGAAGCTCTTTGCAGATTACAGACATTATTACTCACATTCAGAAGGAAACAGAGAGTGCGATGAAATCCATGATGTTCGGCTCACAGCTGGTATCAAATGGGGTAGCCCAAAGCAATTTGGTCTCACAGGCCTTCGGCGAAATCCAAACCTCCATTAAGAATGCAGCACTGCAGACGGCGGATATACGGACGGCTGTTGAGCATATTTCCCGGGAATCGCAGGGAGTGAAAGTGGCCATGGAGCAGGTAAATGCGATCTCGAATGCTGGGGCCGAAGGGATTCAGGATACTAGTGCAGCGAGTCAGGAACAATTATCAGCTATGGAGGAAATGACGAGTTCAGCACAATATCTGGCCACTTTGGCGGAGGAATTACAGAAGAGCTTGTCCGGCTTTAAACTATAGTTCAGAAGAGTTGAAGCGTGCTGGCTCGGCAATCATTATTCCAGAGTTGATGGGACATCCCTTTTTTAAAATAGGTTTGAATGTGGGTTGAAAAGAAGTTGGATGTGGATTGAAAAAAAAGGTGCGGGTTAGTTGCACTTTATACATCTATTTGATGCCATACAGGCTTCCCCGGGGACTTAGTTGCACTTTGTGCACTAGACATGCATAGAACCTTACACGAAATCGAAAAACTAAAAAAGTAATAATTTTACAGTTGTGTTTTTTGGATAAAGTGAAAAAAATCAA
>NZ_JAUSTK010000023.1 GCF_030812855.1 Paenibacillus wynnii
AGGCATCCTAGCTACGCGGGGGCTTGGCCCCTCCCGCGACCGGACTTTCACCGGCTAGAGGTTGCGTGCTTAGCTGGGCACGCTGCTTTCGAAGCTAGCTTTCCATACGGAAAGCTTTCAGGCGAACGCTAACGCTTCTACAGCTCCAAACTTCCCCTTCGTCACTCCGACACCGCACTGTTAAACTTTAGTTTTTTATTAAATAAACACAGGCATTGGATCTTCTTTGAGGCGGTTTTCCTGAATCCAGCTACGATTGTCATTGAACAGATAAGCCCGGTGCACCAGTACGGAGATGCCCTGACCCACTTGCAGGGTTTCTTTCTCCAAGGATCGGTAGGTGACCAGCTTATTGCCGTTCACTTCTACCTCTACCAGCCATTCACTGCCGCGGAAATGCAGGTGTTTTACAGTGCCTTGCTCGGTAGCCGAGGCCATTTTGAATTCATGCAGACTGCCTACTTCTATATACTCCGGACGGATGAGTGCTTTGGTGGGCTTGCCCCCTCCAGCACCTTCGAAGCCTTTTAGCTCAGAGGCACTCTCAATCAGGGTAGATTCGCCAATGAAGGTTGCCACAAACGGTGTCTTCGGCTCTTTATAAATATCCCAAGGTGTACCTTTTTGCTCCAGACGCCCTTGATTAATGATCATAATTTCGTCCGCCACTTCAATCGCTTCGTCTTGGTCATGGGTTACAAAGATTGAGGTTATTCCCACGCGCTCAATCAGCTCACGAAGCCAGGAACGCAGCTCTTGCCGGATCTTGGCATCAATAGCAGCGAACGGCTCATCCAGAAGCAGCAGTTGGGGCTCAGGTGCAAGAGCCCGTGCGAACGCAACCCGCTGACGTTGCCCGCCCGACAGTTGGTGAGGATAGCGGCTTTCGAAGCCTTTTAAACCCGTTAACTCCACCAGTTCGGCTACCCGGTCACGAATGGCTGTCTTGCTCGCTTTTTTAACCTTCAAGCCGAATGCGATGTTCTCATATACAGTCATATGTTTGAATAGTGCATAGTTCTGGAATACGAAGCCGATCCCCCGCTCCTGAGGAGGGAGGCTGTTTACCGTCTGACCATGAAAAATAATATCTCCGCTATCCGGTGTCTCAAGCCCAGCCAGCATGCGCAGGATAGAGGTTTTGCCTCCGCCACTGGGGCCGAGCAAACCAATTAAATGACCTTTGGTGATTCCGAAATTAACGTCCTTGACCGCATGAAAATCTCCAAAATGCTTGTTCAACCCCCGCACTTCAACATGCATATCAGTGCACTCCCTTTCGTCTCTTCGTCCATTCCATTAACAGAAGCAATCCTACTGAGAAAGCAGCCAGTACAAGCGCTACACCACCCGCAGCAGCTACATTAAAATTCTCCACATCTTGATATACCAGCGTAGTTGCCGTTTGGGTTTTGTTCATAATATTGCCTGAGACCACGAGCACAGCACCGAACTCTCCCAAAGAACGGGCGACAGTTAAAATAACGCCGTACATCACAGCCCAGCGAATCGATGGCCAAGTTACCTTCCAAAAGGTAGTCCAGCCATAGGCACCTAGCGTTGAAGCCGCCTCCTCTTGTTGAGAGCCGATCTCCTGAAGTACCGGCATCACCTCACGCACCATCAGTGGAAACGTAACGAACAGGGTAGCAATTACCATACCAGGAAAGGCATAGACGATCTTTACTCCGATTTCCTCAAACAGGACTCCGAGCGGGCTATCCGGACCCAGTAACAGAACAATCATCAACCCCCCGATTACAGGAGATACCGCATAAGGAAGATCGACAATACTATTTAGCAGCCCCTTAAGGCGGCGTCCTATCCAAGTGGCCCGAACGAGATATAGAGCCATCATAATTCCAAACAGGGTATTGAGCAGTGTAACAACTATAACAACAAGTCCGGTCATCATTAACGCATGCAGCGCTTCCGGACGGGTTAAGGCATTCCAGAATCCATCAAAACCATTACTAAAAGCTCCAGTAGTCATCTTACTGAGTGGTGCAATGATAAGTAGAAAAAAGACAAGGTAAGTAAGGGCGATCCATAATCTCCTCATGATCTTCTCCCCCGCATCTGCACCATATTAATCAGCCATAGGATGAGAAAAGACAAGGTCAAGAGGATGACAGAGACAGCAGCAGCTCCAACCGGGTTATCACTCTCTACCTCTCCAAATATAAAAACGGAGGATACAAGCGTACGGCCCGGGATATTCCCGGCTACAAGGACGACAGCACCGAACTCAGCCAGTGCACGCGAGAAGGCCAGCATTCCTCCACTAATCATACCTGGCAACATGGAGGGCAGTATGACCTTACGGAAGACCCGGCTGCCTTTAGCTCCCATAGTATAAGCCGCTTCCTCTTCAGAGGGATCGAGTTCTTCTAGCAGCGGTTGTACCGCGCGTATTACAAACGGAAAAGTTACAAAGATCATGGCAATCACAATAGCAGGTTGGTGAAAAACAATCTCGAAGCCCAGTGCCTCTGCCGCTTTCCCAATAAAACTTCCGGGTCCGAGCAGCAGCAATATCATTAGTCCGCCTACAGCCGTGGGCAAAGCGAACGGCAAATCAACCAAGCTGTTCAAGATCGATTTTCCGGGGAATTTGTACCGAATAAGCACCCAGGCGATCATAGTCCCCGCAAACACATTAATAAGAGTAGCAATAATAGCCAGCTTCAGTGTCAATAATACCGATTTCCAAGCAATTGGGTCAGTAACACTCTCGAAGAAGCTGCGGAACCCGAGTGAAAAAGAGTTGTAGTAAACACCGAGAATTGGCAATACGATTAATACTACAAAATATAACAGGATTGTAGTACGGAATCCCCAGGTCCATCCTTTGTGTCTGAGTAATGAATTCAACGATTATGACCCCCCACCTCCGGCAAACCGGTCGGTATTCTTTTCAACTACTTTCATAGATTATTCCTATTAATATACTTGGTTTAATATAATCACTACTTTACCAAAAGCAGCTTATAACCGTCAATTACTTTCGAGTTGTTTTTGGGTAAAATATATTATACGTAGTAATCTATGCGCCTAACTTATCCTTAGTCCATCATTCAATATCAGAAAAGAGGAGAAAAATATGCTGCACACCATTGAGATTTCCACCAGTAAAAGGGATGAAATGCGTGATATCACCCGAGAAGTTGTCTCCTATGTAAAAAAAAGCGGAGTTCAAAGCGGAATTGTTGTTGTCTATTGTCCACATACTACCGCAGGGATTGCCATTAATGAAAATGCGGATCCTGATGTGAAGCATGATGTACTTATGAAATTAGATGAAGTCTATCCTTGGGAGCACCCAAAGTATCGTCATGCTGAAGGCAATACGGCCTCCCATTTGAAATCCATCACCAGCGGTCCTTCTCAAAGCTTGATCATCCATGAAGGGGAGCTGCTGCTCGGACGCTGGCAGGGTATTTACTTTTGCGAATTCGATGGACCCCGTCGGCGCCAGTGTTATATAAAAATTATAGAAGGTTAAGACATATTTAGGGCCGCTCTAGATATTCACTTAGAGCGGCCCTCTATACAAATTATAGCAACTTTCACTTTCACCATGCGAAGTTATACCAATGCAACGCTCTAAAGCGGAATAGGCTAAAAAAAACATCAAGCTATAGACTGCGGCATAGTACTTTTATATGAGATACAGCAGCTGGTCTTACATCCTCGAATGAGACCTTATCCTGAATATAATAGGAAATAAATCCATGGGCAGATAAAAACAACGTCAACGGTACATTCTGCCAATCCTCAGCTACATATCCTTCTTCCTTCATATGGCGGCGTACTATACTTGAAAATAGTTCAAAGCAGCGTCCCTGTTCCGCTCGACAGTATGCCAGCAGCTCTTCATCGCGAATCATGAACATGATCTCGTATTGATACGGATGATCAATTCCGAATCTAATAAACTCCATGAGCAGCTGTTCCACCCGAGTCATACCTTCTTCGGGAGGTTTGTTCATAGCTTGGGATAACAGGTTGGCTACATGATTGAAATCCTCGACAACAATAGCGTAGAATAATTCTGCTTTTTCCTTGAAATGATAGTACAAGGAGCCGTGGCTGTATCCCAAATGCTGTCCGATACTGCGCATTGAAATGGCCCGGTACCCTTTGGTAATGAACAGATGCCTAGCCGACTCCAATATCCTTTCCCTCGACAACTCCTGTTCCACTGCTCTTCTTGCCATTATCTTATTCCCCTTCGCTGTAGTAAAGCCGCTGGCCCTCCGTTACACGAGCCTGACCCTGGGTCAAGTCTGTTATCCATGCCATAAATGGGTCACCTTCATCATTCCGAGGCAGACATGTAAGTGTTACTTTATCGGTAAATAAAGTCTCGCCTGTCTTAACCCCTCGTCCTCTAAGCTCGTTCTCCACTTTGCCTAGCCAAGTGTAGTCGATTTCTACGAACACCTCTCGCCGCAGTACACGGGTGATTACTTCTCCGGCTTCCAGCGCCAACACAGCGCCATCCGTATAAGCCCGGATCAATCCTCCTGCTCCCAGCATAATGCCTCCGAAATAGCGGGTGACTACAATTACAACATTTTTAACTCCCTGGTTGCGGATTACCTCCAAAATCGGTTTACCGGCCGTTCCACTCGGTTCACCGTCGTCTGACTGTCTCTGAATCTCGTCTCTTTCACCGATCGTATAGGCAGAGCAGTTATGTGTGGCGTTCCAATGCTTCTTCTTGATGTCCTCAATAAAAGACACTGCTTCATCTTCGTTCTCCACCGGCATAACATGACCAATGAAGCGTGATTTACGGATTACGACTTCCAAGGAGCCGGAAGAACGCACCGTCCGATATTGTTCCAGCATTTCATTCCATTCCTTATATGTGCATGATGGCTTGAACTCTTGATATATATTAGGAGCAGCCCAGGGTATGAATTACCTATGGACTGCTCCTCTGTTAAATTGCATTGCTATGATAAATCTCTAGGTGAGTACTATTCTGTAAGTCTGGCTTCCAATTCGGCTTTTTCTTTCTCGTAGCCTGGTTTGCCCAGCAATGCGAACATGTTCTTCTTATAGGCTTCTACACCCGGTTGATCGAACGGATTCACTCCAAGCAAGTATCCGCTGATTCCGCAAGCTATTTCAAAGAAGTATACCATGTATCCGAAAGTATATGGAGTTTGATCCGGAATAGTTACAATCAGGTTCGGCACTTGTCCGTCAGTATGTGCAAGCATCGTACCTTGGAAAGCCTTTTTATTTACAAAATCCATGGTCTTTCCAGTCAAGAAGTTCAAACCGTCAAGATCATCAGGATCACTCTCAATTGTTACATGATGCTCTACATTAGCCACTTGGATAACCGTCTCGAAAATGTTACGGCTGCCTTCTTGAATGAATTGTCCCATGGAGTGCAGGTCCGTAGAGAAATCAACGGAAGAAGGATAGATTCCTTTGAAATCCTTGCCTTCGCTTTCGCCGAAAAGCTGTTTCCACCATTCGGATACAAAGTGAAGGGATGGCTCGTAGTTGACCAGAATTTCAATGGCCTTGCCTTTACGGTATAGAGCATTACGAACTGCTGCATATTGATAGGCTTGGTTAGTCGCAACATCCGGATTATTAAATTCATCAGCAGCTGCGGCTGCACCTTGCATCATTTCTTCAATGTTAATACCTGCTGTAGCGATCGGCAGTAATCCTACCGGTGTCAGCACGGAATAACGTCCACCTACATCATCAGGGATAATAAATGACTCGTAGCCTTCTTCATTAGCCAGCTTCTTGAGAGCGCCTTTTTCCTTATCTGTAGTAGCATAAATACGTTTGCGGGCTTCCTCTTTACCATATTTCTTCTCCAGCTCAGCGCGGAAGATACGGAATGCGATAGCCGGTTCGGTTGTTGTTCCGGATTTGGAGATAACATTCACAGAGAAGTCTTTACCTTTTACAAGGTCAAGCAAATGTGTGATGTACGTCGAGCTGATGTTGTTACCGGCGAAATAAACTTCCGGTGTCTTGCGGCTGTCCTTAGACAGGTTATTGTAGAAGGAGTGTGAGAGTGCTTCGATAGCTGCGCGTGCTCCCAAGTAGGAACCGCCGATACCGATAACGATCAGTACATCCGAATCTCCTTGAATCTTCTTGGCTGCGGCCTGAATACGAGCGAACTCGCTTTTGTCATAGGCATTTGGCAGATCGATCCAACCTAGGTAGTCTGAACCCGCTCCGGTAGCGTTATGTAGTTGCTCATGGGCTAGTTTAACCGGCGCTGCAAGAAAGTCAATTTCCTGCTGGTTGATGAAATCAAGGGCTTTACTGTAGTCAAAATTAATCTTTTTGGACACGGTAATGGTAACCTCCTGTATGTCTCTTTAGTTTGACACGGTTTGTAAGAACTTTATAATAGGATACTTTAATTTCGCGGGACTGGCAAGGTCTTAGGGCACATCAAGGACTCCAGCCTTATGTTTTTGAGGCTTTTGTGGAAGCGTTACGAATACATATGGATTCTGTACTGTGGAACATGCTATAAGCCCGTGTTAAAATGAAAAGAACGTATGACTTTAGAAGCTACTACAGTTCTAATGAGACCCTAAGGCGAAGGTGGAAATGTAATGAAACAAATCGGCTTTATCGGACTCGGAACAATGGGAGCGCCTATGGCCTCTAACCTTCTGCGTGAAGGATATCAAGTTACCGTGTACAACCGCACGGCTTCCAAGTGTGAACCTCTTGTCAATGAAGGCGCACAAACTGCCTCTACACCACATGCAGCTGCAGAAGGCAAGGACGTTATTATTACCATGATTAGCAACGATGATTCTATCCGTGAAGTATTTTACGGTCAGGACGGTATTCTGGGGGCATTGAAACATGGGGCTGTAGTTATTGATTCAAGTACCATCTCTACTGGGTTGGTACGTGAGATTGCTGCTGCAGTGACAGAACATGGAGGCCAATTCCTTGATGCCCCTGTAACCGGCAGCAAGCCTGCCGCAATAGAAGGCACTCTGGTATTCATGGTCGGTGGCAGCGCAGACGTTATTGAATCTAACCGGGACATCTTCGACACCTTGGGCAAAAAGCTTCTGCACATGGGCGAGAATGGCAGCGGTGCAGCAGCAAAACTGGCACACAATGCCATGGTTGGCATCCACAACGTTGCTCTAGCGGAGGGCTTCGCTATAGCCGTTAAATCCGGTGTGCCGGCGGACAAGTTCCTGGAGTTAGTGATGAACGGTTCCGCAGGAAGCAAACAAGCTGAACTCAAGGGCCGCAAAATCATCGAGAACGACTTCACCAACCAGTTCTCCTTGGCTCTCATGCTTAAGGATCTGAAGCTTGCTTCCGCGCTTAGCGATTCCACAAGCGTTCCATCCCCAATGCTGGGCTTGGCAAAGAGCATGTTCCAAGCCGGGTTCAACCAAGGCTACGGCGACGAGGATCTCTCCGCTGTGGTTAAATGCTATGAGGCATGGATCGGCCAGAAGATGGGCGAACAAGCTGCTGGAAAGAAAGACTAAGCTTACGAGCACTCATTAGACGACAATGATATCCGTATGAGTCAGTTTCATAAACAATTCTCACCAGATAAAAACCGTATAAACATCAGTGCCTGTAGGTGCAGGATTTCGAGCGCAAAGGATGCTTCAGTAGCAGTATTGTTGTACTTTGTGCAGGATTTCAGTCGCAGACGGTGCTTCAGGAGCGGAATTGTTGTACTTTGTGCAGGATTTCGAGCGCAGGCAGTGCTTCAGGAGCAATTTTATTGTATTTTGTGCAGGATTTCGAGCGCAGGCAGTGCTTCAGGAGCAATTTTGTATTTGGTGTTATATCGAATTTTCGCATTATGAGTTTGACATGTGTATAATCCAAAAGACCGTCCCTATGCTCATTTGTGGTATTATCCCCTTCAAGTAGACACTCGTAAAAAGCCTAATGTTATTATTATTAGGAACGAGTCAACTTGGAGGGGATATTTTTATGGCCAGAAAAGGACAAGTATTTCAACAGTATACGGAAGAATTCAAGATGGCGGCGGTCAGGGAATTGAGGGATCAGCCAGCTATAATGTAGTAGCAGAAAGGTTGGGTATTCGTAGTAGTACCCAACTGAAAATGTGGGTAAGAAAGCATCGAGATGGAGAAGCGTTCGATACACGTAAGGGCTCATTTAGTCCCATGAAAGGACGCCCTCGTACAACATTTGCTAGCATTGAAGAAGAGCGGGATTACTTGAAAGCACAGGTGGACTACCTAAAAAAGCGGTATCCAAATCTAGTAAAGGAGAGAAATTGAAACAACAGGTCAAGTACCAAGCCATTGAGGAACTGCGTGACCTACACGGTGTCACACGTCTATTAGCTATTGCAGGGCTACCTAGAGCCAGTTACTATAAGTGGCGATCCACAAGGCATCTGCGAAATGAAGTGCACAGGCGAGATCACGAAATGAAAGAGCACATGGTCGCCATTCACTTGGCGCATCCAGAATTCGGATACCCCCGAATGCGAACAGCCCTGTGGGAAGCAGGATACCTCGTCAACCATAAAAAAGTATGGCGACTCATGAAAGAACTGGCAATCCAATCGGTGATTCGAAAGAAACGAAATCGCTCCAACTATACACCTTCCGTGGTGTATCCTAACCGACTGAAGCGCCAGTTTCATGCTATTGGCCCTCAGCAGAAGCTCGTCACCGATATTACCTACATTTCAGATGGCACCCATTTTTACTACCTGTCTGCGATTCAGGATCTTTTTAACAATGAGATTGTCGCTTGGAAAATTTCCAACCGTAACGATGTAAACCTGGTTCTGGATACGGTGGAGCAGTGGACACGAAAAAGAGACGTCTCGGAAGCCGTACTCCATTCGGATCAAGGCTTCCAATATACGTCTCAGGCGTACAACACACTATTAGAGGCATTCGGCGTCAAAGGCAGCCACTCTCGCAAAGCAACCTGCCTAGATAACGCATGCATCGAATCCTTTTTTTCGCATCTCAAGACAGAGAAGTTGTACCTTCATCAGTGTAAATCAGAAGCAGAGATCCATCAAGCCGTCGAGGAATATATCTATTTTTATAACTACCAGCGATTTCAGTCTAAACTTAAACAGCGCGCGCCGATTGAGTATCGGCACGCGCTGGCTGCTTAGCTTTTTTCATCTGTCTACTTGACAGGGGTATGCTCATTTGAGCCCTAGGGACGGTCTTTATTTTCAACCTATTCTAAGACTATATCACTTCTCAATCTGTAAACTCTCCATAACCAAATGAACACGATCATCTTGATTTGCGTCGTCGGCGATATGAAAAAGCAATACGTTGGCTACCTGAACTATTCGGTGTGGCACAACATCTGCTGCTTCTGTGTGAAATTCAAAATCCTTTAAACCCTTTATAGCCTCTTTGCTAGATGAATAAATATATAAACTGATGGATTGATTCTCATCGATTAAATATTCTTCAGGAGTGACATCATTATAGGCTCTAGAAAACACAGAATTTGGATTCGTTTCCGTTTGCTTTTGTAATTTAATTTCTTGGCTTGCGAATGAATCTATAATCTGCGCAGATGAAATTTTCATTTCATCATTCCTGCATCCTGTAATAAAAAAGCAGACCATTAAAACTGCAATCACCATTCTCACGACTTGGCCCCCTTACGGCGTTATTCCTTCTATCATGTAACGGAATCAAACTCGGGAATGTTGCAAACTCATGATCTTTGACTTTCAGGGTATGAAAAAAAGCCCCACGATAACGATAACGTGGGACTTCTTCAAATGAATATATTACAGAACAGGGTATGAACAACAATAATCAGTTACTTCGAATACTTCCAGCGCAAACTTGGAGTTGCCAGGAACATTAAATGTCGTTGCTTCTTTAATCTCCTGCCAAATCTCAGAGCCGGGAAGCAGCACTTTTAGATCGCCAGACAGAATCTCCATGATCTCAGGACCTTCTGTACCGAATTCATACACACCCGGCAGCATAATTCCTAATGTCACTTTGGTGCCATCCTGCAAAATGACTGTACGGCTTGTCACTTTTCCCCCATAGTACACGTTTGCTGCTTTTTCAACCGTTGCGTTGTTAAACTGACTCATTATATGTTCTCCCCCTTGTGAGTATTCTGTCGATTATAGCAGAGCCTTCACACGGCTGACAACATTCTCCACGGTAAAGCCGTATTCTTTGATAACAGTATCGCCAGGTGCAGAAGCACCGAAGGTAGTGATACCCAGAATGTCGCCTTGGTCTCCTGTGTAACGCTCCCAACCAAAGGTTTGAGCCATTTCTATAGCAAGACGAGCTTTAACTTCAGGAAGGATCACGGAATCACGGTAAGCCTTATCCTGTTTTTCGAACAAATCCCAGCTCGGCAAGCTGATTACACGTACTTCAATGCCTTCTTCGGCCAAAGCGGCTTGAGCTTTCACAGCAAGCTGTACTTCAGAACCCGTAGCAATGATTTGTGCTTGTGGTTTACCGTTCTTCGCATCAGAGACAACATAACCGCCGCGTTTGATGTTATCGCGCACGCCTTCTACGGTTCCTGGCAGAATCGGCAGGTTTTGACGAGTTAATACCAGTGCTACCGGGTTAGCTTTGTTTTCCAATGCATAAGCCCATGCCGCAGAAGTCTCGTTAGCATCAGCCGGACGAATAACCGTAAGACCCGGGATGATACGAAGCGAAGCCAGTTGTTCGATCGGCTCATGAGTAGGGCCATCTTCACCAACAGCAATACTATCGTGAGTCAGTACATACGTTACAGGAAGCTTCATAATAGATGCCAAACGAATCGCAGGACGCAAGTAATCCGTAAATACGAAGAACGTACCGCCGAATACTTTCAGTCCGCTGTGCAGGGCAATTCCGTTCATCGCTGCAGCCATACCAAATTCACGTACACCGAAGTAAATGTTACGACCGTCATAGGATTCTGAGGTAAATGAAGTCAAGCCGTTCAGGTGAGTCATTGTGGAGCTTTCAAGGTCAGCAGATCCGCCTACAAGCTGAGGAACTCCCGCTGCCAGACCGTTCAGCGCATTACCGGAAGCAATACGTGTAGATACGGCTTTATCTTCAGTGGTATACATAGGAAGCTTTGCATCCCAACCTTCTGGAAGATCGCCATTCGTTACTGTTTCAAATTGGGCAGCCAGCTCTGGATAAGCTTTTTTGTAAGCTGCAAATTGCTCGTCCCATTGTTTGTTCGCTGCAATGCCACTTTCTTTGACTTGAGCAAAACGGGTACGAACATCATCAGGTACATAGAAATCTTCTTCATATACCCATTTGTAGAAGTCCTTTGTCAGCTTAGCTTCATCAGCACCCAGCGGGGAACCGTGAGTACCGCCGTGGCCGCCTTTACCTTGCTTGTTCGGGCTTCCGTAACCAATAACAGTCTTAACCTCGATCAATGTTGGCTTGCTGCTGTCTGCTTGTGCTTCAGCAATAGCCTTCTCGATTGCTGGAAGATCGTTACCGTCTTCTACGCGCAGCACTTGCCAGCCGTATGCCTCAAAACGCTTAGCTACATTCTCAGAGAAGGACAGGTTCAGCTTACCATCCAGTGAAATATCATTCGAATCGTACAGAACTACCAGCTTACCCAGTTTCAAGTGTCCAGCCAGCGAAGCAGCTTCAGAAGAGATTCCTTCCATAAGGTCTCCATCGCCGCAAATTGCATAAGTATAATGATCAACTACACGATGCTCATCCTTGTTATAAGTAGCCCCCAATTGAGCTTCAGCCATTGCCATACCTACAGCCATAGCAATACCTTGTCCAAGTGGACCCGTAGTAGCATCAACACCTGCTGTATGCCCAACTTCCGGATGACCTGGTGTAAGGCTGCCCCATTGACGGAATTGTTTCAACTCTTCCATTGGAAGATCATAGCCGCTTAGGTGCAGCAAGCTGTATAGTAGCATAGAGCCGTGTCCTGCAGACAATACAAAACGGTCACGGTTTACCCATGTTGGATGGTTCGGATTATGTTTCATTGTTTTAGCGAATAGTTGGTATCCCATAGGTGCGGAACCCATTGGCATACCCGGATGTCCGGAGTTTGCTTTCTCGATGGCATCAATTGCCAACGTACGGATCGTAGTAATTGCCAGGTTATCAATTGTAGAGTTTTCTTCCTTTTGGATCGCTTGACTTTGTTCACTCATTTTCAAATATCCTCCTCTAAAATATCAAGAATGTCATTTTGATATTCTTATTGTATCACTTGTGTGGAAGCATTTCCAATTGTTTTTGAAAACTCCATATTCCAACACTCTATGTTTAGCATTTTCAATACAATTATATACGTCAATGTATACGGGCAAAGGGCGGGTTTGGACTTAGCCTTAAGTCTAGTTTTTAGTTGCGACTAAAGTTTGTTTTATAAAACTGGAATATACAGTAAGATAGAATTATTAATAAATAAATTTACCGGTATCTTACCTTGTATAGGAGAAAGGAATTCGTTCATGACACCAAAAAAGGATATCTTTATCGTGCTCACCGGAACGGGTACCGCCTTCAGCGGTGTAATCAGATGGTTCACAAAGGCCGATCTGAATCATGCTTCGATTGCTTTTGACAGCGAATTGCGGGAAGTGTATAGCTTTGGTCGGAAAAAGATGCATAATCCGTTCATTGCTGGTTTGATTCAAGAGAATTTTGTTGACCCCTTCTATAATGGAGCGGACTGTGCCATCTATCGTCTGCGGGTAAGCCGCGAGGAATATGATACGATGCACAACCATGTTACAGGGATGATGGAGAATCAGGAACGTTATAAGTATCATCTATTAGGTTTAGTAGGCGTGCTGCTTAACGTTAAAATCGATCGGGAAGACGCTTATTTTTGCTCTCATTTTGTAGCATCCCTATTTGAAAATACAGAGTTTCATCCGGTCAATAAGCCCTCGTGCTTCGTGACTCCTGAAGATTTCGCCCTTTCGTTATGCCCTCATAAAATTTACAGCGGCAAGCTATCCTATTATTTACGCGGAGCACCTAGTATTTCAGCCCGTCCATCTGCTGTACATAACTCCGTTCCGGTCTCGGGAGCGACAGCTACAGCACGGATCATAAGAGGCGCGGAGGAACGGGTTGAAGGGGTTGTGTAACCATCCTTGACCTTAGAGTCATAAGCTGAGGGATCGATAATCTACTAAAAAGACGACTTACATTCGAAAACCAAATGTATAGTCGTCTTTTTAATTACCGTTCTATGAAAGATGAACCTATTTTGTTCTGTGACTTCTAAAATACTCCGACCATTCTTCCGAAATCGTTACAGTAACTGTGTCTACTTTTGTATTGAATTCATTTTGCGCAGTAAAGGTAAAAGTAATCGGGCCATTCGGCAGATTCTCGAAAGAGGGATCATACAGTTCACCCGTCCATAAGGTCTTGGCACCACTAGTAGCGCTAAGTTGCGTATGGTAACCGCCCGGCATCGTTACCTCTACGGTGTCTGGTAACCCCGTTGTATCCGCCTGCAGGATAAACCGCTCACCTGCCCAAAACACATTGTAGTCTCTTGGGTTGTCTGGATTGCCGCTCTTTTTCAAGTTGTAACCGATACGGTTATCATTCCACTCCGTAGTATGTTTGACACCACCCTGGATGGTCAGTAAATTTACCATAAAATATTTGCGAGGTGATATGCTGCTCCATTCGTAGCCGTCAAACACCTCAACTTCCACCGCATATTTTTTGTTCTCTACAATCGTCCCACCTGTAACGGTCCATTGCTTGGCTGAAGATACGGTTTCACCTGACTGTGCAACGATATTATTTGTCGCCAAATCAATGACCCTCACCTTGAAGCGCTGCTGCAAATCGCTGTCTCCATCCTGGTAAGTCCATTGGAGAATAGGTGTAAGTGTACTGGCTACCGTAGGGCTTGCAGAGTTACTGCTACCCGGATAAGTGATGTTCACTGTTGGAATCTGATTACTTACGGTGATACTCCGTGAGGTTTCACTAGAAATCCCAAGCGAATCGGTTACAACCTGTCTAATCGTGAAAGATCCATGGGTCGTAAACTGCTTAACAAAATCACTCGATGCGCTGAGAAGTGCTTCCGTTCCCCCAAAGGGCTTCAGGTAATATTTGTAGGTAATACTATCCCCTTTTATGATATCTGCATCAGTAGCCGTGCCGGTGATGATAAAGTCCTCATTTCGATGCCCCGAACTCTGATTTAGGGTAAAGCCAGGAACGGGAGGCGTATCGATGATAAAAGCCTTCTCGTTTGACACCTCGGACCACTGGCCCCGTGAGGCCGCACGACCGTTAACCGTATAATACACAAACCGTTCAAAGGTTAGATCTGGTGTTTGATATTGCCGGCATGTCCCATCCGTGTCGATGTTCTCAATCGTCTGGGCCAATAGGCTATCCATCGTGAAAAACTCGAACCGATACTTCTCCTGAGCATCGTTTTCCGGATCGGAATATGCCCATTTCATTAGTGGATCCGAGAGTAATACCGTTGGACTGTCAATGGTTCCTGCAGGGGAGGTGATCGTCATCGAAGGTCTCAGGTTCTCCTCTGCTGTTACATTCAATACCGCTATGTTCGATTTATCACCAATCTGGTCTACTGCCCAGTGCTGAAGTATATACTTCCCCGGTTCATCAAAATTCACTATAATGTTTGGGGTGGAGTAGGTTTTGATATCCCCTTTGCTGTCCGTCACGTTCCAGTAATACCGTAGACTGCTCTGATCTGCAGAGTCGTCATCCGTATCGGTCGAGGTATAGGTCTTGCTATCGTACTGGTATACGTTGACCGGCCCCGTAATTTGAGCTGTCGGAACGTGGTTAATTACCGAAAATGACTTTGTAGCGAAAGAGTTATAAGTCCCGTCCCAAGCTTCTAAGCGCATTTCCCAACCATTCGAGATTGCCTGCTGCTGTGAAATCCCGTATTTGCTTAGTATATCCCTAACCGTTAAGCTCTGGTTTTCATTGCCACCCACATATCGATAAGTCCCTCCGTCAATATGTGCGTTCCATCCAAACGTTAATGCATCCCCATCCTCATCCGGATTCCGTGTTTTATTCTGCAGTGTAATCAAGGTATCTCGGTAAACTTCGGTAGGCATTTCAAAGGCCGCAATCGGTGGATGATTGACTACATTAACATTTTGAGTGTAAGGTTCGGACCATAATCCCAGATTATCATGTACCCTTAGAGTGATTTCATAACTCCCAACGCCATATCCGGTTATGCTCGGCGGTAAAGTCGGTGTGCCTGAATAACTCCAAATGATCGCTCCACTCTTTCGGACGATCCACTCATAAATATCCAAGGGGTCATTATTGGGATCAAAGGACTTGTCCGTTATTAATGTGGTCTTTTTATAGGAGACGATGTTGGGATCGGCGGTAAATAAGGCGACCGGTGGAAGATTCGCTGCAGATTTGCCCACGGTACGCAGGCACCAGTCACTCCAAACCCCATTCCCATTTTCACCGTCTATATCCCTCACCCGCAGTCGTATATCATAGTTTTCAACTTTAGGCAGTTGCGCAGGGGGTTGGCCCTCTGTCCAAAACTCATCAGCTGTAAGTTTATACTGCCATTGCCAAACACTAAGCCCCTTATCATTTCGGCTAATGTGATCCAAATCGTACGAGCTATCCGTGAGCTGCAGATTACCGTTTACGATTTTGGCAGCGAAGATTGCAATGGGCTTACGGTGAACCTGAAAAGCTAAAGAGGATAAATTGTCTCTACTCCACAAGCGGTAACTATCAAACTGGTTATTGGTTTTGGGGTTATCCTTGAACTGTACCGTAGCCACATATTGGCCCGTGTAAGGGAAAGAAGCATAGGCCCCACTTCTCCATTGACCCGAGTCCGAAATGAGTCCCATGCTGTTATCAAAAAAAGCTGGATCATGTTCATATTTGTACCGTTCAGCATATTTCGGATCGCCCTCTGAATCCGTATAAACCGTTGGGCTGGTAATTGGTGAATTAATAAGGACAAAGGCATTTCTCTTCAACCGATTCTGGACCGTAAAGTTTAGTGGAGGTGCCTCTGCCCTATATTTATACGGGTCTACAACCTTCACCTTGACTTGATAGCTCCCCGGAGGGATCGAATCATTGATTACATCTATAGGCACTGAAAAGTACTTAGGTGATTTCGTGCCGGTGACTTTAATCTTGCGATAAAACACATTCGGCACTTCTACAATCACCTCTAAATCGTCATTATCGGGATCTTGAGCAAACCCTTCTACATTTAATGTACTAAGTCCAGTTTCGTTAATCAGTACCATGTTGTCCTGAGAAACCAATGATAACTGTGGCGCACTGTTAACGATTAGTGGAATCATATGGGATTCCATGACGCGATTAGATACCCAAACATCATTATGTCTCGTATATGAAGACCAACCAATAACAATCTCTAGAAATTTAGGATCTAGAATATCGTAATCTTGAATCCATCCATTTAACAATGACAGGCTAATACTTGCAGGAGCGATTGTCTTTTGGGCGAAAGAGTGTGTAAAACTGCTTAAGCTATAGGTATCAAGATCGAAATAGGTTCCGGCAGTATGATTGGTGCGCATAGCCCCATCTGCCGCGAGACCATGAATAAGCCCGCCATATACTAAATTCGAATTCCATTCATAGTCATCATTCACATAATCAGGATAGTTATCGTAGGTATCGCTCCCTCTATAGGTATCTGCCATAGTTTGAATTTGACTGATATCGTAACTAATCCTTTTGGTTAGTTTGTTATATTTTATGTTAGTTACAGAAACTGCATCTCGATGAGTGTAAATTTTTGACCAGTAATTATCATCACTTAAACTAGGTTGATATGGATCAATGACATACGGCGCATATCCATCATAGGCTGGCATTTCATAACCCGCATATTCTATTATATTAGGATCTGTGCCGGCCTCTACTTTCTGCGAACCTCCACACACCAAAATCGGTAAGAGCAGTGTAAAACAGATCGTAAGTTTGATGAAGCTATATACTTTTCTTTTCATTCTGTCCCCTTTCTCTACCATGACCAATCAGCCTGTGGCGCTCGATTTTTAACATCTACTATTTTTTCGATGGTGTTCTGGCCGCTAGAATCTGCATACTTTCGATCCGCTGAAGTGATAAAGGCATCAATCGTAGGCTGACCAAAGGTTTCATAAGCAGTATGGCGAATCTCATATTTACCTACCTCGGTTACTGTAAGAGTTAGTCGGTCTTTATTCTCATTACTGAAAATAACCCATGCTTCCTCTTCAAAGTTGCCATCATTATCGGAGTCGTACCGATATTCCCATAACCGTTGATCTATGATATCCCCGTCTGGAGAATAGGACATATCATCTATCGATATGACCGCTTGGTTCCCATTTAAAGGGTCGCGGAATGCCCTACCTTGCATTGAAAAATAAACAACGGGTGGTTCGTCCGGAACAATCTCAAAAGTCACGACATCTGTTGCGCTGTAACCTAGCGTGTTCTCCACATAAATGCTTGCCCTATAAATACCGGGCTTTTTAAAAAGTACGGGATTGGCCGTTATCCCACTTAACGTTCCGGCATATTTAATATCTGCATTCGTTCCTCCAGACATGGCCTCAATGGTGATTATTGTTTTGCTTTGATCTAATGGGTAGTAAAAAGGGCTTGTACTTTTACTGGTTAGGATTACTTTTCGATTTTGTTTTTTCGTCCCTGTGATTTCAATCTTGGCATCCGGAGTAGGGTGAACTACATTTATAAATCCTCCAGTGCTGCCGGTCATCATATCATTATCTACTACGGTTAGTCCGACCGTGTTCTCTCCAATGCTCTCGACAGGATACCAGAACGTTGATGTTGATTCCGTAGGTGTCGGTAGACTAATAGATCCTGGTGCTTCAAAGAAATAGTTCTTGATTTCCCCATCCGGATCATACGAACCTCCACCTCTAGCAACAACATCCTCCCCTGCTTTGACAACTGGAGGAACCATTAAAACTGCTACCGGTGGTTCTCCCTTTGGTGCCGGCGCTGGCGGGGTACTTGGGTAGATTACTGAGGAATGATTTTTATAGACCTCTACCATTGCCGATAAGGGTTGCTGCAGGTATGTAATGGTACCGCTTTGGGTCGTTACCGGATTGCTGAATCTTACAATGACAGTCAGTTCATACTCTTGTTTATAGTTATCTGATGTCACCCTTGATTTAGGAATGGTGAAATCAAACACCTTATTCGTATTTAATGTCTTGCTATAGTCCTTCTTAGTTTGAAGCGTATCACCCTTACCCTTCTCCTTGGCATAAAACACCCATTCGGAGATATTCGATGTGTTGGTATATCTTAATAATTCGCCTCGGAGCGATAATTGTACAGGTACATCCTTGTCAGCATATTTAGTTGGGTTTGGATTGGGAGTTAGAACGCTTACCGTTCCGTTGAGTTCTGCGTCGGTAGGGAGGTTATAGTCGAAGGTGATGTTGCCTGCGTAGTTGTAGGTTGTTAGCTTGGCGTCTGCCAGATAATAATAATATTCCGTGATTTGATAGCGACGACCTTCTGCATGTCCAGACAAATCGTGCTTGCCATCATCGGGTTCGGTTTTCCATACTGTGCGAAAACTATTCTTATCATTGCTAGCTCTAGGAATCATATAATCTACAATAATTCGATTATCTTTAAATTGGACAGTTTTTATATTTGGAGTTCTTATATACAGATCACTAGAAAATTCCAATGGTTTCACTGTGGATTGAATGATTGAATCTGGATCTATAATCACTCTTGAAGAGTTGTTATACCAAATAAGTCCTTCTGCTGAGAGATTAGATTTGGTAGTAATTAGCCTTAATGGTGGGTTAGCAGATGGAGTTATGTTGTCATCTGCATTTAAGTCATAGGAGTCCATGGTGTCCGTTAATGCCTTGTATTCATTAATCTGCCAGCGACGTCCATTCGAATACAGCCAGATAGAATTACCCGGTGTGGTCTTAAAAGGTTTTTTAAACTCTCCGCTAAATCCCTGAACATTACTTATCGTTTGCGTACTTCCGTTGCCTTTAAGAGTAACTTTTATCTTCCCATTTTCAAGAGTAATATTCCCCACGAGAGTATTCGCACCCGAATATTTAAGTGTTCCTGTCTTAATTGCAGAACTACTTACGCCGCTGGGTAAATCCAGATAAAAAGCCTTTGCGCTATTATCTACCCCGGTTAAACCAATTGAGGTAGGTATACCTATGGTTGCTGATTTTGTATCCGTTGCCTGTGCGGCAGAGCAAGTGAAAAACGGGACTATTAGCAAAAAACTAAGAAAAAGTAGAACAAATTTTTTTTTCATTTCTTCTACCTACTCTTTACGATTTACAATATATTTTTCTGCCGAACTTCCCTTTACATCTAACCAAATTACAATATGATTGAACGATCCTGTATTTAAGAACCCTTGGTACGTGGTTAATTTTTCTCCTGGTTTTAGGGTATAATCCCATAATGCTTCCTTGCTGTTCTTTTTACGAACATTAACTAAAGGCATGTCTTGCAAAAGAACTCCACCATCACCTACCCCAATAGACCATTTAGGATTGGGATCTTTTGCGCTTTCTTCAATTACTGTCTTTCCTTTATTTTCAATTGTAATTTTTGTCCAAACAAAATATTTTCCATAGTTATTATACCCATATTTCTTAATCAACTCTTGAGCCGTTGCAGACTTAATATCATAAATCATAATCTTCTCCAGCGTATAACTAAGCCCCCCAGCCGTAACAGTAACCGGAAGCTCAACATCCTTTTTCAATCCATATTTGAACAAATTATCCGTCATTACCGGAGCTTTTGTAGTTGCTGAAGTAGCTGCTACTGCTACAGTTCCCTCTCCTTGCCCTAAAACCATACTGAACAACATGGATGCCGCCATCACTGTTTTTACAATTGTTTTTTTCATGTGAATCTCTCCCTTTAGTATTATCATTTTACTTATCGTACTTATATTCCTGAATGGCTGGTACACGAATCGCTTCTTGGGTTTTGGTCCTGCTAATAAGAACGGGATGTTTCGTTTCTATAACGGAGATAACGGACGGTCCCTGTATGTATTTTGTAATTCCGTATTGTGCATCTTCATATAAAAAAGGAAAGGATACACCCGAAGACTCGTCTATAATGACGAATTTCACAATTGTTACCTTGTCGTGAAGCCGACTGCCGGATTTAGGGGTTAAGTCATCATCCAGTCCCAGGTTAAGTTGGAGTGTTTCTTGAAATGTCTCATACGCAATGACGGGTTCAATAATTAAGCGGCCTTGTGAGCGTTCGATTTCATTTATTTCTTGAACAGCATCGTGTACCGCCATGTTATTGGCATCTTTAAGCAACCCCCTTTCTATATCCCATTCTTGATTTTGTACCTGAAAAAACCATGTATAGATGAAGATCAACAGAACAAACGCAAGTTTTACTATATAGTCCATTAAGCTTCACACTCCTAAGTTAACTCCCTCTGGCTGTTCAATCCAGATATTCACTCATAATGGAGCCATGTCCATAGTAGTTAACGGGCTGCGATACGGTTGAAAAGTTATACGGAAAAAGATGAACACGCGGCGCTTTGATATATACATCCAGTCTTTTTTTTCGTTCCTGGATAATCTCGGTACTGCTGGTGATTTCGATGGAGTCTTCGGAGAACCCGATAGCCTTCAGATTTGAGGTGACTTCATTCCTCATGGCAGCGGTGACCATCCCCTCTGTAGCTGCTTTTTGGGTAAGGTAGGACGTGTTGGCTTTGATCTGCAAATCTAGCAAATAATCTATGTAGGTAAAGATAGGCTGCAGAATAATAAAAAGAACAAGCCACATGAACAAAGCCCGGAGGACGGTCGCCTTCAAAGAATATGCCCCTCTCCTAATACTGCTCTATTTGCTTGGTATGCGTGATAACATCATCTTGACTGCTGCCGATAATATTCGTTGCTGCCGAGATAAAGATCCCGGCAATGACAAAACCAATGGCTAAGAACATAGCGACAGAGATAGAGTCCTTTTTCATAGCGGTGAACCTACAGTCTCAACCATACTTACTGCCGGGATCGCAGGTTTATTATCATCCGCATCACCTATCACATCTCGAACTACCGGAACCAAAATGGCAATTACAATGGCAACACACAGAAATCCTATAGCAATAAACAAACCTGTAGAAATAGCGTCCTTCTTCATTGTTAAAATCTCCCTTTTATTTTATAATTTTATAAGTTGTTTGAATATGACATAATTTTATTGAAATAAAGCAATTCCGTTAAAATTCCCCTTGATCAACATAATGTACTGCATCGCCAATGAAACGATCATCAAAAAGGTAGCAATAGACGGGATCACAGTGATAATAGAAGAGATATCCCCAATAAAGGACCATTTTTTCAAGTACTGATCACTTGATATTTTAGATATAATCTTGCCTTGTTCACGCAAATACCGCGCCGCCTCCACATCATCATCCATCCCTTCTGTTGCAAGTAAGATCGACCTAATATCATTGATAAAAGCATGATTCTCAGGGAATTTAGCGCAAAAAGCTTCAATTGCCCGTTCCACCCCTTCATCTATGGCCCCCTCCGACAGCTCGTACAAATCCTGACGAATGTACTGAAAATGCGCGGCGGTTCCTGCACAGAATGCACCAAATTGCATATACCCGTCCCTGCGAAGACGATTATTCTCATATAGACGGATGAAGGATATCAGCTCGCCGTCTTTTTGAATTTTTGTTTTTTGATGAAGCCAGGCCAACAGCCAGCCAAACGGAAGAAACCGCGAAGGACTGGTAATTATGAGGATTAGACAAGTGACGAGGACATCATATCCTGAAAATACATCGTGGTGAATATAGTCGCCCAAGACTTGCATAGTTAAATAAAAAAGTGCTGCGGTGTAACGGAACATCGTAACTTTTCGCGCGGAAATCGATAACCCGCCATTATGCAGCAATTGCTGAAGACGTTCATTGCCCTTGCGGTTGCCGAAGTTGTTCCACCTAAGCTCTAACCGTTGCAGGTATCGTTCTTGCTTAGTGCTGCTGCTGACGAACACAAGTATTGCTAAGTAGACGACACCGAATACAGCGATTAACACTAACCATCTATCCATAGTTCATCACCTTAATGGTAGTCCAATTTGGGTTTGGCAAGAATGGTACTGATAATAAAAGAGACAAATAATCCCGCGACAATCACTGCCAGAAACGTTAGACCAACCGAAGTCTGAAACTGTAACCGGAAATACACATCAGGCTTAAGCATGTAGATAAAGGTTCCGACCGAAGATACCAGCACTACAAGATTACCGTACAACCCGAGACTGATGGCATCTCTGCTTCCCGCTTTAACTGTCAGAATAGTCTCTCGCTGCTGTTCCATTGAACGGTTCAACATCATTAGCGAGTTTTTCAAATAAACCGTCCCCTCCTTCTCTGAATAAAGCAAGTCTGATAAGAATTCAACGGCAAAGGTTGTCCCAATGGTTCTTGAGAATCGTCCCGCTTCCTCATAAAGCTCTCTTTCATTGCTATAATTAGCAAATGCGTTCCCTAATAGTTTCAGAGGTACTTTCAGGACATTATTTGTAGTTAAAAAATCAGCTGTTTTTGTAAGAAGAGCATCCACCGGCAGATGCGTAAACTTGGTAGAGATTTTAACGACATCCAGCAGATCGTAGCTGCCCCGTACCTTCCTCTGCGCGTAGATGTATCTCATTCGAAAATAGGGAAGACTCGCTGCAATACCAGCTATAAAAAATGGAAAACGCCACGCCCTCTCGGTTGAAACTCCTTCATTAAAATTCATCCCCTCCAAAAAAGGATTTTGAAAGCTCAAATGTCCCGGCAGTTCGCTGAGCGTTAGCAGACCCGACATAAAGACAGCGATAAACAAAATTCCTGTTCGTAAAAGGAAGCGGATTACGCTTATTCCCGGCTCATACCTTCGGTCTGCAAAATACAACAGGTTATCGAAATGTCGGTAGATCCATAACCCCTTATTGCTCTTGTTTACTTTTTTGCCAAAACCACGCATCCCCAGGCTGATTCTGAAATCGACCTTATGACCGACATGCCTTAAATTTCGTTCTACCAGTGGCTTAACCAGCAGCCATAATCCGCGAACAATCAACAAATGAAGGATAAAACGAAGCATATAAAATAAAAGTTCCAAGGTTTCACCGCCTATTCGTTGAGAACAATCCGTGATTTCAAGCTTTCCTTCATGGGAAACTTCATCGGTTTTACTTTTGCAAGTTGTTCAAGTTCCCGTTGTAGCACTCTGGCAGTAGCGGCATCCTTTTTGTTCATTTTTGTTAAAAGCTCTTGGGTCAGCTTGTCATTATATGTCCACCCCGATTGATCAGCCTCCCAGCGCATGAGGTCGTTCGCAAACACTGAATTGCGTTCCTCATCATAAAACACCTCGGATATCCGAGTAAGCCGCTTCTTCCCCTCCTGAACACTCTCCAAAATAAAAACCAGCTCACAGGCTTTCAATGCGGAGACGAGATGCCCTTTCAGACTTCCGCCAATCCGGGTAGAAACCGCAAACGCGCCTTGATAAGGTATATCCTCCGAATCTACAGTATGAAAAGTTCCGGTAATGCCGTCATAACCTTTTTCTCCGCTCCATAAATAAAACTCCCATTCGTTATAGCGCATCTCGGTCATATAAAGAATATTCGGATCATGCCGCAGTGACTCCACACCCACCTCCATCAACTCTTCGTTGCTCGCTTGAATGGGGATAATACGGTGCCCTTTAATCTGATAGGGTAGAATCGACTCGGGATGCTTTTCGATCATGACGACACCCATGCAGGATGTAGATCCGAGCAGTTGCTCGCCAACAATGGTATTAGCAAAGGTTGTTTTCCCCGAGCCGACAGCACCCGCTATGATCGTATTGCGAAAGGTACCTGATAGCGACCTGATTAATTCCACTGCCTCTGCCGGTATACATTCGGTCCCCGCCTGATCTTCCAGATCTAGAAACTCTACCACCTGCCTCCTTAGCGAAATCGTCGTAAACCCCTCCCAAACCCGGGGGGAAACCCAAATCGCAAGTCGTATGAAGCGGCCGGGCCAAAGGGGATCATCCATTTTGAACTCCACGGAAGGATTATCTTTATTCAGCTTTTTGTTTTGATCGCTTTTGAGCAAGGATCTTTTTAATTGTTCAACCCGATCCAGTGAGGGCATTTCGTAAGGGTAAACAACAAATTTGCCCCTATGGTTATAAAAGATTTGCCGTCCAATCATTTGCAGCCCCGTAGATTCGCTGTATGCGCGGTCTGTAAACCAACGGTAAGCCGGGCCAAAGCCCTTCCACTCATGAAAAAGCGCCTCTGCCGCAGTTTGATAAGCTTCTGGAACTCTTCCGGTAAACGGTGTTTTTCGTAAGTACTTCTCAATTTCATTCATAAAAAAACTGACTGCCTGAGGATCTCCTATCAGTGCCTTGGCATTAAGCTCGAAATAGTACTCGTCCTCCCGTTCAAGACCAACATTCATGTCTCTTTTCATTTGCTGCAGGAAAATATTGAAATCCTCGTTACCGGGTTTTCGGTTTCGCTGCATGCTTTGTTTAAGAGAGAATGGCGAATGCTGAGGCGCTGAATCCACTGGCATTATCGGCCTTTCATGCATGTTCACAGAAAACCCGCCTTCTTTCTCGCTTCCGGTACTAAACCCAAGGCTACGAGGAGGGATTGAACCTTTCCGTCGACGAGCTGAAGTTCTTTTTTGCCCATAGGAAGACTGTCCTGAAAGGGCGGATAATACGGGATTTCCAGTAAAATCTCACTGCCGAGTCGGAGCGCCATATTTTTCGGGGAGAGCATTTCCTCCACATTGCAGCGATTGATTATAAAGTTAAAATCATGCGCATGCAGATCCAGCTGACCTGCCAGCTCGAGAAGAGGTTCCAATCTGTATTGGTGCTTCGGATGAGTAACCATCATGCGCAGAGCGGAACTTTGCATACCTACGTACCAAGCGGCGCTTTCGGGTATAGAACCGAAATCAGCAATAACCACATCGGCATTCTCACCCGCTTTAGCCAACAAATACTGTATTTCATCCTCCTGATAATCCTGAGCGCTTAGAAAGTCATAATTGCCCGGCAGATATAAATATCCCTCCTGTTTAATGAAAGCTTCAAAATCATCGTCGTTCAGCATCTTTCCTGTAATCCTCGGCCGCAGTCTGTCGAGACTAATTACAGCTTTTCGGTCATAACCCGGGTCATAAAGGTCGAGCCCCAGTAAAATCACTCTCTGACCCGTTGCCGCAATTCGCCTTGCGAACAGCTTGGCAGCAGTCGTACAGCCAATACCTGGACCAGAACCGAAAAAACCGATCCAATTGCTGCTTGCTTCTCCCTCCTCTTCTACAATAAATTGAATTTTCTCAATAATTCCTGCTGCCGTAGTTCGCGGTGGTAAGAAGTAGATGCTCAGGGTTTCGCAAAGCATATGTACTGCCTGATATCCCTTCACTCCCTTGTTCAAAAACATATAGATCAGGGTGGTGTTCTTATATCTGGTGCGGAGTTCACCTAGCTCTGAAACCGGAGTTATATCACTAGTTACGATAAATATGTGACCCTCAGTCTGCAGCGGATCGGGCAACACAGTTTGGGTTACAACGGTATATCCGGCATTTTTAATATCGTTTATAGTCAACTGATCCATGCCTAGACAAAATATTTTCATTTGCTGCTCCCTCCTTCCTATTCCACTCGTACAATCCAAAGCTTAAAGCCCTGTTCCAAATAGCCTTTCAGCCGCTCACCTTCACTTTTCTTCAGTTTAAGCTCGGGTGAGGCAACCTTCCCGGTAGAGGTCAGCCGATTATTGTTATTCCCGTGCTCCGTGTCCAAGACATCATTGTTATCCTCTGTACGGACGTAATTGACGGTTACGCCGGTGAGAAAAGCCTGCTGCCCAGGCTGATTAAGTGGCACGGAATCCCTTGAAACTGGAGGATCGACCTCACCTTGAGTGTTATTCTTTTGCTTTTCTTCTTTAACCAGATAAATATCTACCTGATCCCTGCTGCGTAAAGATCCATTAATGCCATAGATAGCCTCCTTCGGAATAGGAAAAACCCCTTCATCCCGGGTGGGCTCTAATTCATTCACATCAATTAAGGCTTCTGTTAAGATACTGCCGTTGGTGAGATTTACATTCGTAACCTTATGCTCGACCTGTGATATCTCTGTAATCACTGCATATGGAATATCCTTTGTCTGCACTGTATCCAAATAGAGATCGGATCCCTGTAGTTCATAGTTTTTGGGCAGGATCTTCCCCTCCTCCACTTTGACCTTCACCACTGTTTGCGAGAGCACATATGGCTTGAAGTAGAGATCATAGCCTAGAAGACCGCCGAAGCCGACAAGTAGAATAAGAAAAGCAAATAAATAATTACGCTTTAACAGGTGACCCCGCTGATAAGACAACCCGCCGCCTCCTTTGAATTTTGATCCTATTCGAGAAATTTTGCGCATGACAAAATGCACTTTGGCGTAGTTATCCAAAATGCTGGTAAAATGCTTTTTTACCTGTTATGCGTAAGGGGTTATTAGATTAGTGGGGAGTTGATGAGTATGATCTGTGGGGTGATGAAACTCGGTGAAAAGAATGAGATTCTTCCCGGTTTCTTTTCACCGATATACTATCTATAAAGATTAGTTAAAAACAACAGTCTTATTGTGGTGAACGAGAATACGATCCTCGATATGCCATTTTACGGCCCGCGCTAATACTACACGCTCGATAGTTCGTCCAATTCTCTTCAGTTCGGTTACATCATCGCTATGACTTACACGCTGAACGTCCTGCTCAATAATCGGGCCTCCGTCCAATTCCTCTGTAACGTAGTGGGCGGTTGCTCCGATAATTTTCACACCACGCTTGTAAGCCTGGGCGTAAGGTTTACCTCCAACAAATGCCGGAAGGAAGGAATGATGAATATTGATAATCCGGTGACGGTAATGCTCGATAAACGACGGGGAAATGATCTGCATATAACGTGCCAATATAATGACGTCGATATGATTGCCGATCACTTCAAGTTGCCGCTCCTCAGCTTCTACCTTAGTGTCTGCAGTAACTGGGATATGATGAAAAGGAATACCAAAAGATTCTACGTAGGCCTTCATATCGGTGTGATTGCTGACTACCAGGGCAATTTCAGCATCCAGGTCTCCAGCTTGCCACTGCCACAGCAATTCAACCAGGCAATGGTCTTCTTTGGAAACAAAGATAGCCAGCTTCTTCTTGTGGCTCACATTGAAAATTTGCCAATCCATGCTGAAACGTTCAGCTATTGAACTGAACAAATTACGCAGCTCTTCCAGACGCTCCTCCAGCTCAGGCAGGTCAAACTCTACTCTCATAAAGAACATCCCACCTTCGGGATCCATAGTATACTGGTCCGACTGTACAATGTTAGCACCATTTTCGTACAGGAATTGTGAGACCGCCGCAACAATACCAGGCCCGTCCGGGCAGGAGATAAGCATACGCGCTCGGTTTGGATTCAGTTTATCCCCTGAGGAACTCTCTCTCTTAACATGTAATTCCATGACTTCTATTCCATCCTCTCATCTACTTACGCTATCTATAGGTATTCGAATCGCTTGATTCTATACAGTTCCTGCCAACCAAGCAATCAAGCGATGATTGATTGCTTCCTCACTTAAGTCTGGGAAAAGCTCAGCAGCAGTTACATAATCGTATAGTCGCTCAAGCGGTTCGCGCGGATCTTCTTTTTTAGCCTTGGCATCGTTTTTCAGCACCGTCCAGATATCAAGAACATATTGACGGTGATCAAGCTCAAGCTCTGCAAAGAAGCTGCGCAGTTTTTGAACATCCGCTACGAATTCCGGACCAAAGCGCTCTTCCACATTTCCCCGCAGCAGAGCAATTTCCACCTCGTACATTGGGCGTTGAGTTTTTGCATCTTTACCGATCCAAGGTGTCTCCAGTATGAATGGCCGACCTGCTAGTGCTGGATGATTTACCACCTTATTAAGGGCTTCAAATCCAATCCAACCTGAACCTACCGGCGTATGACGGTCTTTACCCGCCCCGCAAGGATTTTTGCTGTCGTTAACATGCACCACTCCGATACGATCCAATCCTATCGTTTGGTCAAAATGCTCCAGCACTCCATCCAGATTGTTCACGATATCATACCCGGCATCATGAATATGGCAGGTGTCGAGACAAATGGATATCCGCTCCTTATGCTCTACTTTCTCGATCATAGAGGCGATTTCCTCGAAGCTGCGGCCCATTTCTGTACCCTTTCCAGCCATGGTCTCCAGAGCAATATGAACCTCAGTTTCATTCGTTCCGCCTAAGACCTCATTAAGTCCGTCAGCAATCCGTTGAATACCGTATTCCGCATCCTTATCCGTAAATGCTCCGGGATGCAACACAATGTGTTTAACTCCAAACGCATGCGTACGACGGATCTCCTCCTTAAGGAAATCAACGGCCAGCTTATATATGCTTTCCTTATAAGAGCCCAAATTAATAATGTATGGAGCATGAACGATGGTTTCTTCGATGCCGCTACTTTCCATAGCTAATTTTCCTTCTATAGGATACAAGTCATCAATTGGCTTACGGCGTGTATTTTGCGGCGCTCCGGTATAGAACATAAATGTGCTGGAGCCGTACTCGTTTGCCTCATTCACCGCGCTCAGCAATCCCTTAGGTGAGCAGGACACATGAGAACCTATTTTCAGCATGCGACTTCCCTCTTTCTTTCACGAATTAAACCTTATTCTAACGTGATTAAGAAAATAAATCTAGGCAAGCCGGGGTATCCCCTTTTCCGCTACGCAAAACTATATAAATACGTTATAATTTAGGTCAAAGATAATTTGTGACAATAATCATTGTCGAGGTGAATTATACATGTCTATTAAATTAGAACTGAGCTTATTATCCGTATCACCGAGCAACTGGTTTATGAACTCCATCGCATTTTGGACGTTTTTACTGCTGGGCACCATGTGCATAGGTGGTTACTTTATGTTCCGTAAATTTCTGAAGGTGCTCCCTAAGGCTGACGGAAAATCAAAGTTAGATTGGCAAAATTACTGGGTAGAACGCAGCAGACCTCTATGGAGCGTTGAATCCAAAGCCTTTCTGGATCAGTTGGTTCAACCTGTACCCTCACCGTTCCGCGATATCGCCAAGCACTCCATTGCTGCCGAAATAGGCAAGATTGCAGTGGAGACCCATGCGCCGGAAGTAACACGCGATCACTGTATTAAGGGCTACATTGTTGCCACACCAAGACGTGATAATCGCTTTCTGGTCAGCTTCCTTGAAAAGAACGGCATTGATTACTCTCCTTACCGCCATTTGATGAAGTAAGTATAGTCCAAAGGAGGACTCCAGGTTGAAATATGCAATTTGCGGAGGAACCGGATTTATCGGCAGTGCTCTTACTAAATACTGGCTTCAGGCTGGACACGAGGTTGTGGTTATCGGAAGGAAACTACCGGACACACCCTCGAATAACCCGCTGCTTCATTACGTGACCTGGGATCATCTAGCCTCAAATCCCAATCCCGTCGAAGGTTGCGATGCCTTGGTTAACCTCGCCGGAGCTTCACTCAGCCAGCGTTGGAGTTCGAAAGGAAAACAAGCGATTAGACAATCACGACTTGAAACCGTTACCGCAGCCGCTAAACTCATCGAGTCTCTTGAGCATAAACCATCCGTTGTTATACAAGCCTCTGCGGTTGCCATTTATGGCACTTCCGAGAAGGACACCTTTGATGAATCCTCACCAGCCCGTGTAATGGATTTCCCTTCGGAAGTGGTAAGAGATTGGGAAGAATCGGCAGACCGTTCCTACAAAGGTGTTCGACTAGTTAAACTGCGTACCGGAGTCGTTCTTGGCAACAAGAGCGGAGCTTTCCCCAAAATGAAGCTGCCCTACCTACTTGGTTTTGGAGGTAAAATCGGCAGTGGCCGCCAGTGGGTACCCTGGATTCATCTCACTGACATCATAACCTTGATTGACTTCTGTATTGCTAACCGTGAGATATTCGGTCCAGTGAATGCAACTGCCCCGGAGCCTGTCACTAATGATGAATTTGGAAAAACAATCGCAAAAGTGTACCATCGTCCGCATTGGTTTCCTCTGCCCTCTTTCTTACTCAAGACAGCACTTGGCGAGCTTTCTGAGATTTTGTTAAAGGGACAACGTGTTCTGCCGCAAAAGGCATTAAGTCATGGGTTCACCTATGCATTCCCTAAGCTTCAAGGTGCTATGGAGCAGTTAAAATATCATGCAGATCGGAACATATAATTGCCTTTCACAATGGTAAATACATCCCCTTCTGCAAGCTGATATTCCTTATACGGAATCATGGGCTCTCCTTGAAAAAAGGTACCGTTTCGTGAATCAAGATCCTTAAGTATGTACCCGCCTGTACTTCGGGAGATTTCCGCATGTACGCGTGAAGCTCCTTCTGACCTTTCAATATATTGTGCTACTTCTGTGGAGCGGCCGATAATGAAGCTGGGGCGATTAAGCTCAATTCTTTCCCGAAGACCGTCTCCCTCATCGTCGTACCTCTCCAAATATGGCACTTGGTGCTGCGCGTTCCCTAACCCTTGTTCTTTCACCTTAGGCTTCTCTCTGGATAACAGAGCGGTTGGTGGAATCGGCATTGGGATGGATGCAGCCACTTGCGCGGGTGCCATGGTTAGCTGATGCTTGTCTGAGGCCTCTACATCGGCTAGAAAATTAACAGGACTCGGGCCGCTGCGAGAGGCTGCTCTAGGTTCAGGATCATGCTTGGGCATTGCACTCGGCCCACTGCTATTCAGCGAAGGCCTGCTAAATCTCCGCTCTCCATCACCTAGTTTAAGACCAGTCATTGGCATCCTTATCTCCGCTTCCTCATCTTCATCTGCTTCACCGTTACTCCCTCCTAGACGCAATCTATCTAGCCAAGCCATACCACTAATAACAGCTAATACAATGCTCACCGCTCCGCAAATAATAAATGTCAGTGAGTTCGGCTTGTCGAGATATAGAAATTTCCATAACAGTGCGTCTCCCAATAGACAACCCAGTACAATGTATATTTTCGAGCTGGATGTCGTAGTAGTGGGCTCGTAGTTTCCGCTGTCGGACTTGTTGATAAGACTATCTTCTTCCATATTTTTAAAACTGGGGTACCCGCCTGTCCACCCGGCAAAGCGATTGGAGATCGTCTGTTCCTCCAAAGGTTCAGCAGTTATTGTTGCTCCCCGTTCCACGGTGGAGATGGGATTTACTTTTACAGATTCCCCGCCTTCCGTCAGCAGTTCGGCAAGCAGTGCCTTAAGTCCGCCCGATGAGAAGCCTTCCTCCCCGCAATACTGTAGAAGCCTTTGCACTCCGGTTCCCCTTAGCTCAGTGATTGAGGCCATTAGCACCATAATCAAGGATCGCATGCTCTCCCCGGGCTTATGTGTTGCAGCAGGATTATCCAATGGAATATAGGCCAAGTACACCTTGCCGTTTTGCAGCGACCCCTCTATAAAAATATAATCCTCGTGCAAGGCGTACATCATCGGGTCCAGCATATACAGCCTCCCTTCCTCCATACCCTGAGCCACTTGCAAGAGAAGCCCGAAGAAGGCATTCATAGATAACCTTTCACTTTTCAAAAGATGTGAGAGCATCTTCTTGCCGGTGACTGCGTATTCCAGCGTAACTCTCAAATCAATTTCCTTGAGATATAACTTTAAGTGATTGGGAATTTTCGTATTTACCATCATCCGGGTCTGTACTTTATTGAGCTTGCCCACTGACAATCCATCGGGCTCATCAAGCACCATACATATGCCATCCCGTTGTATAAAATCACAGGTCAATCCAAACAACAGCAATCACCCCTATTTTAAAAATATAGATACGTACACACCGAACCGGGAATGACAGCCAGCATAAAGGGAAAACGCAGCTGTTCTTTTCCCTTTCCTTTTAGAAAGTTCAAGTCATGCAATACAAAAAAACCGGTAATTCTGCTAAAGCTATTTCGTAATCGAGTTCCTGTTTCGCGACGATATAACACAATGATCCAACCAATTAAGGCTCCGATAAAAACCGAGTACATAATAACCTGTGCAGTGAACAACATCCCCGTCCAGGCTCCAATACCCGCAAACAGCTTGACGTCGCCTGCCCCAACCGCACCCATGAAATGCATAATAAGTAATAGAGCAAACCCCGCCGCAGCACCGCAAATTGCAAATAAGAATCCTTGCCAACCCTGCACAAACGCTTGAAGCACCAGTCCCGTAAAGAATGCCGGCACTGTAATCCAGTTCGGTATTCTCATTGAACGTATATCTGTAATTAAAGCTGCTGCCAAAAATGGTGTGCAGCCCCAAAATGCCCACTCCGTCATAGCTTCACTCCTTCTTTGCCCTCTCTTCTATTTCACAACAACAAAGGTGACTTCAATAAATTGGCCGTCATCAGTCTGAATGGTAAAAGGCCACGACCCTGGCGTCGTATTCACCCCGATTTTCCACTCCCACTCGATATATCCCTCACTGTCCGCTTGCTTCCAGCCCAAATATTTCGCACTGCTTTTACCACTTTTATAGAAAATCGTTAAGTTTGCGGAAGCATTGGGTTTGATTTTCGCACGGATCTTGCCTTGTTTGTTAGCAACCCCAGGATTGGGCTTCTCCAGAATAATAATTGCATCCTGTTCGCCCTGATCGTCTGCGGCTCCTCCATTACCGTATTCACCCGTATCCCCAATCCAAAGCCTTTCTACCGCACTGGCCTCCAGCACAATTCTCTGGTTCAGAAAAGGCACCTTCATCGGCAACTCATAGCTAACCTGCAGCCCGAAATAAGGACGTGTATTATCCTTTATCTCTGGAACGATCACGTTGGTTACATGGATTCTTTGGTATTCGAGAATATCTGCCGCCAGATAAGGCTTAAGCAAGGGCTTTACGGCCAAATCCAAAACGCTTTGTGAAGCCTCCGCTTGCAGTTCCTGCAATGGACCCTCCCCCTTCTGTACTGCACCTCTGACCCAATCGTCTAATGGTGAGGGCAATGAGGCGGCATACTTCTCACTCCAATCCATAAGTGACAAACGGGGAATACTCCAATTCGTGTTTGGCAGAGAAGCAGTCTCTCCTACAGATTCTGGAGAACTGGGAGTTTCTGCCTTCTGGGCAGCCAAAGCAGCGGGATACATATGTGTAGATACTACCTTGACAGTATCGGAGACAGTGCTTTGCAGGGCCGTGGAATACAAGGTCATCTGAATTATAAAAATCAGAAATAGAACAAACAGCAGAAAGATGGGCATTACCATTGCAGCTTCAACAACCATACTGCCCTCGTTCTTCACCGCTATCCCTATACGGCATCTGTACCTCATCAGCCCACTACCCTTCCACTAATAAGAAAAATCCGCCCGTATTCCCTTGTAATAGGTATTCTTCTGCACATCACCTGCAAGACCGGCAGTATAATCCAGTGCTTTGATTACACCGGGCAAAAACCATAATCGCATTCCCAGCTTAATCTCTGCTGAAGCATAGGTAAATTTCTCCGCAGGATTAATCCCTGTATTCAAGCGGATAAGAGCCAGCATGCGGGACAGCTGTGCTTCTCCACCACCGTGTAGCAACAGGAACAGCCTGAGATAATCACGGTAGGTAAGCTCAGCCGGTACATATTTGGATAGCGGGATTGAACCCTTGTTACACAGAAGAACCATGTCTTCAATAGCTTTACTAAGTCCGTATAACAGTGCCGCAGCCGTAATTGCCAATGGGTTCCCCAGAGTCGCCTTCTCAATAAATCCTTCCATAGTCCGCACCGCAAGCCTCATCGCAAATATTTCACTATATGCTGCTGCTACATTGCCTGCGGGATTATGGAATCCGTATAAAATGTATTCCAGCTCTTGCTGATGGGGGTCCATCTGATCTGACAGCTGTTGAATACTGTTCCCTTGTCCGTCTCCCGTTAAAGACGTGAGTCCGGAAACATCAAAATGCTCAAAATAAAGGGCGGAATATTCATTTTGAAAAAGTCGATCCCTTGCCCCGTCTAAGACGCTGCCCATCGCTTCATATATTCCATCCATGTCGTCCATAGCTTCACTTCCAGCCGAGTAAGGATTGGTAGAAGCCTTTTCCTCTTCAGGCAAACTCTGATTCAAACCTGCATTAAAGCTGATATTCTCATCATAATATTGCCGGAGTGTATCATAACGCTTTAGGGAGTCTCCCGCTTGTTGGCCCAAATCGCGAATCTTCGTTATAACATCCATGGCCTCGCGTAATTTGACCTTGCTCTGTTTCTCCGTCTCCTTACGCAATTTATCCGAGGTACGGTGACTTTCAATAGCTGCCTTTTCACTTGAAATAAGGACACCCTCATTCCCATACTCCTGAACATATGTGTAGGTCACTCTCGAGGCCCCTAGCACAGAACCTGTTAACCACGAAAGATCCGCGTCCAGACCTGAGGCGCTCCCAAGAGCTGCCGGTAACCCAGATACCTCTTGCAGAACCGATTGATAAGCACGATCCTGCACTGATATCCCTGTTTCCAAGCTACTGAGTTCAGAGACAGAGAGGAGCAAGCTATCCCCTTGTTCGCGCAGATTGGGTACTGCAGTGTCGTTTGTTCCCTCTAAGTTCCCGGGAATATCCCAGGTTTCAGCAGATGTATACCCAGGGCGCGTATTATCATTTCTTGACTGCTCTATTACAGCTTTCATACTGTCATTTAGTCTCAAAGCCTCAATGAGTGCGGTGCGCGATTCCTCCATTAACCTCGAATGAGTCTCTCGGAAAGTAATTAGTGCATCCTGAATCCGGGATGTAACTTCATAGGATTGCGATAAATAATTAGAGATTTTGTCCCTGTATTTGGGTTCCTCATCCTCCTCGAGATCCATGTCGGCATAGGCTTTATAAACGAAATCGCGATATTGTCCAACAATATTCGCTGCATTAGAGACACCACCAACGCCTTGATAGGGGATTGAGGTCGAACCTGGTGGACTTATGATTAACTCAAGCATTACTTTTACGCTTTCGGCGGCTTGACTGCGACGCTCCAGCATTAAATCCAATGCATCTTCACGTTGGTCATACAGCGGCTGAAGATTGCCGTACATATCAATCGTTCTTGAGGCCTCCCCCATAGCAGAAGATACCGGCTTGAACTTTCCGGCCAATTCCAGCGTGAAATCAATCGGAGCCTTATACTTCATTTCTTCATTAATTTGGCGGCGAAAAATAGCATATTCACCTAAAGGACGGTCCCACTCCAAGGAGGACGATTCCAGAGCCTGAGATAGGAGATTGAACTCATCTCCTCGTCCGCTCTTGCGCAAATTGTCACTTAATACCCTGGCTAATAACTGCTTCCCATCGCTATCCCCATAAGCAAACAACCCATAGTCTTCTTTGAGCTTAATATCATACGATGACATTACAGATCGAATACCGGCCCGGGCCAGCCGTTCTCCTTGCGTGTTAGCGGCAGCAATGCGTGCATAATCAATCAGTACTGCTGCAAACAGGAATACAAAGGCCAGAACCATAATTAGAAATACAGAAACTGAACCCTCTGTGTGTCTTCCCCGCCGCCAACGCCGCCGGGAACGTACGTGATGAATAGATGGACGGGGTGTTAATGTCTTCATACCAGCCTCCGAACTTCATTTCTTGAGTTTGCCTACCATTTCAGAGGCATCTTTTTGTTTCATTGCTGCTCCTGAGTTTCCATCTTCAGATCGTCCCTGAAACTTAGCACCATAGTAGCGCATCAGATCAATTGTACGGATGAACTCAACTGGCTCAGCTATCAATGATTGAGCTTCAACTGCCGGAATACCTCCATCTGCTAATATTTTATCCAGTCCAGGAAGGTCCAGCAGGTGTTGAAGCTTTAGGCTTACTTTTCGGCCGGTAAGGCCAAAGGTATACTTTATTTCTCCCGGCATATTAACCGAAACCTTCGCAGCCGATTGCCCTAGCTTCACTTTCGGTAGATCTTCTGCAGAGCCTTCAGTCTTGTCAGGCAGCAATACCGTCACACTTCCTCTTCCTGCTCCAAATAGCGTACCCAGCAAGTTATCTTCACCTATACGCCAGTAAAGAGAATCATATTGACCCGCTGCAAAGGAACCCGTAGTCTCTTTGTGACTGTTGTCCCAAGTATAGGCTCCACGTTCAGCAGTGGCAGAAGCCACCTGAAGCAGCATCGATTTCTGATAACTGTAGAGGCAGAAGAATAGCAGCAGCATCGTTATAAACATAATAATTGGCAGGAGAAGTGAAGCTTCGATCGTAAAGCTGCCATCTTCTTTCCACAAATTACTCAAATACTTCCTGACTTTTCTCTCCGGCTGTGGAGATCAGACTTTTGACTACCTTGACAATCTCTTCTTTGAACACCAAGACGACAGTTATTAATACAGCGATGATTAAGATCATTTCCAAGGTGCCCAGCCCTTCTTCATCTCTCCAAAATCCCATTGCATATCCCCGTAACGTTGACATCATAGTCTCATCCTCCTACATATTTAACATCATGAATGCCGGTGTTCCCACCAATACAATTACAACCAGAAAGATAACCACCATCGGAAAAACCAGCTTTGCGGAAGCCTGCTCACCGTGTGTTCGGCTAATCGCCTTTCTTCTCTCCCATAACATTCGGGACAAGTCACGCAGGGATAAAGCAAAATCTCCCCCGCCCCTGCGATAATTAAGCAATACCGTTGTAGTGAAAAGAGCCACCTCCTGTACCGCACACCGCTTGCTAAAATTTTCAAAAGCCTGCTGGAAGGAATAGCCGCTCTCCCATTCACTGATCATAGTCGCCAGTTCACGGTATAACGGGTGGCTTATATCCCCTTTTCGGCTAGCTGAACATCGGACCAGAGCTCTCTGCACCGTCTCTCCTGCACCTACTAGTAGTACAATACTATTCAACAGTTCTGGTAGCTCTAGCGTAATCAGCTGCTCTCGGAGCTTTACCTTTTTATGCAGATCACTCACCAGTGCCATGGGAAGCGCCCCTGCCAGAAACGTACCCAATACTACTCCAATACGCTCCCCGGTAATCAATGACAGCGTGCAACCAGCTGTTAGCAGCAGCCAACTGTAGCTCAGCATCTCTCCCAAGAAGAGCAAAGTACGTTCTGTACCCTGCCGTGCGCCTTGGCTTTTTTGAATGGAGCGTTGGATTCTGAATATCACTGAAGGAAAATAGCTTGTGATCCGACTCGCCTCAACTAGCAAGAGCAGCGGTTCCCCCAACTTGCGAAGCCGAATCCCTTCCATAGGCAAGCCCCTCAAATTAACGTACCTTCTGCCACATTTCAAACGAAGTATGAACCATGCAGCCGCCAAAATCAGGATGACTGCACCACAGATCCCACGCATTGTTTGCCCCCCATCAGAGCGGAATGTCCATGATCTTGGATATCCAGAGATAACATAGAAACAACGCCGCCAATGCCAACGTTGATATTGCAATACCAGCTCCTGTATACATGGGCTCCATGTAATCACCAGCTGTTAGGCTCATGAACATCACCATGGCAAGCGGAGAAACCAGTAGCGCCTTAGCCTCGAATTTCTTCTGTGCAACAGTTACGGCTATTTCCTGCTGAATATCCAGCTTCTCACTGATAACGCTTGAGGTACGGCGTACGACTTCAACTAAATCTCCCCCGGTCCGTTTGCAGACGGTGAATACATCAGCGAACCGTTCAATGTCCTCCATTCCTGCTCTTCTGCTGAAGTCGTGCAGCGCTTCCTCTACAGGCTGCGCATACTCCAGCCGGGCACAAATAATATTCAGCTCGGCTATCATATCGCTGCCGCCTTCGGGGTCCAGCATAAGCAGATCCTGTACAGCCTCCCGAAAAGCATTCTCCACTGATCTTCCGGCGGACAACGAGGAGGACAAGGAAAACAATGTCTGCTTGAAATGCAGATTCAATGCCGCACGCCGCCTTATCATTAAGTAATTTCTTAATAGCCGGGGAGCATAACCAGCAAATGGAACCAGCGCAAGCGATAAGATCCAATGATGATAAAAGAGATATCCAACCCCAAACAGCATTACTCCACCCATACCTAAGGCTGTGACTTTTTGCAACAAGGTTAGTTCATAGACAGTATAGTTCGGCAGTAATTGAGCTGGGTCCATCTTAGTCAACCGCCACCTCATTCCTGGCCGGAGCCCTTAAGTGAGATAAAGGATACGCATGAATACCGGACATACGAAGCTTATCCGTATGCAGCAACGGGTTTCCGGTAGGCATCAGTCCTCCCTGTACCCGTCCGCTATGCTCTCCCGTCTCCTGAAATTCGTATAAGGGATTTAGCAACACTTCTCCGTCCTTCAAACCGGCAACCTCACTGATTTCCAACACCCGGCGCGTCCGATCTCTCAGTCTCGATAAATGTACGAAAATATCAATTGCTGACCCAATCTGCTGCCGTACCACAGCGATAGGTAGATCTGCTCCACTGAGGACCATTGTCTCCAGACGGCTGACCATATCTCGTGAACTGTTCGAATGACCCGTTGACAACGACCCATCATGTCCTGTATTCATCGCCTGCAGCATATCGAGGCACTCCGCGCCGCGAACCTCCCCAACCACAATTCGATTGGGCCTCATCCGCAGGGATGAACGAATCAGGTCCCTGATTGTGATCTCCCCCTTTCCCTCAGTGTTAACGTTCCGTGTCTCCAGAGAGACCAGATTAGGCACTGTTACAATTTGCAGCTCTGCTGAATCTTCTATAGTAATGACACGTTCCTGAGGCGGTATGAATTGGGACAATGCGTTCAGAAAAGTGGTTTTGCCTGAGCCCGTACCCCCGCTTATAAAAATGTTATATTTGGCAGCAACCAAAATCTGCAGAAGCTCTGCTGCCTCTGGACTCAGCGCATCACGGCGTACCAGATCATCCATGGTCATCGGTGACTCCGGAAATTTTCGGATGGTCATCGCGGGACCTTTTAGCGCAACGGGAGGCAAAACGATGTTAACCCGGGAACCGTCCTTCAGCCTTGCATCCACTATGGGAGAAGATTCATTCACCACTCTGTTAACACCGGATACTACACTCTGGATAATATCCTCCAGCCTGCTTGCCGATTCAAAAGCCAAAGGAAGCCGGCGAATCTGCCCTTCTTCCTCTATGAAAATATCGCGGTGACTGTTAATCATAATTTCAGTGATGGCCGGATTATCGACCAGCGGCTGCAATATATCTAATCCCCGGAAAGAATCGAATAATCTTTTAACAAGTTCAAGCTTCTCCTGAGCCGTGAGATAACGAAGACTTTCCCTTTCAAAGGTTGTCCTTTCGATGTAAGTTAGAAGTTCACGGTTATCCACTGTAGAAGTAACATTAAGCCCTTCGCGGATATCATTGCGAAGCTTCCTGAACATTTCTTCATTCATAGCGGTTCTCCATAGCAAATGTGTGCGGCAGCATAGGCCCTATCATTCTCCTGCACAGCTGAAGAATTTCCTGCTGAAAGTAGGGGGAATTCAGATACAGTTCGCTGCGATACGGCTGATTCCAAGACGATATATACGGCAGGATGCTGTCTAACGGTATGCCATCGAGTGGTGGTCTTTCATCGGACACCTCCGAAAAGCAATTCATAACAAACCTGCTCCTGTCGATCAAACCCGGCGGCATACCTCCATGTGGGGCGGTGTAATGGGACAACCACTTCCCAGCCTTATGTATACTGACATCATCATCTCTAAGCACCCACAGCAGAACGCCGCATTTTTCAATAACAGCCTCCGTACGCTCTTCACCGATACTTCCCGTATCGATGATTACAACGTCATACCGTCTCCCGGACGCTAGAAGCTCCATTAGATCTAAGGCGTCCCTCTTGTTCATTTGAAGCATTTCCTTTACATTGCTTACCGGTTTAAAAGCGTCACACCGCGGGTTCTCATGGCGTATGGCATAACTCTGTATTTCGCCTTGAATCCCTGCCTCCGAGTCTCTGTTGGCTTGGATTTCGTAGAGCAGTCTTTCTAACCCCGGTATATTGTCCCTAGTCGAACGGAGATATAGGCTGCTGCTGTCCACACTCTCCAGATTGAGGTAAAAGACTGACAAACCAAGATCACTTAGCTGCTTCACTATATTTAAGGCGATCACTGTTTTTCCGCTGCTCCCGCTGCCGGATACGATCCCAAGCAGAAGGGTCTCCCCCTCAACCGTAGTGCATGTCCGTATCCGCTCCACTTCACATAGCTGCAGCATAGAGGTTAGCAGCGACGGAAGTGCTTGATACTTGGCGATAACTTGTCCAGCGGATAAGCCCTTGCTAATTTTCCCGATCATCCCCCCTTCCTCGCTAAGTACGGCCCATGGAACTGCAACTCTGCCCTCTACCAACCAAGCTTCAATAAAAGCTGGATCTCCTACTACGGCGTCCGGCACCTCCTCTTCTCTCATGTATTCCATAAAAGCATCCATCCGGCTAAAAGCTGTAATATGCAGCCTGTCCCCGTACTCGCTGTGACGAACATAATGCAGCAAGGGTTCAATATACTGACTTTCCCGCACAGCAAGTACAATTCTTACGGCCATGGAACTCCTCCTTCCCCTAAAAAAGACAGCAAAAAAGCACCGCCAATAACCGCGTGAAACGGTTATAGAACGGTGCTTCCGTTACTATTCCTTTAATTTACAGCTATAGTAGCATATATACAGATAGCTATCAATGATTATTTTTTCACATATAAATTGAACTTAAGTTTTTTGAATAAGGAATTAGTCGCACTGCGGTGAATGTTTGGACTTCCGGCCGCTGTTGTCTACAGATTTCTTTGAATGATACCGCTCTTCGCGGTAGAAATCCGTAGACAAAGGCGGTCGCTGTCGCTCCTCCAGTTCCAAAATTCCCTTCCGTCACTCCTTTCCTCTTTTTTAGTTTTAAAGTTCAATTATATAGCGATTTTATAAACTTTAGTGCAGCAATCAAGCTATAATCTACGATAAGGAGGGAAAGAAATATGATCCATAGATTATCCTTAAAAGCTGTGCTGCTGCTCCTATTACTCTTTACCGCCGCAGGATGTCAGCTATCCCCGCAAGAAACCAAATCCAATAGAACCCAAGTTCAGCTCATACGTACGGTTGATGGAGATACCTTGACTGTTAACTATAACGGGAAACAGGAGAAAGTGAGACTGCTGCTGATAGATACACCTGAGATGTCCCATTCTGTTTATGGGAAGGAGCCCTATGCACAGGATGCCAAAAGCTATACAGCGAAGATGATACAAGATGCCGAGATGCTGGAGCTTGAATTCGATGACGGACCGGAACGGGATAAATATTCGCGATTACTCGCATATGTATACGTTGATGGCATTATGCTGCAGGAGGCTTTACTGAAACAGGGACTGGCACGAGTCGCTTATATCTATCCACCTAATGTGCGATACGTAGATTTGTTCAAAGAAATAGAAGATAAAAGCCAAGATAAGGCCATAGGCATTTGGAGAGTAGAGGATTACGCCCAAGAAGACGGGTTTCATCCAGAGGTGATCGTTGATCCCTAAAAAAAAGACCCCACTACAGGAATCTCCGCCGGATATCTGGTGTGGGAATAAGACACTGTTCGTCACGCCCGAACCAGCGGTAACGATTCCTTGCTACATAACGGTACAATACGTTACGCAGTGGGGGCGGCACGAATATGAACCCATATGCAGCAGACCAAGGAAATCGCAGCCTACGGGCTATGCGGAGCACTGCAACGGACTGGGTATAGTAGACCCCGTTCTCCAGCAATACAACCGTACTTAATTGCCCACGCTCCAAGACTATGCCATGCTTATGAATCAGATTCTGAGCGATTTCACTCTGCAGGGAGGCGAACATGAACCTGCCCTTAGGGTCTCGTGGAATTATGAACCGAACCAACCCTTGGCACAAATGGCATACACCGTCAATCAGCACAATGGATTTCCCTGCTGTAAAATTTACCTCTACCGTATCCACCGGCAACCCTTCCTGGCTTCGTTCTTCGCTCATTAGTCCCACGCCCTTTCATAATACGATTAGTATATCCAAATAAATGGGCAAAACAAAAACGCGGGAAAACTCCCGCGCATCATGTTCCGTTCATGTGTTACTCGGCAATTGCCTTTTCAATCCATTGATCCCCGATCATTTGTCCTTCGAAGTCAGGAGTGAATGCTTCCATGCATTTGCAGATGAAATCTTTGCGGCAAATTGGGCATGGTGTTTTAAGCAGGCGGCTGATGTTCGTCATTTTCCATTCCGGAAACCGATTATAAAACGCACGGCACTCCGTTCCATCAGCAAGCTTGATAATGAATTCGAATAACCCATCCTTATCATTGCTGCTCGCTTTGGTAACATTCGTAATATTCGGTCTGTAAGACATCTTCATCACCCATTATTTAAATTTTTGTTTGTTAAATAGAACACACTGACATATACAGATACCTAGACATATTAAAGAATTTTAAGGGGGATGTCAACCAACACAGTCTCTATAGCCCTCTATTTGCAGTTCTTTCTGAATATCTTGTCTCTTTTTAGCCATTATTGCCATGAAAGTCCTTCTCTACCCGTTCCTAGAGGTTTGACTATCACCATTAATAGTGTACAATTAAATTGTTATAAATATATGTTCGGGAGGTATTATTCATGAGTATCTATGAGTTCGAAGCCATCACCCTTCGCGGGCAAGAGGAATCGTTATCCAAGTATAAAGATAAAGTACTACTAGTCGTGAATACAGCCAGCAAATGCGGATTTACCCCTCAATATAAAGGCCTTCAAGAGGTGTACGAGAAATTTAAAGACCGCGGATTTGAAGTACTGGGTTTCCCCAGCAATCAGTTCGCCGGACAAGAGCCGGGTGAAGGTGAAGATATCGCCGAGTTCTGTGAGATCAATTATGGAGTAACCTTCCCTATGTATGAAAAGATTGATGTAAAAGGTGACGAAGCCCATCCTTTATTCAAGTACCTGTCCAAGGAAGCCCCCGGTATTCTGGGATCCAAAAGCATCAAGTGGAACTTCACTAAATTTCTGGTCGATCGCGAAGGACGTGTAATAAAGCGTTATTCACCACAAACAACTCCGGATCAGATTGAAGCCGACATCGCTAAATTGCTGGAATAGATCCAATTTTAAAAAGGATACTCCACCCCAACAGCTTTTGAACTGGCGGGTGAGTATCCTTTTTTTACGGACATATCTTAAATTAACTTACCATTGGAATAAGACAGCGATTATAGCAAGAAAAGCAGGTAAGGCTTGAATATAGATTATGGATTTCTTGGCAGTTAAGCTTCCTACAATCCCCGCAATTACCACACATCCCAGGAAAAATAATTGAATGTGTTGACCCACAGTTTCATCAGGATAGACCAGGCCCCAGATTAATCCGGCAGCAAGAAATCCATTATATAAGCCTTGATTAAAGGCCAGCGATTTGGAATCCTTAGCTACTTGTTCAGTTGTACCGAAAGCCTTCATCCCTTTGGGTGTAGCCCATACGAACATTTCCAGATATAGAATATAGATATGTATAGCTGCAACTATTCCAACCAGTATCATGCTAAGTAACATTTACGTCCCCTCCAAATTTGCTAGATAACTGTGATTATAGCACACGCCTTTTACATTTACCTCGAAGTGGACACAGCGGACGCTATTTACTCTAAAACACTAATTTTCGATCTATCCGGACTGAGAAGGCGTTATTGTAACTGAAATTCACCAAAAACGAGTGTTTCCCAACGAATAGCAGAACCTCAGTCCGCATAGGTTTTCAACTGATCACCAGAGCTAAAATAAGGGCTATACAGTCCGCTTAATCACTACATCCTCGCTAACTTCACACAGGTGGGTTGGAGTAACATATCAAAAAAGGCTGTTCCTGGATCTTTTTCAAGATTCCATAGAACAGCCCGTTAATAATATAGATAGATACCCAATTTCTTGGCATATTGAGGCAGGAGGCTCTGGAACATGGGCGAGCTCAGCAAATTCCCAGGCATGATCGCATTCACACGGATATTATGCTAGATCAAGGACAAGACTTTGGGTAAGACCTCCCCCTCCGAATTTCGAAGCAGAGTAGCCCACATTAAAGCGCTTCAATAAAGGCATAATGACTTAAAGGTTTGATACTATACAAATGGTGAGGAGCGCCTAGGCGCTCCTGTTACCAAATGGACTTCATTTCCCAAATTTCCATGGATTTAACCAGCAGTTCCCCATTCCCCCAGATCTCGAGTCCTAGAGCATCCTTACGGCTCGGATACGCACGGGTCGTAAGGCTCTTTAATCCGTTGGCATAGACTTCGATCATAGAGCGATCTAAATAGATATGCAGCTTCAGATTCTCCCCCGACAGTTCCAGCTTACCGCCTTGAACCCCGCTACATTTCTCACCCGGATGTTGTGTCGTCTTTGTCCGATCAGCCAAGAGCATAGTCTGATTAAGATCATAATACAGCAGAGTTTCTTCTTCCCCATCCGGTGTTTTACGGACTTTAATTCCGAACTGAGTAGCACTGCTTGGCTCAATTTCTACTTGAATCTCAAGCATGTCGCCTTGGACATCCTTGAGAAGTACATTAGCTTCAGCCAATGACTTGTCCTGCATCCATAACCGCTTCTCGCCGCGCAATAATTGAAGCTCCTGAATCGGCTCGATTCCAAGCCTTCCATCTTCCCTCAAGTACACACTTAGCGGCAAGCCGCCGTTATGGGCCCAACCCGATTGGTATTCCAGCTCAGATGTACGGTCGCCCTGCGCGATTGTAAAGACGATGTTTCTGCCCGTCATCGGATCAACCATTCCGCTTGGACCGGTAAAGTGGAAATCTCCAACATCTATCAATTGGGGCTCCTCTTGATCTGGAAGAAACGAAAGATCCTGCTTATTAAGCTGTCCGATCCAATAGAACACCTCGACATCCGCTCCTGCTCCCACAGGACTGACCAGCAGGAGATACTTTTTCACACCTTGCTTGTCACTGCCCAGAGGAAGAAATACAGGGAGTTCCCAAATAGGTCCAAGATAAGGATACTGTTGAATATCCGCCTCAAAGAATGACCCTTTGTATGTCCAGTTCAGCATATCCTGCGAGGCAAACGCCAATGCTGCCCCACCTCTGCCTTCGATTCCAGATCCAACCAAGGCATACCAACCTTCATTATCTTTCCATACAAAAGGATCCCGGAAATCGCCGAATGCACCGATCCCCTTCTTCTGCACAATGAGCGGTTCCGGATGTTTAACCCATTGAACAAGATCCGGGTTTTTATCCCATGAATAGGTACTTCGAGCAAGCGCCACGCTCTGATTCGGTGAAGCACTATCATTGGCAGCTGTAAAGAACAAAACAGGTAGACCATTTGCATCATAGGTGGCGCTTCCCGACCAAACCCCGTCGGGTGATAATTGATCTTTCTCGGGTGCCAAGGCCACGGGCAAATCACGCCAATGCACCAAATCCTTACTTACCCAATGTCCCCAATGGATCTGATGAAAGAACGGTCCAAGCGGGTTATGCTGATAGAACAAGTGATATTGCCCGTCAAAATAGATAGGCGCATGGGGTTCGTTCATCCAATGGGCCGGCGGGCTGACATGATACTGCGGTCTGTGCCGATCCAGCAGCAGAGGCGTTCTGTCGAGCTTGATATCATCGTACTTTAATTGCGGGTGCACTCCTCCGCGGGAATTCAGCACTTGCCGATAAGAAGCGGCTACCTCTTCCGCGCTTAGGGCTACATTATAAATCTTAAGCTCATCGAGCATACCACTGAACATTTGAAGACTGAACACTTCAGCTAGCAGGGCACCATGGTTATTCTTTCCTATGAGCACATCCGTGTCAGCAGCTTCAACCAGGCGAGAACCGCGGGGCAGCTCAGCCGAAGCGATTTCACTGCCGTTCAAATACAGCTTGATTTCACCTTGATTCCCGTCGAAAACAGCGTTTACGTATGACCATTCATTCTTGGGCAGTGCATAGCCTTCAGGAGACCAAAGCTCTTTCCATTCCCCTCCCTCTAGTCCGACTTGGAAGGACCAGGAGCCGTGACGGAACATGCCCAGCAGATAACCCTCCTTGCGGTCCACGTTGTAGCGGTTCACAAGGGCGGCCAGCTTGTTTCCTCCCCCCCATTCATAGGAGCGAGGTGCAACCCATATCCCGATACTTAACGCAGAAAGAGGTTGCGGTTCGCCATTTGAATCTCCTTCATTGAACGGATGGGCAATATAAGTCGAGTAACCATCGAACAGAAGTCCGGTTCCCATTGCTCCTTGTCTCCACTGGGGAGGACAAGGTTCGGTAAACTCCGCTTGGTTAAACACATACTGAATGTCATCCTTGATTTGGGATATGCTCTCGAGAGCGCTTGCTCCAGCCCCTTCATCAAAGGCCCAGTACATCATTAGCCCGTGATTATCGCTTACTCCACTCATACATTAACCCTCCTTGCTATCTGCTCTGTGTTGCACTCGGGCATATGAATAGAATGAAGAGTATGGATATGAAGCGAATTAAGCTCAGCCCTCCCTGTTTCTGTATTTATCCAGACATTGTCGATCGGTTTATCAGGGAAAATTTGATCTGTCAGCGCTACCAGTCCTTCATTCGCAAACACTTCAACCACACTGCGATCCAGCCAGATACGCAGCTTGATGCTCCCATTCTCAGGAACTACTCTGGCACCATGCTTGCATGCAAATGACGAGTTAAAATCAGTCAGACCCGACTTCGATCGGTCGATAAACAACCACTCGCGCTCAGGGTCATAACCGATAATCGTCTCACTCTGCCCGGAGGACCTCAATTTGATATGAACTTCGTCTCCGGAGCGGATATCGATGTCGATCTCAATCTCCAGCAGATCATCGTTAGTCTTGTGAATAAACGGGGACTCCTGTGTAACCGCTACATCACTCCAAGAGATAGACTCTTTGCGCAGTTTCTCTATTTCCTGAACAGGCATTTGTGTAAGAACCACACTCCCGTTTCGGTTGGTCAAGGACAACACGCGGGGGAGAGTCATGGCACCTCGCCAAGAACTAGTAGGTGTATAGTTGGCATACTTCCAGTTGCTCATCCATCCGATGATTACGCGCCGTCCGTCTTCCTCCGGGATATCCGACCAAGACACTGCCGCGTAATTATCCCGTCCCTCATCCAACCACAGCACCGTATCAGGAGTATTCTCATTTACAAATTTCCAGCCATCAAAGCTTCCAATGAAATATTGGGTTTTGGAGCCTTCAGGATAATCCGGATTGTCTCCGATACTTACGATCAATACCCATTTTTTCTGATTGGATCCATCAATTGGTAACTCAAATAGATCCGGGCATTCCCACACACCGTAGTGTGAACCATCCGACTTCCCGAATTCACTGGCGAAATCCCAATCCTTTAAGTTAGCAGAACGATAAAAGCGGATATGGTCACCACACGCAAGAGCCATAACCCAGACACCATCTTCCTCCATCCAGAAGATTTTGGGATCACGAAAGTCGGTGATTTCGATATCGGACAGGATGGGATTTCCCGAGTAGAGCGTCCAACTTCTGCCTTTATCCTTACTGTACGCCAAGCTTTGGCGCTGTCTCGGTCTGTCTGAATCCGGGTATATATCCGCATGGGTGAATATAGCAACCAAGCCGGACCCGCCATCAAATAATCCGCTAGTATTCTTCCAATCCACAACTGCACTACCGGAGAAGATGGCACCATTATGATCCGGTGACAAGGCTACGGGAAGTGTTTCCCAGTTCACCAAATCCTTGCTCACTGCATGTCCCCAGTGCATAGGACCCCATATGGTGCTTTCGGGATGGTGCTGATACAACAGATGGTATTCTCCTTCAAAGTAGACCATACCGTTTGGATCATTCATCCACATAGCTGGTGGAGAGTAATGGAATTGAGGTCTGTAGGATTCTTTGGACAAATCCACGCCTGTTGACTGAACTAATTTAATAACCTGCTGATAGGTTGGAATTGCCGGAATGGCTCCTTTTCGTGTCGTTACCAAAGCACCTACTGCGTTAGCAAAGCTAACAATAGGGATCCAGTCCTCATCCCTGATCCGCTCGATGCTACACCCTCTCTCAATCAGCTGATAGAGGAAACCGCCAAGGAATGCATCTCCAGCTCCGGTGGTATCCACGGTATGCACTTTGAAACCGGGCACATCCGCCCATTTGGAGCCGGACCCGAACCGAACAAAGCAACCTTTTTCAGCCTTGGTCACCAGGATCACTTTCACCTTGAATTGGGTCTGAATTTGACGGCTACCCTCTTCCAAATCAGTGAGGCCCGTAATAAACTGAAGTTCCTCTTCGGAAATTTTGACAATATCCGCAAGAACAAGCCCTTCTTTAATCTTGATTTTCGCCTGCTCCAAATCCTCCCAAAGGGCAGGTCTCAGATTAGGGTCAAATGAAATGAGAGCTCCATTCTCTTTCGCCTGGATGCACGCTTTTAGGGTTGCACTTGCAGAAGGCTCATGAGTCATTGATACGGAGCCGAAATGAAAGATTTTTGTATCTTTGATCTGTTCCGGGTCAATATCATCAATTTCTAAAAGCATATCGGCACCAGGGTTACGATAGAAGCTGAATGAACGGTCGCCATCTTCTTTAAGATGGACAAAAGCCAGCGTTGTATTGGCATGACTTTCCTTCACTAAACCCTTTGTATTAACACCATTTTCAAGCAAAATCTGAGTAAGATATTCTCCAAATTGGTCTTCACCGACTTTGCCGATAAATGCCGTGGATTTCCCAAGTTTAGACAACACAACAACCACATTCGCAGGGGCTCCACCGGGATTGCATTCAAATAGCTGCTCCCCCTTCTCAGACATGCCTGCAGGAGTAAAATCTATTAGTACTTCTCCTATTGCTGTAATATCAACCATATGTTTTTCCACTCCTAGTCTATCATTTATATATACGATTCTAATCCGAAAACATATATAGCAAGCCTGAGTGAAGGCATCTCATTCAGGCTTGCTACATGCCTTACCTATAACATTTTATTTCCGAGCTGCGAGATAACGGTCATACCCATCTTGGTATATCTTCATCAAATCATCCAAGCCCATATCTTTAAGCGAGGCCAGGTAATCGCTCCACTCGGAGTCAGAGACCCCTTTTAACATGAATTTAGCGCGCATGGAGTTAGTGTATGTTTGTATCTCAGGTTTCAGCTTATCAATAGTCTTCAACTCTTCTTCTGTAAAGAAGATATTCGGGTATTTCTCTTTCTGCATTTGTGGTACAAAAATGTTTTTGATATCATCCATTCTTTGTTGTGCCCGTGCTTCCGGAGGCGCAATATTCTGGAAGTCTTCACCAGTGAATACTCCCCCTCCACCTAGTGATACGGTTTGACGGAATTCCCCTGGATTACTGATATCCGATTTCTGTTTCAATTTTCCATCGGCAGATTTCTCAAACCATTCGCCAATAGGGCCCCAACGTACTTCCGCAGTGGTTTCCGGTTTGTATATCAAATCCAGCCACGCAGCAATCAATGCAGGATTCTTTGCTTCTTTTGTAATAACCGATCCCCCTCTATTAAGTGCGGAACCACTGTTCCATTTGACAACCATATCTTTAAAAGGAGGGACGATCGGATAATGTTTGTCACGTTCAGGACCTACTACGTCTGTACGATCCCACCAGAGAAAAGAACCAAGGGTTTCCTGCTCTGTCTTCCCTTTCGCATAATATTGCGTATATTCTTGAGTGAAGGATTCCGTATCAACAAGCCCCTCTTCCACCCATTTCGCGATCTCGTTTACAGCATCTTTAAATCCATCTTGAATAGCAGAGTAGGAAACCTTACCATTGTCCACATTTAAATGTTCAGCATATGCGTTGTTACCGGGTTGATAGGTTTTGTCTGGTATACCGAAAGCTCCGAACAGATAACCGATATCACCCGTCCAGAATGCATTTACGAAGGATAAGGGAATTTCATCTGCTTTTCCGTTGCCATTCGGATCTTTGGTTTTAAAGGCAAGCAATACATCATGATATTCTTGAAGAGTGGTTGGCATTTTCAGATCCAGCTTTTTCAGCCAATCCTCATTTATATACAAGAAATCCGGGTTAGCACCAATCTCTTCTTGACCGGTGCCTAACTCCTCACCTGCCGGAAGAGAATAAATATTGCCGTCAGGGGCAGTAACTTCGGCTTTGATATCCGGTCTCTTTTCAAATAAAGCTTTCAAGTTAGGCATGTGTTTGTCAATCAGATCATTTAGAGGTATAATGGTCTCGTCCTGACCGTATTTCATCAGCTCTGTATCTGTGAACGTCGCTCCGTAGAACATTTCAGGCAAGTCGCCACTTGCTATGAGCAGATTCTTCTTCTCGTTGTAATCTGTCTCGACAATTGTATTCCATTCGATATGAACATTTGACATTTCTTCAAGTTTTTTAGCCATGGTCATTTCGTTATAATCGCTTGGCGCCAGCGGAGCTCTACGGGCAACCACCTTTAAGGTGGTTTTTTCTTTTAGTGGAAACTGAATGGATGCACTTTCATCCACTTGATTTCCACTATTCTCTGTTTTCGTACCTGTATTGCCATTGTTGCTTACATTGTTGCTTTCATTGTTACTGTTACATGCCGTAGCAAACACGGAAACGGTCATCATTACTGCCAATAGACCCGCAGCTTTTCTGTTCATTCTTCTTAACCTCCCTGTTAAATTTGCTTATTTTATACTTTTTAATCGGGGATTAACTAGTCCCATACTGATTCAGTCCCACAACACCTCCTTTATGACGATCTAACAAGCTAGGTCTCACCCTTTCACCGAACCCACCATTACTCCTTTGACAAAATATCTTTGTAAGAACGGGTATAAGGCTAACAGTGGAACTGCGGAAACGATAATAACTCCGAACTTGATCAATTCCGTCACTCGCTGTTTGGCCAGCATGTTATCAATATCCATAAGCATATTTCCGGATGGTTGGCTTTGGATTAGGATGTTTCGAAGAACCAGTTGCAACGGAAACTTATCACTATCACTCAAGTAGATTAGGGCATCGAAGAAACCGTTCCATTGGCGTACGACAGCGAAGAGGACAAGAACTGCAATAATCGGCTTAGATAAAGGAAGGACAATACTCCATAAATATCTAAGGTTCCTCGCTCCATCAATGGCGGCTGCCTCTCTCAACTCTTCAGGCAATTCCTCGAAAAAGGTTTTTGCAATAATAATCAGGAATGCATCCATTGCACCAGGGAGAATGACTGCCCACATCGAGTTCATCAAATGCAAGTCTTTTACAACCAGATAAGTAGGAATAATACCGCCATTGAAGAACATCGTGATGATAAAAAAGGTCATAATTACATTTCTGCCATAAAAATCTTTCCTCGAAAGGGGATAAGCCGCCATGATGACGAGAGCTGTGCTGACTAATCCATTCAGAGCTGCGTAGAGAATGGAATTCTTATAACCGTTCCATATTGAAATGTCGCTGAAAATTCTTTTATATCCGTCAAAGGTTATATTTTGCGGCAGTAACCATACATCACCGGAATAAATCCTGTTTGGGTCACTGATAGAAGCGATCACTATAAAATATAAGGGATACAGAATCATTAAGGTGAAGCAGCCTAGAAACAAATAATTGACAATATCAAATGCTAGATCTGATTTGGTTTTTCTCTTTAACATGGTTTCTCTCCTCCTCTTAACAGGCGTTCTTCACACCTAAAACAAGCCCTTGCCGCTTATTTTCTTGGTTGTTTTATTCACAATGACCAGTAGTATTAGGTTTATCACGGAGTTAAACAGTCCGATTGCAGCCGAAAAGCTGTATTCCGCTCGCTGAATCCCCACCTTGTATACGTAAGTCGGGATAATCTCTGATGTAGCGACATTCAAATCAGTCTGCATAAGAAACGCCTTTTCAAACCCAACGTTCATTAGATTGCCAACAGCCATGATGAACAAAACAATAATGGTAGGTGCAATGCCCGGTAAATCAATATGACGAATTCGATGCAACTTGGAAGCACCATCCATAACGGCCGCTTCATGCAAATGGGGGTCGATTCCTGCTAGTGCAGCCAAATATATAACTGACGCAAATCCAGTTTCCTGCCAAACGGAAGAGAATATGTACAGAGGTCTGAACCATTTCTCTTCTCCCATGAACATAATCGGATCGCCGCCGAAGGCGGTTACTATATGATTTATCAAGCCGCTGTTTGGGGATAGGAAGATGAACAGCATCCCGACCAACACGACGGTTGAAATAAAATATGGGGCATAAATCGCAGTTTGAATGAACTTTTTCATCTTCTGCTGTCTTAATTGATTCAACATAATGGCTACAATAATAGGGAAGGGAAAAGCTATGGCCAAATTGAGCAAGCTAAGCAATACAGTATTTCCTACGATTTGCTTAAAATTGTATGATTCAAAAAAGCGTTGAAAATGTTCTAGCCCTACCCATTCACTGCCCCAGACCCCTTTGGAAGCTACAAAATCTTTAAAGGCGATTTGCACCCCATACATAGGCCAATATTTAAAAATTGTAAAATAGGCTACTGGGAGCAAAATCAATAGGTATAATTCATAATTCTTTTTCATTTTCCCAAGCATGTATTTCCCTCCATCTCTCTAGGTAAACGTTTACGTAATAGATTTGAGCTCTTTATATAACTTTGTAAGCTCCCCTGCTTCTAATTGTACAGTTGACATGTGCACCGATTATTTAAAATATAAGAGCTTGTCTAAAATAAAACACACTTGCCAAAACCCTTATTCCAAAGACGGGTAATCGTTTACGTAATCGTTTTTATATAATTATAATATTTGTTTTTGACAGCGTTGTCAATTAATTTTCTTTCCTTGAAGCTCTTCTTCCGATAGCTCGAAATTCGGCTTATGAAATGAAAAACAGACAGGGGATTTAATTACCGAACACAGACCGTAAGGGTGACAGACGGTAGGCTTCTGATCCCGAACAGTGTAAAAGTTGCCCGCTGTTGGGCCAATGCACGCAGTCCCTTAATCACCGAAAGTGGTGACGTGGCATGTCTGGGAGGACAGCAAAGAATGGGTCGGAGTAAACGGCTAAAGACCTCTCAGGTTTAATTCCAGTAAACAATACAGAAAATGATAACGCTTACAACCTATTTCAACAAACTCTTTTCCCTAAGAAGGAATTGCGTGTAGAAAATCTCATTATAGCGAAATAATTAATCTGTTAGGTAATCGATTACTTTTATAAAAAAAAAAGTCAGAGCGATTGTCTGACTATTATATTGGCATTTAAGCGATACTCCTGTTTTCCGGAAGTCCCGTCCTCAATTCTCTGTAATATCACTTCAGCAGTTTTTACACCAAGCTGGAATGAAGGCTGTTGGATAACGGTTAACGGCGGATGAGTGACCCGTGTCCACAGAAAATCATCGAATCCAACAACGGCTAACTGGTCCGGTATACGAATTGAATGGTCTTGCAAATACGCCATTGCGCCCATTGCCATCACATTATCCGTCACAAAAATAGCTGTTGGATTCCTCTCCAGCAAATCCCCCATGTTTCTGTATCCGCTCTCAAAGCTTACATCTCCAAAACAAATCAACGAATCATCCAAATTAAGACCTGCGCTCATTAACGTTTCAGAATAACCCTCATACCTTTCAATCGTTGTTGTTACCGAAAGGGGACCGGATAAAAAAGCAATTCTTTGGTGCCCTTTGTCTAGAATTTTTTGTATTGCTTCCTTAGTCGCAGTTTTGTTATCAATGAGTACGGAATCTCGTTCACAATCATTAGGGACCCTATCAATATAAACCACTGGATAATCTCCGAACAAAAGTTCATAATCACAATCCCTACTGGCCGGAGCCACGATCAGTCCGTCAATCATCTGTGAATCAAACATACTGATTTCTTTGTTTTCTACTTCAATATTGTCACTGGAGTCACTCAAGACAAGATGATAGCCCCTTTGTTTCAATACGCTTTGAACTCCGGCTGCTACCGACATAAAGTAAAAATTAGAAGTTTCTGAAGCAAGGATCGGTGCAAGAAACGCAATAATATACGACTTGCGGCTACGAAGAGAGCGGGCTACCGAATTGATTCGGAAGTTCAACTCATTCATTGCAAAATGCACCTTCTGTTTCGTCTCATTGGACACAAAACGCGTCCCGTTGATGACATGTGAAACAGTAGCTGTAGATACATTAGCCCTTAAAGCCACGTCTTTAATACTGACATTCTTTTTTCCAGTCATCTAAATTACACCTGTCTCATTTCGCATTAAGCATCTCGATACCTCAATTGTGTTTCCCACCGTGTTTATTGGAGTAAACGATTACTTACAGTATAATATATTTTCACTAGAAGCTTTTGTCAATTATTATTGTTATTCGAGTGATTATTCCTTTATTTACTGCGAGATGACTTTTTTAGGTTTTTATAAAATGACCCGCTAATCATATGCCTTCTCTTCTCATGTATTTTTATGAGCTGATTTAATACAAAAATCCGCTGAACTATATCTTCTGTAAAGAAAAACTGTCTCTTAAAATAATTTATTTGGTTCTGATATGGACCCTGATGCTTTTCTCTTTTTTCATTAATATGTAGCAGTTGATTATGGATCTCATATACTTCCTTATATATTACGGCGATCTCCCGCTGCGTTCGCTCCTCCCCGCCTATATCCAGCCCAAACCGCCCAACCACAACCTCCTTTTCCCGGTTTTTCTTCCTAGCGTAACCTTCAAGGCTATCCTAGAAAACGAACAAATTGAGCAACAATTTCGGTCAACAAATCGTCAACAAATGCCTCTAACCAAAGTGGGACAACAACTTGTTACGTTAAAAGAGCAACAAAAAAAACCCTTGCATAGCAAGGGTTTTCTTCGAATAAACATTATGCGGTAGAGAGGACTCGAACCTCCACGGGTATACACCCACTACCCCCTCAAGATAGCGTGTCTGCCATTCCACCACTACCGCGCGGTGAGTAAAGACATAAAAATTGTTTGAGGCCAACATTCATTATTATAAAACTACTCCGACTAAAAGTAAAGATGCAGATTTAGGAATTGTCGTCCGCCGCTTTAAGCTTACGGAATTCGGTAAAGGCAATATACTCCTTAATAAACTCCTTCTCACTTGGGAGAAGTTCATCCGTTTGGCAATCCAATTGCCGTATTTGCTCAAAAAAATAAATCTCTGCACTTTCGCGAACGATTTCGGGGGCATTTTTGCCCAGGATGAGCCAATCCAGACTAACATGAAAAAAAGCCCCGATCTCAATCAGCTTATGGGTTCCCGGGGTAGACTTGCCTCTTTTCCAATCCCCCATGTTGCCTGTACTGATATTTAACTGCTCGCAAAATGACTTCTTGGTAAGTCCCTTTTGTTTGATCAAATACTCTATACGCTCGTATATGGATTGCATTCACAAAACCGCCTTCCAAACTCATAGAAATACTTATTTAAGGTATATTTTATTGAAATATGACGTAAAAAAGTATATAATTAACTAATACTATGTCTTACTTCATTATATCATAGGGCTGGAAAGTCGATAAGAGGTGAGTCCGGTGAATAGCAAAAGTCCCATAACCCCCTATGGCTGGGCAATTAAACAACGCCTTACAGAAATGTGTGTGAACCAGAAGGATTTCTGCCAGATCCACGGAATCCCGCCCTATCGTCTCTCTAATCTGATTCACGGAACACGCAAAGCTGAACGGTTTCGGCGGCAGATCGAGGAACTGCTCAACCTGCCACTGTCTTAAGCCTTCCATCCTGAAAGATCTCAAGGAGCGATAACCTTTGTCAGAAAGCGTATCATCTTCTATCACGCATTCGCTAGAAGCTCTGCCTCAGAATACATGGGTTATCGACAGATATGGAGTGATTCAGTTTGTAAGCAGTAGTTGGATTACGTACAGTAAAGAACACGGTTTATCTCCACGCAGAGAGTATGTCGGGGCCAATTGCTATGAGTTATTTCAGGAGTTCATTACCGACCAGCATCAATGGCTAACGTTGCTAGAATCCTTACAAAGTATTTTTCAAGGAGAACGCCTGGTATTTAGCACTAAATTCACTGCTGTAAGTACCTTTAAGAATAGCGGTAGAACTTTAGGGTTGGAAGCCTTTCCTCTTATGACAGACCTGACTTCGGCAATCAGCAGCCTTATCATCTCATTGAAGGATCTAGGCCCTGTTTTAAAAGAACGTCATATACAGCCATCCAGAAGCTTTCGCTCCATACACAAGCCTCCGTACAAACTCCGGCTCATTCCCATCTGTGCCTCTTGTAAATCGATTCGCAACAATAAAGAGGAGTGGCTCAGGATTGAGCAGTACTTGCAGCAGAAGCTGTCTTTGCAGTTCACACATGATATCTGCCCGGATTGTATACGGCAGCTCTATCCCCAATATGCTGGCGCTTTGAAGAACATTCTTAAGAATTAGAAATTTAGACAATAAAAAAAGGTAAGGTGCCCTCTGCTAAGCAAAGGATTCCTTACCTCTTCGTGTTATGCGGTAGAGAGGACTCGAACCTCCACGAGCATACGCTCACTACCCCCTCAAGATAGCGTGTCTGCCATTCCACCACTACCGCATATGGTGACCCGTATGGGATTCGAACCCATGTTACCTCCGTGAAAGGGAGGTGTCTTAACCCCTTGACCAACGGGCCATACACTATGAAAATATGTTCTTTTCACAACAAAAATGAGTATATCAAACCTTAAAGAAACTTGCAAGCATAATTTTTAAAATTAGTTTTTCAGCACCTCTACACCATCAGCGAATTCATATCCAAGGCTCTCTGCTACCGCAAGATTCGTTACGTGTCCAGCAGCTACATTTATCCCCCTGAACAGCGAAGCATTCTGTACGGATGCTTTTACAATACCAAGGTTAGCAATTAGCAGCGCATATGGCATAGTTACATTGGTCAGTGCAAGTGCCGAAGTACGAGCTACCGCTCCTGGCATATTAGCAACAGCATAGTGTATGACACCATGCTTAACATAAGTGGGATTAGCATGAGTTGTAATTCTATCAATCGTCTCAATCGAACCTCCTTGATCAATAGCAACATCGACAATGACAGACCCTTCTGCCATCTGTTTAACCATGTACTCCTTCACCAATTTGGGTGCACGAGCTCCCGGGATCAGTACCGCACCTATAAGCAGATCTGCCTTCCGAACCGCTTGTTCAATGTGGTAGGAATCCGACATGATTGTAATTAAGCGTCCGCCGAAAATATCATCCAATTCACGCAAGCGGCTCGCCTTCGAATCCAACACGGTAACCTGCGCACCCATACCAAGGGCAATTTTGGCTGCATTTGTCCCTACAATTCCCCCGCCAACAATTACCACCTCAGCCGGCCTTACACCGGGGACTCCGCCTAACAAAATACCTTTGCCGCCATGCGGCTTCTCAAGCAGCTGAGCTCCAATCTGTACAGCCATACGCCCGGCAACTTCACTCATCGGGATAAGGAGCGGCAACGAGCCGTCTTCCAGCTGAATCGTTTCGTATCCAACCGCTGTAACTCCACTGTCTACAAGTGCCTTCGTCAGTCCGGCTTCGGGAGCCAGGTGTAGATAAGTAAACAAAATTAGCCCTGAACGGAAGTAGCCATACTCTTCAGGCAGCGGCTCCTTCACCTTCATGATCATCTCTGATTTTGCCCACACCTCAGAAGCTGAATAACTAAGATCCGCGCCCTTCTCCAGATACTCAATATTCTCAAAGCCACTACCTGCACCTGCGGATGGTTCTACTAGCACTACATGACCCGCTTTTTTCAACGCTTCTACTCCGGCTGGTGTAATCGCAACGCGATTTTCGTTGTTTTTGATTTCTTTGGGTACACCAATAATCATCTTAACCCCTCCTCCAAAGTTTACTCAAAGCATACTTTATTAGAAGTATCTCCAATTTCAGCATAAGACAAAATGACCCCGGAAGCACTAGGCTCCCGGAGCTAAAATACACAGTATGTCAGAAAGTTTGGTTTAAGGATTTACTTTAGCTTCAAAGGTTTGTTTACCGTCAACGAATTTCAGAACGACTGCCGCTTTAACAGGGTCATGAGTTTCGTTCATTGTAATTTTACCTGTTGCCAACTGTAGATCCTTAGTCGCTGCTAACGCATCCTTCAACTTCGTTGCATCTGTGGATCCCGCACGAGTGATTGCATCAGCTACCAGCTTCACAGCATCATAACCCAGTGCAGCCATTCCGTCCGGTACAAGATCGCCATTAGCTGCCTTAAAGGCGTCTACGAACGTTTTTACTTCAGGAGCGCTGTCTTCCGGTGAATAGTGATTGGACATGAACGTGTTATCAAGGGCTGCTGCACCAGCAATTTCAGCCAGCTGCGGAGAATCCCAGCCATCGCCGCCCATGAATGGAACGGTAATACCCATTTCACGCGCCTGCTTCAGGATCTTACCTACTTCTTCATAATATCCAGGAAGATAAATAACGTCCGGGTTAGCTTCTTTAATGCGAGTCAATACGGCTTTGAAGTCGGAGTCTTTTTGTTGGTAGGACTCTTCACTCAAGATGGTACCACCGCTTTTCGTGAAAGTCTCTTTAAAGAATTTTTGCAATCCTTTAGAGTAGTCACTGGAAGTATCGGTATAGATAACTGCTGTTTTTGCTTTCAGTGTTTCGGTAGCAAAGTTAGCCATAACCTGACCTTGGAAGGGATCGATAAAGGAAGCGCGGAATACCCATTCATTCAGATCTCCTGAACGCTCATCAACGGTCACCTTAGGGTTTGTAGCTGAAGAACTGACAAGCGGGATTTTTTTGTCCTGTGCTACAGGTACAATTCCCAGCGTGTTTGTTGAAGTTGTAGCACCGATAATAGCAACAACTTTTTCAGTTGTTATCAGTTTTTGCGCTGCACGGGTTGCTTCTTCAGACTTGGAAGCATTGTCGGCTTCGACAAGTTCCAGCTGTTGACCGAGCACTCCACCTGCATCATTAATTTCCTTCACAGCCAATTTAGCACCTTTCAGTGCGGAGTCGCCGAAGGAAGCCTGACCGCCCGTAAGCTCGAGGTTCGCTCCAATCTTGATGGTTCCTGCCGCAGCATTTCCACCGTTTGCAGCAGCATTACTTTCATTGTTTTTGTTGTTTCCGCAGCCAGTTGCCAATGCCGCAGTTAATACTGTCGTTAAAATAATGGCCCCGATTTTCTTCATTCTCTTCCAGCCTCCTAAGTATTATATTTATATGTTGGTTCTGTGATGCAGCTAAGAAATAATGATGTGTTAATGACCCAGATAAGCCATCTTAATCTCTTCGGAATCCGCCAATTCCTTGGCATCTCCTTCAAGGACCACTCTGCCCGTCTCAAGTACATAGGCACGATGGGCGATCTTGAGTGCTTGGTGGGCATTCTGCTCGACAAGCAGCACGGTTGTTCCTGAGGCATTAACCTCCTGAATGATCCGAAAAATATCCTGAACCAATAGCGGAGCAAGACCCATGGAGGGTTCATCAAGCAGAAGCAACTTGGGATGACCCATCATGGCGCGCCCCATCGCGAGCATTTGCTGCTCACCGCCGGACAATGTTCCGGCCAGCTGTTTCTTTCTTTCCAGAAGGCGAGGGAAGGTTGTGTATACTTTTTCGAAATCGGCTGGCAGACTGCTGGAATCCTGAAGATAGCCGCCGAGCTCCAAATTCTCTTCCACAGACATGTTCGCAAATACACGTCTGCCCTCAGGACAATGGATAAGCCCTTGCTTCACAATTGACTGAATGCTTTGGTTCGTGATGGATTTATCTAAAAATTCAACACTGCCGGTCTTCGGTTTAAGCAACCCTGAAAGCGTCTTGAGCAAGGTTGATTTTCCGGCACCGTTAGCTCCGATCAACGTTACGATCTCGCCTTCATTTACTGTAATACTTAAATCCTTGAGGGCATGGATGGCTCCATAATAAACATTGATTCCTTCTACTTTAAGCATTGCTGTCTACGCCTCCTGTCCCAAATAGGCTTCGATAACCTTAGGGTTATTCCGTATTTCTACAGGTGAGCCATCGGCGATCAATATACCGCGGTCGAGCACGTAGATTCGGTCACAAACCCCCATGACCAGCGACATATCATGCTCAATAAGCAAGATAGTTAGGTCAAATTCTTTACGAATCCAGGCAATCAGATTCATAAGATCACGAGTCTCATTTGGATTCATACCCGCCGCCGGTTCATCCAGAAGCAGCAGCTTTGGACCCGCTGCAAGAGCACGGGCAATTTCCAGGCGCCGCTGATTACCATAGCTGAGGTTACCTGCGGTTTCCTCGCTTTGATCAGCAAGATTGAATATTTTGAGAATATCAAGCGCCTTTTGTGTAATCTCTGCTTCTTCCTTGAAATGCTTAGGCAACCGAAGCATCGAAGTGAATATCGAATGTTTAGCATGCTGGTGGAAGGCGATTTTTACGTTATCAAGCACCGTCATTGCAGTGAACAACCGGATATTCTGGAATGTCCGTGCGGCACCTTTCCGGTTAATTCGGAAAGGCTTCATGCCACCGACAGATTGATTATTTAGAACAATGGTTCCACTGGATGGCGGATACACACCCGTCAATAGATTGAACAGAGTTGTTTTGCCCGCGCCATTGGGCCCGATCAAACCAATCAATTCCCCTTTATCAATATGAAGGGAAACTTCACTTAGCGCTTTCAGCCCTCCGAAGGAACGACTGGCCTCTTTGACATCAAGAAGAACTACTTTCGCTGATGACGTCATCCGGCTTCGCCTCCTTTTTGCCAAATTTCATGAATGACAGACCCGTGCTGCCAAGCAACCCTTTTGGACGGAAAATCATCATAAGGATGAGGATAACTGAGTAAATAATCATGCGCAGCTCAGGTGTATTCTGCAGGGCCGTGAACAGAAGTGTCAGCACAATTGCACCCAGGATTGAGCCCGCTGTACTTCCAAGACCCCCGAGTACGACCATTACCAGAATCTCGAATGATTTCAGGAAATTGAAGCTGCCCGGATTAATTACATAAAACTTATGAGCGGATAATCCGCCCGCGATCCCGGCAAAGAGTGCACCGAGTGAAAAGGCAATTACTTTGTATAGAGTTGTGTTAATCCCCATAGCTTCAGCAGCAATTTCATTCTCGCGAATCGCGATACAAGCCCGGCCATGAGAAGAACGGATAAAGTTATTGATGACTACGATGGTTAATAGTGTGAAAAAGAACATAATGGTCCATGTTGTTTCTGCCGGAATACCACTTAGCCCTGAAGCACCTCCAACATATTCGGTATTCAGCAGCACAATCCGGATGATCTCACCGAAGCCGAGTGTTGCGATAGCCAGATAGTCTCCGTTAAGCCGCAGTGTTGGAATACCAATGAGCACCCCGAACAATGCCGCCACTAAGCCAGCGATAAGAAGTGCAAACACTAAAGGAACATCAAAGTTTAAGGTAAGGATAGCCGAAACATATGCCCCGATGGACATAAATCCGGCATGGCCGATAGAAAACTGACCGGTAATCCCGTTAATCAAATTCAGCGATACCGCCAGCATGACGTTAATACAGACCAGAATCAATGTGGATTCCGCAACATCATCAAGAACGCCTGTAGTCAAAAGAACGCGGATGATTCCATAGAGAATCAAGGAAAAGACGATACCAAACCAGAAAGATTTATTGAGTTTTAGTTTTTTCATGTTGATCCCCACCTACACTTTCTCCCGGACATTTTTACCAAACAGCCCGGACGGTTTAAAGATAAGGATAAGGATCAGCACAGCAAATGCCACACCGTCACGCCAAGAGGAGTAACCGAGAGAAGAAATCTCCGTCTCTACTGTACCTAACAGCAGTCCGCCAACAAGCGCGCCCGGAACACTACCTATACCTCCAAGTACAGCAGCGACGAAAGCTTTAAGCCCCGGAAGGACACCCATCATAGGATCCACAGAGTTGTAAGTCATACCGAAAATTACACCAGCCGCAGCAGCAAGTGCCGAACCGATAGCGAAGGTAGCCGAAATCGTACGGTCTACGTTAATCCCCATCAGCCGCGCTGCTTCCATATCATAGGAAACGGCCCGCATAGCTTTACCAATCTTCGTACGGTGTACGATATACTGCAGAATGATCATCAGTATGACCGTAGTAACCAATATCATAATTTGATTGGAATCCACCTGAACGGAAGATCCGAACAGCTGATATTGCTTCTTATTAAGAATTTCCGGAAAACCTTTGGCTTGAGGCCCAAGTACAAATACCCCGCTATATTCCAGAAAAAAAGATACTCCAATAGCTGTAATTAGAACAGCGATACGTGATGCCTTGCGCAGTGGTTTATAAGCCAGTCGTTCAATCGAGATGCCAAGCAGTGCGCTAACCGTCATAGAGATGATTAGTGATATGATCAGGACGATTACGGGAGGGAGACCTACCGACGCCAAATATCTGGCACTGAACAATCCGATAAACGAACCAACCATAAACACATCCCCATGTGCAAAATTAATCAGCTTGATAATTCCGTAAACCATGGTGTAACCAAGTGCGATCAGAGCATAAATACTGCCGACGGAAATTCCGTTAATTAGTTGTTGAATGAAGTACTCCATCGCCATCCCCTTTTCCCCATATTAATCAAAAATCCCCTTTCCCTGTCTTACATTTCATCTTTCTTTCTGTATGATGTTATTTATATTAACATAAGAGGTTTTTTACGTCACTATGAATTATGCTTTTTTACCACAATATTCGAAATTTAGGTGAGGTTTTATTACATTTTAATGTAATATATTTGGGAGGTATTTCGCGTTTTTGTAGCAATACGGAGAAAACGGGGGTATACACTAGATAAACGAAGTTTTTGAATAATGAATTTTCAATCCCTTTTTAATAGAATACTTTATTTTGTTGTAAATAATATAACATTTGTCTCTTTAAAGCTTCTATCCATCAACTAATTAAAGAGTTGATGCATTACATTTATTCTTCTGAACGCAAAAAAAGAGCTCACTGGGAGCTCTTATCTGTAAATCTTATGTTATTCAACGGAGAGAGAGGGATACTCTTGCTTCGCAAGAGATTGCGAAGTTTCCCTAACGAAGCTTATGCTCCAACGAACCACTGAGGGTTCTCATCCCTTACAGAGATGTTATTCAACGGAGAGAGAGGGATTCGAACCCTCGCACCGCTTACGCAGTCTAACCCCTTAGCAGAGGGTCCCCTTATAGCCACTTGGGTATCTCTCCAAATATATGGCTCCCCGAACAGGGCTCGAACCTGTGACAACTCGATTAACAGTCGAGTGCTCTACCAACTGAGCTATCAGGGAATATTTCTATACTTGAACAAGAAATAATTTATCATGATTTCTAGGCCTAGTCAAGCGGAGGTACCTATTTTGTTATCGTTTTCATCTGATAATAAAGGGGATACACTGTCAAACTTACATTACTTGTGTTGAAACCACTCTCCGTCTCCAGGAATCGTCACTCTGTCTAATAATTGTTCCTGCTTAAGTCTCTGATGCAGCAGTTCCCGCGTGATTAGGCAATGATTTATAGCATCCATATGTACAGCGACCACTGCAGTTTCTGGTGTATAAGAACATAAATCAACAACATCCTGCTCATTCATCGTAATATGTCCCCCATTCAGAAAACGAGCTCCCCCAGCATTTACAACTGTGATCTCGGGATGGTACTCATCGAGAGCCTGCTGGACCTCATTACACCATATCGTATCTCCCGCTATATATAACGTAGGCTCCCCCTCCGCTTGAAATACAACACCGGATACTCTCCCCATTAGTTGGCCAATCTCACCGCTGCCATGCTGTCCGCTTGTTCGGGTTAAGCTTACATTACCTAGAGATAATCCATTATCAATTGCCGTAATATTGTTAAAACCCTGCGAGGCTATTCTCTCTTGGTCACCCGTTTGGCATAAGAGTTGAATATCAGGGGACAGTGAAGACACAGCGGCAGTATCCCAGTGATCTTGATGAAGATGTGTTACTAGTACAACATCAGGCTTGAGCCAAGTGTCTACAGGACCCGGCAAAGAAACAAGTGGGTTCCTTCGATCATTGGCAGTATTCATAATCGGGGGATTCTCCCCATGTTCACTTAGCATCGGATCAATCAAAAAAGTAATACCGCCATATTCCAGCCATAATGCAGCGTGACGAATGAGTTGGAGTTTCATTCAGGTACACCCCTTCTTTTATTTATCTACTACAGCAATTATAATATGGCATGATTACTGCGTACATTTTGTACTGAAAGAGATTATACCCTTATACTTTCATATAGAAAGGAATGATAGCCATATGGATCAATGGGTGATCGACGATACGGATCTCCGCATCCTGCAAATTCTTATTGATGACTCTACGCTCACTCATAAAGCAATTGGACAGCAGGTTCACATGACAGGCCAAGCCGTTGGCGCTCGTATACGTAAAATGCAGGAATCGCAAGTCATAGAGGGCTTTTCAGTACGTTGGAATTCGGAAAGGATTGGACTACATATTCAAGCCTTTGTGACTGTATTTCTCAGTTCAAGTGCCGCCCATCCAACTTTTCAGGAATTCGCTAAAACAAGCCATCAGGTTCACGAATTACACCGGGTAAGCGGTGAGGGCTGCTATTGGATGCGTATACTGGTAGAGAACCATGAACAGTTAAACGCCTTTCTGGACAACCTGTTGATGTATGGGAACTATAAGGTGGCTCTTTCTACCGGACTGGTGAAGTGAATGCTCTTCGAGTACACCAATTTCATAGAACTTCGCGCCATACAAAATTGGACTTCCCTTCTATAGTAATTCGGTAGCGCTTTATGAAACGATGTGCAATTATATCCAGACAGGATGCGTTTGTACGATTCTATAAAACAGAGGGGGACTGCAATAAGGCCCGTCCCCCTCCGTTCTACTCTATAGTTAACAGTTTTAGCTTTCCCGTACACTTTCCGCACCGGTATCGTTTGGGATCTACCTTACGCTTACGCAAATATTCCTCTGTGCAAGCTGTACATACGAGTTTATACCGGTAAGGCAAGGGCTTCCGGGCTTTCGCACCCGGCAGCGTCTGACAGTAACGGCTGCCGCCTACATGCGCCAGCAGGTTTTTAAAATCAGCATCCCGGTGCTTATAGCCTCTCCGAGCCAAATGCAAATGGTAGTGACATAGCTCATGCTTAATAATCCGCTCTGTCTCCTCTCGCCCATAGGTTATCAGCTGTTGGGGATTAATCTCTATGTTATGGCTCTTCATAAAATAACGCCCGCCTGTTGTAGATAATCGACTGTTGAAGGAAGCCTTGTGGCGAAACGGCACCCCGAAGCTCTCCCGGGACACCTGCTCGATCCACTGCTGCAATTCTTCGTTGCTCATACTTTCCATATTGTGTTCTCACAAGTCCTTTCGGAAGAGATTTAAGATCTTTACTTGAATTGTAACTTGCGGATACGCTAAACTGTCAAGAAGGAAGACTAGTACGGAGGGAGAATATTTATGCCGAAAATGCGATATGTAATCTTACAGCAACATCAGGAACTTCTTTTCGTAGAGATGCCGGAGGAATATGCCTACCAGCTCAGCGCACTTAATCTTCGTCTTAACAAAGAAATAGATAAGCTGACCGCCGAGAATGTGCCTGATCTGCCACTCGCCGTGGCGGAATGCGATGCTTTGGAGCTGCTGCGTGAACAGTACGTGCTGCAATCCGGTCTGGAATATATCAATGTTCTGGAACAGGCCTTTGCCGGTATTAAAGAACAGAACTATCCCCTCATTTCCCTGCTGACTGAGATTAGAGCGCTTCAGGCTCAACTGGAACAGTGGTATGAAGAGGATGAAGAAACTGCTATTCATTAGTTCGAACCTTTAAGGTTCCTCCTCCATATGCTATCTGTATATAAGCATGCCGGAGGAGGGATATCCTTGCCGCAATGGCTCTGCCAACAGCTAATGAAAGCTTACTACAAGAAGGACCGTCGGCAGATTAAGCTTCTGAATGAGTGCTGGTACTTTTATCGGAACTCCAGCGAAACACATAGTAAGGCTTAATCATTAGCATGATACCTACAAGCCATAAGGTGGCCACTAGGAATCAAAAAAAACTAGCCAGTTTCCATATCCGGAGACTGGCTAGTTTTTTCAACTTTGAGTCTTCATTTAATATCGCAATCAAGTTACACACTTTTGGTTGAACCTCCTATCGAGAATTTTAGTGGTAATTTTCCCCTCTAATATATATATAGTTGCACAAAGTACACTTATATTTCCCCCTTAGCACACTTTAGGGTGATTAATTGCACTTTATACACTTATTTTTGGGTATTCCGGGGTTTAACCGGCCTATTCGTGTTTTTAGTTGCACAAAGTACATCTATTCATACATCCGAGCTCCAAAAGCTAGAAATAAGTGTATAAAATACATCTATTGCATTGACTACCTCCGAGTTTACCTCTAAATCACCGAAGCCGCGAATCACCCGTCCGCCAAAACGTTCATTGTACTCTATTACCTCAAGGTAGACGATTTTCTCTGCCACATCCATATTGGTGAGACATTTATTGAAGTGGAAAAATTCCATAAAATAAAGGCGAATTCTCATTCGTAGTTGAATGGAAATTCGCCTTTATCGATTTGGGGATTGTCCAGTCACAGTTGAAAAGCTTAGAACATCGGGAATACGTATTTCACCAAGAAGAACAACAGCCCGAAAAACAAAATAATATAAGCTGCATATTTAATAAAGGTGGATGCGATTAAGCTGGAATCCGACTTCTTCTGTACCTCTGTGTGTTCCACTTCAACACTTCTGTCCCTCGAGCGTGGTTCCATCATCAATCTCTCCTTCTCTAATTCAGGTTATATTGATTGAACTGAAAACGATTACCATAGCTTTAATTACCCTGTTACTTTTATGCTTGAAACAAAAAGCCGCAGTCTCGAAGCTCAAGGTAAGCGGAGCTGCGGACATGCGGCGTGAATTTTAAAGTGCTTTTCGGACACTGAGAATGTATTTGGCCTGATCGAGCGGGTTCACTCCCCTGCGCGTTCGCTCGGCGGTTACATCCTGCGGACAGGCTTCATAACCGGCAAAGAAGGAAGTAAACGTACTGCGGCCTTTCGTATAAGAACTAAGCGTCACCGGATAATCCAGAGACGTTGCCAAAGGCAGACGGCCTTCAATAATCATTCGCTCACCTTGCAGTACAGGCGGTTCAAAGGTTCCCCTCATCTGCACCAAATCGTTCATAACGCGCCCGCCGTTTTCCTCGGGCACTACAATCCGCACTTGAAGAATCGGCTCCAGCAGTCTAGTGCCCACATTCGATAATCCGTCCATGATGGCCATCGGTGTTGCTACTGCAAAATCCAGCGGATGCGTATGCCAGACATGATGCTGTCCCTCTATAAGTGTTACTTTGAGGTCCGTAACTTCCCAGCCGTAGAGCCCCTGCTGAAGGGCCTCCGGTACACGGCGGGCGGTCTCATTTTGATATTGCGGCAGCAGATCGGAACTTCTAACCACCGAATCATACACGATACCACTCCCAGGAAGTCCCGGCTCAATAAGAAACCGCAGGATCGCCCAGCAAGGTTTTGGCATGGTATACGCAATAAATCCTTCACCCATACGGCTCGGCGTTTCTTTGTAAATAACAGACGGCTGTCCAAAGGTAACCTTAAGTCCATACCGATTCTCCATTACACTGCTCAGAATTTCCAGCTGGATAGGTCCCATCACCTTGATATGAAGCTCGCGCTCATCTTGCAGCCATTGGGCATCCAGAAGCGGATCCTCATCAGCAAGCTCCTGAAGGGCTCCAATGACTTTGTGATCCTCCATATCCTGCGCCCAATGCACACGGACAGTAAGGAGCGGCACCGCCAGCTTTGCCTCCTGAGGTATCGCGTCAGGCCTGCCCAGAACATCCCCGATTCTTACACTGGATAGTCCGTATACCACAGCAATATCCCCGGCTTCCAGTGTCCCCACATCCTCTGTACGTCCACCCTCCACCTTACGAATTTGGGTGATTTTCTCCAGGATATTCTGAGAATAATTCAACACCGTCTCCCGATTTCGGACCGTCCCTTCATATAATCGAACAAAGGCCATACGCCCCATCGTTTTATCACGCTGGATACTGTATACGATACCGGACACCGGCTGATCTACATCCCCGCCCGCTCTTGGAAAGTACTGAAGCATAGCATCCAAAAGTTCAGTGACTCCGATACCCTTTGCCGCAGCCCCATACACAAGCGGGAAGATCTGGGCAGAGGATGCCGCCGCCGTGAGATGGTCTTTCCATACTCTTAAGTGAATATCCTCACCTGACATATACGTTTCCAGCAGATCCTCATCCCGCTCAGCCAATGCCTCCAACAGCGCCGTCTGCAAAGCCGGTTCTGCCCCGTCCATCCATAAATCTGCAGATCCTACGAAGTTTTGCTCCGTGCCAAGCGGGTGCTGTACCGGAATAATATTACCTGACAAATAAGTGCGGGCCTGTGCTAGAACAGCTTCGTAATCGGCTCCCATCCTATCCATTTTGTTCATAAAAATAAGGGTAGGAATGTTAAGCTTTCGCAGCGCTCCCCAGATCATTTCAGTCTGCACCTGAACACCTTCCACGGCCGACAAAATAAGTACCGCACAATCCATCACACGAAGGGAACGCTCCACCTCTGACAGGAAATCGACGTGGCCCGGAGTGTCCACCAGATTCACCTGAACCCCTCTCCACGAAAAAGAGGCCAAGGCCGCCCGAACAGATATCCCCCGCTGCCGTTCTACATCCATTGAATCTGTTAAAGCTGTCCCACTGTCTACGCTGCCTAATGAACGGATACGACCGCTCTCGAATAATATATGCTCCGTTGTTGTAGTCTTCCCCGCATCGACATGTGCAAAAATCCCGATATTCATTCGCTCAATTCTCTGCTGAATCATCTATGGTTCTCCCGTCATTTTCCCAGTTAAGTCATTTCCGTTTCATTTGGATATACTACCTATTAAAGCGTTCTCAATTAATACTACAGCTTCCTGCTTCTATGTTCCATCTTAATAATTTTTTTTAGGACTCTGCAACCTTTTACAACAATATGCCATCTAGAGTATAAGAGGTGAGGCAAAATGAAGAAACAATCTTTTATCAGCCACGCTAAAAAAATGACTATAGCGTGCAGTATACTGGCAGCATCTGTGTCCTTCGGGGCATCGGCGTTTGCATTCTCCGATCTGAAGGGCAACCCTGCCGAAGCCAAAATCAATTCACTGCATGAAAAGGGAATCATTAACGGAATGAGCAATGGGAAGTTTGCTCCAAAATTCAAGCTGACGTACGGGCAAGCGATACAAGTAATCGTCAGCGGCTTGGAACTGAAAGCGCAGCCTTCGAATTCTAAAGCAAGCGACTTTTTTGACAATGTGAAAGACAAATCATGGTTTGCTTCAGCCTTCCTGACAGCAAAGCAACACGGGCTTTCTTTGGATCGCAATGTAAATCCGAACAGCTCGATTACACGGGCGCAATTCGCGCATTTATTGACTCAAGGGCTACTGAGTAAGGGGACTTTCCCGGTAACCAAGATGTATTTTGAAATTTCGGACGACGACAAACTTTCCGCAGAGGTTAATAACAGTCTGCAAATCTTGTTGAATACACATATCATTTCCTTGGAAGCAGGCAGTAAATTCCGTCCTAACGACGCTATTACCCGAGCGGAAGCTGCGGTATGGGTCTATGATGCCGCCGAGTTTGCCAAAAAAGTGATAACACCAGCCAATCAGACTCCAGCTCCTGTCTATGAGAAAGCTGAAGTAGCTATCGTCAAGGCTGCCGATGGCGTCAACAAGGTGTCGCTAACTGTGAACAACTTGCCGAATCCGGGTTACGGCTTGCTAATCCAAAAAATAGAATTCAACAAAGATAAAACAGCTGTTATTTACTATACTGTTACCACACCGGACCCTAATAAAATGTACCCTCAGGTCATCTCCAAGGCTACAGTGGTAACCTATCTGGCTGACGATTATAAGCCGGTTGCCCAGTTTGTCCCAGCTGCTCCTGCAAAATAAGATCATTAAAAAAACCTCCAAGCTACATCCCTCTTGACCGTATACGGCTAGCAGGGACTGCCTTGGGGGTTTTTTTGTGCGCCAGAATTTATGCTTGTAGGTGACGTAACGTCACCTGTTATACTTTGTCCATTAGATCATTATTCCAGCTAAACAGGAGGTGATAGCTTGAAGCAAAAGGGGTTCACTACCGGACAAATTGCAGAGCGTACAGGGATGACCGTCCGAGCATTGCGATATTATGACCGAATCGGATTACTTAAGCCATCCCATCATCAAGGGGATACCCGATTATATAGCGAGAGTGATATCGTCAAGCTTCAGAAGCTTTCCGTTCTTAAATTCATTGGATTTTCGCTGGAAGAGATGAGAGCAATCCTCGAGAGCGAGGGTACGAACACAGATTTACGGAGTTCTCTATTCCTGCAAAAACAACTCATCCGACAAAAAATAAGGCATATGGATAGTGTCGTACAAGCCATCGAGGCCTCTATAGAATCCATGGATCGGCAAGTCCATGAACCGAATTGGGAAGAGATGACCGGGATCATCCATACGGTCCGTACGGATAGAGATTGGAGCGAGCAGTATCACAATGCGCTCAGACTTCAGTCCCGAATTCATCTTTACGATCGCTTCAGTACAAATCCGATGGGCTGGCATCGATGGTTTTTCGAACATGTGCTGCGGCAAGCCTCACAACCCTCTCTACCTGCACCTATCAAGCTTCTTGATATCGGCTGTGGAGATGCTGCTTTGTGGCTAAGGAATATCGACCGGATTCCCCCGCATTGGGAAATCACACTCGCCGATGCGTCCGCCGGAATGCTTGAGGATGCACGTACCGCTCTTTGTAAATCAGCAGCAAGGTTTGTGTTCCGTCAGGCCGATGTGCAGGCGCTGCCTTTCATGGATGGAGAGTTCCAAATCATAATCGCCAACCACATGCTGTATCATGTGGAAGATCTGCCGCTGGGTTCCGCCGAAATGAATAGGGTGCTATGCGGGAATGGTACTCTCTTCGCTTCTACAATGAGCAACCGTCATTTAAAAGAGATGGAGGAGCTAACCAGGGAATTTGATCCAAGCCTTCGAGTGCTGGACGATACCCTTGAACGGTTCAACCTGTATAATGGCGCTGAGCTATTACGCCCCTGGTTTCCTTACGCCGAACTTATCCAATACCAAGATTCTTTGGTTGTGACTGAGGCGGGTCCTTTAATCAGTTATATGACCTCAACGCCCATGAATGCCGGAAAGAGGTTAACGGGCAAAGCGCTTGAGCCGTTCACTGCCTTTGTGGAGCTAAGAATGGCGGAGAAAGGAAGCCTTACTTTTACCAAGGATATGGGATTTTTCTGTTATGAAAAAAAGGGGGCCAACGCTATATGAATCCAAAGGTGCAAATTAGGAAGATTGAGCTTTTATCCGACAATTGGTACACGCTAAGAAAATATACTCTGGATTACCAGCGCAGTGACGGCACTTGGGAAGAGCAGCAGCGCGAAGCCTACGACCGGGGCAACGGCGCGGCCATTCTACTATATAACAAACTCAAAAAGACGGTCATTCTTACAAGGCAATTTCGCCTGCCCACTTACGTAAACGGTAATGAATCAGGAATGCTCATCGAGGCCTGTGCCGGATTGCTTGATGAAGATAGTCCCGAATCTTGCATTCAACGTGAAGCCGAGGAAGAAACCGGCTATCGCTTATCCAAAGTGCAAAGCATCGGTCAAGCTTATATGTCACCGGGTTCAGTCACGGAAATTTTGCATTTATTCGTGGCAGAATATTCAGACGACATGAAGACCGGACAGGGCGGCGGGCTTGACGAGGAACAAGAGAATATTGAGGTGCTGGAAATCCCTTTTGCCGAAGCCTTGGAAATGGTGGAGAATGGTGAGATCCAGGATGCCAAAACCATTCTTTTGCTACAGCATGCCAAGCTTCATGATCTTGTGGAACTGAGCTCCGCTGCGTCTATGCAAATCCTCATCGCCGGTCCCTACCGCTCGGGAACCGGAGACGATCCCGACAAAATAGCCGCCAACCTTCAAGCTATGAATGAGGCCGCTCTTCAAGTGTACAGACTCGGACATTTGCCTGTGCTTGGTGAGTGGTACGCCCTCCCCCTGATGGGCACAGCCGGATCCAAAGAGATGGGTGATGAGATCTTTAATGAAATTTTTCATCCCTCCTGTGTCCGGCTGTTGGCTCATTGTGACGCTGTCTTACGGATTGGCGGTGCTTCCCAAGGAGCTGATGAGATGGTGCGGGTGGCTGCAGAAGGTCGGAAGAAGATTTATTATGGGATCAAAGAGTTGTATTGTGTAATCTAATAAAAAGAAAGCCATCTACTCATTGCGAAGTAGATGGCTTTCTCATTTTTATACGAATTATTCGCGCGGTGCGCGCATAGTCAGGCTGACCCGACCCTTCTTAAGATCAACGCTCATGACCCAGACGGTGACATTATCGCCCACGGAGACGACGTCCATAGGGTGCTTCACGAAGCTGCCGCTAAGCTGGGAAATGTGCACCAGTCCGTCGTTCTTAATCCCGATATCGACGAATGCGCCGAAATCAATTACGTTGCGGACCGTTCCCTGCATTTCCATACCGGGAACCAGATCTTCGATCTTAAGCACATCCGTGCGGAAGATCGGTAAAGGCAGCTCCTCACGCGGATCGCGACCCGGACGCTGTAAACTCTCCAAGATGTCGCGCAAGGTCGGCACACCGACATCCAGCTTCACTGCAAGTTCCTCCGCATTCTGCGCTTCCAGCTCAGAAGCAACTTCCTTGCTGCCGAGCCGGGTCACGTCAAGCCCCAGCTCACGGAACAAGCGATCTACCACGGGATAGGACTCAGGGTGAATCGGTGTCCGATCCAGAGTGTTATCTCCGCCAGGAATACGCAAAAAGCCGATGCACTGCTCATAGGATTTAGCGCCAAGACGCGGAACCTTTTGCAGCTGCTTGCGGGTCGTGAATTTACCGTTCTCTTCACGGAACTTAACGATATTCTTAGCAATGGTTGCATTGACCCCAGCCACATAGGAGAGCAGAGATGGAGATGCCGTATTCACGTCAACGCCGACATGGTTTACGGCGGATTCTACAACGGCCTTAAGGCTCTCTTCCAGATGCTTCTGGGATACGTCATGCTGGTATTGCCCAACACCGATTGCTTTCGGGTCAATCTTCACCAGCTCCGCTAACGGATCCTGCACACGGCGGGCGATGGAAGCGGCACTACGCTCCGCAACATCCAGATCCGGGAATTCCTCCTGCGCCAGCTTGGAGGCCGAATAGACACTGGCTCCCGCTTCGTTCACGATAAGGTAAGCCAGCTCTGGATTGCCAATATCGGCTATAACCTCAGCCGTGAATTGCTCTGTCTCCCGCGAACCTGTACCGTTGCCGATTACGATCAGTTGGATGCCATACTTCGCAATCAGCTCCTTGAACTTCGCAGCAGCTTCCAGCTTCTTGTTATTCGGCGGCGTCGGGTAGGTCACCGCGACCTCCAGCAGCTTGCCGGTGTCATCAACAACCGCAAGCTTGCAGCCTGTGCGGTAAGCTGGATCGACGCCGAGAACGCACCGTCCTTTGACCGGCGGCTGCAGAAGCAGGCTGCGCAAATTACCGGAGAAAATAGAAATGGCTTGATTTTCTCCCCTGTCTGTCATTTCCCCGCGTACCTCACGTTCTACCGAAGGCGCAATCAAACGCTTGTAGGAATCCTCTGTCACAGCCTCCAGCAAGGACGTTACAGGTGACGGAGCTTTGAGAATCTTCCGGGAGATAAATGCGTGAATTTTATCGGATACAATCTCGATTCCTACTTTAAGAATGTTTTCCCGTTCCCCGCGATTAATAGCCAGAATACGGTGCGGCGGCATTTTATGTACCGGTTCACGATAACTATAATAGTTCTCATATACGGATTCCTGTGCGGCATCCTTTGCCTCAGATACAAGTATCCCTTGGCTGGCTGTGTATGAACGAACCCAGGAACGAATAGTAGGGTCATCCGCAATATTCTCGGCAATGATATCCATTGCACCTTGCAGCGCCAGCTCCGCCGTATCTACACCTTTATCCATATCCACATATTTAGCCGCTTCTTCGGTCGGATTCCCCTGTCTGCGCTGCTCCATGATCCAGTCAGCCAGCGGTTCCAGTCCTTTTTCCTTGGCGACACTTGCCCGCGTCTTGCGCTTTTGCCGGTAAGGTCGGTACAGATCCTCGACTTCCTGAAGCTTGACCGCTTTGGAAATTTGCTCATGAAGTTCCTTGGTCAGCTTACCCTGTTCATCAATATTACGGATAACATCCTTCTTGCGCTCACCCAAATTCCGTAAATAGGCCAATCGTTCTTCAATATCGCGCAGCTGATTCTCGTCCAGCTCACCCGTCATTTCCTTACGATATCTCGCAATAAACGGAATGGTATTGCCTTCGTCCAGCAGGCCTACAGTCGTTCGAACTTGCTTCACATTAATATTCAGTTCCTTGGCGATCGCCAAAGTAATCAATTCCTGCTCCTGCTTAGCTGCTGCCTCATCAATTACTGCTTCTTTGTTATTCGTTTCAGTAGTCAATCTATCCCTCTTTCCTTGCCTAAATCTGTTTTCGTTGTTTTGCCCATATCTAAAATAGTATCACAGATTGTCTCTGTGCCAAAGTCGCTGTAAAGGTAGAGCATCGACTTAAGTGTATTCTATGCAACTATTGGGAGTCATCATCGTTATTATTGAGTTTTAGTTGCACTTTCTACACCTATACTCTCGGGAAACCTCTGTTTTCAGCTCTCTGCCGGTTAATAGCTGTAGAGAATACAACTAAACGGCTATTTAAAGCGATATAGCCCCTTTTAGTTGCACAAAGTACATCTAAATTAATTATCCCAGCCCAGGCATCAAAGTTCATTGTCGGCAAATAGTAAATGTTAGTCTTTCTAAAAAATAAAAATAAAAAGACACACCAGCCTTATGCTGATGTGCCTTAACAAAACCCAATGTTAGAAATCTATGGCCTTACCTGGATTAAAAGTCAATCAAGCCTAGACTGATTTGCAGTGAGTCATCCACCTTTTTCATTGTATCGTCATCGAGGTGGGTGATCTTATCAGTCAAACGTTGCTTGTCAATGGTCCGGACCTGCTCCAGCAGAATGACGGAATCCCGGTCAAAGCCGTGAGCATCCGCATCAATTTCCACATGAGTAGGCAGTTTGGCCTTTTGGATCTGGGCCGTTATTGCGGCCACAATCACCGTTGGGCTGAAACGATTGCCAATATCGTTCTGGATCACCAGAACAGGCCTTACTCCGCCCTGTTCAGACCCCACTACTGGGGAAAGGTCGGCAAAAAAAACGTCGCCGCGTTTAACGATCAATGTTTACACCCCGCTTACTAAGCGGCCAAGAGTGCTGTCTGCATCTTCCTCAGCAAGGAAAGCCTCGCATGCCATGGTTAAGTTGATCTTAGCCATTTCCATGTAGCCGCGCTGCATGGACTCCCGGATGAAACGTTTCCTCCGTTCGCTCAAATACAGCTTCATGGCCTGCCTAATCAATTCACTTCGGTTGGAATTCTCCAGTTGAACGATTCCATCCACTTCCTGCAAGAGATGATCGGGCAAGCTGATCATGATTCTTTTGGTGTTTTGCAAATTGGCCACCTTCTCTTCCACCCCCACAAACCTTCTGCCCTTGTCTTTCAGTGTAGCAATATACAAGGAATTTTATACAGATAATATATGCCGCCAGTATATCAAGTATGCTGCATCCCATTATAAACTAGAAATGGCGGTTCGTATAGACTATAGATCACTTAGTTGTATACGACTATATCCTGCTAAATTTTCCCTGTATACAGATAACTTTAGGACTTTAAGGCTGTAAAAGAGCATTTACCAGGTTAGAAGCTGCGCCTTCGCGTATATAAACACGGGGCACTCGGTGGGCCAGCATGCAAATCACCTCGTAGTGAATCGTTCCAAGATGGAGCGCCAACTCGTCTGCCGTGATCGACACGTCAGATTGGCGGCCGATGAGTACAACCTCTTCGCCAGCTTGGATTTGTTCCGCTTCTTCAGCGAAAGATTTGAGCGATACCATACACTGGTCCATACAGATGGTTCCGACGACCGGAACGCGGCGTCCGCGTATTAGCACCTCAGCTTTGCCGCTTAACATGCGGGAATATCCATCTGCGTAGCCTATAGGGAGCGTAGCAATAATTTCATCACTCTCCGTAACGTAACGCGTACCATAGCTGATGCCCCAATGGGGCGGCAGACTTTTGATAAACACTGCCTGCGTCTTCAGCGTCAATACCGGGCGTAAAGATATCAAGTTGCGGTTTACCTCGGCGGACGGATAGAAACCGTATATACTGATACCTATACGAACCATATTGATGGACAAATGAGGTGTATCAATGGCTGTAGCGCTGTTGCCCGTATGTATAATCGGGATGACGAATTCTTTCTCCCGAAGCGCTTCTGCCACGCCCGTGAACCGTCGGTGCTGCTCCAGTGTATAGCTTTTGTCTTCTTCATCTGCTTTGGCAAAATGGGTAAACATTCCCTCCAGCTCCGCCTGCGCTGTCTTATGCACTTCCTCGATAAATGCAGGCGCTTCCTCTGGTAAAAGTCCCAGCCGCCCCATCCCGCTATCTATCTTGATGTGCACCTTCAACCTATGGTCCGGATCCAAGGGAAGACGTTGAATAGCCTCCAATACCTCCGGAGTGAAAAGAGTTACGGTTACATTGTTTTCCCAGGCAACGGCTATTCCTTCTGGAGAAGTGTAGCCCAGTACCAGGATAGGAAGTAGTATTCCCGCCTGACGCAGCTCCAATGCTTCATCCAAAAAAGCCACACTCACATAGTCCGCACCCAGGGCTTCAAGCTCCCGTGTCACTTCCACTGCTCCATGGCCATACGCGTTTCCTTTGACACATGCCATAAACTTCGTCTCCACCGGTAAAAACGTGCGAAAGGCTTCGTAATTGGCACGTAAATCATCCAGATTAATCTCGGCTACTGTCGGTCGATAGCTTGCTTGCACTTCAAAGTCACCTTCTTACGTAAAATAAACGTCATCTGCAGTATCACTAGACCACTGCCCTTAATGGTAATGGTAATGCTACAGAAGAGGGCTGTCAATGAAAGCAGGGCTATCTTGTGAATAGGAATAATTACCCTTTCCGGCCAAAATAGAAAAAGGCGGATACTACGTTGTAGAGGAAGTGCTCCCACAATGCGCAGAATCCGCCTACTATTTATTATTTACCCGATTGTCCCTGCATAGAAGCGGCAATTTGAATCATTTCCGTAACTGGCAGGTTCGAGCTTGTAATCCGGTACTCCATACCTTCTGTCATCCAGGTTAAAGTCTGCTGTTCGTCTCCGCTAAGTAAGCCTACAGTAAAACCTAAATCAATTCCTTCGCCTGGCACCAGTGACACTGCACGATCAAGAGGCCGGGCTTCCATAATGGTATATTGGTAGATCCCGTCATAACGGATAAGAACGGCGTGGTCTTTACTGCCCTCTATTTTATGGGAATCCTTGAAAGTAACCCCAACCGGAATATATTGCGGTTCAATGATTCCGAAATCCCCTAGCTCAGCCATGGCCGGTTCTTCTGATGCTTCGCCTTCGGCAGATACCACCGGGTTCCCATTCTCGTCTATCTGGGCAACAGTGCTCTCCGAAGGTGTTTGTGAGGTCATATTCTTCTTCATATCAAAAGAATCCTCAGCAAACTTTGGATTGAAGTCAAAGCTGTCGAATTTTACATTGACTACGACTTTAGCTTCGGAATCAGACACCTGTACCTGCTTAGGTGCATAAGACTTTTTGTCCAGCCAAATCTTCTGGCGTATAAGCGCGGGACTTTGATAATTAGCTGCCACCTCAAATACGTAACTGTCCTTATCATCTACAAACTGACGGTTGTTATCGGAGGTAATGCCCCGTACCATCGTCTGGTAGAGATAGACCTGACCTTGATTATCTGGCCAATCACTTTGGAAGCGGAAGCTTTTGTTGAGGCTTGGTGTCAGCACGAACACCCCGTCATCATTACGAAGCACAATTTGGGTGATATCCTTCTGAACATTTGATAAGCTAATCCGGTAATACGATGGATTCTTGTACCAAACCTCTACCTTATACTCCTGCGGCTGTTCGCCGGTATACAGAGTCATCGTGCCCGAGCCTTGATACGCTCCCTGCTTACTCTCCAACTTGTCGGCCACATCGTTCAAATCCTTGACTATGGAAGCAGAATCCTTCTTCCCACACCCTGTCAACAATAGGGCAACGCTCATTATGATTGCGAGTACCCATGTTATCCGGCGCATGACATCATCCCCTTAACCTGTTTTGAATGCCTTGATTAGTACATGTCTATGAGGGACTTGGCCGCAATATGCAGACGGGCATGACAAGCAGAGTCTAAGGGAGAGAATAATATTGAAAATTGCAGGGAGGTATGGAGCCGATCATTTTTATGTTTCTTGCACCTACGGCCCTTTTTAAATTTCCGGATATTACCTTACTGTTACCTCCAACCATGACGAGAATAGTCTCTTGGGAATCCATCTCGAATATTAAATTTTTAAGTTAACTATGATTTATGTATCAGATGAATTTAAGGGGTTTATTTATAATTGAATACTAGCACTTACCATATTGTTCCATTATTTTCCTCAATAACTATAGCTGAGAGATGGACTAGAGAGGAGTTGTATACCCATGTTACGGGCAAAAGGATTTCTAATGGCCTCGGGAGGAGCCCTGTTATGGGGAGTTTCGGGGACGGTGGCCCAGCATTTGTTCCAACAGGTACATATATCCGCCGCCTGGCTGGTGACTTTAAGACTCATGGTTGCAGGTGTTATATTCCTGTTACTTTCCTTAAGGCAAGAAGGCTCCAAGGTCTGGAGGTTATGGCTGGACAAAGATTTCATCAGACAAATGCTGATATTTGGGATGCTTGGCATGCTTGGTGTTCAGTATACCTATTTTGCATCCATTGAAGCCGGCAATGCCGCCATTGCAACGCTGCTGCAGTATTTGGCCCCTCTCTTCATACTCTTGTATACGATTGTCTGGAAAAAAACACGTCTGGTTCTTCTTGATTTCATCGGCGCGGCACTGGCGCTGGCCGGAACCTATTTACTTCTTACCGGAGGCGACTCCTCGCAATTGGCTGTGTCTCTCAAAGGGCTCATTTGGGGCATTTTATCCGGGATCTCCTTGGCTTTCTACACTCTTTATTCGGGGCCTTTAATTAAGAAATATAGCGTTCAATTGATAATGGGCTGGGGAATGCTAGTAGGAGGGGTGGGGATGAATATAGTTCACCCGATCTGGGCTACTCCAAATATAGAGTGGTCACCGGCGGTTATCGGATCCATTCTATTCGTGGTTCTGCTAGGAACTCTTGCGGCGTTCTACCTCTATATCGGCAGCCTCCATTACATAGCTCCGCATGAAGCCAGTCTTCTCTCTTGTACCGAGCCGATTTCGGCCATTATCTCTTCCGTAATCTGGCTGTCTGTTCCATTTAATCTCTTTCAGGCTCTGGGTGCCGGATTAATTGTACTAATGACTTTACTTATATCTTTAAAATCTATAAAAGAGCCGGAACTCAAACGCAAGGCTCGGGAGACAAGTGCTATCTAAACCCCTTTATTTTATAAATAATAGTTTCATAGCTGCATATCCACAGATTAGATAAATCTTCCCCGGAGGGACGATCACCGCTTTTAGTGCAAAGAGTTACTTGTGTCTTATCCTCTATCATTTTGCTTAGGGTATCCTTTTCAAAACTAACAAACAAAGCATCCGCTGATACATTCACGACTACCAAATAGCTGCTGTCCTCATGGTGCCGCATATAAGATAAAACTTTGTCCTCTGAATTCGGAATAAATTCTAAATCCCCCATCCAAAAAGCGGGATTATTTGTGCGTAGATGAATCAGAAACTTATAGTGCTCAAACATCTCTGCATCAAAAGAATTCCAATTGAGCTTATATTCATCGAATAGTGAGGCCCAAGTTTCTAAAGTGTTTTCATTAAATTCTTGGCCCATCATCAGGCACGGAACCCCTTCGAGGGTCAAAAGGATCGAAGCTGCAGGTCCGGCACCTTTTTCACCAAAAAAGTCTACCGCTCTTGAACGTTCTTTCTCCTCTAGCCAGCTCATGCGGAGCGCATGTTTGGGGAAACTGTACTTATAAGAGTTATATATCGCTATAAAATCACTCTGCGTAAGGGTTCCGTCCATCATCTCACGCACCAAAATCCGCGGATTGCCATCGTAGGTCAAGTTGCATGCCTCAATATGATGATATTCATCGTAGGCTTGTGAGATCAGGATTAGATCCTCTTTTACTACTTGTAGCGCATGTTTTATTTCCACGAGAAAGTCATAGGGAGTAATGTCCGAGTCATCCAACCGAATGCCATCAAAATCAAACTCTACTACCCAATATTTCATAGCCTCGATCACATACTCTCTTATCTCGCAGCTTCTGAATTCTATCCCGGCAAAATAGTCTCGACCCGGCACATCATAATAAATTTCGCCCTGATCATTCCGTGTAAAATACTCCGGATGGCTGCTTGTCAGAATGTGATCTACACTTGTTCGGTTTAGAACCCAGTCCATAATGACTTTGATTCCGTTCGCATGCGCTTTAGAAATAAAGGTTGATAAGTCCTCTTTGGTTCCAAAAGTGGGGTCTATGGAGTAGAAATCTTTAACCGCATACGGGTCACCGTACTCACCGATCCTGCCTTGAACACCAACTTCATGGAACGGCATAAGCCACAGTGTGTTGATGCCCATGTCTTTGAAATAATCTATCTTTTCAGAGAGTCCTCTAAAACCGTTGTCGGTAAATGCTCGGGAATGAAGCTGATAAATCACTGCCTTTTGAATCCACTCAGGGCTCTCTATCGCCTTGAAATGGTTATACATATAACCGGGGTGTTCCTTAGAGATTGCGTTGGTTCTAATCAGAACCTCACCATGCTCGGTTACGGTAAAGGACGAGTTATTTTGCCCATCCTCCGACACATTCGGGTTCAATGGATCTATAATCCACGCTTCTCCGTCCACTACCAACTTATACAGATGTCTGCCCTTAGTTATAGGTATTTCGATCTCCCAACCTCGTGAATCTTCCTTGGGAATCATGTAATTTCTATCGCCATTCCAATGATTGAAGGTGCCTGCTACCGCTACACTCTTCACATACTTATCCGTGAAATATTCAAATCGTACACCGTGTGACCCTTGGATTGGAAAAGCAGACATGTGGAATCCCCCATAAAATGTGTTAAAGTAAATATATCATATTTTAAATAGTTTTATGAGTAATCAATTCTGACACCAATGATAGTAGAAATAACCCCCTGATGTTTGGGTCAGAGGGCTGCTGATTTAGTATAATATTTACTCAGATGGCTTTATCATAAAAAAACCTAACTTTTCTGAATAAGGCTTAAGCTCGTTATCAATTTGCTCTAGATTAGTTTTATCAGCCTCAGACAGTCGGTCCAAATGAATGCTCCCATCCGGATCAACTATTTTAGCATTATATGTCTTCAAATCGTTAATTATTCTTTTGAAGTGTGCAACCTCCTTTTTGTCAAATATTTGCTCTGCTTTTTGAATCTGTTCATTCCAGAAGGTATCAACAGCTACTGACTTCACTTCCCCCTTAGGTGCTGCCCCTTCATTTAATTTTGCAAAATATGGTTCAAGCTCTGCAGTAAGCTTCGTATACGCCACTTGATCGACAGCACTTAGTTGCTCAGGGTGGAGCGCGCCCTTAGAATCGGCTATTTTTAGATTGTAGTTACCGAGTTCTTTTAGAAGGGACATTATCTTGGCGAACTCTTCTTCACTAAAGCTTTGCTCAGCCCCTTGGAGTTTGGCCTCGAGCCGATCATACTGCTGTTGGTCTACGCCGAATTGTGCTACGTTCTCATGTGAACCATAAATGTTGTCTGCCAAGTAATTGTATCCGGCATATGCTCCTGTAGGGATTAATAACGCAGCAGCTACTATGCCCGCCACCAGCCACTTTTTCATCTTTTTTCCCCCTTGTGTCGATGCAACTTGCTTAAGTACTCTTTCCTTGAGTTCCGGTGGAGCCACCCATCCTTTGGTTTCATCTTGGAGGGCTGTTCGCAGCTGTTCATCGAGATTCATATAGATCCTCCACCTTTCCCACAGCTCGACTGTTAGGGTTCCGTTTCGCACGGAGCTTCTGCAGAGCCGCATGGATACGCGATTTTACCGTCCCTAGAGGAATGTCCAAAATAGCAGCAATCTCTTCCTGAGAGTTTTCATTGAGGTAATGGAGAATTACAACCTGCTTAAGCTTGTAAGGGAGACTGTTCACACTTGCCAGTAAAGGACGATTGGCTATTTTGTCTACAACCTCACTAGTAAAATCACTGTCCATGGTTTGACCATACCGCTCAGCTTTGTGGATCAACCGGAGATGCGTCCATCTCTTTCGTCGATAAGCCTGAACCTGCCGCATAACTACACCCATAAGCCAGGGCTTAAAAGGCCTGCTGAGATCAAATTGTCCAAGAGACCGATGTACTTGCATATAGATCTCCTGAACACAATCGTCTGCATCAGAACGGTTGACAACGAGGAAATGAACGGTTTTGTAGACATCCCCAATCGTTGTTTCGTAAATCTCACTGTAGGCTTCACAGCTGCCGGCCAGCGTAAGCGCAATGAGATTGTTGTATTCAGCTGGATCGTTCATCCGCTATTCCCCCTTCGGTCTTACACTGTATATTGGCGAGTAGTGAATATTTCGTTCGAATTATTTTTGGGTAAGCTGTGCACAAGTAACTATAGTAATATGTAGAGGAAAAAATAAACGGACGAACTTCGACGTAAAACTAACCTATTGTAAAGGAGATTAACCTCGTGATAGACGCACATATCCACCTTGAACAATACGATTGGGAAGCCATAGATCATATGCTTAAAGAGCTCCCTGAAAAAGGAATTGAGGCGCTGTTAGCCGTTTCGATGAATCTAGAGTCTTGCATCCGTACTGAGAAGCTGGCCGCAAAGTACCCCGGAATCGTCAGGCCTGCCTATGGATTTCATCCCGAGCAACCGCTGCCGAAGGCGGATGAACTAAAGGCACTGCTGGAGTGGATGGAATACAGCGCCGGCGATTTTGCAGCTGTGGGCGAAATCGGCTTACCGTATTATTCTCGGACGGAAGCTTTCGAGCGCGGTGAAGACTTTGATACTGAACCTTATATCGATTTACTGGACACTATGCTCGGCCTAGCCTCACGCCTTGCCAAACCCGTCGTGCTCCATGCCGTATACGAGGATGCCCTTATTGTCTGTGATCTGCTGGAAAAACACGAGATTCAACGTGCCCATTTCCATTGGTTCAAAGGCCCTGAGGAGGCTATATTACGTATGATTGCCAACGGTTATTATATCTCCTTTACACCTGACATACTGTATGAAGCGGAGATTCAGGAGTTGGCGATGCGCTACCCGCCAGAGCTGGTTATGGCTGAAACGGACGGCCCTTGGCCGTTCGAAGGACCTTTTGCCGGACACTCTACTCATCCTTCTATGATCCGAGATGTTGCTGCCACATGGGGCGCCCTGCATGGTTACTCTCCCAGCAAAGCGGAGGAGATTCTGACTGCAAATACGGTGAAATTCTTTACTCTATAGGAATAAGAGAGATAATTTGGAGTACATGAGAAAAGGCAGTGTTCTGCAGAAGAACATTGCCTCTTTGCCCGTTTTTAGATTAGTCTAAAAAAACGCTAAATTTTTCCGAGGTACCTCCCGGGGGCGATTCTATTGTACTTTTACATCTGATTTGCTCATTTCGGGCTCCCGGGGCTGATTCTATTGTACTTTTACATCTGATTTGCTCATTTCAGGCTCCCGGGGGCGATTCTATTGTACTTTTACATCTGATTTGCTCATTTCGGGCTCCCGGGGCTGATTCTATTGTACTTTTACATCTGATTTGCTCA
>NZ_JAUSTK010000024.1 GCF_030812855.1 Paenibacillus wynnii
ACATCGTCATTACCACCTATTAAAGTTATTTACTAGGCAGTATCGACAACTCCTCTAGTAAACAGACATCGGGCATTCACTACAGCGAGGAAGCTGATAAACATGGAAAAGATATATCTCATTACTGATATTCCAGGATATACACCACAAATCAGCCGTTTGATATCTATGATGAATTATGCTAGATATACAACAATAGAATCCACTAAAGATTTAACCATAGATCAACTGGATTTCTTGTTAGATCCTCAGTGCAATTCGATTGGTTCATTATTATTACACTTTGCAGCAGTAGAATACGCTTATCAAATACAGACATTTGAAAGAAGAGAATTATCTGAAGATGAATTGCTTGAATGGGGACCCGCATTAAAATTAGGAGATGAAGGACGAGAAATCATTAAAGGAAATGATTTGAATTATTACATAGATCGAATGAATAGTGTAAGACTTAGAACTTTAGAATTATTCAAAGAAGTGGATGATGATTGGTTAAATAAAGAAGAGGAATTTTGGTATAACAAACCAGCAAATTATTATTTTATGTGGTATCACGTATTTGAAGATGAAATTAACCATAGAGGGCAAATCAGAATGATTAGAAAGAGATTAGGCTGAAAATATGGAAATAAATAGAGGTGAAATCAAATGCCAGTAAATTATTATCATATCGATCACACTGGACTTGAGGTAGTTGAACCGCTATGGAATGAACTAGTAGATCATCATGGGAATATTTCGAGAAATATGAATCACCCATTCAGTAGAATTACTTTTCATGAACGATCAAAAGAATTGTTATCTAAAGTAGAACATGGGCAACTACAAATCATATTAGCAATTGATGATACTACAAATAAACACATAGGATACTGTATCAGTTCTATAACAAAAAAGGGAGAAGCTGAAATTGATTCGATTTATGTTTCAGAAGATTATCGTAGTAATGGAATAGGTGCTTCATTAATTAACCAGTCAATCGAATGGATAGAGAATCAAAAAGCCGAAAGTATATCCATATCGGTTATATATGGGAATGAAAGAGCTATACGGTTCTATGAGAAGTATGGGTTTTATCTAAGATCATATATATTGAAGAACAGAATGAGATAATTTCGAAGAGAGGTGAGTTTCATCTTGTACTTTGAGTCGGAAAGATTAATTATCAGAGAATTTGTAACTGAAGATATTGAGAGTGTTCATCTGTATACTTCTGATCCTTTAGTGGTAGAACACATGTTTTGGGGACCGAGTTCGGAAGAAGAAACTAGAGACTTTATTAACTTAACGATGGAAATGCAAAGACAAGATCCTCGTCGAGGCTTTGAATTTGCAGTGGTTCTGAAAGCCACGAATCAATTAATAGGTGGTTGTGGAATTCACATGAGCGGAGTGGGCCAGGGAGAACTGGGTTATTGTTATAATCGGCTCTATTGGGGACAAGGATTTGCTACTGAAGCTGCTCGTGTTTTGCTTGAATTTGGTTTTCAGAACCTTGGTCTTCACAGAATATATGCTACCTGTCGCCCGTATAACATTGGATCCGCTAAAGTTATGCAAAAGATTGGTATGGAGTATGAGGGACATTTCAGGGAACATATGTGGCATAAGGGGAAATGGAAGGACTCATACCAGTATTCGATAATTAGAGCTGAGTAAAACCGCTAGATACAAACATAAAGTTATATGTAACACAATATTATATATCCTAATTATGGAATTTGTTGTAGAATGGTGGAGGATTCTAATCAGCCCTAAGGCATAGGGCACAAACAGGGTGAGTATATGAAAAAGATCTTCATGGTACTGATTGCTCTCGTTGTATTTGTTGGAACTTCATCTTCGGCTATGGCTCATTCTTAAACACGCACTTATCATAAAACACCAATCCAACTTATAAACCCAGCTTGAGATCATTCGAAGGCTGGGTTTATTGATATTAAATACTCCAAGGAGGAGTGCAGAGATGCAGTTAGGTTGTACTTAACATGGATAGGTGGGCCCAATTTGGATGTGGAAATAAGAGATCTTAGAGGTGATTATGAACGCATTAAATCATTAAATATCGGAAAAGTTTCTGATGTGTTGTACATAAATATTGTCCAGCCCTACTATTGTTTTATGCTTGAGGATCCTGATGGCAACCTACTAGAGATTACAGGAGAGTATTGAGCGTAAGCTATAAATCAATGAGTAGTTTTTTTAAAAGGAGATGGATTCAGATGAACGCAGACACTACACTGGAATATTTCCGTACGGTTTCGATGCATCGAATGGTCGATCATTATCTTCCTAAGTTCATAACATGTCTGGAAAGCTTAGATACCCGGATCATTTGGGCCTGTAGGGATGATGAGGTGGGTATGAACAGTATTGGTGGGATTACTTTTCATGTTATCGAACAAGTTAAAAGACACTCATTAAGATTATCTAATCCGGCTTTGACGTACGCTAAGGGAATTGAAGATTATTTCCCTAGTATGAATGAGGAGAAAGATCAACTCATTTCAGAACTTAAATTAACCTTTAGTCACTTTCAGGCTACGTTGGAGTCGGTCGAGCAAGATCACATCGATTTATATAATCTGTATCATTTGGTTGAACACACGAGCTACCACTTAGGTCAGATCATAGACAGGGCTCAGAGACTGACAGGTGTTAAATATCAATTTGTACAGAATGGAATTAATGAGAAAGAATTAAGATCCTTAGTTGAAAGTAAAGGAGCTCCTACTAAATGATGAATCCAATGACTCGTGATAAAGCTCTGAAATATGCAAAATATCGATTGCCCTACTCAACAGAGACAAGATATAGAATACATAGCTGGGGTAGCTTAGGACACAAAATTGCTTGATTATTCGGTTGATTTAATTGTAGCAGCAAATGCATATCATAGGTTTCCCCCTGAGAGTACTATTGAAGAATTTAAAAGAATACTAAAACCGAGCGGTAGTTTAGCTATTTTCTCTTATCATGATGACTTTAATTTTCTGCGAGATACAATTCAACTATTTAATAACGAACAATACAAGAACCGATTAGCTGCGACAAGGCATTTGGAGCCCGTGAATTATTTTTATGGAGATTCTACACCCAGTAGGTTTCTATTTAATCAAGAGCATCACGAGAGTTGGGATGAATACTGGGGAGCGGTGATCTCCAATATGGAATCACCAGATGAAAGTGAAGATTGGTTCGTTGCCTTTCAGGATGCACATAAACAACGGTTTAATGATATCGCTAAAGACGGTGTAATCTCGATAAAATACAGTACAGAGGTTTGGTTAGGTCAACCCAAATACAAGTAAGGAGGCTAAATGAATGATTTATGTTTGATTATGTATATTCTTCTCCACAAGAAAGAGCTGTTCAAACAACTGAAATAGTGACAGGTATCCAAGGCGTTGAAGAGATCCATAGCATTATTAAAAGGGTATCAGAATTTATGCATGAGCTTGAGGATAAAACTGTTAAGAGGGATGTAAATATTTTAGTATCGGGGCATAGATGTACCACAGGACCTATAGAAAGGAAGGATTGAATGCGGATTCCTATTAATCAAGAGGATCTACTTAAAGATAACCTTAGTTGGTTATGCATTGAACCCGTATTAATTTCAGTCCGCGGTAAGACGTTAACCACTAAATCTGAGGTATATAATCAATTAAATGAGGGCCAAAGAGCATTATATTTGTTCTATGCTTTTCATAACCATGTTCAATCGAATGTTGAATTGTATTGGTTCGCTGCTTACTTTATGAATGAACTCAAGGCTTGGAAAGGTTTGAAAGATGGAATCGCTTTTTTCAAGGATAACGAAATGTTGATGCTTATGGAGCAATTGGAAACTATCATCGAGAATAAAAACAAAGACGTTAACGGCATATGGAGAGAGGCATTCCCATCTGATTTAGAAAAGGATATGAACTTATCCGATTCAATAAATCAGATATACAGTGAATACCAAGTTAGTGTGCTGCTAACCATTCAAGCGATGAACTCGTACATTAGAAACAACAAAGATGACTTTATTAAGTTGTAAAATGAACACAACTTTCAAAGGTAGGTGTATTTATGTTCACCCATGAGCCAAAAGGCTATAAAGTGCGTAAAGGAACCGTTATTTTTATTAATGGCACATCAAGTTCAGGGAAAACCAGCATTTCAAAGGAATTAATAAAAATACTTAAAGAAGATTTCATGTATCTTTCAGTGGATCATGCTATATCTGGCGTGAATGATATGTTGATGAATATGTTTGGTGAGCACATCACAAGAGAAGATATTAGAAGGATTGAAGATGAAGAAATCATAGAAAAACCAGTAATTTCGCTATTTCATCATTACATTTTAGCGTTTGCAATGGCCGGCAAAAATATAATAGTTGATCATGTATTAGTTGATCCTAAATGGTTGGAAGAATGTGTTCAGTTATTATCCGATACCCGTACATTCTTGATCGGGGTTCACTGTCCAATTAATGAATTGGAACGTCGGGAACAGGAAAGAGGAGACAGGCCTATAGGTTTAGCTAGCGCACAATATACAATTGTACATGAGAATATCCAGTATGACCTAGAAGTAAATACGCATATGAATTCAGTATCGGAATGTGCAAATACCATTAGAGATTTTATTAAAACTAACGAACCAAGAGTTCTCCAAACTTTCTATACAGAAGCAAAGGAGCCCAGTCAATGAATCGAGTACTTGTTCTAGGTTCAGCAGGGTCGGGGAAATCAACACTTTCTCAGCAACTGGGTGGGATATTTAAGCTCCCGGTTATTCATTTAGACAAGTATTACTGGAAGCCTAATTGGGAACCTACCCCGAATGAAGAGTGGGACAAACGGGTCGAATATTTTACGATGCAAGAGCATTGGATCATTGATGGTAATTACTCAAGAACTTTAGATAAAAGACTTGAGAGGGCTGATTTGATCATTTTTTTAGATATGTCGAGATGGCTTTGTCTCTATCGAATACTAAAAAGAAGAATTATGTATCATAAGAAAACTAGACCCGACATGAATGAGGAATGCCCCGAAAAATTTGATTTTGAGTTCATAAAATGGGTTTGGAATTATAGGAAACGAAGTAGAGTGAATACACTAAATAAGCTTGCAAAAGTGAAAGATGAAAAAGAAATAATCATCGTAAAAAACCGAAAACAGGCAGCAGAATTGATCCTTAGACTAGATCGAAGCAAGGGAGAGTTGATTATATGATTAGATTATGTGTAAGTGACGATACCGAAGTGATAAATCAAATTATTAATGATGCAGCAAGGGCCTATGAAGGTGTTATTCCTGAAGATCGGTATCATGAACCTTATATGAGTATGGACGAATTAGAACGTGAAATTAATGCAGGTGTAGTATTTTGGGGATATACGGATGCTATGAATCAGCTTATAGGTGTCATGGGTACTCAGCCCAAGGGAGAGGTCTCCCTAATAAGACATGCTTATGTGCGTACGAATGAAAGAAATAGTGGGATTGGAAGTAAATTGCTAAATCATATCGTCACTATAACTGAGAAACCAATTTTAATCGGAACGTGGCAATCAGCAGTGTGGGCCATAAAATTTTATGAGAAGAATGGCTTTACACTTACAACGGTAGCAGAAAAAGAGCGACTACTACAAAAATATTGGAGCATACCTGAAAGACAGATTGAGACTTCAGTGGTATTAGGTGATCGTAAATGGGCTGCTAATAAGCTATAGCTAGTTACTGATAGATCGGTAGAATGGAGCGTTGCTATTTTGAAACAATCAAAAGAAAAGTGTTATCAAGATTATTGCGATACTTACGATGCATGTCTTTCTTTATGGCCTGTTCCACTTAAAACGATTAATGTATCAACAACTTATGGGGAAACACATGTAATCATTAGTGGTTCTGAAAATAAGCCCCCATTAATTCTCTTACATGGTCTGGGTTTTAGTTCAACTATGTGGTATCCCAATATTGAAGGACTGAGTGCAGAATTTTGTACCTATTGTATTGATATAATTGGGGATGCCAACAAAAGTCTTTCCAGTAGAAAGCCCACGGATAGAAGTGAATATTCGGAATGGTTACTAGAAGTTATCCAAGGGCTTCATTTAGAGAAACCCAATATTGCAGGATTGTCATATGGAGGTTTTATATCCCTTAATTTCGCGCACCATTTTCCTGAATATGTTAACAAGGTTATTTTACTTTGTCCTGCTGCAACTTTTAAACCCTTTAGGTTGCAATTTTTTCTAAGAATCTTCTCCCTATTGTTATTTTCGAAAGGAAAGGTCCTGCAGAAATTTATGAATTGGATGTTTGGGGGTAGGTATCATTTAGACCCTTTATTTATTCAACAATTTGAAGCAGGGATAAATCTAAGACGCGCATTGAGAATAAAAAGAAAAAAGGAGAAATCGAGGTCATCATGGCCAAGTGTTCTACCTAATGATGAATTACAAGGAATAAAGACTAGTGTTTTATTACTTGTTGGAGATAAAGAAGCGATATATGATCCGAGAAAAGTACTCGCAAGGGCAACGAAATATATCCCAAGAATTCAGGCTGAATTAATACCGAATGTAGGACATGGAATGTCAATGGAACAACCTGAAATAATAAACACTTACATAATTAATTTTTTAATACCTAACTTGAAATAAATCATCAAGAAATCAAGAGGACCCCATAAAGGCAAATGGGATTTGCCAGGTGGAACTATAGAATTTTGGGAAGAGCCTTATGAAACACTTCAAAGAGAGTTTTTAGAAGAAACAGGGATAGCTGATATTGAAGGAACTCTCAAAATCGCAAAATCTTATACCATCATATACCCCTACAAAGAGGATCAGTTAGAGGAAATGCATCATATCAGAATTATATATAATGTGAGGTCACTTCATAAGAATTATGAGCTCGATGGATAAGCTTAGATGAACTGCACAAGTTCGAGGTAACACATTTTGTTGAGAAAATATTTAATTATATAAGATGAGATCGGGTTAAGAACGCTATGCGGACTCCAGATCCCTTATTGTCTATAAATTGCTCTATAAGTAAGTTATGCGGACACAGATGCCGTTATTTATGAATACGGGGCTATTTATAGCCGAATTCTTGTAAATAAGGCCTTCTGAGTCCGCATAGATAAGGAATGTAGGTAAATGGAGTAAATAGCGTCCGCTGAGTCCGTAAGGCTTACGCATTCATCTTGAGCAGGTATCTACGCGTGTTCGTACATCTAGAGGGAGGGTGTTAGGAATACTGATTCTGAATCTCTCCAGCGTGTTCGTATATCTTGAGAGGAGTGAGTGGCTATTATGCGGAAAAGGCAATGGGTGACGAAGGGGGATTTAAAGTCTTACGAAGATAGCGGCCGGAAGTCCAAACATTCACCACAGTGCGACGAATCCCTTATTCTAAAAATCTTAAGTTCAACCTATATAGATAATAACGAGGTGTAGCTTTGAAAATACGGGAAATTGTTACGGGCATCATCATTTCTTTATTAATGCCTTTTGTTCTGTTCGTGATTCAAAAGCTCGTAAATGCTAGTCATAGTGAACCAAATGATTTTCAATATAATACTAACTATTTTGTAGTACTTCACTTGAATGGGTTGGGATATTTTTTGTGTTTCTTAGTTTCACTTCTCATTTATTTCTTAGGTCTACTTTTATATAAAACCTGGGGGCGGAAGACTCTATGAAAACCTATATCTATTTTATCAGGCATGCTATTTCTCCATTTACTTTGGATAACGAGCAGTATCGGGGATTATCCGAACAGGGAAAGTTGGATTCACGCCAGGTTGCTGATCTACTGAAGAACGAAGGGATTGATGTTATTGTTTCGAGTACATTTGCTCGTGCAATCGACACGGTTAGACCTTTAGCTGATATTTTAGGTAAAGAGATTGTTCAATATGAAGAATTAGCGGAAAGGGCAATTGCGAGTATAAAGAACGAAATAGCAGAAGTCGATTTATTGAGGGGAATAGAAAGGTCGTTTGTAGATATTGATTATTGTATGTTAGAAGGAGAAACAACAAGACAAGCCCAGCAAAGATCAATACCCATCATTAACAAACTTATCATTGAGAATAAAGGGAAAAAGATTGCGATCGGAACTCATGGGAATATTATGACGATCATATTGAATTATTTTGAGAAAAACTATGGATATGAATTTTGGGCTCAGACCTCAAAGCCGGATATTTATAAGTTGGAATTTGAAGAGATGGATTTGAAGCATGTTGAAAGACTATGGAAATCTTAACTGTGGCTGTTACTAACACACTCCCAAAGAAACGAACGTGGTAAAGATATCAAATGTTCCGCAGTAAATAAAGGATATCCCTTATTATGGGATAAGTGGTATATTTGTTGTAAGGCATTTTAACACAGGGGGGACCATGAAGAAGAAAACGCAATTCTTTTTGATCATAGCCGGTTTGTTTCTTTTCTATGTGTTGTTTTTCCCGATGCCGTCTCCTGAAATAGCTGTTAGAAAATATCTGATAATCACATACCCAGTGGTTGCATTTACCGGTAAAGTGGACGAAGGCAAAGTGAAGAATGACCCTAAGTATGGGGATTTATACATTGTAGATGAAGTGTGACTTGGTTTCCGAAATCAAGGAGGAGATGAATAATGATTTTATTAAAACTGCCTAAAGAGATTAAGGATGAGATGATTAACAACGTGAAGAATTATTTTGAAGAAGAAAGATCCGAAACGATAGGTGATTTAGGTGCTGAACAATTTATTGATTTTATGATAAAAGAGCTCGGACCTCACATTTACAACAAGGCAATAACAGATGCCCGCTTGCTGATTCAAGAAAAAACCAATCAAATCGAAGACGAACTTTATTCCTTGGAAAAACCGGTTTTTAACCGCAAAGGGTAACTCGATGGGAAAGCTAAAAATCAAATCTCTAAATAATAGGAAATTAGTATTTTTACTAATCATTGGATTTCTAATTTTAATATTCACAGGATTAATTAAATGGCTACCAACCCAATCTGAACGAACACCTGATCAGGTAATCCATGATTTTATGACAGCTATTATAGAGAGAGATATAAATACAGGGGTCTCATTAATGTTTCAAGGCTGTACTAAAACAGCAGATGAAAAAATAAAAGATTTTAAAAATAACTTAACGGAACACCCTATTCACTCTTACCAAATCCTATCTAGTAAAAAAATAAAGAATGATAATGTTCAGTATTTAGTTAGGCTAAATGGCGAAACAAATCTTGAATATAATGTATTTAGAGTTAAAGGAAAGTGGTTATTATCCTATGAGCGGCTTGGAGAGAATCCTAACCAATTCATTCGCAAAGGCTGTGAAAAATGATTAATCCCAATCAAAATAATGGTTTTTTTGATTTTATTAGTGAGCTGCCGTTATTCTTCATCTTATTTGGAGGAATAATATTTACCTTAGTCTTTGGAACGTTCGCGTATGTCATCATAAAGGGATTGAGTAGCTACTTCTCCAATAATGCTGCTGAAATTACAAGACAGAGAAGTAAAATTGTAGACAAGAGATCTGAAGTTTGGGGAGGGTCCGGGGATTCGAGTGCTAATACTAGCCACTTTATTACTTTTGAGTTCGAAGATCATACCCGTAAAGAGTTGCAAGTACGTTCTGACCAATATGGGTTGATTACTGTTGGTGACCAAGGAGAACTGATCTATCAAGGCACCAGATTCAAAGAATTTATAAGACAGTATTAACAAGAATCCCATGTGAAATGGAGCTTTATTTTAATGAAGAATACACTGAAACAATATTTACCCAGCATAATCATTGCCGTGATATTATCACTTTTCATCAGAACCTATGTGGCAGAAGCCATGAAAGTACCCACAGGGTCCATGATACCCACTATTGAAATCAATGATCGCCTATTTGTAGAAAAGTTAATGTGGATGACTAAGCTTAAGCATAGCGATATTGTTGTTTTTCATTCTCCGGTGGAACCTAAAAAATATGTGAAGAGATTAATAGGTCTCCCTGGGGATGTTGTAGAGGTTAAGGACGGGCTATTATATCGAAATCAAGAGCTTGTAGATGAACCCTATATCAAAGACAAAATGAATTATAACTATGGGCCCGTAACCGTTCCTGATGACCAGTACTTCTTTTTAGGTGACAATCGTAACGAAAGCTTCGACTCTCACTTATGGCCCAATCCTTTTGTAAAAAAAGATAAAATAATCGGCAAAGTATGGTTTGAAATTCCTACACATTTATTTGCAAAATAGATTACTTGAAGAAATATATAAGTTGAACAAAAGAAAATAACAAAAAGCGAAAAGGAACGAAAGGGAAATTTGGAACTGTAGGAGCGATAGCGACCGCCCGAAAGCTTTCCGTAGGAAAGCTAGCTTCGAAAGCATAAGCTGTATCCGGATTTCAACCGCTAAATAGCGAGTTAAATCAAAGAAATCTGGATACAACAGCGGCCGGAAGTCCAAATCTTCACGGTAGTGACGCCTGAGCCTTAAGTTAATATCTTAAGTTCATCTCTTATATAGAACCTTTTTTGAGAGGAAACTTACCCATGAGCAATATTGTTGATTTCTACAGTACATACGATGAAGATTCCCGATTGCAATCCAATAATGCTAGAAGATTAGAGTTCATTACTACGACAACCATTCTAAATGAGTATATGAAGCCGTCGGATCGAGTGCTCGAAGTAGGTGCAGGGACAGGAGTATATTCCATGTATTATGCCGAACGAGGGTATGAAGTCACAGCTACTGATTTAACCCCGAAGCATATTCAAATCATTGAATCCAAGCTTAAAAATAGTGCTCCTCTTCGGATGAATGCAAAAGTTGCAGATGCTACTAATTTGTCCGAATTTACAAGTGAAACCTTTGATGTGGTTCTGTGCCTCGGTCCTATGTATCACTTGATTGATCGTGAGGCCCAAGAAAAATGCATTTCCGAATGTTTGCGCGTTTTGAAGCCCGGTGGCATACTTGCGATTGCCTATATAACCAAGTATTCGGTATTTCCTTACCTCGTAAAAGGTGATCGAAAGTTCTTGGATGAAAGTTGGGTGGACCGAATTCTGGATAAAGGATTTACGTCATCTAATGAAGAGGATTGCTTTTGGACGGATGCTTATTTCCATGCCCCTGAGGAGCTAGAGCAAATGATGTTCAGTACGCCTACAGAAAAACTTACGCATGCAGCTTCAGATGGAATAAGCCCATTAATCAGTCCTATTGTGGATGGATTATCACCTGAAGAATTCGAGGTTTGGACTAAATATCATCTTAGAACATGCAAAGAGCCTTCTATATTGGGAACGAGTAGTCATGCTTTATATGTGTGTACAAAAAAATAGCCACACGTTTATTACCCGGGTAAGCGCATAGAATGCTAAGAATTGTATTTTCTCGACAACATAGCTTGACTCGGAGGAAGACCTTATGCTTCCAGTCGACGAAGTTCGAGAATATGTTCTCGAACAACCCGCACAAAATTTCCCACCGTCCCGCTTATATCATCTGCCGCTGCAATAGCAGAAATCACTGAAATGCCATCCGCACCAGCAGTAATGACAGGGATGGCATTCGTCAGTGTAATCCCCCCAATCCCGACCAACGGAATCGTCAATCCATTTTCACGCAGTTCTTCAATGATCTTAGTCCCTTGAACCTCTTTGGCATCATCCTTCGATGTAGTTGGATATATTGGTCCGATCCCGAGGTAATCAGCTCCGTCAGCAATAGCTTGTTGCGCTTCCTTCAATGTATGGGCAGAGACGCCTACAATCTTATTCTCACCGATTTGCTCCCGAATAGAACGAGCCGGCTGATCGTCCTGTCCCACATGAATGCCGTCAGCGTCCAGGGCAATGGCTAAGTCGATATCATCATTGACGATAAAAGGGACGCTGTTCAATCGGCAAATTTGCTGCAGCCTTTTAGCCAGATCAAATCGGGCTTCGCCTATCAGCGACTCGGGGCCTTTTTCACGGAACTGAAACATCGTTATCCCCCCGGCAATCGCCTCAGATAATACCTCTTCAGGTGTCTTGCGACAATTCATGCTGCCCATAATGAAATACACCTTCAACGATTCGCTTAGGATAGTGCTGTTATATCGTGTCATGACGCTCACCCCGTACTCGATTTTGATAGGAAAAATGGTTTGTTGGCCCGTGCCCGGCTCCAATGCCCAGTTCATCTTCAATAGCTGCTTGAATGAAGGCTTTGGCCGTACGAACCGCCTCTAGTACCGTTTTTCCCCGGGCAAGCTCAGCTGTAACTGCTGCCGAGAAGGTACACCCAGTACCATGCGTATGACGAGTCTCAACCCGCTTGCTCTCCAAGTAATGGAACTCTTGCCCATCGAATAATATATCGATTACGCCTTCACTGCTGGAATCATGCCCCCCTTTCATTACCACGTAACGTGATCCCATTGCTGAGATTCTCCGGGCTGCTTCTTCGCGGTCATTTAAATTAGAAATGGTTAACCCTGTTAATATTTCTGCTTCAGGTATATTTGGTGTGGTTACTAAAGCCAGTGGCAGGAGGGATGTGATCAAGGATTGTACAGCTTCCTGCTGTAACAGCTTGGAACCTCCTTTGGCGACCATGACCGGGTCTACTACAAGATTTGTCCACCCGTAACCTTTTACTTTTTCCGCTACGACACGAATGATATCAGCACTAAACAGCATCCCTGTCTTAACCGCAGCCGGTTGCAGATCTTCACCGATTGAAGTAAGCTGTTGGGCCACAGCTTCCTTCTCTATAGGAAAGACACCCTGTACACCTAACGTATTCTGAGCCGTTACTGCTGTTAGAGCTGACATTCCATATACGCCTAGTTCCTGAAAGGTCTTGAGATCCGCTTGAATGCCTGCACCTCCGCCGCTGTCAGAGCCCGCTATAGTTAAGGCTTTAAATATCTTCATGGTTCGTTCTCCTTATTGAGTGAAATTAAGCGAGCTTCTTAATCTGGGACATTTCCTTGAATATCTCAGGCGAGACAAGCGCCAATTGATTCAGGAACTCCACCTGGAAGCTACCGGGTCCTTGATGGGCCGTCATTCGTGCAGCTATTTCAGCGGCAATTCCGTAGAAAGAAACCGCCTCGACCGAAGCTTCTAGGAAGTTCCCATTACTTACAGCCAGAAAAGCGCCGACCACTGACGTGAGTAAGCAGCCTGTGCCCGTAACCTTTGTTAGTATGGGATGTCCATTGCTAACGATATATGTACTATTTCCATCAGAAATGACGTCTTCTTTTCCCGTAATAATGACTGTGCAATCGAGCTTTCGTGCAGCTTTTTCAGCCAAAGCTACTACGTCGCCTTCACCTTCACCGGCATCTACACCTTTACTGGACCAGCTCTCGCCAACTACGTTCGCAACTTCAGCTACATTCCCCCGAAGGGCAGCAAGTTGAATTTGACTAGTCAACGCTTGGGTAACGTCTGTGCGGTAAGCCGTTGCACCTGCGCCTACGGGGTCAAGTACCACAGGAACTCCGTGTGCATTGGCTGATTGTCCGGCCAGCAGCATAGATTGAATCGTATGGTCATTAAGAGTGCCGATGTTAAGGACAACAGCACCGGACATTTTAGCTACATCCTGTACTTCCTCATGCGCATCAGCCATAAATGGGGATGCCCCCAGAGCAAGCAGGCCGTTAGCCGTAAAGTTGGTTACTACAATGTTAGTAATGTTGTGAACAAGCGGATTTTGCAGGCGTACCTTGGCTAGATAAGTCATTTTAATTCCTCCCTGGGTTATGTTGTTATAAGTTAATAAAAGCTTCTTCGGTTTTCACATCTGTATTGAGAAGCTGGTTCTCATAAAGCCATTGGTGAACATTCTCCCAAGATTCCGGGTCCTGATAACCAAAAGTCTGATCACCCGCATCCATAAGCGGCAATAGGATTTGCAAGCTTTGTTGCTCAATGTCCTTATCCAGTGGTGAGGTTGCATCCTCATGCTTGAGCAGGATCGAGAGGGCTTCATCCGGGTGGTCTTGCACATACTGCTGGCCTTTGGTGATGGCTGTCATGAATTTTTTCAAATACGTTTTGTTGTTCTGCAGCCCTTGTTCACTGGCGACAAGCACCAGTTCATAATAATCCGGGACTCCATAATCAGTCAGATGGATCGAAGTCACCGGATGACCCTCTTTGGCCAAGATCAGCGCCTCGTGATTAATAAACCCGCCCATAATTGCCTCTACTTTACCTGTGGAAATGGCCGGGATTAGATCAAATCCAACATCGATCAAATTTGTACTCTTGGGATCTCCGCCATCATTCTTTATCATTGTCTTCACCATTGCTTCATATAAAGGGATGGAGGAATAGCCTATATTTTTACCCGATAAATCTTGAGGACGCTGTACTGCACCATCGGCAGGAACCAACAGATGATTAAGAGGATGTCTGACAATGGCAGCGATGGATTGCACCGGGATCTGCTCAGCGCGGGCCATAAGTACCTGAGGTTGATAGCTGAGTGCCAGATCGATTTGATTGGCCGCGACTAGCTTCAGACCGTCATTGCCGTCCGCAGGCATACGGATTTCTACATCCAACCCTTCTTCAGCAAAAAATCCTTGGCTCTCCGCTGCATAAAATAAGGAATGTACGGCATTAGGATACCAGTCGAGCATAAGTGTAAGTTGGTGCAAAGGCTGCTCGGATTTCCCCGTTGAACAACCGCTTAGAATTAGAAAGACACAGAGTAGTAAAAGGGAGACAGAAACTCTTAATTTGGTATAGGTGTACTTCATGATCTGGAGGAACCTCTTTTCATAAATAGAATTTTCTCAAGCAGGACTAGAATTAAAAAAAGGACAAGGCCAAGTGCAGACAGTAAGAACACGGCAGCGAACATCTCATCACTTTGCAGGTTCCCGGCCATACGGCGGCTGAAATAACCAAGGCCCTTGCTGCCCCCGAGCCATTCGCCAATCGTTGCTCCGATCACACAATATACGATGGATAGTTTCAAGCCGGAAAAAAAGGAAGGCAGCGCCAGTGGGATCTGGATCTTTGTAAGCAGGTGCCGTCGGCTTGCGCCCATCGTTAATAATAGTTCTCTGTAGCCTTCGGCCCCCTTGCGTAATCCATCAAAGCTACCCACCACTACTGGAAAGAATGCAGTTAAGAAGACAACGGCAACCTTGCCTGCCAGCGAGTAACCGAACCAAAATATGAAGATGGGCGAGAGTGCGATTAACGGGATCGTCTGACTGATGATAATGAAAGGATATAGTGCTTTTTCCAGCCTGCGGGACAAATGCATTCCAGTACCTAACAACGAGCCTAAGACAACAGAAAGGATGAATCCTATGAATACTTCCTGAAGAGTAGCCGGCAGATGCTGCCCAAATAACAACCGCTGATTCTCTACAAGAGCAATCCAAATGGACGTAGGAGCTGGAAGGATAAACGATGGAATCCATTCCAGACGCACAACGGTCTCCCAACACACCAGTAGGAAGAGGAGAAGGAGGAGGGCAAGACCATAATCTCTAAGATAACGTTTAAGAAGAGTGAGTATCATAAAGTCGTTTCTCCAAATCCTCCCGCAGCTTCAGAAACCGCGGATCATAATTCATAGCAGAGTGTCTGGGTCTCGGTAAATCAACGATAAATTCCTGCATTGGAGCTTTTGATTGACTGCCGGACATTAGGTAGATTCGATCGCTAAGCAGAATCGCTTCCTCCAGATCATGCGTAATGAATAGAACCGTCTTCGCAAGTCCATCCCATAACCCGGTAAGCCACTTGTGCATTTCCCGTTTAGTTATAGCGTCAAGAGCGCCAAAGGGTTCATCCAACAGCATAAGATCCGCTCCGGTTACAAGCGTTCTTAGAAAAGCGATCCGCTGCCTCATACCACCCGATAATTCATTCGGGTAAGCTTGTTCCACTTCTGCAAGACCAAAGCGCTCCAGCATCTCGCGTATCAGTGAGATCGTTTCCGCTTTTGAGCGGTTCTGAGTTACTTCCCACGGCAGAAGACAGTTGTCCAATACCGACCTCCAGGGCAGTAAAAGGTCTTGTTGAGGCATGTAGGCAATGTTCCCTAGTCGGGTATTTGCAGAGGAGGTAGCATCTTGCCAGATGATATCACCGCTAGTGGGTTCCGACAGTCCTGCAATAATCTTGAAAAGAGTGCTTTTTCCACAACCGCTGGCACCGATGACGGAGACAAACTCTCCATGCTTAACGTTCATAGACAATCCTGATAGAACCGGGTACTTCTGCTGAGGATCAAAAGAGTAGGACAAATCATTGATTGAGATCATTGTGTTCGTAGACAAACCCCCTTCCAAACAAATAAGGCCCATCCATCTCCAAAGGAAATGAATGGGCCCAAAATTCTCGTCTGCATAGGTATGCATCACTTGAAAGTCCGGTTCCACTTCCCTCCGCTGGTATGATCCAGATCAGGTTCCAAGGGTCCGGAGGTTTAACTCCATCTCAGTCAAGTAGACTCCCCTAGTGAAATAAATAGGTCAATATTGAATTCTTAAGTGCTTTTAAATATACCATATCTTATCGATATGTAAAGAGTTGGGAGAGACTTAAGCCTTAACTATATTAAGATTTGCGGAGTCCTGTGACAAACAGCGTAATTATCCCTTTTAAAATCTGTTCTTTGGTATCTCCGTGAAAACTCTAACTTCCAAGAGGACAATTCGCCAATTTGGGGTAAGATAAACAGGGTTGATAAATGGTGACTAAAAGCATAGAACTCTCTATCATCATAATTCCGATGATTATTATCGGAAAAAGTATTGACGGAGATAACATGACAGTGTACTATTCAATTTACCGGGTTGTACAACACACATACAGAGAAGGATTAGAGAGGGGATTTACAATGAAAAAGATTAGTATAATGATTCTATTGGCACTGACCGTGGTATTTGTAGCGGCATGCGGGAATAATGCCAATAACAATACGGCTGCTGAACCAACAGCGGCAACGAATGAGGGTACTGCACCTGCTGCTGATCAGAATAGTCTTGAGGCTGTTAAAGCCAGCGGCAAGCTGCGTATCGGTACAGAAGGTACATATGCTCCATTTACCTTCCATGATGCAGCTGGTAAACTTACAGGCTTTGACGTTGAAATTGCTGAGGAAGTTTCCAAGCGTTTGGGTGTGGAACCTGAGTTTTTCGAAACTCAATGGGACGGAATCTTCGCCGGGATGGATGCTAAACGTTTCGATGTTATCTTTAATGAAGTTTCTATTACGGATGAACGCAAAGCTAAATATGACTTCTCCGAATCTTACATCGTTTCCAAAGCCGTGCTGATTGTTAGCGAAGATAATGAAGACATTAAGTCCTTTGCGGACCTGAAGGGTAAGAAGGCTGGCCAATCACTAACCAGTAACCTTTCCAAGATTGCAACTGACAATGGTGCTGAGATCGTAGGTACTGAAGGTTTCAATCAGGCAATTGACCTACTGACCTCTGGACGTATTGATGCAACAGTAAACGACGGATTGTCTTACCTGGACTTGAAAAAGCAAAAGCCGGATGTAAAAATTAAAGTGGTAGATGAAATCGCTGAAGGTTCACAAAGTGCAGCTGTCTTCTTGAAGGGTAATGACGAATTAGTCAAAGCCGTGAGTGATGCCATCACTGAAATGAAGAGCGACGGAACATACCTGAAAATTTCCGAGAAATATTTTGGAGCTGACGTTTCCAAATAATTCATGCCAAAAAAGGATGTCTGAATAATGGATGACCGTAAAATACAGATATTAATCGATACATTGCTACCCCTGCTAAAAGCCGGGGTGGCTTTTACAATTCCACTCACTCTCGTTTCATTTGCAATTGGATTATTGCTAGCTGTATTAACTGCACTGGTTCGCCTTTCCTCTTGGAGAATTCCGAAACTGATTGCCGGTTTCTATGTATGGGTCATTCGAGGAACCCCCTTATTGGTTCAGCTATTTATTATTTTTTATGGTTTACCTGCCGTTGGAATAATACTGCAACCATTTACTGCGGCCGTAATTGGATTCTCGCTTAGTGTAGGAGCCTATTCATCAGAAATAGTACGTGCTGCTATAATTTCCATACATAAAGGCCAATGGGAAGCTGCCTTTTCGGTTGGCATGACCCGTGGACAGGCATTGCGTCGCGTTATCCTGCCACAAGCTACGCGAGTATCCATTCCGCCTCTCGCCAACTCCTTTATTAGTCTGGTTAAGGACACCTCGCTTGCAGCAACCATCACTTATGTAGAAATGTTCAGAACTTCACAGCAGGTTGTCGCAACGACCTATGAACCACTTCTGATATACAGTGAAGTGGGAGTAATCTACCTGCTATTCAGCACCGTTCTGTCCACTCTGCAAAACTACCTGGAGAAGCGGTTTGACCGATACTCTGCGAGTTAAAGGAGAAGATAAACTTGATTGAGATACATGATTTGCATAAATCATTTGGATCCCTTGAGGTATTGAAAGGTATTAATCTGAAGCTTGAGCATGGCAAGGTACTTGTTATTATTGGTCCTTCTGGTTCCGGTAAAACCACTTTGCTGCGCTGTTTCAACTTGCTGGAGGTTCCCAACCGGGGGAGTATTGTCCTCGGGGATACGAAGCTCGATTTTACAAATGTTAAAAAGGTTCCACAAAAAAGTGTTTTGGAGCTGCGCAGAAAAACAGGGATGGTCTTTCAATCCTACAACCTATTCCCACATATGACCGTACTCGGCAACGTTATGGAGGGACAGATCACAGTCCAGAAGTTGCCTAAAGAGGATGCACGGAAACGCGCTCTGGCATTGCTGGAGAAGGTAGGGCTTTCTGAAAAAGCAGATTCATATCCGCATCAGTTGTCAGGCGGACAGCAGCAGCGGGTAGGTATTGCCCGAGCGATGGCTGTTGAACCGGAGGTACTGCTGTTCGATGAGCCTACATCAGCCCTTGATCCTGAATTGGTCGGTGAAGTGCTGAAGGTTATTAAGCAGCTGGCTGCTGAAGGGATGACTATGGTTATCGTCACCCATGAGATGAAGTTTGCTGCGGATGTCGCCGATACGATTATCCTGATGGATAATGGTCATATCTTGGAGCAAGGAACTCCTCAGGAAGTATTGGTACATCCAAAAAGCCCTCGCGCTCTGCAGTTTCTAAACAGACTAAGCGGTGAAGCTGAATAAACTTTATCTTTTAGTTAATAATGAAAAAACTCCGAGAGCCACTTTTACCCGTGGTCTTCGGAGTTTTTACTATCTGTAGTACTACGGCTATTATTGCACCGGAGCGGGATGAGCTTTTAAATATTCAAGGGCGTTGTACAACATTATAGCAGCTTCGGCACGGGTAAGCTCACTTTTCGGGTTAAACTTCCTGTTGGCATCCAAGGTACTAATATTGTATTTCAAAGAACGCTGAACACTTCCTTGATACGAAGGATCTAATTGACTATCGTCTGAGATTTCAACTGGCACGATATTGATCATAGGCAGATTTCCAGCTTTTTCAACACCTTGTACTAATAATGCAGTGAAAAGCTCCTTGGTCATGGTCTTGGACGGATCAATATCTTTAGGAATGTCTACACCATTGTAGTGAGCATTAATGAAAGCCTCGGCATACCACGCATTGTCTTTTACTTTTTTGAAGATCTCGCTCGCTATCGGGGCTTTGTTGAAATCTATGGCTGCCAGGCTTAATTGAAGTCCGCCTGAGATGAATTGAATTCCTTGGCCTGCGGTCATTAGATTCTTGGGTAGAAACTGTGTATTCGTTACCCCCTTGATTAATCCCTGATCCTTCAGAGAAATGATTTTTTCGGTTCCAGTAACATTACCGAGATCGTTGAAGCTGCCACCAGCGGCGGAGATTTGGCCTCCAAGTGTGAAGGAGAGAATCGATAAGGTTGTTATCGCTGTTACTGCACTTTTTTTAATGTTCATATCTTATTCACCTCATAGTAGGATTGGGCACGTTAAGATGGCCTCTATTTTCTTCTTTAACGAAGTTGTAAGGACTAATGTTGCAGGTAGGCAGCCTCTTTTCATTTGGGTGTTATTTTGTTATGCTTATTTCGTAACGATTACTAATTATCACTGGATACAAGAAGGCAGGAGATGCTTATGAATCCCATAGAACATATAGCTCAACAGTTTGCAGCACAAAACTATAAATTAACATCACAACGAGAAGCTATTGTTCAGGTATTGCTGGACAATGAGAAGGACCATTTAAGTGTGGAAGAAGTCTATATGATCGTCAAACATAGCTATCCTCATCTTGGATTGGCAACAGTGTATCGAACATTGGAACTGTTAACGGAGCTTCATATCGTTGAGAAAATGAACTTTGGCGACGGAGTTGCGCGATATGACTTGCGTGGTGATGAGCAGGCTCATATGCATCATCATTTGATTTGTAATGTATGCGGGAAGCTGGAAGAGATTAAAGATGATTGGTTGGTGGATTTGGAGAGCCGTCTGGAGCGGGAATACGGGTTCACGGTGACGGATCACCGTTTGGATTTCAAAGGCTCGTATAACTCCTGTAAATCAACGGGCTGTAAAAAGGATAAGGAATGCAAGGCAGTATCTTAAGCAGCGGAGTTGTAACCTAGAGTCGTATATAAAAAGGGTGACACGTGAATTCCGTGTCACCCTTTTTAGCCTTATGTTACAGTAACTTAGCTTCGAGTAGGCACAAATGATCTGATCCATGTTCCGAAGTTGCCTGGGTTACGGCTTTGTACCAGTACAACACCTTCACCGCGGAAGCGGCAGACAATGGCCTCACCGCTAGTTAAACTGTTCAGCCAGCCTGAGGCTGCCTTTTCAATTTTGTAATCCATATAATCCGGCCACGCTACAAGATGTCCATTATCAATAATCATTTCTTCTCCAGCTTCCAGGTTGATCGCATGAATGGCTCCGAAGGAGGAGAGGAAGACTGTGCCGCTGCCGCTGATCTCCACGATGAAGAATCCTTCGCCGGATAGGAAACCTCTGGCCAAATTCTGCATCTTGGTATTTACCTGAATCCCCTGAGTACCCGCGAGAAATCCATCTTTTTGAACATAAAGCTTATAAGATCCGTCTAATTCAACTGCCTGAACATCCCCCAATGATCCCGGCGACAGCAGCACTTCACTTGATCCTCGCGTAGCCGTAAGTTCCTGGAAGAAAAACTTTTCTCCACTGAGCATTCTGCCAAGTCCCCGCATTAAACCGCCATCCACTGTACCCCTTAATTCAACATTAGGTGACATAGCCACCATAGCGCCCATTTCGGCTTTGATGCTTTCACCAGAGTTCAATTTCACCTTCAGCATGGCAAAGGCACCTTCATACAAAACTTCATATTGCATGTTTTTTCCTCCGAATCTATTTTTAGAAAGATAGGATTATCATTTAATGTAAGTATACTGGATTCATAGCCTAGCAGATAGTATGTCTAGTTTCAGATGTTTGGGGAGTAAATGGTGTCTTTTTACTGGCTGTGGGAACCTCTTTTTTATGTTAAGATGAGAGTAGATCGACTGAAAGAAAAACCTACATTTGAATAGGAGAGTGAAATTAATGGCACGTACAAAAACAAAGAAAGTTCTACTAAAAGCCGAGCGGTCCGGAACTTGGTGCTCAGCGAACAATCGAAGATCCAATGGAGATTATGGTGCGATATCACAGCATGTCCGTATTACACCGAGTAAGAAGCAGCAACTGAATAAGATTAAACACAAGGAGCGAATCACGTATGATGGCGCTCCTTTTTTGTGGGGATTTTTTGACTTGCGTTGCTATTTATATCCTCTCTCTGCTGAATACTCGAAATTCCTTGGGTGACATGCCAAATCGATTCCGGAATATCCGGTGAAAATAGGTGTAATTGGCAAAACCGCAAGTCTCTGCTACATGCTCGAGGGGCATTGGGCTGAAAGTAATTCGTTCTCTGGCCATTTCAAGCCGTACATCATTTACGTATTTGACAATACTGGTTCCGAAGGAATCTTTAAAAAGGTGAACCGCTCTCGAGACGGAAATATCCACATGGGCAGCCACATCCTCCAAACGGAATGGAAAAGCAGCGTGCTCCTCAACATATTGCTTCATCCGCGATGCCAAATAGCTTTTGGGAGATATCGCCGGTTTATCGGATATGATTCGATCAATTTCCATACATAGTATTTGCAGGTAACATCCTGAAATTTCGGGAGAGAAGTCGGATAATCTCCGCTGCTCAAGCACAAGCTGACGGAATAGGCCTAAAAACCCGTCACTCAGAGGTATGCTAATGCGAGATGGGCGTGAGGTACGGCTCCACCACTCTTCCACCCATTCACCTCCGCAAAAGATGTGATAATCACCACTTTCGATACGGGGTTTGCCTACAGGGTAGCTTTCCTTATCAATAATTAAATAATACGGATCGTTAGGGGCAAACAGCATAAGATCTCCGCTTTCAACGGGAGAAATAACTCCATCAATCAAAGCTCTGCTTCGCCCTTCCGTCTGAAGACGGAGGAGATAGTTTTTAATTCCTTCACTCTGTGACATATGAAATGGCTTGCGGTGAAAGGAAAATCCGGCAGACAAAACATGACAGGCAGCTGCTTGTGACATGGTTCCTCCTAGGTTTTTAAAATAATAGCCAAATTGTTCATGTATGTATCATATTATTCATTTTATTATATGTTCATTAAGATTACCATGTAAATAGCTTCTAAAGTAGCACTTCAGCCAAATTGGTCTATTCGGAAGCATTCTCTCCATAAATTGTAACCTTTAAAATAAACCAGAAAAAGGATGAGTCGACTCCATGAAAACTACAAAAAAATCGGTAGTCATTATTGGATATGGCGGTATGGGAAGTTATCACGGTAAGTTGATCCAAGGCAATGAAAGACTGGAAGTAGTGGGTGCGTATGACGTTATTTCGGAACGCCAAGCGGCTGCTACGGAGGACGGTTACCACGCTTATGAGAGTTATGAGGCTGTGTTGAATGATCCTAAAGTTGATGTGCTAGTCATTGCCACACCAAATGATATCCACAAAGATCTTGCTATTCGTGCAATGAGAGCTGGAAAGCACATCGTTTGCGAGAAGCCGGTGACCCTATGCAGAGCGGATTTCGAAGAAATGATGTCTGTAGCTGATGAGACGGGTCGCGTATTAATGGTCCATCAGAACAGACGTTGGGATGAGGATTTCCTAATTATCAAAAGCTTGTACGATCAACACACAATCGGTGATCTGTTCCAGATCGAATCCCGAGTACACGGAGCTAATGGTATTCCGGGTGACTGGCGTCGTATAGAGGCCTACGGGGGAGGTATGCTTTTGGACTGGGGTGTACATTTATTAGATCAGTTAATCGTCATGATCGATAGCAAAATCACCAGTGTAACCGGTCGTTTAAGCTTTATTTTAGGCGATGAGGTTGATGATGGGTTCGAGGCATTTCTGCAATTTGAGAACGGTGTAACGGCTGTTGTTGAGGTGGGAACCACGAATTTCATTACGCTTCCACGATGGTATGTTAAAGGTCTTGAGGGTTCTGCTATCATTGAAGATTGGTCTTTAAAAGGTAGAATGGTGATGAGAAACAATGAGGTCGAGAGAATCGAGCCGAAACCTATTCAAGCAGGTGTAGGATTAACCAAAACGATGGCTCCTCCTTCTGAAGGGTCGACAATCACGGAAGCATTGCCTGCAGCTTATGAACACCCATCCAGTTTCTATGATAACTTCGCTGCAGTCATACAAGGATCAGCAGAACCTATTGTCAAGAATGCAGAAGTGTTACGGGTATTAAACCTAATTGAGGCTGTATTTGAAGCCGGCCGAACTCGTGAAGTCGTAAAAGATTTTGATATTTATGAATCAAAACCCGAAAGTGCGGTTCCTTCATTTCCTGTATGTTAATGTAAATTAAAAGTGAGTACTCTGAAAAGATGATCAGATTGTTCATGTTAAAATCATATTATTCATTTTATTTTATACGCTTTCATATTACCATGTAAATTAGGTTAATTTTTTAGTATTTTTAGCTGACAGCTCTTTTGTTCAGGAACCATTACACTAATTGGAGTGATTGAGTAATGTTGAAGATTGGTTTGCAATTATACACACTTAGAGCAGAGCTTGAGCAGGACTTTGAAGGAACGCTGCGTAAGGTAGCCGATATGGGTTACAGTGGCGTGGAATTTTATCATTTCTTCGGACGTAGTGCAGAGGAAGTTAAGCAGTTGTTGGAAGAAACCGGAATGGTTGCTATCGGAGCACATCGCCCTTATGATGCCTTGCTGAATGATACGGAGCAAGAAATTTCATTTAACCTTGCTATCGGCAATACGAACTTGATCGTTCCTTACTTGACAGAGGAACAACGCAATTGGGCGCAGGTCGCTGCCGATTTGAGAACCATTGGGGAAAAAGTAAAAGCACGCGGTGCGGTATTGTCCTACCATAACCATGATTTTGAATTCACGGAGCACTACGGGGAGGTTACCGCCTTTGATGGTATCTTTGAAGAAGTACCGGCAGATCTGCTACAAGTAGAGATGGATACCTGTTGGGTTTATTATGCCGGATTTGACCCGATACAATATATCAACAAATATGCTGGACGGTTACCGATCATTCACTTGAAGGATATGAAGAAGCGTGAGGATGGTTCAGCAGAAACGGTAGTGTTGGGAGAAGGGGAAGTTAATCTTCCCGATATCTTGGAAGCCGCTGCAGCCGCAGGCGTGGAATGGGCGATCGTTGAACAGGATTATTGCAGCCGTTCGCCGCTAGAGAGTGTTGCAGACAGCTTGAAATGGGTTAAACAGTACGCACAACAAGGAGGAAAAGTTCATGTCTAAAACATTGAAAATAGCTATTATCGGTTGCGGTGGTATCGCAACCGGGAAACATATGCCAAGCTTATCGCGTCAAACGGATGCTGAAATGGTTGCTTTTTGCGATATCGAATTAGAGCGTGCACAAGAAGCTGCTGACAAGTACGGTTCAGAGGGCTCTAAGGTGTATAGTGATTACAACGAAATGCTTAAAGAAGGCGGATTCGATATCGTTCATGTATGTACGCCTAATGATAGCCATGCGCCAATTACAGTTGCTTCATTGGAAGCGGGTTGCCATGTTATGTGTGAGAAGCCAATGGCGAAGACAACGGCTCAAGCACAAGAAATGTTGGACGCAGCACGCCGTACCGGCAAAAAACTAACGATTGGTTATCAGAACCGTTTCCGCACGGATAGTCAATATTTGAAAGGTCTTTGCGATAGCGGAGATCTTGGTGATATTTATTATGCCAGAGCCATCGCGCTTCGCCGTCGTGCCGTTCCTACTTGGGGCGTATTCCTGGATGAAGAGAAGCAAGGTGGAGGCCCGCTTATCGATATTGGTACACACGCACTGGATATGACATTATGGATGATGGATAACTACAAGCCTCGCAGTGTAACAGGTTCTGTCTTCCATAAGCTTGGACATAAAGAAAATGCAGCGAATGCCTTTGGACCGTGGGATCCGGAGAAATTCAAGGTTGAGGATTCAGCTTTTGGTTTCATCACCATGGAAAACGGAGCAACCATTGTTCTTGAGTCCAGCTGGGCGCTGAACGTTTCGGAGTTTGGTGAAGCAAAGACCCTTCTTGCCGGTACTGAAGGCGGAGCGGATATGAAAGACGGACTTCGTTTGAACGGAGAGCGTGCCGGACATCTTTATGAGACTAAAGTTGATCTTTCTGCAGGCGGTGTAGCTTTCTACTCAGGTGGAGAAGAAACAGATGCTGACCGTGAAGCACGCTTATGGTTGGAAGCAGTTAGAGAAGATAAGGAACCCGTTGTGAAACCTGAGCAGGCTTTTGTTGTTACACAAATATTGGAAGCTGTATATGAATCAGCGCGGACTGGCCGTGCCGTTTATTTCGATGGAACTTCCGATAATTAAGACGAAAATGAGAGGAGACACACCATGAAACTTGGAGTATTTATGGTATTGTTTGGCGGACGCAAGCTGGAGGATGCATTGGATTATGTAGCTTCCAAAGGACTTAAAGCAGTTGAAATCGGCACTGGGGCGTATCCCGGTAATAGCCATTGCAATCCCCAGCTGCTGCTGGAGAATGAGACAGCACTGAAGGAATTCAAACATGCGGTTGAATCCCGTGGACTGATGATCAGTGCGTTAAGCTGTCACGGCAATCCGTTGCATCCGCAAAAGGAGCTTGCCCGCAAGGATCACGAGGATTTCGTGAATACAGTTAAATTAGCGCAGAAACTTGGGGTACCTGTAGTAAATACGTTCTCCGGCTGCCCGGGTGATCACGAGAATGCTAAGTATCCGAACTGGCCTGTGGCTCCTTGGCCAAATGATTATCAAGAAATTCTTACTTGGCAGTGGGAGAATAAAGTTATTCCTTACTGGACCGAATGGGGAGCATTTGCGGCCCAGCATGATGTGAAGATTGGACTGGAGCTGCATGGCGGGTTCTCCGTTCACTCTCCGGCAACCTTGCTCCGTCTTAGAGAAGCAGCAGGCGAAGTCATTGGTGCCAATCTGGATCCAAGTCACATGTGGTGGCAAGGGATTGATCCTGTACAAGCAATTCATCTATTAGGTCGTAAAGGGGCAATTCACCACTTCCACGCGAAGGATACAGTCATTGATCCAATCAACGTGAATATGCATGGATTAACGGATATGCAGTCGTATGGAAAAATGCTTGATCGCGCTTGGCAGTTCCGTACTGTAGGTTATGGTCATGATATGAAGACTTGGGCTGACATCATGAGTGCTCTTCGTCTTGTAGGGTATGACTATGTAGTTAGTATTGAGCATGAAGACGGATTGATGTCGGTAGAAGAAGGATTCTCCAAAGCCGTAGACAATCTTAGTCAAATTTTGATTGAAGAGCCGCTTGGCGAGATGTGGTGGGTTTAATTCTATAAAGGTGTAAAGGGTTAAAAAACTAGCCAGTCTCAGAATTACTGAAGACTGGCTAGTTTTTGTTTTCATTCCGATCTCTAACGCAAATGTGGAATACTCACTTTCGGATCTATGTCCGCGTCATAATCGATATCTTCGATCTCAAAGCCAAAGAGCTGGAAAAATTCGCGGCGGTAGCCTGAAAGATCGGTAAGCTCATTAATATTGTCAGTAGACAACTCAGCCCACAGTCTTGTGACTTCCTCCTGTACATCGGGGCGCAATTCCCAATCATCTATCCGTATTCGCCCTTTGCTGTCTACCTTCGTTCCACCCGCAGTATATAAGTGCTCGGAGAACAGTCGATAGGCTTGTTCAATACAGCCTTCGTGAAGATCCTTTTGCTTCATCACCTTGTATAAAGCGGAAATATACAGCGGAACTACGGGGATTGCTGAGCTGGATTGGGTCACTAGAGCCTTTGTTACCGCCACATATGCCCGGCCTCCGCGTGAAGCCAGCTGTTTGTTAATATGGTGGGCAGTTTTTTCAAGATGGTCTTTTGCCCGTCCAATGGTACCCTCACGATAAACGGGTTGAGTTATCTCTGAACCCATGTAAGAATAGGCTATGGTCACTGCATGATCGGCGAGCACGCCGGCTTGCTGAAGTTCATCGATCCACATTTGCCAGTCTTCTCCACCCATCACAGCTACAGTACCTGTAATTTCTTCTTCCTTAGCAGGATCAATCGACACCATGCTTACTTCTCCGGTATGAAAATTGACCGTTTTATTGGTATAAGTACTGTCTAGCGGTTTAAGTACTGAAGAAAAGGTTTCACCCGTCACAGGATGGATACGCCGACCGGATGCGACACTGTACACCACCAGATCAACCTGACCCAGTTCCTGACGTATCAGTTCGATGGTTCTTTGCTTCGTCTCGTTAGAGAAGGCATCCCCCGTTACACTGAACGACAGCAAACCGGCGTCTTGCGCCAGCTTCTCGAATGCGGCAGAATTGTACCAACCGGCAGATGCCGTTCGATTCTCGCTGCTGGCGCTTTGGCGATATACACCTACAGTACTGGCACCTGCACCAAAGGCAGCCGTAATTCTGGAAGCCAAACCGTATCCTGCAGAGGCGCCAATCACGAGAACCTTAGTAGGTCCCTTAATCTCAGGTTGGGCCTGTACATATACCACCTGCTGCTGTACCTGACGGGCACAGCCCACAGGATGTGCGGTTGTACATATAAATCCGCGTGTTCTTGGCTTGATAATCATGGAGTTAGATTCCTCGCTTCCTAATGAATAATCCGTACAGCCAATAACAGTGACTCCTCCTATTCTAACCATTCTCGGCTCCAAGGAGAAGTATTGTTTAAAATTATTAATAAATTTCGAATGGGGTGTTAGTTTATTTATGGAAAGTCAGACAAAAACCAAAATTTCAGATCAGCAGCAGGAACTGTTAGTCAGAACTACTTTTGGAGATCAGATAGGGATTAAGGAAAGTAAGGAATTAACAGGGGGTTATTTTAATGCAGCATACAAGCTCCTTTTGTCGGATGGAAGGTCAACGATTCTGAAGGTAGCTCCAACGCAAGAAATTCAAACATTAAGCTATGAGCATAATATTATGGTTTCAGAAGTCGATGCACTGCGGTTAATGAAGTCTAAAGGAACCGTACCCGTTCCTGAAGTATATGCCTTTGACAATAGCCGCAAAGTGTTTCCTTGTGACTATTTTTTCATGGAGGTTATTGATGGTCAGCCTTACGATGAAGTGAAAGCTGCACTAACACCTGAGGAAAAAGGAATGATTGAATTCGAGCTTGGACAGTATAATCGTATGATTAACGAGATCCAAGGATCGGAATTCGGTTTATTTAACGGCTTCGTGCACAGTTCGCAAGGTTCGTGGAGAGAGGTATTCATGACCTTAATGAATAACCTGCTGAATGATGCCCGACATTTTGGAGCGCCAATGCCGATTTCCTATGAAACTCTAGAATCAAAATTAGCGGAACAATTTCATGTATTGGATGAGGTCACAGAACCTCGGCTTGTTCATTGGGATCTTTGGGATGGGAATGTATTTGTACGTGAGGGTAGAATTGTAGCGTTAATTGATTGGGAGCGGACGTTGTGGGGCGATCCTTTAATGGAATATTATTTCCGGTATATTGAGAATTCAGAATCTTTCTACAAGGGGTATGGCAGCAGATTTGACAGTCCTAACGAACGTGCCCGGAAAAAGCTGTATGACCTCTATATCGATCTTATATATTTCATTGAGTGTTTTTCCCGCAAGTATGAGAGTGAAGGGCATATCCAATGGGCGCATGATAATTTACTGCAAGGTTGGGCAAGATTTACAGAATAATTCAGAAACATCTTGACTCCACCCTAATAATCTAGCTAAAATTAACCCTGTGGTTATTAATAATGATAATCATTATCATAAATACAGTGAGAATTGAGAGGGTGAAGGGATGGAGCACCTTTTAGAGGTAAAGGATTTAGCAATTTCTTTCAAAATACGTGGCGGGGAAGTTCAAGCCATCCGCGGGGTCAGCTTTCATGTAGATAAGGGTGAGACCTTAGCTATTGTAGGCGAATCCGGCTCTGGTAAAAGTGTAACCTCGCAGGCGATCATGAAGTTGATTCCAACGCCGCAAGGTCAATATAAACGTGGGCAAATTCTTTTTGACGGACAGGATTTGATTAGTAAGACGGATAAACAAATGCAAAAGATTCGCGGTAAAGAGATCGGTATGATTTTTCAGGATCCCATGACATCACTAAATCCGATGATGAAGGTCGGTAGACAGATTACGGAGGTTCTTTTCAAACACGAGAAAATTTCTAATGACGACGCGGTCAAACGGGGGATTGAATTATTGAACCTGGTAGGCATTCCTTCTCCGGAAAAAAGGTTCCACCAATATCCACATGAGTTCAGTGGAGGGATGCGCCAACGGGTGGTTATCGCCATGGCCTTGGCTGCCAATCCTAAGCTGCTGATTGCAGATGAACCGACTACTGCACTAGATGTAACCATACAGGCGCAAATTCTGGATTTAATGAAGGAACTACAGAAAAAAATAGATACGGCGATTATTTTTATCACTCATGATCTGGGTGTTGTGGCACGAATGGCGGATCGGGTAGCGGTTATGTATGCCGGGCAGATTGTTGAAATGGGTACTGCGGAAGAGATTTTCTATGATCCAAGGCATCCTTACACTTGGGGGCTACTAGCTTCAATGCCCAGCTTGGAGAGCAAAGGAACTTTGCTGACTGCTATACCAGGTACACCGCCGGACTTAATCAGACCGCCGGTTGGAGATGCTTTTGCGATACGGAGCACCTACGCTTTGGAGATAGATCACAAGCAGGAGCCTCCTGTGTACAAGGTTTCCAATACACATCTAGTAAAGTCATGGTTGCTGCATCCGTATGCACCAGCTGTAGAACCGCCTGAAGTAGTTATGAACAAGCGGAGGGTTCTGAAAGGTGTATATGATGAGCCGATATTAGTAGAGAACGGGGAGTAGTAAAAAGTAAGAAGCTTATTAGGCGTCAGGTTGCTTCATGCAGCTTGGCGTTTTTTTGGTCATTATAGTTTATATAAACGTAAATAGAATCATATATATTTAAATAAAACCATTGACTATTTCCAGCTTACGCACCAAAATGTAAGGGTATACATATAGGGGGTAGAGCGATGAGAAGACGAACATTGACCTTATTCATTTCCGTATCTTTATTAGCAGCCTGCAGCAGCACTGACAATAATGTTTCAGCACCACCGGTTTATGAGAATGTTTCGGTTCATGATCCTTCCGTAATCAAAGTGGACGATACCTATTATGTTTTCGGTTCCCACCTGGCCTCCGCCAAATCACAGGATCTAATGTCTTGGACACAAATATCTGCAGGAGTGACTGATAGTAATCCGCTGATCCCTAATGTAACTGAAGAATTAAGGGAGACGTTAACTTGGGCGAAGTCAAAGACACTTTGGGCGCCGGACGTCATACAGCTGGCAGACGGCAAGTACTACATGTATTATGATGCCTGTAAAGGCGATTCTCCGCTCTCAGCACTGGGAATTGCCGTGTCGGATCAGATCGAGGGACCTTATAAGAATTTAGGTGTTATTCTAAAGTCAGGGATGACCAGTGCGGGAAGCGACGGTGAAATCTATGATTCTACCCAGAAGCCCAATGTGGTGGATCCCGATGTTTTCTTCGATAAGGACGGTAAGTTATGGATGGTCTATGGTTCTTATTCTGGAGGCATCTTTATTCTGGAAATGGATACGAAGACAGGCTTCCCACTACCCGACCAAGGTTACGGTAAAAAACTTCTGGGTGCTAATCATGCTCGGATTGAAGGTCCATATATGTTGTATAGTCCTGAAACGAATTACTATTATCTATTTCTCTCCTATGGCGGTCTTACCGCAAATGGCGGTTATAACATCCGTGTGGCACGTTCCAAATCACCGGACGGACCGTTTACCGATTCTCAAGATCAAAATATGATAGAGGCGCAGGGAACTGCTGGTGTTCTTTTTGATGATCCAGCTTACTCTCCATATGGGGTAAAGTTAATGGGTAACTTCGAATTCCAGAATTCGGAGGGGGAACCCGTAGGTAGCGGGGTTGCAGGGGGTTATGTCTCACCAGGTCATAATTCGGCTTACTATGATAAAAAAACAGGCAAGTATTATCTTATTTTTCATACCCGTTTCCCGAAACAAGGAGAGGCGTATGAAGTAAGAGTGCATCAGATGTTTATGAACGCAGACGGTTGGCCGGTAGTTGCCCCACACCGCTATGGCGGAGAATCTATTGGCAAATATAGCAGCAAGGATGTAATCGGTGAATACAAATACATCAACCATAATAAAGACATCTCAGCTGATATTGTCCAATCGGAACTGATTGAGCTGGCTGAAGATGGTACGATATCAGGAGCGGTAACAGGAACTTGGGAGCTTACAGAGAAACATAATGTGTTGTTAACCATTGACGGAGCGGCGTATAAAGGTGTGTTTCTGAAAGAGTGGAATGAAGGAACGGGTACTCAGGTGATGACATTCACCGCAACCTCCAGGGAAGGCATTTCAATCTGGGGAAGCCATGTTTCCGGCGAAAAGAAATAGACAACACCAAAATCAGTACTTGATGTAACATCGTGTGTGAGAAAAAAGTGATTTAAGCGATACGGACTACAGAGCCCTTATTGTCGTGAAAATGACTAAAATAAAAGCAGAAACGGACTGTGACGGGAAGGACAGAAAGCCGTTATATCCTAATAGAGGGATTTTCCCCCTCTATTTCTGTACCCGGCACCCCGTTTGGGTAATTAGAAGGGATTTCGCCCGCTAATTTTGAGGATTTACCTCGTTGGGGCGGCATGGCTAAGATTAGAGGGATATTTTCCCTTTCACCTCAAAATAAAGTCGTTTCGGTCGGTATTAGCGGGCATTTTCCCCTCTAATTCGCCGAAGGACTGGTTCGCAACCCCAAATCGGCTACTGTAAGGCGTAATTCCCCAAACCCGGTGAGCATCAGGCGAAGTTAGATCGAAATCGTCCCCGGTACAGTGAAGCAAACGGAAAGTCTAGCACTGATTTTGAGAAAGAGCCGTTTTAAGTATAAACTATTTATATTTCTTCTTAACCCACATACTTTCGTATCACTATAACCGCATTGTGCCCGCCAAATCCAAAGGAATTAGACATCCCTATGTTGAGCACAGCTTTACGTGCGGTATTGGGTACATAATCTAAATCACAGATGGGGTCGGGTTCTTCCTGATTAATGGTCGGAGGGATGATGCCTTCCTGTAGGCTTTTGACCAATGCTATAGCTTCCAACCCCCCGGCTGCACCAAGGGCGTGGCCCGTCATGGATTTATTAGCAGTAATGGGTACCTTATATGCATCTTCCCCGAATAACCTCTTTATAGCCTTAGTCTCAGAGTGGTCACCCACTACGGTGCTTGTAGCATGTGCGCTAATGACATCTACATCCTTAGGTTCGATTCTGGCCTCGCGAACAGCCAGCTTCATGGCTTGGTAGGCTCCTAGGCCTTCCGGGTGAGTTGCGACCATATGATAAGCATCGGAGCTGGCTCCATAGCCAATCACTTCCCCTTGAATGTGAGCATTTCTTCGCTGCGCATGGGAAAGGGATTCCAATATCACGATTCCCCCGCCTTCACCAATCACAAAACCATCACGATTCCCGTCAAAAGGACGGCTGGCTCTACCCGGTTCATCATTTCGGGTGGATAAGGAGGTCGCATTGCCGAAGCTGGCTAATGAGATTTCAGTAACTGCCGCTTCAGATCCTCCGGCAATTACGATATCCGCTCCACCGTAACGAATCAGTCGATAGGCTTCACCAATTGAGGTATTGCCGATAGAGCAAGCTGTTACCGGAGACATTGTCGGCCCTAGTGCCCCAAGCTTGATACTGATCATAGCCGCAGCCATATTGGAGATCATCATCGGAATTAAGGTCGGACTTACTCTATCCGGTCCCCGTTCTTTTAGAATTGTTCCTTGATCCATCAAGGTTTGGATTCCCCCGACACCGGAGCCCACATATACACCCAACCGTTCCCGGTCAATCTTGTCCAGATTAAGCCCGGAATCCTTCCATGCGTCCTCAGCGGCTGCAAGTGCAAACTGGCTGAACCGATCCATACGCCGTGCTTCCTTGCGGCCAAATCTGGCTTCAGGATCAAAGTCGTGAACGACACCGGCAATTTTGGTCTTAAAGCCTGAGGTATCAAAGGAAGTGATGGGAGAAATCCCAGATTCACCTTTACGCAGACGATCCCAGAATTGTTCAACTGAATTCCCTAAGGGTGATATTAAGCCCATCCCAGTGATGACTACCCGTTCCATATAAGTGCCTCCTCAAACGATCTAAATATGTGTTAATACCTGTATTTTTCCACTTTATTTATCCTATTACAAGTTGTAGTTTATCCTAGTATAATTAATACTACAGTAAGACAACACACTGAAAGTCACGGGGGATTACGATATGTCTAATCAGACAAGACTTCAAGCGTTATCGAATTTCTTAAAAGCACGCCGTGCGGCTATATCACCAGCATCCGTGGGACTGCCGGAAGGTACGCGCAGACGAACTCCAGGCTTAAGAAGGGAAGAGGTAGCCCAGCTCGCGGGGGTCAGCAGTACTTGGTATACATGGCTGGAGCAGGGACGGGATATTAAAGTATCTTCATCGGTTCTCGATTGTATCGCTGCAGCCTTGCAACTCACAAAGGATGAGCGGAAGTATCTTTTTGCATTGGCGCTGGAAACCGGACCTGAGAATGAACCGTTTCGACAGGAGCAATTCTCTGAGATTAGTCCTTCACTGCAAAAAATATTAAAAGAGCTTAAATATTGTCCCACTCTTATATCGGACCGACGCTGCGGCATTGTGGGGTGGAATGAGGCAGCGGCCCATGTCTTCCTCGATTTTGCTCAACTGCCCGCAGAGGAACGCAATATGATCCGCTTATTGTTTGTACGTAAGGAATTTCAACGCCTGGCTGTAAACTGGGAGCAATTCGTCAGAGGCTATTTATCTATTTTCCGGGCATATTACGGGCAATATGTAGAGGATCGCTGGTACGACGATTTTATTGCGGAAATGAAAGAGGTACATCCATCTTTTAATGACCTGTGGGAGCAAAGCCGGGTCAGCTCTGCTCCGGATGTGGTGCTGGAATTCAGACATTCAAAAGCGGGGAAAATGCTGTTCCACCTAACCTCATTACAGGTTCAAGGCAGTTCGGATTTACGCTGCAGTATTTATACTCCAGCCGGTGATTCGAACACTGAATCTAAGCTAAAACTGCTTATGGAGCAGAATACGTAAGTCTAGCATTCAATAATTGTGTGTCTTCATTAATCCCTATGTCCAAGCATCTGTTCTAACGTCTCATAGAATAGAGTATCAACACAAAAGGAGATGAAACATATGTCTAAAGTTATAATTGATTACAATTCCACTGTAGTGACACCCATTGCAAACGGAGTGAATATCCTGATACCAAATACCCCGGTAGGTGTTTCCATTGCAACGACATCGGTATATATTGACCCTGCAAACCCTGCTTCGGCCACAAATAGGGTAGAATTGACAGCAACATTTGGTTATCGTTCAATTGTAGGAGAACCGGAAGTTATTGTACGTCTTTGGCGTGCAGGCACCGAAATCTACTACGCATTGGCAGGAGATGCTTTTAATGGGGTCGATGAATATTCTCTTGTATCCTTGCAAATGATTGAACACGCTCCATTAGGAACACAAAACTATCAATTAATAGTGGAAAACCGTAACCCAGCATCTACTGCAAGAGTTATTGGTCCAATTACTTTTACTGCAATAGCTATAGGCGGTTAAGCTATTATTAGCTCTTTTTTATCCAAATGGCAGCATACACGACAAGCAAAAAAGGCAAGTCTCTATATTCCTGAGACATGCCTTTTTTGAATTATAATATATTCAATGATATAGCTTGCCGCAGTTGTCCTCGAATTCTAACTCATTACAAGTTCGAAAGTTAGCTTTTCCCAATCCACTTCAGGCCTTCACGCTTACTGAGCGGCTTTAAATCTTCCTTTTCGATGAAGGCTTTAACAGAGACGGGGTTCGTTTTTGAATATTCACGCAGCGCCCAGCCTATTGCTTTTTGCAGAAAGAATTCAGAGGAATCCGCATGTGTAAGGATATAGCGGTATAGCAGGGCTTCGTCTGTGTCCATCTTGTAATGTAGCTGAAAGAGAATAGCGGTTCGATTAAGCCACATGTTGTCGGAATGAAGCCACTTTTCTCCATAATCTGCTTGCAAATGCGGTGATTTATGTAGTAGATAGCCGGCAGCATTAGTAGCCAATAGATCAACGGTATCCCACCAAGATCGGCATAGGATGAAGCTTTCAATTAACGGGAGATCTTCGGGTTCCAATGTTTTTCTAACTTTAAGTAAAATGTCTAGTGCGGAGTATTGGTACTCCCGCTCTGGAAGATCCCATAGAATAGACAGCCACTCTTTCTTAGCAGGATAATGCTTCAGGAATTCCTTGACTATTTCTCTGCGTTCTGGAGATTTGATTCCGAGAAAAGAGAATTGGTCACGCATATAGGCGGACATGGATTTTGCTGTTTCTAGATCTTTCCGATCCTCTAGACGCTGAATGAGTATATGGATGTTATCTACCACGATTAAGTCATCCTCCGAGTTTTATTTAGATCTTATCACTAAAAGAAAGACTAATTTCTTCCATAAATCTGATATAGAATGAATCCAAACAACATCCCCAAGAACGACATGGCGGATACGGACAAGTATAAAATCTGGCCCCCAAAGGATTCATATAGAGCACCGCCAACGTAAGAGGCAAGAATGCCTGATACCCCAAAGAATAGCAATGCCAGTACCGTTTGTCCCGTGGCCCGCCATTCTTCTGGCACAATTCGGTAAAGGTATTGTATTGCGGCAGAGTAGAACACCGGAAAGGTAAGCAATTGCAGAATTTGCAGGTAGACCAGCAAATGTGGATCTGTAATCCAGGCCGAGAGAAAGAAGCGGATAAAATAAAAGGCACCTGAGAATGAAATGATAATCAATTCTTTTCCTTTACGCAGCCACCAGAAGCTTAAGGCGAATACAATGATTTCGCTGCCTGCCGCCAGGAACCAGGCTTGTCCCACCAGCTCAGGACTTCCTCCTAGCTCACGGATATAAACTCCAAGAAAGGTGTCATTCATCCTTGCTGGAACAGAGCTAATAAATACGAGCACAAGGAATAACAAGGTCTCCTTATTGCTCAGAAAAATTTTCAGACTACTTAGTGTAACGGGTTTCCCTGTAACGGGTGCATCCGGCATTATCCAACTGACGATAAAGCTGATTACAGAGATTCCAGCAAAAAGAAGAGCCAGACTGTGTGCGCCATAATAGGTCATCATATATCCGGTTAACAGCGCCATTACACCGTAACCAAGTGCACCATACGTGCGAATGGAACCATAACTGATCCCGGAAGCCTCGGCAATGCGGAAGTTCAAGCTTTCGGTCAGGGGATCAATAGGCATCAGGAAAAAATATAGCAGCATTGCGAATAATATAAGCTGGACATAGCTGCTGGAATCGTACAATAGGTAACCGAAGACGGCAGAGCACAGCAGCAGTACCAATAAGACCTTGCGAATGGTCTTGGTTTTATCACTGATCATACCCCATAAGGGTTGGGCAATAAGGGTTACAAAGCCGCCGGTTCCTATAATAAAGCCGATTTGTGCCGGGTTTAAGCCTTGTTCACCTAGATAGACCGGAAGAAAAGGAATAAACATCGCCAACAGCGCAAAATATAAAAAGTTAAAGCCTCGTAGTAATCTGGGTGCTCTCATAAGATTCTGATCCTCGTTCATTTCATTAGAATTTGGTTGTAGTCAACCTTGTTATTTTAACACGCTTAGGCAAGGGAAACAGCTTTACTTATGTTACACTTAAGGTAATCATAGTGACTGGTTAGGAGATTGAGGAACTTGAAGATGATATCCTGGAATGTGAATGGTCTAAGAGCATGTGTAACAAAAGGGTTTTATGATTATTTTGAAGAAAGTGCGGCAGATATATTCTGTGTACAGGAAACCAAACTTCAGGAAGGGCAAATTTCACTGGAGCTCGGTGAGGAGTATCATCAATATTGGAATTATGCACTAAAGAAGGGATACTCGGGAACGGCTGTATTTACCAAAGTTAAACCGCTCTCCGTAAGATACGGAATAGAGGATAATGAGGAACCCGAGGGTCGTATTTTAACACTTGAATTCGAGCAGTTCTATTTGATCAATGTCTACACACCTAATGCCAAACGTGACCTCTCCAGACTTGAGGACAGGGTGGAATGGGAGGACCGCTTCCGCAGCTATATTCAGGAACTGGACAAGCTTAAGCCTGTCATTGTATGTGGGGATTTGAATGTGGCCCATGAGGAAATTGATCTGAAGAATCCGAAATCTAACCGTGAGAATTCAGGATTTACGATGGAAGAGAGAGGGAAGATGACCACGCTGCTAGACTCCGGATTTATAGATTCCTACAGACACTTCTACCCTGAAAAAGAAGGAGCTTACACCTGGTGGTCTTACATGCCGAAGGTGAGAGAGCGGAACGTGGGCTGGCGGATTGATTATTTTCTGGCTTCTTCACGGCTTGCACCTCAATTGGTGAATGCGCAAATAGATTGTGATGTAATGGGCAGTGATCATTGTCCGATTGTTCTTGAAATTGCAAACGTTTAATAAGGCGTATTATCCTGTAAATGTTGAATAAGTCTTTGCTCATTTTCTCTTGCATCATCAAGATGAAAAGCATGTGAAGATTTATCCGACCAATACAACTTTTTGCCTTTTGGAGCATCGAGGGCTTCATAATAACAAGTGATTAGTTCGGGCATGAAATGTTTATCTTTGCTTCCGTGTATAAACATGACAGGCATTTGTAACGATGGGATCTCCGTAAAAAAGTCAAATGTATTGATGTCGAGCAACATTTCTTCTGTATAAGAGAGTTTGAAGCCTCGAACAAGAGAATTATAAATGTCCATAAAAGAATAATCTAGCGAACGTAACATGATTTTAAGACCTGTAAAGAACGTAGCAGACTTACTATCACCTGCGTCGTGAAACATAGATTTATATTTAAACTGCCATTTCCGAATAACACCCCATTGCTTTAAGCTTTTCATATAAGGTGGTTCGCCTACGGCAGAGAGTTCCTGTAATGCTTTTTGATTATTGGTCTCTCTTGCTCTTTCTAGCAGCCACTTGTAACTTAGTTTATCATTTTCAACCCAGTTCGTGATTTGTGAAAATCCAGTATAGGAGTAGTATCTTTCTGGATATGTATAGGCGAGGGACAAGGCGATAACACTACCCCAAGAATGGGAAACTAGATGTAGTTTTCCTTGATTGAATCGATTTCTTAAATAATCAGTGACATCTCGGGCGTCATTGATGAATTGTTTTAAGTGCATGGTTTCTTTCGGAATAGCTTTGGAATAGGATTTTCCTGTGCCGCGTTGATCCCAAAAAACAACGGTAAAATATTTTATCAATTCCTTGGTAGTCGTCACCAATGCATAATCGGATCCACGGTTTGAAACTCCAGGAAACGGCATACTAGGACCTCCATGAATAAAAAGCAAGACGGGACTGCCTGGTTTTTCCGTTTGTATTAAAATGCTCTGTTTAACGCCACCAATGATAATCTTTTCGACGGAACTGATACCTTGTTCCGAAATCGAAAAATCGACATTTTTAAATAATTTCATAAGTCACCTCTAATTTATTACAATCGTCTATTCATAACCATATTCTAATTTTTGGGGAAAAGAAGAATGATCACTTATATTTTAGGAGGGAGCAACATGGAAGTTTTTGCAGAGTACTTAGCGAATATGGATAACCCGCAACATCGGGCCCGTACGGAAGAAGTTTTAGCTTGGGTAACTAAGAAGTTTCCAGATTTAATGCCAAAAATCGCGTGGAATCAGCCTATGTTTACCGATCACGGCACATTTATTATTGGATTTAGCGTAGCCAAACAACATTTGGCTATTGCCCCTGAAAGGGCAGGGATTCTTCATTTTTCTGATGAAATTGTGCAGGCTGGCTATGATCACACCAAACAGTTGATACGTATCAAATGGGATAGTCCGGTTGATTTCTCATTGCTTGAGAAAGTGATCGAGTATAATATTTTGGATAAGGCAGACTGTTCAACTTTTTGGCGGTAGTAAAAATAAAATGACCGGAAACTCTCTGAAAAGAGTTTTTCCGGTCTTTCTGCTATATAGCTCTGCCGATAGTCGTTTCCGGATCACTCTGATCGGATATGTTGATCCGCTGATTAAGCACTATCGTATGGTCCTCCACTTTCACTTCAATGGTAATACGGAAAGGGGCTTCAATAAACAGCAGAGTTAGCTGGAGCGTATCTTCAGATATCCAGGTGAAGCTGGCCATAATAGCATTATCGGTCTGAGCGCCCTGAAGAATCCTGGCATAGCTCTCCGCCCACACACCTCTTCCGCAGTGAATGACTTGTGCATCGAGTTTATGATTCTGAAGAATGATTTCGGCTCCCTTTGCAGTGAAAGTCAGGGAGAAGGTATCCAATTTCTCTTCATTGTCCTCCAGTCTATAAACTTTGCCGCTAATCATTTCTTCATAGGATGAAGCTGCCTGCAGCTGTGGCGGGTCAATCGTCAGAAGGTTTATTTGCTCAGTTAAACGGGCTGCTGCTGAAGGATCTTCTATAGTAATCGACTCTTCGTTCATAGCAGGTAGCAAAGTATCCCAGATCGCATTTAACACACCCTGAGTATTGTTCGTTCCACTTGTTATTGCTATAACCGCATCCTGTTCCGGCATTACGATGCAAAATTGTCCAAATGCTCCATCTGCTCGATAAGCACCATGGCGGCATTTCCAGAACTGATAGCCGTATCCTTGTGTCCAATCACTATCTCCACTGTCCCCAGTAGTGATTTGCTTAGAAGTCGCTTCATGAATCCACTCTTCAGACAGAATCCGTTGCTTATCCAAAGTTCCTTTTTGCAAATAGAATTGGCCGAATCTTGCGATATCTTCAGTTGTAATGCTTAGACCATACCCCCCAGTGTTGATACCCCTTGGACAGGATTCCCAGGTTGGATCTTTAATGCCCAAAGGAGAAAATAGCCGCGGCTTCAGAAAATCCAATAGAGTGTTTCCAGTTATCTTCTGAATAATTGCAGACAATATGTAGGTAGCTCCGTTGTTGTAGAGGAAATGTGTACCGGGTTCTTTCTCTACAGGCTCACTCAGGAATGCTTTCACCCAATTCCCATCTTCGCTTTTACGGATAGCCTCCATTGTATCCACGACGTGACCGGTTCCCATCATTAATAAATGTCGTACACTCAATTTAGCTAAATGGTCCGAAATGACGTCCGGTGCTTCCTCCGGGAAGAAGGAAACCACTGCATCATCGAGAGACAACAAGTTTTCAGAGACAGCGATACCAATGGCGGTTGAGGTAAAGCTTTTGCTAAGCGAAAATAACATATGTGGAAGTGTTGCCTTGTAAGGAGACCACCAGCCTTCTGCCACAACCTGACCGTGCCTTAGTATCATGAAGCTGTGCAGCTCCAGCTTGTTGTTATGTATTGTTGTAAGGAAATTAGATATTGCTTCTGATGAAATACCTTGTGCTTCTGGACAGCTTCTTGGTAGTTGAAGACTTGTACTGGGGGTTCCCATAATCTCATCCTCTCAAGAGTAATAGCATTCACACATTTTCGATAGAATTCCACAATATCTATTTTATACCAAATAGACTTCAATATGCTGTAAATAATTACGGTTTCAATACCATTTATCTTCTGCTTAATAAGGGGGTTACTTCATATTTTGCTGCATAGATATGTAAATAAAGGAGCGTGAAGAGGTTGGAGAAAAAGGTGCAGCAATACTACAAGCTTAAGCAGAAACACAAAGAAATAGAAAAGGAATTAGCGGAGTTACGTCAGGAGATCGTGACTTATTGCAATGAGCAGGAGAAAAATGATGTGGATATTGGAAGCTATAAGGTCAAGCTGGTTACGCAAAATCGAAAGGAATATGATGACATTAAGCTCTATGAAACCCTATCAGACCCAGAGGTATGGAGAATGCTCTCCAAATCAGATTCGGCGAAGATCGCAAGCTTGACTAAGCTTAATGTAATCTCAGAAGATAAAATATCACATACTTATACATTGAAGACTATTACTTTGCTCCAAGTGGATAAGAAATAGCGTGAGGTTTTTTCTATTTTAAAAGGGCGGTTCCCTTAGGGGGACCGTTTTTTTTGTAAATATAAGAAAGTATAAGTTTTCAGTATACTTAGCTTATATTTCTACGAGAAACGGATACCGTCCTAGTAAGGACGGCAAAGCCGTTTCTTCTTGCGAGAATCGCAACCCAGCTGATTTTGCGTTAAAATAAATAGAGAAGGTTGGCTAATAAAAGATATGGAGGAAGAGAATGTTATGAAGGATTTCGATCTAATGCTGGATAAATACGCAAATTTGGTTGTTAAGGTTGGTGTGAATGTACAGCCTGGACAAGTGTTGATGATACATGCACCATTGGAAACCGTGGATCTTACACGTCTTATTGTGGGGAAGGCATACGAAGCCGGGGCTAAATATGTAATGGTTGAATGGGAGGATGAGGTTACTACACGTATCCGTTACGAAAAGGGACCTGAGGATTCCTTCAATTATTATCCGCAGTGGCAGGCAGATATGCTGGAGCAATTTGCTGAAGGCAACGGAGCAGTATTACATATCAAAGTGCCGGACCCGGAGTTGTTCCGCGGCATTGATTCCTCAAAAGTATCGGCAGCGGTTAAAGCTGCGGCAGTAGCCCGCAAGAATTACCAGAATTATACCCGCAACAATAAAATTAGCTGGTCCCTCGTCAAAGCACCTACACGAGCATGGGCTAATAAAGTGTTTGCCGATCTACCGGAAGAAGAGCGGGTCGAAGCTATGTGGGAGGCCGTGTTCCAAATGAACCGGGTAGGTAGTGTTGATCCGGTTACGGCTTGGCGTGAGCATATCAACAACTTGAAGGAAAGCCAGGAGCGAATGAACGCGAAACGATATAAAAGCCTGCACTACCGCGCACCGGGAACGGATTTGCGTGTCGAGATGCCGGAAGGTCATCTGTGGCGTGGAGGCGGCGGTGAGAATGCAAGCGGGGTTTATTTTGTGGCAAACATGCCTACAGAAGAAATCTATACCATGCCTCATCGCACCGGAGTAAACGGAACAGTCTCCAGTACTCTTCCGTTAAACCTGAACGGACGACTGGTGGACGGGATTACCTTTACTTTTAAAGACGGTAAAGTGGTTGCCTATGATGCGAAGTCCGGACGTGAGCATTTGACTTCCTTATTGGAGACGGATGAAGGTGCTTCCTACCTCGGTGAGATGGCCTTAGTTCCGCATAATTCTCCGATCTCTAACCTAAACCGAGTATTCTATAATACCGGAATCGATGAGAATGCCTCCTGTCACTTTGCGCTTGGAAGCGCCTATCCCGTAAATATTGTAGGCGGGACCAAGCTTACCAGTGAAGAACTGTTGGAACGAGGTGCTAATGTCAGCTTAACGCATGTCGATTTCATGATTGGCTCAGCAGAGTTGGATATAGACGGGGAATTGGCAGATGGAACGATAGAACCTGTATTCCGTAAAGGGAATTGGGTGCTCTAGGTAAAACCAGACTAAAGTCGGGGGGATCCCACTACCATTGACTGTTCCTCCTTCCACCTTATTCCTTTACATTGGTAGATGTGGATAGATACTCAGTGAAGAAACCAGGAGGGATAATAGATCATGTGGAGAAGGATACGGAGAGTAGCGTTGATGGTGCTTGCTGTTCTTATTGTATTATTGAGTGTTGGAACAGCTTATCAATGGAACGGTGCTAGAAAGGATGTTAAATCCTATGAACCCGTCGGCAAGTTGTATCAGGTGGCAGGTCATAAGATGCATTTGTACACTGCGGGTGAAGGGGACACTACCGTCGTATTCGCATCCGGTTGGGGGACAGCAAATCCATACGCAGATTTTTCACCTTTGTATGAAGGACTGGAATCTCATGTCAAAGTTGCAGTATATGATCGGTTTGGCTATGGATACAGCGATACAACGGGTAGACAACGAGATATTGATACGATCACGGATGAGATTCATGAACTGCTTAGCGTTTCGGGACAGACCCCGCCGTATATACTCGTTGGACATTCACTAGGCTCATTGGAGACGATTCGTTACGCGCAGCGTTTTCCAACCGAAGTTAAGGCCATTCTATTCATTGATGGTGGAAGTCCAGAATATTACGCCTCCCGTCCAGGACTTACGTTCATCCCGATAGCCTATCGTACGCTTCGAACAACAGGGATACTACGGGCTTTGTATCATACAAGTGGTTTTGCAGAATGGGCAACGGATCAGAGCAACGGAGAGAAACTGCTGACTGAGGATTTGAAAAAGTTGAACCGTACAGCCCTTCTCTTAAAGTCCGGGAATCGAGACATGACGAATGAAATACGACAAAGTCAAAAAAATGCAGAGGTCATTCTTGCAGGTAAAAAACCGCTCAACATTCCCATTACGGTTCTAACCGCTGATTATTTCGGAAAGTTAAGTGAAGACAAGGCATGGATGGACAGCGAAGCGGCGCTTCCTTCTTGGTCCACAACAGGAAAGCAAATGATCGTACCTAATAGCTCACATTACATTCATAGCTACCAACCTGAGACGGTTATTAATGAGTTGCTTAGGTTGTCTGGAAACTGATTCTAAGTGGATATGATATAATCACGCTTGAGTAGCTGAGTTAGGGAAATAGAGGAGTGAACAGGCTTGAGCGTAATTCGAATGGAAAATGTAACAAAGAAATACGAGGATACACTGATTTTCCGCGATATTTATTTTCGTGTAAGCAAAGGGGAACGTATTGGACTTATTGGGCGCAATGGCGCAGGTAAATCAACGGTTTTTAAGCTGATCATGGGCAAAGAGGAGCCCACAGCTGGAAAAGTAGAGATAGATCCGCAGGTTAAAATAAGCTATTTCTCTCAATTCTCGGAGATGAGCGGCAGCTTGTCTGTTCAACAGGAATTGGAGTTATGCTTCGAACAGGTAAGGCTGATTGAACAGGAGTTGGAGAATTTAGGTGAACAGCTGGGCCAAGTAACCGATGAGTCGGAAATGAATCGCCTCTTGGAGCGTCAAGCGGAGCTTTTTGACCAAATGGAGCATTTGGACGGCTGGAATGTAGCAGTGGAAATTAACACGGTGCTAACGAAGCTGGGTTTCGATGACCGCTCCCGCAATCAGCCTGTTGATGAACTTTCCGGAGGTTGGAGAAACCGCGCGGCACTTGCCAAAATATTAATTGAACTGCCTGATGTCGTATTGCTTGATGAGCCGACTAACTTTTTGGATTTGGAAGGATTAGTGTGGTTAGAGCAGTGGTTGAACCGCTTCGGCGGCGCGATGATTCTGGTGTCGCATGACCGACAATTTATAGACAGGGTTGTTACACGGACGATTGAAATCGAGAACTATCATTTTCAGGAATATGACGGCAATTATACGGATTACATCCGCAAAAAGAAGATGCGCAAAAAGGTTCTGGACCGCCAGTTCGAATGGGAAGAGGAACTTCTCATCATGGAGTCGGAAGCCATTGATACACGTACGCAAAAAAAATCTTCCAAGGATCGTTTATCCCGCAAACTCTCGGATATGAAAAAAAGGGTCGAGCCTCATCCGGTAAACGTTCTAATCACCGATATTTACGAGAATTTGCGTTTCCCGGACAAGCTGTGTGAAGTTAAAGGGATTGGCCAGACGTATGACGGACGGGCCATTATTGAGAATATCAGCTTCGACATTCAGAAAGAAGATCGATTGGTAATCGTGGGGCCGAACGGAAGCGGGAAATCCACTCTTATTAAAGTACTAACCGGCCAAGAACAACCGGAAACCGGAGAGGTCATCTGGGAGAGAGGCGTCAGCTATGCTTATTTCAATAGAATGTGGGATGAGCTGGATCTGAAGGACACGGTTAGCCATGCCGTGAACATCTCCGGACTGGGTCTAAATGCCACGCGGAAAAAAGTGAATAAATTCCTATCCATGCTTCAATTCTCGGAAATGGATCTCGGAAAGTTTATCGGCAATCTATCCGGCGGGCAACAGGCCAGAGTAGCTTTAGCTAAATGTCTACTTTCAGGAGCGGCAGTCATTATATTGGATGAGCCCACCAATCACTTGGATCTGACGAGTATACAGGTTATGGAGCAGGCGCTGATTCATTTTCCAGGGGCTGTCATTACAGTAAGTCATGATCGATTCTTCATAGATAAAATAGCGACAAAGATGCTTACCTTTGACCCGGAATTGGGAATAAGTGAGCAGAATTTATAGAAAAGGAGCCCTCGGGCTCCTTTTTGCATGTTCACAAAATGTTATTGTTTCTTCACAGCGGGCAGCTTGATATCGTCAAAATATAACGTCGTAAGCCCCTCGTAACTTGAATCAGTACCGATCAGCAGATATAATTCGCCCTTAACGTTTGTTTTTACTGTTGCGCTGTAACTGAAATTAATACGCTGAAAACCTTCTTTGTCAGAGTCAGGTTTCGTAATATTCCCCAACATCTTCGCGTCAACGCCTTCATTGAACTGATCGCCTTTGTCTATTTACATAAACGGATTCACTAGGAGAGCCCCCGATGCCCAACATGCCGCCGGATTCTTTGGTGTACATCCCTATATCGAGTTTAACTTGATAGGTTGTATTGGGAGTGAGGTTTTCAACTTTTTTGGTAAGGAACATGAACAGATCATCACTTCGATTAGCTCCTACGAGCTTAAGACCATAATTAGTTGTATTCTTGCCACCGATGGGCAGGAGCGCTCTGGCATAGTTCAGTGCGTATATTTCCTTGTTGTAATCCACTGGCAGGTCGGCAAAAGAACCCTTCCAACCTTCATTACTTGTATTGAAGTGATAGCTGATGTTTACGTTGTCGCGAACAGTCACACAGTCTCTTTCTTAGTCCGTTGAAATCGTAATACTTTTGTAATGTTATTCTAATGCTTTCGCAAGAAGTTCGTTCTTATATGGTTAGCTTTAATCGTTAAGATGATTGGCAGGTAGAGAAAACTTAAATTCCAAGGAGGAGATTTTCGTGAGAAAAGGAATCTTAGTTGTACTATTATTAGGGGTTACGCTGGTACTTAACGCTTGTAATGCCAATGAAAAAGACATGAACAAAGAAAACATGAATAAATCGAACACGCAATCTGAAATGGGAAATGCGGATATGAAGGACGACACAATGGAGACAAATAAATAAATGGGGGAACTGTTCTGTCGAATCTGCTAGGCAATAAAGCTATAATATACGAATAGAATGCCAGCAGGCCAAAACAGGAGGAACCCGTCATGAGCGCCAAAATAATTGTAGCCGATGATGAACGGAATATTACGGATGTATGCCGCCGATATCTGGAGCGCGAGGGATGGACGGTATGGGTGGCGGCCGATGGTGAGGAAGCACTGCGGCTGTGGAGTGAGCATCGTCCGGATATGCTCATTCTCGACTTGATGATGCCGAAGCTTGGCGGGATTGAGGTATGTGATCGAGTTAGACAAGTGGAAGAAACTCCAATCATTATGCTAACGGCTCGGGGAGAGGAAGCTGACCGATTAGTAGGTCTAACAATGGGTGCTGATGATTATATCACAAAGCCATTCAGTCCAAGAGAACTCGTGCTGCGTATTAAAAATATTTTGAGAAGAACGGGTATTCATGCACATACTGCGGCAAAGGATCAGCACCTATTTCCTAATGCTGAGGAGACCGATCAGCCCCCTATTTTTTTTGACGGATTGTCGATATATCCTCTGGAAAGACGGGTAACCGTAAGGGGGGATGAGGCGGAACTGACGGCCACGGAATTTGATCTGCTGCATCTTTTGGCTATATATCCGGGTAAAGTGTTCTCGCGAAGTCAACTGTTGAATCAAATATGGGATGTCGCTTATGACGGAGATACCACAACCGTTACGGTGCATATGCGCCGCCTTCGTGAGAAAATTGAGGAGAATCCGTCCGAACCGTCCTGGATTAAGACCGTTTGGGGAATTGGCTATAAGCTGGAAGTCAAGGATGTGAGCGAATGAAGCTTCGAACCTATCTTTTGCTCGCTAACATGATTAGTATAGCATTTATTATTATTTTGCTGGTGGCTTTCTATCGTTACATGCTGCTTTCTATGGATCAATTTATTTGGCTGACCTCTGCGACAGTTGGAGCGGCAATTGTATCGGCTCTACTGCATTTTTTACTCCTACGTCCAATAGAAGCTTCGGTGCGACGGGTGGGAGAAGGAGCTGGGCGGATAGCAGCGGGAGATTTGGAAGCGCGAATTGAACATACGGGATTTAAAGAGTTCAGACAGCTCGCAGATCAGTTCAATCATATGGGAAGCAGCCTGGAGACAAGCTTCCGTCAGGTAAAAGCGGCGGAAGCCTCACAAAGAGAGCTTGTCGCAAATATGGCACATGATCTACGCACCCCGCTTGCTTCGGTGCAATCTTATGTGGAGGCCTTGCAGGATGACATTATTCAGGATGAGGAGACATTCCGCAATTATCTGTCGACAATTCGTTCAGAGACAGTCAGACTCGGTAATTTAATTCAGGATTTATTCGAATTATCAACGCTTGATGGAACAAAGCAGGAACCTGATGAACTGAAGCTATCGATTGTCGAGGATGTACTTGTTGAATTGCTGCCACGGTTTACAAAGCCAATTGCACTGAAGTCATTGCAGTTAATAGTGAGGCTCCCAGATCGTCGAGTGAGTATAATAATAGCTCCAAGGCATCTGCAGCGAATACTACAAAATCTACTTGAAAATGCAATAAGGTATTCCCCAAAAGACGGACTGCTCTCTCTACTGGCGGAGGAAATTGAAGATCCGTCCGGAAAACTCGTCAGATTTGAAGTTTCCGATGAGGGAGAGGGTGTTCCCGTAGAAGAAAGAGAGCGGATATTCGAGCGTTTCTATCGTTCTGAACAGTCACGGAGCCGTGAAGGTGGCGGTGCCGGACTTGGTTTATCCATTGCAAAGCTTTTGGTAGAGCATTCTGGAGGGCAAATCGGTATCCAACCAGCGGGCAACCACGGGAGTGTGTTTTGGTTCACCCTTAGAGAAGCCGTTGATGCTAAAAAAACTACAGAGATATGAATGCTTCTGGAAGGATAAGCAAGAGGTTAAGAGGGAGGCGGAATTAAATGGGCGGATTCCTGGAGCGTGCGCGCAAGGGCTATGGGAAAAAGCTGGTATCTCTTCATGCGTGGAACGGATCGTCTTAATTTTGGCTTTATCCGGTCTTATTTTAATCAGCGGTTTCTGGCGGGGTTTCCTGGGGGAGGGGCGAGTATGGATTAAATGGCTGCATATTGCTGTGGGTGTAGCTTCCATCCTTCCGGTTGTTTACTATTTATTGCTTGCTGCAAAACATTGGAAGCAGCTTAAGAAGAAACCCTGGCAGCGGTTCAATGTACTTGTTGTGCTGGGATTGCTGTTGGGTTGGTTTGGCACTGGTGTTTTGTTATGGCAGTTCAGAGTAGTGGGTCCTAGAATATCGAATATCGCTTTGGTCTCACATGATTTACTTACTTGGATAGGTCTCCCGTACATCATATATCACTCCATAACGAGGTTGAAATGGCTCAAGGAACCGAATCGTCGTACAATTGAGGACACCCATGTGGTTGAGGTGCTTCACCCCGCAGCACCGCAGCCCGTTTATACGAGAAGGGCCTTCATTCGAGGCGCAATCGGGATGGGGCTTGCGGTTACGCTCGGGCCCTCTTTTGTTAAGTGGTTGGGCAATTCGATTGGAAGCATGGGCGGAAGTAAAACGATTGATAAATTGATTGAGGATAATGCTAATTCACTAGTCCCTGATCCGGTGCCTTTACCGGCATCAACACTTCCGCTCGGCGGTGGTGCGGAGGGGCATTTCCGTGTATATACGGTGACGCCAATTCCTTCTTTTACGAATGAGAATTGGTCGTTCACAATAGATGGACTAGTCGACAAGCCCTACAAATGGAACTGGGAGCAGTTTCTGGAGCAGAAACGGATGGTGCAGGTCAGTGATTTTCACTGCGTGACGGGCTGGTCCGTTTATAAAAATACATGGGAAGGCATCCCGCTTAAGACACTACTTAAACAAGCAGGTGTCAAGGCAAAGGCCAGGACGGTTAAATTTTATTCTGGAGATGGCGTTTATACCGATTCGTTGTCGCTGGAGCAAGCTGATTTGGATGATGTCATGGTAGCAGTTATGCACGACGGCAAGCCCATTCCCAGTGATCTTGGCGGGCCTGTCCGGCTTATCGTTCCGAAAATGTATGCGTACAAGTCTGTTAAATGGTTGAACCGAATTGAGCTGATTGAAAATGATCATGTCGGATATTGGGAAGTACGAGGTTATGCAAAGGATGCTTGGGTATGAACCGCTTGGAAGAAGTTATGATGTGAATCAAATATATGGTCGTGTACACACAAAAAAAACAACCAAGAGTCTTCTTATAGAGCTTCTCGGTTGTTTTTGTGTGCACGTAATTGGCGGAAGGTAGAAAAGTATTTTGTACTTGGTGTAATGTTTTGTTGACAATATGTATAGTTTAGCATACATTATGTATATAATACTTGACTGGTTTTATTAGGTATTTATAAAGGAGGAACAGAAATGTCCTATCAAGAAAAAAAGAACATCGTATCCTTATTGGGCTCTTTTCTGGTATTTGTATGGTATGGTTTGTATGTTTTTCAGAAGCATCCTTTAGGGAGCATTGATTCCGCGAATACCTTCAGTTTTTGGGGAGGCGTAATTTTAATCTTAATCCCGGTGTCTATAGTAGTCAAAATCATCATTACCATTGTTTTCAATATCATCTATAGAATAACGACTAATGAAACAGAGCCTTCATTCTCTGATGAACTAGACAAATTAATTGAACTGAAAGCCACAAGGAATTCTCATTATGTCTTTACTCTTGGTTTTCTTGTATCGATGGGATCACTGGTTATGGATATGCAGCCCACTGTGATGTTTATTATCCTAATGGTCTCAGGGTTCTTATCAGAGATGGTTGGTGGTATTACACAGCTCTATCTTTATCGGAGGGGAGTCTAAGATGGGTAAAATGCTTATTCGCAACAATGTTCGAAAATTACGTTTTAACCATGATGAAATGACCCAGCAGCAATTGGCTGAAAAAGTAAGTGTGACGCGGCAAACCATCGTAGCTATTGAAAAAGAAAAATACTCTCCTTCTCTGGAATTGGCTTTTCGTATCGCTCTCGTGTTCAACTCACCGTTAGAGGAAGTTTTCTTTATAGAAAAAGAGGAGGAATAGTATGAAAGCGATCGTATGCGAAAAGTACGGAACCCCGGATGTGCTTCAATTTAAAGAGGTAGCTAAGCCAACTCCCAAAGATAATGAAATACTGATTCGAGTATATGCGGCAGTAGTAACCCCGTCGGACTGTTCTTTTAGAAAGGCAGATCCCTTTATGATCCGACTTTTTTACGGACTTACGAAACCCAAAAACCCCAAAACAGGCGTTGAGTTTGCCGGGGAGATTGAAGCCGTAGGCAAGGATGTAAAGTTATTCAAGAAAGCAGATCAGGTGTATGGCCTAAGTCCAAATACTTTTGGCGCACATGCCGAATACATGTGTCTGCCTGAAGATAAAGCAGTAACCCTAAAACCGGTGAATTCAACATATGATGATGCAGCCGCCGTTAGTGATGGAGCACCCACTGCATTGATATTTCTTAGAGATAAGGCGAAAATTCAGAGCGGACAAAAAATCCTTATCAACGGTGCATCTGGAGCGGTAGGGGCTTATACTGTACAGCTTGCTAAATACTACGGAGCAGAAGTTACTGGAGTATGCAGTTCTGCGAATTCAGAAATGGTGAAATCTCTGGGAGCTGATCATGTTATTGATTATACCCAAGCGGACTTCACCAAAGGCGGTCAGACCTATGACATTATTTTCGACGCAGTAGGAAAAAGTTCATTTTCACGTTGCAAAAACTCGCTTAAGCAAAAAGGGGTCTATCTTACAACTGTCCCTACCCTTAGGACTATGCTTCAAATGTTATGGACATCGAAGATTGGCAGCAAAAAGGTGATTTTTACGACTGCGGGCTTACTCCAGAACAAAGGAAATCTAGTTTTCCTTAAAGAACTTTTCGAGGCAGGGAAAATAAAATCGGTCATCGATAGACGTTATCCGTTAGAACAGACGGCTGAGGCACACAGGTATGTTGAAAAAGGGCACAAGCGGGGAAATGTGGTCATCAATTATATGCCATTCTCGAATTAGGGATTAAACAACGGGACATACTTTTTATGGCAGCTAATGAGTTGCTAGTTTCAGAACGAACAGAAGGGAGCACACTATATGCCTCGCCAACCAAAAAATGAAAAGGGCAAAAAGAGTCCGGGAAATAATCACGATTCAGCAGTTCCAGGTTCGACCAAAAAAAAATAAGTTAAGAAATTCCGAAAAAAGTTGAAGGAGTTGCAACTATGCCATCAAGCCGAAATCATCAAGAGGCGCATGGAATCGGACAGATTGAAGAACAATTGCAACAGCAGGCAGACGCAGCAAAAGCTATTCAAGGCAGTAGTGAAACTGATCGCGAAATTGCTGAGGCTGCGAAAAGCGATAAACATACCGCATTAGACGAAATTGTCGGTAGAAAAGAATAAACACATGATACAAAGTTAAAACCCACCTAGGTTTCTTATCGCAGGTGGGTTTTAGCTAGTCTTCTTTTATATATCCACAAACCAGTGAGTCCAGTTAAAGCAATAGTGAGGATTCCTTCGGGGCTGGGTATGGCTACAACCTTGAAACTCTCATGAACCAGAATGAATTTTTTCAAAATTAATGTATCTATGAAGGCATTTCCCATCGTGTGCATAAGGACGGCTGGCCATACGCTTTTGGTCATTAACAGAATTTCACCATATAGTATCGCCATGGCGATCACACCAATCATCATACGAGGGATATAGGTGATCATGCTTTCCGTAGTGTCGAGGAACAGGGATAAATAAGGGAAATGCCACGCCCCCCAAACCACTCCAACGGTAATATGGACGAGGAAGCGGTTGATTCCTATCGTGAACAGTTTTGGCGCCAAATAACCTCTCCACGCAAATTCCTCGAATATATTCTTGATGAAGCCCGGTAGGAGAGCCATACCAAATGCTGCTAAATAGGTAGAAGACGAAGGAGATATTTCAATCCACCCCAGTCCCAAACCCATGCCTACAATCACCACGGTCATTAAGGGATAGAAAAGGATACTGAACATATACAAAAATAGGTTTCCTTTGAATAGGGGGTTGATGCCGAAATCTTTCCATCCGTCACCCATCCAACTACGCATAATCACCATAGTCAAGAGGGGCGACACAATCCAAATCAGCTGACCGAGGCTGCCGTTCTTATCCGTTCCTACTTGCAGATCCACCAACCGCCCGATCCATCCACAGCTTAACGCAATGATCGAGAAAATAATAACGTGTTTAAGCGTCTTGTCTCCATTTTCCCTCAAGATTCCATCTCCTCTTTTAACTTCTGTAAGTACTTCGTGTACCACTCCTGTAAGAAAGCATAATAATCCATGCCAAATTCCAATGTATCCAACCGTGTTTTAACTTTAGGGTTGTTCAGAAGTTCTTTGTTTTCCCCGATCTTTTCCCGGTTCATTTGTTGAATCTTCCTCATGGTTGCTCCGACATTTTCAATTTCATGTAAATACGCTTCGACAAGTTCGAGTTTTCTGGAGTTTTCGACGTAGTTGAAGAAAAACATTTTGACGAGTGCAGGATCCCTGGGTTTATCTAACGCGATAGATTTACCGGCCCAGCGGAGGAATTCTTCTTCACCTTCCTCGGTTATCGAGTAGACTTTCTTACTCCTTGCTCCCTGAAACTCCTCTGTTACATGGACATGTCTATTCTGAATCAGCTTCTTCAGGGCCGGTTGTATGCTGCCTTGGCTGGAATTGTAAAAGAATCCGGTGCTTGATTCCATCGTTTTCTTCAGATCATAGGACGATTTCTCACCGTCTAACAGCAATCCTAAAATGATTTTATCCTGCATGAATATGAACGCCTCATTTCTATAGGATATGTCTACTAGACATATTTGATTTGATCTTAATTCCTTTTTTTGGTTTTGTCAATTTAAAATCCGATCTAAAGTGCCAGTTACTTTAATTACTAAACGCTTTTTTAAGTTACTTAAGCTTCCCTAGGCAGCAGCTTTGCCGCTATGATAATTGTGAAAATATGCACAAGGGGGCAAGGTTTTAGATGAAAAAGACAACAACAGCGGCCCTTATTCTCATTCTCTCTGTCATGCTCGTTATCGCAGGATGCGGAAACAGCAACAGCAACAGCAAAAACACCGAGAACAAGAGTAAGGACAATGAGACCCAAAAAGTTGAAGCAGTATCAGGAGCATCCGAAGCAAGCTATACACCGTACGATCAATTAAAAGATAAATATGATATCATCATTGTCGGTGCGGGTGGTGCGGGTATGTCTGCTGCACTTGAGGCTAAAGCAAAAGGCTTGAACCCGGTTATTTTAGAAAAAATGCCGGTTGCCGGCGGAAATACAACAAAATCATCTTCGGGAATGAACGCTTCAGCAACAAAATTTCAAAAAGAGCAAGGTATTGAAGACAGCAATGATCTATTTTATGATCAGACTTTAAAAGGCGGTCATGATACTAACGATAAAGAGATGCTTCGTTTCTTTGTTGATAATTCCGCAAGTGCTATCGATTGGCTGGATTCCATCGGGATTCGATTGAACAATATCACCATTACAGGCGGTATGAAGGAAAAACGCACACACCGTCCTGAAGACGGCTCGGCGGTAGGGCAATACCTTGTCAAAGGTCTTGTGAAGAATCTGCAAGAGAAAGGCATTCCGCTTTTTGTGAACGCTGATGTCAAAGAAATTACCCAAAAAGACGGCAAGGTAAATGGCGTTAAAGTTATTTTTAACCAAGCTGACGAGAAAGTGATTACAGCAGCGGCTGTCGTTGTGACAACCGGTGGTTTCGGATCCAATAAGGAGATGATTTCCGAAGTCAGACCTGATTTGGAAGGATATGTGACTACAAACCAGATTGGCAGCACCGGCGACGGCATCAAGATGATTGAGAAAGTTGGCGGTACTACGGTCGATATGGATCAAATCCAAGTTCACCCGACGGTACAGCAAGAAAAGTCTTACCTCATTGGGGAAGCTGTTCGCGGAGAGGGTGCTCTCCTTATTTCAAGTAAAGGCACACGGTTCACCAACGAACTGGATACTCGTGATAAGGTCACAGCAGCAATCAATACGCTTCCTGAGAAAACAGCATTTCTAGTATTTGATTCCGGTGTAAAATCCCGCGTTAAAGCCATTGAACAATATGAAAAAATGGGCTTCGTTATCCAAGGGGACTCGATCGAGGCTTTGGCAAAAGAAATGAATGTCCCTGCTGATAAGTTGAAAGCAACACTGGATTCATGGAACAGTGCTGTGAAAGCTAAATCGGATACTGAATTCGGTAGAACAACAGGGATGGACAATGACTTGTCCGGCGCACCATACTATGCGATTAAAATAGGCCCTGGCGTTCACTACACCATGGGTGGTGTGAAAATCAACACCAATACAGAAGTTTTAAATAAAGACGGCAAGCCTATTACAGGTCTGTTTGCGGCAGGAGAAGTTACAGGCGGATTGCACGGTGAAAACCGCATCGGCGGTAACTCTGTTGCAGAAATTATTATTTTCGGACGCCAAGCAGGTATCAAATCTGCTGAATTTGTAAAAGCACAATAGAATGATAAAATGCAAAGGGCCCGCGTCTAAGCGTGGGCTCTTTGTATATCTCAACGAACCAATATTTTACCTTCACCAGCCAAACTACGCAGTATTTTTGGTAGACGATCACGATCCCCTTCAGGAATCTCTAATTGTAAACCGTAATGGAAACTGCCTTCTAGTTCCTTGCTCCATTTCAAAGTTCCTTCTATATACATAGATTCTTCGGTTAGGTCCATCTCCATGCCAATGCGAACCATGTTATTTTCTGGATCGACATTCAAGGGTAGCGACAAGTGGCAACCGGAACGACTGATGTCAAACATCATAGCTCTTACAGGCTTAGAGGGAACCGGGATCCCGTTGATACTAAGGATATGAAGATCAAATGAAGCGGGTTCTTTAAGGGTATAACGAAAAGGTTCGGTTCTGCGATTAGTCATATGCTCCTCCATACTATTCCATTTGTTGACTATTTTATATTATCGACAGGAAAGCTGGATAAGTAAATAGCTGAATTTTTTTGGATTCGAATTTCATGATTGACAGCCTCCACCGTGAAAGTCGTTGCAAAAGTATGTATAATCGTTGACGGCCTATATTAGAAGATAAGCAAATTTTTATTATACTTTACTTGTAAGCGATTACATATATCGACGGGGGGAATAATCGAATGAATAAGAAAAGAGGGTTGACACTGCTGTCCGGTATTCTAATGCTGTCGCTGCTCGGTGCGTGCGGCAACAACAATGGTAACGCCGGGGGCCAGACGGAGCCGCAGGCTTCGGCAGCCGCGACGCAGGAAGCGGGAGGCAATAATCAGGCAGCCGGAGATTCCGGCACAGTGGATACATCCCAGCCTGTTACACTAAAGATGATCTTTGTGGGACCAAAGCCGATCGACTACGATACGGTGTTTGGGGAGATCAACAAGAAGCTTAAGGAGAAAATTAACGCGACCCTGGAAGGCGAGTTCTTGGACTGGTCGGACTGGGCGCAGAAATATCCGCTCAAACTCGCGGCCAACGAGGATTTTGATCTCATTTACGCAGCCAACTGGGCAGGATACAACGATCAGGCAATCAAAGGCGGCTTCCTGGAACTGACTGACGACATGCTGCAGAAGTACGCTCCGATGACCTGGAAAGAGATGACGCCGGTGAGTTGGGGTCAGGCGAAGGTGAACGGTAAGCTCTATATGGTACCTCAGAACCGCGGTGAAACGGTCGAGAAGCTGATTTTATACCGGGAGGATCTTCGCAAGAAATACAACCTGCCGGAGATTAACAGCCCGGAAGCTTACGCTACCTATCTCAAGACCATTACCGAGAAGGAAAAGGGCGTCCTTCCGTTCACTCCGGAGACCGGAGACTGGAAGCTCCACAATCTGGACCGGGTATTGCTGAAGCAGCAGAACGAATGGAACATGCTCGACTTTGATCTGCCGTTAGGCTTCAAGCTGACTGATCCCGCAGGTAAAATATTCAATGTATACGAAACGCCGGAATTTAAGGAACTCGTCTACTATTATAAAGATCTGGCCGATCACAACGCTTGGTCGAAGAGTGCGCTAAACAGTAAGCTGGATCACCAACAGGAGTTCAAGGAAGGCAAGACGGCGTCAATTACGCATAACTTGGGTACGCTTGGCTCTATGGTGACCGACATGCGGGAGAAGAAATCGCCGTATGAATTGGCGCTGGCTGACGTTACACCGGACAAGAAGAAGTCAGTGGCTGTCTCCACGCAGAACGGGGTCGCCATCCACGCCACCTCCAAAAATCCTGAGCGGGCCCTGATGATGGTCGATCTGCTGCAGAACGACAAGGAACTGCACGATCTGATCATGAACGGCATCTCCGCTGTGCATTACAATCCGGTCGGAGACGACAAGTTCACGAACGCGGAAAAGAATGCTAATTACACCGGCTTCTCCAACTGGTGCTTTAACTCGCCACTGAACCGGGACAACGATTCGTTCCCAGATGAAGCGAATGCGTTGACCGACAAATGGGAGGGGGAGGTTTACCACTATGATCTGGAAACCTTCGTGTTCGATAACAGCAAGGTGAAGACAGAAGTCGCGAACGTAGGTAATGTGATGCTCCAATACGGCATTCCATTGGAATATGGCAAGGTGAATGATGTAGACAACGGACTGGCCAAGCTTCAGAAGCAGGTAAAGGCCGCCGGTATAGACACAATAATCGCGGAAGTTCAGCGTCAGATTGATGAATTCCTTGCCAAATCGGCCCAGTAATACAGTAAGAAGCATTCCGTTTTTGTCTGTTACTATACTTAAATACCAAGAAAGCCCGCGTTGAGACGCGGGCTTTCTTCATGCAATCATCTCTCGTTGCCGCCTGCGGGTCGGCAGAGGGTAAACCGGCCCGGAATTTTTAATCCCTTGATCGGGAACGTTTCTATAGTTATATATAAATATGGCGTATATTAAGGATCAACTGCAAATTCAGTGCTTGACTATAGCAATCTACTTTTAATCAGGGTTACTGTGCTTCTGCCGTTTGAAATATTAAGTAAGCTTAATATTGTGGAAAAAATGCTCGATTTGGAATTCCGTCTGGAGCGGGTAATATCGTAATTGAACGAAGCTACTCCAGGTCACCCAACTTTTTAGTTAAACCGGGAACATAGAGAAGCAGATAAATGGATCTTCCGAGCCCGAATATAATGAAGGAAAACCACAAGCCGTGATTTCCGTATTCAGGAACAAAGAGCCACAGACTCAATAAAAAAGAGGAGAGTGACAGGATCATAGAATTACGTACGGGTTCTGTATTTGTCATACCTGTAAATACTCCATAAAATACAAGTCCTATGCCAGTTACCAAAGGGAATAGGTACAGCCATGTATTATAGGCTAGGGCAATATTCCGAATATCATGGTTCTCTGTGAACATCGAGATAAGCGGTACTTTAGTGATATGATACACTCCAGCCAATGCTAACGAGGTAAGGGTAGCCCAGACCCACGATAGATGAAGGGTTCTCTTTAGCAACAATCGATTACCGGAGCCACGTGCCTGTCCAGCATAAATACTGCTGGCATTCGCCAAGCCGTCAAAGAAATAAGCCATAATATAATGAATTTGCAGTAAAATAGAATTAGCAGCCAGAGTATTGGTTCCGAAGGAAGTGCTGTTTGCTGTGAATAAATTGAACATAGCCAATAAACAAATGGTGCGAACCAAGAGGTCTCCGTTGGCTCGGAACATCCTTTTTAGATCATTCAGCTTAAACTGTCCTCTCCAATCAAGAAAGGACACATCCATATAAGGTGAGCGAAGAACAAAGATGCACCCGAGCAAAAAAGCAACACCTTCCGCTAACAGTGTTGCCGCCGCGACTCCAGCTACTCCCCATTGAAACCCCTGTACGAATAATAAAGCCAATATTATATTTACTACATTCATAGAGATTTGCATGTATAGCGTATATTTGATATGCGACATCCCCATCAACCAGCCGAGAAGCACATAATTCAGCAGTGTTAAGGGGGCTCCCCAGATACGAATGTTGAAATAGACAGCAGCCCATTTAGCTACATCAGGTTCTGGATTCATGAATAGAAGAGAGCTGTTTAGGATCGGTCTTTGCAAGGCGATTAATGATATGCCGAGTAGACAAGCTACTGCGAGTGGACGAATAAGCTCAGATATTCCCTCAGCCAGATTCTGTCGGCCTTGAGCCTGGGCAGCGAAACCGGAGGTGCTTACTCGCAGGAAGCCGAACAGCCAATAGATCGTGTTGATGATTAGAGTGGCAATCGCCGTTCCACCCAGAAAGGCAGGATCGAACAGATGTCCTACTACGGCTGTGTCTACTGCTCCAAGTAAAGGAGTGGTAATGGTAGAAATGATTAAAGGGATGCAGAGCATTAAATACATGCGATGGGTAGGGTAGTTCGGATTCTTGTTCATCCTGAGAATACATCCAGCAGCAGCTTTGTATACTTGTGCCTGTTGGTATCAAATGTCTGGGCTTTAGGGAAGCTGTCCAGAATATGACCGTTCTTCATGACAATAATACGTTGGCTCATAAAATGCACAGCCGCCAAATCATGAGATATAAAAAGATACGACAAACCGTAGTTTTCCTGCAAATCTTTAAGTAGATTCAGAATAACCGACTGAGTGGTCACATCGAGGCTTGCTGTAGGCTCATCCAATACAATGAAAGATGGCTCAGTGCTAATCGCGCGTGCGATCGTCACCCGTTGTTTCTCACCGCCGCTTAGCTCATGAGGATATTTGGATAAATACTCCGAGGGCAGACCGACAATTTGTAGAAGCTCTGCTGCAATATCCTTTCGGTCTGTGCCATTATTCTTCTTAATGAAAGTAGGGAGAAAGCCTTTACGTTGTTCAAGAGGCTCCATTAAGGAATCTATGATCCGAATACGAGAGTTCAGAGCAGCTGTGGGATTCTGAAATACCGCACCCATGCGCAATCTTGCCTCACGCAATTTTTTTTTGCCTAGACTTTTCAAGTGTTGATTATGAAAATATATGGCTCCGCTGTCCCAATCGCTTAGTGTCAATAGACAACGTGCCAAGGTACTTTTACCGCTGCCGCTTTCTCCTACAATACCTAGACATTCCCCTTGTGTTAAATTTAGTGAAATGCTGTGGAGAACAGGAATGTCCTTCAGATAAGATTTAGACAGCTCATGGACACGGATAATGTCAGTTGGTATAGTCTCAGTCATTTCTTTCAATGTCTCCTTTCTTGTGGTTGTGATTCTTGAAGTACTTGTCCAAGCCGGTTTGGAGCATTAGGGGACAAGGGAGGAATGGCTGCAATCAAACGTCGGGTGTAGGGATGAGAAGGTGTATTTAGGACATCATAGGTTGTTCCTTGCTCTACGAGCTCTCCATTACACATTACTGCGACTCTGTCTGCATATTTCCGAACATGCCTTAAATCATGTGTAATCCATAACACAGAGATATTTGCTTCTTTTTTAGCCTCTGCAATAAGCTTAAGCACCTTTTGTGCGGTTAAGCTGTCCAGCGCGGTGGTAGGTTCATCGGCAATGATTAGGCTCGGATTCATAATAAGTGCAGCGGCTATGGCCGCCCTTTGCAGCTGTCCTCCGCTAAGTTGAAAGGGGTAGCTGGAATAGACCTTATCTCCAGGCAGATTGACATTGTCCAAGGCCTGAATGCAAAGCGTGCGTCGGGAGCCCTGCTTCAAATCCGCATGAGTGGCGACTAGCTCATCAAGCTGCTTGCCCACTGTTATAAAGGGAGTAAATGCGCCTTGATAATCCTGAAAGATATAGCTGATCTCTTTCCCGAGCGACATTCTTCTTCGGGCAGTGGACATGGCCGACAGCTCGGTTCCTTTCCAGCTTATACTACCCGTTTGAGTGAGGCTCTTAGGAATCAACCCGCCTATAGAAGCCGCTGTTAAGCTCTTGCCGCTCCCGCTTTCACCAGCCAGTGCAAGCCATTCGCCAGGCGCAATTTCTAAGCTGATGTTATGGACAAGGGTCCTATTTACCGAAATGATGCTAAGATTTTGAATAGATAACATATCTTCAATCTCTCTCCTTGGTTTTAATATCATATCTGTCACGTAGACGGTCACCCAGAATATTCGCTAGCAGCACAGTGAGCATAATTGCTAAACCGGGTGCCAGCATCAGATGGGGAGCTGTATTGAAATACACTCTTCCTTCATTAAGCATAGAGCCCCATTCAGCTGCAGGAGGCTGAGGTCCGAGGCCAATATAAGAGAGGGAGGCGATCATAAGAATGATTTTACCAAGATCAAGGGAAGCCAGTACTAACACGTTGCCAATGGTATGCGGCAGGATATGCTTGAATACAATCCGAACAGAAGATAAGCCGCTAAGTGTCGCTAAAGCTACATATTCCTTCTCTTTTTCAAGCAGCACAACACTTCTCACCAATCTTGCGTAACCCACCCATTTGATCGAAATTATGGCAAATAACAAATTGATTAAACCGGGACCCAGCAATCCGCTCAGTACTATCGCAAAAATATAATCAGGCAATGTCATAAAGGCATCGACGGTTCTCTTAAAGACCAGGTCATAGAATCCGCCTAGAAATCCAGATAACAAGCCGAGCGAAACGCCAATTAAGAGAGAAATCGCCAGAATAAGCAAGCTGTTCCCTACAGTTGTGCGAATACCTGCTATAATCCTGGACAAGAGGTCCCGGCCCAAATGGTCTGTCCCTAGCCAATGTTCGAGGCTTGGGGCCTGTAAACGGTCAGCGATGATAAGCTTATAAGGGTCTTGCGGTGCAAGGTTAGGTGATATAAGGACGAGGACAAGAGTTGCAAGAATAAAGAGTGCCTTCAAGACTCCTTTGGAGACATGGAAGGCACCCTTGGGTTGAAGCCGAGAAGCTGAACTGAATCTCATGATTATCTTTTTCCCTTCAAAGCGATTTCCGGATTAATCCATCGATACGACACTTCCACACACATATTAATGCCAACTATAAAAAGACTCATAAACAGAGTATAAGCTTGAATAATCGGGTAATCACGAGCAGCAATGGCATCTACAATCCATTTACCCAATCCAGGGTAAGCGAACAAGACTTCAACCACAACGGTACCGCCTAGCAGGCTGCCCAGACTTTCGCTGAAGAGGGTAAGCAAGGGTACGAGACTATGTCTAAAGGTATGAAGCACATAAATTCGAAGAGGGTGAATCCCTCTAGCTTTGGCAGAGGTAATGAAATCTTGACCCGCACTTTCAATCAGGCTGGAGCGGATCAGACGCACATAAACAGCCGACATAGCAAGCCCCAGAGTGATGGACGGAAGAATGAGATGAGCAACTCCGCCTTCACCCATAGGGGGAAGCCAACCAAGCTTTACTGCTAGAAATTCGATTAACAGCAGTCCAAGCCAAAAGCTTGGGATTGAGGAGCCAATAAGAGAAAAAATGCGGCTGAAACGGTCAATCCAACGGTTTCGGTAGATCGCTGAGATTGTACCAAGCGGAACTGCAATTAACAGCATAACCGTCAAGGAACCGCCAGTGAGAAGCAGAGTGTAAGGGAGCTTTTGTGAAAACTCGCTAATGACCGATCTATTCGTTAAATAAGAGTTGCCTAAATCAAAATGTGCAAGCTTCATCAGCCATTGTCCATATTGGGTCAGCAGGGGGAGATCTAGTCCTAGCTCTGAGCGCATGGCTTCAATCTGCTCATTTGTGACAGCTACATCATCTATTCTAAGAATGCTCCGGACGGGATCGCCCGGAACCATTTTAAGGAGACAGAAGCTGACAAAGGACAGGAGTAGGAAGAACAATAGCAGCTCCAGCAGTCTTTTGCCAAATAACCTCAGCATATTATTCGATGTCCAAATCTTTAGTGAGCATGTAATATTCACTCTTGCTGGTTACCCAGTTTTTCACTTGATTATTGTATACGACAAAGTTGTTAGGATGAATGATATAAGAGTTCAGCATATGCTGATCAATATAAGCAACAGCTTCTTTAGCAAGCTCATTTCGTTCAGCTTCAGGAACTGTCGCATTCAGTTTGCCAATTAAGCTCTCTAGCTCAGGCTGCTTCACACGACCGTAGTTTAGCGCTCCTTCGGTTGTATAAGCAGCATTTAAGAAATAACTCGCATCTCCGCGGGGAGCAGTAATACTGCTATACGTCGCTAAATCCCAATCATCGTTCGCTGCCAAATATTCATCGGCATTATCTACTTGGCGAATATCTATTGTAATTCCCAGTTCCTTGGCACTCGCTTGAATCATTTGGGAAATGAGCGGAAGCTCTGCCCTGGACTGATAAGTCAGCAGCCGGAAGGATAAAGGTTTCCCATTTGACGTAACCAATCCATTCTCTACCTCGTATCCCGCTTCGGTAAAGGACTGGCGTGCTTTTTCCAAGTCAAAGCTCTTAGTCAAATACTCCGGAGAGAATGGAGCCTCACTTAAAAAAGGTCCTTGGGCAGCTGTGGCTTGGCCTGACATAATGCTCTCAACGATGGATTCACGATCAATAAGAGCATCAAAAGCACGGCGGACCTCTTCGTTCTTCAAATCTGTGTTGTTAGTGTTATAAATTAACTGGTGTGTCCGCAGTCCAGTCAATGATTCCAGAGTCAGAGAAGAATCTGAGCGCAGCTGGTCAAAGCTTTCAATCGGTGGACGATATACAATATCAGCACTCTTGGCTTGAATAGCTAGCAGGCGTGCGCTCGCATCTTCATTGAAGGCCATCTTGGCCTTTGCCAGCTTGACTTCGCCACCCCAATAGCTGTTGTTGCGTTCTACATTAAGTTCACTTCCCGGTCTAAAGGAAGTTAGGATGAACGGGCCTGTGCCAATGGGTGAATCCTCTGTCGACTCGCTGGCAAGAATAGCCGTATTCGGATGTACCAGATCGGATGGGAGCTGCGGAAATATAGTATCCGTTATAAGAGTCAGAATTTGGCCTTCTGCCTTTAGCTCTTTAATATGAAGAGAGTTTTTCACAGAAGGGTTCAACTCTTGCGCTCTTTCGAGTGAAGCCTTTACTGCGGCAGCATCCAATGTCTCACCGTTGTGGAATGTAACACCCTCTCTAATGTGGAAGGTCCAATTCTGTCCATCTTCACTGTCCCAAGATTCGGCTAAGGCAGGCTGAAGCGTAAGAGCGTTATCAATAGAGATAAGAGTTTCAGCGATTCCTGCACGTAAGGCTGTATAGCTCAGATCGGTATGCGGATCTATGGTATTACTCTGGACATTGAACAGCAGAGTAATACTTTTGTTACTCGGTTCTGCGACTGTTGTAGAGTTTGGTGCTTTGCTTTCCTGAGAAGAGCATGCGGTAAGTGCCAGCAAGAGCAGCAACGGCACTAGCTTGATTTTTGAGATGAATAACACAAGAAGATCCTCCTATAACACTTATGAGAAAGTGATAATCGTATTCATTACGTATTACGCAATGTTTTATTATTATAGCGGACTCCTACATATATGTAAACATTACGATTAAGAGCGCAGCAATGAATGAGACTTAATGAGGGAGCTTGCTGTACAGTTACTTTTGCAGTTCTAAGATGAACATGCGGGTTAAATAGCTGCGTTGACCAGACAAACTTCCACTAAACCAACGATAGTAACAGACAGTGGCAGAAAATATCGTGTCTATAATAGTTGTAATCCTCCATACTTTTCCTTGTATAGATTATTTTATATTTATCGACACGGAGAATGGAGTGAAGAGTTGAAGTCCTCTTTGGTCAAGTCTGGCGCTATACGTCGCATAGGTTAAATTAACTTTAATTTTAAGAAATTAAAGTTGACATCAAATTACTTTCCGTGTAGCATTTGAAAAGTCGTCATTAATGTATTTAAATAAATACCGTTCTCGTATAACTCCGCATTCAGCAGATGCCTTAAGGGCGGAGGTTTCTACAGGAAGCCTACTCTTCCTAACTACGATGATAAGGAAATTGATCCATTTCCCTTATCCCGGAGTTAGGTTTATTTGCGTCATGCGAACTATTCAGAATGTTTTGGAGGTATTAAAATTATGAAAGATATGAAGTATTTGATATCCGTCCTAGCGGGGGCTATGAGCTATGGGATATTATCAACAATTGTTGTACTGGCTTATGCTGAGGGTTATCAGTTGGGAGAAGTGGTTGGCACGCAACTGCTGACGGGATGCATACTAGCCTGGTTGCTGGCACTATATACTAAGGTTAGAGAAAAGCGTGAACAGCGCACGCAAAGTACAACGTGTGATCATTCGACTGTGAGTAGGGATCGACTAACCTGGAGGAACAGAATACTGCTTATGTTGGCCGGAACGCCTACGGTGGTAACGGGTCTGATGTATTATCAATCTCTGCGTTACATTCCGGCTTCACTCGCGATCATTCTGCTGTTTCAGTTCACTTGGATCAGCGTGATGATTCAAGCTGTCAGTAAACGCCAGCGACCCGATAAGGTTACGCTGCTGACTTTGCTGCTGCTGTTCGGGGGGACAGTGCTTGCAGCAGGAATTATGGGTCATGGCGCAGCTCATTTCAATGTCCTGGGTCTTACTTTGGGCCTTCTGTCGGCAGTAAGTTATTCCATGTTCATTATTTTCAGTGGCAAAGCTGTTCCTGCCGTGCATCCCGTGTACCGGAGCGCTTGGATGATTACCGGAGGCATGCTGCTGCTGTTCATTTTATTTCCACCATACTTCCTGTTTAACGGTTTGCTGTGGGGACAGCTGCTGCTGTTTGGATTCTTGCTTGGTTTGTTTGGCGCGTTTATTCCACCTGTGCTATTTGCAATTGGCGTCCCTCATATTGGAGGTGGCATGGCGGGAATCCTCGGTGCTGCCGAGCTGCCGGTTGCCGTATTGCTATCCTCATTCGTGCTTCATGAGCAGGTGAGCGGACTGCAGTGGGTTGGGGTTGTCCTGGTGTTGTTGGGAGTCGTGATTCCTGAGTTGTATAAGCTTCGCTGGAGAAAAGAGTACACAATAACTTCATAATCCTTTATAAAGTCCTGGTTAACTTCAACTATTTATAAAAAGTACTGAGCACGGTTATCCACCATGCTCGGTACTTACCCAATACATATTGTTATTCGCTCTTCGGATTTTCTTCATTCCGCAGTAGCCACCGGATTCTCTTCATAACTTTTCTGAGATCACACCGTTTGCGCCTCAGGTTCCCGAGCTATTTCGGTGTCTTTTTTTTCCGTAGACTCGGTGTCCTGACGCTTGACTGCTTCCTCGTCTCGCACCCCATCATCGAGTGCTTTGAACAGCAAGGGCGCATATGAGAGGGATTTGATAAAAATAGCTTCGATGAAAATAATTATGCAATAGGTTATTGAGGTACGGTATTAGAACATAATCCTCAGATCGTAGAAAAATTTATTGATCAGTAACAAATGAGACTTTCGTAGTAGCTTTATCTTGACGACAATTAGTCGGATATGCTAATATCCGTTGTATATTAAAGGCAATGTAGCCATAGGGCTCAACCTCGCTTACCAGCGTGGTTGAGCCCTTCTTGCGTTATAACAGAGAGGAGCATGTTGATGAAAAAAACATTATTGTTGCAAAGACTGGATGAAATAGGAAAGGTGCTTGAGAAAAGAGGTGATGTATTAGCTTTATTTGGCCTTGGTTCTGTGGGAATAGAAACCGATCGCATAGACGAATATTCGGATCTCGATTTCTTTGTTATTGTAACTCCGGGCAACAAACAGAGATATATCGACCATCTGGATTGGCTGGAGGAAACATATCCTTTAGCGTACCATTTTAAGAATAGCGATCTTGGACATAAGATTTTATTCGAAGATGGGATTTATGGAGAGTTTGCGATATTTGAAGAGTCAGAATTAGAAAGTGCTCTTTATACAGGCGGCAGAATGGTTTGGAAGCAACCATCGTATACGAATGAAGACATTCTTACAGGGAAAGCAGTCATCCCTTCCTTAAAATCATCTTCGATCGACTATGTCATCGGTGAAGCACTGACCAACATTTATGTAGGGCTTGGCAGATACGCCAGAGGTGAAAAATTATCTGCTTTAAGGTTTATAGAGAGTTATCCGATAGACGGGTTACTGTCTGTGATGCATATATTAGAACCTGAGGTAGATTACTTTCCTGATGCATTTGGAAATGAAAGAAGAGTTGAAAAAAGATTCCCTGAATTTTCAAGTGTTCTAAGTGGCATGCTTCAAGGGTATGATAAAATCCCAGAATCTGCTATTCATCTTCTAAATTACTTGGAAGAAATTTATCCTATTAATCCAAGAATGAGCTCGGAAATACGTGCGTTAGCCGAACATTGCAGAAAATGAGTACAGTATATACCGAGCAATTGAACAAACTAGCAAGAACCACTGTTGTCATCATGAACCAACCACCGAAAAATGGTGTTAAGCTCTTAAAACGACAGGTACACGCCTCCGGGCATCTTTGGCGCGTAACCTGATGGCTCCCTATTGACTTCGAGTATCTCCAGACACTCTGTACGAACCCTACATCGGTATAGCTCCAGCACAAAGAGCCAGCGTCCGACGCGGGCTCTTTGTCTTTACTCTTCTCCAGTGGCGATAGGATTTTCCGGAAAAGAAATCCAGTCACTCCAGCTTCTTATCCCCCCACGAACCTCTATATTCAGTGGGTTCCAACTCCAAAAGGTAGGGGTTCGGAGCAGCACGATGGGAATTCCTTGGAAGATATCCCAGCGCCCATGTTGAACCGCTACCCTTGGCTACGCTTCTCACTAGCAGAGTCACTTCTGCTCTTTGGAGTGACTTCTTCATTGGTCAATTAAGTTTTTCCTTTATATGAATGCATTTTTTCAAGTGTATAAAGATATGTTCTGTTGCAGGCATCATTACTAGCCAAGCTATATTTCTTTTACTCCAGTAATCGGCTAGACTACTTGCCTTTTGAGTAACAGCATTTTCATCGAACAATCGTTTGATTCTGCTTTGTTCAACCTTGTCTACAAACTGTCCTGGCTTCAACATCGATATGATTTGTCTTGTTTGCTTACCAACGACAGTTTTGTAAGCCAATAATGATTCGAAAATTCCGCGTCGTTTTTCGCATTCAGAAAATGACAAGGTACGCCGGCAGCCGCTAGCGCCTCTGCCAGCATTGCAGACTCCTCGACGCTTGACGTACCAATGAGAATTGGACGTCCCGCCCTATGGATGGACGTGATTTCTTGTACAAGGCCCTTGAGTTTGGCTTTTTTATGGGTGTAAATCCGGTGCGGACCCGGCAAAGACTGCAAGCTTGATCAAGCTGAACGTAATATCGGATGACAAAAACAGGCATACCTGTTCTTAAAGACCATCAAATTGCTGCAAGTAGATAAACAATAGGCAGATGAAATCGTTTGCGCTAAAATAAGAGATATGAAATTGGTTTGAGAGAAGTCATCCCAGGATGTAGAGGAAGAGGAGCTATGAAAGATTTTTGAACAATTGCTGGACAAGTACGCGGAACTGGTCGTAAAGGTTGGCGCAAATGTACAGCCCGGACCATACCCCAAAAAAGATATTACCTCTTATCTGGGCGCAACGCCTGAAACCATCAGCAAGGAAACTGGCAGAATTCCAGGAGAGGGGTGGGATCGAACAATCAGGGCAAAGGAATATCAGGTTCATCGATGCGGAAGCGTTGCGGGAGGTATAGCAATAACCTCTTGAATAAGGGACAAGGCGCGGATACTGTGGATTTGAAGACTCTGTTATTGATGAAAGCGTTTAAACTATTTAAAGGAGGAGATTAGATGATCAAGAATTGGATTTACAAGTGCAGTTGCTGGGGACTTATAGCATTATTAATGATAGCGCTCACAGGTTGTATGAAAGAACAGGAGCTAACCGCTGTTCAGCCTTCGCCAACCCTGGAGGGAAATGCTGCTCCAGATGAAACCAAAGGTACAGTGAGCATAGAGAAGCTCGGGGAACGGAGAATCTTTGTTTACCTGCCGCCTGGTTATGAAACCGGCGAAGACCGTTATCCTGTAGTGTATATGAACGACGGGCGGAGTGTGTTTAATACCGGCACCAGTTCTTTTAATAAAGAGTGGCTGGTTGACAAGAAGGTAGACCAGCTTGTTAAAGACGGCAAGATGGAGAAGGTCATTGTAATTGCAGTCGATGCAGGCGAAGGCTCAGACCGGGGGAATGAGTATGTCCCTTTCCCTAATGATTCTATTTCTACGGATGGGACCGGGGCGGAGGAATTTACCCGCTATTTTATTGAAACCGTCATTCCCTTTGCGGATTCAACATACAAAACGATCCCAGACAGGGACCACCGGATGATCATGGGATCGTCATTTGGCGGAGTGCAGGCGTTCTGGATGGGCTATCACCATCCCGAGACTTTCTCGATGATCGGTGCGCTGTCCGCCTCCACATGGGTAGCTAACGGACAAGCGTATGAAGATTGGGCGCAAGAAACCGGAAAGCCGGATGTGAAGATTTGGCTGGACATGGGAGCTAAGGAAGAAATGGTAATCGATCCACTGGTAGATTTACTTTTGTCGAAGGGATTTAAATATGGGCAGGATTTATTTTTTCAGATGGATCCTATTGGTGAGCATAACGAGATTTCCTGGTCCAGACGAGTACATAGTCCGCTGATCATGTTCGCCGGGAAAGCACCCGGTCAAGCGGTAAAGCTGGAAGTAAGCGACTATTTGTCAATTTCAGGGATGGGAGAATCTTATCTCCGCATCAATCCGGTAGCAACCATGGACAATGGAATGGATTATTCTGTCTCCTCCGAAGCCTCATACAAGGTGCTGAATCCCGAGATTGGACAGGTGGATCCATCAGGGAAAGTGACCTTTTTGAAACAGGAAGATTTGCGTGTTGAAGTTACATATCAAGGGATGACCCAATTGTATGATATAGATAAAGATCGTTAGGCAATAAAATATGATAGCGTGACTTTTTAAATAAACAAAGGAATTTACAAGAGCCATTGGATTGATTGAGCCCCACAAAAGTTCGCTTATAGGCCACCTTAGGGTGGCTTTTTTCTGGAACAAAATACCTGAATTTCTGTATTGTAGATTTACAACGTGAAGCATCTGCATTGATAGGAACTGTACAGCATGTTAGAGGTGTATTATCCGTCAGCATAAGGTTTTTTTGGAGGAAGCAGAAGGGAAGCAGCTCTGACAATGACTTAACAGGCCGAAGTGAAAGTTGAGAAAACAGAACGTTTTTAGCCTACGTTTATATTCTATTCGTGCTTCTCGCAGATGAAGGCAAAGTTCATAGAGCTTGCAGATAGCGAAGAATAGCAGATCATGCATCTGGAGAAAGGAAATCAGTTGAGGTGTAGCTGCCCCAAGTAACAAATCCTAGCCTTTGGTCTGGTATGGCTCCAGTCCGAAGACTGTTTTGAACCTTCTTTTTACCACGTATAATGATGATTAAGTGAAAAACGTGAGAGGAAGGACAATATGAACAATAAAGTGTATACTATGCCGATTGGAGCGCAAGAATCGGTGCAGATTCCAGCACAATCACAATCTAAACCTCGCAAAGGTGGAACAAATCCCAAGGTATTCCGGAGCATTATGTATTTTATAATATCTTTGCCGCTAACCATAGTATATTTCGTATTTATGGTGACAGGGCTGGCGTTGTCCATTGGGTTAACACCTGTTTTCATCGGTATCCCCTTATTTTTTGCAGTAGCTAAGGGAATCGATTACATCGTACAATTTGAGCAAGAGCTAGTAAGATCGTTGCTGGATATTCCTGGACCAAGTGAAGAACACCGATCAAATATGCAGGTGGAGGGAGCGGGCTTCCTGCAACGAATGAAGTTAGGTTTTCATGCCGGGAAGTTTGCACGTAACATCATGCTTATAATGGCCCGGTTCGTATCCAGCATTGTTTTCTTTTCAATTACAATAACTGTGGTAGCGACTGCACTCGGCCTGATTACACTGCCTGTGCTCCATCAGATTTTTCTGCAAACAATGGATTTGAATATTCTGGAGAATAGTGTGTTTGCCTTGTTCCAAATCGACTGGACATTATCTCAACAATATATTTCTTATGTCGTAGCAGGATTTGTAGTTGCCTTAATTGCAAATTGGGTAATTCGCAAGCTTATGGATATACAACGTAGAATGCTGTTCGTATCCTACGATGAAGGACAGCAGTATTAAATTTAATGAAAGGTATTGCTGGATTAGTAGGTTAAAAGAACTTAGTGGAAATTTGTTAGGTATTTATTTACATGGATCACTAGCAATGGGGTGCTTTAATCCCTTAAAAAGTGACATCGATTTTTTAATTGTTGTAAAAGATAAGCTAACACCAGTAAATAATTCAAGGATTGCAAAAATAGCTTTATCTTTGCATGATGAAATGTCTAATGAGCGTGGAATAGAATTCACAGGGTAAAGGTTAGTGGAATGGCGGCATAATTGAATATAATTACCTTAAAATCCAATTTGCATCTTGTTTGCGAAAAATCCCAAAGAGGACTGAATCGGGATATTACTCATCCCCGGTTCAGTCCACAAAACTACTTATCTAAATCCCTCGCAGATTTTACTCTTCCCCTGTCGCCACCGGATTCTCCTCATAACTGATCCAATCACTCCAGCTGCTTATCCCCCCCACGGACCCTATGTTCAGAGAGTTCTAAAACAAGAAAATGGGGGTTCCGAGCAAAGGAATGGGAATGCCTCGGAGGACATGCAAGTACCTATGTTGAACCGTCCCCCTTGTCTACGCTTGGGAGCACTTAGGGAGCAAGAAGCCTGTGGACGACAGGGCTGGCGAAACAAAGGATTCAAAGCTAGGGCTGTCTGACCCAAGGTATTAGTGAGAGGTAAAAGGAACGCCAACGAAAGGTAAGGAAAGTAAGGTAGCACCCGAAAGGTGTGGATGGGACAAGAACAGGCCGCAACGTTGTTGTTTGCAGCCTGTTGAATGTTGTTTGCAAGTCTTCACATTGATTTATCGTTTCTCACTAGCAATGTCACTTCTGCTCTTTGGAGTGACTTCTTCATTGGTCAATTAAGTTTTTCCTTTATATGAATGCATTTTTTTAAGTGTATAAAGATATGTTCTGTTGCAGGCATCAGTACTAGCCAAGCTATATTTCTTTTACTCCAGTAATCGGCTAGACTACTTGCCTTTTGAGTAACAGCATTTTCATCGAACAATCGTTTGATTCTGCTTTGTTCGACCTTGTCTATAAACTGTCCTGGCTTCAAGATCGATATGATTTGTCTTGTTTGCTTACCAACGACAGTTTTGTAAGCCAATAATGATTCGAAATTTATACTTGAACTTAACTCGGCAATTTCTTCTTCACTCATCTCATTACCAGAGTGAGTAAATCTAGTATTTATTTTTTCGAACCAATTTCCAGAATAAAGAGCTTGTTGATCATCAGCAACTAGGATACTCATGGTCATATCCTCAAGTCGGGCACTATGCCAAAGATGCCATGCAATCGAGTTTTTCGTATCCGAAAGGTTCACTGGGTACTTTCTGAAGGTTTGTTCGTCCAAATTTTTTATTACTGCATCATGTAATGTTAGTTCGGATAAATTCCCAACGGATGAAGAATGTAACCAAGCATGCAGAGAAAGAAATGATTGAACGGCTTGGGCATGTTCTTGGGGATTTAACATCATTTCATTTAAAGCCTTAAGATTCTCACTCCAAACCCTTTGTTCTTCTAAGTCCATGGAATCAACACCTCCTCTTGTGACGTTTGTTGAAGATTGCTGCCCTTAGCGCAGCGTGGATTACTGAATAAATTATGTATGGCTTGTCCGTTTGGATTTCCAGATTTTATAATTATTATATATGAACTAGTACGTTGCCGCCATAGCTTTGGCGGCTTTTTTTCACCCATTTTGAGAGGAGCAATTCATATGACACAATCGACAGCAACACGCGAACGGCTAACTTCCACTGCGGTTACCTTGCATCATCCGCTCGATTATTACTTCAACGTGTTCCTTCGCGCCAAGGAAACCGAAGGTTTGAAGCCTCGGACGCTGAACGACCACAAGAGCCACTACCGCTACCTGCAACGCTGGCTGATGGAGCAATACCCGACACTAAAACTAGACGAACTCACCGCCGACAACGTCGCCAGTACGTCCAACACATGTTGACGGAACAGCACCTATACGACAGCCACCCGACATTGCAAGACCACAACACGACCAAAGGCTTGTCACCGGCAACCGTGCAACAAGATGGACGAGCATTCAACAACAACCTGTCCCGACTGTTGGACTGTGGGCTGGTTCTGGGGTTCTTGGAACTGCTTTCTTCCAGTTCTTGTTTGCAAGCTGTTTGCAAGAAGGCACAAAAAAGGCTGCAACAGGTCACTTGCTCATAACCTGTCACAGCCCCCAAACCCGCGTCACAAAAGGCTTCGCGGCTCTTACTCTTCCCCCGCAGCCACCGGATTCTCCCCATAACTAATCCAATCACTCCAGCTCCCGGCATACAACTTCACATTCTTGTACCCCGCTCGCGTAAGTGCCAGCACATTCGGGCAGGCCGTTACGCCTGAACCGCAGTACACGATCACTTCCTGATCTTGCTCGATATCCGCAAACTGCTCCTTCAGCGGATCGGCTTTCTTCCAACGCCCTTGCTCATCCAGTACGTCCTTCCAGAACTTATTAACCGCGCCAGGAATGTGTCCTGCTTTAGCATCAATCGGTTCTTCTAATCCAAGATACCTGCGGTGTTCACGCGAGTCTATGATCAACGGCCCACCATTACGAACCACCTCTTGAACATCCTCCACACCAACAACCATTTCATACTGTATGTCAGCAACAAATTGACTCGGAATCCGTACCGCTTGATGATCACTCACCGGAAACTTAGCATTTTTCCAAGCCGAGTAGCCCTCATCCATTACATAGATACGTTCATGTCCGAGATAACGCATCAACCACCACAGCCGGGAAGCGTAGGCGCCACCTTGATCGTCATAGGCTACAACGATGCTGTCCTTGTTCATGCCTACTTTGCTAAATACCTGTGCAAGTTCAGTAACATCGGGCAGCGGGTGACGTCCGCCATGACTTCCAACAGGAGCGGAGAGCTGTTCTTCCAGATGCAAATAGATAGCGCCTGGAATATGGTCCGCTGTATATGCGATTCGTCCGGCTTCTGGATCAGAGAGCACAAAGCGACAATCGACAATTACGAGTTCAGATTCATACATTCGTGCCAACAGCCAACGGGTGGAGACTATAGATTCCATGAAATATCCCTTCCTTTTCATAATATGTATGGGGATATTATAGCGGATTAGGCCGGAAAAGGCTCGTTGAGAAATGGATGTATAAAATGGGCTTTACAGAGCTATAATGTTAGTGTACTATTTAACTATAACACTGACACGATGAAACAAAGAGATTAGCGTACCCTTATAAAAGTAGATATGAGAACAGGGAGGATTACCATGAATCAGCAAAGGATGGAACACGGAAAATATCCCATAGTGCTGCAAATGAACGGTGTAAGCAAGATTATCAAAGGAAATTCCATAGTCGAGAAGCTTTCTTTTGATATCCGAAAAGGAGAAATTGTAGGGCTTCTGGGTCCGAACGGTGCAGGCAAGACGACAACGATAAGGATGATGACAGGGCTGATTCGAATGACAGAGGGGGATATAATCGTTCAGGGTCATAGTATCCGAAATGACTTCCAGGCGGCTATTGCCCATATCGGGGCCATTATTGAGAACCCGGAGTTTTATCCGTATATGACGGGGCTTGATAATCTGCTGCAATATCAACGAATGTCTGAAGGTGTGGATCAGGCACGAATTGATGAGGTTGTAAGCTTGGTTGGATTGCAGGAAGCTATGGGCAAGAGGGTGAAGGCCTATTCGCTAGGAATGCGTCAACGGCTAGGGATTGCTCAAGCGCTGTTACATCGGCCCAAGCTGTTAATTCTGGATGAACCTACGAACGGTCTGGATCCGGCGGGGATTAGGGAAATGCGGGATTACATGCGTACGATCGCAGAGGTTGAAGGGATCTCCATACTGATTTCCAGTCATATGTTAGCCGAGATTGAACAGATTTGTCATCGCGCAGTTGTGATTCAGAACGGGAAACTGGTGACGGTCACTAAGCTTGGGGTAGAGATGGATCGAAACGAAGAGGTTACCTTAACGATGCGGGTGGATTCTACGGAAAAAGCCGAAGCAATCCTCAAAGGTATGGCAGAAGTCACAATCCTCAACATAGATAACAATCGCAGTGAATTGACCGTAACCCTAAGTGATGATGACGTACCAAATCTGGTATCTGCACTTGCAGCAGGCGGAATTGGCATCTACCGGATTACAGAGAACAAACAAAGCTTGGAAGAAGATTTCCTTAAATGGACAGGAGGCAACCGCATTGCGTAACTTTAACCGATTAGTGCTGAACGAATGGTTAAAAATATCCAAGAAACGTACTTTTTTCGTAGCCTATTTGCTCGTGATCCTGCTGCCGCTGTTAATTGGCTATATCATACATTCGGTGAGCGGAGATATGTTCAAATCAGCACTCGATTTCTCAAAGGAGATGCTGCTGCCAAATGGCCTAGGCCAGGCGCTTACAATTCTTGCGGTTATCGGTACTGCCGGTGTGGTGGCTAAGGAACACAGTCAAGGAACGATCAAATTCTTACTGATTCGTGCCCGTAGCCGAACAGCAATTCTGGCCTCGAAATATGTAGCGGTTCTTCTGTATGCCTTAAGTTTGACTCTAGTTGTTATTGCCGCGACCTACGCTTCGGGTGCTCTCTGGTTCGGTATTAGTGGAGGAGAAGCAGGCATTAATGATATTCTCCAGTCCGTCATGTATAGCTTCGTATATGCAACTATGTATTTGACGCTTGCGTTTATGATCGGCATATTGACAACCTCGACAGGGGTAACTATTGGGATTACGATGTTCGCCATCACCATAGATAATATTGTAATCCATAAAGATTTCTATAAATATTTCCTATTTCCGAATATGAGCCTCGTGGCCTATGAGAATGGCGGAGCGCCAATGCCGGGTATGACACTCACCTTTTCGATAGTGATGCTTTCCCTATATATGCTCTTATTCCTTCTTGTCGGGTTTACGGTGTTCAGAAGAAGGGACGTTGCCTGATCATGACGATCGAATTCGATAACAACCTGCCCATTTACATCCAGATTATGAATTATATCAAAGGGGAGATCGTTACGGGGAAGCTTAAGCCGGGAGACAAGGTTCTTTCGGTTCGTGAGCTGGCTAGTGAACTGCAGATCAATCCGAATACGGTACAACGAACCTTTCAGGAGCTGGAGCGTGAAGAAATTGTGGAGACGCGGCGAGGTATGGGAAGATACGTTACAAGTGAGGAATCTAAAATTATGAAGATAAAAAAAGAAATGGCAAGTGATGTGCTGGATCGTTTTATCCGCGGAATGAAAGAGCTTGGTTTCGAGGGTGAAGAGATTGTAGCGGTTGTAGCAGAGAGTATCCGGACAACGGGTAAGGAATAGGGGGATTTACAGAGTGCTTAATATACTTCAAGTAAATGAGGTTACCAAAAAATTTAATTCCAAGCAAGCGCTGCGCGGCGTGTCCTTCGAACTGGGTGCTGGTAAAATCACGGGACTTCTCGGCAGTAACGGCAGCGGTAAAAGCACGATAATGAAAATAATAGCCGGCCTGATTCAGCCTACTTCCGGTTCCGTTTCTGTTTTGGGTACTCCCGTTGGCTTAGAGAGTAAAGCTGTAGTCTCGTTCATGCCTGACTGTCCCCTTACGGAATCGTGGATGAAAGTCTCTGATGCGATAGAATTTTATCGTGATTTCTATGCTGATTTCGATAACGATAAAGCACGCCGAATGCTGGAATTCATGAAGCTTAAAGAAAGCGAAGCTGTCAAAACCTTATCCAAGGGGATGAATGAGCGTCTGCAGCTGACACTGACTTTATCGCGTAGGGCTAGATTATATTTGCTGGATGAGCCCATTGGCGGGGTGGATCCGGTGGCCCGGACGAGAATTCTCGATGCGCTTGTAGAGTTCTATGAAGAGGACAGCACCATTCTGATATCCACCCATCTAGTTACGGATATTGAGCGGATTTTTGATGATGTAATCTTTATAAAAGAGGGCGAAATCGTTATGCACCGTGAAGTGGAAGATATTCGCCTTCAGCAAGGAAAAAGTATTATTGAATTGTTCAGAGAGGTGTATGCAGAATGTTAAGGCTGGTTAAGTATGATCTTAGGAGAAACAGAGATCAAATTTGGATCGCTTTTGTAGTGTTAATCCTTGCTCAGCTGGGGATATGGATTTCTGCAGGAGTGTCAAATTGGGATAATGAGGCCATGTTTATTCTATATATTCTCTCCTACTTCATTATGGGAACTATATTAACGGTTCAGGCTTGCCGCACATTCAATTACAATTTGAAAGCTTACCATCGTCGTCTACTTCCATTGAAGTCTGTGTTTACTGTTCTTTCACCTCTACTGATGTATTTGATATTGATACTTGGTGTTACAGCTCTGGCAGCTATCCACCTTGGGTTATACATGGTGCTAGATCCTGAGGTCATTCCTACTTATACCTGGCTTGCTCTGATTGTGGGGTTGTTTCAATTGCTCTGGACGGCTAGCTTCATGTTAATTATGCTGATGTTGGGAATAACGGTTGCCCGCAGTTTACGATTCAAAGGGAGAGTGTGGATTGGAATAGCAGTGTTCATTCTGGCTCTGAATGGTTTTTCTCTGATGGAGAATTGGCTAATCGGTGAAGGAAACAACTCATTTAGTAATGCTCTACAGTTCCAGATGACCGAACAAGGAACGGTCTCGGAAGGTGGGATCGGGGTCACCCTAGATATATACATGTTAAGCTCAGTTTTAGTAGAAGTATGTATTGCACTTATTGTAATCTACATTATCACACGGTTGATTAATCGGAGAGTTGAATCTTAACACAAGTAAGGGTGTCCCACTTCCATGTTCATGGATTGGAACACCCTATTTTGATATAAATGGTTATTATTTAATGCTGTGAAAGAGTCCAAGTCTCTATTTCTCGCAAGAGCAATTCTTCTTCGGCTTCTTCTAAATCTAGTCTTATACCATATTGGAACTGGCCGAGACCGAACATCCATCCCCAACGGACACTGCCCTCGAGCTGAAGCTTTATCTCATTTAGTTGAAAATGAATAATCAGCTTAGTATTCCCTGATGTGAAGCGGAGGTTCAGAGAAGAGCGTATTTTACAGCCCGAGCGGCTTAAATCAAGCATCACACCTTCAGTTAGCTTACCTGCACCTGGTCCCGTATTACTGGCTGGAACTTCAAGCCAACAATCAATCGGCTGGTTCATCACATACCGGAATGGTTCTTTTCTGCTGACGCCCTCCATAGTTTACCACCGCCTGTTTATTTGCTATTATATCGAAATGCAACTTACACGACAATCTCCTAAAGTAGTATATTTAATAGAATAGATGAAATACATAAAAGAAAATATAAAGAGGTCGATAAAATGTACCAATATACCAATCAAACCTTCCACACACATAACTTCGATCAGGCCAATCTTCAGGATGGTGAACTGAATAACTGTACCTTTGAGAAATGCTCTTTTCGGGGGAGCTCTATGGAAGAGATGACATCAACAGGCTGCCAATTTATAGATTGTGATTTTACGGGAGCATTGCTGAATGCTTCTTTACACAAGGGATCTGCCTTTACGAATTGCAAATTCACGGGAGCTAATTTATTTGTTTCCAGGTTTGAGCATTGCAAAATGGTGGGCTCAGATTTCTCAAATGCTTATATGGACGGCATAACCTTAACTGGAGGAGACTGGTCGTACACGAATCTAAGACATACCAATCTTAGCCGTCAGGATCTTAGAGGGATTAAATGGACTGAGGCTGATTTATTTGGCTGCAATTTGGAGAAAAGCGATATTCGAGGAGCCGATTTAAGTCACGTACAAATGGGGCAATGCAAGCTGAAGGGTGCCGATCTGCGGGATGCGAAACTGGAAGGAATCGATTTGAAAAGTCTGGATTTGAAGGGTGTTAAGCTGGATGTAGAACAGGCGGTTCTGCTGGCTCGTTCTTTTGGCGCAAAGGTATGTTAACTCAAAAAGCAGTCTTTCCAGCAAGCTATACGGATATAGCTGAGGAGAGACTGCTATTAGGTAGCCTATGTAAACTTGATTAGCTTACAGGCTGTAAAGTGAAGCCATACAATCAACGAACATTTTGTTATACTCTGAGCGGCTCAAATCATGGGATGAGGAGATATCTCTGCCCAGGAATTCAAACCAGGTAATTTCAGTGCCATCTTTTTTGTATACGAATTTTTGATGCTGAATAGAGAACACATCATTCTCATAAGAAGAAACATTTTCATACTTCAATTCGACGCCCTGCTTTTCGGAAATAAGAGTAGCAAGCAGGATTAACATTTTAAACGGATCATCGTACATTTCAAATTGTTCAGACATTGACGTCACTCCTTATTTTAGCATGCAATTCTTAGCAGATTATACTACAAAGAAGCCGAGTAAGCACTGTCGCAGGAATAACTCAGTACAATATTGATACATTTCGTTAGCTTTATTAAGAAAGTTATTTATTTACCGATATATATAGCAGTAGGAAACAGAGAAGGGGAAGGTCGACGTGCCAATGAATATGAATTTGCGCACTTTTTTTTCAAGCGCTTTAGCAGTTGTCATTATTTTACTGACTGTACTTCTAAGTTATGTCATTGGAAATGAATCGACTAAATCTTTAGAAATGAGAACCGGCAGTTCGTTAGGGGAGGTTGCCTATCAAATGTCTGAAAATCTGGATCAATTCATATGGTCGCGATCCGGAGAAATAGAGGTTCTAAGTAAACTTAACGCTTTCCAAGAGCCAGTTCATAAAGAAGAGATAGACGGAGTGTTAGATGAATTAAAAAAGAGCATGCCAGTTTTCTCATGGGTAGGTTATTTGGACACAAAAGGCAATGTGATTTCTTCAACTGATGATGTTTGGTTAGGCGAAAATGTATCAGAGCGACCTGTATTTAAAGAGGGAATCAAGGGGCCGTTCGTAGGTGACGTTCATGATGCTGAAGATCTGGCCAAGCTGATGCCCAGCTCTTCAGAAGAGCCTTTACAATTCGTCGATTACAGTACTCCTGTATACAATGATCAAGGAAACAAAATTGGCGTTTTGGCAGCGCATTTTAGCTGGGAATGGTCACGTCAGGTTGAGAAGTCCCTTATTGCGCCGCTGCAGGAACGTCTGAAGGGTGTAGAAGTCTTCATCGTTAGTAAGAAGGATAACACGATCCTGCTCGGTCCCCCAAATGTAATGGGTCAAAGTTTCGACAGTCAAGCGCTTAACCAAGCCCGTTCTGGGAAGAATTCATGGATATTGGATTCGAATAGTAACAATAGTTCTTATCTTACGGGATACTCCTATAGTGACGGGTATCTAAATTATCCTGGATTAGGTTGGACGGTTATTATTCGGCAGCCTGCTGATGTTGCCTTTGCTTCCGTAGATCAACTTGAAAAGTTAATCATTCTGGCAGGGATGGCGACAGCAGTTCTATTCGGTATCCTTGGTTGGCTTATGGCGGGATGGATTGTTCGTTCGCTTAATCAGGTTGTTGGTACAGTAGATCTACTGAGTTCAGGGGTGGATGTGGAGATTTCAACCTCAAGCAGGTTCAAGGATATTGCGATATTATCGGCATCACTGCGTAATCTAGTCAGTAATTTGACCAAAACAGAGACGGCACTAACTTATATATCAGATATGGCCCGCCATGATGCATTAACAGGGCTCCCTAACCGACTGGCTCTTGATGACTTTCTCGCTCATGCAGTAAGCCGAGCCAAACAGAATTACACCACGCTTAGTTTCCTTTATCTTGATCTTGATGGTTTTAAAAGGGTGAATGATGACTTGGGACATGACTTTGGTGATAGACTGCTTCAAGAGGTTTCCTTCCGTTTACTGGATTGTACACGAGATAATGAAATTGTTACACGGATTGGCGGAGATGAATTTGTAGTTATTTTGCATACCTCGGCAAAAAAAGCCATGCAAGAGGCAGAAGTAGTTGCCAAACGCATTATAAATAAGATCAATGAACCCTTCCATATTGATGGAGAGAGGATCATTGTCGGCTGTAATGTAGGCGCTGCTGTATGGAGTCCGGAATCTCAAGATACAAGTGAGACGCTTCGTCTGGCCGATGAAGCACTGTATATTTCAAAACGGAGCGGCAAAAATCGAATCACCTTCGAAACAGCCGTTTAAGAATGGTCATACACCCACTCCACTACAGAACCTTCGCATAGAATGACTGTGTACGTTAAACGAAGGAGGAATTATGATGGGTGGAGTAGCTGGCGGTTATGGAACCTCTACGATAACTATTTTGGTTCTTTATATATTGTTATATAGACTGAACTTTTGATATACAGGTGAATTCAAAGCCCATCATTAACTTCCAACAGGTTCGTATTGATGCTTCTCATAAACGTAGTAACGTTAATTCGGATACAAGGCGCTTG
>NZ_JAUSTK010000025.1 GCF_030812855.1 Paenibacillus wynnii
TCACGATGGACACCCTTGCTCTTGGCTAGTGGTTGGTAACTACAGACCCCCACAGTGGACTTTCACCACCTAGTTAGTCGCCATGCGTGGCGCACTAAAAAAGCTAGCCATCGGTTACCCCGAGGCTAGCTTGCAAAAAAGTCATCCATTTAGAGATTAAACTAGGCTTTACCTGCAATCTTCTCTGCTAATTCATTTAAATACGTCCAGCGCTCCATTAGATGCTCCAGCTCAGCTTCCGCTTGCTGTTGCAGCTTGGTAAGCTCTTGCAGCTTCCCAGAGTCGGCAAAAGCCGCCTCCATCTTCGTACTAATATCAACTAGAAGACTCTCCGCCTGTTCAATTTGCTCATCAATTCCCTCGTATTCACGCTGTTCCTTGAATGTGAACTTAGGTTTATCCTTAAGTGATTGTGGAGCAACTGTATCAGGTGTTGACACTGGAGCCGTAATCCGTCGAGGATTTTCGTTTTGCACCGAATTACGTACGGGAACATTCTTAGCCATCCATTCCTCGTATTCGGTGTAATCGCCGACATGAAGCCGGATCTCTCCGTCCTCGAAAGCAATAAGCTTGTCCATTGTTCGATCCAAGAAATAGCGGTCATGAGATACTGTGAATACAACCCCTGGGAATTCATCCAGATAATCCTCCAGTACTGCCAGCGTGCCAATATCCAGATCATTGGTAGGCTCATCCAGCAGCAGCACGTTAGGTGCACCCATCAATACACGGAGAAGATAGAGCCGTCTCTTTTCACCCCCGGAAAGCTTTGCAATCGGAGTCCATTGTGCTGCAGGAGGAAATAGGAAACGTTCCATCATTTGACCGGCTGTAATCGTACTGCCATCTGCAGTTTTGATCACTTCCGCCTCTTCCTTCACATATTCAATAGCCCGCAGGGTGTCATCCATATCCTGATGCTCCTGAGTGAAGTAACCTAACTTCACTGTAGTACCGAGTTGAACCTCACCGCCATCCGGTTGAAGTCTTCCAGCTATCAGATTCAGCAATGTTGATTTACCGCTACCATTCTTACCGACGATCCCCACACGGTCTTGAGGTACAGCGATATAGGTCAGATCTTTAATGAGCACACGCCCATCAAGAATTTTGGTCAAATCATGAATCTCGATAATCTTACGGCCCAGACGTGTTGAACCAACCGAAATATCTAAAGTACCGTTTGAACTGCTGACCTGACCATCTTTAAGCTTCTCGTAGCGGTCAATCCGGGCCTTCTGCTTGGTTGTACGGGCTTTTGCTCCGCGTCTAATCCAGGCAAGCTCCGTCCGCAGCAGATTTTTACGTTTCTGCTCCGCAGAAGCCTCACGTTCCTCACGGTCAGCCTTTAACTCCAAAAAGCGTGAATAGTTCGCTTCATATCTAAACAAACGCCCTCCGTCGAGTTCCAACATAACGTCTGCCACTCGGTCTAGAAAATAACGATCATGCGTAACCATTAACAAGGCTCCACGCCGCTTTTTCAAATATTGCTCCAACCAGGATACTGATTCTGTATCAATATGGTTGGTAGGCTCATCCAAGATAAGCAGTTCGGACGGTGTAATTAGTGCTGCTGCAAGAGCAACCCGTTTACGCTGACCTCCCGAAAGTGTCTCCATAAGTGCATCAAACTGGGTAATGCCAAGCTTGGTGAGTACACTTTTCGCTTCACTCTCCAAATGCCAAATATCCGCCGCACCAATATCATTGCCAATCTGAACAAGCTTGTTCTCCAACTCTTTGTTGCCGGGTTGAGTCTCGAGCAGTGACATCGTCTCCATATACTCACGCATCATCACAAGCTCCGGTTCATCTCCGGCGAAAACTTGCTGAAGCACTGTATTCTCGGGGTTGTAAGGCGGGTTTTGCGCTAAAAATTGTACACGCACCGAATTTCCGATCGCAATTTGTCCTTCATCCGGAGTTTCCAGACCGGCAATAATACGCAGAAATGTTGATTTCCCGGTTCCATTGACACCGATAACACCGATCTTATCTCGTTCATCCATACCAAATGAAGCATCATTGAATAAAATTTTCTCCCCATAGCTTTTGGAGAGGTGTTCCACCGTCATAATATTCATACTTGTTCCTCGCTTGCCTTATATTTTAAACTAGTTGTTAACTCTTCTACTCTCAAAAAACCGCCCGGAAACCGGACGGCCTCTTAATCTATTCTACTCTGCTAACTTGTCACCCTGAAAAGGATGCAAATTATCCATAGCCCCTCTTATGAAGAGACTTGCGGCAAATTGGGCCCGTTTATGAGCATCTGCCTCCGAAAAGGAAGGATCGAACAAAATATCCATCTTAAGACGGTCCAGCATTCCTATATAGGATTGGGCCATCAATTCGGGTTCAGAGCCTCCGCCCTCCACGAGCACCTTCACTACCGCCTGCATGTATTGTTCCATAAAATAGGCCATATAAGCTACCAGCTCCGGGTTATTGTTCGGTGCCCGGAAAAATAGCTTGGTATGCTGCTTGCGTTCATAATAATAAAACAGATGATGCTCCGCGATCACGGAGAGCTTGTCAGCCAAACCCCTTTGAGCCGTAAGCTTTGTCTCCAACTGCTCGAGGTAGCCTTCACAATCTCGGCGTGTGACCGCGAGGAATAATTCCTCTTTGCTCTTAAAGTATAAGTATACAGTACCTTTGGCGATACCTGCTTGCTCAGCAACGTCCGACATCTTCGTTTCGTAGAATCCGCCTGAACCGAAGAGCGTGTACGCGGCATCCAGTATGGCTGTATGTTTGTCGTTGGATACGCTGCTCATCGGTTCACCCCCTTACTGTGCCAACTAGTGGCTTTGATATAATCATTCATTCACTCATTCAAACCAGACTACCTATTAGTAATGCCACGACGCCGCCGAATATAGAACTGAACAAATTAACAGCATCATTATTCATCCTCTGCCAGCCGCGTGCCTGGACAGTGGCTGCACCGCAATGTCTGCTCCCCTCTACCTCTCGACCGCAGACCGTACAGCGGTTCATCTGCTGCACGGTTGCACCGAGGATAGAGTCGGTAAAAGCTCCTGCCACCCCACCAAAGAGCCCGGCAAGTGTCAGCAGAATGAACGAGCGATCCGGCATACCAGCGGCAAGCTGTAGCAGCCATGAGGCCGCGCCGATGAGTATACCACCCCCTGCTGCAGCAAGTGAACCCGTAAGTGATACTCCTCCTGATGCCCCAGTAGGCAGGACTTTACCTGTCAGAACAGACCGGGGAGGTCTTCTGCTAAGCGTCCCTATCTCCGTAGCCCATGTGTCCGAGGTTACAGTAGCCATTACTCCTACAAACAGGAACTCCCATATTTCTAAGGGATATAACGCATTAAGCAGTACCACAACCATGCCAATGCCTCCGTTAGCGAAGACTTGCCCGGCGTCACGGCGGCCTGTTTTATCATAGGTTAGTTCCAATTCAGCCTTATCTTCATGATGAAGTTTGGACAGCAGACTGGAGGAGATGAAGAAGAGCAGTAGAATACCGAACCAAAAGGCATTCCCGGCGCCAAAATAAACGGTACCCATAATCAATGCAGCCAGCATGCCGGAAAGGCTTAAGGATTGCTTATAATAAGCAGCACCGGCAACAATCAGAGCGCCACAAGCGCCGATAACCCATTGCATACATTCCACTCCCGCTGTTGCTAAAGTTGCATCTATTTACTTATCCAATCAGACAGGTACCCATCAGAGTATCGCCCCAGAACAGCTCGAATGAATCACCAGATACAGTAGGGCCTACACCTTCCGGCGTCCCTGTAAATATAACATCACCTTTACCAAGCCCGTAACGGGCTGCGATAAAGTCAACTATTTTCTGAAGCGAGAATATCATGTTCTTTACATTTCCGCGTTGAACCTCAACACCGTTTTTCAAAATAATAAAATCAGTTGCCTCAAGCTCTTCCTTATCTGGAAACGCAATATATGGTGTTAATGGTGCAGCATTTTTGAAGCCTTTGGCAGCGGTCCAGGGAAGGCCCTTCTTTTGCAGATCATTATGAACATCACGCAGAGTGAAATCCAAGCCCAGAGCCATGACATCAACGAGTTCCTCTACACTAGTTCCCGGAACATAATCACGTGCGATGCGCAGAACCAGCTCGCCTTCATAATGAACCTGGCCTGCATCCTTCGGAAGATGAATGATTGCCTTGTCGAGGGGAACAGCCGCATGAGAGGGCTTCATGAAGATTAAAGGCTCTGTCGGCACTTTATTGCCGAGTTCCTCCGCATGCAGTTTGTAGTTACGTCCAACGCAGTATAAGTTATTAACAGTAGCGCACATTGGGCATCAGCCTCTTTCCCGTCGATTTATTATTATTATACTCCCAAAAACGTATCGCCCCAAACATCCGGACGGTTCGTACAAATCATTATATCAGAATGCATGTCTGCGAGGCGACGCATCTCTTTCGCTTTATCCACCGTCCAGGCCATAACCTTCACTCCCTGCTCTGTAAGCAGCTTGGCTAAGTTTGGATTCAGACGCGCAAAGCTTATGGACAGAAACGAACAACCCAGCTCCTGTACGCGCCTAGCAGGATCTCCTGATCTGGAATCAAAGATAAGTCCCGTGTTCATCCGCGGATCTACTTCTTTAACTCTTTGCAGGGCACCCGCTTCGAAGGAGGTTAGAACAACTTCATCCTTCATACCTTTGGAGGAGATAAGGTTAATAACCGACTTTTCTATACCCGGATATAGGTTCCCTACCGTCTTTAGTTCTATGTTAAGATGCAATCGGCCCTTAGAAAGATCCAAAACCTCTTCAAGAGAAGGTACTCTTTCTCCTTTAAAAGCGCGTCCTTTCCAGCTTCCCGCATCCAGCCGTTTCATCTGCGCCCAATCCATATCCTTGACCTTGCCATGGCCATTGGTCGTTCGGTCCAGACTATAATCATGAATGACGACCGGCACACCATCTTTAGACATTTGAACGTCGATCTCCATCCAGCGGACATAAGGCAAGGCGATTGCCATTCGAACGGCTGCCAATGTATTCTCCGGAGCTTTGCCGGAAAACCCGCGATGGGCAACGCATAAATTTTTAAACATAAGGACCCCCCTTAGCCGTTATCATCACTCTGAGGAATGCACAACCTTACCTTCATTATCAATTTTGATTTGTCCCCAAGAAATAGATTCAACTTTTTTGAAAAGCTTTTGTCCATCTTCAGGACTCATTGGAACAGGCTGAGCCAGCTCAGCATTAAAGGGCTTTAGCTGCATGGAGCACTGGCCCTCTACATTGCATTCCGCCTGGAAAACGGCTGTATCCCAAGTAGAAGGAACTGAAGATCTTGTAAATATAAAATTCCCAGTGCTGTAGGCGATCCACTTCCCCTTATAAGGCTCAATACCCTGCAGTACATGAGGATGGCCTCCGATCACCAGATCTGCGCCTGCATCAATAAAGCTGCGTCCCAATGACTGCTGCACAGTATCAGCTTGACTCACACGTTCCTTGCCCCAATGAACGACAACGATAACAATATCCGCTTTCTTTTTGGCCTCGGTAATTGCCTTAAGCCCCTCTTCACTTTCGTAGACAGAAGCTAAGCCCGGTTTATTCCTCTCCGCCTTCCAAGAGGATTCAGGTAGAACACGGGAAAACCCAAGCAGGGCAACTGTAATCCCCTTGCGTTCAAAATACTGGGCTGAATAGGCTGATTCCTCATTCAAGCCAGCCCCGACATAGGGAATGCCTCTTTCTTCAAGATTGCTGAGCGTTTCCCGCAAGCCTTGTTCGCCTTGGTCAAGTGTATGATTATTCGCCAGATTAACAGCATCGATTCCAGCTGCCTTAAGTTTATCCAGTGCCTTAGGGGGAGCCTTAAATACATACTGCTTATTGGCGGCACTCGTAACCCCATCCGAAACCGGAGTCTCAAGATTAACAATGGACAAGTCATCCTCTTTGAATAATCCACCTAGTCGGGCATAGGGATATTCATAACCCGTTTTTTCCAACAATTCTCCAACCTTACCGGAAAAGATTACATCTCCACCAAAACTAAGTTTAACTGTATCCCCTTCGGAGTCTGTATCCTCCGGCAAACCTGAAATCGCCCCGTCGTCTGTAGGTGCAGGCGGTGAGGGAGTATTCACCACTGTATCAGCATCAGGAGTTTCCACAGGCTCTAGTTCTCCAGTAGATGTGGGCTCTACAGAAGCTTGTGTTGGTTCTGGAGTGGTAGAAGCAGTCACCGCGGGCGGAGCCTCGCTGGGATCCGGAGAAGGTGAGGCACTGCTTTGCACCGCTAGCGATGGAGTGTTGGAGCTTTTGTTACCGTCTTCATTAAGTACATAAGTTAAAATGGCTATTATCATTAGTAGCAGGATTGCATTGATCCATACCCATGTCCTTTTTGGGCGACGATGACCCGAGGCATTTCTTTTGTCTCTTCTGCGCGATCTCGGCGGGTACATGGTGTTCTGTAAGCTCCTTTGCCGTTAAAGTGGTTTTATTATAGCATATCTGGTACTTCTCTCTCCAAAATAGCAGACTGCCATTTGATAGATTGTCTTCCTCCACAAAACAAAGGGTGAAGCAAAAAATCGCTTCACCGCTTGCATGAATATATATATGGATTCTTAATTCTTACTTTTGCACAGTCTTAGCAGCAGCTTCAGCGGTCAGCTTGGCGTGTTTGATGCAGTCAGGCATTCCAATACCATCATAACCGGCACCAAATGCATATACACCGGGCAGAACCGCACCAAGCTCATCCCGCAGCCTGGCAATATTGCCTGGATGCCCCACGGGGTACTGCGGCATGGAATGCTTCAGACGGGTAATTTCAGTAAAAAGCGGATTGGCGGTGATGCCCATAATTTCCCGGACATCTTTGCGTACCAGCTCCTCCAGGGCATCATCCGGCAGCTCTACATTCTGCTCGTCTCCCGAACGCCCCACATAAAAGCGTAAGAGTACTTTATCCTCAGGGCTGGAATGAAGCCATTTGGTCGATGTCCAAGTGCAGGCCGTAATGTTGCGCCCTTCCTTGCGAGGAACCAGAAACCCTGATCCATCATATTCCGTAGCCGTATCTTTTTTAGAAAAGGCCATTACCACATTAGCAACGGATACATAATTCACAGCGTCAAGTGCGGATACATCCACATGTGGACGCAGCAGATCGGCAGCGGCGAAATTCGGAACGGTAATGTAAATATCATCCGCCGGTATTCTTTCACCATTATCAAGTTCAACTTGATAACGCGGATTACCTTTATCCTTATTAGCTATATCATCAATGATAGAGGTTACGGAAACCCCCGTACGCTGCTCTACATCCTGAAGTTCATTAATCAGTGCATGCACAAGACTTTGCAGGCCTTGACGAAAGGTCAGGAATGCACTCTTCTTGGTTCCTGTATGTGTTTCGGCCGGCTTTCGCCCTGTAGTCATACCGCGAATAAGGCTTCCATATTTACGCTCCACTTCACCAAATTGGGGGAAGGTGGCTTGCAGGCTGATCTTATTCATATCTCCGGCATAAATACCGGCTAGAAGCGGTTCAGTCATATTCTCCAGCACTTCCGTACCCAGACGCCGTTCAATTAACTGACCCAGCGATTCATCTTCCTTGCTTCTGCGAGGCGGAATCATAAAATCCATCATCGCACGAACTTTTCCTCCAAAGGAGATTAATCCGCTTTGCAGAAAGGGTCTGATCTCTGTCGGAATACCCAGTACAAGCCCAGCAGGCATAGGGTGAAGCTTGTTCCGCTGCAATATGTAGGTCTTCTTGGCATTGGGATTGGTTGTCACCAGTTCATGGTCCAATTCTAATTCCTTGGCTAGATCAACCATCGCCGTTTTACGGGCGAGGAAGGAATCAGGACCCTTTTCAATGACAAACCCCTCACGGTGCAGCGTTTCAATTTTGCCGCCAAGCACTTTTTCTTTTTCGAGCACAATAATTTCAGGTTGAATGCCCGCTGATTTATAATATTTCCGGACGTAGAAGGCTGCGCTAAGACCGCTCAGCCCTCCGCCGATGATTACAATTTTTCGTGCAGTACCCGTCATATCGAACCCGCCTGCATTTGATTGTACCGTGTACGCACCACACTGCTTAGTACAGACATATAAGCAGGGTCACTGTTCAGCGACTCAATTCGCATTAAGCGCATGTCCAATTCCCGTGCGATAGTCTGAGCCTCAATATCCAGATCATATAGCACTTCCAGATGATCAGATACAAATCCAACAGGGGCTACCAGTACATCTTCAACCTGTTCTTTAGAAAGCTCACGAAGAGTATCCAGTACGTCCGGTCCCAGCCACGGCTCAGCTGTACGGCCTGCGCTCTGCCAAGTGAACTGCCAGGAAGTGACACCCGCCTGTTTGGCAACAGCCTCAGAGGTTTCGAGGAGTTGGTCACGGTAAGGATCGCCCATAGAGAGTATACGCTCCGGCAGACTATGTGCACTGAACAGCACTCTTACCTCACTTCGCTTCGCTCCAGCTTCTTCAAATTGATCCAAGCGAGCAGAGACCCGGCGGCTCAGCACATCAATGAGCTCAGGATGCAGATGGTAGTTATTTACGAATTCCATCCGAATGCCACATTCGTCTGCTTTTGCCTGTGCACGTTTGATATAGGTTCCTACACTCATAATCGAATAATGTGGGGCAAGAACGATACCTACAGCCTCTGTAATGCCATCCCTGGCCATGGCCTTCACACCGTCCTCTATGAAAGGATGAGCATGCTTCAGACCTTGGTAGCATACAAACTCAACAGTAGTCTCTCCATTGTCTTTATTTAGAGCAGCCTCTAAGCCCTCTACCTGACGATCCGTATTCTCCCGAAGCGGGAAAACGCCCCCGACAATGGCTTCATAACGGTCTTTCAGTTCTTTAAGCTGCTCCGTTGAAGGCGGGTTACCTCGCCGGATATGCGTATAATAAGCCTCCACGCCTTCTAAGCTCTCAGGAGTGCCGTATGACATGACAAGAACGCCTACTTTTGTTGTCACAGTTTCCATCCCCTTTTACAGTTAGTCTAGGTATGTTCAGGAACGTGCCTTCACTGATTCTTTCATAAGATCCTTCGAGTATTCATGAATGTATTCTGTTAATTCCCGCAGTTTTTCCAAAGAAGCCTCAGGGAATAAGCCATGGCCCAAATTGAACACATAGCCGGGTTCAAGTATGCCTTCATCAATCAATTGCTTGGCGCGGTCTTTGATAACATTCATTGGAGCAGTCAACAGATAAGGATCCAAATTACCTTGCATCGCAAACTTACCGCCTGTTCTGCGGCGTCCTTCACTGATACTGACACGCCAATCCAGCCCGATCACATCAGCTTGAAGGTTAGTAAGCGTAGGCAGAAGTTCTCCTGAACTTACGCCCGGGAAGTAGATTTTGGGCACATCCAGATCTGATAATTCTCTAAAAATTCTTGAAATAGTCGGCAGGACATAGATTTCAAAATCCTTAGGGGCAAGCGCACCCACCCAGCTGTCGAACAATTGAAAGGCCTTGCCTCCACTGCGTACATGGCTGCGAAGATAAGTGATTATCATATCTCCTAGCTTTTCCATTAACATTTCCCACACACGGGGTTCACTGTACATAAGCGTCTTGGTGCGGATATAACTTTTTGAAGGACGTCCCTCAATAAGATAGCTGGCAATTGTAAAAGGTGCACCTGCGAACGTAATAAGAGGCACATCTAATTCCTTGTCTAGAAGAGAAATCGTCTCCAAAATGTGGCTAAGGTCACCTTCTACATCAATGGGCCGTAATTTCTCTACATCTGCGGCAGAACGAATCGGGTTATGTATAACCGGACCGATGTTTTTGACGATGTCAAAATCAATTCCAATGGAAGCAACCGGATTCATGATATCTGAATACAAAATAGCTGCATCTACGCCTAGCTTACGCACAGGCATCAGAGTAATTTCAGCCGCCAACTCAGGCTGTTTGCATATTTCCAACAGGGTATACTTCTCCTTGATTGTACGGTAGTCGGGATCATAACGGCCGGCTTGCCGCATATACCAAACGGGAACATGCTCCGTATCCTGCTTGCGGCAGGCGCGGATAAAAGTGTCGTTGTAGGTCATGATAAGATCTCCATTAAATTTGATTAATTTCTTAATATATATTATGCCCCTTTTAAAAGTAAGTAACAACCATCACACTAATGGAGGCCATGACAATCCTATGACAATACTATGATATGTATTGCATTAACACCTTTAAAAATTATGATATACTGATAGAATGTCAATTTTTCGTGAATAATAGTTCCACACATTCTCCAAGCTGAAGGGAAGTGAAAGCACTTTGAAGAAATGGGAGACTTGGAAGGTCAACCTCACGGTGCTTTGGTTTGGCCAATTTTTAGTGAATGCCGGTATGACTATGATTACCCCATTCTTGTCCCTTTATCTTGCAAAAGATCTGGGAGTACAGGGTGAACATGCGATCGGGATTTGGGCCGGATTGATTTTTGCGGCAAACTTTTTGACTGCATTTCTGTTCCAGCCGTTATGGGGGAAGCTTGCCGACAAATACGGACGAAAAATCATGCTCCTGCGTTCCAGCTTCGGTATGGCGGTAGTTATACTACTCATGGGCTTTGCTCAGACACCGATGCAATTACTGCTTCTGCGTTTGTTAAATGGAACCATAGCCGGATTTAATCCTGCCTCAATTGCACTCATCTCAGGTACAACTCCGAAACCTCGTATGGGCTTTGCCATGGGTCTTATGCAATCGGGCTCCGTAGCCGGTACAATCTTGGGACCGCTCATCGGCGGACTCTTAGCTGACTCGATCGGATTCCGACCCATTTTTTATGTAGTCGGTGCCTTATTGTTCGTAGCCTCTCTGTTGGCACTGTTCCTGGTAAAAGAAAAGTTCGACCGTATCGAAGCTGCCCATGTACCTCAAGCGTCTGTACTGGCAGGCCTAAAAGAGCTGCTTAAGGTTCCCCAGCTTCCAGCATTATTCGGAGTAACCTTTCTGCTGCAGTTCGCAATGATTAGCCCCATGACGCTGCTGCCCCTTTATGTGGAGAAGCTGCACGGCTCCGCTGTGAATATCGCCTTCTGGGCCGGCATGGTCAGTGCAGTCACAGGAGTCTCAAATATGCTGGCATCTCCGGTTCTGGGTAAGCTAAGCGATAAGATTGGTGCTCATCGTATTTTGACGTTTGCCTTAATAGGCGCCTCTGTATTCCTTATCCCTCAGGCCTTTGTCACCAGTGTGTGGCAGCTTATTATTATCCGATTCATGATGGGTGTCTTTATGGGAGGGCTGCTGCCCAGTGTAAATGCGCTGATCCGTTCCTATACGCCAGACGGCAAGGAAAGCCGTGCATTCGGCTTCAACAGCAGTACGCTTGCGCTAGGCAACATGCTGGGAGCGATTATCGGCGGTTTTTTATCAGGCTATATCGGAATTGAAGGTTTATTCATTATCTCCGGAGTCTTATTGCTTATTAACACTATATGGGTACGCCTAAAACTATACAAAGAAACTACCCGTCGCTCATTTCGATGACGCGGCTCCAAACGTCAAACCAGTCTAGTTGAACATTTGGAGCTTGATTCGATTCTGATTCAGGGGATAATTACTTAACCATTGCTAAGGCAAGCCCATCGTAGGCCGGCAGCAATGTACTTATCAGTCGGTCATCCGTGGCGATCATTTCATTAAATCGACGCACTGCCAGTATGGCGGGGCCGTTCCTATCTGTATTTAGAGTACGGCCCCGCAGGAAAATATTATCTCCGGCAATAATCGCACCGGGATTAGCTAGCTGAATGGCATATTCAAGATAGTTCGGATAATTCATTTTGTCAGCATCGATGAAAAAGAAATCAAATTTCCGCCCTTCGGATTCCAAAATCTTCAGGCTATCCATGGCTGGTCCGATTCTGTACTCTACAGAATCGCCGAAGCCTGCCAGTTCCAGATTCCGCCGGGCTACGGCAGCGTATTCAGGCTTAAGCTCCAGAGAGGTCAGCTTACCGCCGTCCCTGAACCCACGGGACAAGCAAATGCCGCTGTATCCGCCAAGAGCACCGATTTCTAGTACGCTTGATGCGCCGGAGAGCTTAATGAGCATGGTCAATAGGCGGCCGTAGCCCGGTTCAACGGAGACTTCAGGCATACCATGATCAGCTATCGATTGTTTCACTTGAAGCAAAATTTCGTCCTCTGTATAGAGTTGTTCACTGTATTGTTCTTGGCTAAGCATGTAATATCTCCTTTGTTAATCCTCTCGAGTCCACATAGGTTCCCGAGAGAGGGGTTTTCTGGGAATGTCGGACATTGTGAAGTTCACCGCATTCCCCTATACTTGATTGTACTGGCTTTCTGTATCTATCTACAAGTAAAACGGAGTTGAGATCAATGAGCAAATTAACATTAATCGCTACTGCCCCTATGGGCTTGGAAGCTGTCGTAGCACGCGAATTAAACGAACTGGGTTATGAGACCACGGTCGAGAACGGACGAGTACTATTCAGCGGTGATTATATCGACATCTGCCGCTGTAATTTATGGCTGCGTACCTCGGACCGCGTACTCATTAAAATGGGGCAATTCCCTGCTAAAACCTTCGATGAGCTGTTCGAAGGTGTGAAAGCTCTGCCTTGGGCCGACTGGATTCCTGAAAATGGCGAATTCCCCGTGGAAGGCCGGTCGCACAAGTCCCAGCTGACAAGCGTACCTGCTTGTCAGGGAATTGTCAAAAAAGCGGTTGTAGAAAAGCTTAAACTTTCCTATCAGACAGAATGGTTCCCAGAGGATGGCCCCCGTTATGTCATTGAAGTCATCCTCTTGAATGACATCGCGCTGATCACCTTAGACACCACTGGACCTGCACTCCACAAACGCGGTTACCGCAGACAATCCACAGAAGCACCGTTGAAGGAAACCATGGCAGCTGCACTAATAAAGCTCAGCCGCTGGAACGGCCATCGACCACTGTACGATCCATGCTGTGGAACGGGCACATTGCTCATCGAAGCTGCCATGATTGCCTGGAACATTGCTCCGGGCCTACGGCGCTCGTTTCCATCGGAACATTGGCCTGTCATTCCGCGCCGTCTGTGGGAGGACGCTCGGGAAGAAGCTTACGATGCTGTCCGCGATGATTATCCGCTGCAGCTTACTGGCAGCGACGTTGATCCTGAAGCTATCGAGCTTGCAGAAGCTGCCGCCAAGAGTGCAGGTTTATCCGGTGAGATTACCTTTAAGGTTATCGCTGCCGCCAAAGCCAGACCCGAAGGTGAGTATGGTTGTATTATAACCAATCCACCTTATGGCGAGCGCATAAGTAATGACAAGGAAGTGGAAAAGCTGACTCGCCAGTTTGGTGAAATGATGTTATACCTTCCTTCATGGTCATTCTTCGCCATTAGCCCTTCAAAGGAATTTGAGCAGTTCTACGGACGGAAGGCAGATAAACGACGTAAATTATACAACGGACGTATTGAATGTCAGTTTTATCAATATTTAGGCCCGCTTCCACCTAGAAATCCGGATAAAGATAATTCAGAACCTAATAGTTAATATTGAATCGGACATCCTCCTCTTTCGGGCTGGATGTCCTTTTTTTCGCTGCTACAGGCAGATTAAATGTAATAAAGACCCCGCCCACTTTTCATTTTAGAAAGTGTACGAAGCCTTTATTACGTATAGTGATGGTTAATGAACGATGTATTTCCCTATCTTTTCCCATTATTATTGAGTACTATAAGATATAAAAGAAAATCGGCAATGGAAGGGAATGGCACTATTGAAAAGGGTTTACACTTGTAAAACTTGTAGTGAATGCTCTCAAATTCTTGATAAAGTTTATGTATCATTCAAAGACCTACAAGTTCTCCTATACGATGATCGTATCTTACATAACAAGAACAAAATGTACTGCCTGAACCACTTTTTAGAAAAAAAATCCTGTGCAGTCTGCGATACATCGATCACTGATGAAATGAACTTAACACCAAGACATGTTAAGGATAAATTATACGTCCTTGTATGTGATGAATGTCGTGATGATTTAGACTGGGTACTCCCTTACGCAGAATACGAGAACTCCTAAATATTTTTGTGCCTAGATAAAGAATCCCTACTCTTGCTTTTACTAAATGGAAGCCACCAATTAAGACGTCCAAGTAATTTCATAGATAAAGGAACGACAATTGTACGTACGATCAATGCATCAATGAGAATAGCAAAGGCAAGCCCCACACCCAGCTCCTGAACGATCTGAATATCGGCGAACATGAATACACCGAATACTGTAATCATAATCGCTGCTCCCCCGTTAATCATTCCTGCGGTTGCTACAAATCCATCTACAATACTTTCGTCATTGTTACCGGTTCGTAAATAAGATTCCCGGATTCGCGATACAATGATCACTTCATAATCAATACTCAAACCGAACAAAATGCAGAATAACAAAATAGGCGTATTCACATTAAGGGCTTGAGGATGTGTACCTGGCATATGACCGTTCTGAAACATGTATATGAGAAATCCAAGCGAACTAACGGTAACCAGGCTGTTCAAAACAATTGCCTTAAGCGGCAATAAGACAGAACGAAAAGCAACTAGTAATAGCAGAAAAGTAAGCGTAACACTAACCAAAATGATTTTAGGAATTTGATGCATAATTTTATTATCATAATCTAGACCCATAGCGGTTTCTCCGCTTACGTATGTAACCAACTTTTGATTGGAGCGTCTGGATAAGAGATCTCTAATTTCTACAACTAGGTCTCTAGCTTTCTCTGTATTCGGCGCAATCGAGGGTACTACATATAGTAAGGTGCTTTTCTGATCACTGCTAACTAATGATTTTAACGAAGCTTGTACATTTGTTGGTAGTACGTCAACCTTACTGTACAATGCTTCATATTGTTCTACTGAATTGAACTGCTCATTTAGACTCGTTATTCCCATTACTTTCGACACATCATTCAGTGGTTCCACACTGCTTGCGATATCATAAATTTCATGTATTGAATCCTTATCGTATACGGAACCGTCTTGACTTTGCAGCAAGATGCGGATCGGAAATGTATTCCCAATTCCAAAATCGCTCACCACAGCCTCCATTCCTAATTTCGCATCACTTCCGTCCGGCAATTCATTAAAGGCCGCTACAGGAACATGCATTTGAATCTGTGAAATGAAAGGTAAGAATATACTTACAAGCACTAACCCCAGAATTAGAAAGGAAATGGTTCGTTTCATCATAAAAGTAATGATCTTCTGCCAAACATTATTGCTGTTGCGCTTCAGCTTGAAGACTGGAATTTTGAGTAATTCAACATTTTTACCGAGTAAGAACAATATAGCCGGCAATAAAGTGATTGCTGCAAGAATAGATACCAATACAACTACGAAGCCGCCTACAGCTACCGAACGAAACAACAGAGTATTCGGTAACAACAACGAAATTAAGCTGATTGCGATGGTTAGTCCTGCAAAAAATACGGAACGCCCTGACGATGCAACGGCATTCACTATTGCTAGACTTTTATCCTGATGACTATCCATCTCCTCACGGAACCGCTGTGTAATAAATAAGGCATAGTCAATGGCAACACCAAGCCCAAGCATGGTCACTATGCTGGTAAGTAGCGTTGAAAGTTGCATATAAGGAGTTAGAAAGTAGATGACTGCCATTGTTACCAAAATCGATATTACACCCATTAATAAAGGCAGAAGTGCTGCAACCGCTGAACGAAACACAAACAATAGCAGTAGAAACACAATAGGCAGTCCAATTCGTTCAACGTTGGATACACTCTTAGTACTGGCGGCATTAATATCATAATAGATACCCGGCCCGCCGCTAATGAGAATATTGAAGCCCTCCACTTCCGATTTCATATCCCTCAACTGCTGTTTGAAGCGATCCACGAATTTCATGGAATCGTTATCGCTTCCGTTCAAATTCAGATATACATACGCACGATGTTTTTCCGTTACAAAAGAGATATCATGCGCTGTGAATTCAACCAATTTGTCTACCTTTGCCTTGTCCTCAATCTTTTGAATTATTGTAGAGAACTGTTGATCATTTTTATTTTTATTTTCCACAACCACAATAACCCGCTGAGCGCTAAGACCGGCGAATTGATTCTTGACAATTACATCGGCCACTCCTGATTCACTTTGAGGATCACTGAAGCCCCCGATACTCAACTCTTCTTTTAGTTTGGTACCGAATAGAAGACTTAAGACAAGCAATACGACCCATATGAGAATAACAGTCTTCGGATATACTGATGTGAATCTACCAATTCTATTAAACATAATTATTCTGCCTTTCTTGTTAACGTATTCTTGTTATGCATATCCTTGACGATATCAGCGAATATCCCGCCAATATGTTCGCCTGCCTTAAGTGCTACAGGACATGTCAATGATCCTAGATAATACTTGGGTTCCTGTAGATCAAACCAGTGAAACCCCATTTTCCGCAAACCTCTCAGAACTCGACTATCCAAGCTGGCTACTGCAAAATCGTTAATCAGGGCATCTTTAAAAAGCTCTCGAAATAACATCATGATCCCCTTCGTTGTATTCACTGTCACCGCGAAACGGGCGATTTCATAGATTCTATCAATCGGTTGATGTCTATGGGTCCAGGGTGAAAGCTGAATTCCAAATTCCCGTTCAAGTGGCAGTTCACAATCTGGCAGCTTCATGATCGTCCGTATAGACCCCACACATGTATTTCTATCATCTACTAATGAATAAATTGTCGTTACCGGCGCTAGTATTCGGTCTTCTTCTAACATTTGCTCTAATACTTCTGAATATGAGGTTTCAAAATGATAATCTTTATGACCATAGTAAATGCCCGCCACATATTCCGTTTGTTCTGGACGATAACATCCTCTGCTAATCTCGATCGTAAGATCACCATGCTGCACTCTCTCCAATGAAAGCCCATCACGACAAACTAGCTCTCTTTCTTGAACTGCTTTTTTTATTAGTAAAGACACTTTATTCACTCCTTATGAAGTCCTTGACAGGTTTTCGTGCTTCTCAAGAGAGAGGAGTCTGCTATTACTGTATACATAGGTAACTCCATTAATTTCGATGTGCTCGTTCTCCTTTTTGATGTATGAATCTTTTAGGATTTCAATAATTTTGGTTACGGTGGCACTGGTCATGTTCTTGGCTCCTGCACGAATAGCTGTGGCTGAGACATTGTCTTTACGAACAATTGCGTAAGGCCAAACACCGATCGACTCGTCATAGATGGCACGAACAAGCATCCCCCCATGATCGCTGCCGTGTAGTCCGTGTATACGCTCACCAGGATGCATCTCTTTGATCTTGTTTATAACAGCATAAAAACCATCCGCTTCATACTCATTTGGAAAATAAACCACCTCAACTTGATCCTTCATGTCCCAATCATCCACACTTGCTTTGAGCATAGCTAACCGATTCTCAACCTCGTAAAACTTATTCCCCGTTGGAAAATAATCAATATGTGCGTCTGCTTTTTCTGTCCGTTCATATATCCGAATACCATTCTCCATCTTGGCGATACGAATAATTCCATTATGTAATAATTTACCATGCATACGAGGGACAACTGTGGGATGAATATATACCTTCGTAAGCTTACGTTCCTCAATGAATCGCTGAATGATTAACATATGTGTTTTGTGGACTGGATTGAATGTGCCAAAAAATACGCCAATCCCGCCTTTTGGAGCAACTAGACACATCACATCGGTGATAAGACTATATACGGAACCGATAAAACCAAGTACAACGCCCATGACAATAAAAACATACTGAATCCAAACGATTCCCATCGACGCCAATGCGCTGATAATTACATTCGAGCCTAATGCAAACGTAACATTCTTATAGTGATTACCATAATCCCGATTTGCCAGTGAGATCGCCAAGTACTGCATACCTTGAGAAGAGAAAGTAGTCAGAGCCACTGCCCCGAACAACCCTCCAATGATATCCAGATCTTCGCTCTTAATAATATTTCCTTTCAGCAGCATAAAAAGGATAAACATATTGAATCCATATTGCCAGACAAAACGAATGAATTTACCTATAAACATCTTGCCCGTATTAAGTACACCATAACGTTCGAACCATTCACTTATTTTAGTATAGTAGGGTAGAAAAGCAGCAACTACGAGCGCTACCGTAATAAGATATGGACTACTCCACCTAGTGCTTGCTAAAGCATAGGTAACATACATGGCCCCCCCTAAAATAATTGCGAGTCTTGTATAAAAACTCTTCATATAAGCTAAAAATGTATTCACTCCTACAACTCCCTTTCAAATATATTTAACTTACTTTAATCCACAGACCTTGATCGACTACGTTAAATCCCATGCCGGTAACCTGATCCTCAGTTGTTGTATAATGGGAAAAATCATTGATATGTATTGGAATTACAGTAGAAGGCTTCAACTGTTCCACCATCCTGTTAAGCATAACAACAGACATCGTTAAAGGGCCTCCGAATTTATCAGGGGAAACTTCTCCAAGATTAGCAATCATCAAGTCTATGGGCCCAAGTTCGCTAACCATGTTCACAATCCGAGGATGAAATACAGTATCTGAAGTTATGTATATCGTGCGTTTCTCTTCGCCTTTGGTTATCCGTATGAAGTAACCGTTCACTCTGCCTACCATACTGCGCATAATAAAGTTATTTCCGTGATATGCCGGTATTGTAGTTACCTCAATGACATATCCGTCTTTATTCAATACCTTCGTGTCATTCCAATCCACAGTGAGCACTTCCTTGTGATTGGCGAATAGAGCTTCTGCTTTCTTATGCGTGACTATAGTCGAGTCTTCTGCGATACTTCGAATGCCATAGTCATCAATGTGATCTTCGTGAACATGTGTAATTAGCCAAATATTGACCTGATCCAATAGTTCTTGTTCATAGATAGGCGGTCTGACTCGAACACTTGAAAAAGACTTAAACTGATATTCCGTACCTTCAGGACTTAACGCAGGATCGCAGGATATGAGTAGATCTTGATCCATTTTCAGAACAAAACAAGCCCCTCCGACATGATAAAATTGCATTTCCATAAACTTGTGTCATCCCTTCTAAGCTCAGCTTAACTTCTATATATAATATATATCTAAATATGGATAAATAACGGAAATTGTCTTCAATAGAAGGAAAATCGCCCTAAACGGTCGAAAGTTGTAACATTGAGGTAATAATGTTTGAAAAGGGGAACGTAAATGAGTACATATACCTGCATTATTGCTGAGGATCAGCCAGCTTATCGAAGCCAATTAATGCTTTATGCCCAGCAGCAAGAATTAGTACTTATGGATGCCGTAGGAACAGGTAAGGCTCTGATAGAAAGTGCGATGGAACATGGACCGGATTTAATCATTACAGATATAAGCTTGCCAAAAATGGATGGTCTGACAGCCTGCAAACAACTTATAAAGCAAGGATTGGATTCGCAGATCATAATCATTTCTGCCTCATCCGAACCGTTTCATTACAGTCAGGGATTTGAGATAGGATCTGTCGATTACATCAATAAACCCATTACTCCGGATCGCTTTGAACGTGCCATTCAGCGTGCTAAATATAAAATAGATGAGCAACGTCTCATCAAACGACTTCGGCATGTTGAAGAAAATATAATCCGTGTCAAACAAAGATACAGAGATATTAGCATTAATGAAGGGAATATCCTGTTCGCAGAAAAAATAGACAAGAGGGTGTTTCAGTTACATTTGGTAGAGAATACGGTTATTGAAACAACTACTAACCTGGAACAAATTAAAAATCAGTGCTCTGAACAAATCTTCCAGCCCCATCGGAGCTACCTGATCAATATTTCTCACATCCAGACGGTTCAGCCTGATCCGATTCTTCCAGGTAATTATGAAATTATTTATATGAAACAAGATAAGACGATACCTCTTACTAGGCGAAACTACCCTGCCTTTATGCAGTTGTGTAAACTTAAGAAAAAACCGTAGTTATATTTATATAAAAAAAGAGCATAGACCGTTAAGGCGGTCGATATGCTCCTCTTGATTTAACTGATATTCCGTAAGTTGTCTGCGTAACACGGAATTTCAATGTGTAATTGAGAACTTTGTCCCGTTGAAAAGGTTGCCCGAATGGATCCTCCCACAGAGATTAACGCATCCTTTGCTGCGGCCAACCCCATCCCGTGTCCCGAAAATTCCGTTACGGCTGCACTGGTGGTTAACCCTTCTGTAAATATCCAATCCACAATCTCCTCTTCGCTGAGTTCATGAGCTTGCTGTTCTGAAGTAATCTTGCGTTGCACCATAAGTCTGCGAATGGCTTTCGTATCCATTCCGCGACCATCATCTTGTACACATAATGCCAAAAACCCGGGTTTTAAAGATTGCTCAAGCTTGAATTTTATAGTACCTATTGAATTTTTTCCGATGCGGGAACGTTCATCGGGCAATTCGATTCCATGTTCGATAGCATTGTGTAAAAGGTGAATTAAAACCTCACTTAACACCTGAGTTGCTGTGGAATCCAATGTTATCTCCGTCTCTTCCAACGGCAGCAATTGAATGATTTTACCTCGTCTTTCTGCTAACATCATTACATATTCCTTGTATCCAAGAATTAGAGTATGGAGAGGTTGGGATTTCTTGTCTTTTTGTGCAAACCATTCACCTAACATAGTTTGGATCCAAGTGAATTCTTCATTCGCCATATGCAATAGTTTTAGGGACTTTGCATTGGATCGATATCCGTTTTTTTGTTTAATAGAACTATGTATCCGTTGATAACAATAAGATTCCATCTCATTTAAATACGCTGAGATACGCTGCATATGTAAGAATGTGAAGTTCCCTTTTAAGGAATGAATCCGCTTGTACAAACTCTTCACCATTGAATCAGATGATCCTTCATTCAGGGTCTGGAACTCAAGAAGTATTCGTTCATATTGGTCAATGATCTCCACTACTAAATAGGGACGAGACGACACCTGAGTCATTATTTTCAGTGCGTTCTGCTCATGTTCCAACTGGCGGGATAATTGCTGTTGTTCGGTTATATTCGTTAGAACAATCATACATCTTCTTACCCGGTCTTTCATTTCACGTATATAAAACCTATAATCAATCCGATACACTTCATCTTCAAGAGTTGTCTCCTGGGGTAGCAAATCAATGAAAGGGTTCATATCCTCCAAAGATTGACCTGAGGAGAACAGCCTCTGAAGAAGCCACTCAAGCTTGTTGCGCTGCTCCAAATCCGTTGGAAATAATAACTCCGTCACATCAGAACCCGCTATATTGATATCAAAAATTCGAGTACACTCCGCGCTGAATTCTTCATCAACCCTTAAACTTGCATTGAACGATAAGAACCCTTGACCTGCATAGTCTAGTAAGTTCTTAATTGCCCCTGTCCGTTCCCGTACCGTCTGTTCTATAATTTTATTGAACCCCGTTAGCTTAATATGCATCTTGATGCGGGATAGTAGTTCATTCTTGGAAAAGGGTTTAATTAAATAATCATTAGCACCCAGATTAAAGCCCGCTACCAAGTCTTGTTCCATATCCCTAGCGGTGAGCAATATAATTGGAAGCTCGTGTATGGCATAGGTTTTGCGAATTTCTTTAATCACCTGAAAGCCGGACATATTAGGCATCATCACATCTAGCAGAATTAGATCTGGTTCTAATCCCCTCTCCAGTATTTCTAAAGCCTCCATTCCGCTGCAAGCATGCATGACAGTATAATTCTCAAATGATAAATAATTAAAAAGCACTTGAATGTTAACCATTTCATCATCGACAACCAGAATATACAAATCTTTTTCTATTTCATTATCCTCAGGAGTCGAATGGGAAGGTGCTGTTGTGATATACGGTTCAAGCTGGTTTGAATGATACGGAATGGATTCTTTGAACAATGGGACAAATGTAGATGCGGCGTCTTCAGATTGAGTCTCTTCATCAACCGATTCATCATTGATATATACAGGAAGTGTGAAGGTGAAGATTGAACCCACACCCACTTTGGACGTTAATCCAATACTCCCGCCATGCAATTCAATTAGTTGCTTACTGATGGACAATCCAAGCCCTGTTCCACCGAACTGATATGAGATAGATTCATCCTCTTGCTGAAAGGGATCAAATATTACCTCCCATTTGTCCTGCTGAATTCCTATTCCTGTATCCGACACAGAAATTTCCATCCAGTCTCCGTTAATCCTAGTATTCACTTGGATGCATCCGGACTCCGTGAATTTAATAGCATTTCCAATTAAGTTATATAAAATTTGCTGAACCCTATTGTCATCTGCTTTAACAAGCGGCAAATTGCTACTTGCTTCATTAATGAACACCAAAGACTTCGTACCTACTAACGACTTACATATACTAATAACAAGATCAATCTCATCTTTCATTCTAACGGGTTTGAACTGCAGCAGTACTTCATTATAACGAAGCTTAGTAAAGTCAAGAATATCGTTGACCATTTTGGTCAGCCGTTTTCCGCTAAGTATTATCCAAGCTAAGTTATTGCTGATTTCCTTATTAACAGGCCCACAAACCCCGTCCATAAGTGATTCTGAAATACCAACCATACCGTTAAGAGGGGTACGTAGTTCATGAGAGGTACGGGCAAGAAACTCATCTTTCATTTTGTTCATTTGTAAAAGCATTTCATTTTGCTTCTTCAGCTTATTTAAGTAGATTTTGTTATGTTCATAGACTTCCTGAAATCTTCCTAACATTATGAGACCAAAAGTAACGACAAGACAAAACAGCGCCCACTCAATCGAGGAAGTCATTAAACTCTCGCCAAAAGGTAATAGATCAGATGGAATAGAGATGAAAGACCACATAAATTCTGCAATACGACCCTTTATACAAATTAAGGTGAATAATAATATACCGATATATAATACCTTCTGCTCTTTTTGGTTGTTCTTATGTAAATAATGAAACAAAATAGGCATTACGATTGCGAAACATAGGAGTATAAACAAAGAATCGATATCGTAAACTTTATATTGTATTAAGTATTTAGGGTTTATACAGGAGACAATTATAACCGCGATAAATATCAGAAGACTGATCCGTTTAAGCCAGCAGATAACTTTACGATAGGGTCCCTCATAAATATATTCAATAAATTGCAGAAATAAAAACATGATGCTGAATACCGCAATGATGTTTAGATAGTAATCAAAAAACGGTAAATTCCATATAAACTTTGATTGCACTTGCTGAGTGATAATGATTGCACTTGCGCTCATGGCGAACATGGAAAAGTATAAAAATCCACGCTCTCTCCGATTCTTCCAATATAAAAGCATGGACAGCATACTTAGAAACATAAAAATAATACTAATTATATACTTGTGAGCATCAGCAAGAATAAGACCAAAAATGATACTTTCCCCATTACCAAACAACATAGTTGAACTGAGGCCTATCGGATCATAAGTAGAATAGATACGAAAATATATAGTTTTACCCATCATTTCCTTCGGTATCGAAATAAAATGTGATGGATAAGCCATTAATTTATCAGGATTATTCCAATCTCCAAATTGATGGAAAAGCTGATGATCAACATATATTTCAAAAATATCGAGTGAACGATACAGAAATAAATGCGGATCTTCCCAATCCCCTTCGGGAAGTTTGATCTTCATCCATACATAATTTCTGCCTTGGCGCTCTTTTGCGGATAATTTATCGGTCGTTTTACGATTCCAATCCTTTGATTGTTCTTCAAAGGTCCAGCTGGGTTCCCCTTGCTCATTAAATGCCGAATCGCCAAATCGGTATTGAAAACCTTTATTTAGGTTTACGTATGGCCTGGAATTTTCTTGATGATACATGAGAAGATAAATTGAGCTGTCTAACAATATAACAGCGAAAAAACAAATTGCAATAAATAGGTACATCTTCGGCTTACCCAACCACACGCCCCCTTAAGTTACAGTATTTCTCACAAAACCCATCTTGAATAATATAAAGATAATATTAACATATATCCAGAATTAGCCTGTGATAAAATACTCTTATAATCCGGTTTAAGCCGTATTTCCTTCCACAGCAAAAAGGCACAGGTTGCAAAGTAAGTCTTTGCAACCTGTGCCTTTTCTGATCCATACTTCCAATATTCATTCCTGAACAGCGGGCTGCTTGACGAAGGGTTCTGCCTTCTTAAGCACTTCATCCTCAGTCGGAGCGCTGATATACCGACCATTGATATAGACAAACGGCCGTTTACCGCAAGGACCGCAATAGGATATACATCCGGTCTTAATCTCTGCATCAGGAGCCATCTTACGGAGCTTTGGCAGTATGGTTTTCATCTTGATGTGATTACATTCGTCGCAAATACGTATATCGTTAGCCATGGAGCAAACCTTCTTTATGTCCTTAGATTCTTGGGCGAGACCTTAATGGTCGCCATGATTTCCTTTTGACGGATTCGTAATTACAAACCCTTCTTGAGGAAAATACAAATAATCAATCTTGACTCCGTCAAGCAACGGTTGGCCAGGTTCTAGAATAACGTCAATTTCTTTATCTGTAGAAACTACAACGTCATTCTCCTTAGGCGTGTCCAAATCAAGTCCGTAGTGAGCGTGGTCGCCATGGGCATGTGTAATAGCTACGCGCAACTTAAGTTCGCTGTTTCCTTCCAACTCCATTTGTTTCTTTATCACTTTAGCCGCATTGCGGGTAATTTTAACGTTCATGTTCAGTCCATCTCCCGACACCAATATAATTTAAATACTCAATAATTTATTTTAAAGGAAAGCAACTTGTAAAAGCAACTATTTTATCCACCAGCTAGCGTTTAATCTTCAGAACCGGGTACTTGCGCTCCATTCTGGAAACAAACCAGCCCGCCAACAGCATCGTAACCCCGATATCATCAATCGGCATAAATGGAAGAACATCAGGCATCACCCAATATACAATGACCGGGATGGTGAATAACAGCTTGTCCGCTACAGCGACTTCCGGTGAAACAATGTATTGCCAGGAATTGCGGAATATATGGGACCATTGCTTCAAAGACAGCAGTTTTTTAAGTTTCAATGGGACCTCCTCGTGATGATTCAGTATAGTATGCCAGTTATCTACAAAAAAAGATACAGCCGCGTATAACATATAGTAACGACTGCGGCCATACCTTTTGCTATATACTACGCAAAATTACTGAAATTGTTTCATTTAACTTTCACAACCGAAAGAAGAGCTCCAATAATAAGTCCGGTTTCGAGTGCCATATCTTCAAAATCGTTAAGCGGCAGCGGGTTTTTGCCTATCCCCAGCTCTACTGTAAATCCCGGCTTACGAAAGTATTGAATGAACCAATCCTTGAAGCCCGCATCACTTCCCGTTAGTTCAACAGCCCGATATCCACTGGCTGATGCCAGCCTAGCCACCAACTCTGCACTCTCCGGTGGTTCATACCCGCGGTAATTCCAATAAATTTCTCCGCCTTGACTATGCAAAGACACAGCTGCGTCTCCTGGTATCCTCTCCGCAAGGGCAGCAAGAGCTGCGGCTTCCGGTTCACATAACGGAGCATGGCCGCTGTAGTCACGAGGTGCCGGGCCCGTCACCCCTCGGCGTGCGGCCTCCTCTTCCCAATGTGCCGGGAATTGGTCGCCTAAATCCACTCCGCGTATATTGGCCTTCCAATGCCGATAGCCCCGGCGGCCTCCGTTCCATTTGAGCAGATCATTGAAATATAAATGATCGGGTCCAGCGCCCTCCTGTACCAGTTCTACACCGTCTGGATTCGCCATGGGGACGGCCCATAAGGTCCAGTTATTGAACCAATCCTGCACACGATGTCCATTCCAGAGTCCTCCTCCGGCATACGCTGCGGCATACTCCTCTACGAAAGACATTAGACAAGGTGAAGTCAGCCATTCATTGGCATGAAGGGCGGCGTTAACATGTAAATGGCGGGCTCCCCGACCTATCTTAATGAGGTGCAGCGGCTTCCCCATAACGCTGTAGCCGATAGTATCTTTCTCCATAAAGGGATATTTCTCTATGAGTGCAGCAATATCTTCTTCAACATTGGTCGGACCGTATTCTCCACGTAATATCACCACACGTTTCGGCTTAGGTGTTGGGATCACCAGTACTTTTCCAGGATGGAAGCGTCCGGATAGGATTCCCGGATTCAATTTCTCAAGTTCCTCTATATGGATATTGAACAAAGCAGCCAACTTTTCTGCGCTATCTCCTTCCTGTAGAGCGTAACGACTGCGCGGAGCAGAGGGTAAATATATGATTTGTCCGGGATGTAAGTAAGCCTGCTTCACTACCCATGGGTTTCCTTGAATCACATGCTCAGGGGTCAGTCCATGGGCCGCGGCAATCCGACTTACGGTATCTCCTTTGTGTGTTACATATTGCTGCATCAATCTCATCCCCCTATGAAAATTACCATATTTTAATCTATTGTATGCGCTCTCTGCTGAGCTTAGCAGATTCCATTCTGCAGGAAATAGGAGTCGGCTAGAAATAAAAAAGGGAGGTATCTCTTGAGCCATGTAAATGGCTGCCGGATACCTCCTTTTTCTCCCTATAGGGAGTTGTCCTGATCGGATACGGGATGATAAGAATTATAGCGATGATACCTGCCACACAACGGGTGTGCGGTTGATTTGCTCCCCTAGCCAATCGCGGGCGATTTTCTGGAACATTTCAGCATCTCCACTGCAGAAGAACTGGTGTATCGGACTTTCGCTGCCGCTAGCCAGCTTCCCTTTTTCATATAGAATCGTGCTGATCTCCCTTGCTGTCTCATCAGCTGAGCTAATGAGTTTGACACAGTTTCCCATCACCTTCCCTATGGACGACATCAGAAACGGATAATGAGTACAGCCAAGAATTAAGGTGTCAATATTATCGTCTTTAATGCCCTCGAGCGATCGCTCCACAACCTCATAACTTTCCTCCGAGCGGAACATACCCTGTTCTACTAAAGGGACAAGCATTGGGCATGCCTGACTAACCACTTGTACAAAAGGGGAGAGCTGTTGAAGTGCCACTGTATAAGCCCCGCTGTTAATCGTTCCAACCGTACCTATTACGCCTACCTGTCCGCTTTGTGTGGCACTAATTGCGGCTCGCGCGCCAGGATGAATCACACCTATAACAGGAATCGATACTTTGGCCGAAATATATTCGAGCGCTGCCGCCGTTGCTGTATTACAGGCGATAACAATCATTTTAGGATTAAATTGAATGAGATAATCGACGATTTGCTCCGTGAACCTTTTCACTTCTTCTGTTGAACGGGGTCCGTAGGGCGCGCGGGCAGTGTCTCCGAAATAAATGATCTTCTCCCGCGGGAGCTGCCTCATCACTTCCTTGACAACAGTCAGCCCTCCAACACCTGAATCTAGTATTGCAATAGCTTGCTGCACGAACACACCGCTTCCTTCTTCTTGTTTTGTGTAGCTTATGTAAGGCGGAAACAAAGTGTACCTGACTTTCTGCCCCAATTGCAGATATTACTCCTTTTACATCTTCAGTTCAAGACAAGTTTCAATTAAAAGAGCCGTTCTTCGCCAATAAGCGAAAAACGGCACCGGCTAACATTTATAATTTCCTACTCGACCTTGCTGCTATCATCGACTTCATCAATTACAGCATCTACATTAACTTCATCTACTACTGCATCAACGTTTACTTCGCCAGCAGTTTCATCGTCTGTAATTCCGCTGACCTCCACGATTTCCTCCGTCTCCGAACCCAGACGTTGTTTACCCCACTCCCGAACCTCTACGACAACATCCTTAGCTTTATCATATAACTCCACACTTTTGTCACCGGCTTGGGATGCAATTTCCTGAGCTTTCTCCAGAGTCGTGGCTGTTCCCTCCGAAATATCCTTACGAAGTTCTTTTCCAGCCTTGGGTGCAAATAGCAAAGCTGCAACAGAGCCTACAACACTTCCGACCACAACGCCCCACAACACGCTTTTCTTGTTATTCTTCATCTGTTCATCTCTCCTTCATCTTTACTGTGCCCCATTTGGGGAAAGCGAGAAAACGGTTCGGCACTTTCGGCCCTAAGTAGATCTTCTCTTCACCCGATTGGGCTAATGCCTATATCTGCTACTATCATAAGCGGAGAGAAGCTGTCCTGTGACAAAGAAAGAGCTCTTTTCACCTAAAAAATTTAAATAGGCACAATACTGTATCTGCAGCACCTTCCACCTTCAGCCATACATTCACTGCGCGTTACCTTGGCACTTAATAACTCTTCAAATAGATTATGCTCGCATTGACAGGCATTCCGGAACTGTCCGGCTACCTGACGGATCGGGCAGTTATATTCACGTATTTCATAAGATCCGTCATCTTTCTGGTTCCATTCCGCCATATATCCCCCAGCATTTTGAATGGAGGACAACTCTGCAACCCGCTCCTCCAAGTTCCGGTTTTCCATCATTGGAGAATACTGAGCAAGCATCCGCCTGCGGCGGCCTTCGAATAAAGTATTAACAGCTTCGATCCCGCTGCCATGATCCAGCTCCCGAAGTAGCTCTAGGGCTAGGTTGTGATAATTTTTCGGAAAATACTCCTCTGCAAGCTCAGTTAATGAATACATATGTAAGGGTCTACCCATCGCCTGACGCACAACCTTGGTTTTAACAATGCCCTCCTGCTCCATTTGAAGGACATGGCGCCTGACACCCATCTCTGTAATTTCCAGTTCTGAAGCCAGTGCACCGATAGTCAGCGGTCCCTTTGTTTTCAGGAGCTTCATGATCATACGCCTTGTCGAGCCGCTTTCCTGCTCCTTTTTCATCTCACGGACCCCTTTCTATTTATTGATGTATGTTGGTCCCCAATTCCTGGTCTAAATAGTTGCGGACTTCTAAGGCAAATTGCTCCAAAACCTCTGAAAGTACCGGAGTTAAAGGATGCAGAGAGCTGCGATCCCACTCAAAATAATCCTGAACAAGCGGCTTACGCAGAGCGACTAATTCAATAAGTTTGGTATAGATACCAATGTCACCGAACACGGTCTCTTCATGAATAATGGAAATAATGTCCTCGTAACTACCCGCGTCCCGCATGATAAATCCGTCAATTAGACAGCTCCCTACGTCAGTAACGACCTCAATAGCCAAGTGGAGACTACGTTCCTGCACCAGTCCCATTAATGTACTGCCGTCCCAGTTAGCCGCCGCATACCGCAGGCCTGCAGTGATATCTGGAATTTGGTCCAGAATGAGTTCGATTTGCTTCCGGTTGACATAATACACAGCTATACCCCCAAAAGAGTTCTAAGATCGTTTATTAAGGTCTACTTTCCGCGCTTACCCCGCCGTTTCAACCAGAAAAACATAACCACACACGCCGCAAGGAAGACCACCAAATAAGTTAACGCTTCCATTGGATATTCTAACTCGCGCAAGACTGCCACCACTTTCTTTTATAAAATCAGATTCTCGTCTCTCGGAAGACCGTCTTAAATTTCATAATCAACAGAATAAGAAAGCTCCTTAACCTCATTAATATGAGTAATAACTTCCTTATGGACCGGATGGACTTGATAGGCCTGCAGATCTTCCAGTGAGGCTACTTCCGTCACAAGAGCAATGTCAAAGGAACGTTCTGAGCGGAGCAAATCAGTACCCACCTCTATCGCTAGAAGCTCCGGGATTTTTCCTTCCATGTTACGTAATACAGCCACCGTGGCTGCTACACTTTCGGGTGAACGATCCTTCAGTTTGAAGAATACAATATGCTTAATCATGTTATTTCGCTCCCTGTCTATTCTTATATTTTAAAATATATCATAACACCACACGTTCTGAAAGAAACTTACACAGGAGTCCGTAGTTACAGGATTATCCATTGATCCATATAGGGAAGTAATGTAGTATTTATTACAAAAAATCGGAGGAAGTATGCCTACAATTCAACCAGAACCTCACAAAATCCAGGCTTGGGCCCAGATAAACCGTAAATACCTCGGACAGGGTGTGCGCGTCAAAAGATTTCGCCGGCCTAAACGCAGTCAAATCCGCAATCGTGTACTCTTAGCCATATTGATGGCTAAGGATATGAAACTCTCACAGTTTGCCGAAGAGCTGTCTATCTCATCACGTAGCGTCAGCGCTTGGGTGTACGAAGGCCGTATTCCATCCAGAATCAATATGGACAAGGCCTGCCGTATTCTAGGATATCCTGCCCATATTCTTTTCAATGAAGCGTTGATTCAAGAAAGTCCAATCCTGTGCCAGCCCTCCTCTTCCCGATTCATGAAGAGAGCCCAATCCAGCTCGCCCAAACGTAATAAAATCTTGCTTGGACTTTGCATGGTCTATGATTTGTCCGTAACCGATGTAAGTCAGTGGATAAGCATTCATCCGGGTACTTTCCGTAAATGGCTGCATTATGGTCATCTGCCTACACCTGTATTGCAGGACAAGGCCGCGGAGTTTTTTAGAATTCCTACGAATATTTTGTTTGCGGATTGCGACTCCTGACTTCTGGATTTACAGATCTGTGGGAGGTAGCCCCAGGGGGTATCGGACTTCGCACCTTATTTGTAAATGTCGCCTATATAAGCTCTTCAACTTCCGAATGGATTCTCGTGGATACAGGCCTTGGCATGTTTGCTGGCAGTATCCTGAATACGGCGAAAGAGAATTTTTGTAAACCGCCGCTGGCCCTCATTCTGACACACGGACATTTTGATCATGTAGGTACGATTAAGGAGCTCTTGGAGGAATGGAACATGCCTGTTTACGCCCATCCTCTGGAACTTCCATATCTAACAGGACAGCAGGACTATCCACCGGCAGATCCATCCGTAGGCGGCGGATTAATGGCAGTGATCTCCCCTTTGTACCCGCATCGCAGTATTAATCTTGGAACTTCGGTGCTGCCTTTGCCTGAGGATGGAACTGTGCCCGGTGCGTTGGGTTGGAAATGGATTCATACACCTGGACATAGTCCGGGACATATTTCACTGTTTCGTGAGCAGGATAGCGTATTAATTGCGGGAGACGCTTTTATTACAGTAAAACAAGAATCCGCGTTGGCTGTCGTTATGCAGCAGCAGGAAATTCATGGACCGCCTACTTATTTCACAATCGATTGGGCTAAGGCGGAGGATTCTGTCCGCAAGCTTGCCCAATTGAACCCCCTCGTCGCCCTTACTGGACACGGCTTACCCATGAGAGGCACAGAATTATCTGCGCAACTGGCGCTTTTAAGTAATAATTTCAAATAAATGGCAATGCCGGATCAGGGGAAATATGTTGCTTCCTCTGATGTTTAGCTCATTTTTCGAGCAACTATGTATCTCAATATGTATGAATGGCTCTTGCCTTCTGGGCTCTTCAAAGTCTCGGGATATGAACCGGTGTCCAAAATCTCCGTCCCTGCAAAATGCTCCCTTAGCTCCCGATCGTTAAAGAAATGGGCGAATTTTCCTTCTTTATATTCATAGGTTCCAGGCTCCATTAACCTTCCGCAGCCGTTGTTCGGATCCTCATCAGAAAAGCTTGTGAAATAGACCACTCCGCCGAGACGCAGTTGCTTCAGGCAATTAACCACTAGTCTTCGGCGCTCCTCTTGCAGAAATAAATGAAGTAAATCATAGCAGTAAATGGCATCGACCTGTATTTCCAAACGGTGATCCAAAGCTGATCCAAGAGTGAAAGAACTCAACGGATCCCACTCAGCTGCAATCTCTATGGCTACCGGAGTCACTTCAATGCCATAGGTCTCGAACTCCTTCGAGAATACCTTCGTATTACGTCCGTAGCCTGCTCCAGGAACTAACACGGACTTCGACTGATGCTGCCGGAATAAATCCATGGCAAGCAGTGCCGTAGGACTGGGATCGCTTCCCCAGATCATCCCTTCTTGCGCAAATCGTTGATTCCAGTAATCGTACATGAAGCTCCCCCTCCTGTCTCCTGTTCAATTTCTAACCCTGTACCAATATTGATAAATTTCTTCAAAGCCTAATTTGTCATACAAAGCACAAGCCCCATGATTAGCCAGAACTACTTGGAGGAAAGAGGACGAAGCACCTTGCTGCTTACCCCAATGAAGCAGTCCCATAAGCAGTTGTTCTCCCATACCTTGTCTACGATGAGATGTAGAGGTAACAATATCGTATATTCCCATGTACCCGTGTTGAATGACCCCTAGCCCGCATGCGGTTGGAACACCTTCCTTTAGCAATAGGGCATATCCCTGCTTCAAAGTTGAAGCAGAGAACATTCTTTTAAGAGTTCTTCGGTTCTCATCGGACAATTCTGTCAACTCGGCAAAAGCCTCCAGCCACTCTTCGCTCCATTCATTTTGGATCTGAACTGAATATTGTGAATTAGCGACCGGCAGTTTGTTCAGATCCAACACCCGGACAGAAGAAGGCTCTACCACACTATAGCCGAATCCTTCAAGAATTTTATCCAGATCTGCAGGCTGAATATAAGGAGTTATTTTAAAAACAGGCTTAAGCCCCGCATCCAGATAATACGCCTCTGCCAGCTTGATTTTCTTCCTAACCTCATCGTCAGATGCACCCGCTCCATATAAAGGGTTAACCGAATTAGCCCTTTTCGTATATCCCGCCGCTGAACGCAGAATCCAACCCTGCAAAAGAATACTCTGTTCCGCGGGCCACGTATTTAATGTGATCTCTTCAATAGATTTATACAGCATATCCCTCTCCTCTTTACCACGTTTGTTGCGCATCGTAGGCAGCAGCTTCACTTCCCCCTCGCTCATTACTCAACACTCCTTTATTTGGAAAAAAACACCTTTATTATATAATAATCTACAGTCTCTTTAAAGCAAACATAGATTGTACTTAAGATTTCTGTGTTCATGTAGGACAACCGTGGGAAATAAAGTTAGAGGGAAAATTTACCTGTAAATCATAAATAAAACCTTATAATCAACATTTATAGGGAAATATCCCCTCCAAATAACTCGATAAATGGTTCACTCCTGGTTGTTGTTCATACGTGTTTCACAAAAATTTTCACCACATTCGGATCACCTATAAATCAAAAGTTCAATCTATATAGTTAGAAAAAACGGCCTATCCTCCAATTGCTCAGAGAATTAGCCGTCTGTCTGGTGCAAATTCATTCTTAGTCCATCGCCGCTGCTAGCCATTCATCCACAGGCCACGGAAGCGGGTTATTGAACAAACCCCAATCCTGCATCATCTCTTCCTCTGAGAGGAGACAGCTGTCTAAACGGGCTTCAATAACCGAACGATCCAACCTTAGTCCAATAAAAACAATCTCATTCAGTCGGTCCCCCCACTGCTCGTCCCACTTTTCCTTCACATCAGGTTCGCTCTCCAGGACCTCAAGCTGTTGATCCTCCGGCATTGTAGCCAGCCAATAACCTGCAGGTCCGAACTGAATTGAAGGCCCCGCCTGACTCAAGCTGGCTGCCAGATCACCCTCGGTTGCAAGCCAGACCAGACCTTTGGCCCTTACAACTTCTTCCGGCCAATCACTGAAGAAATCACTTAATCTTTCAGGGTGGAAAGGCGTTCTACGTCTGTATACGAAGGATGTTATACCATACTCTTCGCTCTCAGGCGTATGCCCTTCCTGGCTTAACTCCGCGATCCAGCCGGATGACAAACTAGTTTTCTCAAAGTCAAATAATCCGGTATTGAGGATTTCCCGTGGGTCAACTACACCTTTTACCGTACGGATGATCTTTGCAGAAGGCTGAAGCTTACGCAGTACAACCTCAAGCTTACTCAATTCCTTTTCATCTACCAAATCACATTTATTAAGCAGCAACACATCACAGGTTTCAATTTGATCAATAAGCAGGTCGGCGATGTCTCGGAAGTCATCTTCCCCGGCTGTCTGGTTACGATCCAATAAACTATCTCCTGAGGCGAAATCCTGCCAGAAGCGGTTAGCATCGACAACAGTCACCATCGTATCTAATTGAGTTAGCTTAGTTAAGTCGATATCCAGTTCCGGATTATCATAGGTGAATGTCTGAGCAACCGGAACCGGTTCGCTGATTCCCGAAGACTCAATCAAGATATAATCAAATTGCCCTTCTTCTGCCAGCTTCTGCACTTCCCGCAGCAAGTCATCACGTAGAGTACAACAGATACATCCGTTAGACATCTCAACCAGCTTCTCCTCTGTTCGGGATAGAGAGTTGCCGGATTTGATTAGATTTGCATCCACATTCACTTCACTCATGTCATTTACAATTACAGCCACTTTTAGTCCATCCCGATTGTGTAGAATATGATTCAGTAACGTGGTTTTTCCTGAGCCCAAGTATCCGCTTAACACGGTAACAGGAATTTTTTTCATCATGTTTATCTCCTTCTATTTATGAGATTAAAAAGTGTAGGTTGATCTCCTTATTATTCGTAATTGTTACGATTAACACATTTTACACGTATTCTGCTCCCAGTGTCAACAGCAGATAGTTTGTAACCGCTTTCCCAAGATTTGTGGTCTTTCTAGCGGACAAAGTACGTATAGATGGAATTACAAAAATATGATTCTCGTGATTTCGATCCATTTCGTGGAGGAGTGTTGGAATATGAAAATACCGGTGATCATTCTGAGTGGGTTCCTCGGGAGTGGTAAGACCACCTTGCTGTTGTCGATGCTAAAGGAGAGTAAAGGAAGAGGGGTGCAGCCTGGAGTCCTGATGAATGAGCTTGGGAAGCGGGATGTTGACGGGTATATTGTACAGGAGCATACAGAAACAAGTGTGGAAAAGCTTCTGGACGGATGCGTATGCTGCAGCCGCAAGGACGAACTTCTGGACAGTCTGCTGGTGCTGATCAAACGGCGTCCGGATGTTATCTATATTGAACTTACCGGTGTGGCTGATCCCGAAGAGATCGAAAAGACACTTCAGGAGGCATCCCTGCGGGAAAAGCTATCACTGCATTATACCGTCGCCATGCTTGATGCAGAAAATGCTCTGGAATATAACAGCCGCTTATCAGCTGATAAACAGCTTATTCGGACGATGCGCAAGCAGCTAACGACGGCTGACCTCATTGTTATCAATAAAAGCGACTTGGTCGAACCTGAAGCATTGTGGAAGATTGAAAAAGTAGTCCGTAAACACAATAGAGAAGCGGAGATTGTATTTACCCATTACAGCAAGATTAATTTGTCACCACTGCTTGCAGGAATTTCCCCGCGACAGCCTCATACTCCCGTTCCACAGCGTGCTCCGCAAGCCTTTAAAGGAGCTACACTTAAGAAATCCTATTCAGAGCAAGGAAATGTAGCTGTCAAGGAAACGGAAGAAGAGCGTCAGGTATCCTTCTCACAAGTAGCTGCCGTAACGTTAACTTTTCCACAAGCGGGGTCCAAGTTACTTTCGAGGGAACAGCTGGAGGATTTTTTTCAGGAGTGGAGCGGCAGTCTGCTGCGTGCTAAGGGACATGTTCATCTATCAGAGCAAGAAGCGGTCCAGCTTGTTCAATATGCAGGAATGAATACAACTTGGGAAGCCTCACGATATCCTGGTTTGCCTTATGTGGTATTTATCGGCATGAATCTAAATGAAGCACAGCTGGCGAAGCGGTGGTTCGCCTTGTTCAATTCTTGAAGACCTTTACTCCAATAAAAATCTTGCCGCTGCTCCTTCCCGTTGCGTTTCTGATCATCCTTAGCATCGTCTGGCTGCCAGAGCATCAAGCACTATTGGACAATGCGTACATCGACTCTTTTAAAATAGCCCTTATCGGTATTTTGCTGGAGGCACTTCCGTTTGTATTAGCAGGTGCTCTGCTCTCTTCATTACTACGGGTATTTGTTCCCGATGAGATGATTTCGCGATGGATTCCCAAGCGGCCGATTCCTGCAATTATATTCGCCTGCCTGCTCGGAGTCATCTTTCCTATATGTGAATGCGGTATGATTCCTCTCGTCCGGCGATTAATCCATAAGGGAATGCCTGTCTACGTAGCCATCGTGTTCATCTTATCCGGGCCCATTCTGAATCCGGTTGTGTATGGAGCAACCTTCACAGCCTTTCGCAGTCATCCAGTCCTGGCCTATTCCCGGATGGGATTAGCTTTTTGCGTAGCCTGCATCATTGGACTGGCGGTTTACGCCACTGTTAAGAAGTCACCCCTCCGCCTGTCGGTTACACAGGAAACAGAAGAAACCCATCAACGCAGCTTCCGCGGGGGCAAGCTGGTTTCCATCTTTGTGCATACGTCTGATGAGTTTTTTGAGATGGGAAAATACTTAATTATCGGATGCCTGCTAACATCTGCCATCCAGACCTTTATGGTTCATGACAGTCTGGTCGCAATAGGGGGAAAACCTCTTGGATCATACCTTTTTATGATGGGATTGGCATTTGTCCTCTCCCTCTGCTCTACCTCGGATGCCTTTGTCGCTTCAACCTTTCTGCACACTTTCCCTCCCGGATCACTGCTAGCTTTTTTGGTGTTGGGACCTATGCTGGATTTTAAAAACTCGTTGATGCTAATGGCCCTATTTAAGACCAAATTTGCATTATATTTGTTCTTCCTGATCTTCTCCGGCGTCTTTATTGGCTCAGTGCTCTTCTCTATTTGGCTCTGAACACCCGCATTACAACTTGCTACATGTGGAGGAATGGACATGAATGACTCTCGCAGCATCCGTATGCATTATACTCTCAGAGCATTTATCCTGCTGTCCTTCGCCCTTTATATCGGTCATCTGGCCCAGCAGGATACTCTTCATTATTACGTAACACCTAAGCTGGCAAGCTTGGTTAAGCTCTGTCCAATACCGTTGGCGGCGATGGCCTTCAGCCTGACTATTCAAGCCTTGTTCGGCAAAAGCAGCGCTTTATGCAACTGTGATCAGCATCTCCCCCGTTCGGGCCTAAGGAGCATAACCCTTTACAGTTTATTTTTATTCCCATTGCTGCTCGGCTTCTTGCTGCCTGATCGCGCTTTAGGAAGTGTAGCTGCATCCAAAAAAGGAGTTTCGTTGACCTACGTCGCTTCAGAGCAAAAATTCATATCCTCTGATTCGTATCAGGAAGAATTTGCTGAACTAGCCAGGATCTTATACGAACAACCCGTTATTTCAGTGTATCCTGAGATATTCTCTGAAACTTTTGGTGCTATTGATAGATATAAGCAACCCTTTGAAGGGAAGGAAATCATCGTTTCGGGCTTCTTGTATCCCAATGAACCTGAATCACATGATAAGTCATTTACCCTAAGCAGATTTCTGGTACAGTGTTGCACCGCTGATGCTACCCCATTTGGAATAATGGTGGATCCGGGTACACAAATAAGCCTGCCCGCGGATACCTGGATAGAGGTTCGGGGCAAGCTTCATATCGTACAGTACAAGGGTCAGGAAATCATGCAAATTAGCGCAGTGTCTATTACACCGATTTCTCAGCCGCCTACGCCTTACATTTACACAAGCCCCGACTCCGTTGAAGCGTGGTATCAATTAGAGAAATCTAGCGGCGGCGCTTCAGAACAAGCCTCAGCAAAATAGTAATGGCTGCATAAATAAGCAAAACTACGATCAGTGTAACGATCCGTTCTCTATCCGATCCATCGGCAAACAGCACCGGTCCAAGACCAAAAAAAGTGGTCAATATATAAAGCACACCGAACAAAACATAAAGCAACCAAATCATTTATTACACCTCCATTTTCACAGGTATACTTGAAGATTATCTGCGGATGCGGGCTGACCACTCATTCAGCACTCTGTCGAGCTCCTTAACATGAATAGGCTTGGAGATAAAGTCCTGCATACCGGCCTTTAGACACATTTCTTTGTCACCTTTTCTGGCGAAGGCTGTAGCCGCGATTATAACTGGAAAATGCCCCAGCTTCTCCCGTATAATTCCCGTAGCCTCTATACCATCCATTATCGGCATCTGAATATCCATGAATACCAAATCATAGGACCGGCTGAGCACAGCCTGAACCGCCTCCTCCCCGTTTTGGACCATATCCGGTGTATAACCTCTTCTTTGCAGGTATACTTGAAGCAGTTGCCTGTTCACGGGATGATCTTCGGCGATTAGAATGGATAACGGTCCATACTCTCCTCCGGTATTTTTTTCTTCAACTACGATATTCCTATCCTCTATTTCTGGAGAACTGAGAGCCTTACTCTGTCCTCTTTCCTCTCCTGGAAGCGACACCTGCACCGTGAAGTAAAACTCTGAACCCTCACCTTCTTGACTGTCCACACCGATAGTGCCTCCGAGCAGCTCGGTCAGTTTTTTACTGATAGCCAGTCCCAATCCTGTGCCACCGTATTTCCTGTTGATAGAAGGGTGTAATTGAGAGAAAGATTGGAAAAGCAGCCCTTGGCTCTCGAACGGGATACCAATCCCCGTGTCCTTAACCGTAAACTTAAGAATAGGATTCCCTGAATTCAAGGATGATAAGAGTTCCACGGAAATGTTAATATCTCCCGCCTCGGTAAATTTCACAGCATTCCCCACCAGATTCACGAGGATTTGCCGCAATCTGGTTTCATCAGTCACTATTAGCGATGGAAGGAGCGGAGCAATCTCATTTTGCAGGGTCAACCCTTTTTCCACTATTTTGGGATAAAAGATATCTATGACGCTCTGCATGACATTGCGAATATCCACCATCTGCAGCTCCAAAGTCATCATACCGGCTTCAATTTTGCTGAAATCCAACACTTCGTTCAGAATATGCAGCAATGACTCCCCACTCTTATTAATAATTTGCGTGTAATATAGCTGCTCATCATTAAGCTCTGTGCCTGACAACAAATCGGCCATCCCAATAATACCGTTCATGGGCGTCCTAAGCTCATGACTCATTATCGCCAAAAACTCGGATTTCGCCCGATCCGCCTGCTCCGCCGACTCCTTGGCCCGTACGATCTCTTTCTCCTCAGTGATATCTCTGAAGACCACTACTGTACCTTTCTGTTCCCCGTTGTCATAAAGAGGTGTCATCCGATACTTGACCAGGAAGCTTGAGCCGTCCTGCCTCCAGAATACCCCTTCTCTTTCTTCATAAGAAGTGTTGTCAGAGAATGATGGGATTAAAATTTTCTGACCTCCCGAATACGGGGTGCTGTCGAGCCAGGTTTGTTGAATGGTATGAAGCTTATTATTAACGGACCATTCCCCCCGCTCATATCCCAGCATCGTCTCCGCAGCAGGATTGATGAACATGGTAGCTCCCTCAAGATTCATCCCAAAAATCCCCTCTGAGACGGAGTTCAAAATAAGAGCATGCTCATAACTAAGCTTCTCGATTTGCTCCAGATGACGTTTGCGTTCGGTGATATCGCTTGTAATGCCGAATACCCCAACCACTTGGTTGTTCACCATAATTGGTACATATATAACACTAACCTCTACCGCATGCCCTTCCCGATGGATCAACCTGCTTTCAAAAATCTGGGCAAGTCCGCTCGCGGCTCTTTGAAAGCGTTCTTTAGCTTTTTCCAGTTCTTCCGTATCAATGATTTCGTTGTAATCGGACATGAGCAGGCTCTCTTTGGAGTAGCCCGTTAAATATTGAAGACTGGAATTCACAGAAAGGGTCCGACCCTGTAAGTCCATCGCACTGATCGCAGAAGGGTTGTAGTCGAAGAGGGACTTATAGCGATTCTGGCTCTCCTGAAGCTTCAATTCATACTGCTTCCGTTCCGCGATGTCACGAGTTACGCAGATGAGTTCTTGTATCTCCCCTTCTCCTGTATAGATATACCTAATAGTAGTTTCCACCCATATATACGAGCCGTCCTTACGTAGAAAACGGAATACAACAGGCTCGTGTTTGGTCTCATCCATAGAGTCACGCAAATATGCCTGCACTCGATCAGTATCGTCGGGATGAACATATCCCAACCCTTTTGTACCAACCATCTCTTCAGGTGTGTAGCCGTACATTGTCAAACAAATAGGTGATGCATATAAAAAGGTGGCGTCACTATCCGATGCGTTGCGGGAAATAAAGTCTAGAGAATTCTCTGAAATCAGCCGATAATTCCGTTCACTCTCCCGAAGTTGTTCCTCCATCTCATAGCGTTCTGTAACATCCTGTACCACACCGCTGATTTGAACTGTGTTTCCTGCTTCATCCAATACAGCCTCCCAATGGGCATCAATAAGCTTTTGTACACCCTCAGTGGTTCTAATATGGAATATTACCTGTCCGTTGGCCCCATTCATAAGTGTAGGTAGAATGGCTGCCAACACATTCTGGTAATCATCCGGCTCTATCCAGGCACGAAGTGTCTCTGGACCATATGTTGAATGATTGCTGTTATCTTCAGTAAACCCAAAGATATGCCGCATTTCCCTAGATACAGTAGAACGTTTGTTAGCCACATCCCATTCCCAGGAACCCATTTGGGAGAGAGATTGCGCTTTTGCCAGCATATCCTCATGCTTCTTCCGATCTGTGATATCCCGAGCAATTGTCAGAACCTGCTCCACATCTCCATCGCTATTACGCATAACCTGAAACGAGGACTCAATCCATAAATAATGTCCGTCTTTATGACGGATCCTGCGGGTATATACGTCTTTATCCGAGTTGAGCATACCCTTTTCAATCATCTCAATTGCATCAGCTGCATGGTATAATTCCGGTCTTTTATGACCGATTATTTCGTGTGCAGGGTACCCTAAAAGCTTCTCAACCGAGGGAGAGACATAGGTAACCGTTCCGTCCGGATCTCCAAAGGAAATCATGTCCGGCGTATTCCGCGTAATCAAATTATATAAATATTGATTCTCCTCAATTTTTTTCTCCGCCAGCTTTCGGTCTGTAATATCAGACATTTCAGCAATCATATATTGCGGTTTACCGAAGATTTCATCAAGGATTAAAAAGACATGCAAGGCGACCCATATAACCTCGCCATCCTTACGCACATACCGTTTTTCTATATCAACAGCCTCTTTAGGGCTTTGCTCTAAATAGTTCACAATGGTGTCATGATCACCGGGATGCTTGTCTTCGGGATACGCAATGTCCAGATAACGCATATTTAATAGCTCAGCTTCTGTGTAGCCAAGCATTGTGCAAAGTGCAGGGTTGGAATGTATCATGGTCCCATCAACCGTTGAGACTACCGCATAACCGATGGAAGATCGTAAAAATAACTGTTCATAACTAAAATCAGACAATGATGCAGCCTCCTCAGTAAAAGTAAACAAAAGTATATATTAAGAGCATAAAGGAAAGCCTTCAGCGTGAAAAGTAAAATCAAAAAAAATACTGAGAAGTGAGCCTCCAATAATTGGAGACTTCCTTTGAAATTGATTCGCCTGGGAAATTAAACAAAATAAAAAAAAAGAAAAACTCTTCATAATTGAAGAGTTTTTCGAGATATATGCGGTCAAGAGGACTCGCGTATGTGATTCGGAACCGAATCAGCTACTTGTACAGAAATAAATAAGAACGATCATTCTAGTAAAGTTAAAAAAATACGTAGTAGTATTGTGAATGCCACTGAATCGCTATTCAGATCAGCGGCTTTGATTCTTATTTTTCCTTTTCAATCTAATATGCTCAGTGTAGTATTAATAATACCCGATAACTTCACTTGATTGGTTGCTGTTTTGACCATCGTACGTAACCCTAACCAAGCATTCATGAAGTAATGAGAAAGAACTTCAGGGTCAAGGTGAGCTTTGACTTCACCAGTTTGTTGACCATAAAAAATGAAATTATATAACAATTTTTCCATTTTTGAATAGCTATCTTCAACGAAAGAAGAAACTTCTGGATCACATAATCCCAGCTCCACACCCGAATTAACGATGAAACACCCTTGAGGGTCTTCTTTTTTCTCAAGAGTGGTCTCTAAAAATTGCCGAATTAATTCCTTCACCGGTTCTTGCTTCTCAACCAATATTCTCATTTTATTGTTTTGAATAGCCTCGTATCGTTTGAGCGCCTTCATAAATAAGGCATGTTTATCCCCAAAAGTATCATATATACTTCTTCTGTGAATCCCCATATTCTCAACCAATTCTTGCATCGAAGTTTTCTCGTAGCCTTGCTCCCAAAAGAGTTGTATCGCTTTATCTAGTACTTCATTAACCTCAAATTCTTTGTATCTTGCCATTGTCATCACCTCGTTCATTCATTATACATTTAAGTGAACGATCACTTAAAAATTGATAATCACCTTCCCTTTTGGACGTCCATTTGCGACTAGTTCTAGCGCTTCATTTACGTTGCCAATGGTAAATAGTGTTGGATGAATCGGTGGAACAATGTTGTTTTTTTCAATGATTTTGGTAATTTCTTTTAGTTGCTCGCCGTCAGAACGAACGAAGATAAAGCGGTATTCCACGTCGCGTTTCTTGGCTTTGTTGTCATACTTTGCGCCAGCAACAGAAAACAGCTTTTGCTTCCACCATGGGAATTTTTTGTCTTCTGCGAAACGTTTATTGGGTCCCGTACGGAGAGAGAGCAATCTTCCGCCTGGTTGAATGATTTTTAATTCATTATCAAATTCATCGGCCCCCAGGGTATCCATCACATAATCGACATTTGACAACAAGTCAACATAGTTTTCCTTTGTATAATCCAAGTATTGATCTGCACCAATTTCCAAAGTACGGTCGCGTGCTTGTGAGTTGCCACTGACAATAACTTTTAAACCCATTGCCTTTGCGATTGGGACAGCCATTTGACCAAAGCTACCCGATCCGCCTGGAATGAATACAGATTTACCAGACTGTGCCTCAAGTTCTTCGTGTAGACCTTGATAGGCTGTAAGTCCAGTCAATGCTGCAGCTGCGGCTTCCGCATAGGATAAGTTTTTTGGCATGGAGGCAATTGCTGCAGCGTCAATGGCTGCATATTCCGCAAAAGCACCAATTTTTCTCAGGGGAAGACGTGTATAGATATCATCGCCTACGTAAAAGCCTTTCACATTTTTTCCGACCTTTTCGATAACGCCTGCCAACTCATTACCAATGGTTAGTGGAAATTCATAATCTTGAATCAGTTTCACGCTACCTGTGATAACTAACATTTCGAGTGGATTGACAGCCGCAGCTTTTACCTTTACCAAGACTTCGTTATCATTGATTTCTGGAATTGGAATATTATTAACTTGCGCATGGATTTTTTTGGAGTACTTGGTGATTTGAGCTGCTTTCATGAGAGTTTTCACCTTACCTCATCTGAGAATTCTAATTCTTTCAAAGTAGGATAATCCGTATATCCTTTGCTTCCGATGCCAAAGAATGTGGTTTGATCTGCTTCATTCATAGGAGCCCCCGATTTAAGACGCTCTACTAAATCTGGATTAGCTAATGACCATACACCAACTGGTACCAGGTCAGCTAAGCCACTATCAATATCCACCCTAAGATCTTCCAGAGCTCGTCCAGCTCGATTAACTAATAATGGATTCGTCCATAGGGAGCGAATGTCCTGGAGCAGTTCTTCGTTTCCAAGGTGCATAATATGAAGGTATGCTAAATTCAATTTAGCTAATTCTTGCGTAAGGTAACGGTAAAGATCAGGGCCTTGTTCACCATCTTGAATTCCACCAAGAGGGGTCCCTGGCGAAATACGGAAGCCTGTTCTCTCGGCTCCAATTTCTTCGACAATAGCTTTCGTTACTTCAATCGCAAAGCGGGCACGATTCTCTACACTTCCACCATATTCATCCGTCCGCGTATTCGAATTTTCTCCGATAAATTGATTAATCAGATAACCATTTGCTCCATGAATTTCTACACCATCAGCACCAGCTTTAATAGCTGCTGCCGCTGCTTTTCGGAAGTCTGCAATGGTCGTTTGAATATCTTCTTTACTTAACTTACGTGGAACTGGTATGTCCTTCATTCCTGTAGTAGTAAACATAGGTACACCTGGTGCAATTGCAGAGGGTGCGACGGCTTGACGATGATGAGGGGTATTGTCGGGATGTGACATACGACCGGCATGCATCAGTTGGATATACACAAATCCACCCGCTTCATGTACCGCATCCGTAACCTTTTTCCATCCTTTAATATGCGCATCAGTATAAATGCCAGGTGACCATAAGTAACCTTGACCATCATCAGAAGGCTGTGCACCTTCAGTAATAAGTAATCCAATAGATGCTCTTTGAGCATAATAAAGCGAACTCAGTTCTCCCGGCGTACCATCTTCCTCCGCTCTGCTTCGTGTCATTGGTGCCATTGCCAGACGATGAGGTAATTCCATGTTTCCAATTTTCGTTTTACTCCACAACTTTTCCATTATTTTTCCCTACTTTCAAATGATTTTACTCATCAATTAATTAATTTTACAATCCTTCAAGAATCGGATAGATTGGCCCTCTCAAATTGAAATCATAGTTCGGATCTACAATTCCTACCACTTCGTTGTTATCATAAAGATCCACCATGAAGCCCGCCATTTGCTTAGCCGTATGGTACTTAGGCATGCTGGATTTGTAATCAAACTCTTTCACATCTATTGATTTGTTTGCAAATTCCGTTTCCGTAATGGCTGGTGCTAGAATTTTCGCCTTTAATTTTGCTCCTTTCAGTTCGAGTTCTTTGGCCAGCCCTTCTGTAAAGGCACTGACATAATATTTAGATGCAGAATATGCAACACTTCCAACAGCAATGACATATCCGAGTGCCGATGATACGTTGATCAATTGAGTACCTTCTACATCAGCATAATCTCTCACATATAGTGTAGAAAGGATGGTCAAAGATTCAATATTAACACGTAACATGGTTTCAACTTTTTCTAGTTTCTGATCAGCAACAAAGGCGCCTTCACCAAGGCCTGCATTATTAATCCATGTCTCCATTTGATATTCCTTTAAATCGTTATACAGGGTATATGCCTGATCAGTAACCGACAGATCACTTGTAAGAATAACAACATCTAAATCAGGATTTATTTCCTGAATTTTTAATTTTAGCTCTTCTAATTTGTCTAATCTTCTAGCTACAATAATCAAGTTTTTACCCCGAGCCGCAAACGCCAATGCTGTCTCATAACCTATTCCTGAACTTGCTCCTGTAATAACTGTATACTTCATATGATTCTCTCCCTTTTAAGAAATATTATTTTGATAATTGTAGAATGATCGTTCTAAATTGGACTCAGCATATCATTTTTAGAACGATCAGTAAAGTATTATCTTTTCTCCGATCAAATAATAAGCAGTCAGCAGATTCAGCATTGCTATAGATATTATTGAAAAACAGGTCAGTGCCCGGATCGGTTTTGTATGGATCTAACCATACGAGTCATCAATTTGCGTGGCAGCAACCGCGGAATGAACGCCATTAATCGATTTCGAGCCCCTGGTATGATGATTTTTTCGCCGCGCATGAAGCCTCGATACCCTTCTTCAGCCACCTTACCAGCCTCCATGATAGCGCCGCTCTGGAACAGTTTCGAAGCACCCATACCTGAACGATCAACGAAACCGGTTGACGTAAGTCCCGGACATAACGCCGTCACAGTCACACCCGTGCCGCTCAGTTCGTTTTCAAGAGCCTCGGTGAACGACAGCACATACGCCTTTGTCGCGTAGTAAATTGACATCATAGGTCCCGGAAAAAAAGCCACCAATGAAGCCACATTCATCACGCCCCCTTGGTCCCGTTTGACCATATCTGGCAAGAACAGCTTCGTCATAATCGTCAGAGCCTTTATATTGACGTCGATCATGTTCGTCTCTTGCTCCAAGTTCGTCTCCAAAAATGTACCGTACAAACCGAATCCGGCATTATTGACAAGATAGTCAACGTTGATCCCTTTCTCCTTGAGTTCAGTGAAAATCTCCTCCGGTACACCGCGTGATGCGACATCCTTGGCGATAACCGTTACTTGGGAGCCATGTTTCTTCCGATATTCCTTCGCAAGCTCCAAAAGCTTACCCTCACTGCGCGCAACCAGCACTAAATTAAATCCATCCTTGGCGAAACGATCCGCCAACTCTTTACCAATCCCGCCAGATACTCCCGTGATTAGTACAGTTTTTTTCATCATATAAGCCCTCCTCTATTTTTAGTGTAAACGTTAAACTGTTTTATAGCATTTTGTAATTCGGATTGTTTAGGCATAAACTGACAATAATACGGGAATGATTATTCTAATAATGCCAAAAAAAAACAATAAATTAATCATTTTCTTTCTATAGTCCTCACTGAAATGTTGTTGCCATACTTCTTAACCCAACCCTCAAAATTAAAGAATGAGCATTCTAAACATTTCCTTTTCTATCGTCATCAGCATAACATATTGAGAACGATCGGTAAAGAAATGGTTTTTATAGTTCTTTATTCGTCGACAATAATAACTTAATTCTCCAACCCACGTAAAAAAGGCTCGTAATTGCCTAAGCAACTACGAACCCTATTTGTAAGGTAATGCGGTCAAGAGGACTCGAACCTCCACGTCATTGCTGACACTAGAACCTGAATCTAGCGCGTCTGCCAATTCCGCCATGACCGCAAATTATGTAACACAGTGATTAATCACCGATAAATAAGATAATACTCTTTTTCAGAATAAAAAGCAAGATCCTTTATTGATAAAAATATAGTTATAGGAATAACCAATCAAGGTCATTCATTTTATATATTTCTCTTATAAGAGGCGCTATGTTACAACATAAGTAAGAACTATGCGTCAGAGCTACTTTATAACAAGGAGGAGTCTAAAGTATGAAACAGCGTTGGAATTCAGGGGATTATGATTCGGATATGGCCTTCGTCTCTCAATTTGGGGAGTCCCTGATGGATTTACTAAATCCATCACCGGGAGAGCGAATTATGGATTGGGGCTGCGGGACTGGAGATTTAGCCGCCGCTATAGCTGCTCGAGGCACTAATGTTACAGGCATAGATGCCTCGGCCGAAATGATCCATACCGCTCGCAGTAAATATCCTCAGATAACCTTTGTAGAAGCTGACGGCCAATCCTATGTATCAGAGGCTCCAGTAGATGCCATCTTTAGTAATGCAGCTTTGCATTGGCTGTTGGATAAAAACGGGACAGCGTCCTCCATCTCCTCAAGCCTGCGGACGAACGGGCGTTTTATTGCAGAGTTTGGCGGACAGGGCAATATAGACTCCATCGTTAACACTCTACCGCGGGCCTTTACAGCTGCCGGCTGTTTAGATAAACTGCAACTCCCTTGGTATTTTCCGACTATTGGTGAATATACCACACTGCTGGAGAAGCACGGTCTGACCGTACAGCTGGCCCTCTGCTTCGATCGCCCTACCCCGCTAGAGGCCGGGGAGCAAGGATTCGCGCGGTGGATGAATACATTTGCAAATGGGATTCTAAGTGTACTTACCCCCTCCGAACGCGAAGAGGTTATAGAATATATGGTGAAAGAGCTCAAGCCGTCTCTATATCAGAAAGAACGCTGGGTCATGGATTACCGAAGAATCAGAATAGCCGCTTATAAACGGTAACCTCATATTCTTAATCTATGCATCCCCAACGAACCGATTTTTCCCAGCTCCAAGTCCAACCAGCAGCAGCATAACACTAGCACCCAACAGCAATATAAGCGGCAGATCCCAGCTATGCGTAAGATCATGGAGCCATCCGAACAAGGCCGGCCCCGCTGCTGCCAATAAATATCCTACAGATTGAGCCATCCCGGAAAGCTCAGCCGCTTCTTGGGTGGTTTTTGTGCGCAGACTAAAAAACATCATTACCAAACCAAAGGCAAATCCACCCGCTATACCGATGCAAATGGCCCATACGGCCATCCATGAGCTGCTGCCGAGCCAGATTCCGCTAATGCCAATTACAAAAAGAACGAAAGTAATAACGACCAAGCTGCGTTGATTTTTCAACCGACCTGCAAATAAAGGCACAAAAAACGTAAACGGCAGTTGGGCCAGCTGCATCAATGAAAGAATCCAGCCTGCATGGCTGGATGTCATCCCCCGTTCTCCGAGAATAACTGAAAACCAGGCAATTAAAACGTAGTACAACAGCGACTGCAAGCCCATAAAAAAACTAACCTGCCAAGCCAACGCCGAGCGCCATATATTTTTGGAGGATACGGATTTCTGGCTCACGCTCGAAATACCTAGTATCCGAATCTGCGGAATCCATAACATCGTTGCCAAGGCCGCTAATATGAACCACATCGCCAATGTGCCTCTCCAGCCGAAGCTGGTATGACTTGCCAGCGGCACACTTATTCCGGCGGCAAAGGCAGCGCATAAATTCATGGACACGGTATAAATACCTGTCATTAACCCTATTTTGCGGGGGAATTTCCCTTTAATCAAACTCGGCAGAAGCACATTGCATACTGCAATTGAAATTCCAAGCATAGCTGTTCCGATGAACAGCAGTCCTGCGCCGGATCCTGATCGTACCAGAATACTGACAGCCAACAACAGCATAGCAATCAATAATACATTAGCCATTCCAAAACGGCTGGCAAACTTAGATGCAAAGGGAGATACCAATGCAAAAGCCAGCAAAGGAAGTGTAGTGATTGCTCCGGCCAGAGTATTGGATAACCCCAAATCTTCTTTAATCATTTCTATTAAAGTTCCCACCGATGTAAAGGGAGCTCGCAAAGCCGCCGCGATAACAATAATACCCAGCACTAGCCATAAGCGATTCAGTCTGAGACGTGACATACCTATTTTCATATACTTCTCTTCTTGCTGCCGAGCTTTCATTCTATTCCCTCCAAGCCATAATAAACAGGCAAACGCAGCGCTTGCCAGAGAAAATTTCATAATATATGTATATTTATTTCTAATAATCATCTACCATTATGATAGAAGATGCAACCTGAAGAGGTTTAGCGACCATTTCCCATTATAGAAAAGAGTGAACTAACGATGCTTCGTCGATTTTTTTCCTATTATCGTCCTTATAGAAAACTATTTATACTGGACTTCACCTGCGCAGTCGGGGCTGGCCTCCTGGAGTTGGCTTTTCCTGTAGCCGTTAATAAGTTCATTGATGATTTATTGCCCGGACAGGATTGGCCGCTTATTCTTATCGCCTGTGTTGCACTCTTGGCCATATACGCCTTGAACACGGTTTTGCAGTATGTAGTCACGTATTGGGGGCATATGCTTGGCATCAATATCGAAACGGATATGCGCAAAAAAATGTTCGAGCACATTCAGAAATTATCCTTCCGTTTCTTCGATAATAACAAAACCGGACATCTCATAGGCCGTATCACCAATGATTTAAATGATATCGGCGAGGTGGCTCACCATGGGCCCGAGGATGTTTTTATAGCCATTATGACACTGATCGGTGCCTTCTTACTTATGGCTCAAATTAATCTGCAGCTGGCCATTATCACCTTCGTTATAGTTCCGATCATGGCTTGGGTCATCATTTACTTCGGCCGTAATATGACCACTACCTACCGCCAGCTTTTTGGGAACGTGGGCAGCTTCAATGCACGTATCGAAGATAACGTCGGAGGAATCCGGGTTGTACAGTCCTTTGCCAATGAGAATTATGAAAAGAAGCTCTTTGCCGTTGATAATCAAATGTTCCGTCAAACCAAGCTTCTCGCGTATAAAATCATGGCCAGAAGCTTATCGGTCAGCTACATGATGACTCGGCTCATCACCATATTGGTAATGCTGAGTGGCGCATGGTTTTTTATTCAAGGAGACCTGCAAATTGGGGAGTTTGTTGCATTCATCTTGCTAGCCAACGTCTTCTTTCGACCGATTGAGAAAATTAATGCTGTGATCGAGAGCTATCCCAAAGGGATTGCGGGCTTCAGAAGATACCTGGAAATTATAGATTCTGAGCCGGATATTAGCGACCAGCCTAATGCGATTGAAGTTAACCATCTGCGTGGAGATATCAACTTTGAAGACGTATCCTTTGGTTATGATGAGAATCGTCCAGTCCTGGAGGGAATCAGCCTAAATGTATCCGCCGGGGAGACGATTGCTTTTGTCGGTCCTTCTGGTGCTGGTAAAACAACGATCTGCAGCTTGCTGCCTCGTTTCTATGATGTAACCGGCGGCCGAATCACGATTGACGGAACGGATATCCGTCAACTTAAGCTGGAATCGCTGCGGAAGCAAATCGGAATTGTGCAGCAGGATGTATTCCTCTTCTCGGGAACGATCCGCGAGAATATCGCCTATGGTAAGCTGGACGCCGAAATGTCGGAGATCTGGGACGCGGCTAAGCGGGCGCATCTGGAGGATTTAATTACAAACCTTCCAGACGGAATGGAGACCGTCATTGGCGAACGCGGTGTAAAGTTGTCCGGTGGACAGAAGCAGCGTTTGGCTATTGCCCGAATGTTCCTCAAGAACCCGCCCATTCTCATTCTGGATGAAGCCACCTCTGCATTGGATACAGAAACAGAGGCAGCTATCCAGCAATCTCTGGCAGATCTATCAGTAGGCCGAACCACTCTCGTAATCGCTCACCGTCTTACAACGATCAAGAATGCAGATCGAATTATCGTAGTTAATGAAGACGGAATTTCCGAGGAAGGCCGGCACGAAGAACTTGTGAATGCTGGAGGAACTTACAGCCGCCTGTATCAGGCACAGTATAATGCGTAAGTACACGGCATAGACTCATACGAACCAAACAGCAAGTCAAGAGTATTCTTGGCTTGCTGTTTTTTTATTAAATGGGCACTTGTTTGTTGCGAACAAATGTTCTAATATAGATTGTAGAAGTAAAAATATAGGAGGCTGTTTTAATGGAACAGTTAGCGGTTATTGAATTTTTAATTGAAGCTAAAAGGGAAACCTATGCAGGAAACGGGCCAGAAGTCACGCCCTCTCGTCCTAATTCACATGATTTAGCATTTGCAAAAGGGAATTTGAAATACATAGATACGTATCTAGGATCTGAAAAATTTGCTGGTGAAGAAGCCTTATGGGAAAATGATAAACCCTCTTGGGCTATGAATTACGTTGGACGTGTCATCGCTGAAGGTTTCAGCGGAGACTTCTTAAAAGAAGCCTTACAAAACCCACCTCTTCACATGCCTTGCCGAGGACCCAGCATCTACAAAAATGATATGTATACCTATACATGTACAGTTGACGGGAGCTTTGATTGGTTTACTGGATCTGAGGTAATCTTTAAGGGTGCTGTAAAGGTCTATGAATGCATGTTCCATGGCGGGGTTATTAAATAGGCTGATCTTAAGAGTCCGATTTACATTTAAGTGTAGTTTGTACAATTAAAAAGGCTGATTTCTCCTCAAACGACTATTTAGTTGTATTCCATACAGCTATTTCTTCAAAAGTATACACTAACTCTTGTTTTGTAGAGATATAGTTGTATTTGGTACAGCTATTTCAGAAATAAACCGCTGGCTAACCCAAACAAGTGTATAAAGTGCAATTAACTAATTGGATATATGGGTATATGGGGGATTAGAGCCAACATTTGCTCGTTCAGTCCCTTTTATTGCTCTTTTAAAATGCAAAAAAAGAACTATCTCAAGCCTGTACTTCAGACTTAAAACAGATCCCTTTTGCGTATATCGTACTGCACCTTAAATCCGACTTTGCAAACATCCTATTTATTCGCGATATAAACTTTGAGCTGCTTGCCTTTGATGGTCGTTGTCTTCATCGCTTCCAGCACCAGAGAACCTTTACCGTTCAAAATATCCACATACGACACATTATCCTGTATCGTTATGATTCCGATATCCTCTGCGGAGATCCCTTCGAGCTTGGCAATTGTGCCGACAAAATCCACAGCTCTAAGCTTCTTTTTCTTGCCGCCATTGAAGTACAGCTTCATGATCTCTTTGTTCAGGCTCTCGCTCTTGTCCTTTTTACGGATGGGCTGAATATTGATTTTCTGCTCGAACGCTTCCTTCGCATAGGCAACCGCATCCGCAGATGGAGCCTTCATAACAGGAATACTGAAGCCAATATATCCTTCAATTTCTTTTACCCACTTGTGCTCGTTCGGCGTAGCAAAGGTGATCGCTTTGCCTGTCTTACCCGCGCGGCCGGTTCTGCCGATACGGTGCACATAGCTTTCTTTTTCCAGCGGAATATCGTAATTGATTACATGCGTGATGCTCTCGATATCAATCCCTCTTGCTGCTACGTCGGTAGCAATTAGGTAACGGAATTGACCTCTTTTGAAAGCATTCATGACCTCAAAACGCTCATCCTGCATCATGCCGCCGTGGATCTTATCACAAGGATATTGCTGATCGGCGAGGCCTCGGAACAACGCATCCACCTGATCCTGAGTCCGACAAAAGATAATACAGCTATCCGGATTCTCCACGGTGATAATATCGGTTAACAGAGAAAACTTGGCAGGTTGTTTCACTTCGATAAGCGCGTGCTCGATTTTGGCAGTAGTAACTTCCTCGGAATTAATCTCAATATCCATCGGGGAGCTCATATATTTGCGGCAAAGATTTTTTACAGCATCCGGTAATGTAGCAGAAAACAACATCGTCACATGGTCTTTAGGCAGTTTTTTAATGATGGCTTCGACCTGCTCAATAAAGCCCATGTTCAGCATCTCATCCGCTTCATCGATAACCAGATACTTAATCCGGTTCAAGTGAATGGTGCCTCGTTCTATATGGTCTGATACGCGTCCGGGCGTACCCACAACGACATGTGTTTTTTGTGTCAGCTCTGCTTTTTGCGGAGCAAAGGGTTGCTTACCGAATAGGGCAACGGCCTTGATCCGCTTGAACCGTCCGATATTCGTGATATCATCCTTTACTTGCGCGGCAAGCTCACGGGTCGGTGTCAGAATTAAAGCCTGCGGTTTGTTCTCCGCCCAATCCACCAGTTCGCAGATCGGAATGCCGAATGCTGCTGTTTTTCCGCTGCCGGTCTGTGATTTAACAATCAGATCCTCTTCCTGTAAAGCAACAGGGATGACTCTGCTTTGTACCTCAGTCGGCTTCTCATACTTCAAAACATCCAACGCTTTGACGATTTCTTCACTTAACTCATAATCTTTAAATTGTAATTCGCTCATAGTTCAACCTCTTCTATGCTGATTTATCTGGTCAAAGCGGAATTTCCGCGATACTTCCATATTATGCACTTTAACATTATACCAGCTATTTGTCCCCTTGATTCCATTCCTTGTAGAACTGGTCGAGAAAAGTCAACATAAACTCATGCCGCTCCTCCGCTAATTGTCGTCCATATGTAGTATTCATTAAAGTTTTTAATTTTAACAGCTTTTCATAAAAATGATTGATTGCTGTTCCTTTAGAATAATTTCGGTACTCTTCTTTCAAGGATTCGTCTCTTGGAGGCAATCCCGGATCATAAATGGGACGGTCTTTTGCCCCTGAAAAAGCAAAAACTCTGGCAATACCGATAGCTCCGATTGCATCCAACCGATCCGCATCCTGCACAACCTGTCCTTCAACCGTGCTCATGGGCTCCCCGCCGCCGCCACTATAGGACATCGTTTCTATGATCATCATGATGTGGCTAATTTGTTCCTGATCCGTCAGATGGGACGTCAACCAAGTATGTACTTTTTGTAATCCGACTTCTTTGGAAGGGTTAAGTTTCTCATCGGCAACATCATGCAGCAGTGCAGCCATTGTGCATATAAAAGCATCCGCCTTCTCGATTTCCGCAATGGCACTTGCCGTATTTCTAACTCTATCGGAGTGCCACCAATCATGTCCGGTTGTATCTTGACCCAACTGCTCTTTAACGAAAATTTCTGTTTGAGAAATGATATATGATTTATCCATTTGTTCCATCGAAAAAACTCCTTTTGCTCCTATTGTTCATCTATTATACTTCCTTTAAGGAAGAAAACCATGACAAAGGAGCGTAACTATGAACATTACATACAAAATCAATGCCCCGCTCGAAGCGGCAGAAGCCGCAGAAATATTCAAAAGCTCGGGAATTAAGCGGCCTGTCGATGATCTGGAACGTATCGGAAAAATGATTGCTAATGCTGATGTACTTGTCACGGCATGGGATGGAGAGAAGCCAGTTGGGATCGCCCGCGCCATTACGGACTTCGTCTACTGCTGCTATTTATCTGATTTGGCCGTGCGAATGGATTATCAAAAGCTGGGCATCGGCAAGGAACTGGTGAATGTTCTGCAAGGTCATTTAGGCGAAGAGCCGATGCTCCTGCTGTTAGCAGCCCCCTCCGCCATGGAATATTATCCGAAAATTGGATTCGACAAACTGGATTGTGCGTTTATTATACCTAGAGCGAAATAGGTTAGTTAGTGTTAAGAAATTATTGTGGAACATTACGTCCCTTTTCAGAAAATATTATAAGGTATGTTACATTTGATTTGATGGAATCGGCCTACTGGGGCGGAATCAAGTGTATTTGTACATTTGAATTGATGGAATCGGCCTACTAAGGCGGAATCAAGTGTATTTGTACATTTGAATTGATGGAATCGAGCTACTCGGGCGGAACTGATCGGCTACAGGCCCTGATATTATACGTCCTAAGACAGAAAAGCTATTCCCCCGGTAACTATACCGTGGGAATGGCTTTTTATGATATCCGCTGACAATCCCTCTTAGGTTGGCTTATAAATGAGCTAATGTGTTTGCTGTCTGTTTCAAACGTCCCAAACTATCCCTGCTCATTTCCAGCTCACACCCCAGCTTACTTCCCCTCATTAATTGCTCTGATGACCTCCAACGGAAGCTTGGTCTTACGGTCATACATCAGCATGCCGTTGATTTCCTGTTCGACATCAGTAAGCTGGGTGTAGCAGTATCCTTGAACTACGCCGTCGGCACCTGATCCACGTTCATGATCATAAGGTCAGGACGCTCTTTTCCTGTGCTTAGCGCTACATCCAATTGCTTGTAATATTCGCCGTTCGGCTGAATGACAAATTTAATTTTGTATTTATCTTGGGAGCTGTTGTACTTGTCGACTATTTTTTTCATGAACGGACCGTCAGAACCGGAGAAGGGTGACCAGAACAATAATTCAGTCTTCTTACCGCTGGTGCTGTTATCCCCTTTTGCTTCGTTAGTGGTGCCGTTTTTACTGGTGTCTCCGTTAGCCTTAGTGTTGTTGTTATTTCCGCCGCAAGCAGTTGCAGCTAACGCAACCAGGATAACCATCAGGATGACTGCCGTTACCTTTTGCATAGATCGTTTCATCTGTTTGCTCCCCTTTATCCATGATTCAAAGATGAACTCTTTGATAGCTTTATGGTAAGTCATTCGGTGGCCCAAAAAAATGTCGTCAGTCTAGGTAAAGTAGACATTTCTTTAGGTCTATCTGCGCACATAAAAAAAGCCACCCCCTAGATCTGTGTTGATCTTGTGGACAGCTTCTCAAGAAAATCGGTATCAATACCTTTTATCCGGCAGCTTTTTCTGCAAATAACGCTCACGGTATTCCATAGGGCTCTCGCCGCAGTTTTTTGTGTAACAGGTTGTGAAGGATTCAGGGTCCGAATAACCCACTAGCCGGGCAATATCATTTATTTTCATTTCATGCTGCTGCAGGAGTTGTTCGGCCTTGGTGATTCTCAGTCTGGATACATATTTGTTTACTGAGATCCCTACATGCTGTTTAAATTGATCCGATAAACGGGGCACATTGACATGAAATAACTCTGACAGATAGGAAAGGGAGAGCTCATTGCTGAAGTGTTCCTCCACATGCTTCCTAACCGCTTCCATATGCTGATTATCAGAAGTACGTGTCCTCCTAACTTCCTCAATAACGAGTTGTGCCAACTCCTCCATCTTCTCCAGCAGCCCCTCACGTGAGGAATAATCCATCAGTGTCATTTGGCAGTTCCATATATAATTCTGCAGGGAAGTGCTGCCGCATTCGAATTTTCGGGTTATGGAACTGAGTAACAGCAGGATATGCAGTGATAAATGGATAAAGACGATGCTTGGTGTATTCTTGTCAGTGGGAAAAAGGGCCTCCATTTGCTCTCGTAAGCTGCTCATATCCGAATTCTCAATGCTCTTCGCCATCTTCCTGCTCGATTCCACCGGGAAATCATAGGACTGATCTAATATCTTATTACGATCCTCATTCTGCCCCGTAGAAACAGCGTTATGTCCCCACGATACCATGGAGGAAGCATAGCCATTCTTCAGGTTATGAAGTCCCTTAACTTCTCTACCCATTCCAAATACACTATCCAACTTCAGTTCATTGACAATATTCTGTTTCAGCTCCTGAACGAACCCTTCCGTTTTCCCTTCCAGTTCGTTTTCCTTATCACCTATTATCAAAAAGTTGGCCATATAGGGGTTAGCTGCATAATTTATCGCATAAATCCCTACATTTAGGGCAGCAGTCTCCCAGCAGAGTCCTTGATAATTAAGGTGAAGCGAATCATGCCGTTCCTGCCGTCCACTTTTCCTACCCTGCGGCAATCTCAGTTGGACTGCCACGAACTTCAGCTTCACTTCATCCTCAGTAAGCGGAGCAAGCTGAATCTGCTGCAACCGCTCATTAACCATCGCCAGATTGTGCCAATCGTCCCTAATTAATTGCTGCAAATAGCTGACTTGAAGCAGTTTGATCGGATCATTTTTCTCAAGCAGCGTAATTTCGAACAAATTATTCGCCCCTAACTCTCTTTTGGCATTCAGTATGCTCCAATCCGGCAAAAAAGAGACTCCGCTAAAAATCAATCTTACAAAGTTCACAAGCACCTATATAATAAAAAGAAAACACTCATAAGAGGGGGTACTGCTTTTGAGAAGAATCGCTATTGATATGGATGAGGTTATTGCCGATTTCAACTCTAAACATCTAAAAGTCTACAATCACGATTATGGGGACAATCTTACGATTGAGGATTTAAAAGTAGGCAGGTTGGAGGATATTCGCCCGCACTTAGCCTCACAGATTATTGATTATTTGCATAATCCGCTTTTCTTTCGTGATTTAGAGGTAATGAAAGACAGTCAAGAGGTTATCCGCAATTTAAGCAAACGATATGAAATCTATATAACTACGGCTGCCATGGAATTCCCGAGTTCCTTTAATGCAAAATATGAATGGCTCAGGGAACATTTCGGATTCTTGAATGATATGAATTTTGTCTTTTGTGGAGACAAGAGTATCATCCATGCGGATTACTTGATCGATGATAACGTGAGGCACTTTGATCGCTTTAACGGACAAGGAATCTTATTCTCAGCTCCACATAATTTGAGCGTAACCGGATTTGATCGTGTGAGCAATTGGCAGGAGGTTCAACAATACTTTCTGAAATCTTAGTCAGCCAGACAAAAAAAAGGGACCCTGCCATCCGGCAGGGTCAATTCATATATTAAAGGGGGTTGGTGTGTTTAATATAATCCCGAAAGCTTAAAGGCATATGAAGATGGGGTAAAGATTATATTAAAGTCTGTTATATTTTGAATTTTTCAACCAATGTTTGCAGCTCTCTGGCGCTCTGTGAGTTTTCATCCGCCATTTTGGCCTCCATGAATGTCTTATCTACAATGTCCGAAGTTTTCTCTGCGATATCAGTCACACCTGTCGCTCCCTCATTAACCGTAGCAGCCACTTCATTAACTGCAATAGCAATACTAGATACAGTCGTGCTCAAATGGTCGGAAGCATTCTCAAATTCAACCATCAGTTCATAGATCATAGATGCATCGTTATTATACTGCTGACTGACTTCTTCCAATCTCTTGTAGTCGCCCAGTACATTCTGATCCACAAAGACAAGGATAGCTTCGGAATTTTCCTTCATCTGTTCCACGGAATCATATACGCCTTTTACTACTCCTTGTATCCCGGCAGCCGTGGTAGAGGATTTCTCCGCCAGCTTCCTAATCTCTCCAGCAACTACTGCAAATCCGCGTCCCGCTTCTCCCGCTCTCGCCGCTTCAATCGCTGCGTTCAATGCCAACAAATTAGTCTGGCTAGTAATGGAGAGAATGGTATCTGCCAAAACATTAATTTCGGAGATGGAATTGGATTGTTCAATCGCCCGCTCCATTTTCACCCGAACCGATTCATAGATCTCCTTGGCATTTCTAGAGGATTCAAGTGCATCCTTTTGAAGAGCCAATGCCCGACTGGTGATTTGCTCAGAGACTTCCGCACCCTCTTTTACTTTTCCTGAAATCGTGCTTACATTTGAATCAATCTCATGAATAGCCGCAGTCATCTCTTGTGTAGAAGCTGCTGTCTCTTCCATTCCTGCCGAGAGCTGCTCAGTAGTTGCCGCATTATCATGGGCGTTCTCCCTAACATCATTAGACAATTTCTCAAGCATCTCTGCATTTTCCAATACCTTACTTGAGATTGTAATTAATCCGCCGGCCGTTTCTCTGAGCACTCTCCGTGTCCGGAACATCGCCTTGGCGATTACCCCAGTCTCATCTTTATTTTTCTCCAAGTATTCATATTGATTGTCGTATTTGAGATCCAGTTCTGCTGTCTTATTAATCAGTTCCGTCAGTTTGACAATCGGTGACGAGATTCGGTTAGCTACAAACAGACCAAGAATTAAAGTAACCACTAGACTTACAAGACCTAATATAAGTATAAACGAGGTCATTTCGTTGACGGGTTTCATAATTTCTTTTACATCACCGGTAAGAACTAGCGTCCATTTGGTATTCGGTAATACAGTATAAGCCGCCTTTTTATCCGCACCTTTAAAGTTGTATTCAACCAGATCATCTTTCGGTTTTTCTCCGTTAATAATCTTCTCTACCACAGCTTTGATTTGTTCGTTCTCTACAGGTTTTCCGATCTTTTCTTTATCGGGATGAAATAACATGACTCCGGTCTCATCCACTAGATACGCATAGGAAGAAGGGGCATTAGCTACTTTTGCATCCGCCAAATACTTGATAATACTGTTCGCTGTTACCGCTGAAGCAACAAACCCTACCATCTGGCCGTCACTCATGACCGGCTGCACGAAAGCTATAATGTAGGCTCCTGTAGACTTGGACTTCAAGGTCTCACTAATTACGGGAGTTTTTTTGGCTAACACATTTTTGGTATAATTCCTGTCACTGAAGTTAGCACCCAAAAGCTTGGTATCACTATCTGCAACATCGTTACCTTTCATGTCTACAACAAACATATGCTCAACGTTACCCGCGTCCTTAACTAATTTTGTGAGTTTGTTATTTACCTCCGACTGAAGGGCATCCCCTTTGACAACTCCCCCTTTGCCGGCCTTGATTAATAAATCTGCAATCTCCGTCTGCTCAGCGATAAGGGCCATACTTCTCGCTTCCTTATCAATCATGGACTCAATGGTTTCCGCCTTATTGGTGTTCACCTGAAACATAGCGGTCTCCGTAAGATTCAAGATAGAGCTTGTTGATTTGTTGTACGTGAATGCCCCCATTAGTATAGTTGAAAGCAGGGTCACAGCAATCATGATCATAGCTAGCTTCGTTTTAATTTTCATATTATTACATCCTTCCGCTTTTAGCTGCTTCTTTTACTGGATATTCTTCTAGATGCAATAGCTTTTATTACAATATTATCGGGAAAAATGAGCTCACAGTGAATATTAAAATAGGGATTTTTAAGAAAAATATCGAATTTTGTCGAATGGTTAAATTTAAATATAAAAATACTTTTTTTCAATTTTAAAGAAGATAATTCCATTAGTTGTTTTTTAGGAGTTGTAACTAACAGAAACCTAAAAAAACAGCCTGGAAAGATCCCAGACTGTTACTTATCTAAGCCATTATATTCCTTGCGGGAAGAGTGCATCCAGCGCCGGACAAGGTTGTTTATCCAGAAACTGTGCCAGCGGTGAAGGCATATTGCTATAGAGATCATTTAGTGAGGTTCCATTATAAATATTCCCGATAATCACCGGATGACATAGCTCAGAGATCAGAATATCCCCGTTCCCGTGCAGATGAAGCTGTTTCTTACCCTCTATACAGTGGGGAAAGTATACCCCCGGCTGTTCCTCAAAACCAAGTGCCTCCATAAAACGATCCATACATGTGAAATATAAAGTGGTATCTTCTTTCTTGCCTGCAATCAAATCATTGACCGCTGCCTTTAATTGTTCACGAGCCGCAATAGATTTCCAGCCGCTATGATCCATAATAATGCTGTTCTGGATTTCATGTGTCCTAACTCCCAGCCCATATACATGATCGCTGATTTCCTTCATATTGTCCTGAGTTTCACTGAACAGCAATGTTTCTAATACGGTATCTACGCTGGTTGCAGCAAACAAGGAAATATTCTCTCTGATTTTCTCATAGATGCTTGGATGAATATTATAATATCGGGAAAAGGCCTCCGGAGTAGTAAAGTTAAAAGAAATATGTATAGTCGTCAGGCCTGCTGCTACTAACTCCTCAATCCGTTCTGCATTCAATAGACTGCCGTTCGAATTCAGCTGAGTCTGAATGCCCCTTGATGAGCAGTAGGTCACGATCTCCACACAATCTTGGAATTTCAACGTAACCTCGCCCCCGGACAAACGCACTCTTTTTAAGTTGGGAAGCTCACCGAGAATGCGAATGACTTCCTTGGCATTAATGCTTTGCCCGTCATTTCTCTGATATGCACAGCAGTAATCGCAGCGGAAGTTGCAATTGGATGTTACGCCTATTTCCAACCCTTCAAGATCGTAGGTAAGTGGTTTGTCCAGCTCCAGTGATTTATATCTCATGCTCTAAAAGTCCTCCTGAAAAATAATTATACTGCCCTTAATATTCAACTTAAGTGATTATAAAGGTTACAGCTCCAGGTTTATGTGACTTTTTTAGCATCTTCAAGGGCCTACTTCATCTTACTCCACTTGAAGTTCATTTACTCTTTGTCTAAAAATGCCCTTGCCGATATATACACAAACCGCTCGGCCCGCGCCATTACATGGAACTTCTGCTCTGGAAAATACTTGTATAGATAATCTACAAAATACCCCGGATTCTCCGCGTTTCCAGCAAAGAGATCATAGTGTAAGGGAATAACCGTCTCAAATTGGGCTACCGCTGCAAACTCCGCAGCTTCACGATAACTCATGTTACCTACTAGATTGCGTGCATTGCGGAAATAATCTCGACCGTTGATTGGCAGCATCGCCAGGTCAATAGGATGGCTGCTCACAGCATCAACAAGCTCGGGGTATAGCACGGTATCTCCGGCATGGTACAGCGTAACTCCGTTCAGCTCCAAAATATAACCAACGAAATGAGGATTCCCTTGTTCGTCCCTTGTCAACTGCTCGTGAGCGGCGGCTAAAGGCAGCACCCGCAGCTTAGGTCCATAAGAAATCCATTTGCCCTCTTCGGCCTTCAAGAACTGCTCATCCTTCACGCCAAGCTCCTTAAGAAGGGGTTCGCACATAGCTGGCGCCGTGATCATAACCGCTGGATTATGGATAACCAGCTGTGGAAGGGTTCCTTTATCCAAATGATCTTCATGATCATGGGTAATCAGGCACACATCGGCATTCGTGATATCCTCGGGTGAGATCGGCGCCGGAAAGGTTCGGTCAGGATTAGGTGATACGTATGGGTCAATGTAGACCGTTACTCCATCTCCTTTTATAATCACACTCTCCTGCCCAAGAAACCATACCGCCAGACAGCCATATGGCACCTCTGTACGTCTCACCTCTCCAATAAGATGCTTACCTCTGCGTTCCTCTTGCTTGTTCATTCGTTCTCCAGCCTTTCTTCTGATGATGAGATTGAAGTTTCAAATAATAACTGTCTAAGCGCTGCAGCCCAACATCGACCACCCGGGATCATTTACCACATACAGCCTAGTATAATCCTTCCAAGTCACGAATGCCTAATTTAAAACTAACTATCTTAATTTGCGAATATATAAATGCAGGATTTGGTGGGGTTAATGGTGCCTCAGGTGCTCAATTGTTGTACTTTGTGCAGGATTTGGTGCGTTAATGGTGCCTCTGGTGCTCAATTGTTGTACTTTATGCAGGATTTGGTGCGTTAATGGTGCCTGAGGCGCTGAATTGTTGTACTTTATGCAGGATTTGGTGCGTTAACAGTGCCTCGGGAGCTGAATTGTTGTAGTAAATGCAGGATTACAGCGTAAACCATACCTCAGGTGCTCAATTGTTGTACTTTATGCAGGATTTGGTGCTTCGCTCAACAAAAAAAGCTGCCAATCGGCAGCCTTTTTGCTATAAACACATTAAATTGGAATCCCTAAGGATCTATCCAAACTAAAACTCCACCGATCCATTCATTTGGGTCCAGGCGGGCTGTGCAATAATTCCAAGGCGCCAGATCGCTATCCCTTTAAGGTCATAACGTTTGGCCAGCCCAATTTTGGTATTCACAGAAGTCTCGTTTTCACTGGCTAGAGATATCCCAAGAATCAGCTTCTCCTTGTTAACCTGCTGGAGAGCAAGACGTATGGCCTCATCCACTTTATTCACAGGCTCAGGACTTTTCTCGTCACCGTAAGCGTAAGCCATTATGATCAAATCGTCGGCAAGACTTCCAAGCGTTTTATAGTCATATCCTGTATAAGAGCTGTTTAAAGGATGAAGGACAAGCGTTAGCTTAAGTCCAGCTTGACGTGCTTTTGTAGATAAATTTTGGACAAAACTGTTATAATCTGAACGGACTTTTGCTTTATCACCGCTGAGGCCCAATCCCTCCAGATCCAGTAAAATCCCTTTAAATCCCTTCTGAACAGCCGTATCCACGATACCAGAAATAGTCCGGGCCTGCAGCACCTGATCCTCAAGGTTCTTGGTGAGCTCCAGCTTACCATCTACCGAATAAACCATTAGATACGGAGTTGTACCGCTTGTTGCTGTATCTGATATCATGAGTTCCGGTGTAAGCTCACCCGCAGGCTTAGGCCATTTATATTCCTCACCTTGAGTGGTAAACTCGCCACTACGGTCAATTCTACTCCAACCAAAAGCAATAGCATCAAAATCCGGAACAAATGAGTATTGATCAAAAGACGAAAGTGCATAGAAACCCAAGGTGTACATATCCTTCTTCGGTGAAATAATGGATACGGTCTTCGTTAGCTGATTCCAAGACACCCCAGCCCCAAATTGCCCGCTGAAAAAGCTTAATGGAATCATCGTGGTTCCACGAACATTTTGCGGGGCTACTGCCAGTTTCACCGTTCCGCCGTTTACCAAGGCATTTACGCTGCCTATAGTAAGCTCTACTTTCTTGTCCACCGTCCCTACTTTTTTGGTTGCGGTAATCTTCTTAGCCGTCTGATTCCAAACCACCGGAATATTTAAGGCTTCTGCTATTGCCCGAAATGGCACCATAGTCGTTCCCTTCATCACCGCAGGTTCTACCGGAAAGGGAAGTGGATATCCGTCAAGCAGTATGGTAACCCCACCGGCTGTAGCTGCTGCTTGTGTAGTATTGCCTAGCAGAGCTGTCATACTACTTAGTGCAATGACGCAGCATAATAGTATTTTCCCATAACGTTTCATAGCGAATCTCCTTTTTTATAAAATAGTCCATCTATCATACTACCAAAATTGATATTTTTTGCAAATTAATAGATCAAGAAGAAACGGCTTAGCCGTCCTTAATGGGAGCCTACGCTTCCGAAGCAGCGATACTCCGTATCGCTTTCAGTATCCGTTTCTCGTAGAAATATAAGCAAAGTATACTGAAAACTTATACTTTCTTATATTTTAAAAAAACCGCCAATCCCCTTAATTCAGGTAATTAGCGGTTCTAATAATAGGTACCTTATTAGAATCTATTTATAGACTATTATTGACAGCCGCTGAGAAACGTTCCAAAGCTTCCTGCAGAATCGATCTCGGACAAGCCAGATTTATACGCAGATAACCTTCACCCTCTGAGCCAAATACCGAACCTTCACTAAAAGCTACTTTGGCTTCTTTAAACATAAGGTTTTTGAGGCCATTAATATCCCTGTTTAATCCGCGGCAGTCGATCCACAACAGATATGTAGCTTCTGGGCGCATCACTTTCACCTGTGATAAATGCTCCGATAAATAGCTGATCGCATAATCCACGTTACCCGAAATATACACCAATAGCTCATCTAACCATTCATCACCTTCATTGTAAGCGGCTTGTACCGCGTCCGGCGCAAAGAAGTGAGCCATATGTAGACTTAAAGCTTTTAAGCGCATATCGAATTTCCGTTTCAGATCCGGGTTGGAGGCTACAATGAACGAAGTTTGAATACCCGGCAGATTAAAAGTTTTGGTCGCTGCCAGCGTCGTTAGTGTAATATTAGCCAGCTCCTCGGATAAGGAGGCAAATGGATAATGAGTATGCCCCGATAAAGCCAAATCGCAATGAATCTCATCCGATATAACGGTTACTCCATAAGCAAGGCACAATTCTCCCAGCTTCAGCAGCTCTTCACGCTCCCAGACTCGTCCTCCCGGATTATGCGGACTGCAGAGTAGCAGCAGCTTGGCTCCACCCTTCATTAGCCCCTCCAGCTGGTCATAGTCCATTTCGTAGCGGCCATTTTGCAGAATCAGTGGATTTTTGGCGACCTTACGGCCGTTCATATTAATAACATCATAAAACGGATAATACACCGGCGACTGCACAATGACCTCACCGCCCGGCTCACTATACAGTTCCACTGCCAAACTTAACGAGGTGACAATCCCGGGGGAATCCGTGATCCACTCCGGCTGAATACTCCAATCATGTCTTCTTTTAAACCAGGAGGTGATTGCTTCTTTATAAGGTTCACTACTTACGCTATAACCGTAGACACCTTCCTCCACACGGCGAAGGATCGCTTCTTTTACAGCTGGAGGACTTTCGAAATCCATATCGGCTACCCACAAAGGCATAATGTCCTTATCACCGAACAACTTCTCGGATTGATCCCATTTATAAGAACGGGTATTGCGGCGGTTAATGACGGCATCAAAATCATACTTCAACTTCAGTCACCTCGTCCTCTCTGCTTCAACGTATTAATGTATTGTAACATGCAAAAAACGGCACGCCAAGGTTATCCCTATAGCTGCCGCTTCGATATAATTCTATATTAAGCTTTGTTTACCACGGGCTTCCGAATCGCATTGCCAACCTTCATAAGAATGTTAGACATGGAATCCGGGTCTTTCACATCATATTCATCAATATTTAGGCGGAGTACCGGACAAGCAGTGAATTGATCAATCCACACGGAATATCTGCCATGCATTTGTTCCCAGTAAGACACATCGGTCTGAATCTCCATCTCGCGGCCACGCTCGTTAATACGGGTCAGAATGGAAGGCAGACTGCCTTCAATATAAATTAGCACATCGGGATGGGGAAAATACGGAGTCATAACCATTGCTTCATAAAGACTGGTATAGGTCTCATAATCGGTCTTCGACATCGTGCCTTGATCCGCATGCATTTTAGCGAAAATACCTGTGTCCTCATAGATGGAACGGTCTTGCACGAAACCACCGCCGAGTTCAAACATTTTCTTCTGTTCCTTAAAACGTTCAGCCAGGAAATAGATTTGCAGATGAAAACTCCATCTTTCGAAATCATGATAGAACTTTTCCAGATAGGGGTTATGATCAACCTGCTCAAGTGAGGTCTGAAAGTTCAACCGTTCCGCTAGGGCCGCTGTTAAAGTAGATTTACCCACACCCACTGTTCCTGCTACGGTAATTAATGCGTTGTCCGGGATGTTATATTGATTCATTGCATATGCTCCTTTACTTGTAACGCGATGGCGGCGAACTGATCTTTATTTTCCACAAAATCGACCTTATTTCCATCTATCGTGATAATAGGGGTCGACGGTTCCCGGATGGCCAGAGAAGTCATCGCCTCATCATAATCTTCTATTAATTGCTGTAAATAAGCGGTGTCCATAGCATCTTCAAAGGATCGGCCGCGTTTCTCAATCCGTTTAAGCAGTGTATCGAGATCTGCCCGAATATAAAGAATGACATTAGGTTTCGGCAGGTCATCGGTTAAAACATGGTAAATCTGGCGGTATTTGTCCCGCTTGGTACCCTTTAGTGTTCGTTCGCTAAAGATAAGATTCTTATAAATGTGATAATCCGAAATGACGGGCTTACCCTTATCTATGTACTGCATAACGGTATCTTCAAGCTGCTTGTACCGATTGCAGAGAAAGAACATCTCTAACTGAAAGCTCCAATCGTCCATGTTCCGGTAAAACTTGTCCAGAAAAGGATTCTCCTCAACAATTTCCTTGATAATCGGAAGCTGAAATTCTGCTGATAGCATAGTTGCGAGCGTAGTTTTACCAGCCCCTATAGGACCCTCTACGGCAATAAATGGTGCGTGTGTCATTGATTCTGATATCCTCCTCAAATACGGGCAATGCCTAAAAACAGACTAAACTATTGTATCACAGGAGGCACCTTGTTAGGGTGAAACTTTTAAGAAACTGGAGGCGGGAAGGGGAATGATGGAGTATTAAGCTAGTTTTATTGCGTCTTAGAAAATTAGAGGGATTTGTTCCCTCTAATTTCTACAAATAAGCCCATTGGGCTCATTTAAAGGGAATTTTTCCCTCTAATTTGATGAAATCGGCACAATATACCCTTTATACGATGAATTAATGGTATATTTTCCCTATAATTATTAATAGAAAGGATTTTTTGATCATTTAGAGGGATTTATTCCCTCTAAATATAATAATTTATCGAAGTTTACTCTGGGAAGCCAAACAGTAGTTAGTTAGAAGAGCAGCAACGTACTGTTTGCGGAGCATCGGCGGAGCAGTTAACAAAAAAAGATGCCCCTAGCTAGGGACATCTTACGTAAGAATTAAGATAAACGACCGCTGAAATCCTCATAGGCAAATTGACGAATGACTTTGATGCCTTCTTCTTCGTTGTACGAAGCGATGGCCGGCAGATTCACACCATTGAACATATGATTCTTGACCATAGTATAGTGACCCATATCAGTGAATACCAACTTGTCACCGTATTTCAGCGGTTCCTTGAAGGAATAATCCCCGATGACATCTCCTGCCAGGCAGGTCATGCCACCAAGTCTGTACGTATAGGCATATTCACCTGGCTGACCAGCGTCAATAATACCTGGACGATACGGCATTGCGAGTACGTCTGGCATATGGCATTCGGCTGAGGTATCCAATATCGCGATATCCATACCATTATGCATAGTGTCTAGTACAGTCGCTACCAGATAACCGGTGTTAAGGGCGATCGCCTCTCCCGGTTCCAGATAAATCTGAACATCGTATTTCTCTTGCATATACGTAATGCAGCGAATCAACGTCTCCAGATCATAATCGGGACGGGTGATATGATGTCCGCCGCCAAAATTAAGCCATTTCATACCGTGAAGATACTGACCGAATTTCTCTTCCACTACCTTAAGCGTACGCTCCAAGGTATCCGAGTTTTGCTCACACATCGTATGGAAATGCAATCCATCAATGCCCTCAAGCTCATCTGGACGGAAGCTCAGCAGTGTTACTCCCATACGGGAGTAATTGTAGCATGGATCATATAAAGGAATTTCAATCTCGGAATATTCCGGGTTAACCCGGATCCCGCAGCTGATGTTCTTAGGTGCGCTTTGCACCCGATCCTTAAACCGATTCCATTGGTCAAAAGAATTAAAAACAATGTGATCGCTGTATTCCAGCAACTCGGCGAACTCCGAGTCCACATAAGCAGGGGCATATACATGCACCTCTTTACCCATTTTTTCAAAGCCCAATCTGGCTTCGAATAAAGAGCTGGAGGTTACACCATGCAAATATTTAGCGATCAGCGGATACATGGAGTGCATGGAGAACCCTTTTTGCGCTAGCAAAATTTTGGCACCCGTACGCTCTTGTACGTAATTCAGGGTCTCTAGATTCTTGATTAACAATCGCTCATCTACAATATAAGCGGGTGACGGCAACGTGCTGATATCAATATCCATTACTAAGCCCTTAGTCGAGCAGCGTTGGCGAGAAATCTTCCTGCCAAGGCAGCCCTTGTTTATTCAGTTCTTCCATGAATGGATCTGGATTGAATTCTTCAACGTTGTATACGCCTGGTTTTTTCCAGATGCCTTTGATAATCAACATTGCGCCAATCATAGCCGGAACCCCTGTAGTATAGGAAATAGCCTGTGAGCCTACTTCTGCGTAACATTCTTCATGTACACAAACGTTGTATACATAATAAGTTTTAGGCTTGCCATCTTTGGTTCCTTGAATAATACAGCCAATGTTTGTTTTACCTTTAGTTCTAGGTCCCAGAGATGCTGGATCCGGCAAAATAGCTTTCAAGAATTGCAAAGGAACGATCTCTTTGCCTTCATATATAATAGGTTCGATGGAAGTCATGCCAACATTCTCAAGCACTTTCAGGTGAGTTAGATAGTTCTGGGAGAACGTCATCCAGAATCTGATTTTCTTCACGCCCTTGATATTCTTAGCCAGGGATTCCAATTCTTCATGGTACAAAAGATAGATATCCTTCGGACCGATTTCCGGAAGATCGTACACTTTTTTCTCGGAAAGAGGTGCGGTTTCAATCCACTCGCCATTTTCGAAATAGCGGCCGTTTGCAGTAATCTCACGAATATTTATTTCAGGATTGAAGTTGGTTGCGAATGGGTAACCATGGTCGCCCGCGTTAGCATCTACAATATCAATCGTGTGAATTTCATCAAAATAGTGTTTTTGGGCATACGCTGTGAACACGCCGGTTACCCCAGGGTCAAAGCCGCTTCCGAGAAGCGCGGTAATACCCGCTTTTTCAAATCTTTCCTTATAAGCCCACTGCCAGGAATATTCAAATTTAGCTGTATCCTGAGGCTCGTAGTTAGCAGTGTCTACATAGTGCACTCCTGTTGCCAGGCAAGCATCCATAATAGTCAGGTCCTGATATGGGAGAGCAACATTGATAACAACATCCGGCTGGAAGCTCTTAATCAGTGCGATTACTTCATCCGTATTATCAGCATCAAGCTGAGCCGTTTGAATCTTTGTACGGCCTCCGTCTAATTTATCTTTCAGAGCGTCGCACTTAGCGACCGTTCTGCTTGCAATACAAATCTCTTCGAACACATCCGGGTTCTGGCAACATTTATGAACAACAACACTAGAAACTCCGCCAGCACCAATAATTAAAGCTTTTCCCAAAATTCAAAACCCCCTAATTTCCGTTTGCAAAAAATCAACAAGCCTGATTATACATAATATGCTCTAATAAATCAATAAAAAGCGACAAAAAATGATATTTATTGAGTAAAACCTTCGATTATCCCTATTCAAACTCTAAAATGCATGAAAATACATTAGAATGCTTCATTTTCCTTTAATTCTTTTTAATAGTATCACACTGTAACCACACTTATTATACCTCTTATAATCGATTTCTTTGTGATCAGAACATTTCATAAACATTAAATTTTTCTATGCGTTATTTCATTACCCTTTTGAGGATTACTCAATCTCTTATAAGGAACTTTTTTCCAAAACATGCAGAGAAACGATTGAGGATGATTTCATCCATTAAATTGGCTTTTATCGCCATTTGATGCGTTTTATTCCCCCCTTTCGCCTTTTGACATAAGGAAATATCTGGAGCATAATAAGCGTCTGTGCATTTACTTACTAATGCTTAATAGAACTGACTTTTGAAGGTTTTAGAGTGTGCTTTAACAGGGGAGATGCAGAATATGAGAAAAGAGTTCGACATCAGAAACAGGCCATTTTTAGGGTTTAGCTTTGTCCTGCTGCTGAAAAGTGCGGTAGCGTGGTTCGTGGTATTTAGCAATGGCCCTTCATGGAGCATATTGCTCACTGAGATTCCCTTCTTTTTCATTGTATTTGGACTCATAGAATGGATGGCATCCAAACGAAAGTTCCTTTATTACATGATCGCAAACTTATTTATATCAGTGATTTATTTTGCCGTCCTCATGTACTACAAGTATTATGGCGTAATCGTTACTTATCATGCCTTGGAGCAGGCCGATAAGGTGACAAAAGTCGGAGAAAGCACCTACTCCCTGCTAGATCCCTATTATTTATTCATTTTTGTGGATATTATTGTATTTATGTTCTATATGTTCCGTCCGAAGTATATTACACGCTGGAAGGACCGGGGCATGAAGCGCATGAATAGAACTGTTCTGTTCAGTATCATCAGCGTATCTATCGCCCTTTGCCTTTTCAATATTTGGCCTAACCATGCCAGTATGAACGAAAACAAGAAGGCGGAAAGCATGGGTATACTTAATTATGAGCTCTATACGCTATTTGCCGACAGCACAGAGAGTGAAGAAATGATCGACAGTAAGGAAATTACTCAAGCGGCCATCAATGAAACTAAAGGAATTACAGAGCCGGTGTCCCCGCAATATTGGGCAGCTTCCAAAGGCAAGAACCTGATAGTCGTGCAGATGGAATCCTTCCAAAACTTCCTGATTGGACTTAAGATCGATGGGCAAGAAATTACGCCTAACATCAATAAAATGGTGAAGAATGAACTTTATTTCGATAACTTCTATTCAAATGCAGGGCAAGGAACAACCTCGGATGCAGAATTTGTAGTGAATACTTCCCTTTATGTTCCCCATCATGAGGCCGCAACCTCATCCGAATATATGGATAAATCTCTTCCCAGCCTGCCCAAGTTAATGAAGGCGCAAGGCTACGAGACAGCTACATTCCATACGAACAGCGTAGAATTTTGGAACCGTGAGGCCTTGTACAAAGCAATAGGCTTTGACAAATACTTTGATCAAGCCTTTTATGGAGACGATGATCATATCGCATTCGGCTCTTCGGACGAGGTATTGTTCGCAAAAACAATCCCTGAACTAGTCAAATTAGACGGAGAAGAGAATCCCTTCTATGCTGTGGTTATTTCAATGAGTGCTCACCACCCTTATAAACTGCCAGAATCCAAATTCAAGATTAAACTTCCTGAACGGTTCGAAGGTACATTGGTAGGTGATTATATTCAGTCTCAGAATTATGCAGATTACGCGATGGGACAATTCCTTGACGGCCTGAAGACCAGCGGATTATGGGAGAATAGTGTTGTCGTATTCTATGGGGATCATCAGGGCTTACCCCTCTATTCACTGGGTAGTGATGAGAAGGATTTAATGAAGGAAGCGGTAGGCCGAGAGTATGGATATACAGATATGTTCAACCTTCCCTTCATTGTTCATGCTCCGGGTATAGGTCAACCTGCTACTTTTAGCCAAACGGGCGGACAGATCGATATTTTACCAACGGTAGCCAATTTGTTAGGGGTTTCACTTAACGATCAAATCCACTTTGGTGAAGACTTATTCAACTACAAGACCAATCTGCTTCCCGTAAGACACTTTCTGCCAACGGGGTCATTCATTAATGACTCAAGCATGTACTTAACGGGTGTATCTTATGCCGATGGAACCAACTATAATTTGACCGATAACTCCATAACCAAAGAAGGATCTACAGAGGCACAATTCAATGCGGTAAATAGGCTTCTGAATATGTCCAACAGTTATATTTTGCAATTGCCTGACAATGCCCCAAAGGACGAATAACAGAATCATTCATTTGAAAATATCTAAAAAAACAGCCGGTCAAAAGGATGAACTCCTTCTTCCCGGCTGTTTCATTTATTGTAAAAGTCCAACTTTTTCCACTTCAGCGGTAACGTTTGTAGTATTCTCATCTGTCAATGTGCATTCCAGCAGATATACTCTGGATTCATAGGGTCTTAATGCAACAGTCTCTATGCGCTCCACACGATCAACAACATAGTTATTGAGAAGTAGCTCACAGGAAATGTATTCAAGGTCGACCGGAAGATCAAACAATACCTCTTGAGAGGTTAGATTGGACATGACAAGTAGCTTCTCATTCTCCAAAGTCCTTGTGTACGCATAGATGGACTCATCTTCAGGCAGAATCAGATCATAGGTTCCGTAGACAACAACCGGATTGGCGGCTCTCAGAGCGATAAGCTTTTTATAATGATGATAAATAGAATCTGGGTCCTGCTGCGCCCGCTCAACATTGATCTCTGTATAATTCGGGTTGACCTTCATCCAAGGTTTATCACTGCTGAATCCGGCGTTATTCGAGTCATTCCACTGCATCGGTGTTCTAGAGTTGTCGCGTCCATTCTTCCAAATGACCTGCATAATTTCCTCGTGGCTCTTACCGGCCTCACTCTCGATTCGGTACATGTTCTTCATAGCCACGTCATCATAATCATCCATCGAGTCAAATTTGACATTCGTCATGCCGATTTCCTGGCCTTGATAGATAAACGGAGTTCCTTGCATAAGGAAATACATCGTAGCCAGTGACTTGGCCGACTCCTTCCAATAAGCATCATCGTTACCCCATGTCGAAACGGAACGCGGCTGGTCGTGATTTTCAATAAACAACGCATTCCAACCTTTGCCTTCAAGACCCTTTTGCCAGCGGGACAGTGCGGATTTTAAGGCTAACACATCGAGGCCCCCGGTTGTACTTTTGTTCCACAGCGCCAAATGCTCAAATTGAAAAATCATATTGAACTTCCCTTGTTCTTCACCTACCCAGAGCTCCGCCTGATCCACATTCACTCCACTCGCTTCGCCAACCGTCATAACATTGTAGCGGTCAAAGGTCTCCTCCTTCAGCTCCTGGAGAAAATCATGGATTCCCTCACGGTTCATATGTCCCTCAAAGGAAGGTACAAAGGGAAGATTCAATGGATTCGGCATGTCTGGAAAACCAGGCACCTTCTTAATATGAGAGATCGCATCCACTCGGAAGCCGTCTATTCCTTTATCCAGCCACCAGTTGACCATACCATACAGTTCCTTACGAACTTCTGGATTCTCCCAGTTCAAATCAGGCTGACGTTTGGAGAACACATGCATGAAATACTGCCCTGATTGAGGGTCCAACTCCCAAGCAGATCCGCTGAATATACTTTCCCAGTTATTCGGCTCCACCCCGTTATTGTGATCACTCCAAATATAGTAATCCCGTTTCGGGTGATTCTTGTCAGAACTTGCCTCAATAAACCATGGATGTTCATCAGAGGTGTGGTTGATTACAAGATCTAGAATCAGCTTCATACCCCGCATATGAACCTCATGCAGCAGCTGATCAAAGTCCTCCATACTGCCGAACTCCTCCATGATGTCCTGGTAATCTGAAATATCATACCCATTATCATCATTCGGAGATTTATAAATCGGGCAAATCCAGATCACATTTATCCCCAAATCCTTCAGATAATCAAGCTTAGATATGATTCCTTGCAGATCTCCTATGCCGTCTCCATTGCTGTCCATGAAGCTGCGCGGGTATATCTGATAAGCTGTTGCTTCTTTCCACCATATTCTGTTCATAGTATGCTCTCCTCTAATTGCTCTAGTATACTCGGGAAAATATTTTCCTGTTTAGTTAGATTATTATCCTTATTGAACAAAATTCCCTGAAATTAACTCTGATATCAATTGTAAATGTGTATTTTACGGGAAATATTTTTCCTGCAGCGCTATTATATGACCTTTTATTTTCCTAGTCAACACATATCTTTTGAATTCTAACAGTTATCCGTGATATGCTGAATACATTAGAAAATCGTGATTGAAAGTTCTGGTGATCGTCTTGAAAATAACCATCAAAGATATAGCCAAAATGGCTGATGTGTCCATATCCACCGTATCCCGGGTAGTAAATAACAGCAAACCTGTTAATGAGGATGTGCGGAAACGGGTAATGGAGGCCATCAAACAAACCAAATACCGTACGGATGTTATCGGTGAAGTAGAGACAAGAGGAAATAGCCATTTGATCGGCATCATTATTCCGCACAACAGCAATACTGTACTCGATGATTTCAGTATAGGTATTCGAAACATCGCAGAATTGTATGGGTATGATATTATAGTGGGCCTTACGGACGGAACCGTTGAGAGTGAGCTTCATTATTTCAACTTATTTCATGAACTTAGAACTCTAGGAAATATCTTTGTAGGATCGGTTCTGGAGAAGGAACACACAGAGATGATACGTAAGATCGGTACCCCTTGTGTGCTTGCCGGGCAGCAATCTCCTAATTCCGCTATCCCCTCTGTCCACTTGGATAATGTAACGGCCTCTTATGAAGCCGTTACTTATCTGATTCAACGGGGGCACCGCCGTATAGCCATGATTCGCGCCTCGGGAGAAAGCGCTGTTGGCGGTGATCGTTATCAGGGATATCGGCAAGCTCTAGAGGACGCCCAGATTCTTCTGCAGGAGGAATGGGTTGTGGAAAGCGGTTTCTCCGTGGAGAATGGGAGGGATTCTATGCGAAAAATTATAGAGAGAGAAGCTCGGCCTACTGCCGTGTTCTGCTCAACCGACTGGATGGCCGTAGGTGCCATGAATTATTTACTCGACATCGGTTTACGTGTGCCTGAGGATATCTCCGTGATTGGTTTTGATAACAGCTTCATGGCCTCAATTGTGCGTCCCAACCTGACATCAGTAGAATACTCGGGGACTGAAATTGGCATGACGGCTGCACGTCATCTTATTAAGCTAATTAAAGGCGAAACCGTCACTCCACACCATGCAAATGTTGCCCATTATTTAACGGTAAGGGAAAGTACAGAATAAAATGTCCCCGCAGCGATTGAAGCGTGTTGATTGATGGGTTTCAAGAGCACCCTTTGGTGGTAAATATTCACATCGAACTGAATTGAACCTTCGTTCTATTCAGTTTTTTTCTTGTAATAATAAGGATAGGGAATATCGGATCGCCACTATAGCCAAAAGGAGGAGATAAGAATATTTCCAGTAATTTACGGGGATGATTGGCCAGAAAGATATTGGTGCTGAAATCCAGCCTAAAGATAGCTGTGATTAATAGGATTGAAGTAACGAAGGGGAATTTTGGAACTGGAGGAGCGGTAGCGTCCGCCTTTGTCTCCGGATTTCATCCGCTAAAAGCGGTATGAATCAAGAAATCTGGAGACAACAGCGGCTGGAAGTCCAACATTCACCGCAGTTACGACCCAAACCCAAAGTAGATGAATAAAACAGCGGTAGTCTAGGACTGTTTTTCCCGTCCAAGACTGCAGCTGTTTCATTTATTAGGGTCAGTCTACAACTTTATGGGATATTACTTATGTTAAATCAGTTTGTCAGCCAATTTACGTATTTCAGCACTCATTCTATCATTTACAGGATAGATCTCTTCTAAGTAACTTAACAACTCCAGAGCCGAATAAGGAACTTTATCATATCCTTGCATCAAGCTGCCTATACGTTTTGAGAATTCAGGAAATCTCTGCTCAACTCTTCTTTCATTATTGAACTTATCGGGATAACCATCCATTTCCGGTTCCAATAAATGCAGAGCAGATAGGATTCCATTTACCGCATAGCTCTCAATAAACCTGGTTGCGGATAGTTTCTCCCCCCTTGCAAATCTTCCAAGCCCTACATATATATTGGTTAAAGCTTCATTAACGATATAATCCACCGATTCAGCTTTTAGATTGGGAAAGTCTAAAGTAGATTCAATCTCGCTTTTCCGTTCATAACTTGATGCCTTCCACACCATCCTCCCTCCCGAAAAAGGAATATTCTCCAGCTCCCGCTCTTCAAAAACTGCAAATTCTCCATATATCCCATCCTCGAACATCACTTTATAACCATCTTTGGTATTTCTGAAAGAATACGTTAAAGGGCAGGCATCTTCAAGCCAATCTAATTGATTAATAAATCTGTCCTTAGCACCCGGAGCAACGATCAGGAAGAAATCCAGATCGGAATATTCATCTAATCGATGAGTCTCAATACCAACTGAACCTAAACCTAGTAACAGTAACGCCTCCCCTTTCTTCTCAAGTGCTATTCCGATTTCATCCAATCTGAGAAGTAATAACTCTTGTCTGCGCATATTACGCCCCCTGTCCTAATCTACACGAATTGATAACAAAAAGAGCCCAACCCCGTAACTGCCACGAGGTTGAACCCATAGGTTTCATTGCCTTTTTGTTAGAGCAAAAATAACATAAGGAGAAACTATCGTCAAGCTGAATTCCGGTAGATTAACATTAGCTCTCTAAGCTGATTTATATATTTCTTCCGTTTCATGCGAATTCGATAAGTCCTTACTCATATCCGCAATAAGGATTGTTCTTCCCTTGGTGTCTTCGTCAGCTTCAACATTAATCTTGAAAACATTGATTTCACGAAACAGCTTCTGCGAGATTTCATTAATCTCAACAGCTTGACGCGCAATGTCGCGAATAGCATTGTCCTGCTGCAGACTAGAGGCATTAACCTCCTGTACCCCTGCGGCTGTCTTTTCAGCAATGGAAGCCACAGAATGAACGGACTCTGCAAGTTTGGCATTCATAGTCTGTGTGGAATCTACCTTTACATGAATCTGTCCGATCTGCTTGCTGATCGCTTCAATGGATTGATCTATGGCTTCGAAAGAAGAAAGTGTCTCCGCCACTTTATGATCCTGTTCTTCTAGATTCCCTCTGGTCTCTAACATATAGCTCTGAAAATCAGCCATTCCGACCAGCCATTCGTTGATAATATCATTGATATGTCCAGAAGACTCTTTCGTTTGATCTGACAATTGTCTAACTTCATCGGCAATCACAGAAAATCCTTTGCCATAGTCCCCCGCCCGTGCAGCCTCTATAGCCGCATTCAAGGAGAGAATGTTCGTCTGCGAAGAAATTTCCATGATCGAATTTGTAATTCTAGAAATATCCTTAGTTTGCTCTGCCAGCTTGTTCAATGCTTGATACGCCTTCCCAACAGATTTACGAGAATGCTCGGATACTTCCCGCAAAGCAGTAACAGCCGCCGATCCTTTTCTCGTATTCAGATTAGCTGTATGGCTAGTCTCCAACATGTCCCCGGTGTAGGCCGTAATCTCTTGGACTTCACGTACCAGTTCCTGAATGAAGCTGGCACTTTGCTCGGTTTGTCCGGCCTGTTGATCCGCTCCCACAGAGATTTCTTGGATGGTCCTAACAATATCCAGATTGGTGTGGGCTGTAATGGATGAGGATTGTTGAAATGACTCCGAATAAGCTGCCAGCGAGGAAGCCACCGACTGTGTCTGCTGAAGCATGTCCCGAACCTGTTCTACCATGTGATCAAAGTGGTGGCTCAGTTGGCCCAGTTCATCGTTATACGGTGAATTAATTTGTTGACGCAGGTCTCCTTCGGATATTTTACGTACCGCAGCCTGCAATTTCTTGATGGGAGTCAGGAAAGAACGGATAAGCAATGAAGCAATAACCAGCGTAAGGAGGAATACGAGCACGGATGCATAAACCGCTGCCGATGTTGTCCGGTCTAATAATGTAAATGAATGTTTCTGGGCCTGCTGTGCATTTTCGGCCGCAGCTTCATATAACTTTGCGTTGTTCACCAACATTGCTTGATTTAAAGTTTGCGCCTTTGTATGTATATCATCAATTTGCTCCAGTATAGTCATGGGATCCAAATTCTCATCTCCCATGGTTTGAACCAAACCGTCAAAATAACTGATATATTCCCCTGCTTGGGCTTCCAGAAGCTGTAGTTCTCCATAAGCGGGTGATTCTTTTTCAAAATTCACCTTGGAGAGCTCATCCAAAAGCCTCTTTTGTTTTCCCTTGAAGGGTTCGACGAACTCCAGATCGCTAGTACTGGCTAACGAGTTCTCCACACCGTTCAGCTCTTGCAGTAATTGTGTGATAGTAGAGACAGTAATTCTTTTTTCCATCTCTGTTTTTTGCTTTTCCATGGAACCTTCTACCTGTCCGATTTGAAAGCCCTGATAAAGAGCCACTCCCAAAAAAATAAGAGTTACGACAGAAAAACTTAAAATTAATTTCCACTTCATGGAAATATGCATGCGACTTCCCTTCAACTGTATCAACCTCCATAGTATGTATCAAGGCACAATAGTATGTATCAAGGCACAATAGTATTGTTGCCATAGGTTAATTATAGAAGTTCCATATTAATGGATATGCACAGTTTTGTATGAGAAGCGTAAATCGTTGCACAAAAAAAACGCTTGGAATTCCAAGCGTCGGTGTAGATTATTCACTTGCAGCCATGTGAAGCAATTCCCAGTGATGGCCATCAATGTCCAGAAAGCTCCAAGTGTACATAAATCCATGATCCACAGGTTCATTAAATAGAAACTACTCTTTTACCTATAGCCTTCAACGATTAATTGCCCCTCAAGTGCACCCCAGACATCGTTCATGAGGAACCTCGGCTGCACCCGTTCTTCTGTGGCAACAAACGTTAGTCTGCAGTATACTTCGTTATCCACGGCCACCTCAAAATACAGCGCGTAATTCCCGTTGTCTAAGGGGAGCTCGATAGCATAGCTCTTCTGAACCGATAGAACCTCCAGCTTATCGCTCTCCAATACTTCAAAGGGTACCACCAAACGCCGCTGAGCAAGCTTATCTTCCTGAAATTGATCCCTTAAGCTAAGCTTTACTCTTGCCCCGAAGGTATCCTCCAATAAGGGATCAAGGGTGATATAACCCGGATGGATAATGACTCCCTGTACGACGTTCACATCTCCCCACTGGCAAAAGTCCTCATTGAAATCGCGGGAACGAACCTGAAGCTGATGGTGAGATAGGATCATGTCGACTTCCTGGGTAACGGGTGTTGAATCCATTAGCAAAAGCTCCTCCCCATTACTAACTAAACATCTTTTTTCTTATTCATGTAAAAATAAATTGGGAGCCCCACAAGCGTGATGCCAATACCGACAAACGATCGAACCGGATCGCTGATAATGGTGCTGACCAGAATATATAGACCCCCTACAACACCAATGATCGGTGTGAGAGGATACAGCGGCACTCTGTAACGCCCTTTTTCAGCCGGCATTTTTTTTCTTAGAATAAAGACGCCGAAGACACCCATGGTAAAGAAAATCCATAATACAAAAACAAGTAAATCCGTTAACGTATCAAATGTTCCCGAGAAAATATAAATGATGGCCAGCACGCTTTGAAAAATCAGAGCATTTGCAGGCGTCTGGAATTTAGGATGAATTTTGCGCAGCGATTGTGAAAATGGTATTTGTCCCTTCTCACCCATAGCCTGAGGTACCCGAGCCGCTGTCATTAAATAACCGTTGAGCGCTCCCAAGACCGAAACAATAATCCCCGCAGTAATAAAGGCACCTCCACCGTTTCCAAATAGAGCTTCAGCCGCATCTGCACCCGGAGTTTTTGACGAGACTATCGCTTCATAAGGCAGCACCTGAAATATCGCTACATTAAATAGTACATACACAATAATTACAAAGACAACACCTATTGAAATAACCCTTGGCAGTGTTTTCGCAGGATTCTTCATTTCTCCCGCCATATTGGTCACACCGATCCAGCCGTCATATGCCCATAAGGTACCTAGAATCGCAACACCAAAGCCTGCGCCGGACACCGAAGTGTGAATACCGCTAAATCCTGGAGCCAGGTCCGAGAGGAGTCCGAAGGCCACAATCCCAACTACCGGGATAAGCTTCCCAACCGTGGCAATCGTCTGAATGACACCCCCGCATTTGGTCGAGATAGCATTCATGATCAGAATAAAGATCAGGATCCCTACGGCAAGCAGCTTCTGCTGCAAATCATTCATTGGGAGAAAAAAACTGGAATAGGTTGCGAAGGCAATAGCTAAGGCTGCAACCGAGGCCGGATAGGAGATGACCGCTTGTACCCATCCTAATAAATAGCCATACACACCGCCGTATAATTCGCCAAGATAGGTGTACCGGCATTGCTTAGAACAATCCCCGGCTTCAAAAAGATCCCCGATCCGATAATCATTCCTACCACGATTGCCATGGCTTCGATAAAGGTTATAGATTTCTTAAGTGTCTTATTGTCCTGCATAAATAATCATAAATCCTTCCTCTTAATAAGTAGTTTCACACTTCAGCGGTGAACTACCCTCCACTTAAACCAAAGGTTTTGAAGTGGGGCTTCGAAAGAAAAAACTCTTTCTCTTTTATTGCTGATTCATCCACAGAGCCAACGCCCCATGTCCTCAGCCTTGAATTTGCGGTGTCCCTA
>NZ_JAUSTK010000026.1 GCF_030812855.1 Paenibacillus wynnii
TCCCCTTTTATACCAGGGGTTAGGAATCTATTAATACAGATAAATCTATGATTCTATTCTAGCCAGCTTTACCCATCCAGTAGAGCGAAGAGCCGCATTTATTGGCCTTTTCTTTATATCACCTTACGTTCGGTATCTCTTCAACAATCACAACGTTATCTTTAATGTCATAATAACTGCAACTCATCTTGTCCATGTCCGAGACCCACTTATATACACCTGCGCCAGCAATCTCTCTACAAAATGTCAAGAAATCCGTCTCTCCGGTCTGATGTCGTTTCAGTACATCTTGTGCAACAGCATTTGAGGACATGATATTGATCGGCACATCAACTGCATTCGACTGAACTTTGATTTGCTCACCATTATCATGCTCATACGTTACAAGTCCTGTTTGAAGGTCGTAGGTATTTTTTTGCATCCCCATAAGTTTGAATTCTTTAATCAACTTCGGGAAGTCAACACCAGTAAATTTACTATGTGCTTCTTTAATTGCTTCTAACGAAAAATTCATTGTATCACATCTCCTTCATTTGTAATCATCGTTATAGCTATAAATGAGCAAATTTACTTCCAGTAAATTGTAAAAACCAAAAAAATAGAGACAAGGTGCTTTCCTTGTGTTAAAAAGTAGTCACCACAACACTTTTTACGAAGGAGAAATCACTATGTCCCATACCCCCATCGTATCTAAACCCAACACTATCCGCAACTATTTGTTGCAGCACCGGCTACCTTTGAATTTTTCCAAGCCTTTTTTAGCCCATGTGGAAACGTAACCGAAAAAAGTAAGCCGAGCGAAAATCAAGGGAAATGCCTGAAGATCGATTCCATGTCTCCGTTTCCTGTCTTTTCTAACAGTGATTTTCCGTAACTTTCCTTGATACATATTACATCCTTTCTTTCTCAAAACGGCGGTCGTGTCCAATTGATATTTGAACCGTTGCTGCTTTGAGTACAGTTTATTATGCTCTTTACAGAACCTCAAATTTTGGCTATCTCTTCTCTGAAAATAGCATTACCTTCATTGCCCGCTTGTGCAGCGGTCAATTATAGCAAATCAGGACGCAACAAAATACCCGTGACGCTTGTCACGAGTATTAGTTTATTACTGCAAACCTATCCTTCTGCTACTTTCAATCTGATCATTCTCAACCCGAGCATCACAAACCATGCTGCGAAAAGCAGCTGCGAAACAAATACCACAGAGGTTCCAATCAACCAGGGATAAGCGCCGATCAAGTCCAGTATCCCTACCATAAATCCTAAATAAGCTACAGGCTTGCCAATCACGCTTCTTCTTATTATGAGACACAATATGATGGTAGCTGCACTGAAGACGATCGCTACAAGATGCATGCCTCCATAGTATATACTCAGTACCAACTTGTAGATATCTAGTGAAAGTTCAATATCATACACGGGATAGACCAGTCTTCCCAGGATAATGTCCAGGAATATATTGATAGGTATGACCACAGCCAAAAGACCGCATCCCAACCATGTTTTGACTATATCTACCTTCACCAGTATCTGATACAAGGCAACGATTGACGGGATCAACAATAAGGTGGCAAAGAAAAGCAATTCGTCCGCCATGGCCAAATTAAACCGTCATTTCCCCAGCCATATCATCAGCTCTGCATCCGAGAGTGGAGGACTGGGTATCGGCAGAACAAATAGATACTGAGCAAAAAAGAGAATCCCAGATAGGATCAATGTAATTCCACCAAATTTAATAACGCCAACTTTTTTCACTGGGTTCATCTCAATTCTGTGTTTTCCAATTATTTTTGGGAATCAAGTATAAACATAGAGGCAGCTCATGTTGCCATTGGATAAGTATATTTTCTTAATTCGTTCTTTGCCGAGTGCTTCAAGCTCCTGCATAACCATTTCTAAATTCATTGTTTATCACTTGCTTATTTTTAGAAGTCTTGCCCTTAAGGTTTAAGCCATTAAATATCTTCAACACCATGACCAAGCATCAGCTTGATTGCACAATAGTATCTAGTAGTCTCCTAATCTTTTGCTCTTCCGAACTTTCGTTGGTTGCGAACCTTTCTAACTTCATCCCATATTTTTCAAAAATGCTATCTTTCATCTCATCACGCTTAAGTTGTTCTGGTTTATTCTCATGAAAAGAAAAGCCATCCACCTCAATGGCAAGTGCCGCTGTTTTATCCAACTTATGATAGATCACAAAATCAACAGATGACCTATTCCGAACATAACGCCGCTCATGTTCCTCCAACCTATCTACATTCAAAAAAAGGTTCTTAAGAAGGATCTGATTCCCCAGTATAAACCCGTTATATGCCGGTTCCTGCAATATATCCTTAAGCAGCGCCTGCATAAGATTCTCCGATTTATATTTGGACACGTTTATCCCCTTAGCCCTTTCTCTAAAAACCTGAAGCTTGTCCGAGTACTCTTGATACAACAAATCAAATATGGATACGACCTCACTTTCCACCACATTGTCATCCAGTGTGCTGTACTCCATGTACCGAGTGAGATCGCCAATTTCATTACCATATTTCCGAAATAACGTATGGTCGGTCACCAAAATGAACTGCTTCTGCGCCCGGGAGACCGCCACATTGATCTTGCAGGGATCATCCACAAATTTTATACCTATTTTCCCAGAACGGGTCCTATCTAACACCGTGGACATCACCATTATTGGCTTCTCTCGGCCTTGATATTTATGTATAGTATCGCTCTCGATATCTTCCTCAAACTGTACCGATGCTTTCTCAACCTGCTTCCGGTAAGGTGTGGCGAAACCAATATCTGTATGACTGGCTGCCACTTCCTCCAAACCCGCTAGAACTTCTCCTTCAATAACGTCCAGTTCCCTCTGATTGAACTTCCCCTTTTTCCCTTGTGTCACTTCCCGCATGTGATTACCCGGTGCCGTTCTATAAATAAGCAAAGGAACATCTGTATCCTCTTCGGCTGTAAATGTTATCAGATCACCGTTATAATACTTCAGGTTACAGAATTGAATGATTTTCGGATGACATCGGTAATGCTCTTTAAGCATCACCTTGGGAATATCATCACCGTAAAGGGCAATCATTGACGATAGCAGATTATGTTGAAAATAGCTAAAAGCTTCATCGAATCCAACGGATGCAGCGTCTCCAACAATCTGCTCAATCTCCATGTCAACAATTTGCGGCAACTGCTTTGTATCACCAACAATGATAGCTCGTTTGCAGCAGGATAGCGAAAGTGCTCCTGTCACAAGGTCCACTTGCGAAGACTCATCAATAATGACATAGTCAAACAAATAGTTAGCGGGAATACAGTTGCGCAAAGAATGAGTAGTGCTCAGTACAATCGGATAATAATCGATGAAGGATTTAAAATTTTTGCTCTCGATATAATTTTTCGCATTACATTCCACCTTGGGTAGGTCTCGATACTTCTCATACAACCTATGCCGAAAAAGCTGAGCTGAATTTTGCTGGTGTTGTTCCAATAAAGACTGATAAGATTGAAAGTGTAATTCTTTTTCAATCTGGTCAATACGGCCCGATAGCTCTTCAATACGCAGAGTATAGAACTTCCGTTGAAAATTCAGAATTACATCTCCGCCCTGTTCCTTCAAGTACTTAAGTTCGGTAAACCCATGTTTGACAAAAAGCTTGAACTTGTAAAAGAGGCCATTCTCTTTTCCCTTCCTCACCGCAAAGTGGCTGTCTTTCATAAACTCTAAAATCCGCTCAGGTGTTTCACGATAGAAAGACAACTTCTCCATATGCTGGACATCCTGCTTGGTGTAATAGTTCTCAAAATGCTTTTGCTCCAGCACATACGCCGACAACTGTTGCTTCAAGCGCGCCTTCTCAACGTCCAAATCCATTAGCCGGGTAATTCGGCCATCCAACTCCTGTACTTTCGACAGCATCTCTGATTCAGGCCGATCACTCTTCCAGCCGGAGACGTCCCCAACAGACAAGTTTTCAAAGAAGCTTTTCTTGTTTTCTTTATTTCCAAGTGCTGCAACCAAAAAAGGATAGCCTTCCGCCTCCAGCTTGTCACGCACATTCTGAACAGCAGCATTGTTGCCTGACACCACAGCCACCGTCTTCTGCTGCATAACAGTCAAATTCGCCAATATATTGAGAATGGTCTGGGTTTTGCCTGTACCCGGTGGACCTTCGATAATACTGATCTTACTACTCATAGCATGTTCAAGAGCCGTCTTCTGGCTCAGGTTATATCTGAACGGAAATATAGGTTTAAAATCGACAAGGTTGTCCGCTTTCACTGGCTGTACATTCACATAATGACTTAATACACTGTCAGAATCCACAAAGGTGAGCTTAGCAAATTCCCGCTTCACAAAAGCCTCCATGTCCGGCTGTTCTTCCCCGTTCTTGATATGACCGGAAATAGCTCGCCAATAATCCATGATCATCCGCGCGTCAGAATTCTTTACCCCGCTGCTTTCGACTCGGACATGCTTCGTTTCGTACACTTTATTTGTTCCATTTCTAAAAACCACACGCGCTCTCGGACCGAAATCTAGCAGCCGAGTAACATTAATCAAAGGGTTATCCCTGTTGAATATAGCTAGATCCCTTGTTATTTCCTTAATAACAGGGTTGTTTAGGATAACCACATCAGTTGCAGAGTAATTGTACACTTTAGGGGAACTCTTATAAGTCACCTGTATATTGAGGCCCATCTGTTCATATGATGCGATATCTGATGTGCGATCTTTGCTTTTAATTAAAATGAGATATCTTTCTTCGTCCATGGCCATTCCTTCTGTGTATAAGTATTTGAAATTAATATGTAGGAAATTCGATGTATTGTAAGGATATTCCTGCAATGGGGTAAATGTCATTGGGTTGTGTTCTTAGAGAAAAAAAGACACCGTGGTTGGTGTCTTTAGAGATGATATATGGAAATATGTAATTTGGGGAAACTGTTGGTGGATAGAGACCACGCTATTTGGAGTCGGATAAACCTTCAATCACCAGGGCTGCTCCAATCTTAAACCCGCAAACAAACGAAGCCGTTATCTCCATTGCCTGTGAGCTCCGGAATACAACTCCAATAAGGAGCAACGCAAATTCACCATCAGATATTAAACTGTCTATCTTCGAGAAAAATATATTGCTTGGCTTACAGTTGCAAAAGTTTCTAATATACTGAATCTTTATGTTTCACCAAACTATTCAATCTGTTGCAACAAAAAATAGCTACTGCATATATATTTAATAATTAAGAAAATTCATTTGTTTTGGTTTCTTCAACATTTTCCGAAAAACGATTAAACTCCTTATCATCACATCATATAAAAAGAGCGAATAGGTGTTGTTTCTTACCTCATTCGCTCTTTTTATTAATTAAAAGAAATAAATAATATTCATAATATAGTCTGAGAATCAAGTTCAACGATGGTTATGTTGTTATTTATATAATACCGAATTTCAACAAATCCACATCAATTAATTGCATAAGCTCATTTGAAATATTGAAAACGCCCACCATTTTTATGTAATGACTGATATCATCCTGTGAAAGCTCGTATCCTTTTCGATCTTTTAACCACTTTTGTGCAGGTGCGTAACCACCTAAACAAAAATTCCATGCAATCTCTGATACAAAATTAAAGAATTGAGTATTGTTAATATAAATTCGACCGTTTTGATATTTAGCTGACTTAATCACAACATTATTACCGTAACCACAGAACTGAGGCACATAAGATTCATGAATGTCTATATCCAGTAAGTGCAATTTTCTCAATTTTGTACCATATTTAATTACAGTAACAAACATTTCCTTTGAATGTGGAAGAGGAATCCGCGGGAAATCAATGGATAATAACTCCTTATACTTTGTGCGATAACCAGGACTATTTAAAATAGCATAAGTGAAATCAAAGAGATCAAGCATGTTGTAAGAACCGAGGTTATCACTTATTCCATTTTCCATGTCGAATACTAAACTTGTAATTTCATTAATTTGCATTAAGGCTTGTGCATCCACATTAGCTGTTTTGCTACCATCAGTATTATACAAATACATCGGGCACTCTACTGGAATACCCTTTCTACTATAATGAACACGATTATCCGCCATATTCCTTACTATTTGGACGTGAGACCAGTTATCAGCAACTACTTGGCGAGAAATAATTAGACCATAGTTTACTTTTCCGATAAAGTGTTTCATTACCTCATAACGATCACGAGACACTTTGCGTCTGTCATAATATATGTGACGAATATCAAATGGGCGATAATCATAAAACTGATTAAATTCATTTTGAAAGGGTTGGAAAGAAACCAACTCTTCGTCGTTATGAGTTTTTACACCACCAAGATACTTTGGAAAAAGGTGTGATAAACTAATACCATTCTGATAAACTTCTAGATTTGAAAGATCTACAGGCTTAAAAAAGAAATTAGGAGCTATGGGTTTAACTGTAGTCCAATCTATATTATTTATTGAACTTTTAAGCAACTTAGAATACTTATTTGCACGCGAACTCGTTATCTCAGTATAATGTACTTTTGCTAAAGCGCCCGGTGCCTTCTCCCCAGATTTCACAAAAATACTTATGCTTATTCCTTGTTGTATATCAAAAACATTTTCATCCCGTTCCACACCTTCAAAACGCTCTCTACTCATGACATTCCCATGTAAATCAATGATAAACACTTCATCAAATTCATCCAATAATCTCCAACGCATTCCTCTAAAAGTTAAATTCCCCATATAACTATGAGGCGTTACAAATGCAATAATGGCTCGCTCTTGATTTTTCGTCATATTTTGGGCGAATCGAATGAACTTTACATAATCATCATTAATCACTTTAAAATTTCGTTCCTGCAATCGAGTACTCGTTCCAGGTTCAAGTTTATAATCTTCCATAAGATTCATAATCCAGTCGCCCTGATTTTTACTATCAGCGTAATATGGAGGATTACCTATCACTAGGTTAATCTTTTCACAATTCTTAATCTTATTTGCCTCTGTAGCCTCTATCGAAAGAATGCTTTGGCTTTGGAGATCCTTTTCTATTACAGATGCCAAGCCGCTTAAAGTATCTGTTAAAAAAACATTAATTCTAGTTGGAACTAAAAAGTCATACCCTGTATCTTTTAGGACCATCGCTAACTTCATATGAGCTACAGCATAGGGAGCCATCATTAATTCAAATCCATTAAGCCTTTTCAATAAATTCTCTTGTACAAAAAAATTCCATTCCTGCTTCAATTGATTTGAAGTAATTCCACTTTTAAGATTCTTGAATTCATCAAATGCTTGCAATATAATTCTGCGCAAAAAAGTACCTGTACCAGTCGCAGGATCTAAGATAGAAATTTTCCCAGATGCTACACCCTCTGAAACATCAAATTTGCTTTTGAGAAGCTCATTTACAGAACGAACCATAAAGTCTACTACAGGGTAGGGGGTGTAGTAGACTCCCTTACGTTTCTTTTGTTCGCTTTCGTATGCATCCAAAAAAGCCTCATAGAAATAAATAACAGGATCTTCCTTACCACCACCAGTCTGTCTGTTAAAATCCATTAATATTTTTGCTGTATCTGTATTGGCTAATAACTCTACTAAATCTTGAATGCCAAACTCATCAAATAGCTGCCCCTCCGTTTTTGAGTAGCATTCTGCGAGTAGTGCTTTTAAGAACGGATTTGTATTAGGTAGACTCTCCAAAGCCAAATTTAGATTAAACTCACCTTTTTCAGACATACATCTTGCAGAAAACAATCCATATACAATCGTTTGTGCATACATATCAGCAAATTCCAGTTCTGAAAAATCGAAATTGAATGAGCTACGAAAGCTTTCATATAAAGCTCTCGTTTTTCCATTCGAGTTTTCTACTGCAAAAGCCCTTATTAATAATCCCTTAATCAATACCGCTTTAGCAGCTAAGGCTAAAGTTAGTGTCTTTGCATCGCGAATATTTTCACGATATCTAGTTGTAAATGCCTTTTTCCAAACATTAAACCAGCCAGCTTCTTCATTATGAATAGGCCAAGTTAGACACGCTAATTTAGCTTCAAACCCTTCGAGCTGAAAACGCTCTTCCATTCTAGGTGTACAATCAAATATCTTGAGAACCGGTATCTTTGAATCTGATTCCTCAAAATGAACTAATCCTATAGTTCTATTAGGTTCTTCACCCCAAAAGCAGACAAATAAGAGGTGTTCCTTTTGCCATGTTGCATAATCTTTACTTCTCTTCCCAGGTATAAGTCTTGAGAAAATCTTTCTGAGGGATGTAATATCGAGACTTTTTTTATCAAATTCAATAGAAAAAATCCCCCACAATTGATTCTCAATAAGCGGACGTAATTGTTTTAAAGAGAGGATTGTAGAAAATTCTTCATCCCTAATACCAATGTCATTTGCACAAAAATCATACACTATGTCATCTATATCTTCGAAATAGTCAGCATCAATTTCCCAAGATAAATTAAATACGCAATATTCTAAAAAAGTTTGAAAATCATGAACACGCTGAATGTTATATCCCATTTTCATCACCTTATCCCAATTCCATCCACCCAGCTAGTCGAGGTTTGATGCCTATCGGAGCTTGGATATTTCTCATATAACTTTTATTAATATAAATTTCTATCTTCTTTCGAATAGAAGTAAACTCACCATTTGTTACTGTTAGTATTCTATTATCTTTCAATTGAGATTGAATAGTCTTCCAAACCTCAAAAACATGCTCGTTCACTTCATTACTCTGAGTGTCAAATATAAACCATTTATAGAAGCCATCACCAGATGTCCAACTCCCGTCTACTTTCTTATTAGGTAGCTCATAGCAGAAAAATATACCTTTTCTCTCTGATGATATCTTACCGCTAAATATTTTTTTAGGCAATTGGACATATCGACTAGCGTAGTCAGGATATTCTTGCATGAGGGATTGATATTCAAGAGCTAGAGTTTCGTCCTTGGATTCTTCCCCTTCATAAGCAGAATTAAAATCCTTTAGCGCTTCATAGTCATCATCTGGAGTAAGAAGTTTCCTGCCTTCAATACCAAAAACTCGTGAAATACGCAAGGTTTTTTTTGAGACTTTTTGATAAAGCGAAAGTAACCTTTCCAACTCTTCTGGCGGGAGAAAATTCCAATAATACGCAAATTCTCTACCTGAAGTTAAATTAGGGTGATCAAGCAGCAAAAGTTCTTCTGTTTCCTTGCTACGCCTTCTGTCAATACGACCGATTCGTTGCATTAATCGAACAGGATTCCAGTGCAGCTCATAGTTTACGAGACAAGTTGCATCCTGCAAATTTATGCCTTCAGCTAGAACATCAGTTGCAATTAGAATCTGAATTTCATTTTCAATCTCTGAAGAACGCTTATCGTTGTAATAGGGGGAAAATCGTTCTATTATTTCTTTCCTGTTAAATTTAGATTGGCCATCTAACTCAAAAACATTATCAAAACCAGCTCTAAGTAATTTGCGATGAATATACTGTGCTGTTGTACGAAATTCAGAAAAGATTATTACCTTTTTCCCTTGTAGTAGCCCATTTTCTCGCAGTAGTCTTATTAAGGTGTTAATTTTATCGTCGCTGCTCTCATCTTTTTCCATTAACTCTTTAACAAATCCACCTAAGACTTCTAAATCTCCGAGAGTATCCTCTAGCATAATTTGAATATCGAAATCTTCTATATTTAAATTTTCCTCTATTTCCCACAAGTATTCTGGTAAATCATCTTCCAATTCTTCCAATGAATGGGCAGTATAAGAGTTGATGTATTGGGAAATATAATTTGTTACACGTTGATGGCGTTCAAAAAATCTATTAATCTCTCGTTCGCTGCCATAACTTTTGTAATCTTCAAGGAACTTTCTCAACCTAACAAAAATACGAATACTCGTTTCCTCAAATGCAGCTGCAGAACTCTCAAAGCGCTTTAACAACAATTGTCGTATGAGATTCACAATTTGATTTTGGCGCCCCTGTTTCATCTTATCAATCTTGGACTTGTCCCCGATAAAATATATGTCAGCGTATGGTGAATAAACCGCTAGAGCTAATAGTGGAGTAGTTCTACCGGTTAAGTTGTCCACACGATAAAAAGAATCGATAAAATCGTTAATTAATTTTCCATAACTCCGTTTTAATGAATATTCCGCCACAATTGGAGGCTTTCTAACTGAGAATAAAACTTTTTCTGTATCTGAAGTTAATAAACTTTTCCTTACATATGCACGACTTCTTTGTACAACCAATGCATCAACAAGAGCGTCATTTCTAAAAATAACTTCACTTTCCGTCAAATTTTCACTCGTGTTTGCATAATCATTGTCTACTACAAGATTCAATTTAGATTCCATTTTCTTGAAATGACCTGATACACTATGAATACCCAAAGGAGGTCCGGAAAAATAATTATCTTGCCGATGAGTAAACAATTCAATTAAATGCTGTAAATCCAAAAAACTATTATTTATCGGTGTAGCTGTTAATAGAAACATTCTCTTTTCAGGTCCGCGTTCCATCATATCAAATAACTTTCGGTATCGCCCCGAACCTCTATTACGAAAATGGTGAGCTTCATCTATAATTACATATTCTGCTTGTTCAGATATTTTTTCCATCAGGTTACTATTTTTTTCAAGCAGGAGATCAGTATGATTGATAATTTTGAAGGTGTAGAAACCTTCCAAAATTTCAGGCATATACTTTTTAATATTCGCTTCCCATACTGGAAGTCTTGTTCCTGCTGGAACAATAAGCACAACATTCTTACGTTCTTTTTTCACTATACGCTCTATAAGCATAAGACCTTGAAATGTTTTTCCTAAACCAACGCCATCACAAAGAAGTGCTCCTCTATACTTTGCAGCAATTTTCACCAGACTGTTGTATCCATCAATTTGATACTTAGAAAGCAAAGGAAAGATTTTAGAATCGCGCTCTTCCCATTCAGATATTGTTTCCTCATTAGTCATAAATAGCTCATACATAGATTTTATGTAGACATCGAAAGGTGAATAATTCCTGCAATGGAGTTCGACACTGCTAAGAATGGCTTCACTAATATCTGTTGCTTCATTCCATCTGTCTTCGTACCACCGTTGCAATTGATCCACATTGGATGCAAATTGAACATTTAATTCAAAGTTACGAGTTAATCCTGCTCTAGTAAAATTACTTGAACCCACTAATCCGTACCCATTTGGAACATTCATTGCTTCAATAAATTGTTGATGGTATTCCTCGCGAAAATACGTTATATAGGCCTTTGCATGAAACTTTTCTTTATCAAACACTTTACATACTATTTTCCCAGATTTAAGGGCACTTAATATAGCAGGTACACCAAAAAGGAATTCATCTTTCTCCTTTTCTAAATCAATACTTGATTTAAAGTGGTCTAACAAAAAATTAACAGCCTCACTTAAAAGCGAACCAGTCCTTTTCGTGACCTCTGAACCAAGAATAATACGAATTTTGTCCATTTTTTGCCATTCACCATCTAATTCAAGTAATCCACCAATTTCGAAATAGCCTGTGGCTATATCAAACTGCTTTGAAACCCCACACCATTGCCTTAAATATTTACTTACTGTATTGTCTGATGAAATATTATCTACAAGAAAAAGATTGTCCCCAGGCATTGCAAGCCTCCTAATTACAAGTTACTCTCTTTTCATTCAGGCGCGTAATTAAATTCAGCATAATATCTCTTGCCATTTTTGAAGGAATTCCTTCTCCTATAACAGATCTTAGAAAAGAATCATCTGCCCATTCTGGGATACTCCAAGTCTCAGGAATAGACATAACAGTGAGCAATTCGTATATTGACAGCACTCTTGCATCGCTGAATAAAGTAAAACCATCAAATTGAAATTCTCGACCTGGATGTGCCGTAGCTAATGTTGATAAAAACCCATTAAACATGGTTATTGTTCTGGAAGGTTTGTCCCAATTCATCCTTCGATAATGATTATGATGCGCTTTTATTGGTGTTCCATCTTTTTTACAAGGATAGTAAACTTCATTAAAAATCGCCGACTTGCCCGTCGGCGTATGCATCATCCATTCCACCTGTCTCCACGGATGGGTAGGTGGGCGGTGCCATTTTGATATTTTCATTGCATTTTCTTTTTTTATTTCAAATTCAGGGAACTTCTCCAGCGTAAGTTGCATTCCTTCACGCAAAATAGGATCTAAGGAAGGTAATCCCCCTATCGCTTTTTCCAAAGTGACTTCTTCTTGTTTTTCAGGAAATCCCCAAACAATCCCCAATTCCTTTTTAACTAGTAAATATATGTTTCGTTCTCGTAGTTGTGGGACTCCAAAATCTTTAGCTTTTGCCAGGGTTTCGGGGTTAAATGTATACCCCTCTTCCAGTTCTCTTTTGATGTAATCTGGGATACCTATACTCTCTCCATTTATATTAATCTTTGTTTTTAGTTGTCTTGGAACATTTTCTAAAAATACAAAATCTGGTTTAATACGATGAATCACATCAATTGCGTATGATATTAACTGATTTCTTATATCATCTGGATCTCGGTTGCCCGCAACGCTCATCCCCTGACACGGCGGAGTTGCTATTATTAAATTCACTTTTTCCTTTATCGCAACTTTTACAATTTCATCACGGATTTCTTCTTTAGTAATATCTCCAACAATCATTTTAGTTTCAGGGTAAACTTCTTTATAGAATGCAGCACGCTTTTCAATTAGTTCATTTGCAACAGGTACTTTTACTCCGATATCTTCAAAGTACGCTTCGGCAACCCCTACATTAGAAAATAATGATAACCCTCTCAATTGAAACATCTTAATTCTCCTAACTACAATAGTTTTTCAAAGACCTTTTTAACAAACAAAGGAGGGATACCCTCACCAATAATTGATCGAAAAAAAGATTCCGAAGTATTAGTTGGAACTGGCCAGTCATCAGGTAGTGACATAACTTTCATTAATTCGTATACTGTTAGTGCACGTGCGTCAGTATACATTACGTCTCCCCCCTCGTCTAAACCAATATATCTTCCTGGATGCACGTTGTTCTGTGAAGATATTTTCCTATTATCCATTGTTATCGTACTTGCAGGATCAACCCACCGTAGACGCCGATACGTACTTTTATATCCACTAACTGGATCACCATCGATTTTAATTGGATAATACTTCGGGTTATCAAACGCTGTACAACCTGTTGGTGTGTGCATCATTGTTACAACTTGACGTTTAACGTGTTCTGGTGGCTTATGCCACGGAGAAATTCCCAACGCTTCTTCTTTTCTTTTATAAAAATGCGGAAAAATTTCCAGTAGTTCATCCTCAGTAACATCTCGAATCATTGGATCTATAGGAGGAAGATTGCCTATTACATCTTGCAGAGATACAACTTCGGGATCTACAGGTGGTATTTTCCACTTTTTTTCGATATCCTTTCGAGTAACTAAGATAACTGCTCGTTCACGTGTTTGTGGAACAGAGTAGTTTTTGGTGTTTACAATATTAATGTCAACATCGAATTCTTTGGAGAGCATTTGAGAAAGTAGTTCAGGGATAAGAATGTCGTATTCATTTAATTTTACTTTTGTTTCAAGAAATTGTGGCACATTTTCAATAAACGCATACATAGGTTTCAAATCCTGAATAGCTCGAATAACAGGAAAAATCAATGTGTTTCGTTCGTCATACTGCTTCTGCTTCCCAGCACGACTAGCCCCCTGGCATGGGGGCGTTGCAAGAATTATATCAATCCCCCTTGCTCTACTCTTTCTAAGTAAAGTTTGATATATTTCTTCATCCGTAATATCACCACATACCATTTCTGTCTGTGGGTAAATTTGGGAGTATAAATTCGCCCTTCTTTTAACTAATTCGTTTGCAAGTACTACCTCAAACCCTGCATCTTCAAGGTATGCCTCTGCAACGCCAATATTTGAAAACAAGGATAATATTTTCATTTTTCAGAATCCTCTTTCTGCCATCATTTATTAAATGGACGGGCTGCTGATCACATATGCATCGTATTACTTCTCTTTTTATTTTTTCACATAAAAGCTATACATTACTATCTTCGGCATTGCCTTGTAGACAATACTATAATCTTTAATTTTATCATAAATTAATGCCTATTAGTGAACGAATTATTAAAAACTAATTTTACAACTAAATAACCTTATTTAACTCATTGAACAAAAATACCATATTAACATTAAGTATAATTAAAATTTGAATTAGAATTAAAAGGTAAACCGGAAAGAATTAACAATAATTCTTTTAAATCAACATCCTTTAGAGCTTACAAATTTTTCGAACGTTCGAACTGCCTTCTTTTTCTACATTTTTAACACCAAAAAGAGATGCTGCCAACTTTTATATTGGGGGGGGAGTCTGATACTTTATTTTCTTTGAATAGTTGCACTCCAATAGATGTTTACATTTAATTGTGTATAAGCATAAAAAAAAAGACGCACAGAAGCTTTTCTATGCCTTCTTTTCATCTAGGCTGGAATTCGGTGGACTTTCACATTAATTTTACATCAAGTTTAATCTCCTCCTTCTGTAACACCAACGTTTTTTACTCTGTATCATATTGGAAAACTTAAGTAAATGAAAAAAATTTATTTCAGTGTACCAATCATCATCAATAAAGCCACGCTCTCCACCTATGTCAATTGTTCAGTTGGAACGACCTCTAAACGAAGCGCCCCCAACAAATGATAAACCAACGACCTAAATCAAATAGGATCTTCGCTTTAATAATTACTAGCCACTTAAAAGTGAGTTCTTAATTATCACTCCCCTATCCATTTGCCGGGTGCCCCTTGCCCATCTATGATCATCCGCAAATAAAAATTATTCACTTCATAATGTACTACGCCGTAATTCATAAAAATACCGCACAACCGGATGCTTCAACCCCATCTTCTCAGCCATGCTCAAAACCCGCTTTCTCCCAACCCTTCTGTCCACCAAAGCCAGAATATTCAATACAATATCATTGCTCTCCATGCTCTCCTCTATAGGAGTAGTTAGAAACTTATTAGCCACAACGATAAAATTCGATTTACTTAAGGAAGCCTGTGCGGACAAAAGCTCTTTGGCATGTTCTGTGCTTTTTCTGCTTCTGGCCATTACTATTAGACGGTCCTCCGGGACTGGCCCCTTGGTATCTTTTCTAACCGCTTCAATGTCGTCATTGGTGATAGGAATTTGGATATCTGGGTCATTCTTAATTTCCAGTTCCGTTTGATACCACCTGATAGCGTTTGTTTTATCACTCATGTTGAGTACGTTCTTTTTATCTACCGAGATATAACAAATCCCTGATTTATCAGGCAGATAACGATAACCCGGTGCGCGGTATTCTATCCTTCCATTTAATGCAGGACAGAGAAAGCCCTCCAGTTGTTGCTTCAATTTGCTCCAGGACATGTAATTCCCCTCCATATAAAAACAGAGGAAAGGCTTGTTGGCTCCGGGTTTATCCCCTCTCCATTCAGCCGATCCTCAATCTTTTCACATCTTTTTTCTATTTTAACTCGGCAGCTTAATCCCCACGTTCCTCCGCCCCATCATGCTCCTTGCTTCCAAATTCATCGAGCAACGCACGCACTTCACTTGTTGACTTTGTGTTCATTAAGCTATTTCTTAATTCACTTGCCCCGCGGAATCCGCGGACATATATTTTAAAGAAGCGAGTAAGAGGTCTGAACGAACGTGGTTCCAGTCCTGAATATTGATCATGGAGATCCAGATGCAGACGTAGCAAATCAAGCAATTCCCTACTACTGTGATCCTTCGGCTCCTTCTCAAATGCAAACGGATTTTGAAAAATACCGCGCCCAATCATAACACCATCCACACCGTATTGTTCAGCGAGCTTGAGGCCGGTCTGACGGTCAAGGATATCCCCGTTAATGGTCAGAAGTGTATCTGGTGCCACCTCATCACGAAGTTTCTTAATCTCGGGAATCAGTTCCCAGTGGGCAGGTACTTTGCTCATTTCCTCTCTGGTACGCAGATGAATGGACAGATTCACAATGTCTTGCTTCAAAATATGGGTTAGCCAGCCGCGCCATTCGTCTAGGTCACTGAAACCGAGCCTTGTTTTTACACTGACGGGCAGTCCCCCGGCTTTTGCGGCCTGGATGATCTCCGCTGCAAGTTCCGGACGGCAGATCAGGCCGCTTCCCTTCCCATTCTCTGCTACATTCGCTACAGGACAACCCATATTAATATCGATGCCTTTGAACCCTTCTTCCGCCATACCGATGCTCATTTGACGAAAGTATTCCGGCTTATCTCCCCAGATATGAGCTACAATGGGCTGTTCATCCTCTGTAAAAGTCAAACGCCCGCGCACAGCATGATGCCCCTCCGGGTGACAATAACTCTCTGTATTCGCAAACTCCGTAAAAAACACATCCGGTCTGCCCGCATCACTTACAACATGGCGAAAAACAACATCCGTCACATCTTCCATGGGCGCCAGTATAAAAAAAGGTCGTGGTAAATCACGCCAAAAATTATTCGTCATGTCAAAAACCTCTCTATTATAAGTACCAGGACAAATCTTCATCCCGAAATAGTAAAACTAACCTGTTATGCAAAGTATATCATAACCCCGAGAGAATCATACTCGCCCCATAAATTCAAAAAAAAGAGGCACTTCCATCGCTAGGAAGCACCCCAAAAACATAGTTGAATATTATTTATGCTACTCCTAGCGTTGGAGTGGCTCTGAATGTATTTACAGTCTTGTCCATAATAACCTGTGCATCACTTCCCGAATCAAGAATCGTATTGAGAAGCGATTCTTTTTCTACCAATACTGTTGTTACGGTAAGCGGCTCTGATGCTTCGGTAGTCAACAAAGCGTCTACTTGCGCAGAGAAACAAGAATCACTTATCTTGGCATGAACCTCCGTGGCAACAACATGATTATTAGAAATATAATTTCCATTACCCGAAACAATACGTATGATTGCAGGTGTTGCACCTACCGGCTTGATGTTCTGAGTATTAATTCCTTCCGAAAAGTGATTAGCAATTACAGAATTATTATTGCCACTGATATAGAGGAGACCATACAAATCATCTAAACCATTGTCTATTCCCAGAAAAGGAGTCCAAGGTTCATGGTCACGTAAAAAGTGATTTGAAGAAACCAAGTTTTCCGAACAATTTTCCCTGAATACCACCATTCCTGGATAAAATGAATGAAGTCTATTATTGGTGATACTGGAACGTGTCACACCCTCAAAATAGATACTGCTCGCACCTCGTGGAAAAACATTATTCGCTGTAATCAAAAGTCCACCAAAATTTTGAGCGTAAATTGAATATCCTTTAAAACCGGCTCCTATCAAGTTATCGGTTATTTTTGAAGCCTGTCCCCAACCTCGTAGTTCTATACAGTTACCACATTCAGCTATGAAATTATCATGTATAGTCAGTGCATCTGCATGATAAGCAGTAATTCCATGCTCTAAATACACTAACCCCATGCCTGTAATCCGAAATGAGTCACAAGCACTTGCAACATAAATACCCGTTTTCCGGTTAGTGTATGTGTTTTCCGGATTTGTTTCTCCTGAACCATCTTCAATAAAATGCAAACCATCAATACAAAAGTTAGAAAACTCTACCGAACTTATTCGGGGATTTCCACTTCGTTCAACATAAAATGCAGCTCCTTTATATTCCTCGTCATTTACTTCTAGGGGAATATCTACGAGTATGCGACTTCCTCCCGGCCACAATTCATGCAAATCGGCCCATTCATTCTCAGAAGTATTAAAACGAATACTCGAAGATGTAAACCCGTGTCCAGAACCCATAATTTTGAGATAACTGATGTCTATAACGACTTGACTGCCAAGATGATAATCTCCCGGTGGAATATAGATAACCGCACCCGGCTTTCCGCCTTTATTCACATCAGTGTCCGTTTGCCTACTTTTAATATCTGCTATAATGCTATTGATTACCTCACCAATATCCTCATACGGATTACCGACAGGCCACTCTGTTACGTCGTAATAATTTTTACTAGCCATAAATAAATTCTCCTATCAATTTTGTGTGTTTGATTCATAAACAACAGGGCACAATTTCCAGATATCGATTGAAATCAGATTGGCCTGATCCCCAGTTGCAAATACATCCATGTTAATGCTTGCTGGATCCGGATAGATATTATTGGTTACTGCCGTACGGTAATCGTCCGTATATACCTCTATAACACATGTGTCAATAAAGATATGAAGCTTCAACGTTTTATCGTCCGATGTTTCCAGTTTGGTCGATTGAATGCCTTCACTCCACCCGTCAGAGTGATTGCGGTTAAAACGAAGCTCCTTCGATTGTAGATTATAGGAAAGAATCGTTTGCTGCGTTCCATCGGAAGAAGCTCTTAATACAAAGCCGATCTCTTCAGCCTTACTTCCCTCCAGTTGGAATTCCGCCTTGATCTCCATACAGTCACTGCCGACATATTCGGGCAGTACAGCGGTTCCTCCTGGGGTAATGATTGTATTCTCTAAATGGTAATGCTCCCTCCTGAGCACTTCCAATTCCTCCACCGGTGTAAATTTCAACCTTCCGTCGGCGTCCAGCTCCACGGTCCTTGGAGCGGACATGGCCCCACACCAATGGTTTTTCTCGGTTGGTCCGAAGTTTTTGAACCAAGGCATCCAATCCCATCCGTTTAGCCAAGCAATGATAATTCTTCTTCCTTTGCCGTCAAGAAACGATTGCGGTGCGTAATAATCGAAACCTGTATCGATATCCCCCATTTTATCCCAGGTAAATTTACCGCTTACATAATCCATGTCTCCAACGAGATAAATGGTTTTCCGGTCGCCCATCCCCATGGGCGAGAACATCAAGACATAACGGTCACCGAGCTGGAAAAAATCAGGGCATTCCCACATCGTTCCCATGGTTCCGTCGCTTTCCGCCAATACTCCGACATATTCCCACTGACGCAAGTCCTGCGATTTGTACAGCAACGCTTTCCCGACGCCATCTTTCCCTGAACCGATGACCATATACCACATATCACCATGCCGCCATACTTTTGGATCCCGGAAATCGGCGGAGCCGTCTTCAGGAGGACCGGCTATAACCGGATTTCTGGCGAATTTCTCAAAAGTGATTCCATCTTCACTGAATGCCAGACACTGGGATTGAATGACTTTACCGTCCCGAATGATTGCTCCTGTGTATAGAAGCGTCAGAATACCGTTGTCATCCACCGCACTTCCAGAAAAACAGCCGCCCCGCTCGTCCAAATCATAGACTTCACTAGGTGCAAGCGCGATAGGCAAATGCTCCCAATGTACCAAGTCCTTACTTTTTGCATGCCCCCAATGCATGGCGCCCCATTTAGCCGCATATGGGTAATACTGATAAAACAGATGGTACTCTCCCTTATAGAAAATAAGTCCGTTGGGATCGTTAATCCAATAGGCCGGCGCCATAAAATGATACTTCATCCGAAGAATATCCTTGTTTACGGTATCTTTTATTTTTGTGATGGATTGCTCAGCTTTAAGCAAAGCATCACGGTGAGTAACCGATCCATTAGTATGCGTCTCCATTTGTTCACTCTCCTTATATCTGCTGCACACACTACAATCTATTTATCCAATATTGTCTATACACAGATGTTGTCTGGAGCACTTTGCTTGTGCTTTCCATGACTTCATTGTATATGACTAATAGTTAAAAGTCGTTGGTAAAGGTTTTTCAATACTTATCACATATTGCTTTTATTCCCCTGCTTCAATTGTCTATCCATTTGCCCAAATAAACCTAAAATGCCGGATTCCCTAGGAATCCGGCATTTCACTCATTCTTTTACTGCTCCCATCGTCATGCCGCTTACAATATACTTTTGAATCATTATGGAGAAAATCATAACAGGTAAACTGAAACAGACAGCCGCGGCCGTCATTGGCCCTAAGTCAAGATTATACGCTCCCAAAAATTCGGAAAGTCCGACAGGCATGGTTTTGGCAGAAGTACTGGTCATCATCAATGACATCAAAAAATCGTTCCACGAAATCATATAACAAAAGATGGAGGTTGTTGCCAAGCCGGGTAGGGAAATAGGAAGAATGATCTTTATAAAAGCACCTAACCTACTGCAGCCATCCACACGTGCCGACTCATCCAGTTCTTTTGGCAATCCATCAAAAAATCCGATCATCATCCAAATAACGAATGGTATGTTAATGCTCGTATAAACAAGAATCAATGCAAATTTCGTATCGTAAAGACCTAACTGGTTTATAATTCCGTACATCGGAACAGCTACACTGATTAAAGGTACCATCCGCACGCCGAGGGTCAGCAATAAAAACATATTTCCCAAACGGGAGGAAAACCGAGACAGACCATATGCGGCAAGCGATCCGAGAAATACACTTACCACTGTACTGGCAATTGCAGTAAAAAAGCTGTTGCCAAAATATTTTACTATCGGAAGAACATCAAACATCGTCCTATAATTTTCTAATGTAAAAACAGTAGGAAATAAGGTCGGGGTAGAAGAAATTACTTCTGCTGATTCTTTCAAAGAAGTCATTATTAAATAAACATAAGGAAATAAGAAGGCAAGTACTAACAATCCCGTTAATAGTAGGATTACCATGGAACTTACCGTTAATCTTTGTTTGGTAAATGCAGTCATTCGATAACCCCCTGTGTCATACTGCTTTTTTGTTCGGATTCCATAACCGCATCATGAAAAATCCGCAAATCGACATTAACGCGATCATAAATAATATGGCAAGTGCACTGGAATAACCAACCTGATTATAACGAGCCATCGTGTTATAAATCATCGTGCTCAGAAGGGAAGAGGAGAAGTTAGGGCCTCCTTGGGTCAGAACCCAAATGATATCAAACGAGCGTGCTGCATCTATCATTCTGATCAGGACAGCGACAACCATAACCGGACGAAGACTAGGCAGTGTAATAAACCAGAAACGCTGACTCCTATTCGCTCCGTCAATATGCGCTGCTTCGTACAGACTTTGAGGAATACCCTGTATGCCAGCCAGCAGGACCAGCATCATAAAAGGCGTAGTTAGCCAGATATCTGCTATCATGCAGGACAGAAGCGCAAATCTTTCATCTGACAACCATAAGATGCTTTGAGGGCTATCAATGATACCCAGTTTGAAAAGAAAGGAATTAAGAATACCGAATTGATCGTTGAGCATAAACTTCCAAATTAAACCGCAAACAAGAGGTGCGATCATGAGTGGGCTTAAAAATAACGTACGCGCAAGATTACTGCCTTTGAAACCTGTACTTAACAGCAGCGCCAGGACTAATCCTAGAACGAGTTCAATGGTTACCGCTCCAATTACAAAAATGACTGTGTTGTACAAGGATTGGTAAAAACGATCTGAGGTCAAAGCAGTCATGTAATTCTCTCCGCCAACAAATTTCGTACCGGTTTTGGAATCAAACAGACTGTCCCTTACTAAAAGAAACATGGGATATACGAAAAATAAAATCATGAAGACGGCAGCCGGTGAAAAGAACAACAGGGCTGTTCTCCGATCACTCTTGGTCATGGAGTCACATCCTTTTCATTTCGATTAAAGAAAACGGAGGAAAGGCGAGCCCCTCCTCCGCTCAACACATTAACTTTTACTGCCCTTGAATGTCATTAATGATATTCGCTGCTTCGTCCAGTGCTTCTTGAGCCGTCTTTTTGCCCGACAAAGCTGCTTGTACAGCAGGAATCAGTGCTTCGCTTTCAATTTCGTTCCAGTGCTCAAGTACAGGGCGATTCTTTGTTTGCTTGGCAGCCAAAGTCTCTCCAAGTGAAAGCAGATGAGCGTATTCCGGTTTCTGTCCACTAGTCTCGAGGATAGATTTACGAGCTGCTACACCAATTGCAGCTAAGTATTGGTCATTACGATCGTAAAGGAATTTAATGTAGTCTTTAGCGATATCTTTCTGATTGGAGGAGGCTGGGATCACTTGGTACCACGGACCAGGTACAACACCAACTCCAGCTTCTCCGCCGATCATCGGCGCAGACGCTACTTTTCCAGCTACTTTCGATTTGGCAGGATCGTTAGATGGAACGAAGAAATGTCCCCATTCCAGCATCATTGCCATCTTGCCATTCCAGAACAACTCGGCAATTTCGTCAGAGGCCATATTCAAAGCGCCTTCAGGTGCCGATTTGTCTTCTCTCAGAATCTTTGTGATGAAATCCAATGCATCTACGTATGGTTTTGTGTTTACATTTGCTTTACCGTCTTCACCGACAACAAGTCGATCTGCTCCGGCTTGCAAAGCATGATCCAACCAGCTCGCAACGGAATCGCCGTTATTTTTTCCTAATACACCTGTACCGTACATATCCATCTCGCCGTTATTCTCTGTATCGCGTGTGAAGAACTTAGCTACGTCACGATACTCCTGCCAGGTGGTAGGCACTTTCAGTTCATAGCCGTATTCTTTTTGGAAAGCTTCTTTTTCTTTCGCATCTTCAAAGAGGTCTTTTCGGTATAGCATGGTTTTGGAGTTGGTCCAAACTGGCATGCCGAGAATTTTGTCGTCTACTTTTGCGCCATCAATTAAGCTAGGATATAAGTCGTTTTTTACTTCGTCAGTAAATAGGTCATCCATTGGCTCTAAGCCACTCGCTAATGCAGGAAACCACAGAATGTCGATTATCGCAGCATCGTAAGAACCCGTTTTTGCTTTTAATTCCGCGTTGAGCTTGTCAAAAACGCCGATATAAGGAACAGCCTCTATCTTAACTTCGTACCCAGTTTCAGTCTTGAATTCTTCTGCTGTAGCTGTGGCCACTTTAAAAGCGGGGCTTCCACCTTCCACGAGCACAGTAAGGGACTTGTTCTTTTGCTTATCCGCAGAGCCTTCTTTGTTTCCTGCCGTATTGCTTACTTTTTCATTTCCGCCTGTACATCCCGACAATACTGTTATTATCAGCATCATGATAACTAAAGCAACCAAACCCATTTTTTTCTGATAAGTCATACCTAACATCCCCCTTTATATTTTGTAATCGATTACGCAACCCATGTCCGGCCATCTTCGAGGCAATCAGTTTTCAATATTCAGCACACAACCTGATCATTGGCAATCCACCCAGCGGAAACATTCATTGTTTTTTCCTCCTATAATATTCATGCCTTTCCCATCCTCTCCTTATACAATACAACAAGTTGTTCTGTATTGTTAAGTATTGATGATGTTGGAAGCGCTTAACGGTAGCGCTTTCCACGAATTCATTGTATATTAGTATAAATTAAAAGTCATTGGCAATAATTTTTTAATACTTATCATATATTGCTTTTTATTTATTTTTCTCTCGGAGGTGACCCGAATGTTATTTCAAAATCTTTCTCCATATATTCGTGTGGCAATGGACAGTAGAGTTCCGTCACAATGGCACTTGCCAGAACGAGTTCTATTTGATTACGAGCTTCTTTATGTAAAAGAAGGAAGGTTAAAAGTAACCATCGAAAATCAAACTTATGAAGGAGAACCTGGGGATTTATTTTTATTTCGACCGAAACAACCGCATTCCATTATGAAAATAGGTACCGGAATGTTGCGGCAACCACATTTGCATTTTGATTTGATATTTAAGGAAGACAGTCCTGATGTGAAAATTTCTTTTAAACCGTTGGAGGAGATTTCTGAGGAGGAAATGATGTGGTTCCGCGAAGACGTCTTGGATAGTAATTCGCTTAAGATTGCGAGCCACCTGAGGCTTCGAAATCCTGCTATTATCGAGAATATGCTATTTGAAATTATTAATGAATTCCAAATGAAGCTGCCTTATTACGAGACCAATGTGAAAGGTATGTTCATTCAACTGTTTATCCATCTCCTTCGCGAGAATTATTGGAACCAGAATCCTCATCTGGTTACCAACATGGATGAATTGGTTAAAATTCGCAACTACCTGAAACATCATATCGATCAAAAGGTGACAGTGGACGAGCTCGTTCACATCTCAGGAATAAGCAAGTTTTATTTAATTCATTTGTTTAAAAAAACATTCGGTATGAGTCCGATACAATATCACCAGATGTTACGAATTGAAAAAGCGAAAGAGATCATTCAGTTCACTACGGAATCATTGACTGTAATTGCCGAAAAATTTGGATACTCCGATATCCAGTCATTCAGCAAAGCTTTTAAGAAAATAGACGGTGTCAAACCATCTTTCTACCGCAAATATAAATAAAAAAAACCGTCAGGGAATTTCAACCTGACGATTTATCGATTAATTTAACCCGCTTTAGCAGCCTGGATGATCTACGCTGCCGTTTCCGGACGGCAGATCAGGCTGCTCCCCTTCCCATTCTCTTCCACATTCACTACAGGACAACCCATATTATTATCGATGCCTTTGAATCCATCTTTCGCCATACCGATGCTCATTTGACGAAAGTATTCCGGCTTATCTCCCCAGATATAAGCTACAACACGCTGTTCATCCTCTGTAAAAGCCAAATGCCCGCGCACAGCATGATGCCCCTCCGGGTGAAATAACTTTCTGTATTTGCAAACTCCGTAAAAAACACATCCGGTCTGCCCGCTTCATTTACGACCGGAAAACAACATCCGTCACATCTTCCAATCAAAACTAAGAGTGACCTGACTCACTATTCAGTTAGTAATCCCAGGTTATACTTACACAACATTTATTGAAGTGGAGGGGTACCCAATGAAAAGAAATGATCTACCTCTTGTCTATTCATGTTCCGGATGTTCCTCGGCAGCGCAGACCGCTAACATGATTGCTATTAAAATGGATCGAGAAAGAATAGCTGAAATGTCCTGCATCGCTGGAGTCGGTGGTGATGTCAAACCGCTTGTCAAAACAGCAAAGTCGGGACGGGACATCATCGCCATTGACGGTTGTCCCTTGTCCTGCTGCAAGAGCTGTTTAGCTAGGCATGGCGTTGAACCTAAGCATCATTTTGATTTATCGGACTTTGACGTACCCAAACGTATAGGAGAAGATCCTAACCCCCATCATTTCCTGAGCGCATATCATCAAATTCTTGAACGAATGGATTAACGACAGAATCTCGATCATATTCTCCAAAATGAATCACATCTTATAATATAAAAGTTGTAGTACAAAAATAAGCAGACCTGTCCAAGTTTAGACAGATCTGCTTATTTAATGTGAGGATTAATTCAAGATATCCAAGAGCGTTTTCACTTGTGGATCAAATAGGCCCTTATTTTTACCATTGATAATACCAGCTTCTGCTGCAGCCTTAATTTCGTTCGTTGCATAGGAGCTTGCACTTGATTATTTTGCTTATGCAAACTCAATCCGATATAGCACAACCACGCACTCCACATGTGTCGTATGCGGGAACATATCCACCGGAGCCACCTCGACGGTGGTATACCCACCATCTTCAAGCACCCGCAAATCCCTCGCTAGCGTAGAAGGATTACACGACACATACACCACACGCTCCGGCTTCATCTCTAAGATCGTTTCCAACAACCGCGGATCGCAGCCCTTACGCGGCGGGTCTACTACGATTACATCCGCCGTAATCCCCTGCTCTTTCCACTTAGGGATTACATCTTCAGACGCTCCGACCTCGAACACTACATTCTTCATTTCATTCAACACTGCATTAGCACGGGCATCCTCAATCGCCTCACGGACGATCTCCACCCCATAAACCTTCTCGGCATGCTGTGCCAGGAATAGCGAAATCGTCCCGATGCCGCAATAAGCGTCGATTACTGTCTCTTTACCTGTAAGACCTGCGTACTCCACAGTCTTGCCATACAGGACCTCTGTTTGAGCAGGATTCACCTGATAAAAAGAACGCGCCGAGATCGCGAACTGCACATCGCCGATGTAGTCATAGATGACATCCCTGCCCCAGAGTGTGCGGGTTTCATCGCCAAAAATAACGTTAGTCTGCTTTGTATTGACGTTCTGACAGATACTCGCTACTTGCGGGAGCTGCTCGCGGATGCTGCCGATCCAGGCGTCCAGATGCGGGATGTCCCGTCCGTTGGTCACTAGCACCAGCATCATTTCTCCGGTGCGGAAAGCTTTTTTCACTACGACGTGACGCAGCAGGCCGCGGCCGGTTTCTTCATTATAAGCAGAAATGCCGAGATGGCTGCCGATGCTCTTTACGGCGGCTACGACTGCATCATTATGTTCATGCTGAATCAAACAGGTCTCCATGTCTACGATTCGATGACTGCCACGAGCGTAAAAGCCGCCAACGAGGCCGCCATCGGTTACACCGATCGGCACCTGAGCCTTATTGCGGTAACGCCAAGGCTCGTCCATACCTAGGGTAGGACGGACAAGAATACCTTCGCTCGGTCTATTGATGTGGACGTTGCTTTCTCCACCGCTTTTCCCTACGCTCTCGTCTTCGTTCTGCCCAGCACTTAACTCACTTTTTCGGCTCTCGTTGTTACCAGCCACCGTAAGCTTCCCAATCCGCTCCAGGTTATCCACCACCAGCTGCCGTTTCCACGCCAGCTGGGCATCGTAGTCCATGTGCTGCAGCTGGCAGCCGCCGCATTGATCGTAGATGGGACAGGGCGGTCCTATGCGGTCGCTGCTGGCCTTAACGATCTTCAGCAGCTTGGCGTAGCCGTATTGTTTCTTCGTCTTGAGTACCTTAGCCTGGACCTTCTCTCCGGGCAGGGCACCCTGCACAAATAGGGTAAAGCCTTCTACGCGGCCTACCCCTTCGCCTTCATGTGTCATGCCGATGATATCGAGCACAACTTCGTCATTTTTATTCACAGGCAGTCCGGCGATAGGGGCCGTGCCGTCCCGGCGACTGGTGTTGCGGCCGCTGCGGTGTCTAGTCATTAGTTAGAAGTCACTTCTTTCATTAATCATTGTTAATCAGTCAATCCAAAATAGATTATGGGATGGTTACAAATTCATTTAGATGGATTTTCTCCAGTTAATTTGATCTACTCATACGATTTGAAGAATTTAAGTGGAAAAAATCCATCTAATTCGGAGTTAATGTTGTAAAAAGAGGGAGAATGGGGGAAATACGATGAATTAGTGGTATATTTTCCCCTTAAATCTGTAGATGGAGGCTATATCAGCAAATTAGCAGGAAAATTTCCCTCTAAATAGGCAAAGGTTAGCTGAAGGGAGCTATTAAACTGAATATTCTCAGCTAAATGACCGCGTTACCCGTCTGTAAGCTGCTCCCACGGTAACCTCTCAGCCTTACTTACCGTCCTCCGGTACTATCTTTCCCTCATATAAACGGTCTCAGAAGCACCATCACGAGGTCCTCAACACATTAGTTACTCCAGCTGCAACGCAGAAAACCAGTTTTGGTAGGCGCATATCATCCACTCCCAGTTAACCACACCTTCTCCTACCAACACATTCGATAATTTCCAACCCATGGTTAGTATCGATGGTTGGTGTTCGATGATCGGTCGGTGGTCGATGGTTGGTGGTTGGTGGTTGGTGGTCCGTGGTCCGTGGTTGATGGTCCGTGGTCCGTGGTCCGTGGTCCGTGGTCCGTGGTTGATGGTCCGTTGTTGATGTTCGGTGCTGATAGAACTTCCACCCACACCCATCCACTATAACTCCTGTTACTCCACTCAATTATTATGAGCAAAAATCCTTAAATGCTGCGGCAGAATCCGGAACTGTCCCGGCAGGGTGCCGCCCAGCTCACCATCCAGATTCAACTGGACATGACCAGGGGAGGTGACCTCCATCGCATCCGTGCGGAAATACACGACCTTCTTATCCTTCAGATGCGCTCCGCTGATGGTTAGGCGCACTAAGCGGATGAATTCCGCGAGGTTGCATTTCTTAACCGCAATGACGTCGAATAGACCGTCGTCGATACGGGCATCTGGAGCAAGCTTCTCGAAGCCGCCCACAGAGTTGGTATTGGCGATAAGAAACAGCATGAATTCGTCATGGATAAGCTCTTGTCCGTTCGCTCGAATAACGAGTTCTGTCGGGGAAAGACTGGCCATTTTCTCGATGCCTTTTAAGTAGTAAGCAAGCTGTCCGAGCATGGTCTTCTGCCTACTGGGTACTTCATATGTTAGGTCGGTCAGGCTTCCGCCTCCGGCAATATTGATGAAATAACGATCATTGGCTTTGCCCAAATCGATAAGACGCGACTCCTGACGCAGAATCAGATCACAGGAATCCTCCCAGTTCTTCGGGATGCCCATTGCCCGTGCGAAATCATTAGTGGTACCGAGAGGTAAAACGCCGAGCGGTGGAAGATTAGGTTTCTCCGCCATCCCGTTGATAACCTCATTCAGGGTGCCGTCGCCACCGGCCGCTATAATCAAATCGTATCCACGTTCTACGGCATCTGCCGCCGCCGCCGTTGCATCGCCTTCTCCGCTCGTTGCATGGCAAGAGGCCTCAATGCCTCCTGTATCCAGCCGGTCCAGAATATCGGCGAGCCGCTTCTTCATTTCTTCCCGTCCAGAAGTGGGATTATAAATCAATCTCGCAGTTTTCATTTACCGGAACGCCACCTGTTTTTTTATATTGATAACCTAACTGATTATAACCAATTCCATACCCTACAATCAATGTCGCCGGCAAAAGAGTACGAATATAGCTCAGCAACAGTAAGGAAATCAGCCTCAACTGAACACAAAATCATGTGAAACACTATAAATATGTGTATGCAGAAGCCGCTATAATAACACTGTGGACCGCCATCATTTTCGTTAAAAGCTGCGTCTATCCCTCGCCCCGTATGCGCTCCAACAGACGTTCGACCTGTCTCTCGATCCAGTGCGGAAACAGCGGATGGGGCAGTAGGGTTCGGCCCGAATATCGGTACGTCAGCCCTTCAAGCTTCTCAGGAATCACTACCTTGGTGAAGTATCCCTCACTCAAAAAGAGCGGTGCCACCAGTACATCGTGGCCCTGTTCCCGCCAATACTCCACCTTACTCCGCACATTGTCCGGGTTCAGTAGAGCGTAATCTGCCGCAGCCACACCGCTTACCTCACGTACGCGCTTGGCTAGCGATGTAATGCCTTCCTGCCAGCGCTGCCGGAACCCATCGTGTACACTCCCGTGTCCAATCAGCAGAATGGTCTCCTTCGCCGGGTCTTTGGACACATCACGAAGCTTGTCCCATACCATAATAGCGATATCCGGATCATCATCCACCGGGTAACCGTAATGGATTCGTGCTTGAACGGTGAAAAGCTCCAAATCCGTTTCCCGCTCCGGTTCCGGCTTAGCCCCCAGAGCATACTCTATCTCATCGACATGAGTGCTTCCGGAAGACATAAACAAGGGGATCACCATAATATCTGTGACCCCTGCATGTTCGAGCTCATCAATTCCATCTTGAATCAATCGGCCTTCTACAAGCTCCAAAAAAGAAATAGCCACGGGAATCTCTTCCCGCAGCGATAAGCCGCTTACGGCTTCCTCTACAATCATTACCCAAGCTGTATCCCTGGAGCCATGACTAATAATGAGTATGCCCGGCTTCATTCTATCGTCCCAGACGTTCGAGCGTTAATTTGTACCCGTCATTGCCATAGTTCAGGCAGCGCTTTACACGGGAAATGGTAGCCGTACTTGCTCCTGTTTCTGCTTCGATTTGGTTGTAAGTAGATCCTTTACCCAGCATACGTGCAACTTCAAGACGCTGCGAGAGTGACTGGATCTCATTAACCGTACATAGATCATCGAAGAACACATAACATTCTTCCATATTTTTTAAAGTTAAAATAGCTTCAAATAATTGATCGATACTTTTATCATTCAGCTTCTTAAGCTGCATAAATAATCATCCCCTAAAAGTTCTGTCAGCATTAGCATCTCTGATTAAGCTTCGTACAAAACTGCTTTTGGAAGCATAAACGGAATGTGACTATTGCCTCTACTATATTGCACTGGAGCGCTTTTTTCAAGCATTAACGGTTTCACGCAGTAAAGTCCGAAAATCATGGACAAACGTCCACTCTGCGCGGACACAATAATACTTATTTTTAAAAGACCTTCCTTTCCGTGTCAACATCAACTGCCTTCCCTATAGTACTACAAAAGCGCCGAAAATCAAGCCTGGACACGGTTTATTCACTTTCATACAGCCTTTATGGGCATACGCCCTTTTCCGCTCCTATCCCTAAACACCCGGGCATTCGTCCATACGTTATGTTCGCCTATGACATACAGTATAGTAAACCAATAACGAAGGAATGTGATATTATGCCTGATCATTACTATAATCATTCCCGCCGTAACCAGCGTTCGCTGGTCGAACCGTACAATACATCGCCCTATCCCGGTATCAGTCCATACGTGCAAGTTCCACCTCCTGGAGCAGGCGGATTGTACTCTTCCTACGGAGCAGCCGAAGTTGCCGAGACCGCTCTTGCTGTCCCTGTTGAAGCCTCAGCGGCCAAAGCCGGGGGGCTGCTCGGAAGCCTGGGAAGTCTGGGTGGACTCGGCGGTCTTGGGAACGCGGCAAATATCGAGCAGATTAAAGGCTTCATTGATCGGATGGGCGGGATCGACGGCATCGTCAGCTCTATGGGCAAGGTGCAGAAGGTCATGCAAAGCTTTCAGCAAATGGCTCCTATGGTTAAGCTCGTGATGAGCAGCTTTGGTAAAAACAAGGGATCGAAGAATGGATCACTGGCAGCTGAAGAAGATGCAGCTCTTTACGGCCCTAGACGTAAAAAAAGACGCCCTGCTCAGCGCCGTAAATCCTCTACCCCGAACCGCCGGCGCTTAAGCCCGGCTAATAGCAAACGGCGCCGCAAATAGCGGCGCCTTTCCTCTTTAACACTATTTAAACCATCCGCTTCGCCGAAACCATTGGAACATTCCTCCGCCAAGCACCAGCATAAGCAGCAGTATGACGAAGTAACCATATTTCCAGTCCAACTCCGGCATCACCCGGAAGTTCATGCCGTAGATCCCGGCTATCAGTGTCAGCGGCATGAATACCGTCGTAATTACGGTGAGTGTTTTCATTATAGTGTTCATCCGATTCGAATTGAGAGAGATATAGCTATCGCGAAGATCGGCTGTCATTTCACGGTCGGCCTCTATCATATCGGTCAGCTTCAGCAGATGATCATAAATATCGCCGAAGTAGATCCGTTCCTCCCCGTTGCTCTGGACATGCTGCGAGTTGACAATTCGGTACATAAGATCACGCATAGGCACAATAGTTCGCCGCAGCTTCAAAAGGCGTCCACGTACATCGAATACCTGCTTCATCAGTTCCTCTACCGACTCACTGCTGCCCCGGCTTTCCAGATCGGCAAGTTCGTCCTCAATCCCATAGAGACTGGGGAAATACTTATCCACCAGCTTGTCCATGATTCTATAGGCTGCAGCCATCGGACCGCCTGACCAGCCTTTACGGTTGTGAATCTCACTCTGCACCTGTTCCCAAGCTTCATCCATCTCGGACTTCTCCTGATGATGATAAGATACCAGATAATTTTTATTCATGAACAGGTCTACCTCTTCAGCATCCAGTGTCTCAGCATTCAGCGCATGCAGCACAAAGAACTGCACATCCTGGTAGTAATCCAGCTTCGGCCGCTGCAGCAGATGCATACAATCCTCAATCGCCAACGGGTGAAAATGAAAATACTGATCTAGCAGCAGCGTTTCCTCCGGTGTAGGCATCGCAAAGTCTGCCCATATCCATGCGTAATTCTCCATACGAATGCTCTGGAGCGGAAGCCCGGTCAGCACTTCTCCCTTATGAGTTACTGCAAGCGTGCGTATCATATAAGACCCCTCCACCTCATCAGTACTTGCTCTATGCTCTAGGCCATTCCTAATATCGACCCATTCCCTCTTGGAGCTCCAAATACAGCACCTGAAGAAACTTCTTAATATTAACTTTCACCTTGCCGGTTTCTTTGCCCTGCTCGATTTCCTTCATTTTCAGACGGACTTCCTCGAAATCGAAATAAAGCGGAGCATAATGCTCAAACTTGGGATTGCCGTAATCCGTCAGTCCGATCGAAGCTAGATTGTTTAGACCTGCAGATAACGCACGCCGAAGCCGTTGTTCGATAGCTTTGCTTTCCTTAGCAATGTCACTCGGGTTTTCCTTATAGGTTCTAGCTGTCATTTCATACAATTCTTTGAGCGGAGGTAGACTTCCGGTATCCTCACGATTCGACAGGACCTCCATAATTCCGATAATGTCACGGCTCCCGCTCTCCCCAATCATCCCCAGATTCATCAATATCGGCTGCAAAATCTCGCGCACGGTACGTTTAACGACAGGCAGAGGCGGGGAACCAAACTGCAGCCCTTCCAGCTTTTCCAGACTGGACTTGATCTCGTCCAAATACCGATTGATAGCGTAGCGCTCATTTACCTTATGCAGCACAGCCTCGACTTCGATCCGGTTAATCGGTTTACGTATGAAGAACTCAATTCCGCTCCGGTAGGCCCGTCCCACCATTTCCCCGTTCTCGATCTGGGAGATCATTACGAATTTGGATCGGCAGCCCTGGGCCTGAAGCGAATTAATAGTCTCAATCCCATCCTGATCCGGCATGAGCAGATCCATCAGGACAATGTCCGGGCGTTCACTTAAAATTAAACGGACGCCGTCCTGACCGCAATCCGCCATGCCGACCACTTCACCTATTCCGCTGTCTTCGATAATATATTGCAGCATTCTTCTGGCACTTCCATCATCATCTACTATACAGAAAGAAAGCGGCATCTCTATTCCTCCTTTCTCAGCATTACTGTAGGAATTATGATCTGAAACAAAGCCCCGCCTGTGTATGGAGCGGCACTCACGGTGATTTCACCTTGAAAAACTTCGACGATATCACGCACATGCGAGAGCCCAATCCCTGTCGCCGCCACTCCCTCTTCATCGAATTTGGTGGTAAAACCCGGCTCAAATAACAGTTCACGATCGCGCGCCTTCACTCCTTGGCCACTATCGGTTACCGTGAGTACGGTGAGATCACCTTTTTCATAAACATCGAGAGAAACGGTTCCTTTTTCCTTAATCGCTTCAACCGCATTGGCGGTTAGGTTATTCAAGAGGGTCAGCAGGGGAATGTAATTGGCAGTGGTATAATCGGAGGTTATTTGATGATGAAAGACGATTTTTTTACCCAGCATTTCGGCATACTTTGTATTACTCTTGACCGTAAAAAGAAGGATTCCGGACAGCGGCATATCGCCGGTAACCTCACGGTCGACCAGCTTCACCAGCCCCGCAAGAATACGCTGTGAATCCTTTTTCACCTCATGAATTTGCTGCGTGATATCCAACACCTGGCGGCTCTGCAGCTGATGCCCCTCGTCCTTAAGACTGCGATACAAATCGTAGCTGTTCAAGGTTACGTTCTCCAAGGTGTCGATAGATTTTTTCAGATAAAATACTTCTCCATACAATCCTGAGCCGAATCCGAGCATTTGCTCGATCCGCCGCTTCTGTTCCTTTTGCACGATTCGCATTTGACTAACAGAAATACTGCTGTATATACCTGTAGTGAAATAAGTCCGCAACATAGCGATCAACATCAAAAAAGTCCATTCATTCAGGTGAAACGAGGCCGTTCCAAGCACAAACAAGCGGGTCAAAAGCTCCATTTCATTCGATATCAGGTCTATAATCGCCGCTACGCCGCCGAGAACGAGAGGATGGAAGGTGTCCAGCCGCGACTTAATAAGTCTCATGCCCAATGCAAAAACAATATAATAAACCATTGCCGAGCAATGCCTGCCCATAATCTGGGTAATATCCATTCCATCCCCTGCCACTAAATCTATAGCAGTACGAAACAGAAGAACAACCACTCCGGTAGCTATCCCTGTGGTTATATACGGAAGATGCCTCATTAAAAGCAAAAACAGCAGAAATGCACTGCTGCCCAGGCCGATTCTGAAGATATCCCCGTTGAACGGATTGATTTTGAACTCCCCGGCTACAGCTGTACCCACGGAAACCAACAGAATCTGTATATGTTTATGTTTCATTAAAGATATTCCCATCATCAAACTGCTCCTACTTAGAGATGTTGATGATTATACTACCATACTACGGAGGGATTTCAAACGAATAAGTATACTTCGGGGCTAAATACTTTTGCTCTCCAAACGTCTCGATACAATGGACAGCATAAAATTAACTGTAAAATAGATAACTGCTACAAGTATCAACGTTGGAATGGTATAGGTGTATCCGTGACCAATTACGATTTGAGCATTATGCATCAGCTCTGGCAACGAAATCACTACTGCCAGTGATGTATCTTTTAACAACGAAATGAACTGACTTACCAAAGGGGGAACCATACGTCGCAGCCCTTGAGGTAGAACGATATGCCAGAGTGTCTGGAAACTGCTGAGACCGGATGAACGTGCAGCTTCGATCTGACCTTTATCAACAGAGGCTAATCCTCCACGCACAATTTCCGCAATCATCGCGGCTTCAAAGATCGTAAGTGCGGCAATGGCTGCTGTAATCAGTCCCATTTTAATCCCGACTTCCGGAAGTGCGAAGCGAATAAAGAATATAAGCAGCAAAAGTGGTAAATTCCGAATTAACTCAACGAACACAAACATGATGGGTGACAGCACAGGTACCTTTGTATACCGAATCACACCGATCACGCAACCCAGTATAAAGCTAAGCACAATAGCTGCAAAAGCAACAATTAGAGTTATATATAGTCCATCCAACAAGAATTTCAGATTCTCGGGGGAGTATGCACCAGCGAAATCCATATTGCCCCTCCTTTCACTTTATGTTTAATATTTGCGCTGCAATCTGCGCTCCCATACTCGAATTCCATAGCTAAGCGGCACTGTAAGTACCAGGTAGAATATCGCTACAAAAATATAAGTATCAAATGTCCGGTAGGTATCCGTGGAGATAATATCCGCAAAATACATAAGATCCATGCCGGCTACAAGTGTCAGTACCGACGAGTTCTTAATTAGATTAATGAACTGATTGCCTAGCGGTGGAATAACCAACTTAATCGCCTGAGGCAAAATAATATGAACCATCGTCTGAATATAGTTCAACCCGGATGAGCGCGCAGCCTCCATTTGACCCTTTGGAACGGCCATAATACCTGCACGAATAGCTTCTGCGATGAACGCAGAGGTGTACACAGCAAGACCGATCGTCCCCGCCGCAAACCCTTCAATTGAAAGACCCAGTGCAGAAGAACCATAATAAAAAACAAATACTACGAGCAGCAGCGGTATGTTACGAACAAACTCAACGAAGCCTGCCCCGAACCAACGGAGTCCTCTCACGGAAGAAATCCGGAATACAGCGATCAGAGCTCCCAGCAGGAAACTGCCAACCAAGGCAATTACACTGGACAGGATCGTGTTATAAAAACCTTCCATATAGATGTCGAAATTACCGGTCAATATCGAGAAATCCATAGATGTCACCTACCTTTACTTATAAATAAAAAGCCTGCTCATCTGTACATACCCTTACAGACAAACACGAAAGGATGGCCGGCGGTATAACCCGTTCCATCCTTTCGCTGAACCCATATGATTAGCATTCATTACGTTAGAGATCAATTATTTAGTTGGAGCTTTACCAATCCATTTTTCGTAAATCTTATCATATTCGCCATTCGCTTTCAGTTCAGCTAGTGTATCATTAACTGCTTTAACTACATCTGTATTTCCCTTTTGCATTGCAATGCCGTATGGCTCATCGGTAAATGGCTCTCCTACTACCTCATAACCAGGATCTTGCGCAGCCATACCGTACAGAATAGCATCGTCAGTGGTAAGTGCATCACCTTTGCCGGCTTTAAGTGCACTAAATGCATCCTGGTAGTTATCAAATTCAAGCACCTTAATACCTTCTACCTTTTCTTTAATATTCTTAATCGAAGTCGAACCCTTAGAGCCCAGAATGGTTGTATCTTTGGTTGCATCCTGAATCCCTGTAATCGGGCTGCCCTTTTTCACCAGCAGCGATTGTCCAGCTTGGAAGTACACATCGGAGAAATCAACTTCCTTCTTGCGCTCTTCCGTAATAGTCATTGTAGCCACAATCATATCAATTTCACCGTTATTCAACATCGGAATACGTGTCTTGGAAGTTACTTCCTTAAGTTCGATGGCATTCTCGTCACCCAGGATATGCTTAGCAATAGCCTTCGAGATGTCGATATCAAAACCTTCTACATTACCGGATGCAGGGTCCTTTAATCCGAAAAGCTTCGTGTCGAACTTCACACCAACAACCAGTTTTCCATGTTCTTTAATCTTAGAGATCGCATCTGAGCTTGCCGAATTATTTTTGTTTCCACAGCCGGCAAGTACAAGTAACGACACAACCATCATGACACTTAGCAGTTTTCCCAATTTGGACATTTTCATTTGTAGTTCCTCCCTGATCCTTTTATATTTTTTAATGACTTAATACACGACTAAGAAAGGTCTGTGTACGTTCTTCTCGCGGGCTTGCAAAAAATTGTTCCGGTTCTGCTTCTTCTACAATCTGCCCCTGATCCATGAATATCACACGATCCGCTACCTCACGGGCAAAACCCATCTCATGCGTAACGACAACCATCGTCATTCCTTCACGGGCTAACGCACGCATAACATCCAGCACTTCCCCGACCATTTCCGGATCAAGCGCCGAAGTCGGTTCGTCAAACAGCATGATTTTCGGTTTCATAGCAAGACCTCTCGCAATAGCTACACGCTGCTGCTGTCCACCGGATAATTGGGATGGATAGGCCTTCGCTTTATCTGCGATACCCACCTTCTCCAAGTAATACATAGCCGTCTTTTCAGCTTCTTCTTTAGATAGACCCAGCACCTTAATAGGCGCCAGTGTAATGTTATCGATTACTCTTTTATGTGGGTATAGATTAAAATGCTGAAATACCATGCCGATATCTTTACGCAGCTTATTTATATCCGTCTTGCGGTCATTAACAGTTAAATTGTTAACCGTCAAATCACCGCTAGTAATCGTCTCCAGGCGGTTAATGCAGCGGAGCATAGTGCTTTTGCCGGATCCGGACGGACCCACCACTACAACCACTTCACCTTCCTGAACATGCAGGTCTATACTTTTGAGTACGTGGAAATGTCCATAATGCTTTTCTACCTGATGAAAATCGATCATCGCCAGGCCTCCTTCAATCTGTCAACTATAGTAACACCTAAAACTCACTTTATCTTAAAGACTATAAAAAACTACAAAAAACTATGAACAACCCAAATTTCTTATGTCATTTTCTTTTCAAAACGTGAGATATTTCATTTTCTTTTCTGCCTGATTAACGTTTTTTATCAGTCTCTTGTGACTTTTTGTGACATTCCTCTCTTGAAATCAAAAAAAAGAGCCTGTCCTTTCGTAGAATATTCTACGATAAGACAAACCCTGTCGAAGTTCTAGAAAAAGATTTTGAAGATCAATCCCGCCAACACAGCGCTGATCGGAATGGTAATAAACCAAGTTACTACGATACGTCCGGCAACTCCCCACTTCACTGCGGAGAAACGCTTGGCTGAACCTACACCTAAAATCGCAGATGTAATGGCATGTGTTGTACTCACGGGTAAATGCAACAACGTGGCTGAGAATATAACCGAAGCTGCAGAAATATCTGCCGCGAAACCGTTAATCGGTTCGATTTTGAAAATTTTCGTTCCCATTGTCTTGATAATCTTCCAACCGCCAACGGAAGTACCAAGTGCCATTGCTGTAGCAGCGGAAATCTTAACCCACAACGGAACTTCCATAGAGTCCAGATTACCTGAAGTCACCAGTGCAAAGGTAATGATCCCCATTGCCTTCTGCGCATCATTTGTACCATGAGTAAAGGCTTGGAATGCAGCAGTAATGATCTGCATCGAACGGAACCCTTTATTTACCGTATGCGGACTGCGTTTGGCGAAGATCCACTTCAAGATGGTCATCACAACATATCCAATCGCAAAGGCAATTAGCGGTGAGAGTACCAAGCCCAGCACAATATCCTTGAAGCCGGCCCATTTGATATGGTCAGAACCTGCGCCCACGAAGACCGCACCCGCTAATGACCCAATCAGTGCATGCGAGGAGGAAGAAGGAATACCAAACCACCATGTAGCCAAGTTCCAGATAATTGCAGCGATCAAAGTCGCAATAACAATCTCAATTCCGTTATCCAACAAGGCGGGGTCGGTTATGCTTCCGCCAATTTTTTTGGCTACGCCTGTAAACAGCAATGCCCCGATAAAATTCATGGAAGCCGCCATTACAATTGCAGTTCGCGGGGTTAGCGCCCGCGTAGAGACAGAGGTAGCGATTGCGTTAGCTGTGTCATGAAATCCATTGATGAAGTCAAACGCAAGCGCGAGAAATATAACTAAGCCTAGCACAAATAATGATGTATCCATAGTTTAGAGCCCCTTATGAGTTGCGCATGATGATTGATTCCAACATGTTGGCAACATCTTCGCATTTATCGGTAGTTGTCTCCAACCGTTCGTAAAGCTCTTTGCGCTTAATCAGCTCAATAGGGTCTTTTACTTTTTCGAACAATTCTTTCGTACAAATCCTCAGAACTTCATCGCCTTGGTTCTCCAGATCATTCAGACGAATGGTATACTCCCGGATAGCCAGCAGTTTCTTCTGGGACAGCAAGTGAATAGCCTTTTGGATTTCATACGCGGACTGACGCAGAATTTCTGCAAACTGGATGATATACTCATCCGCGTCAAGCAAGTTATACATATAGAAGCGCGAGGCTGAAGCCTCCAGGCCGTCGATGACATCGTCCATACTTGTGGTGAGGTCCATTATATCGTCACGTTCTAGTGGCGTAATGAACGTTTTGTTTAATTCTTTAATGATGGTGTGCGTGTAAGAATCACATTGCGATTCGTACTTCTTCATCTCTCCGGCAAAAATCTCCACATTCTCCTTGAGAGTGGAAATATTCTGAGCGAAGTAGTCTGCCGCTTGGACAATTGTATCCGCCATGTTTTCGAGCGTCTCAAAAAAAATGTCCTTTTTTCTCAACTTCATCTAATTTAAACCCCTTTACGTAAATTCACAGCGAAAAACCAGTCTCATTCATATGTAAACAGCATGAAAATGAATGACAACCTTTGTTATCTTATCATATCCGATACATGGATGTAACCATTAGAAATGAACTTTTTGACACTATCTTAACATTTGGCAGTATCTGCGAAAACAATTCGCATATTCAGCAAATATTGGAATTTAACGGAAATGTTTTGAGGGTAATTTATTTACTGTTTACTCTTCCCCATACACTTATTCTTAACCACTCACTCCCCTCTTGATGCACGAACACGTATGGATACCTGCTCAAAATGAATGCGTAAGGTATACGTACTCAGCGGCCGCTATTTACCTGTAATGCACTTTACACTTTATTCGGCTCCTGTAGCTCGTTTCCGCTCATTATAATGCACTTTTACACTTTATCCGGCTCCGGTAGCTCGATTCCGCTCATTATAATGCACTTTTACACTATATCCAGCTCCGGTAGTTCGTTTCTCGGCTATAAATAGTCCAGTATTCATAAATAGAGGCATCTGTGTCCGCACAGCGTACTTATCGAGCGTTTTATAGACAATAAGGGACCTGGAGTCCGCATAGCATACTTCACCGATCTAAGTCTTGCTGCAACAGCGGACGGAAGTCCAAATCTTCTCGGTAGTGCCCCCAAGCCTTAAGTTAATATCTTAAGTTCATCTTATATAATTACTTTTGCGGCTGACCGTACGTTACATGGTTGCTGAAGGTTGGAGCATTCGGAACAATTAAAAAGTGTGTGACTCCCGGATATAACAGCGCTTCCTGTCCGTCCTTAACAAACCGGATCACATCGTTTGGTTTCCGCGTCCATCTGCCCTTAATAGCTTGTCCGCGTTGAAAAAGCACAGCCTCTCCGCCTAGTTCAACATCGATCTGGAGCCGTCCCACCTCATCAAGCACCTTATGATCAGCGCCCAGAACGATTACATTCGCAGCCTCAACCGGATTGTTATTATTCAAATCCATGTGCGGCTTTCCGTTCACCCATCTTAGATACGTCCGTCGTTCGGAATCATATTTGTAGTCTAGGCTGTAGCTTTTGAGAAGAAAATAAACATTGAATTCGGTAGCAGCTTCCCCGCCGAGCGGTACATAATCCGGATTGTTGAACGAGTACGTTGGAACCTTAGTTTCCTTGGCATAACCCAGCTTGTCCGCACCTTCCCGGAGTTTGTCTGCATTGCTGTAAAGGTTATGGGGAGCTTTCCGACTCTTATCCCGCCAGAAATACGCACTGGCCCGGCCAATCTCATCCATATCCTCTTTTTTGTCTTTCTGTAAAATGGCATACGCTGCCTGACTGCCGCCAGCATGCACGGTCACTCCGCCATAGCTTTCCCCGAGATCAATCAGGTAGGGACGGATACTTCGGATCGGCCCGATCTTGACAACCCCTGTATGACTTTGGAAGATTCCGATCAATCGTGTAACCCCGCCTTCGGCAAGCACCTCATATAGAATGTCAGCTTCACTTATTCCCGACTGAGGCCGAGCGGCAGGAGCATTATTAATCATGACAGATAAGGGCCGCGGGAGTACGGAATCTGTAACAGCAAGTCCCGTAAGGCCGGAAACCGAGGCTGCAGTAGGGTCTGCAGTAGGTGAGGATTGTGGAGAGACGACTGGCAGCGGAGCCGCTGAAGGCTCAACTGTCGGGACAATGTTAGGGTTAGCAGTCTGGGATCCGCAGGCGGAGAGCAGTAGAGTCGTAACAATAAGGCCGGTAATAAGGGGGGGAAACGAGCGATTTACTTTCATTAACGGGTTCTTCCTCCTTTGAAGGTATTGCACTTCCTTCCATTTAATCATAGCCTGCCCCATTTGTCTTGATTATGAAGCAACGGATATTAAAACAGGGCATAGCCTAAGTATCCGGCCATACCCTGCATTATCTTTTATTTAATCCAGCATCCAACAGTTCAGACTCAGCGTTCCGTATTGATAGGCTTGAATCATTCGCTGGGCCCGCCTTCCTTCATCTGCTGTACCCATGGCGTAAAAGAGCGGAACGAAATGCTCTCTACCGTAGGAGGGAACCGCTTCACGGACATGCGGTGCTTTCTTCTCGTACGCAAACAGTGAAGGTAAGTCCCAGGCCTCCAAGGCCTTGGCAATCCATTCATCAAAGCTTAGCGCCCAGTCTTCGGGTTGATCCTTCTCATTCAGCAGCCTTAGATTGTGAATCAATCCTCCGCTTCCAATGAACAATATCCCTTCGTCCCGCAACGGTGCTAACATCCGCCCGATCTCATACTGCTCACTGGGAGAACGGAGCGAATCCACGGATAATGCAACTACCGGGATATCGGCTTTAGGAAACATTTTTTGCAAAATCACCCATACACCATGATCCAACCCCCGCCCAAGAATGGGTTGATGGGCCAAATTATGCTTCTTAAACAACTCGCAAATTCTGCGGCTAAGAAGAGGATCACCAGGGGCCGGATAAGCTAGTTCATACATTTCATCAGGGAAGCCATAGAAATCATGTTGTGCTTCATGTTGTCCATCCACCGTAACCAACTGCTCGGGGCTGTCCCAATGTGCTGAGAATACTACGATGCCTCGGGGCAATGGAAGATCCTGACCAAGCCTTGTAAGGAAACGAGTATAATCATTATCCTCCAGGGCAAGCAAAGGGGATCCATGCGCGATAAAAAATGCCGGTAATTTCATAGGGTGCCAACCTCCATAACCCAGTTTATGGCCTGCACCTATATTTTACAGCTTCTGTTCGATGAATGCGAGTGGAGGACAAGCCATTAGATCATCCAATTTTGCCACTCCTGTTGGAGATGCTCCTGTTGGTTCATCCAATCGATCGTCCGCTTGAGTACTTGCTCCTGTGCAGGGCCTGAGGAGAAGGTATGATCAGCCTGAAATATAATTTCCTTATCGCACCGTCCCTCCGGGCGGGTCCAGAATAGCTTCTGGTACAGGAAGGCATAATCTACCGGAATGACATCATCAGATGTACCATGGATGACAAGTACATCACCGCCAAATTTGCCGGTTTCCTGAAACGGCTGAAAGGCCGCCAATGAATTAAAATAAGCGGGCGTAAAGGTGTAACCTGCATGGTCGGCCGACCCGCTCTTTACGGCTGTGTCATAGGCTTCCCGTCCCACAATTTTCACGATATCATTAAAGGGGTAGCCTACAGCTGACCAGAGCACGAGATTCTTAACCCGACGATCCCGAACGGCTGTCAGCAAGGCAACCGCACCGCCTAGACTATGGCCAATCAGCGTCACACGGGTAGGATCTACATCACCGGCGCTGAGTCCGTAATCAAGCACGGCCTTGGTCTGGGCAATCAGAGATTCCATATCCTCACTGCCATAATTACCGGTACTCTCCCCGCAGCCGATATAATCAAACCGGATAACCAAATATCCTTCCTGTGCCAGTTCACGGGCGGCTTTAACAAAGATACGGTCCACACCGATCCGGCTGCCGATAAACCCGTGGCAAATCACTGCCAACGGTACTCGATCCTTGCAGCGCCCAGAAGTACTCTTTTCTTTAGTAGGATAATGTATACTTGCCGTCAGCTCTTGGTGATTATGCCGGATTACAATCGACCGCTCCACGCTTGTTCCTCCCTTTTGCCTTCATTTATTTTAAATTATAATTATTCCGATTAATTTAGTATGGATTATATTCTAATAGTATCTTTTCTGAAGTCATGCTGTCAATAAGAAAATAGAAAAACCCCTTTTGTTCACCGGGAACAAAAGAGGTGAGTACCCTCACCCTCTTATAGGGCTTTACTCGTAGCTTCTATGGAACATATCATGTGTCTTCTGTCTTCCATCCCAAGACTTAAGCCACTCCTCCGGGCTACCGGGAGCACATTCCCATAAACAGGATTCGTTCTTTGCTGCATCCTCACTAGACTCATCCAGCTGATCACCGGTAATCATATCAGGAGTAACACCTACGTCCGTTCCGTTCACCTCAAACTCATTTTGTTCCATAAGTATTCCGCCTACCTCCAGGGTTGTGCCTATATTTTTTCAGACTTCTATTAGTGTTCACTTTTCGATCAGGATTATGCATTAGTTGAGCTTGTCCTTGCACGACCTGTCGAGCAACCGTATACTCTTGTGTAAAGGCCGTGTGATTCTTATCGATACTGGAGGTTTACCTTTACGTTATGAAAGTAAAAGAAATGATTAAGGAAAATAACCGCTTGCGGGAACAAATGACACCGTTTAATCGTTCTTATCTTGAAGATATGATTTTGGTTCTACGGGCAAGCAGAGTGGACTCCCTGCGAACAGAGGAACTGCTGCTAGAGGCTGCTCAGCAAATACTTCAGGCACAGAAAAAAGGGAAAACTGCTACTCAGGTCTTCGGCAACGATCCGCAAGCCTATTTCAAGGAAGTAATAGAAAGCACTCCCTCCCGTCCCGCTCGCAGTAAATTGAATTATTACCTGATGATTCCTTGGACAGCCTTTACCTTATTATTCGGTATCATGGCCATCGTCAGCTTCATATCAGAGTGGACTACGGGATCAACGGGTATGTTCAGTCAGATTAGTCTGTTCACGCTACTTTCTGTTGGCTTAGGTTCTATAGTATTTATTGAAATGATTATGAAATGGATGGCATCCTTGTCTGATACCGATGCTCCCCAAGTGGGCAAATTCGATATCAAGGCTTTTGGTGTCTATATAGGTATCGCAGTTGTTGTCATTTATGCAGGTCTATATCTAAGTCAACTGTTTCCGCCTTTTCCCATATCCCCCTGGGTCAGCCTGATTGTGTCCACCGCCGGTTTAATTGGACTAAAATTCATATTCCTTAAGAAATAATATCCGCATTCCATTCCGGGAATAGGGAGGAATCAATTAATAATGAACAAGAAGCTTTCGATACTGACTGCGGCGGTAGCAATAGTTATAGGACTGAACGCAGGAGTAGATCAAGTCTTTGCAGCCGCAACCACTACGGAGAGTAAGAAGCTATCTACAATAACTACTAGGAGTAGTCATGCTGAAGCGGTATACAGAGCTTCCCTGCCTCTTCTGAACTCTGTAGATCAACTGCCTAAGGCCATCTCATACCTAAACAACAATATATATGCCGTTAGCTCTTACCGGGCAACAATTATGACCCTGAAGCTGGAGAATGCCCATAAGGTTGTACTGAGCTCATGGAAAAGCAAATTTTCCAGCAGTGATATCCAGCGGAAGCTGACTGCAGTCTATAAACCAGGCCTTAGTATGACCCAGCTTGCTGAAGAGACACAGGACGGAAAGTTGCGTACCCTACTAGAAACAGCCGGAGAAAGCGGCTATACGCTGGAAAGTACGAAAGGATCTTTTTTTCCAGTCATTGATTACGGAGCCTACCGCAAATATAAGCTGTACGTTACCGATGACATCCGTGATTATATTTCGATTATGGCAGTCGAATCAGACCTTCCCTCCGCGAAGGACAACGGTCTGATTATCGCCTGGACCGAAGTAGCCTCCCGTGCATTGTCCCAAGAGAGCTTCATTAAGGCTTATCCGCGATCCAACCGGGTTACGGCGGTGAAGTCGTTGTACCAAATGTATTTGGTACATACCTTCTATGGCCTAAACAATACGCCACTCTTTCATTACGATAACTTAGAGATGGACCTGGAGGCGCAGAAAGCTTATTCTGCACTGCTGAGTAAACGTGAAGACCGTACTCCCTTTCTGGATAAGCTGGAGGGTTTCATGATACTCCTGAAGGAAAACGGTTATACGCTGGATGATGCCATTGAACAGTATCTGGGCAAGGAAGTTCCGCAGGGTATAGAATAATTAACTCATCCTATCTACGCTACCTTGTTTATGATTAGTTTTGATGTAACTAAAATATAAGATGAACTTAAGATATTAACTTAAGGCTCAGGCGTCACTACCGTGAAGATTTGGACTTCCGGCCGCTGTTGTAGTAAGACTTTCTTTGATTTAACCCGCTTTTAGCGGTTGAAATCCGGATACAGCTTATGCTTTCGAAGCGAGCTTTCCTGCGGAAAGCTTTCGGGCGGTCGCTATCGCTCCTACAGTTCCAAATTTCTCTTTCGTTCCTTTTCGCTTTTTGTTATTTTCTTTTGTTCAGCTTAAATAGCTGCATTCTATGCAGCTATTTAAGCAAAATCCCACCTCATATTGGGTTTAGTTGTAAATTATGCAACTAAATCCCGTCAGCACAGGATATCAGGCATTGCCAAGTCAATATAGCTGTACAAACTGCAACTATTTGCCGTTATAGCAGGAAAAACCTGATTATAGTTGCACAAACTACAATTAAACCTTCCGGAGTAGTGCACCCACCCCCTCCTATATCAAAGAAAAGCCCGTCCCATTCCCGGGACGGGCTTCTGAATTAGATAAGCATATTGAACAAGTTCAAATCCTTGTTAATCTCTAGGTAGCTTACACCTTTTTGCTCCATCCGTTCGATGAGCGGTGCATAGGCCTCTTTGGAAAGCAGTTCAATCCCTACTAGGGCTGGACCGTTCTCTTTGTCGTTCTTCTTCGTGTATTCGAAACGGGTGATATCATCATCAGGACCAAGAACATCTGAGAGGAACTCACGTAAAGCGCCCGCCCGCTGCGGGAAGTTAACCATGAAGTAATGCTTCAGACCTTCATAGATCAGTGAGCGCTCCTTAATCTCCTGCATCCGGTCGATATCATTGTTGCCGCCGCTAACAATACAAACTACCGTCTTACCGACAATTTGCTCACGGTACATATCCAGTGCTGCGATTGGCAAAGCACCCGCTGGCTCAACTACAATGGCATTCTCGTTATACAGCTCTAGAATGGTTGTGCAGGCTTTACCTTCCGGTACTTTCACAACATCATCTAGATACCGCGAGCAAATATCGAAGGTTAGTCCGCCGACACGCTTTACAGCAGCACCATCCACGAACTTATTAATTTCCTCAAGCGTAACTACTTCTCCACGGAGCAGTGCTTCACTCATAGAAGCTGCCCCTAAGGGCTCTACACCAATGACCTTGGTAGAAGGACTAACCGTCTTCATATAAGTAGCTATGCCTGCAGCCAAGCCGCCTCCACCTATGGTTACGAATACAAAGTCAGCTGGTTGATCAAGACTTTCCATGACCTCCATAGCAATTGTACCATTACCGGCGATGATCTTAGGTTCATCAAATGGATGAATCAACGTCATTCCATGATCTATACAAGCTTGTAGCGCTTCCTCGTAGGCATCATCGAAGGTATCCCCTTTGAGAATAACTTCAACATTCTTCCCGCCGAATCGCCGTACCTGCTTCACCTTTTGATTAGGGGTTGTGCTTGGCATATAGACTTTCCCGTTGATGCCGAGTGCCTTGCATGAATAAGCCACACCCTGTGCATGATTACCCGCACTGGCGCAGACAATCCCTTTTTCTCTGTCCTCTGCGGACAAGCTGCGAATCATATGATAAGCACCGCGTATTTTGAACGAACGCACGATCTGCAGATCTTCCCGCTTCAAATATACATTGCAATTGTACTTGGCCGACAGCACCGCGTCACGCTGAAGTGGAGTCCGCACAATAACTTCCCGCAGCATATGATGAGCTCGTACAATATCTTCCATTCCTACGATCCGGTCTTCGCCTTCTCTCATGAAATCCTCGCCTCTACTTGTGTTTATTTTGCTTATTGTAACATACTCTTCCGCGGCTGTTTTTTCAAGCATTGTCATGCTTCTGATCATGAAAAACCGGTCTAGGCAGCTTACCGCCAGGACCGGCTTTACCAAATCGACATCGATTCTTGGATATATTTGTACCGTTAAGCTTTAAATCGGGATACGGTCTCCAGCAGCTTAGTTGTACTGCTCTTAATTTCTTCCATCTCTGCTACAATACTTCCGGACTTATCAATAATGTGCTCTGCCTTAACGGCTATGCTGCTTGCCCCTTCTGCACCTTCACTCGTCGCAATCGTTGTTTCTCCAATCGCGGTCAGCATATTTTGAATGGAAGCCAGAAGTTCCTCAGAGGTCGCACTGAAGTCTGTTACCAGATCTTCTACATATTTAGCATCCTCACTATACTGACGGCCCGTCTCCTGCATAGCATCGTAATCCTTAAGAACTTGCTGATCTACGAATTGGAGCATGCTCTCAGCACCCTCTACCAGATTGGATACAGCCCCGACAACCGAGTGTGTAACTTCCTGAATTTCGGATACGGTCTCGCGTGAGTTCTCGGCTAATTTACGAATTTCTTCAGCTACCACCGCAAAACCTCGTCCCGCTTCTCCCGCACGCGCGGCTTCAATCGAAGCGTTCAACGATAAAAGATTGGTCTGGGAAGCAATCTCCAGAATAGCGCCTGACAATGCACTAATCTGTGAAATAGATCTGGATTGTTCAATCGCATTACGCAGCTTGATTTCACCTTGACCATATATTTGATCTGCTTGCTGGCGTGATAGAACAGCACCTTCTCTAAGACGCTCAGCACGCTCATTAATTTCTTTAGCCGATTGTGCACCGTCCTGTGCTTTTCTGGCAATATTCTCAATAGCATTCTCAATTTCTATTGTACTGGCGTTCATCTCCTGCATGGAAGCTGCAGTCTGCTCCATACCTGCCGATAATTCTTCAGTTGTTGCCGATACATCTGCTATATTTTCATCCAGCTCGAATACATTTTTCTCAGTTGCATCTACTGACCCTGAGATGTTGCTGGAATTTTTCATAATCTCTTTGATGAGTTCCTGCTGAGAGGAGATCATATCATTGAAACCTTCTGCCAATACAGCGATTTCTCCCTTAGACGTTACCTTTGCCCGCACGGATAGATCCCCTGACATGGCTGTTCGGAAGGAAGATGTAAGGATCGGAATCTGCTTCAGTATACTGTTGGATACAAAGTACAACAGAACACCCATAATAAGAATTGCCGCCAATGTAGAGATTAAGAATATGGTCTGGAACAGCTTAAGCTCACTCTCAGCATCTCCAGCCGGTACCACCAGCGCTACTGCCCATTGCTTTTCCACAGCAGGTGCGTAGGATACATAATTGGAACGTCCATCTATATCCGTTTTGATAACATCAGTGCCCCACTGCACTATTTTGTCGCCGACGGCCTTCCAATCTTCGCCAAGGTCACCCATTTTTTTGAGTAGAATATAATCACTGTTTGGGTGATAAATGAATGCCCCCGTCTTATCAGTCAGTATGGCAAAGCCACTTCCCTTGTAATTAAAAGCACTCAGAGCCTCAGTAATCTGTTCTGTGGAAATGTCCACTCCGGCTGCGCCGATGACTTTCCCGCTGTCATCCATTATGGGTGAACTGAGACTGACCACCATTTTGCCTGTTAAAGCATCTATATAAGGATCCGTTACCGTAAGCCTTTTATTTTGGACTGTGGTCATGTACCAGCCGCGTTCTTTCAAATTGTAATCTGCCGGAGGCTCAAATTCATCATGCGTGATGAGCTTGTTAGCGGAAGCTATGCCTATGTATACATTAAGCAGATTCTTATTATTATTTTTGATCAGATTTAATGTGCGAATTAGTTCACTATAACCTGAAGTAGACTTGACCGTCTCTTTTGAACTTACCTGTGATATGTAATCACGGACATAAGCATTAGCATTCAGCATCTGCACGCTATCGGAAGCAGGCTGCAGCATTTGGTTAACTTTCTCTGCAATCTGCCCCTTCTCGTAGGACAAAGAGCTGTTTAGATCTTCAATAATAATTTTCTTAGCATTGCTATAAATGACGAGGGATACTATCGAAAATATAATAGTAATAGACAAAATTACAGATAGAAACAATTTCCCCCTAATACCCATGTTGGAAATCGAATTTACAATTTTTTGAAACCTCAATACTAAAATGGACTTCATTTTCTCTTTGTGAAAATCTTGTTGTTTCATAGGGAGATCCCGCCTTTTTCAAATAAAATAGTACCTTGGATTGATTTTTCACCGGAATCATTCGACTAATTCCTACAAAAAAACATTCATTTACTATTAATATCGGACTTTCGACAGGGATTTGTTATACATGTTAGGTTTTATGCCAAATGATTTGAAAAGTGTATGGGTTCGACTTTTCCCACTCTAGATTTCTATGGAAATACATTACATAAGAGGTTAGTTATTATTTCAAATTTGAATGCATAAAAACACAGCCGGATTAAGGACTGTGTTTTCATTCTTACTGATTACATTCTATTGTTTAAGCATCCATTTCAAAAGATCCGGCAAGCTTGCCCAGAGGCGGGAATGCATAATTACATACTCAACAGCTTCGTTGGCATCTCCCATGCCTATGAAATCAGGTAGGTTATGCGGCAATCTTTTTACACCAAGAAGATAGTCAGGCACATGTTTGTTCACATTACGAGCAATACGATACAGCATTTTTAGCTGTGAGGTAATTCCGTTCCGCTTATACTCCAACACAATTCGATCGTAGGCAAAAGCGGCAGCGGCGTCATCCTTGCCGTGGTTTTTCAGCATGCGATCCGCATCATTTAGACGGTTATTGTACAAATATACAGCTAACAGCAAGTACCGGGCACCTGTGTTATCCTCTGTATTAAGCTCTAGAATATGCTCTAAGGTCTTGGCTGCTTCCTCACCGTTTCCACCAAACCAGCAGGATTCTGCATAGCTTTTGCAAATTCTAATGTAGGGTCTAGTCTCGGAAAGCCCCCAGAAATACCCTTTGTTCTTCTCAAAAAACAGGTCACCCAGCTCGCGCTTGCCGGCATCCATTCCTGACTTTAAGAAAGCCCGGGCTTCATGCTCATTCTCTGCTTCCTCTGCTAGAATCAAGTAGGCATCCGAGCTGTTCGGATAAACCTCAAGCGCCGCTTCAGCCAACTGAATACGTTTCTTAGGGGACGTGGCTTCTCCCGCTTTGTGCAAGAGATATTGCTCCTTCTCCTTGGGAGTGCCGGAACCGGTTGTTATGGATAGAAGCTCATCTTGCTCACCGGCCATTCCATATTCTTCTACATAACTGAGAAGCTCCTTGAAATTGCGAGACACTGTTGCTGTAGTGACTTCATACTTTTTAGCCACTTCAGTCTGTGTTACAAGAAATCCATATTCCTGTGACAGCAAATACTCAATGGCTGCACAATAAGAACCCACTTTCTTCACCGCAGGTTTGGTGTGGAGGGAATATCCGTTCCAGAGCAACAGCGCCTCAGAGATAAGTTCATTTTCATAGTCGTTTTTCATGCTCTCAATAAGATGCAATGCCAGCTGCTCGTGAGACGAGTTGTCCCACTTCAAATCCTTGGATACCATTTTCTTAATCTTGGCCATCGTGAGATTACCTTTGGATGTTCCGGCAGTGTGTACCCTTTCAGCTTCAGAGAGTGTGGGTTCATAAACCTCTGCCTCTTGAGCCGCCGCAACTTCATCCGTGGTTACAAGACGAAGCAATGATTCCATTACTGAGGATTCCTTGTCAATGCAGCACTTTTTATATTTTTTCCCGCTTCCGCACGGGCATAATTCATTTCTTCCAACCTTTATCAAAACTTATTCCCCCTTAAATCTGTGACTAGCTATACGGTTCAAGTCGCATCGCTATCCGCACTATGATTATATCCCACAACGGATAGTTTGTGCAGTCTTGCTACAATCGGAATATTACATATCAAGGCATCCAGGATTCCTAAGCAAGCCGTATGTAAAAAGCCCCACAAAGTGGAGCTATAGGATTCGAAGCTTATTCTAGTACCTTTGTAGGGTACCCCGAAAATTTGTACTCCTAGATCTGTGAACTGCACACCACCTAAGAGGTGGGTGCTTCTTGGTCAATAGAGCTACTGCTCCAAGTTTACCCAAGCTTATAGGCTAGTTCCTAACCCGGTGAGTGCAATTTACATTGCTAGTTTCAACAAGTTCTGCGCAGCGTTAATGTCTCTGTCATGCTGAGAGTTACATTCTGGACAAGTCCATTCACGGACACCTAGCTTTTTAGTCTCAGCGTTTTTGTACCCACAACATGAACATAGTTGGCTGCTTGCGTAATGCTTGGGAGCAATAATTACTTTCCTGCCATACCATGACGCTTTGTATTCGATCATGGATCTAAACATCGCCCAAGAAACTTCGGATATAGCTTTAGCTAATTTGTGATTCTGCATCATGTTCTTTACGCGCAAGTCTTCCATGACGATCACTTGGTTATCGTTAATCATGTCGGAAGAAGCTTTGTGTAAAAAGTCTTTACGCTGATTAGCTATTTTTTCATGCATATTGGCAACTTTAACTTTTGCTTTGTTGCGATTATTTGAACCTTTTTTCTTGCGTGATAACGAGCGTTGTAACTTCGCTAATCTCATTTCAGATTTTCTTAGATGCTTTGGATTGTCAATAACATCTCCGTCAGAAGTGATTGCGAATGATTTAAGTCCAAGATCAACCCCGATTTTTCGATCTGATTTTGGGAGTTGGGCTATTTCTGTTTCAACCAATACGGAAGCAAAGTATTTTCCTGATGGCGTTTTGGATACAGTGCAAGATTTGATTAACCCCGTGATTTGACGATGTAGCTTGATTCTGATTCTTGTCTTCAGCTTGGGAATTTTGATATAGCCATCTTCAATGGCTATGGTTCCGTTTTGATTGTTCGTTGTGAAGCTATGGTTGTTCGTCTTCTTGCTTTTGAATTTAGGGAAGCCAACGTTCTTATCACGGAAAAAGTTCTTATAGGCTTTGTCTAGGTGGAGTTGCGCGTTTGCCAAAGCCAAACTATCCACTTCTTTAAGCCATTCAAACTCTTTTTTGTACGGGGCGGGAGTATTGCCCAGCATCTTTTCGGTTTGCTTATAGTGTTCGATCTTATCCGCAAGCATCTTATTGAAGATGAACCGAACGCAGCCGAATACTTTTGCTAAATATTGTTGTTGCTCGTGGTTTGGATAGATGCGATATTTGTAGGCTTTCAGCAAGGTTTCACCTCATTTCTGACCTTGAGTTTCAATATACTTTTTGATTACATCAATAGGTGCTCCACCCTTTCTTTATCAGTCGAGAGGAAGCACTTTTATAGCGTTGATGATTCCATTCTTGGAGCGTGATATTGTAATTGGGCTGAATATACTCGAGTATCCGTGAGAACACTGAATGGTTATTAGAGTCTAACTCCATTTACAACACAACCTTTTATGTAATAGGACTGAATACTTCTAACGTATCGTTTTAGGTTGGATTAGTCAAAGAAGGAAGACCGTTGCCATTCATCCCACCACTTTTGAAGTGGGGGAATTCTGGCAACTGATTGTTAAAAAAGGCCTTTCCATGATCGGAAAGGCCTTTTATCTGTATATATCCGGTCATTTTCCCCCGTACTTTTTGTAGTATACCACTTCTTATACTACTTGTCAGTCCCTTTTTAGGACTTAATACGTAAAAATTTTCAAGATCCGGTTCTTTGTCCTCATACGAGAGCTTTCGCAGCAATGTCACTTCGATTCTGTTTTCCTGCAAAAGTAATACCCTCAGCGCTCTTGTAGGCAGCAGACCGGGCTTCTGCGATATTGGCGCCCATTCCTACTACACCCAGTACCCGTCCGCCGTTCGTAATCCAATTCCCATGCTCATCTCGAGCTGTTCCTGCATGGAAGATAAGCTCTTCCGGGCTATCTGCAAGGCCATTTATAGGAACTCCCTTAGGATACGAACCGGGATAACCACCCGATGCAAGGACTACACATACCGCGGCCTCGTCGCTCCACTGAATATCGATATCTGCTAATCTTCCTTCTACTACAGCCAGGAAAATATCCAGTAGATCCGTGCGCAAGCGCGGCAATACAACTTGTGTTTCCGGGTCTCCAAAACGAGCATTGAACTCTATCGTCTTGGGTTTTCCATCCGGAGAGATCATCAGCCCAGCAAATAATACACCGCTGAAGGGACGGCCTTCGGCCACCATGGCCTTAGCAGTTGGAATGATAATCGTTTCTACGGCTTCCTGGATGATGGAATCGTTGATATGCGGCAGAGGAGAATACGTGCCCATTCCGCCTGTATTAGGTCCTTTGTCGCCATCAAATATCGGTTTATGATCTTGAGCAGCGGCCATAGGACGCACTGTCTCCCCATCCACGAAGGCTAGAATTGACATTTCCTGCCCCGCCAAAAATTCCTCTATGACAACCTGACTACCCGCATCACCAAAAACCTTAGTCACCATGATATCAAGCAACGCCTGCTCGGCCTCATCCCGCGAATAGGCTACCGTTACACCTTTCCCTGCCGCTAGGCCGTCTGCCTTGATAACGATTGGCAGCTCTTGCTCACGCAAGTAGGAAAGTGCCGAATCATAATCACTGAACTTCTGATAGGCTGCTGTCGGAATATTGTATTTATGGAGCAGATCCTTCATGAAGGTTTTGCTGCCTTCAATCTCAGCCGCATTACGGCGCGGCCCGAACACCGGGATGCCCTGAGCTTCAAAAGCATCGACAATCCCTGCTGCAAGCGGATCATCCGGTCCAATCACGACTAGACCGACTTCCTTTTCCTTCGCAAAAGCGGTCAAGCGATCAAATTCGAAGACCCCGATGGGTACGCACTCTGCAAGCTGCGCAATTCCGGCGTTGCCGGGTGCACAATAAATTTTACCCGCCTTCGTGCTCTTCGATAGACTCCAGATAATCGCATGCTCCCGACCGCCACCGCCTACTACTAAAATATCCATAGGTACCTCCCCAGCGTTCTAGTGTTTAAAATGGCGGACGCCGGTGAAGACCATAGCAATGCCATATTCATTTGCAACTTTAATGGATTCCTCGTCTTTAATGGAACCGCCCGGCTGAATAACCGCCGTGATGCCTGCCTTCGCAGCCATTTCAAGCGTATCTCCCATTGGGAAAAATGCATCAGATGCAAGGATTGCTCCCTTAGCTTTATCTCCTGCTTGTTCAATTGCGATTTTGGCTGCACCCACCCGATTCATTTGGCCTGCACCTACACCTACTGTCATGTCGTCTGCTGCCAATACAATGGCATTAGACTTCACATGCTTAACTACCTTCCAGCCGAAGAGCAGCTGTTTCATTTCATCTTCAGATGGCTTACGGTCTGTAACCACTTGAAGTTCATCTGGATTAACGGAGTGCACGTCGCTTTCCTGTACGACCATACCGCCCTCAATGGAAGTTACGACAAAACTGGTTTGGCGCGCAGATGCAGAGCTGAGATTACCAATTTTGAGCAAACGGATATTTTTCTTTTTCGTCAAAATTTCGATTGCTTCTTCCGTGAAGCCTGGTGCGAGCACGATTTCCAGGAAAATATCCTTAAGCAGATTCGCCGTATCGGCATCCACGATGCGATTCGCGGCTACAATTCCGCCGAAGATGGAGGTAGGATCAGCATTGTAGGCTTTTTGGTAAGCTTCATATACACTAGCTCCTACGCCTACTCCACAAGGATTCATATGCTTAACTGCCACCACAGCGGGTTCTTCAAATTCCTTAACGATTTGCAGCGCAGCATTGGCATCATTGATATTGTTGTAGGATAGTTCTTTGCCATGCAGCTGTTCAGCAGCCGTAAGCGTATCCGCTGCCGCCAGAGGCTTGCGGTAAAAAGCCGCCTTCTGATGCGGATTTTCGCCATAACGAAGGTCCTGAATCTTCTCGTAAGTAACCGTATAGCGCTCCGGCAGAGGTTCACCGGTAACGTTAGCCATATAATCGGAAATCAAGGCATCGTAAGCCGCCGTGTGACGGAATACTTTTGCCGCAAGCCGTTTGCGTGTTGTAAGGGATGTATCCCCACCTGCGCGAATTTCCTCAAGAACAGTACTGTAATCCGCCGCATCTACTACCACACTCACGAAGGCATGATTTTTCGCCGCAGAACGCAGCATTGTCGGACCGCCAATATCGATATTCTCGATGGCTTCCTCGTAAGACACATCCGGTTTAGCAATGGTCTCCGCAAAAGGATACAAATTAACCACAACCAAGTCGATATAATCCAGACCCAGTTCAGTCATTTGCCGCGTGTGCTCCTCATTATCACGAACCGCAAGCAATCCGCTGTGTACAGCAGGATGCAGCGTTTTAACGCGTCCGTCCATAATTTCAGGAAAACCTGTTACATCGGAAATACCGATGACCGGTACGCCTTCTTTAGCCAGAAGTGTGCTTGTTCCGCCTGTGGAGATGATTTCTACGCCCAATGCAGACAACTCGCGACAAAAATCCACGATGCCCTGTTTATCCGATACGCTGACCAGCGCTCTTTTGATACTCACTTTGAATAGTCCTCCTCCGATTAACGTGCGATTTAGTGGGGTGTAGCGTATGACCTATTTTCAAAACGGGTGGGTACCCATTAATAAAATTCCGTTGAGTGCAAGGCAGAAGAATCAAAGATCATTCATCGATTGATTTGGTTGTCCGACAATTTAGAGGGAATTTATCCGGCTAATTGTTCACTTTCAGCTTTACAGAGGCATTTAGTAGGAAAAATTCCTACTAAATCACTCATATTGGATCAGATCTCACCAAAATGACCGAAAATGACCGAATTAGAGGGATATTTTCCAGCTAAATTCCTCTACCACTTAATTAGGCTCGATTTAGTAGGATGTTTTCCGTCTAATTTGCCTATATAAGAGCTCACAAGCCCCAACGGTGAGGCTAGTATATGACACAGAGGACATTATTAACAGTATTACCAACTGACGGTACGACACCAAATGACGCTTGTGCAATATTTCCCGAGAAATATCAGAAAATGATGGCATTGGTTATAGTACTCGCTCAAATCGTCGATATTCGTAGCCAATCGGCCTCATTACAGCTTACATTTCGCGAACCATCGTCTTTCTTCCATCCAAAGAAATTCTTCCCGCGGCAAAAGCGCCGACAACCTCAGGATACAACTCATATTCAACCTTATGAATACGTTCTGAGAGCGAATCAACGGTATCGTTATCCTCCACCGCTATGCTGCGTTGTGCAATGACAGGCCCGGTATCCATTCCCCCGTCGACAAAATGCACAGTAACTCCCGTCAGCTTCACACCATATTCCAGGGCCTGGCCTATCGCATCTTTGCCCGCAAAAGCCGGCAGAAGCGAGGGGTGAATGTTAATGATCCGTCCGCTGTAAGGCGTTAGCAGCACAGGTGTAATGAGGCGCATATAACCGGCAAGCACAATCAACCCGATCTCCAGGCGCTGAAGTTCCGCCACAATCTCAGCTTCATAAAGCTCACGGCTGGCGAAGTCCTTCGGCCGCAACAGGAGGGTAGGAATCCCCGCCTCCTTCGCTCGTTGTGCCACCGGTGCCTCCGGCTTATCAGACACCAGCAATTCAATGCGGCCACCGCCAAGGTTACCTTTATTCTGAGCATCAATCAGTGCAGTAAAATTACTGCCCTGCCCGGAGGCAAAAACAGCGATTCGACTCTGCAGCATTAGACTTCAGCTCCCGTAAAGGTAACTTTGCGTTCCCCTTCCGTTACCGTGCCTATATGGTACGCTTCCTCACCACTAGCTTTAAGTAGCTCCAGTGCACGTTCACCGTCAGCAGCATCAACGACCAATACAAGGCCGATACCCATGTTAAAAGTAGTGAACATGTCCCGGTTGCTTACATTGCCTTTGCTTTGCAGCAAATCGAAGATGGGCAGAATCGGCCATGAGCCGTAATTAATCTCTACATCAACACTTTCAGGCAGTACGCGCGGTATGTTCTCGATGAACCCGCCTCCGGTAATGTGAGCCATTCCCTTCACAGTAAGCTGTTCCAATAACGAGAGCAAAGGCTTTACGTAAATCTTGGTAGGTGCTAAGAGAACATCTACTAGCGGTGCCCCAAGCTCAGCTACCACTTCGTTTAATTCATAACCGTCTGCCTCCAGCAAAAGCTTGCGCACCAACGAAAATCCGTTGCTGTGCACACCGCTCGAAGCCAAGCCAATTACGGTATCTCCAGGCGCTATGTTCGCACCTGTTACGAGCTTGGCTTTATCCGCTACGCCAACTGTAAATCCGGCGATGTCATATTCACCCGCTGAATACATACCCGGCATTTCTGCTGTTTCGCCGCCGATTAGTGCACAGCCGGCCTGATGACAGCCCTCTGCGATCCCAGCAACGATGGCTTCGATTTTCTCAGGTACTACTTTATCGCATGCTAGATAATCGAGGAAGAACAGCGGTTCAGCGCCCTGTACGACAATGTCGTTCACACACATTGCTACTGCATCAATGCCAATCGTGTCGTGGCGGTCTGCCGCGAACGCGATCTTCAGCTTCGTGCCTACGCCGTCGGTTCCAGACACCAATACCGGCTCATCATACTTGTCCTTATTGAGTCCGAACAGTGCACCGAATCCACCCAGCTCCGTCATCACTTCAGGACGGTAAGTGCGTTTCACGTGCTTCTTCATGCGTTCTACGGCTTCGTTGCCAGCCGCAATATCCACTCCGGCATTTTTATAAGCTTCCGACACTATTGGACACCTCATTTATTATTATTTAGAGCGCGTTTGTGGGGGCAGCAGAAACCCCTGAATAGGTGGATATTAGGGCATCATTACGATGAATATTGGACTTCCGATCGGCTGTTATGGTTGGATTTCCTGATTTAAACCGCTCTTGGCGGTAGAAATCCCCCCATAAAGGCGAACGCTACGCTTCTACAGTTCCAATATTCCTCTCCATGACTCCCCTAACCACCGAATTCAAACCTGCTGCAAGCCAGCAATTCACGCCTACCCTAGGGCAGTAGATCTCGGTGCTTGGAACTAGCAAGCACCTCCACACACCAAAAACTAAAAACTAAAAACTAAAAACTAAAAACTAAAAACTAAAAACTAAAAACTAAAAACTTTAACCCCAATGCTACGGGTGGCCGGAAGGCTGCGCCCTCCGGGATCACCCTACGCTTTAACAACCGCAGCCGTCTTTCTCTTCCCCGCCAAAATCAACCTGGGTCGGGTAATCGTTATCGAAGCAAGAAAGACATAATCCACCTTTATAATCTCCGCTATTATGCCCGCCGATCGAGCTGATCAGCCCTTCTGGCGACAGAAACGCCAGTGAATCGGCGTTAATTTCAAGGCACATTTCCTCAATGGTTTGGTAAGAGGCAATAAGCTCACGACGATCGGGTGTATCAATACCGTAGAAACACGGGTTTTTGAAGGGTGGTGAAGTAATGCGAACATGGACTTCTGCAGCTCCGGCTTCGCGCAACAGGTTCACGATACGGCGGGAAGTGGTGCCGCGTACGATAGAATCATCGATCATGACAACACGTTGGCCTTCAACGACGCTGCGTACCGCACTCAGCTTCATCTTCACGCCCTGCTCACGCAGCTCCTGGCTTGGCTGGATGAACGTCCGTCCTGTGTATTTATTTTTGATCAGTCCCAGCTCATAAGGGATACCGGTCTGCTCTGCATAACCAATGGCTGCTGAAATACTGGAATCGGGGACGCCTGTTACGAGATCAGCGTCAACGAAGGCCTCAAGCGCCATTCGGCTACCCATACGCTTGCGCGCAGAGTGCAGGTTCGATCCGTTCATATCACTGTCGGGACGAGAGAAGTAGATATACTCCATCGCACAAAGCGCCTTGCGCTTCGGCTCTGTAAAACGGTCCTCCAGCAAGCCATCTTTATCAAGCACCAATACTTCTCCAGGCTCAATATCGCGGACTAATTTCGCTCCGATAACCTCCAGCGCACAGGATTCCGAGGCGAATACATAAGCTTCACCCACACGCCCCATTACAAGCGGACGCAGTCCGTGTGAATCCGTGGCCACAACCAGCTTGTCATTCGTCATTAGCAGAAAAGCGAATCCGCCTACCAGCTGCTGCAACGCATCCTTCGTGGCTTCGACAAAATCCTTTTGTGAACGGGCAATGAGATGGGCGAGCACTTCTGTATCACTAGTGGTTTGAAAAATAGAGCCGTTTTGCTCTAATTGCTTACGAATCAACGGTTCGTTAACAATGTTGCCGTTGGTGGCGATTGCCAAATCGCCGTCACGGTACTTGAATATCAACGGTTGCGCGTTGGTTAACCGGCTGTCGCCGCTGGTGGAGTAACGTACATGCCCGATGGACATATCCCCGATCAGCGAAGCAATTTTATCTTTATCGAATACTTCCTTTACGAGACCCATACCGCGGTGGTAATTAAAATCACGTCCATCTGCTACACAGATGCCCGCGCTTTCTTCTCCACGGTGCTGCAAGGCATGCAAACCGTAATAGGACATAGAAGCAGCTTCCGGGTGTCCGAAGACCCCGAAAACGCCGCATTCCTCTTTTAATGTATCAAAAATATCTCCTGAGCCCGTTCCTTGATTGTAATAGTCACCGGTCCACAGGATAGGATCCGCCTGCTCTTTCCCGGTCTTTATTTCATAAGACATGGAATAGCATCCTCCCAAATGAATTTCAATTCTGCTACAGGTTCGTCTAATACGGATGTTCCATCCAGGTTAACCCGCAGTCTGTCTCCACCTACCGTTCCGATGATTTCCACCGGTACGCCAGCGGCCACAATGGCTGCCTTCAACTCTTCCGCACGATCAGGTGCCGATGTCAGCACAATACGGGATTGAGTTTCGCTGAACAACGCCACATCAGACCGAAGCCCGTTAGCAGATAACTCAACGTTTGCACCAATACCCCCGCTAATACAGCTTTCAGCAAGCGCTACAGACAGTCCACCTTCGGACAGGTCATGCGCGGAACGAACCAATCCTGCACGAATCGCTCCAAGCACCGCATTTAGAAGCTTCTTCTCAGTCTCCAAATCCAAAGCAGGAGGACGTCCTTCCGTTACACCATGTACAGCATATTGGAATTCACTGCCGCCAAGCTCTGCTTGGGTTACTCCGAGCAGAAGGATAGCGTCGCCCTCTTGCTTGAAAGCTTGGGTCGTAATGTGATCCGTATCTTCTACTAGTCCTACCATACCGACAACTGGGGTCGGATAGATCGAACCAGATGCATTTTCATTATAAAGACTGACATTTCCGCCGATTACCGGGGTATCCAGCACGCGGCAGGCTTCCGCCATACCATCTACTGCTTTTTCCATTTGCCAGAAAATCTCCGGTTTCTCAGGGTTGCCAAAGTTAAGGTTGTCTGTAATCGCCAACGGCTTGGCACCGGAGCAGACGATGTTGCGAGCCGCTTCACTAACCGCAATACGACCGCCTACTTCAGGATCAAGATAGACATAACGACCGTTACAGTCCGTTGTCATAGCCAGACCTTTACGTGTACCCTGAATCGTAATTACCGCCGCATCAGAGCCGGGACGAACCGCTGTGCTGGTCCGAACCATGTAGTCATATTGGTTATATACCCATGCTTTACTCGCAACAGTTGGTGATCCGAGAACGGTACGAAGTGCCCCGCCCAAATCGGTTACTTCTTCATAGTTCAGCGTATCCACAGCCTCGTTCTCCACATAGTAAGCGGGAACTGATGATGGCTTATCATAGACTGGGCACTCATCTACCAGCGCTGTAACCGACATATCGCCGACAACCTCACCGTGATGGATCAGCTTCAAGCGGCCGTCATCCGTTACTTTGCCGACTTTACAGCAGATAACGCCCCAACGATCAAAAATCTCCTGGGCCTGCGCCTCATCCTTAGGTTCTACTACAAACAGCATCCGCTCCTGAGATTCCGAGAGCATCATTTCGTAAGGCGTCATACCTTCTTCACGCTGCGGTACTTGATCTAGATACAATTCAAGACCATTACCCGCTTTACTAGCCATCTCGGCGCTTGAGCAAGTCAGACCAGCTGCACCCATGTCCTGAATACCAATAACAATACCGCTATTGATCAGTTCCAGACAGGATTCCATAACGAGCTTCTCCATAAAGGGATCGCCCACCTGAACGGCGGACCGTTTTGCTTCGGTTTCTTCACTCAGTTCTACCGAGGCAAAAGTGGCACCGTGAATACCATCACGTCCAGTAGGAGGGCCTACATAAAAGACCGGATTGCCTACACCCTTAGCGACACCGCGCTGAATTTTATCGTGATCAATCAGGCCAATACACATTGCGTTAACAAGCGGGTTTCCATCATAGCTGTCATCGAACATAATTTCGCCGCCAACGGTAGGAATTCCGATACAGTTACCGTAGCCTGCGATACCGGACACGACATGCTCGAACAAATATTTTACCCGTTCACTCTCAAGCTTTCCGAAACGAAGAGAATTCAGCAGGGCTACAGGTCGGGCTCCCATGGAAAAAATATCACGAATGATGCCGCCCACGCCTGTCGCCGCTCCTTGAAAAGGTTCTACCGCCGATGGATGGTTATGGCTTTCGATTTTGAATACAACCGCTTGGTTGTCTCCGATATCTACAATCCCGGCACCTTCGCCTGGTCCCATTAGGACACGAGGTCCAGTTACCGGAAAACGCCGCAGCAGCGGTTTCGAGTTCTTGTAGGCACAATGTTCGGACCACATTACACTAAACACACCGATTTCCGTATAGTTCGGAAGGCGTCCCATGAAAGACTTGATAAGCTCATATTCGCTGTCCGACACACCGAATTGACTGTAGATTTTTTGCTCCGCAATTTGTTCTGCGGTCGGTTCCTTAACGGATACTTGCTGCGCCATGACGATCCCTCCAAGTCTTCAGTATAGATGTGAACATCCGTTTGCCGTCTTCCGAACCGAGAAGCGCGTTAGCCGCACGTTCCGGGTGAGGCATCATGCCGACTACATTACCTTGAATGTTACTGACACCTGCAATATCAGCTACTGATCCGTTAGGGTTGTCGCTGTATGTGAATACGATCTGATTGTTGACTTTTAGTTGTTCCAGAGTCTCTTCATCACAATAGTAGTTGCCTTCGCCGTGGGCGATCGGAATAATAATCTCTTCATCCTTAGCATAGTCAACTGTAAATGGGGTTGTGTTATTAACTACCTTAAGCACAGAGTCATGACAACGGAACTTCATAGACATATTGCGGCGAAGCGCACCTGGCAGTAAACCTGCTTCAGTTAAAATCTGGAATCCGTTGCAAATACCGAGCACGAACTTACCTTGCTCAGCTGCTTTTGCAACCTCAGCCATCACTGGAGCAAATTGGGAAATGGCTCCACAACGGAGATAGTCCCCATAGGAAAAGCCGCCTGGTACCAAAATGCAATCGTAAGCCGATAAGTCCGTGGCTGTATGCCACACATAATCGACAGGCTCGCCGAGAGTATCCTCTACCGCCTTGTAGCAGTCAATATCACAATTGGAGCCCGGAAAGACAAGTACAGCAAATTTCATGACTTTTAGTCCTCCAATTCGTATCGGTAATCCTCGATCACCGTGTTGGCAAGCAGTTTTTCACACATTTCCTTAAGGCGTTCTTCAGCAACTGCGCGGTCGTCCGTATCTAGCGTCATTTCCATATACTTACCAATACGCAAGCTTTCTACTTCCTGAAACCCTACGGAACGCAGTGCCCCTTGTACCGCTACCCCTTGTGGATCAAGCACGCTTTTTTTAATGGTTACATACACCGTCGCTTTTAACATACGTTTGTATTTCCTCCTAAAATTTAATTAGCACACCTTGGTTACGTGGAAACCGACGACATCTTACCCGCAATGAGAACTTATGCTTAAATCACGTAATCTCTGGAGGCCTTACTTGAGGCAAAAACTTTTAACTGTATAAAGTACACTTAAAAGGTCTCTTTTCCCCGCTAAATATAGTTTAGTTGCACTCTGTACATCTATATCCCTCTAAACTCTGCTAAAAGCTAATCCACACTCCACTTAGTTGTACAAAGTACATCTAAAGTCAAAACACAGACCTTGTCGGCCGAAATAACTGTAAAATGTGCAATTAAATTAAAGACTTCCCAGTAAGACGATGATATATGTCTAAATACCGACGAGTGGTTTCCTCTACTACTTCAACCGGAAGTGGATCAGGCGTGCTATTTTTATCCCAAGTAGATCCGGAAAGATAGGTTCGAACCGGCTCCTTATCCATGCTGTCTATCTCAATATCAAGAGCGTATTTGTCCTTAGCCCAGAAGCGTGAAGCATCCGGTGTGAAAATCTCATCGATCAAGATGATCTTACCGTCCAGCAGACCAAATTCGAATTTGCAATCGGCAAGAATAATTCCCCGCTCCGCGCAATAATCTCTGGCAAAAGCGAACAGCATCAGGCTTTTCTCCTTCAACTCCTCCGCCAGCTCCGCTCCGATTAACTCTTTCATTTTGTCAAAAGGAATGTCCTCATCATGGCCAACATCATTCTTGGCTGCAGGTGTGAAAATCGGCTGTGCCAGCAACGCGTTTTTGCGTAAGCCTACAGGAAGCTCAATGCCATTTACCTTGCCTGTTTCCTCGTACTGCCGCCATCCTCCGCCGGTGATACATCCGCGAACGACGCATTCAATATCGATCCGCTCCGCTTTGCGAACGACCATAACCCGATTCTTTAGAGCCTCTCTATCCTTAACGATGTCCCCAAGCTGATCTACATCGATATGCACGACATGATTGTCTATCAGGTCCTTGGTCTGTCCGAACCAATAAGCACTTAACCGGTTAAGCACATTCCCCTTCTCAGGTACCGCTGGGTCCAGTACATAATCAAACGCCGATATGCGGTCCGTCACAACGATTAGTACTTCGTCCCCCAAATCGTAGAGTTCACGGACCTTTCCTTTATAGAGCAGCGGCGCATTGATGAGTTCCACGGCTGTGGATACGGCCGGTGATGTCATGACCTTTCCTCCCTTGAACTAATGATCTTCATTTATAAAGGACTGGTCTCAGCCGAGTAACTCCAAGAAATGTTTGGACCTCCGATCGCTGTTATCCTCAGACTTCTTAATTGAACCGAACATATCGGTTGAAATCTGAGGATAAAGGCGAACGCTGACGCTTCTACGGTTCCAAAATTTCTCTACGTTACTCTTTAACCAGTTTATTTTTATTACTACGATCCTTACTTCACCACTAACTTACCTTTTTTTAGATAAGTTCCAGCTTGCGGAAGATGGTGTCCACATGCTTCAGATGCCAAGTAGGATTGAAAGCATCCTCGATCTCTTCAGGGGTGAGCACATTCGTGATTTCAGGTGTGGCTTCCACGATGTCGCGGAACTGGATTTGATCCTCCCAAGCCTGCATTGCCCGCGGTTGAACGGTATCGTATGCTTGCTCACGGCTAAGGCCTTTGTCGATCAGCTTGGTTAGGATACGGCCGGAAAATGGAACTCCGTAGGTGGCGTTCATGTTGCGCTTCATATTTTCAGGGAAAACAGTCAGGTTCTTCACAATGTTCCCGAAACGATTCAGCATATAGTTCAACAGCATAGTTGCATCCGGCAGGATGATGCGTTCTACCGAGGAGTGCGAAATATCGCGTTCGTGCCACAGTGGGACGTTCTCATAGGCAGTTACCATGTGCCCGCGAATAACACGGGACAGGCCGGAAATGTTCTCGCAGCCGATTGGATTGCGCTTATGCGGCATAGCTGACGAACCTTTTTGTCCTTTAGCAAAAGCTTCTTCCACCTCGCGGATTTCACTCTTTTGCAGGGCACGGATTTCAGTGGCGAACTTGTCCAGCGAAGTGGCAACCAGAGCCAAAGTCGCCATATACTCAGCGTGACGGTCACGCTGCAGTGTTTGTGTGGAGATTGGAGCAGGGCTCGTACCCAGCTTGCGGCAGACGAACTCTTCAACAAACGGATCAATGTTAGCGTAGGTTCCAACCGCGCCAGAGATTTTACCAAACTGCACACCGTTCGCAGCATGACGGAAACGCTCCAGGTTACGTTTCATTTCTTCGTACCAAAGCGCCATCTTGAGACCGAAAGTCGTTGGCTCGGCATGCACACCATGAGTTCTGCCCATCATCGGCGTATCTTTGTAAGCTATTGCTTTATCTTTTAGAATCTCAATGAAATTAATAATGTCTTTCTCCAAAATCTCATTCGCCTGACGCAGCAGGTAGCCTACAGCCGTATCTACTACATCCGTAGAGGTAAGTCCGTAATGAACCCATTTGCGTTCCGCTCCTAGGCTCTCGGATACCGCACGAGTAAAGGCGATAACATCATGGCGTGTTTCTAGTTCAATCTCGTCAATGCGTGCGATATCGAATTTAGCATCCTTCCGAAGCTTCGCCGCATCTTCATGCGGGATCACTCCCAGCTCGGCCCATGCTTCACAAGCACAAAGCTCCACTTCCAGCCACGCGTTAAATTTATTTTCTTCGGTCCAAATGGCCCGCATCTCAGGTCTGCTGTAACGTTCGATCATGTTTGTTATTTCCTCCAAAGGTTAGTTTGCTCTACCCAAGATATTCCGTCTCCGGTATCCTTGCAGAGCAGGTTGATGTGGCCCATTTTGCGGCCGAACTTCTTCTCAGTCTTGCCATATATATGAAGCTTAGGTGCAATACCCAGCTTGTTTGCTTCATCATCCGCTTTACATAGGCGCTCCACCGTTCCATCTATATGTTCACCCAATACATTCACCATTACTACAGGGGTCAACAATGTTGTATCCCCAAGCGGTAAATTGCAGATAGCCCGTACATGCTGCTCGAACTGCGAGGTGACGCAGGCATCCATAGTATAATGCCCCGAATTGTGGGGGCGGGGAGCCAACTCATTGACGAACAGTTCACCGTCTTCTGTGACGAACATTTCCACGGCCAGCAGTCCAACAGCGCTCAGTCCATCTATCAAAGTCTCCGCTAACCGGCACGCCCTTTGCTGAATTTTCTCAGGCACCCGTGCAGGTACAATAGAGAGATGCAAAATGTTATTCACATGAATGTTCTCCGCGGGTGGAAAGCTCTTTACTTCCCCGGATGCGCTTCGTGCAGCAATTACAGAAATTTCACATTGAAAAGTAATGAATTTCTCAAGGACCAGTTCCGGTAAACCCGCTGACGCAGAGTCAGGTACCACCTGTTGAAAAGCGGTCTGCAGCTCTTCTGCGTGACGGATGACGGCTTGTCCCTTGCCGTCATAGCCGCCTGTGGCTGTCTTCAGCACACAGGGCAGTCCCAGTTCGGCAGCAGCGGCTGTAAGCTCCGCGAGGCTGCCCACCTTCCGGTACGGGGCGACCGGAACGCCCGCCGCCTCGATGGCGGCTTTTTCGCGCAGCCGATGCTGCGTCGTATACAGCAGCGCGCTGCCCTGCGGCACGTACGATTCCTCCGTCAGCAGCGCGGCTACGCCTGCGTCGACGTTCTCGAACTCGTACGTGATCACGTCCGAGCGCTGCGCCAGCTCCCGCGCCGCGTCCTGGTCGTCATACGCCGCGATGATCTGCGGCGTAACCTGCCCGCAGGGCGCATCCGGCGCAGGGTCCAGCGCCACGAAGCGGTAGCCCATGGCGCTGCCCGCATGCGCCATCATACGCCCGAGCTGGCCGCCGCCCAGCACGCCAATCGTTGCCCCGGGTGCCAAAGTCCGGGGGTTGTCTGACCCGCTCACCTTAAACTCCTCTGGTCTCATAGACTGTTGCTGCTTTCCAGTACTTCGTCACGGGTCGCATCACGTCGCTGTTGTACCCGGCTCTGCACTTCAGGATCAAAAGCCCCGATGATCTGAGCGGCCAACAGGCCTGCGTTAACAGCCCCCGCACGGCCGATCGCTACTGTAGCTACCGGAATCCCACCAGGCATCTGCACGATCGAGAGCAGCGAATCCAGACCGTTCAAGGCCTTCGACTGTACCGGCACTCCTATTACAGGCAGCATCGTCTTCGCTGCCACCATTCCCGGAAGATGAGCCGCCCCGCCCGCTCCGGCAATAATCACCCGAAGACCACGGCCTGCCGCTTCCTCCGCATAGCTGAACATCAGATCTGGAGTCCGGTGTGCGGATACTACCTTTTTCTCATAGGAAAGCCCCAACTCCTCAAGCACCTTACAGGCATGCTCCATTGTTTCCCAATCGGATTTACTGCCCATGATGACACCCACTTGCACAGACATGATTCAACCTACCTTCTGTTCAATGAATTGATATCTATTCCTCTAATCCGAAAAAAAAGCCCGATTTCCAGACGCATTCTGATGCGGGAGGATCGGACTACTGCAGGAATTAGGAGATGACTGTCCCTCATGCCGGCGAATTTCGACAGCATAAAACGCGGGAAAGTCACAGTAAAAATACCCGATTCGCGGGCGTTACTGATTAAATCTATCATCCTATTTCCTCGTAGTCCGGTAATTTAAGGTTCCCGGGTAGAAACTTCCGGGCCATATCCCCGGTTTTATACGAGCTGTTCATAACTTTAGTTTAACAATGCCCTACACTCCATGTCAACTTAAACACGAACATTGTCAAATACTCTCTATAAAATGTTCGCTTTTGGACGATTCAAATTCTTAATAATCGCTTATTCTGTCGTAAGAAAGTTCAATCAGCCACTTCTTGATTGTAATAGAGCCTTTATAGAAAAAAGGGGAACGCAACGGGCGCTCCTCTTCTTAACATCTATTTATTTTACAACCAGCACTGGGATACGGGAGCTCTGCACTACGTTATGACTAACGCTGCCCAGAACAAACTCACGAATTCCGCCCAAACCGCGACTGCCGATTACAATTACATCCACATCTTGTTGTTTGGCATATCTCAAAATGATTTCTGCAGGAGAACCCTGTAAAAGCTCAACTACCGCATTAAGCCCTTCAGCTTCCAGCCGGCTCTTCACTTCCTCAGTTGTCTGCACTGCCAGATCATAATAATCTTTGTTCACGGAAGCCGGTAGAGGCGCGAGAGCTTCCCCAATAAAAAATCTCGGGAAATCAAATGCGTGTACGACATGAAGTACTGAATCAGGAGTTACCTTTGCCAGTTCTATTGCGCGCTCCAATGCCTGATTGGAAGCCTTAGAACCATCGTAGGCGAGTAAAATTTTAGAGAATAACATGTACGCCACCTCATTTTCTGTTTTGTCTAACTAAAAAGGGATGCATAATGCCGTCATCTTAAAAAATAACTATAGAGCAGGATATTCAGCAGAAGCAGCAAGGGAACTCCGATCCTAAAGGATGTATGTCGCGTCTTATGGCGCTTGCGGTACATGGCAATTAACACACCTAACGCTCCGCCCATCCCTGCCAGCAAAAACAGCGTTTTCTCAGGGACGCGCTGCCGCCTTTTACGGGCCTTGTTCTTATCTTCGGACATGACCACATAACCGATAATGTTGATAACCACGAACCACGACATGACTACATTGACCATTCCTTACGGCTCCTCCTCCTTGCATCCTACCTACTTATATTATATTACCCTTTTCGCCAAAAGACCACTTATCCTTACACTTCATGACACGTCCTTAATCCATACCCATGACAATACCGCAGCAAACGCAGCCGCAACCGCACCTAGCCAAAAGCCTCCCGTCAAACCATACACAGAGCTTATCCACCCTGCTACAAACGGTCCTCCCGACATGCCTATCGCATATACCGCCTGATAAAAACCCATTGCTGTTGCACGCTTATATGGAGCAATACCAGACACCGATTTACCAAGCAGCAGCGGAAAAATAAGCCCCTGCATAAATCCATTCCCGATCTGTGTCGCACATAAAGCACCAAGGGACGGCATCGATGGGATAAGCAGAGTGAACAACGCACTTCCCGCAAAACCTAACATTAAGGTGCCCCTATCCCCCAAGCGTTTTCCGAAAAAACGCGAACCATACAGTGTCGCCACCGCGTGAGGAACCATAAATGCCAACGTTAGCCAGCCCAGACTTTCTTTACTCGCCCCGATATTCAGTGCCTGACTCGGGGTATAACCGAACATCGTAATAAACAGAACACAGTGTGCCAGCACAGATAACAATGATACCCGGACAAGCAGAGGTTCTTTCACAACACCTGTAAGGTCCTGGAGCTTAATCGCACTTTCCCGTTTCTCCGGTCTCTGTTCTGGCAATCGTAAAGCTAGCAGAAGTGCAGCAAAGGCTACAATCCCTCCGATTAAAAAGGGGGCATTCCAGCCCCAGTGCTCTACCATATAGCCGCTGATCATCATACTCGTAAGTTGGGCAATTACAGTAGTAAACTGCAGCATCCCCATTGCCCGGCCGGTTTCCTCTTTTGGAAAATACCCCGCGAACATCACAGAATACACGACCCATGCAGAGGCAGCAATACCGGATACAGCACGAGCGGCCAGCGCCCAACCCGGCTGTACTCCCCACATAAATAGAAGACAGCTGGCCCCGCTAGCGATCAGACCGAGAAAAATAAACGGCCGCCGCCGATTCATATAATCTGATCCGATACCAATAGGTAAACGAAATAAAATCTGCATTAGTCCGTATACACCAAGAACCATCCCCACCATAACATAGTTGGCACCCAAGTGCTCCACGTAGGGAGAAAGCACGGGAACGTAGATGTAGGAAGAGAACCAGAATAAAAAAACGATTCCTAAAAAGTAAAATCGGCTGCTCCCTATCCTCTTTGAGGTCTCTAGAGCTTTCGACTGACCCGCTTGTATTTGATCCGCCACTTTTGTCACCGCCTTGTTATCATGCCGAGAAGCTCCCTGCAATTGACCCTATATTTTAAATATTATCCTTTTTGCCTTCCAATGCAGCCTTCAGCAGGTCTCCAAGGTTCGAGCCGATGCTCTCCGGTTTGCTATATTGCTGAACCAGCTTTTGCTGCTCCCGCTTATTGATATGTTTATGATCTTTATCCATGGTCTCTGTAATTCCGCAGCCAAGGCATTGCACAAACAAGCCTGCTTTGCCTTCTTTCAGCTCCATTTTTTTATGGCACTGCGGGCACCGCCGGTTCGACAACCGTTTTTCACCGGCACGGGTATAGCCGCAATTATCGGCAGGACATATTAACAGCTTACCTCGTTTACTCTTCTTCTCCAACAGACGTGTGCCGCATTCAGGGCAATGACTACTGGAGACATTATGCGGTTGATATTCTACTTCGCTAATTTTGACACCGGAGACCAGTTCCTGAGCCATACCGCGGATTCCTTGTAAAAAAGACTCTGGGCTCCCTTGACCGCGGGCGATTTTCTCCAGATCAGCTTCCCAACGCGCTGTTAGATCGGGTGTACGCAGCTGCGTCGCAACCAGGCCAATCAATTGCTTCCCTTTTCCTGTTGGATGCAGCAGAGTACCTTGACGCTCAATCGTGTCGGAGCTTACCAGCTTCTCAATAATATCCGCACGCGTTGCCGGGGTTCCCAGACCATGCTTCTCCATTTGTGTCAGCAACGCTGCTTCATTGTAACGCTTCGGCGGCTGCGTTCGTCCCGCACGGACAATACAGCGTTTTATGGTAACAGCGTCTCCCTCTTGCAGCTCCGGCAGCTTCACACTGTTGGCTGCAGACGCATCCGCCAAATTCTCGTCATCCTCTTCAGTACTTAAATCTCCGCCGTAAACCTCACGCCAACCGGCATCTTTTACCGTAGTTCCTTTTACCTGAAAGCTCTCGCCTACCACATCAACTGTCACGGCTACTGCATCATAACGGGCCGGCGGATAGAACAGACTTATAAAACGCCGTACAATCAAATCATACAACTTCCGCTCCTCAGTACTTAGCCCATTCAAAATCAGCGTCTGCTCCGTAGGAATAATCGCATGGTGATCACTCACCTTGCTGTCATCCACAATTCGCTTCGTGATCGGCAACGGTTTACGCAGCAAAGGACGTGCCAGTGCAGCATAAGGTCCTACCGCCACACTATCCAGACGTTCCTTGAGTGTACCTGTCATATCAGAAGTCAGATAGCGGCTGTCGGTACGCGGGTATGTAACCAGTTTGTGCTGCTCATACAGACGCTGAAGCACACTGGAGGTCTGCTTGGCCGAGAAGCCGAACTTCCTGTTGGCATCGCGCTGAAGCTCTGTCAAATCATAGGCGAGCGGATGGGGCTCACTCTTTTCACTTTTTTGCACCTTCGTTATCCGCCCATTTCCTTCGGTGAGCTTATGACTTAAGTTCAGTGTTTTCTCTTTCTCAAAAATACGTCCGTCTCCGTTACTTCCACGCCACCCGGCTTGAAAATGCCCAAAGTCTGCAATAATTGTATCAAAATCCTGTGAACGGAAGCCCGTAATCTCACCTTCACGGTCCATGATCATCCCAAGTGTCGGTGTCTGTACCCGACCAGCTGAAAGGGGGGCACCAAACTTACAGGTCAAAGCCCGCGTTACATTAAGTCCGATCATCCAATCGGCTTCCGCACGGCAGCGCGCAGATTGATATAGACGGTCGAAATCTTTTCCCGGTTTTAGCGCCGCGAAACCTTCCATAATTGCCTTGTCCGTTTGAGAGGATATCCACAGCCGCCGGAACGGTTTTTTCCACCCCGCCATATTCATAATCCAACGCGCAAGCAATTCACCTTCCCGAGCAGCATCCGTTGCCACAATCAGTTCCTCTATATCCTGCCGTTTCATAAGAAACTGTACCGCCTTGTACTGTTGACCGGTCTCACGCAGCACCTTCAGCTTCATTGTTTCCGGAAGAATAGGCAGGTCTTCCATAGCCCACGTCGCAAATTTATGATTATAATCCTCAGGCTCCGCAAGTCCCACCAGATGGCCCAAGGCCCAGGTAACTACATATTTCGGACCTTCAAAATAGCTTTTTTGTTTATCCCTGCATCCCATTACCCGAGCAATCTCCCGCGCAACGGATGGCTTCTCCGCCAATACCAATACTTTCATAACGCTCCCCTTCCCATTTCGAATTTATTATAGCATTTTCAAGATTATTTTCAGTTCGGATTGCTCTCTATTCATTTAAAGTTGATTAGACAGATACAGTGGTGGTTATAGCTTTCCTGCTGTTTTGCTGCTGTTTTGCTGCTGCTTTCTAATGTATTTACTAATTTTCCTGCTGTTTTCCTGCTGTTTTCTAATGTATTTACTACTTTTCCTGCTGTTTTCCTACTGCTTCCTACGTAAGGTCGCCAACAAATCTACTTAGTTGTACTTTGTACACTTAAAACATATGGTATCGAAGGATACTACGTTATAAGTGTATTCTGTGCAACTATTTTCACTAGTTAGGGCGTAAATATGGGTTCTCGTGGGATATAACTGCACCAAATACACTTATATTAACTTTGCTGGTTTATTTTCAAAGAATAAGTGTATAGAGTGCAGTTAAATTTAGTTGTTATCCTCATATGTACTTCGATATTCTACTAAATCGCTTTAAAATCTAGACAAGCCTCAAAAAACACTTTATCCTCACTCTGACCGCGAATGAACACTCCCTCACTTGTTACAGGTGAACGCAAAATACTAATTTCATCGCCGTACTTGGCCTCCTGCAAATAAGTTATACGGAAATGTTGAAGTTCAGCAAACTCCCATTCGGATAAAGAAAGCACATCACAGCATATATCACCATAACGAGCATTGTTCAAATGACCATTATTATCAAGCCCGCTGTATCTCACCGGATACTGATAAACTTCCGCCATGCAAATGTCCGTAGGGATTGTCACTTTATTTGGGATAGCTCCTACAGAATCACCAGTGTAGGGTTCCACTTGAATAGGAAGTGCAGTGGGACGAAGAATTTTGCGTTTATCGATATCCACGAGTGCCCAGACTGAACGAGCAGTTACAACCTCTGTACCTTTATTATCAAATATTCTATAGTCTCGCAGCCATAGTGGCCCTTTGGTTCCTTTACTCCAGGTACTTATGCTTAGAAGGTCATTCTGTTTAGGCAGGCGCTGAAATTCTAGATCAAGAGTAATCATCATCCAGCCCATTCTTTCCTCCAGCATTCTTTCCAGGCTTAATCCTAATCCGCTTACAGCCGAGTCTGCAGTACGTTGCATTATATCTAATATGTAGGATAGCTTACTTACCGATCGATAGTCTGTATCACTGGCATGAATTGTATGTTGTTCTGTCCATATAAGGTTGTTTTTATTGTCCAATTAGATTGTCCCCCTAGCCTGTTTAACTTTTTACATTTTACGCTCTATCCACATTTAAATCTACACTATCCACATATATTGGGGATTACTATAAAATCTTATTTCTTATCCACATGTTGGTAACTTTTGAAATATTGTATTAAATTTCGGGTTATCCACAACTTTATACAGCAAAAAACGGACACAAAAAACCACTGTTGAATGAATAAACGGTCGTATGCCACACTCCCCTCTAGTTGAACAAACACGTGTGGAGAGATGCTCAGAATGAATGGCTAGGCTATACGGACCCAGTGGACTCTATTTACTCCAAATACCTGGATTCCTCATCTATGCGGACTCAGAAGGCCTTATTCACAAAAACTCGGCTATAAATAGCCCAATATTCACAAATAACGGCATCTGTGTCCGCATAACTTTCATAGCGAGCAATTTATAGAACATAAGGGATCTGTAGTCCGTATAACGGTCTTCACCCGATTTACCTTACTGTATATTTTCTTTAGCTGCTATTTGACTCAAGCTTCAGATACTCAAATTCATTCATTATTGAATTTTTGCATAACAAAAAAACACTGTTGAATGAATCAACAGTGGTCTCATGTGCTTGGCAACGTCCTACTCTCCCAGGACCCTTCGGTCCAAGTACCATCGGCGCTGGAGGTCTT
>NZ_JAUSTK010000027.1 GCF_030812855.1 Paenibacillus wynnii
TTCCACGCGTACCCATCCCGAACACGACCGTTAAGACCTCCAGCGCCGATGGTACTTGGACCGAAGGGTCCTGGGAGAGTAGGACGTTGCCAAGCGGATATTCCCTGATAGCTCAGTTGGTAGAGCACTCGACTGTTAATCGAGTTGTCACAGGTTCGAGCCCTGTTCGGGGAGCCATGCTCTCATAGCTCAGTAGGTAGAGTGCATCCATGGTAAGGATGAGGTCACCGGTTCGAATCCGGTTGAGAGCTCCACAGATTTTCATCGGCCCGTTGGTCAAGGGGTTAAGACACCTCCCTTTCACGGAGGTAACATGGGTTCGAATCCCATACGGGTCACCAAATTTTCTTATCATTGCCCCTTGAGGGTCACCATACATATGGAGGCTTAGCTCAGCTGGGAGAGCATCTGCCTTACAAGCAGAGGGTCGGGGGTTCGAACCCCTCAGCCTCCACCATAATTACTCTCATATCTAAGAGGATTATGGGGAATATATATAGGTATCATCAATGGGGATTAGCCAAGTGGTAAGGCAACGGACTTTGACTCCGTCATTCATAGGTTCGAATCCTATATCCCCAGCCAGATGCGAGCCATTAGCTCAGTTGGTAGAGCACCTGACTTTTAATCAGGGTGTCGAAGGTTCGAGTCCTTCATGGCTCACTTTTATTATTATCATGCGCGTATGGCGGAATTGGCAGACGCACCAGACTTAGGATCTGGCGTTTCACGACGTGGGGGTTCAAGTCCCTCTACGCGCACCATATTTTTTTGCGGACGTGGCTCAGCGGTAGAGCATCGCCTTGCCAAGGCGAGGGTCGCGGGTTCGATTCCCGTCGTCCGCTCCAATATTTTTGCGCCCTTAGCTCAGCTGGATAGAGCGTTTGACTACGAATCAAAAGGTCGGGAGTTCGAATCTCTCAGGGCGCGCCATTTATATTCTTCTCCCATTTATACTGTCGGGACGTAGCTCAGCTTGGTAGAGCACCTGGTTTGGGACCAGGGGGTCGCATGTTCAAATCGTGTCGTCCCGATTTTACATTTTTGCGGGTGTAGTTCAATGGTAGAACTTTAGCCTTCCAAGCTAATAGCGTGGGTTCGATTCCCATCACCCGCTCCAACTTTTCATATTGTTTCGGGACGTAGCTCAGCTTGGTAGAGCACCTGGTTTGGGACCAGGGGGTCGCATGTTCAAATCGTGTCGTCCCGATACTACAACTTTATAGTTGTCACTAGACTCTTACTTCGGTAAGAGTTTTTTGTTTATGTAATTGCTAGATTTAGTTTCTATATTAAGGCTCTTTCTCAAAATCAGTGCTAGACTTTCCGTTTGCTTCACTGTACCGGGGACGATTTCGATCTAACTTCGCCTGATGCTCACCGGGTTTGGGGAATTATGCCTTACAGTAGCCGATTCGGGGTTGCGGACCAGTCCTTCGGCGAATTAGAGGGGAAAATGCCCGCTAATACCGACCGAAACGACTTTATTTTGAGATGAAAGGGAAAATATCCCTCTAATCTTAGCCATGCCGCCCCAACGAGGTAAATCCTCAAAATTAGCGGGCGAAATCCCTTCTAATTACCCAATCGGGGTGCCGGGCACAGAAATAGAGGGGGAAAATCCCTCTATTAGGATATAACGGCTTTCTGTCCTTCCCGTCACCTGTCAAGCACTGATTATGGTGTTGAGCCTATATTAATTTAGTTTTTCTATTAACAGTTACATAAAATGAATCTCAGGTGGTATACCTATCCGCGAATAATAGATCTCTAAAGATTCGCCTTGTTCCGGAGAGGTATTGGCTAATAGCAGCTTTACTGCAAAGGAATTTGCTTGTCGTTCCAATTTACCAGGACAAAAGTAAGAACTCTCCTCTAGAAAAAAACGATTAATGCCCTTATGCAAACGATCGTGCCCCAGTTCATGTGCGCAAACAAAGCGCTGCCACTCTACAGGCAACTCATTATGAATGACAATAAACCTTCTTCTTAACTTACGGTAATATAACCCCTTGGTACCTTCCCCCAAATTCATAAACCGAATATGAATGCCGAGTGCTCTGGAAAGCTCAAAAGGGCAATTAGTTTTATACTTTTTAATCAGTTTATCGATTAGTTCATCCATCTTTTTCACCTGCAGCATCTTTAATGTATTGGTGGGCATGCTCTATTCTTCTGAATGGGGTCTATGAATAGGTTTATTTCTTTTGTTCATTTGCTTAGCTTCCCAGAACAAGCCGGTCAGTACGTCCTTAATCCGCTGCTTGTCCTCCTTATTTAATGGAATACCATCAAACATTAATTCTCCGTCATCCTCTAACATTTTCCGAAAATCACGCTTGTCCTTGCTCGTAGCCCATTCTGGAACTACTTCAACAGAAGTCAGTTCAGCCTCTTGCAAGTATCCGGCTTGATCCATTAGTGATTCATAGGGAACTTTAGTCGCTTCAGCAATCTTACGTAGTGTCGAGGGTTTCGGTATTCCTCTAAGTCCATTCTCAATACGTGAAATTTGTGATCCGCTTATACCGGCCGCTGCTGCCAGTTGGTTGATTGTTAGACCCTTTTCCTCACGAAGCTGTTTCAGATATCTACCAAATGACTCTTCCATCTCACAACACTCCTTATTCACTGTCTGCCTCTTATGATTAATATAAGCCATTATTGCCAAGAGGTAAACAAAAAAGTGAACAATTATGCCAAAAGGCAAGAAATCTTGGGAATTACAGCTGTTAATCACCCAAAACAGATGAAAATGGGATTTTACGCAATACGGAAAAAAGTGGTATATTGTTATAAAAGGGGAACATAATACGAACAAAGAAATTTTAACATATCCCGCCGTATTTATCTGCAAAAATAATCTCACATCATTTCAATCCATGAAGGAGTGTTACATCTATGAATATATCTGTTTTACCTGAGTTAGATCGCCGCCGGACACAAGTCGCCATTGAGGGCATGCTGGAGAAGTATCGTATATTTAAGACAGTTACCTTTGAGGCCAAAGAGGCCGGTACTACCTATTCTTATATAGAGAGATTCCATGGACCAACGAATAAGATTACCGATCAGACAGCCTCTATAGCTACTCATAATGTTGACGTACCTGCAGCTAGGATCGCTTACTGTGCCTATATAGATTCAGTGGTGGAGCGACTGGATACTAGAGAACAGCAGTTAATTCGTGAACGATACTTAAGAAGAGATGAAATGTACGATTACACTATCTACAATCATGTGTTTGATCCTCCGGTAAGCAAGGATACGTACGTTAAGATTCGCTCGCGCGCTTTTTACAAAATGGCTCTGGCATTTATGGATTTAAATCTACTGTCCATTTCCTCATTACTCAAAACTAGTACAAGTACACAGCAACGAGAGATAGGAAGTGCTTTTTAAGAATCAACTTGTTATCCATTATCAGAGAAAGGGCTGTATCTCCTTTATGAGGGGGTACAGCTCTTTTAATATATAGAACCTTCCTTATGTAATGAAAATTACCCGCCGAGGAACCCCTCTCGAACCACCTTAACCCAACCCTTGCTCCCCCTTAGGATATCCAAAAGCTCGTCTTTAGATCGCCGGTAAACCGTCTCCATGCGGAAGTAAAAGGGATAAGATTATAACATGGCAAATGAGGCGGAAGAACATCGAGAGGCATGAATGCCTCATAAGGGTTCCGACAAAACAAAAGAGAACTAAACATGCGATGCAGTGTTTCTTTCGGCATTTGCCATAAAATGAAACGGGTCATGTCCTTAACGGATAATAAACGTTCAGCATCTAGGAGGGGATGAACAGCATTAATGATTCAGCAGGTTTAAAGTTAACACCATCAAGGATGGGCCGTAGAACGGTCTAGAAAGGACGTAACAATGTCGGTACAGCAATTGCGGATGGGTATCACCATCGCGCTGGAACAATACTTTCCGGATGTGCCTGTAGTTGTAGACGAGGGAACGACCCAGGGAACTTTTTTTCAACCTAGACTGATCTCGGTTACCTATGAACGGCAGCGAGAGAGCAGAACCGTGGCAATCTACCGTTTTGGTATCCGTTATAAGGGGGGCAATCCTCTGGAGGCTGAAGAAATGGTAGATCAGTTACAGGAAGCTCTTGAGCGAATTCTGCTAGACGGAGGCTCCAATCGGGGTAACAGGCAGATCTGGGCGGCTGGTGAGGAGGGGAATGATCCTCTCTTTACGGTAGAGTACACGTTACACCTGCAAAATGAAAAGTCGGAGGCAGTGATGATGGGCCATGTGATTGGAGGAGAAAGGCTGAAATGAAGACAACGGATCAACAGGCAAGCAGCTTCGGAAAAGTGCAGATTATGCAATCAACGCTGTTCTCTCCCCAGGCTAAGGATGTATTGGATGTTATTTTGGAAGAGAACAAGAGTTATACCTTGGAGAATGCTAAACAATTAATGGAGTTTTTTCTAAAAAAGGAGGCTAACTAATGGCTGGAGGAACATGGACAACGCAAAACAAGGTACGTCCCGGCGTATACGTAAATATTGCATCAAGTAAAAATGTGGTGGGTAAAATGGGTGATCGAGGAATCACCGCTCTAGCTTTGGCACTCCCTTGGGGGCAGTCGGGCTCTATTATAAGTCTCACTCCGCAGGATGATGTGTACAAGCTGCTCGGTTACGAGCTGACACACAGTGTGTTGTTGCCGGTGCGGGAAGCGCTGAAACGGGCAGGTATACTTTTACTATATCGTTTGAATAACGGTGTAAAAGCAGCTGTAACGAATAACGGCCTGCAAGTCACGGCTCTATACGGTGGAGTACGCGGGAATGATATCTCTATCGTGATTGAGAAAAACATTGAGGATAACACGAAGTTCGATGTAATAACATTGCTTGAGGGTGTTGAAGCGGACAAACAAACGGTAGCTACTGCTGCAGGGTTAATATCTAACTATTACATTCAGTTTCTGGCGAACGGCAGCGAAGGATTACAGGTTACAGCAGGCATGCCGCTCACAGGCGGGGCAAACGGGACGGTAACTAATCTGGAGCATAGCCAATTTCTCAGTGCGCTTGAGGTTCAGGACTTCCAGACTGTGGGGTTGGTGTCGCAAGATAATTCGCTGAAGGCGCTCTATACTTCCTTTGTGAAGCGTCTTCGTGATACGGAAGGCAAGAAGGTCCAAGCGGTATTGGCGGATTATGCTACGGCGGATCATGAAGGTGTAATCAGCGTGAAGAACGGCGTTGTCCTGAGTGATGGCACTATTATTGATAAAAATAACGCAGTGGCTTGGGTTGCCGGTGCAACGGCTGCAGCTGCTGTGAACGAATCGCTGACTTATCAAGGTTATGACGATTCTATTGATGCCGACGTCCGCCTAAGTCATACCGAAACAACGGCTGCTCTTTTGAATGGTGAACTCCTCTTTACTTATAGTGCCGGAAAAGCCGTGGTAGAGCAGGATATTAATACGTTTACGAATTTCTCCCCGGAAAAGGGACTGGCTTTTGCTAAAAACCGGGTGCTGCGTGTACTGGATGGTGTGGCCAATGATCTAAAGCGGATTTTTGAAAGCTATTATGTAGGCAAGGTTGCCAACAATGCAGATGGCCGGGGGATGTTCTGGTCGCAATGTGTGACTTATCTGAATGATCTGCAGAACCTTGGAGCGATTGAGAATTTCAATGCACAAAGTGACATTGTTGTAGTAGCCGGAACAGACAGTGACAGTATTGTCCTTGATGTGGCAGTAAAGCCGGTCGATTCCGTGGAAAAAGTATATATGAAAGTGAAGGTGGTATAAGATGGCGTTTCTGAATGCAAGTGACACAATCTCCGGCCAAGAAGGCCGTGCTTTTGCAACCATTGGGACTCAAACAGTAGAAATGTTTTATGTAAAAACTTTGGAAGCTACGGTGGAGAAGCAAAAAGCGGAAGTGAAAACGCTCGGTCGCCGCGGTGTTCAACATAAAGCTACGGGATGGTCGGGCAGCGGATCGATGACGATTTTTTATATGACTAGCCGTTTCCGTCAAATGATGCTGGATTATATGCATACAGGTGTGGACCAATATTTTGATATTGTGGTCACCAATGAAGATCCTTCCTCAAGCATCGGTGCGCAAAGAATCATGCTGAAGGGCGTGAATCTGGACAGTGTAATTATGGCTTCGCTGGATACGGAATCGGATGCACTGGAAGAAGAAGTGAGCTTCACCTTTGAGGATGTACTGATTGAGCAATCTTTCACTGAGCCGACCAAAAGGACGCTGTAATAAGCAGCATGATTTTAAGATGACGTGAGCAAGATCGGCCCGGGTGCGGTTAGCAGCGGGTCTCTTCTCTGTCTTAACAAAAATCTAGGAGGATGAAAATGAGCGAATTGAGTTTGTTTTTTGCGCAAAATGTAGCCTGTGATACGACGGAGGAGTTTGTGGTCTCCCCGCGGTTTAAAGACAAGGAAGGAAATCCCGTAGCTTGGAAGCTGCGCAGTATGAATGAAGATGAGAATCAGGAGTGCCGCAAAGGAGCTACGCGTAAAGTTAAAGGTAAAAATGGCGTCTACACTTCGGAAATTGATCCCAACGATTATATGGCCAAGCTGATGACTGCAAGTGTAGTTCATCCAGATTTGAAAAACGCGGAGCTTCAGCGCTCCTACGCCGTACTTGGTGCTGAATCTCTGTTACGCAAAATGCTGCTCCCCGGTGAGTTCGCTGCGCTTGGTGAAAGGGTTCAAGCGTTGAACGGTTTTGCAACCGATATGAACGAAATGGTGGACGAAGTAAAAAACTAATCAACGAGGGCGACAGTGAAGCGAACCTCGCTTACTACGCCCTCCACGAACTGCACATTCTGCCTCATGAGCTGATGAAGCTATCTGCCCGCGAGCGTGCCGCGATATATGCGATGATCTCGATTCGTGTGGAGAAGGAGAAGCGGGAGCGGGCAAGGAGTAAAGGGAAGAAGAGATGAATGAAGGGGGTGAATGAATGGAAAGTCCGGCAACAAGTATGGCATTGGTTCCGATAACTGCCGTAACGGTATGGCAGGATGTAAATTCACAGTGGGACCGTCTGAATCAGAATTTTAACAGAGCGAGCAACAATTTGAATGATCTTCAGACGGTGTTAGAGCGGATTTATGAGGAAAAGAACAAGTCGTTTATGGAAGGTTTTACCCGAGCGCAAGAAGCAGCCCAAAAGCTTTCCTCACGAACGGGAGGATCAGATGACGAAGGGGCATCCCCTGTAAAGAAAGGATTCCTCGGCAAGGCTGACAAAATACTAAAAGCATTGGACGTCAGCGCTTTCGAAGTCATCACTTACATCGGTGAGAAAGCCGTCGGTTACATTCTCTCCAGACGAAAGGAAGCTGCCGCAGCTGTTGCGGCAGGAGGTGCGGTTAGCGGAGTATCGGCTTCATCGGGGACTGGAAGTGAAGCGGATTCTCCAAGGTCTGTTAGGGAAAAACAGAAGAAGCCGGGGATTCTCTCGAAGACGATGGATTCTTTAGGTTCTTTGGATGTGGGCGGAATATTTGCCGGTGTAAAATCGCTAGGGGAGAAAATTCTCGGGCAGAGTGAAGATTCAAAATATAAGAAGAGCATGGAAGATCTACAAGGCAATATGAATGGTGCACTTGAAGCCATGGGTCAGAAGGCGACGGCAGCATTGACACCCGTGCTTGATATGTTGAATAATGCTTTCAAATCAGGACAAATGACTCAAGTGCTGAATTTTATGGCCAATGTGTTCATGGTAATTACTACGGTTATTGGCCTTGTCATTGAAGGTCTATTCTTCATGATGGGTGTCATTCAGCAAAATTGGGATGTGGTAGGTCCCATTTTGGCGGCAATTGCGTTTGTCTTATTGGCTGCGATGATCATTCAGGTATATGCATTGGCTGTTGCTTGGCTTGCCGCCAACTGGCCTATTCTGCTTATTGTCGCTGCGATTGGTCTGCTTATCTATTGCCTCCAGCAATCAGGTGTGTCTGTCGGCGAAGCGGTAGTCGCGATTGCGGCTGTTTTTGGCTGGCTGAAAGCATTTATTGAGAATATCGTGATCTATTTTTATAATATTTTCATCATTTTCGCGGACTTCTTCCGCAATCTGTTCATAGATCCGGTATTTGCTGTGAAAAAGCTGTTTTATGATATTGCCATAAACTTTCTGAATTTTCTCTTTCAGATGGCAGTAGGAGCAGAGAATTTCGCTGGAGGATTTATTAAAGCAATGGCTGAGGCTATTAATTTTGTGTTGAAGAAATTTAAGAACCTCACGGATTTTTTGAGTAATATACCGGGCTTCGAATTTCTGGCCAACATCAGTCCCAATCTACTGGATACAACCAATCCACATGTGTTCAGTGATTTGATCGGTAAAGCCAAGGATATGATTCCTGAACCTACCAGTGACAAGGAAGTGCATAACAGCAAAAAGAAAGAGTTCGTGGATTATGCCGCTTCTGTTGATAATGCAAGCAAGGGTGCTGAAAAGTTGGTCTCTAATTTTTCTAGTAAAGTTAACTTCAAGAAAAAAGGTGATGAAGATAAAGGCACCTCCGCCACCGCCAACAACATCAACAAAGTGAATGAGGTCGGAAAGATCAACGATACCGTTAACATCTCCAGTGATGATCTTAAATTGCTGCGCGATTTGGCGGAGATCCAGGCGATTCAGAATTTTGTAGAGCTTGCACCTACGGTTCAGGTTACTACAGGTGATATTAACAATGCCGGGGACATTGATACCATTATTAACAAGATCGGACAGAAGCTGCACGAACAGCTCCTTTCTTCGGCTCAGGGGGTGTACACCTAAGTGGAGGAATACGGAATATTTTTAAGCTTCAATAGTCAGGAGGAAGTCTTCCGGCTACCTGTAAATCCGGAGACACTGGAAATTAAAGAGAGCGGAGACAGCAAGAGCTACTCTATTATTAACTTCGGGGAGATCAATGCTATCTCAGCACCTAAGCTGACTGAGCTAACGTTGGAGAGTATTTTTCCGGCCCAAATGTATCCTTTTGTACTCACTAATGACTTTGAAAATGGGAAGCTGAAAACACCTTTTGAGTATGTGCAGATTATTAAGCGTTGGATGGAGAGCCGCAAGCCGATTAGATTGGTGATTTCAGGTGTGAGCAGCCCCGCATATAACAAGACGAATGAACAAGATTGGATCAAGGAATCCAGGGCGGATAGAATGAACAAAACCGATAAGTTCAAGACCTTGTTCGATATCGTCACCATCAACATGCCCGCAAGTATCGAGAGTTTCAGTTGGAAGCTCAGCGCGGGGAACTCGGGGGATATTGATTACTCACTGTCTCTTAAAAAGTACGAGTTCTACCAAGCCGTGCCCGTTAAAGTCGATAAGGGCGAAGTGAAAGCAGACAAAAAGCGGGCCACTGACAAAACATCCCCTGCCACTTACAAATTGAAAAAGGGCGATACATTGTGGAGTGTTGCAAAAAAAGTCCTGGGTGACGGCAGCAAATACAAAGTCATTCAGAAGCTAAATGGCATTACCGATAGCCAGTTGACCAAGCTTCCTGTCGGAAAAGTCATCAAGCTACCGCAGGGGGAATAACCGATGGAACTGCTGGTGAAGAACAAAGAAGGGTTGATCTGGGATATTTCTGGGATTGCTACGGATATATCCTGGAAGACCTCGCGCTCGGGCAAGCCGTCAACATTGGACATTACACTAGTGGATAGCGGGATTTATCAGCATCCTAAATTCGCTATCAACAACGGGGATATTTTGCATTTTCGCAAGGACGGGGTGAATGTATTCTACGGCTTCGTCTTTAGCATCGATACGGGTTCAGATCAGCAAATCAAGCTGACAGCATACGATCAGATCCGATATTTGCTGGGCAACGGCAGTTATGTGTTGAACGATGTGACGGTCAGTGATTTGATTCGAAAAATTGCAAAGGATTACGGACTGCGCACCGGTGTGCTGGAAGAGGCCGAGTACAAGATCCCTTCCCTCATCGAAGATAACAAGAACCTGCTGGATATTATTCTGGGTGCCGTTGGCAGTGAACTGCAGTATAAGGGGCGGCTTATGGCTTTCTATGATGATTTCGGCAAGCTTACGCTGAAGAGTCCGAAGTCGATGGTACTGAACCTGATCCTTGGGGCGGGGCATGATTTGTATGATTTTTCACAGAAAAAAAGCATCGACGACGAAACGTATAACTCGATTTTCCTCTATCAGGATAATAAGCAGACGGGCAAGCGTGAGTTCTACCCGGTTAGCGACAAGGAGAATGTAGCCCGCTGGGGGATTCTTCATCTATACCAGAAGGCCGACGATCAAGCAAATGCCGGTCAGATCATGGAAAAGGCGAATAATCTCCTTAAGCTGCATAACCGGGAAAAGGTCAGTCTCTCCTTGCAAGCGATCGGCGATATCCGGGTACGTGCGGGGAATTTCATTTATATCCTGCTGGATGGGTCCAAGGCGCAGCTGTTCCTGGTGGACCAGTGCAGCCACAAGCTCGCCGGCGGTGAGCATACGATGTCTCTCGATATTAAGGTGGTGTAGAAGCAATGCTGGATATTATTAAAAAAGCGAGCCTCGGAGCCGTATCCAACACGAACCCGGTGGCTTTTTCTTATGGAGTGGTAACCGGAACGGCGGAGCTGCAAATTCAGGTAGATCAACGCTTCACGTTATCTGCCCATGCGCTGGTGCTACCGGAATCGGTGACTGAAAACAAGCTTCTGCTTAATGGACAAGAAGTAGTTCTAAGGCGGGGTCTTGAAGTAGGTGACCGGGTACTGATGGCAAGGATGCAGGGTGGGCAAAGCTATGTGGTGCTGGACAGGCTGGTGAATCCATTATGATTCCGGCAATCGGAAGGGACGGGCCGATCACCAGTCTTTTGCAGGGGGAGATCAGCGCCGGTACAGGGGAAGAACCAAGTCTTACTTATCGTTTGGATTTGGATAGAAAGCGTATCTCCGGCAGTATTGACGGGCTTGAGGCTGTGCAGCAAGCAGCGGTTAAAATTTTGCAGACGGACCGATATGAGCAGTTGATTTACAGCTTTAATTATGGAACTGAGTGGAGACTGGTGCTTGGCCAGGACAGGTTATTGGTAAGATCGGAGATTCGGAGGGTTCTTACCGAGGCTCTGCTTCAGGATGACCGGATCACCGGTATCGAAGATATGGAAGTTCTTTTTAGCGGCGACAATCTAACTGTAGAATTTACTGTTGTTAGCCAGTACGGGGATTTTCAGATGAGAAAGGAGATGAACGGTAATGTATGAGGACCAGACATTTGAGGCGTTATTGGAACGGATGCTGGACCGGGTGCCCGAAGGAATGGACAGACGGGAAGGGAGCATCATTTACGACGCTTTGGCTCCAGCAGCCGCAGAAATGGCCCAGATGTATGTGGAGCTAGATATCAATCAAAATCTTATGTTTGCTGACACCGCGAGTGGCGATTATTTGGATCGAACGATTGCATGGTCAGGAATCGTACGCAAGGAGGCCATAGCAGCCCAACTGCGTGGAGTGTTCTATAGTGCTAATGATGCATTGATGGATATAGCGATTGGCAGTCGATATTCTCTAGACGATATCAATTACAGGGCGATTGAAAGACTTTCATTAGGTACTTACCGAATGGAGTGCGAATCTGTTGGTTTGGAGGGCGGACAACGGTTTGGTTCCATGCTTCCAATCGATTACGTCAACGGACTGGTGCGTGCTGAACTAACGGAGTTATTGGTGCCGGGGGCAGACCGGGAGACGGATTCTAAATTGCGCACTAGATACTTTACTACAAGCCGAAAGCCAGGCACAAGCGGCAACAAATATCATTATCTGGAGTGGGCATTACAAATTACAGGTGTTGGTGGCGCTAAAGTCTATCCACTCTGGGATGGACCAAAGACGGTGAAGGTAGTCATTATTGATACGGATAGTCTCCCCGCCTCCAGTGTGCTGGTGCAGCAGGTGCAAGACTACATTGATCCCTCAGCGGGGCTAGGGGAAGGACAGGCTCCAATCGGGGCGGTGGTAACAATAGCGGCAGCCGCAGGTAAGTTCATTAATATAACTGCGACAGTTACTCTGGCATCCGGGTATGCACTCCAAGATATCGTCAACTCTTTCAACTCTGTTTTGGAGACATGGCGTAAGGGCAGGGTCTTTGCTACTACTTATGTAAGTCATGCCGTAATCGGTGCTTTACTGCTCGGAACGGACGGAGTATTAGATTACACCGGTTTGCTGCTTAATGGCAGCACCGTCAACGTGGCTTTGACGGATGAGGAAGTACCACTGATTGGCACCGTTAATTTGGGGGTGTGATATGTCTTATCCTGATGACATTGATATATTTTTCGATAAATTGAACAAGAACCCGACAGGTAATAACTACGTAGTTGAAGAACAAATAAGCCTTACAAACGGGGCATATAATGGCCCGCTGAAGCATGACAACATAAATAATGGAACATTACAGGTGTACACGGGATCCAGGTTTACCGGGGAGAAAGTGACAAACTTTACGCTCTCTATTCCTGATACTACACCATGGCGGCGCGAGATAAAGATATATACCAGTTCGCCGACAGTATACGTTACCTATGAGACACCGGGTGATACCGTTGAGGCTGATGATATCAATGTGCTGCAGACGGCAGTGTCAGCCACGCAGACCGAGGTCGACAGGTATAAAAGGAACGGAATAATTGACGGTGGATCATTCGTGAGAGGGGTGTAATATGGCACAAGCAATACGAATTAAGCGGGGCACCAAAGCAGAGTTAGGCACATACGGCGCGCTGCAAGCGGGTGAAATGGGCTTTTGTACAGACACCAAGGAAATCTATATAGGAGACGGTACAACCAATTCCATGGTCGGCCGGGTGCTGTCCGGAACGGAGGCATCTAGGCCTGTGGCGGCATCCGTGGGGCGACTGTACTATGTCACAAGCGGTACCAATGCAGGTTATTTGTATTTTGACAGCGGTTCGGCCTGGGTTCGAATAAATGCCCAATCTCTGACAGACTTGACCGGCACGATCGATAATGTTGCTGACGGAACAACTTATGCCAAGGTGCTGAAAGCGGATATCAGCAGCGGACATGTCAATAAGGTGTCGGATGGCACTAACGTAAAGACAGCAGCCGAGATCAAGACCCATATTGATGATGCCACTAAGCACCGAGTGATTAACGATATTGGTACGGCAGTAACAGACATTTGGTCCGCTCAGAAGATTAAGAACGAAATCGAATTAGCGAAACACAATATCGAACCACAAGCATCAGTAAAAGACCAACACTTGACTACTCCGCCAGTAAGCCCGGCAGAAGCCGATCGGTATATTATTCCGGCGGCAGCAACCGGAGTATGGTCGGGCAAGACAAACCAAATCGCCGAATATCAATCCGCAGCGTGGGTGTACTATACACCGGCAGTTGGCTGGACGGCCTACGTTGATGACGAATCCAAGATTTACTCATGGAATGGTACTGCTTGGGTGCGGACCGGAGGAGCGCTGCAGACGATTACGGCCGGAGCTGGGTTAACAGGCGGTGGGCAGGCAGATTCGGTGACCCTGAATGTTGGGGCGGGCAACGGTATCACCGTAGCGGCAGATTCCATAGCTGTCACCGCGTCAAAGGGGATTACTGTAGATGCCAGCGGTGTGGCGGTAAATATTGATGCAGACAGCATTGTGTATGACACGGCGAACAGCAATCGTCTGATGATAGGCACAATTGACGGAGGGACGTTCTAGGGGGGCGGTGAAATGGCAAGGAAAGTATTAATCCAGATCCGGCGTGGGTTGGAAAGTGCGATCGGCACGCTGGCCAATGGTGAACTTGGATACTGCACAGATACTAGCAAGCTTTATATCGGTACGACTGGCGGTAACGTTCTGATGGTGGCTGCACAAAGTGCCGGGGATATGCTCAAAAGCATTTATGATACGAATAATGATGGCAAGGTGGATTATGCCTCCATTGCTGACAGTATTCCGTGGTCTGGCGTTACGGGAAAACCTGTTACCTATCCTCCTTCAACGCATACTCATCCGGAATATATCAACAAGGGTGCGCTGACATGGAATCAGCTTAAGGGGGTGTGAGGTTGAGCTACGGAAACTCTTTATACAGTACATTACTATTTACTGCCGAAGACACAGTAGATTCCGAAAACCTTGAAGCGGTAGATCTTATGAAGTACTTGCTGCCCTATTATCAAGGTGTTCAGGAAATGGAGGAGCTGCAGGAGACAATCGGAATTGAGATAGGAAGCCTGAAATCCAGCTCCATAAATGTGCTTAATCAGGCGTTCATTGAATCAGCTACCTGGAGTCTTGGGCGTTGGGAGTCAGAACTTGGGTTAAGCACAGACCCTTCGAAGTCTTTCGTTAGTCGGCGAGAAATGATAACGGCTAAGTTACGCGGCTCGGGGACGACAACACCGGAAATGATACAGCGAACGGCATCGGCTTTTTCCGGCGGTGATGTTCTGTTAGAAGAGGTGCCAGAGGAATATCGGTTTATCGTCCGATTTGTCGGCATTTTGGGCATTCCCCCGAACATGGCCGGGTTAATCCAGATGATTGAGGAGATTAAGCCTGCGCATTTGGCGTACGAATTTGTATACACCTACACGTTCTGGTCAGCGCTCAGTTCTATTTCATGGAATACAGCAGGTGCGAAGACCTGGAACGAACTTAGAACTTATGGATAGGAGAGTGAACTATGCAAACAACAGGTAATTTAGGGCTGAAGAAGCCGGAGGGTACTGACCTAGTAGACATTGCAGACCTAAACGGCAATATGGATATCCTGGATACTGCCGTGAATGGAAAGGTAGAGAAGATTACGGGTAAACAGCTGTCTACCAACGATTACACTGCAACTGAGAAAACAAAGCTAGCGGGCATCGCCACAGGGGCGAACAACTACACCCATCCAAACCACACCGGAGACGTGACAAGCACGGGAGACGGTGTGACTGCGATTGCTGCTGGTGTGATTGTCAATGCTGATGTGAACGCTGCAGCAGGAATTGATGCGACAAAGATTGGGACAGGAACGGTTTCAAATGCCGAGTTCGGATATCTGGACGGCGTGACAAGTGCAATTCAAACACAAATTAATACAAAGACAGGAATTGTTGACTATGTTCGTCAACCAGGATATGCGGCAACAGCTGGTACATTGTCGGCTTATACGGCCACTCTGACTCCAGCTCCTACGAGCGTAGTGGAGGGATTCGGGATTACTATTGTTCCGAATGTTACAAACGGGGCAAGCCCAACACTGAATGTCAACGGTCTCGGGGCAGTCGCGCTCAAAGATCAAAAGGGCGTAGCGTATGCAGCAGGAAAACTGCTCGCCGGAAAGCCTTACATGTTCCGTAAAGTTGGAACGGATTTTTTGGCAGATAGCTCGGGTGGCGCTGGCGATGCACTAGCTGGAGATATCCGGGCAGGAAAAAAAGCGGCTACCGATGCCGGAGATATTGTCGGATCGCTGGTGGTGCAAACAGGTGGAACGGTTACGCCTACCGCGTCAAATATCGTCAAGCCAGCCGGGATCTATGATACAGCGATTACTGTTGCTGGGGTAGCGGTTCCGGCTGCTAAGGTGCTGAATGATACCACGATTGCCGGGGTAACGGGTACGATGGCAGCAAAAACAGGTTTAACGGATGCCACAAGTTCCGCATGGGACGGAAATTACTTATATGCTCGTACACCGTTAGGTGGATATACCGTTCAGGGAGGTATAGCAGGGCAAGCTGACATACGAATTTCAGCCGCGCAAGCGAGAGCAGACACAAACATTATAGCGTCAAATATCCGAAATGGTACTTGGATATATGGGGTAGTAGGAACGTTGGTAGAGGGAAAAAGGATGGCAACGGGCACCACTACCTCATCGGGTTCTGAAACGTTTTGGTACGTGAATAATAGTACGGGTGCAACTATGCCCTCTGTATCTGTTTCGGGATTGTCATTTCAACCAAGAGTGATATTTTTGATGATGACCGGGGGCGGTAGTAGCTACACAATTTATGAAGACCACATAAGCGATAATTATTATGCAAAATCAGTTAAAGTATTCAATTGGTATAATAACGGGTATGATTCCAGCGTGGTGCAAAATTTTAAAGGCGATACGGTTGCATATTCTAATGTTGGTGGTTTTAAAATGCCTGTAGTAGCAGGCGGTTATTCCTACGCATGGTTTGCATATGAATGAAAAGGAGGACGTATTATTATGAACATCGGTAGAAATATATACTTTGATAAAGAAGTTGGAATCATTATTCAAGACACGGGAGAACGTTCTGGTAACGTAGTAGAAACTACCCTTGATCAAGACTTTGAAGTATACGTAAACCTTGCGGAGCGTGTACGCAACACCGTAGACGTTATCGAATTAGAATACGGAGACTACGCGCAAGACTTTCAAACGGGACAGCTAAAGGGTATCGACCCAGTAACCAAAGAGCTTCTATTCAGTTATCCCGACCCACAAACACCGGGAGAGGTAACACCGCCACAGCCTGCACTGTCCGAAAAGGTGAAGACACTAGAATCGGATGTGCTGAATACACAAATGGCCTTTGCGGATACCTTCGAACAATTGCTCAGCGCACAGGCTGAGACCACAAGTATGCAGCTTGCACTTGTTGACGTTTATGAGCAGCTGCTCGCATTCAATGTTTAAGGGAGCCAGAAAAAATGGCTCCTTTTTTATTACTCAAAAATAGCATTCAAAGGAGCCTTTATTCGGTTCCATTTCTGCATTCAAAGAGGAGGTGAGGCAATGGTCACAGTATACGTTTCTTTGATCGTAAAAGGTTTTAAGACTTTTGCGCAAGTTCCAGCAAGCTTGCAGCCAGCCGTTAAAGCAGAGCTGGAGGCGATAGGTTCAGGCACAGATGGCAAGCCGTCTGTAACAGTATAGTGAGAAAAATAGAAGAGGTCGGGCAACAGCTCGGCCTTTTTTTATTTTTATGGAGGTGAAAGAATGGAAACGAATCTTATCAACGCCGCGTTAAAAGATAGCCTTTGGGCGGTGCTGTTTATATCGCTGTATATGTACCAACTGAAAGAATCCCAGCGGAATCAAGACGATGCGCATGCTCGTGAGGGGAAGCTCATGTCTTTTATTGATGAAATCTCAGCACAGTTTGAAAAGCTGGCGAGGCAATATGAAAGACTGTCAGAGGATGTTCGCGAGATCAAAAACGATATCAGTGAACGCCGCGCAATAAAGAGAAAAGGGGACTCGGAATGAGTCCCATTGAAAAGGAGGTAAATATGCTGAACCTGACCCAAATTAAAAGTAAATGTTCAACCCGGCTTGCCGGACTTCATCCCGTAGTACTGAGTGCTGCTACGCTGCTGATTGAGCGTTGTTATTCAAGCGGTGTTCCTATCCTGATCACCCAAGGCCTACGGACGATTGCCGAGCAGGCTGCGCTATATGCGCAAGGACGTACAAAGCCCGGGGTTATTGTAACCAACGCAAAGGAAGGCTACAGCTATCATAACTATGGGCTGGCTATTGATTTTGCCCTGCTCTTGCCTAGTGGTACAGCAGTATCCTGGGATAAGTGTCGCGACGGCGACGGTGATATGACGGCTGATTGGCAGGAGGTTGTACAGCAGGCCAAGGCGCTCGGGTTTGAGTGGGGCGGTGATTGGTCCAGTTTTAAAGACTACCCCCATTTGCAAATGACATTCGGGCTAACTCTTGCGGAACTGAGGGGCGGTACGAAGCCGTCAGAGGGTGCAATTAATGCGGCTTATGCAACCATTAAGGCAAGAGACGCACAATCGGTGGAAAAAGTCGTGACGGCGGTTATACAGGTGAACGGAGTGAAAGTGGCTGATGGAATACTGGAAAACGGGATCACATATGTTCCGGTTCGAGCTCTGGCGAAAGCGTTAGGAGCGAAGATAAGCTACGATTCCACGACCCAAACTGTCAAAATTACCAGCCGTTATGAAGAAAAATAAGCCATTATTAAGCTATGGAGGATTACAAAGATGAATAATGACGTCTTAAATCATGTATTAAGCTTTGCATCAGTATTGTCAGTATTTGTTCTGGCGCTGGTTCAGTTGGTCAAAAAAAGCATCTCTATTCCCCGAAATGCCGTGCCAATTACTGGGCTAGTAATAGGGCTAATAGTCGGCGCCGCCTCCGGTCCATTTACACATTTGGACATTATTTTACGTCTCTGGGCTGGAGCTATAGCGGGACTCTCGGCTACTGGATTATTTGAGCTGGCTTTTAAGGACAGACCAGGTTTTACGGGGGATAGTAAATTATAAACCTACATTAATATATAGAATTTTCACAGCGAAAATAGAGCCCGCTATCAATACTCTCATATGACTTAGTCGAAACAAAAAAAGCCAGCTCACGGAGCTGGCTTTTTTTGTTCATGCTGGATTAAAAGCTTACATAAACTACTGTCTCTTCAGCCATCATAAATACATATTTATATTAATAATAAGAACTGCATAAATAGTCATAATGGTGTATAATCTTTAAAGTGCTCTGCCGCTTTACCGCGCAATAAAGTTGAAGATTTTCGATTTGTTTTATTGTATGATATGAGGAAAGCTTTTTAATAGACAATGTTAAGACATTGATCCGGAAGAGGATGGGGGGAGCAGCATGACCGAACTTACGACTACCGTTAGCAAAAGCAATTCAAACAATCTGCTGCGGCGGGACGTACGGTTCTTGGGGAATATCTTGGGCGAGGTCTTGGTACATCAAGGCGGGAATGAATTGCTGGAGATTGTTGAGAAAATCCGAGAAACCAGTAAATCGTTGCGCTCATTGTTTTTGCCTGAACTGCACAGTGAATTTAAAGAGTTGATCAGTTCTCTTGATCCGGATAACCGCCATCAGGTTATACGGGCGTTCGCCATTTATTTTCAATTGGTGAATATAGCAGAACAGAATCACCGAATCCGCCGGAAACGGGATTATGAACGTTCAGCCGGGGAAACGGTTCAACCTGGGTCTATAGAGAGCGCCATCCAAGAATTGCGGGAACGTGATTTTTCGCATAATGAGGTCGAAGAGATTATTAAAGGCCTGTCATTGGAACTAGTGATGACTGCTCATCCGACTGAGGCTATGAGACGGGCGATATTAGATATTCACAAGCGGATATCTGATGATGTCATGGGGCTGGATAACCCTACATTAACCTTCCGGGAACGTGAGCAGCTTCGTGAGAAGCTATTAAATGAAGTAATAACATTATGGCAGACCGATGAGCTGCGTGATCGTAAACCGACTGTGCTCGATGAGGTTCGAAATGGGATGTATTATTTCCATGAGACGATTTTTCACGTCCTGCCGGATGTTTATCAGGAACTTGAGCGTTGTTTAAGTAAATACTATCCTGGTCAGAATTGGCATGTTCCTACGTATCTGCGCTTTGGTTCATGGATCGGGGGCGACCGTGACGGTAATCCATCCGTAACCTCTTCCGTAACTCTGCAGACGCTTCGGATGCAGCGCAAGCTCGCCATACGGGAATATCAACGGATCATGAGAGAGCTTATGCGTTACTTGAGTTTCAGTACAAGTATTATTGATGTGACTCCTGAACTTGCTGAATCTATTGAGCAGGATCGAGCCATCATCAACCTGAACCCGGTCGACGCTTGGCGTAATGATCATGAGCCTTACCGGATCAAGCTGAGCTATATGATCTCCAAAACTCAAAACGTCTTGGACGATGAGAAAAAAGGGACACCGGAACGGTATTCTTCACCAGAAGATTTTATACATGATTTAAATGTAATTGACCGCAGTCTACGCTTCCACTATGCAGACTATGTGGCTGATACCTATATTAAGAAGCTCATCCGCCAAGTGGAGCTGTTTGGATTCCACACGGCTACCCTCGACATTCGTCAGCACAGTCAGGAACATGAAAATGCGATGACTGAGATTTTAGCAAAAATGAACATCGCAGAAAATTATGCTGAACTGCCGGAAGAGGAAAAAATCGCACTCCTTGAGGGTTTGCTAAATGATCCTCGTCCGCTGACATCCCCTTATCAGGTTTATACTGAGAGTACAGAGGAATGTCTGGAAGTATACAGAACGGTATTCAAAGCGCAGGACGAATATGGCAAACAGTGTATAACCAGCTACTTAATTAGTATGTCAGAGGCCGCAAGCGATATTCTTGAGGTAATGGTTTTTGCTAAAGAAGTAGGGCTGTTCCGCAAGGATAAAGATGGCACAGTAGTATGTACACTGCAGGCGGTACCTTTATTCGAAACTATTGAAGATCTTCATGAAGCTCCGCAAATTATGGATACGCTCCTGAGTATGCCTATTTATCGTCAGGCTGTAACCGCCATGAATGATTTACAGGAGATTATGCTTGGATATTCCGACAGTAATAAAGACGGCGGTGTGGTTACCGCGAACTGGGAGCTGCGTGTCGCCCTGAAGCAGATCACGGCTACAGCCGATAAGTTCGGCATTAAGTTGAAATTCTTCCACGGACGCGGTGGAGCGCTCGGACGCGGCGGAATGCCGCTGAACCGCAGTATCTTGGCACAGCCGGCATCAACAATTGGTGGCGGGATTAAGATTACGGAGCAAGGCGAAGTAATTTCTTCACGTTATTCTATGCGCGGTATTGCTTACCGAAGCTTGGAGCAGGCAACCTCTGCATTGGTAACGGCAGCTATACATGCCAAAACTCCGCAAACGGATCTGTATGAATCCAAGTGGGAAGAAATCGTTGCCCGTATTTCTGAAGTATCACTTAAAAAATATCAGGATTTGATTTTCCGTGATCCGGATTTCCTTACTTATTTTAAAGAGTCGACTCCTCTGCCTGAGGTGGGTGAGTTGAATATCGGCTCTCGTCCTTCCAAGCGCAAGAACAGTGACCGTTTCGAGGATCTCCGGGCCATTCCTTGGGTATTTGCATGGACGCAAAGCCGTTACTTGCTCCCTGCCTGGTATGCGGCCGGCACCGGCCTTCAGAGTTTCTATGACGGGCAGGAGGAGAATCTGATGATCATGCGACACATGTATGAGAACTTCTCATTCTTCACTACCTTAGTCGATACTCTTCAAATGGCGATCTCCAAGGCTGATTTGGTCATTGCTAGGGAATATGCAAGTATGGGTAAGAACGAGGAAGCTCGTCTGCGGATTTTTGGACAGATTGAAGAGGAGTTCAAACTAACCTCTGAGCTGATTCTAAAAATCACAGGCCAGCAGGACATTTTGGATAATGTACCTGTTATCCAAGAGTCAATTCGTCTTCGTAACCCGTATGTAGATCCGCTCAGTTATTTACAAGTGCAATTACTGTCTGAGCTTAGAGAACTGCGTGATGGCGATGGGGATGACCCAGAGCTGCTGCGTGAGGTACTCTTGACTATTAATGGTATTGCTGCCGGCCTTCGTAATACGGGCTGATGAATTAGATACAAGAACCGTCCGTCCGTAATTAATGGGCGGACGGTTTTTTTGTGTTTCAGCCTAGATAGAAGCTGAGTGTTCACCGCAGCTTCTATCTCACTGCTCCCTCAATTGTTACCAAAATGTAATTTGGAGAAAAGCAGCGGGCTTTTTATTCCAGTGATGGAGTAATGTAGAGAAGGCTTGGGACTGGAGAAGCGTAAGCGTTCGCCTTTAACCTCTGATTTCAACCGCAAATTGCGGTTTAGATCAAGAAATCAGAGGATAACAGCGACCGGAGGTCCAACATTCTTAGGAATAACGTCATAATTACCTGAAATCGCTGCTGCTATATTTTAGACATTTTATATAGAAGGTAACAATACATATCTTGATTTTTATCCAAACTTGAATTACGCTTTAATTGCTTGTACCGTGGATAGGTGTATTCCTTACATACCAAGGACGGCAAGTCTGGGGGAGTTAGCAGGTGGAGAATGTGGAAGGCAGATTGACAAAGCTCGCCTTAAATGGTGATCAAAGAGCATTTGCCGAACTTGTGGAACTATATAAAGACAAAATATATCATCTGGCGTATCGGATGCTGAATAATCGCCATGAGGCGGAAGATGTTGTTCAGGAGACTTTTTTGCGCGTGTACAGAAATTTGGATCGTTATGATGATAAACAGAAATTTTCGACATGGATTTACCGTATTGCAACTAACCTGTGTATTGATCGGCTGCGCAAGAGGAAGCCAACCTATTCTCTGGACGCCGAAATGAACGATCAGGAGGGCATTGACGGCTATTCCATGATTCCAAGCGATAATGTGACACCTGAAACGGAATTGTTGCTATCAGAGACTCAAACCATGATTTATGAGGCTATTGATAGTTTACCTGTGAAATATAGGTCGGTCATGATTTTAAGGTATCTGCAGGATTTGTCGCTTCAGGAGATTAGTGATGTGCTGGACATGCCTGTAACGACAATTAAAACCCGTGTACACCGCGGACGTGAATTTTTACGTAAAAAATTGGCTCCGAAAATGTAAAATTTCATTCATTTATGTGAAACGTCTTCTGTTTAACCACGTATGTAAGTTATGCAAGACTCATATAAACTGTCTTCGGATATTAATTAAATAGCACTCATGAAAGGATTGGCTCCTATGGAATGCAAACTGGCCGTCTCTATGATGCATGACTACCTGGATGACGACTTGCCCGATCAGCAGAAACGGGAATTGAAGGAGCATCTTATATCCTGTCCGGATTGCCGAGTAAAGTTCAAAGAACTAGAACAGACAGATATGCTGATGTTCTCGCTTATGCACAATAGCCCAGTTGCCTCGGATGAACTCGCTCATCGAATTATGAACTCGCTGCCGATAGCCAAGAAAGATCGTCGTTTTATCAGCTGGATCAGAAGTCATCCTGCACTTACTGCGGCTTCATTGTTTCTCGTGGTGATGCTACTTAGCTCCGTCACATTCTGGAATCAGGACGGACAGCTGGTGGTAAAAGGTAGTGACCTGGATCAGGTTGTAATTAAGGGAGATACAGTAATTGTACCTTCCGGCAAAACGATCACCGGGAATCTTACGGTTGAGAACGGTAAAGCCCAAGTATACGGGGATGTAAACGGCAATGTTACCGTTATTGACGGTTCATTGTATCAAGCTTCAACCGCCCATATCTCGGGGCAAGTCAAAAGCATAGACCAAGCGGTAAGTTGGCTCTGGTATAAAGTGACGAATATGTTCTCTGATGTCGCCTACCGTTAAGTACAAGCGATTGTTTAACAGGAATATCATCTGCGCCTCTTTTTCCGGAAAGATGGCGCTTTTTTGTTGTCATAAACTCCCAAGGATGACAACTCTCACGCTAAACTTGCAACCGGAGCGTGAACGTTATAACCTAAGTATGATACACATAACAGATATATTACATAAACCCAGCTAATATGAAATGACGGGGGTTTGACACTATGAGCTACTTTACAGATATGACATGGAAAGAGTCCATTAAAGATATAATTGATATTTTAATTGTCAGCTACATTATTTACAAAGTACTCAATATGGTACGTGGAACCCGGGCGGTTCAGCTACTGAAGGGTATTTTGGTGCTGGTCGTCATTTGGGCGCTTAGCACTCTTTTAGATTTGTATACGCTCAAATGGTTGATGAATCAGATGTTTACGTTTGGAGTACTAGCCATATTCATCATCTTTCAACCGGAGCTGAGGCGAGGGCTAGAACAGCTGGGGAGGGGGAAGTTCTTCGGACGTTCAGCTGAAAGTGATGAAGAGATTAGCAAATTAATTGGTGAAGTTATTAAAGCCGTGAATTATTTAGCACGTAGAAAAATAGGCGCATTAATTGTGTTTGAAAGATCAACTGGACTTAATGAATATACGGAGTCCGGTATTCCCATGCAGTCTGTGGTCAGCTCGGAGCTGTTGATTAATATTTTCATTCCTAATACACCTCTTCACGATGGGGCGCTAATTATGCAGGGCAACCAAATAGCTGCTGCTGCTTGTTATCTGCCACTTTCGGAGAACCCGTTTATCAGTAAAGAGCTGGGTACACGGCATCGTGCTGCGATAGGTATTAGTGAAGTCGCCGATTCCGTTTCTGTTGTTGTATCCGAGGAGACCGGCCAGATCTCACTAGCCATAAATGGGCAAATCGTGCGGGACATTAAGGAAGAATCACTCATATCCAAGCTTTACGAAGAACTGCGGGCAACTTCACCGCTTAAGGACAAAAGTTCTGCTTTCTGGAAACGGAAGGGGGACAACAGCCATGGATAAGTGGATGAAGAACAATAACTTTAATAAAATCCTTGCACTTGCGATCGGGATTATCCTTTGGACGATGGTTCATATTGATACTGCGCCCAATACCCAAACTGCCGCAAGCATGAGCACAAAAATAATAGAGAATGTAAAAATAGAAGTATCCGGATTTGATGAGGACAAGTATGTGCTTGATCCTTTAGATGCGAGCAGTGTGAGGATGGAAGTGCGCGGTAAAAGCTCAGACATTAACTATGTGTTCTCTGATGCTTATAAGGTCACGCTTGATTTAAGTAATGTTAAGCCAGGTACGTTAACTATTCCTTTAACGCCTTCTTTACCTAATGGTGTCGATCTTGTCTCTATGACTCCGCAGGAGGTCAACGTTCATATTGAGCTGCGCAATACCAAGTCTTTTCCTATAACAGTTGTTACTAAGGGTAAGCCAGCTGAAGGTTACCAACTCGGTACGCCGGTTATTCAGCCCGTGGGAACCGCGGAGGTTACGCTTTCCGACAGTGAGCTCAGCAGGGTAGCGAAAGTTCAGGGAACTATAGAGCTTGAGGGTGAGAACGAGACTTTTAAAGAAAAGAAAATGAAGCTGATTGCGTATGATAGTGCTGGGAACGAAATAAAGGATGCCGTTATAGTGCCCTCTACCGTATCTGTGGAATTGCCAATCACTCTACCTTTCAAAAGTGTACCGCTCGATATTGGCTTTACCGGACAACTTCCGGATTCCTTAGTGCTCTCAAGGGTAACACCAGAAATCAATAGTATTGTTGTCTATGGATTCGAGGAAGCCTTGGCATCCATTACATCTTATGAAGCCTTAATTGACCTAGGTTCATTTGACTCTGCCGGCACGACGCAGAGGGCGATGGATTTGACTCCGCCAGCCGGAACACAGAAACTTGAACCCGGGATGTTAAATGTTACGATATCAGTCTCAGAAGTCGCTCAGCGCACCATTGAAGGTATTCCGGTGACTCTGCAAGGATTAGGACCCGGCCTACAGGCCACTGTTACTAATCCTACTAATGAAGCTGTTACGCTGACATTGTCGGGATCACCGACTTTGCTGGATCAATTGGATCAGGATAGTATAAATGTTGTCGCGAATCTTAGTGGACTGACCGCCGGAATCCATGAAGTATCGCTTCAAGTGTCGTTGCCAAGATTTGTGACTTTGAACAATTCGGGAGAACGCCTCGTTGCAACCGTTGAACTTAAGGGGCAGCCAGCACCGGTAAATTCGGCAACTCCTAACGTAGACAACAGCACTCCAATGCCAAGCTCAGAACCCGTGTCAGGCGGGGGTAACACTCCTAGTGTGCAGCCAACTCACAGTGAGCCTGTTCCCGGAGTGACTGCAACTCCTTCAGCAGGTAAAAGTGAGAATAGCGGTGCTGTTAATGGTAGTTCAAGTGCCGGAGATACCAGCAGTACTGGGGGAACGTAACTTTTTTTATATTCTAACGTCTATTTTTACAGCACAGTTCTACACATAATAGACATTTAGCCATACAATAATTCATTAAGCTGTAGCAGCATAATAAAAGGAGAACAGATATGGGAAAGTATTTCGGAACTGACGGTGTGCGCGGAGTCGCAAACCAGGAATTGACTGCAGAAATGGCTTATAGTATTGGTCGCTGTGGAGGATATGTATTAGCAGGTAACGTGGAGAAGCCGAAAGTAGTTATTGGAATGGATACACGTATTTCTGGACCTTTGCTGGAGTCAGCCCTTGTAGCCGGTATGCTGTCCATTGGGGCAGATGTTATCCGTATAGGTGTTGTAAGTACACCTGCCGTTGCGTATATTACGCGTTTATTAAAAGCTGATGCAGGTGTTATGATTTCTGCCTCACATAATCCGGTAGAAGATAACGGGATTAAGTTCTTTGGTGGAGATGGCTTCAAGCTTACGGATGAGACCGAATTGCGGATTGAAGAACTGATGGATGCCGAAAAAGACGAGCTTCCTCGTCCTGTAGGGTCAGGTCTTGGTACAGTCACTATCGATAATGACTCCAAATATCTGTATCTGGATTATTTGAAAACAACGGTATCCAACAATTTTAAAGATATCAAAATCGTGTTGGACTGCGCTCATGGCGCAGCCTATGAGCTTGCACCTAGATTATTCAGAGAGCTTGGCGCTGAAGTTATCGCCATCGGAGCTGAGCCTAATGGTCTGAACATCAACGATGGATTCGGTTCCACACATCCGGAGACGCTGCGTGCGGAAGTATTACGACACAATGCTGATCTGGGACTAGCTTTTGATGGAGATGCGGATCGTCTGATTGCCATTGATAATCATGGGGAAGAAGTGGACGGTGACTTTATTCTCTGTATCTGCGGAGATGCCATGAACCGCGCCGGCAAGCTGAAGGATGGAACGATTGTCTCGACCGTAATGAGTAACATTGGTTTTTACAAAGCCACTGAGAAATTGTCGCTGAACACTGCTAAGACGGCTGTAGGTGACCGTTATGTAATGGAAGAAATGCGTCGTGGGGGCTATAATCTGGGCGGAGAGCAGTCCGGACATGTTATTTTCTTGGATTACAATACTACAGGCGATGGTATTCTGACCGCTATTCAACTGGTGGATACCTTGAAGGCTTCTGGAAAGAAGCTAAGCGATTTGAAGTCGATGATGACCAAATATCCGCAAGTACTTGTGAATGTGCGTGTACAGGATAAAACGAATTATCCGAATAATCCAGCTATTGAAGCGGCTATTATAGAAGTTGAAGGCAAGCTTGGCGACAATGGCCGTGTGCTTGTGCGTCCATCCGGTACGGAGCCTTTGATTCGTGTGATGGCGGAAGGTCCTAATAAGGATGAACTTGATCAATTTGTAGGACAGATTGTAGAAGTAGTACAACGTGAACTAGTCTAATTTATATCCTATTCCATGAATGGCCGGTGTGCGGAGGCTAAACTTCGCATCATCGGCTTTTTTAAAATGTAAATAATCTACAGGTCATTGCCAAAGCGATGTAAGGTGCATATAATAGATAAAGTGTCATTCAAGAAGGAAAGCGAGGATCGTAAGGTTTGTTACACAAGCGCCAGAGCTTGGTCTTGCGCGGGAGAAAAGGGAAAGCCAATGATTGCCTGTCAAGGCTGGGCTGAACCGGATCACGGCAGATGTAAGCTGACGAGGTGGAGGTGTTCGAAATGTTCGGCGGGGACCTCCCGGTGATGTACCAGAGCCGTAAACGAAAGCGGAAAATGGAAGGGCGACCTTTCACACAACGCTCTCGTGGGTGCAGCAGAAAATGAATATTCATGGGTGTGCGTATTTAGGAGCAAGAGCGGTCTGCCGCGGCAGGGGAGAAGTCTGTACATTTCATGAGTGATAATTATGAACAGTTTATTTTGTTGAGCGAATGACAACAGAATATATGCTTTTTCTCAAAACATGCTGCACGGCACGTTTCTTTCCTTACGCCGCCACATTACGACTAATTGGACGGGGGAAATAATAATGTGTGGTATTGTCGGATATATTGGTAATCAGAATTCTCAAGGTATCTTGGTTTCAGGCTTAAGAAAGTTGGAGTATCGTGGGTATGATTCCGCGGGTATTGCGGTGTTCACTTCAGCAGGATTGCAAGTTGTTAAGGCGCAGGGTCGCTTGGCGAACTTGGAAGCAAGATTGGAAACTAGCCCATTAACAGGCAGCGCAGGGATTGGACACACACGTTGGGCTACGCACGGTAAACCTTCTGATGCGAACTCCCATCCACATACGGATTCAAGCCAGAAGTTCTCTGTTGTTCACAACGGTATTGTCGAAAACTATCTGGATCTGAAGGAAGAACTGATGGCTGCAGGCTGCCACTTCTCGTCTGAAACCGACACTGAGGTTATTTCTCACCTGGTCGCTCGCGAATATGACGGAGATATTGTCAAAGCGGTACAAAAAGCTATCACTCACATGCGTGGTGCGTTTGCACTGGGCGTATTAACAGAGTACGAACCAGATAAACTGGTGGCTGTGCGTCAGGCTAGTCCTTTGATTATCGGTCTTGGCGAAGGTGAAAACTTTATCGGGTCTGATATTCCTGCTTTGCTCGAATATACCCGCAACGTATATATTTTGAACGACGGCGAAATGGCAGTCCTGACACGGGATGCTGTCGAACTGATGACGATAGAAGGCAACTTTATTTCTCGGGAAATGATTACTGTCGATTGGGATGCTGTAACGGCAGAAAAAGGCGGCTACGAGCATTTCATGTTGAAAGAAATTCACGAACAGCCTAAGGCATACCGCGATACTATGCGTGGCCGTATTAATGCAGAAGGCAACAAGGTTATTCTTCCAGAGTTGAACTTGACTGTTGAACAGATCAAGAACATTCGCAATGTTCAAATCGTAGCTTGCGGTACTGCCTATAACGCAGGTCTTGTAGGACGCAGCTTGATTGAAACCTTGGTACGTATTCCTGTAGAAAATGACATTGCTTCAGAGTATCGTTACCGTTCACCAATTGTAACTCCTGAGACTTTGGTTATTGTTGTCAGCCAATCCGGTGAAACTGCGGATACGTTGGCTGCTCTGCGTGAAGGCCAAGCAAACGGCGCTCATGTATTGGCAATCACTAACGTAGTGGGCAGCTCCATTGCCCGGGAAGCTAATGATGTTCTCGTAACCCTTGCTGGACCTGAAATTGCGGTTGCTTCTACTAAAGCCTACACATCACAGCTGATCGCATTTACTCTGCTAGGCTTGTATATGGCTGAAGTACGCGGCACACAAAGCGAAGAGCAAGTGGCTGAGATTCTTACAGCTATGCAAGCTCTGCCAGAGCAAGTGGAAGAAATTTTGGCTCAAAAAGAAGCTATTAAAAACTATGCAGAGCAAATCTCCAAGCATAAGCACCTGTTCTTCATCGGCCGCGGCGTAGATTACGCAGTTGCTCAAGAAGGTTCGCTGAAGCTGAAAGAAATCTCTTATATTCACTCCGAAGCTTATGCTGCCGGCGAATTGAAGCACGGTACATTGGCTCTAATCGAAGAAGGCGTCCCTGTTATTGCCCTGGCAACTGTAGAATCCGTCCTCGAAAAAACTGTAAGTAACATCAAAGAAGTGAAAGCCCGCGGCGCAGACGTACTGGCAATCACTCATGAAGAGAATGTAACTGACCTGCTTAGATCGGTTGACCAAGCCTTTGTGATTCCTAAGACATTGCCTCTGCTGACTGCAACTTTGTCTGTAGTTACGCTGCAATTGCTGGCTTACTACGCTTCCTTGGCTCTGGGTCATGACGTGGATAAACCACGTAATTTGGCGAAGAGTGTGACGGTGGAGTAGGGTAAAGATGGTTCGGAACTAATTTTTCCGGTGCGAAAAGTTGGGAACCAGTAAAGAAAGTTTGGAAAAAATACCGATGATGTTTTTACATCATCGGTATTTTTAATCTCAAGAATTATTTACTTTTAAACAACCGGAAAAGGACAAGAATTTCAGAATGTTACTTCCTTACTAAATCTATTCTAATGTGATTTTGGTCGATCGATATCTCTTGTTTTTTCTTTGGTTTTTACCCTCAATTAGCCTCTTTCATTTGCACAATAATTTCCCCAAAATGAGCGTTATTCATTTTCAAGAGAAAAATCCGAGGTTAACATAAGTTCATCTAGCCAATTTCTAAATTCAATTTCTTTCTGATGTCCTCTATCTAAGAGAAGCTGAATTAAAGGGAATATCATCATAATAAAACCAAAGATCATTATAATAAAAGTAATTATTATTAGCCATTCTGTAGTATTAAGGTTATGCTCCCACTTAACTTTTACCAATAAAAATTTAATTGCTATAGGAATTATAAATAAAATTGAACCAGTAATTCGAGAACTTACTTTTTTTCGATTTAGTTCTCGATTCATTATTGTTATGAGGTGTAATATCCTTAATCTACTCAGTTGTGGCTGATCAACAATTAAAAGATTGAATTTTAAGAGTAGATGTTGCAATCTTAGTTTATTCATTTTCCTTAGGAGTTCATTATCAATTTTTTTTAATTTTCTTAAAAACTGCCACATTATTATACCAATGATAAATAAGGAATTATATAAAAGTCGTAATCATTTGTTACTCCCCAGATTGCAATTGTTATTGCTATAGTTGCTTGAATACCCATGCGAAAAATCCATATAGAAGATAAATATTTTCTTGCGAATTTTTTCGTTGAAAACTCCCTCTTGTACTCTTTAATAATCTCGTAGTATGTATTCATTGTTCTCTCCTCATGACTTTAATTGTTTAATACAAAATACGAATTTGCTAGATGTATAGTTTCATCAGAGGAAGAATTACAGGAAACCAGATTCATTTTAGTATTATGTAAGTGTCGAGTTACAAGAGTCTAAATACGCTTGAAGCTTTATATTTCTAGTTTGAAAAACACGTCTCATAATTATGATGTTCTCCAATTTCCCAGTTGTAGAAACACTTCGATTAAATGTACTACATTTAAATACTGGAAATTAAGTTAATGTTAATATATGTTCTGTAACGTCAAAATGTCAGTATTTAGAGTTCCTCCTGGTAAACGGTTTTCTGTTTGTACGAACGGTGCACGTAGGACTTGTGCAGTAGCCCAAATCACATACGGTACGGCAACAACTTTCGTTGTCGAAGTTGCAAGACCGGATGACTGGTCAATATCAACGCTTATCCTTCGATCAACTGATCAATCTTCATTTAGAATTATTGAGCGGAATATTAAGTTACTTCTCGAGAGTCTAGTTGAAAAGAGTGTCACTGGGATCAGTATGTTCTAAATCGATGCAACAATATGAGTGTCGAAAAGGTTAAGCACTACCAGAGTGATGGCATAAGGGATTGGGTGCAACGACTTGCACGAAAAATAATAACATAATGAACCCAGACGAAATTATTTTTTAGTATTGTAATACTAGAATATATTGTGGTATTATTTAGGTGTAAGTTCCTAGTGCTAGAGGGTGATAAATTGATAGAATCGTTCTGGAATATCTGTTTACTTCATGATATTAGCTCCCGGGATCAATTACTACGGGAGGCAGTAAGAGTTACTCAGACTAAAAGTATGTTGGAACAACAAGGAGAAGCTTACCAGAGTCTTCTAGAGCCGGAAGTATTGTTTCGATGGATGAAGGAATATGTAGGCGAAAGAGAATTAGGGCATTTCCCAGGTGATCAAAGTTTATTTTATAAACTGTATCAAGCTGGGAAGGATATCGACTTGTTGGAATATGCCCTTCAGACGTTACAGCAAGATCGGGTTACCGGAGGTATCATCGTTCATTCTGGTATCATGGATAGGTTTGTAACTATGTGCGATCGGCATCATTATCGATCTCTTCTCATCACGGAGACAGAGAAATATATTCGAGGGCTTGTGGACACGCAGTGTTTCAAGCAACCCTTCCGGATAACGCTACTCACAGAAAACTATATTTTCGCAAAACTTCTTAAGACCTACTTTGAACCATATCACAACGTTAATATCATTCAAGGATCAATTTATCATCCGTTGCCGTTAACAGAAAAATTCGAGGCTATACTTACCATTCCAAATTTCGGTATGAAAATGGATGAAGATAATGATGTAATCATTCGGGACTCCGAGGGCGTGGCAGTTAATCATCTTATTCCGCTCTTGCAGGAGGGCGGTAAGATTAGTGTAACTTTCCCCGCACGGATGATGTTTCAATCGGGTAGTATCGCGACATGGCGCAAGCAAACGAATGGAATAGTCCCAGTCTGTAATATTAATTTGCTTCCTGATGGGTTGTTTCGTCCCTTCACTTCCATCAAGACTTACCAAGTAGAGTTTGGAAGTTCTCCAGTAAAAGATGTACTTCTAGGTCGATTACAGCTCCAGAAGATGACGTTGGTCACTGAACGGGAAATCAACATCCATTCTGAGCAGTTTCTAATGCTGGATAATTGGCGAATTGACATGTTATTGGAAGAAGATCACGACTTGTTACACGTGTTCCAGCAAGCTGTTGTTCCTAAGGTGAAACTACGGGACGTAGCAGAAATTTTTCGGGGCAAATCCATCCTGAAACAAAATTTAAAGGCAGGAAGCATTAGGGTGCTGAACATCTCTAATTTGGATGACGGCGAAGTCATTCTAGACGAACTAGAAACGATTGATGAGGAAGAGCGGAAGGTTAGACGCTACGAGATTCTCAAGGATGACTTGGTAATGACCTGCCGGGGAACGGTGAACAAACTGGCAGTATTTCCGGAGTCTGAAGGGATAGTCATTGCATCTGCGAATATTATCGTTATTCGTTTCAAATCAACAATTCTAAGTCAATATGCGAAGATGTTTCTGGAAAGTCCTGTTGGGTCAACGCTTATTCAGAGCTTTCAACGCGGGACAACGGTTATGAATTTGAATCCGGCAGATTTGGCGGAGATTGAAATTCCTCTTCTCACGAAGAAGGAACAAAGAGATCGAATTGATAGATATAACGAAGAAAAAGAACGATACAAAACGATTGTCCAAGAGGCAACAACCCGTTGGGAGCAAGTGAAAAATCAACTTTACGGTGAACTATACTGAGGAGGACCAAGAAGACATGGCAACTGCTAATATAGGATTTGAAGAGAAATTATGGAGTATGGCTGATAAACTGCGTGGGAGTATGGATTCCGCAGAATACAAGCATGTCGCGCTTGGTTTGTTATTCCTGAAATATGTTTCAGATGCATTTGAGGAGAAATTCGAGTCACTTAAAAATGAACCCTATGCAGATCCAGAAGATCGGGATGAATACATAGCGGCAAATATATTCTGGGTACCAAAGGATGCGCGCTGGAGCAACATTAAGAGTAATGCCAAAAAACCAGAAATCGGTCAAATTATCGACCAAGCAATGATCGACATCGAGAAAGAAAATCCCTCGCTTAAAGGTGTGTTGCCAAAGGATTATGCTAGACCCGCACTTGATAAAACACGGCTCGGCGAAGTTATTGACTTATTCTCGTTCAAAGTCGGTGATGAAGCAAGTCGCTCCAAAGATGTACTCGGTCGGGTATACGAATACTTCTTGAGTAAATTTGCAAGCGCAGAAGGTAAAAACGGCGGCGAATTCTACACCCCGAATAGCGTTGTTCAGCTACTAGTAGCGATGATCGAACCCTTCAAAGGCCGTGTTTATGATCCTTGCTGTGGTTCAGGCGGGATGTTTGTTCAAAGCGAGAAGTTTGTAGAGGAACACCAAGGTAAGCTTGGCGATATTGCGGTATATGGTCAGGAATCAAACCCAACTACTTGGAAATTGTGCAAGATGAACTTAGCGATTCGCGGACTTGACAGCAACTTGGGTGAGCATCACGCAGATACGTTTCATAATGACCTGCACAAAAACTTAAAGGCGGATTACATATTAGCCAATCCTCCGTTTAATATCAGTGACTGGGGCGGGGCTAGACTGACAGACGATGCTCGTTGGGCCTATGGAATTCCGCCTGTTGGGAATGCCAACTATGCTTGGATTCAGCACATGGTAAATAAACTTGCTCCTAGTGGTGTGGCTGGTTTTGTACTCGCCAATGGTTCGATGTCCACGAGCACAACTGCAGAATTTGAGATTCGCAGTAAGCTAGTCACTGAGGATTTGGTGGATTGCATCGTCACTTTGCCAGGGCAGTTGTTTTATTCGACGCAAATCCCAGTTTGCCTGTGGTTTATGGCCAAGAACAAAGCTCCTAAAGGACAACGTGACCGCCGTGGAGAAATCCTATTTATTGACGCACGCAAAATGGGGCAGATGGTGGATAGAACCCATAAAGAGCTAACCACCGAGGATATCAAGACAATTTCAGATATATATCATGCTTGGCGCGGTCAGGTTGATGCGGGAGATTATGAGGATGTTAAAGGTTTTTGCAAAGCAACGAAACTTGTAGAAGTTCAAGAGCACGAATATATTCTAACACCTGGTCGGTATGTTGGAATTGAAGATGTCGAGGAAGATAGCGAACCATTTGAGGATAAAATGGTTCGGCTAACGGCAGAATTAGCTGAGCAATTCACTAAGTCCCTTCACTTGGAGAATGAGATTCGCAAGCAGCTTGGGGGGATTGGGTTTGAGTTCTAATGATCAAAGATGGGAAGAGGTAAAGCTATTAGATCTAATTAGCATTAGGCACGGATATGCATTTCAAGGAGAGTTTTTTTCTGAGGTGGAAACGTCAAATATCCTATTGACACCAGGTAATTTTAAAGTTGGAGGAGGATTCAATGATAGTAAATATAAGTACTACAAGGAGGAAGCATTTGTACCCGAAGACTATATACTACAAAAAGATGATCTGATTATTTCAATGACAGATTTAAGTAAGAATGGTGATAGCTTAGGGTTCCCGGCTTTAATTGATAAACTTACCGGAAAACAATTTCTCCATAATCAAAGAATTGGTAAGGTTGTCCTCAGCCAACCGGACAAGATTGATCAAACTTTTTTGTATTACAGTCTTTGTACAAGAGCATATAGACATCATGTTCTTTCAACATCCACGGGATCCACTGTGAAACATACTGCACCCAAGAGAATATTAGAATATTCTTTATTGCTTCCATCTATACAGGAACAACGACAAATAGGTAAAATTTTAGCTGAATTGGACAAAAAAATCCAACTAAATAACGCCATCAATAAAAATCTTGAAGAAATGGCTCAGGCTGTTTTTAAGCAATGGTTTGTGGATTTTGAGTTTCCGAATGAAAATGGAGAACCCTATAAGCCCAGCGGTGGTGAGCTTGAGGAAAGTGAATTTGGGTTAATTCCTAAAGGGTGGAAGGTTGGAATAGCAACAGACATATTCAATGTTCAAAGCGGAGGTACTCCTAAAACAGGAATTTCTGAATACTGGAATGGGGAAATACCATTTTTCACTCCAAAGGATACCACAAATTCATTCCATGTAATTGATACAGAAAAAAAGGTTACTGATGAGGGCCTCTCAAAATGTAACAGTAAGTTATATGAAATGGGTACGGTATTCATTACTGCTAGGGGAACAGTAGGCAAACTTGCAATTGCAGGCAGAGATATGGCAATGAATCAATCATGCTATGCATTAGTTTCGAAGAATGGATATACTCAAAAATATATTTTCCTTCAAACTCAACAATTAATTAATAAAATCAAAAAAAGTGCTACTGGGGCTGTGTTTGATGCAATAACAGTATCTACATTTCAAAGTTTGAAAACCATAATACCCAATCTTGATTTAGTGATGCGATTCGACAATATAGTTGAAGGTATATTTTCCTCCCTATTAAACAATGCAAATGAAAATCAAATATTATCAAATCTTAGAGACACCCTGCTCCCCAAACTCATGTCTGGTGAAATTCGAGTACCTGTGGAGCAAGAATACGCACAGGCTGTAGATCTGACAATGGTTGCAGAAAGCAGTGAAAAATATAGTGCCAACTAACTAATCAAGGGAGGTGCAAAACCATGGCGCTGTACACCACATCCTACACCGAGAGCGACCTAGAGCAGGCCGCTCTCGAATGGTTCGAAGAGTTGAATTACAATAGAGCTTACGGTCCGGAAATCTCACCTGAAGGTGAATATCCGGAAAGGCTGCTCTATCAGGATGTAATTCTTAAAGATCGCCTTCGCGAGGCTCTGATCCGAATCAATAAGCGACTACCACGAGAAGCGATTGAGGAAGCGATTCGTATTATTGAAGTGCCTCGTAGCCCAAGCCTGTTGATCAATAATAAGGCTTTTCAGAAAATGATTACCGATGGTATTGACGTACAGTACCGGGCGATCGATGGAGACTATCCAACAGAGAAAGTTTGGCTATTCGATACTCATCCTGACCGAGTAGATAATAACGACTTTCTGGTCGTTAATCAATTCACAGTAATCGAGAATCAAAAGGATAAGCGGCCTGATGTGATAGTTTTTGTGAATGGTCTTCCGATCGCAATCTTGGAACTGAAGAGCGCCTCCAATGAAGAAGTGGGAATTAGCGATGCATACAACCAGGTACAGACATACAAAAAGGCGATCTCATCTCTTTTTACATATAACTCATTTTTAGTCATCAGCGATGGTGTTAATGCTCGTGTAGGAAGTTTGACGGCAGATGAAGAACGGTTCATGATGTGGCGGACAATCGACGGTGAAGATGTGGCCTCCTCCTCTCTCCCTCAACTCGAAGTGTTAATCAAAGGTATATTTGAGAAAAGCAGGCTGCTCGATATTATCAAGCACTTTGTATTGTTTCAGACAGATGGGGAACATCTTTTCAAAATATTAGCCGGTTACCACCAATACCATGCTACTAACAAGGCGATAGCGTGTACGGAGAAAGCGACGATGGAGGAAGGCGATCGAAAAATTGGTGTCATCTGGCACACGCAAGGCTCCGGTAAAAGCCTATCCATGGTCTTTTACGCCGGAAAGCTAGTACTGACAATGGACAATCCGACGATTGTTGTCGTAACAGACCGAAATGATTTGGATGATCAACTGTACGCTACGTTCAGCAAGTCGAAAGATTTGCTACGTCAAACCCCTCAACATGCAGAAAACAGCACACATTTACAAGAGTTGTTATCGGTGGAGTCAGGTGGGATTATTTTCACAACGGTCCATAAATTTTCACCTGAAGAAGGCGATTCAAAGTACCCAGTACTCACCAACCGCCGTAATGTGATCGTCATCGCAGACGAAGCTCATCGTAGTCAATATGGATTTCAGGCCGAGATGGTCACAGCTGAAGATGAGGCTAACATTAAGTACGGATATGCCAAATACATGCGCGATGCATTGCCAAACGCTTCCTATATTGGCTATACAGGAACTCCTGTTGAATTGACCGATAAGAATACCCCTGCTGTCTTCGGTGATTATATCGATATCTATGATATGACGCGAGCAGTGGAAGATGGAACAACCGTCAAGATCTACTATGAAAGTCGAATTGCTCGGTTGGAGTTATCTGATACAGAACGGCCTATCATAGATAATGAATATGAAGAAATTACGGAGTATCAAGAATATACACAGCAAGAAAAGCTGAAGTCCAAGTGGGCTCGATTGGAAGCGTTGGCTGGCTCGGAGAAACGGATCAAACAAGTAGCCAAGGACATGGTCAATCACTACGAGCAACGTCAAGGTGCCATGTATGGTAAAGCGATGATCGTTGTTATGTCGCGTCGTATTGCCATTGATTTGTATAAAGAAATTATCGCGCTTCGACCAGATTGGCACAGTGATGACGACAACGAGGGTAAAATCAAAATCGTTATGACAGGAACCTCCAGTGATCCAGCAGATTGGCAGCCTTATATTGGAACGAAGCGCCGTAGAGAACATTTGGCAAAACGGATGAAAGATTTGAAAGACCCTCTGGAGATAGTAATAGTCCGCGACATGTGGTTAACGGGATTCGACGTCCCTAGTATGAACACCATGTACATTGATAAGCCCATGAAGGGACATAACCTTATGCAGGCCATTGCCCGTGTAAACCGGGTATTCCGAGACAAGCCAGGCGGTCTAATCGTGGACTATATTGGCATCGCGGATATGTTGAAATCAGCACTTCAACGGTACACGGAAAATGATCGCAAGACTGCGGGTATCGATACGGATCAGGCGGTTGACTTCATGCTTGAGAGAATACTACTTATCCGAGAACTTTTGCATGGACACGACTTTAATAGATTTACTTCAGAGAAAGCTTCTGAGCGGATGAAGGCGATCATTGAAACGGTGGACTATGTACTGGGACTCGGAGATCAAGGAAAACGTGATTTTGTGAATTGGACGACGGAGTTGGCAAAAGCCTATGCCTTATGCGCAACTACAGAAGCTGCAGAGCAGGTTAACTTGGAGATTAGTTTCTTCAAGGCCGTCAAATCAGGAATCGTCAAAATTATCACGACAGAAAACAAGAAGAAAACAACAAATGAGTTAGATGCTGAATTAAATCAACTGATCTCCAAATCGATAATGTCCGACGAAGTCGTTGATATTATGGAAGCGGTCGGATTGCAAAAACCAGACATATCGATATTGTCGAATGAATTCTTGGAGAATGTGCGGGGAATGAAACAGAAGAACCTTGCAGTAGAGTTGTTGAGAAGACTACTTCAAGGTAAAGTGAAGGCTGTTTCAAGAGTCAGCATTATTCAGTCAAAGAAGTTCTCCGAGATGCTGGAGGAAGCTGTTCGTAAATACAACAACCGTACAATCGAGACAACACAGGTCATTGAAGAGTTGATCCAGATGGCCAAAGAGATGAATGCTGCAGTAAAACGTGGTGAAGATCTCGGGCTTATTAAGGAAGAAGTAGCCTTCTATGATGCCTTGTCCTCAAACGAAACAGCCAAAGAATTAATGGGCGATCTAGTTCTAAAGCAAATTGCTCATGAATTAACCCAGGCCATAAAAAGCAATATCAAGGTGGATTGGACGCTTCGGGAGAATGTCCGAGCCCAGATGCGGATTACCGTCAAACGTTTATTGAAGAAATATGGTTATCCGCCGGATCTTGAGAAGATGGCTATAGACCTCGTCATCCAGCAAGCGGAATTGATGGCCCAGGCGGAGACAGAAGAATTTAAATACTAAAAGACAAACAGACATCAGGTGTAGCTAAAAGAGTTTTATTTAGCTACGCCTTTTGTCATTTAATGGGGGATTAGAATGTCTAAGAAAATATGTTTTGTTGTCATGGGATATGGTGTTAAGACTGATTATTCAACTGGTAGAGAACTTGATTTAGATAAAACGTATCAAAACATTGTGAAACCAGCTGTAACTGAAGCAGGTCTTGAGTGTATACGTGCTGATGAAATAAAGCATTCTGGGATCATCGATGTTCCGATGTATCAACACCTTTACACTGCAGATGTAGTTATTGCGGACTTATCTACTTATAATCCAAATGCATTTTATGAGCTTGGTATTCGGCATGCATTAAAGCCCCATACGACAATTGCAATTGCAGAAAAAGAACTTAAATATCCATTTGATTTGAATCATACTGTTATTCGCCCGTATGAGCACTTAGGTAAAGGAATTGACTACGATGAAGTCAATCGATTCCGCAAGGATCTTCAGGAGACAATTGAGTCTATTTTGAGTAATCCCAATATTGACAGCCCAGTTTATACTTATTTACATGAATTAACTCCTCCGGTGTTGAGTAAGGCACTTGAAATAGTAACGCTACCTAATCCAAAAGAATCATTAAGTTCATTTTTGAATTTTGCTCAAGAGGCGATAAATAAGAATGATTTTATTACTGCTAAGAGCTTATTTCATACAGCACTAACTATTGATCCTAATAGTTCTTACATTAAACAAAAAATTGCTTTAGCTACATATAAGAGTAAATATCCGGACGTACTTTCATCATTATTTGCAGCTTACGAGATTTTGTTAACATTAGATCCAGAAATTACAACTGATCCTGAAACATTAGGTCTTCTCGGTGCTGTTTGTAAAAGGCTATGGGAATCAACAAATGAAAGAGCATGGTTAGATAAGGCAATACACTCTTATGAGAAAGGATTTTATATTAAGAATGATTATTATAACGGAATCAACTTTGCATTCCTTTTGAATGTGAGGGGAAGTATAAGTGATCGAAATGATGCTATTGCAGACTATGTATTAGCATCAAGGGCTCGACTTAGAGTAATTTCAATATGTGAAGCTTTATTAGAAAGTAGTTTTGATACAAGGGGCGACAAATATTGGATACTAGCTACTCTGGAGGAAGCATACTTCGGAATTAATATGCACGATAAGTACACCGAAATAAAAAAACGTGCAGAGTCAGCTGTAACAAGTGATTGGGAAAGAGAAACAACTGAAGAGCAAATTGGTAAGTTAGCAATACTTTTAGAAAAATCTCTGCTTTAAACATAATGAATTAGGAGGCAAACAATGACTAAGATATTTATTTCGCATAAGAAAGAGGATTCTGAGCAAGCGGGTAATATCGCTTACCAACTTCGAAGAAGTGGGGTTGATGTTTACCTCGATGTCCTGGATCCTCGCTTACAAGATAGTGGTGAAGAGCTTTCAAAATATCTTCAAGGTAGGTTAAACCAATGCACTCATTTGTTAGCGGTCCTCTCGTACAGTACGAGACTCTCTTGGTGGGTGCCATTTGAAATTGGTATTGCAACTGAGAAACAATACCCTATCTCAAGCTATCTCACATCAGGAACTAGGAATGATATGCCGGAATACCTTTGGAAATGGCCTGTGTTAAGGAGTGCAGAAGATTTACAGAAATATATAACGTTATTAACAAAGCCATCTTCAACTTTATTGAATGAGGAGAAGAAACATTGGGAATTTTCGGCTAAGGGCACGCCTCAAAACTATGCAGATGCTTTTCATAGAAGACTTAAAATTAATTTGGGACAACCATAAAAAGTGAGGGATTTGAATGGGTTTACCTAGAACATTTATTGGATTCAGCAGTAAGGATATTCATTATTACCATCTAATGCAAGCTTGGAAGAAGAATGAAAGTACTGATTTTTATTTCACTGACTGTCAATTAGCAACAGAGGTTAATTCAAATAATGAAGCCTATATAAAAAAGCGTTGTAGAGAGCGTATTAATATGTGTGGGTATTATATTATGCTGATTGGTGATGACACACGTCACAAGCATACATATGTAAAATGGGAGGCAGAAGTAGCCAAAGAAAAAGGATGCACTATTATTGGAGTAAATCTTAATGGCTCAAAACATTTTGACTCTATACGTACTCCAGCAGTAATAACAAATATCGGAGCGATATTTGTTCCTTATACACCGAAAATTATTAAGTATGCTCTTGAGAATTATCAAATGAAGACCTCTGAGGATTATTATTATAAGGATGGGGTGTACCAAAGTTTGGGGTTGATTTAAATTCTCTGGATGTACTACTTGTAACTCTTCCGATGTGAGCTTATTGAACCCAATAGTATTCAATTGATAACAGCGAATTGAAAACTCACAAACCGTGTAATTATTAATGAAAATGGAGTTGATTAATTTGTTGCTTAAAGATGAACTCAAAGCATATGACAATACTGAGGATAGATTAGCGGGCTTTAAAAAAGCAATAATTCTACAATTTAGCAACTATCGTAGTGAACAATATAAATATGCGAAATTTGAATTGTTCCAAGAGGGTGTAGAACATCCTGATTTAGGGTTAATACAGGACGATGATTATCAGTTCGACAATGAGGAAGTTAGTGTTCACTTAGTAAATGAGGTCATAATAGAACTAGGACTAAGTGATCTAAAATTCGGAATCCAAGAGAAACATAATACTGATTACGAATGCTTAACATTCAGTTATAGATTGGACGATCTTTGGCATCATCTCGTTGAATTATCTGATTTTGATTTTTTTGTATCAATGGTCATTTTATTACGTAAAGCTGAATCCCGAAAAAGTATCAGAGAATTGCTAGCAATAGTGAGTAATGAAATCAAACGTTTCGAGATTAAGTTACCAGATAAGAAAAATGAAAAGGTATTTATAGCTATGTCCTTCGACTCCTCAATGATACAACTAAGAGAGGCTATTCATGAGGTGGTTAGGCAATTTCATCTCGATCCAATATTCATTGATGAGAAAGAACATAATAATCAAATTGTACCTGAAATGATTATGGAAATTGAACAATGTGTTTTAATTATAGCTGATCTAACACACCATAAACACGGAGTGTATTATGAAGCTGGCTATGCTCATGCTAAAGGTAAAGAAGTTATATTTAGCTGTAAGGATACTGATTATGAAGGTAGACATTTTGATATATCGCACATTAACACAATTAAATGGGAAAGCCCAAATGATCTGAAAGATAAGCTACATAAGAGACTAGAAGCAACCCTTTATAAAATGGAAAATAATCAGTTTGATGTTGCAACTTGTTAAATGAGTCTAATACTTTATTTTTTCGATGCTATATAGTTTTAGTCGCGTTTTAGATACCAGTCTAAAACTTATTTCTCAATACCTGACGATTATGTAACCAAAAAACCGCGTCAGATCAACAACCCCAGTCTAATACTTTATTTTCTTCGAACAAATTGTCCGTTTGTAAAAATGTCGGAAAGCAGTAAAGAATATTGGTAAGTAGTAAACAAAGTTGGAGAGTAGTAAAGAATGTAGGAAAGCAGAGATTCAATCTACAATTCTATATTTATAACTACAAACGATAAACTTCCTCAGAAACATTCCCGATGATTATGTCCGCATCGGGAATGTTTTATTATTTAGAAAGAGGGTGGAGTATTTTGACACTTGGGGAAAAGATAAAAAGTATCCGTAAAATAAATAAGTTTAATCAAAGTGAGTTTTCAAAAAAAATTGGTATTACGCAAGGAACTCTAAGTGAATTGGAAACAGACAAGTATCTCCCGTCACTTGATACTATATTGTCTCTAAAATCTATTTTTGGTGTAGATTTAGAATGGCTTTTATTCGATATAAGTGAAAAAAAATCTAACGAAGTGTTTATGTCGCGAATAGATGAAAATGAGCTGAATTTAATTTTGGATTTTAGAAAGTTACATAAAGGAGATAAGCGAGAGATCAGTGAGATAATAAAGTTAAAAATCAATTTTTATTCAGAAACTTGAGTACGGTTGGGAGGCTGTAAAATAAATTGTGTAAACTCCTAAACCAAGCTACTCTAGTAGTAGACAACGAGAGGCAGGAGAACACAGTGGGAATGTTTACGAAAGAACAGTTAAAGAGCTTTATTCAAGAGAACGACATCAAGACGGCCGGAGATATCCAGAATGCCTTGAAGAACCTGTTTGCGGATACGTTGCAGGAGGTTTTATTTCACAACCGAACGGGGACAATTAGCAATGCTCTTGCATTCATGTATCGAAATTATATGAATTATTCGAAAATTGAGAATGAACAAGAATCAATCTTTAGCACATTTGACAGTTTAAGAGACAATTATTTTATTTCTACACAGAGTAGGGATAATGTATTGGCAGCTCTCTATACTTTTGGTCCATTAAAACGTAGCTTCCAAGTAAAACCTATAATAAAAATAATTCATGAAGAAACCAAGGCAGGGTACGCCTTTCTAGAAGGTGACCAGTTACTGTCTGTAGATGAAAACCAGTTAATTCAACAAAAGAATACGTAAAACAAAAATACGATTGGAAAAAAATGATAAACACTATTTTAAGGTTTAAAGAGGAAATATATATACATTAATTATAGTAGATAGATACTATATTAATAATCAACTAAAATATGGTAATATGTATAATAATTTATATCATTTACACTTTTGGGATGTAATAAATATGATCAAGTTTTTAGGATTGGGTTTGGCAACGTCTTTGCTTTTTGCTCAAACTAAAGGCTTAACAGTAGCGGATTCAACATCGATATAAAATTCTTCAGGTTCCGAAGCTTCTTCTGAAGTTTATTCTACAAGCAGGTATACATATAGCAATAATATCTTCGAAGGACCGGGAACGAAGGTTTTGATAGGTGATGGGGTTGAAGCGCCAAAAATTTCACTTTTTCAGAGGCCTATAAAATAATTCCTGTGCATCATACGGGTGGAGCTTTTAATGATGCATTCACCTGTACACCTTCAGATGGAGTAAACTTGAATATATGGAAGAAGAATATAAGCGGTCATGCAGTCCAATTTCAAGTGAAAATCAATGGATTGTTGATTACTGATCAAATGATTGCTGCTGGCGCACAGAAGACAATCTCATCTACAGATATGTTAGGAGTCGGTTATACGGATTTACTCGTGCACATATATAGTACATTGGGATACACTCTAGATGTCGACGTAAGTGCTAGACAGTTCTAATTATAAAAGAGTATTAACAAACCCGTCAGGCTTATGCTTGACGGGTTATTATATGTATGCTACCGCGACAGTTGAAACTGCACCCGATGTATCAGATGAACCTATCGTTATTAACTTAGGGAAGCACGGAAATGATGAATATATTCCCCTTAATCCTATGTCTGCTGTAGAATGGAAAGACGCTTCTTCTTTTCTAAATTCAGGAGTAATCACCCCAATGTCAACTGATGGACAAAACATTGACTGGAATTTTTTTGATGTTAATGATAGAGTTTGGTCTACTGCTCTTCCAATTCACAGATACGGTTCGATTACAATTAAGTTAGTACAGACATCTGGTACTTCGACCCCGGCTTCAATAAATTACCAATTCAGCACTAAAGATTACACCATACAATCAGATGTAGTTCAAGTTAATGGTAATGTTTCTAGCCCAGCAACAACAATCACAATCACTCATGTACCACAAGGAACCGCTGCAAAACCCCTATATCTGCTAATTGGAAATCATACTTATAATTCTTCAGGCACTAAAATAAATGTCTCAGGTAATGGTTATACAATCAGTTAGGCTGAAGGGAGGTGTGAAAATTGCGTGTCAGACCAATCGTAATAGGGCTGGCTACACTTCTAGTTGGTTCATTCATTCTAATGGGTACAATAGACGTTCAGGCTGCAGAGGTTAATCAAGTTACACCTGTAACTGATACAGTAAAAGCTATTGTTCCAGAGTATGCTGCTGATCGTTTAGACCATCCCGATGTTATCTATACTCCAGATGGAATCTATAAAAAGCAACAACTGACTGTATCGGAATTTACTCAAGATCAAATATCGCTTGACGCTACAAAGACGACTACTGAAACGTTGGTAATTGTTGATTATGACGCTACCTATATGAAAGTAGAAGAAAGTAACTAAAGGAACAGAAAAAAAGCCAATCACATTTTCTGGACTGACCCCGTAACGTGGGACAAATCAAAACACCTTCAAGAGAAAGAAACCTTATCGTAAGATAGGGAGATAATCTTGGAGGTGTTTTTGCGTTGGCAACCAGAGAGATCTACCCCGTAGAAATAAAGATGAAAGCTATAGAAATAAGATGGCAGGAGTACCCGTGAGCGATGTTATGAAACAGTCAGTTAATGAGGATGTCTTTCACTCCGCGATGCTTCAAGTCATTCAGAACGCCGAGCCAGAACTTAGCAGACTCATGTTCCCCAATCCACATGCCCAGAACATCCTTGTGTCCATCTAAATCAATGCCGATGACCATGTATGCAGCCTTGTTCACAATGGCATTGTCCTGTCTCACTTTGTAGTGAATAGCGTCCATAAATACAACCGCATAGACCTGCTGTAGTGGCCGATTCTGCCACTGTTGGACTTGAGGCAGGATTCGGTCTGTGATGTTTGAAACGAGGGTTGGCGATAGATCTACGCCGTAAATATGATTGTAGTGAGCCTGGATATCCCTTGTGGACATTCCCTTCGCATACATGGAGATGATCTGGTTTTCCATGCCAGAGAGATCGTTCTGATGCTTCTTTACGACTTGGGGCTCGAACGCTCCTTGTCGATCCCGAGGGGTACGAACCTGGATGTCGCCCATCTCCGTGGTCACTGTCTTGGCAGGCATCTTACCGTTTCGGCTATTACTAGTCTTCTTATTCTTCGTGTCATGCTTAGCGTAGCCTAGGTGAGTATCCAGCTCCGCTTCCATGAACTCCTGCAACGTATCCGCAAACAGGTTCTTCAAGGCATTCTGGATATCTCCGGCCGTCTTGATGTCGTTCTCTTGAATAAAGCTCTTTAACTGTTCTTTCGTAAACATTCCCACTGTGTTCTCCTGCCTCTCGTTGTCTACTACTAGAGTAGCTTGGTTTAGGAGTTTACACAATTTATTTTACAGCCTCTAACAATGCTGAAGGGATATTTAGCAAGACAAGCAAACCGGTTGAAACCAAGCAGCCTAGGCCATCGTATTCGGTTTGTTCGTTCTCTTTTCCATTACGCTTATGAAGAGACGTATTCGACTACGAATCCATCTTGAAATTAAGAGAACATAAACTAGATAAGCGTATTCCTGAGTTCTTAATTGAGGAAGATATTATACACTAGAAGATCTCATGCCAGTTACTCAGGGAAAGAGCTCTGCTTGAGTTTCTCTACTGACCGGCTGCCGGATTGGCGAGGTGGAGAAGGTTAACATCGAGGATCTAAACTGGGAGAACTGCTCAGCGATCGTTAATGGCATGGATCAAAGCAGAGAGAAGAGAGAAGAGAGAAGTTTACTTCACGACAGAGTGTAAAGTATGGTTAAAGAAGTATCTGACCAGCCGTGAGGACTCCTGTAAAGCCTTATTTGTAACCGATACCCATCCAATAAAACGAATGGCCATACCTACGATTAGATGGGGATTAAAACGACTGGAAAATCGGGGAGAAATTGAAGCGAATGTCTACCCACATCGGTTTCGGCATACCTATGCGTGCCAACTACTTAATAACGGTGCCTCTCTGAATTTTATCCAAGGAATGCTCGGTTATGAGAAGGCATCGACCACTCAAATCTACGCTCAGCTACGCGGCGAGCGCCGGAGAGAACTATATAGAAGATTTTTTTAATTGGTGGCGGATAAATCCGCCGCTGTTCAATTAAAGGGCAGGATAACACAATAGTCAGCGAGAATATATGCTGAAAAATAATTTCTTAGCCAGTGAAGGGAGTTTTTATGAAAAACGGAAAGCAACCATTTGTCATTGCAATTGCAGGTATTTCTGGTGGGGGGAAAACGACAATTGCAACCCAACTAATGGAACCATTAAAAGAATATAAATCATCAAGGGCTGTCCTAATACCATAATTAGGATGGCCCTATTTTTTATAAATGGGGTAAAATAATGAATACTATTGGTAAAAAGGTTAAAAATTCTGATTACAAAAGAAACTGAATCAAATCGCTTTCGCTGATGCAATAGGGATATCATATGGGAGACTGAGTGAGATCGAGCAAGGAAAGACAAAACCATCAGCTGATACATTGTAGCAATTGAGGGGAAAATTTAATGTAGTTCTTAATTGGCTATTGGACGCATAGCAGCTTAATTAAGGTTAATTTTTAAAAATAAAGTTAATTTAATCAATTGTTCGCAGCACTCATGACATACGTGCTTTTTAAGTGGTTATATGGATGTTAGCTATTGCTAGGGTACTCAAAAAATACGCCTATTTGTCGAACCTCCTAAATCCAGTATCTGGCTAATCAACTGGCGTGATCATTTTGTTCTAAGTTGTATTTTTAGATTTAACGAACATCTTTAATGTGAATTGATTGTAGTTGGTTGCAACAAGTGTTATTCTATCAACGGTAAACTCAAAATTTTTGCTCTTCAATACATCTAAGTAATAGTCACAAATTTAGTTATAAAGAAAGGTAATACTATGATAAAAGTTGAAAACTTATCCTTCTCATTTCCGCAAAAAGAACTATATAAAAACATTTCATTTACGCTTGAAGAGGGACAACATTGCGCTTTTATAGGAACAAGTGGCAGTGGGAAAAGTACACTAATCGATATACTGATGGATCCAGAAAGATATTTGTTTGATGGCAAGTTAGAGATAGACCCTACTTGCAAAATTGGGTATGTAAGTCAGTTCTCACAACCAGACAAAACTAAAGAAACAACTGTTTTTGAATATATAGGAGAAGAATTTATTAAGATACAAAATGAAATACAATTGATATGCACTGAAATGGAAACATCATCGGATATTGAATCGTTACTGGAAAAGTATCAATTAGCTTTAGACGCATTTGATGCAATCGGTGGGGAAGATTTTGAAAGCAACATTAATAAGAAACTAAATCTGGCAAACCTCATGAAGCGAAAAGATGTTAGGGTATCCGACCTGAGTGGCGGGGAATTCAAACTTATTCAAGTGATGAAGGAAATGCTTGAGTGTCCAGACTTAATGATTATGGATGAACCGGATGTATTTTTAGACTTTGAAAACCTAAATGCGCTTAAAAATCTTATTAATGCTCACAAAGGAATACTGCTAGTTGTTACGCACAACCGATATCTATTGAATCATTGTTTCAACAAAATTTTGCACCTTGAAAACATGGAGATCCAAGAGTTTGATGGACGATATATTGAATATAACTTCTCATTACTTCAGACTAAAATTGAGTTACAAGAACTCACAATCGCTGAGGATGAAGAAATTGAGAGAAACGAAAACATCATCAATAATCTTAGAGCTATCGCAACTTATAATTCAGAAGCATCTAGAGGGAAAGCGTTAAAAGCCAGAGTTAAATTCCAAGAAAGATTGGAAGCGCGTAGAATTAAAGCGCCATTTGTTGATATTAAACAACCGAATATCAGTTTCGGTATCGATAATGAAATTGAAGAAGACAGAACTGTTATAAGTGTCAATAATTATAGTGTTTCCTTCGATGAGTTGATTTTAGAAAATGTTAACTTTGAGATAAAATCTACTGATAAAGTAGCCCTTATCGGTCCGAACGGTACAGGGAAAACGACTTTACTCCGAGAAATCTTTAAAAATAATCATGATTCCATTGAAATAAATGCTGATGTTAAAGTGGCTTATTTATCTCAGCTTCAAGGCGAAATGTTAAACGATTCTAATACAATACTCGAAGAATTCATCGATGCTGGGTTTAAAACTTATGAAGAGATTAGATCATATATTTCAGACTATGGCTTTGAAGGAGAAATCGTTAATCAAAAGATAGAATCTTTATCAGGTGGAGAAAAAAATATGCTTCAATTGGCTAAAGTTTGTGCCAGTAAAGCAAACGTATTGCTTCTTGATGAACCGACAAGTCATTTAGACATCTATTCACAAATAGCACTGGAAAAAGCCATTGAAGACTATAAAGGTGCGATTCTCATGATTTCTCATGATTTCTATTCTGTGGTAAATGGTATGGATTATGTTTTAATCATTGACGATAAGACGATTAGAAAGATGAAAATACAAAAATTTAAAAAGATGGTTTATGCTAGTCATTTTGATAGAGACTATTTAGAAATGGAACAAAAGAAAAAGTCAGTTGAAATGAAAATAGAATTGGCTTTAAAAGATACTGATTTTGAACTTGCAAAAGGTTTGGTTGATGAGCTAGAAGAACTGATTAAGTTGCTTTAAATCATAACCCTCTGATTGAAATGAGTGAATTAATCAGTTTTTCTATCCAGTTTGTAATGGAACCTTGATGAGAAAAGAAGAGCCAGCGGATAAATAGCCGCTGGCTAGAAAGTTATTCACCCGTTAGGATGATTTTGTTCTTTGCATCCACCGGTTGCCGGGTCTTCCGCAGATGCTGGAAACTGGCGACTCCAATCAAAACAGCCCCGGCAGCCGTGATGCCGCCGATTAATCCAAACACCGGAATAGGTGACTCTACTCCATATAGCCCCAGCAGACCAGCTCCCAGTATAGGGCCGAACGTGGTCCCGATCTTAACAAACTCCGAGCAACCGAAATATAACCCTTTTTTATTCTCCGGGGACAGCTCATCCACCAAGGCATCGAACCGTGCGCCAATCAGCAGTTCCCCCAGACTGAACACCGTAATGAATAGCAGCGGCATCACCGGGGAGACGGGCAAAACAAAGAACAGAAAGCTTATGGCAATCAGCAGATTGCTGGTGATCACCACGTTGAAAGGATTCCACTTCGAGATCAAGCGGAGTACAGGAAATTGCGCAGCCAGAATAACTATTGCATTGAGCGACAGGATCACAGAGTATATTCGGGCACCATCTGCCAAGGCGGAAGTAGCGGCTAAATATTGCGATACGGTCCCGTTCAGCTGTGAGTACCCGAAGAAAGAAAAGCTCATTCCGGCCAGCAGGAGAAGAAATATATAGTCTTTGCGGATTGCGCCAAGATCCTTAAGACTAAGTATATTCCGGGATGGAACAGAATCGTTCATTTGGCTTGCTTGCCTGAAGAAAAACTGTGTGGAAGCTCCATACAGAATATAGAGAATGCCGAGAATGACATAAGGAAAGAGCGTCAGCTTCATATTGAACAACAGACTTAACAGGGGGCCGACAAAACAACCCAGGTTAATCGCCGTATACCGCAGATTGAAGACGAGCAGCCGGTTCTCCGGGAGCGTTTCGGTGGACAGCACTTTTTTACTGGCTGGCTCGAAGATTGAGTAGCATAATCCGTTAAGGCCGTTAAGCAGGAGGAAGGTTGGGAAGCTGTCTGCATAATAGAAGAGAATGAAGACGACTCCCCAGACAATGGGGACAACGGTGATGATTTTGTGCAGGGGAAGCCGATCCGCAAGCGCCCCGCCGAAGCCGCTGAAGACTACATTAACAAGCGGATTGATACTGAGAACACAGCCAGCCAGAAAGATGGGGATATGCTTTTGACTCGTCAGAAAGATGGCTAAATAGGGAACGCTCATAAAAAGTGCAGTTCTCGTAAAAAAAGTTCCGGCCAGAATGTTCCATACTCTGCTGTTCAATTTCCGTGATATTTGAAAGCCCATGGTAATCCTTCCCCCGCAAATTATATTTTTATTTGTGCCGAGTTTAGCATACAATGAAAAATAGATCTGAAAATTGTGCTGTATACTCACACGGCAGAGCGGAGTGGTGAAGTAAGTGTTTCTGGGCCCTACGATCAAGCAGATCCGTACATCTAAAGGAATCAACCAATCTATTCTGGCGGACGGAATTATGAGCCGCTCCAACTTGTCACGTTTTGAGGGTGGTAAATATTATCCCGGATATGACAAGCTGATTCTGCTGCTAGACAAGCTGGAATTGTCCCTTGAGGAACTGCTATTCCTGCATAATGACTATGCACAGCCGGTGAAACGGACTCTTCACTTAAGTCTGGTGGAAGCGGCGAACCGTTATGAATTCGACAAGGTGCGAGCTTTCAGCTATGAATGCCATTCCCTGTACCGGGCGACGCACACGGAGGCTTATTATCATTTGTACCTGCTGGGCCAGGGCTACCTGATCCGGTATCAACGGGAAGATGAAATCAGGCATCTGAGTGAAATAGCAGGTGAGATCAAGCCGTATCTGCTGGGTGTAGACAGATGGTATCTGTATGAGTTCAAACTGCTCAATAATTTTCTGTTCACGCTAAGCAGCGGTGATGCGATCTTTTTTGGACTCAGGGCGGCGAATGAATTTGACAAATACCATGACTTTGCCGAGAGCCGGACCATCCAGCAGCATTTGATGAAGAATATCTCGACCATTTGCCTGAAGGAGCATAACTATGAGCAAAGCCTGATCTTTCTTAAGAAAGCCCTGCCGTTAGCGGATAAAACAAATCTGCTGTACGATAAAATTGAGACCTTGGTGTACTATGAAGTTACGCTGCTTTGCCTGAAGCATAAAGAGAGTCCGGCTGAATTACTGAGCTATCTGAACATTCTCCGGCAGCTTGAGTTCACAGACAGCTATGACGCATTGCAGCAGGTGTGCCAGAGGCATCTGCCGGGTGTTCTCTGAAGAGCTGGAATCGGGAGATAGCCTTCGTTCTACAGCAAGTGTTCCCGAGACCTACGCCATTTCCTGCAAAAAACAGGTGCAGCCCATAACCAGGCGGCACTTGTTTTTGTTTGTTTTTTACTTACAGAGTGGATTAGGTATCCTAAAATCAAAATTAAAGATGTTCCGCGCCTTTATGATATTGATGTATTCAATCGTTGCGAGCCGGTAGATAATTATGCCGCAGGCTGTCGAGAAAGTCTCGATAGTCTTTATAGCTGAATCTTCCCGGCTTTAATTCTAAGCAAAGGAACTATACGTGGGAAAGCAGATGCTGTTAAATACGTCCCTAGAATTTCATATGATATGGAATAGTAGCAGAAAATAGCGAATCCAGGGCAGCTTTCAACAATTCTTCCTTAGCGGATAATTAGTAAACATGCTAATATAATGACAAAAAGGGTTGAAAGCCCTTACTTATCTCGACGCGGGTGATCATTCTTTTGATCCCACGACGAAGGGAGGGGAGACTGCGTGCGGGGGATGCTATCGAGGTTAAAGTTTAATACGCTGCGAAATCAAATGCTGGTTGGTTTTCTCGTTGTCATGCTCATCATTTTGACGTTCGTTGGGGGGATTACCTTCCATTCGGTCTCGACGCTGCTTAAGAATAACGCGGAGAAGCATATTCAACAAACCGCGATTCAGGCCAATGGCCGCCTAGAGGGCATTCTCGAACAGATTAATTCTCTCACGACGCTGGTATCGACCAACCAGTATATCCAGCAACTGCTTTTACGGGATATAGAGGGACAGCCCGCTACCTTTGCAGAACGGCAGGCGCTGCCACCCATTATCAATCTGGTTCAAATGTACACGGAAGGCATCAAATCCGTGGGGCTTTACAACAAAGACGGAGCGAGGTTGTACCCTCTCGACGAAAGTAGCCTGAGAGATAAGGTACCTGAGGATTGGATTACAATGGCGACCAAGAAGGAAGGAAGCCTCGTCTGGTTCGGCATCGACCCGCTTGATTCCACATCGCTTGTGGCGATTCGGCAGATCAGTCTTATCGATAGGCATTTCATGACAGGCGGGTATTTGCTCATCCGCTCAGACCGTAGCAAGTTTGCACTGAACGACTCTTTGTCCGAAGAAGAGGAAAGGGAGACGGTGTTGCTCCTCGCTTCCGACGGCCAGCTCATCACCTCTAATGATGAAACCATTTCGCAAGAGACGGCGTCCATGCTAGCGGAGGGAGGGGGCGATCAAGTCGCTTCTATCGGCAATCAGTCCTATGTGGTCGTCAAGCAGCGATCTTCCGTAACGGGATGGACTCTGCTTATTTTAACACCGGTTAACGTCATCACCGAAGGCATATCGGTATTGCGGATGACTATCGTCGTATCGGCCATCATGGGCACCATTTTGTTCACCTTGCTCTCTTTTTTCCTGTCTACCCTCATCACTCGGCCAGTTTTTAAGCTGATCAAAGCCATGAGAGGTACCAATCTCGGTGTTCTGAAGTCCATCGAAAACGTGTCGTCCACCATGGAAATTCAGGAGCTGAATTATTCATATAATAAAATGGTCGATAACATTAACGAGCTGATCCAGTTGGTATATGAAAAAGAGCTGTCCCGTAGCCACACCGAGTTAAAGGCACTTCAAGCCCAAATCAATCCGCATTTTTTGTTTAATACTCTGGATGTTCTATACTGGTCACTGCTGGATAAGGATGAAGACCAACTGGCAGGGTATGTAGTCGCCATGTCTGATTTGTTCCGGTATACCATCACCGGGCCGAACAAAAGTGGATGGGTGAAGCTGAGCGAGGAATTGGAGCATGTGAAGCGATATTTGCTAATTATGAAAATGCGATTTGAAGAGCGCCTGGATTGGGAAATTGAGTCTCCTCCCGAATTGGGGGATGTGGACCTGCCCAGACTGTTGTTGCAGCCGCTGGTGGAAAATGCCATATTACATGGTGTCGAGAGCAAGATTGAACCTGGCCGGGTAAGGCTGAAGGTTGCTCGCAACGGAGAACGAATCGCCATTACGGTAGAGGATGACGGTGTGGGAATGGACGAAGACAAGCTGAGTTCTCTTCTGGAAGAGCTCGAGAGCGGGAAGGTGACTTCTTCTAAAGATTCCGGTGTCGGAATCGCAAATGTACAGAGGAGACTTCAACTGTTTTTCACGGGAAAGGACGAGCAGAGTGCAGTAATGGTGATTGATAGCCGGAAGGGTGAAGGCACTCGAATTAATATTCAAATTCCTGTACAAGGAGGCAGAACGCCATGAGGAGCCGAACGATTCTTATTGTCGATGATGAACCTAGATCGAGAGAAGGAATGAAGAAAATACTTGGGGTATGGGCGGCCGGTAAATATGAGATCCTCACGGCAAGCAATGGAACAGCCGCTATGCAAATTCTTGAGGAGATTCCCGTGGAACTCATGATCACAGACATCCGCATGCCGGAAATCAGCGGCCTAGCTCTTGTTAGCCAAATGAGAGAGAAACAGATCCAGTGCCAGCCATCTGTTATTCTCATCTCCGGCCATGCTCAGTTCGAATATGCCCAGCAAGCGATTCAGTTGTCTGTAGTAGACTATTTGCTAAAGCCGGCCAGCCGGGAAAAGCTGATCGCATCTGTGGAGAGTGCACTGAAGGCGGGGGAAGAGCGAGAGCATATCGTCTTCATGAGGAAGATGACCGATCCGCAATTGATGGCTATACGGGATGAAGAAGCCGCGCTAAGCGATCCGGTCCGCAAGGCCATGCACTATGTGGAAACGCATATAGAAGAAGCGGTCAGCCTGCAGGAGGTCGCCGGGCATGTGCATTTGAACGGTAGTTATTTTAGCGCGCTTTTCAAAGAGCAATGCCAGATAACTTTCAGCGAATATGTCGCCCGCAGAAAATTGCAGAAAGCGAAGGAATTGCTGCTGAAAACAAATCTGCCCATAGCGGAAATTGCCAGCCGCACCGGTTATCAGGCCGTCAAATATTTTAACAAGCTGTTCAAGGAATACGAAGGAATGAGTCCGGGGCGCTATCGATCGATGAGGAACGGAACGGAAGCCCATATCCAATAATAACTAGGCAAGGGGGGATACCCACGAAGAGAATCGGATTATGTCGTGCTCTACTCCTGGCTTTGCTACTGGTAACAACTGCTTGCAGCGGTAAAGAAGGAGACAGTGTTAAGAGCGGCGGCGAAAAAATCACTTTAAAAATGATGCATCTATGGCCGGACGGCAACAACTCCGCACAAAACAAAATGGTAAAAGAAATCATCCATGAGTTTGAGAAAGCCAATCCGAATATCAAAATCGCGACGGAAGTCCTTGAAAACGAGCAGTACAAGAGCAAGCTGACCGTGCTTGCCGCATCCAATGGTCTGCCGGACATCGGATTTACCTGGGCAGCCGGTTTCATGGATCCCTATGTCAAGGGTAACAAGTTTTCGGTCTTGGACGATCTTTTACAGGGGGAGCTGAATGGGAAATTCGTAGCCGGTACGACGGAACCGTACTCTTTTGATGGTAAGACCTATGCTCTCCCGGTCGAACTGAACATTGTTCCGGTCTATTATAACAAAGAGATATTTACAGAATTCAACCTGCAGCCTCCACAAACCTTGGACGATCTCAAAACGATCATCCGAACGCTGAACGATAACGGCATTACTCCCGTTACCCTTGGCGGCAAGGACGGTTGGCCGGCTTCCTTCTGGTACATGTACCTGGCCGATCGCATCGGAGGGTCGGAAGTGCTGGATAAAGCCGTTGCGGACCAGGACTTCACGGACCCTTCATTGCTTGAGGCCGCAAGACAAGTGCAAGAGCTGGTGAACCTGAACACGTTCATTAAAGGCTATAACGGATTGTCTCACGACGAGGCCAAAGTTCAGTTCATGAACGGGAGATCGGCCATGTTCGCCATGGGTACTTGGGAACTGCCCGACTACACGACCACGGCGGACATATCCCAGGAATTTAAAGACAATATCGGTTATTTTAAATTCCCTAAGGTTGCAGGCGGCAAAGGTAATGTGGATGATTGGGTTGGCGGCCCTGGAACTGGATTGTTCGTTTCCCAAAATTCCGAGCATGTCCGGGAGGCCAAAAGATTCGTCAGCTTCTTCGTTCAGAAGTGGGGAGAGCATTCTGTTGTCGATGCGGGTGTAATCCCCGCCACCAAAGTAGATACCGCGGCCATCAGGCTCCCGCAAATGTTCATTGATCTATTAGACGAATTGAATAAGGCCAATAAAGTTACCCTTTATCTGGATACTCAGATGAAACCGGTCGCTTCCAGTATGCATATTAATTTGGTTCAGGCGCTGTTCGCCGAAGCAGTAACTCCTGAAGATTTCATCAAGAAACAGGATGAGGCGCTTAAAGAGGATAAGTAAAGATAGGGAACGACAAGGATAATAGAGACGCCAAGATATATATCCTTGGTGTCTTTTTTATGCCTAATACGAACCATATCCAAAAATAGTGGAAGTTTTCCCAATAATGGGTTCCTTATGCCGGAGAGTGATAACCTCTATAATTATGTATGCGGTTACATAAAACCGAGGAACATAAAAAGGGGAGGCAAAGTATGAAAAGTATGAAACGTGTTTTAGTAGGGATTTCTACATTGCTCGTGATGTCATCTGCTCTTGTGGCATGTGGGGGAAACAATTCAAACTCAAACTCAAACGCATCAAGCCCAACTACAGCCCCAGCAGCAAACGCTACCGAGGCTCCAACTAAGAGCACTGAGAAAGTGACTATCAATCTCTGGAGTTTCACGGACGAAATTCCGAACATGACCAAAAAGTATGTGGAAACACATCCTGATGTGAATGTAGAATTCAAAACCACAGTTATCGCAACCACCGATGGCGCTTATCAGCCAGCTCTTGACCAAGCTCTTGCCGCTGGCGGTAAAGATGCTCCCGACATTTATGCAGCTGAATCAGCGTTCGTGCTGAAGTATACACAAGGCGATGCATCCACCTATGCTGCCAACTATGCTGATCTGGGCCTTGACGACCAATTGGTTAAGGACGCTGGCATTGCTCAATACTCGGTAGATATCGGCAGCAAAGAGGGTCAACTGAAAGGCCTTGGCTACCAAGCGACAGGCGGATCCTTTATCTATCGCCGCTCCATTGCCAAGGAAGTGTTTGGAACAGACGATCCGGCCACCATCAAAACTGAAGTTGGACCAGGCTGGGATAAATTCTTCGATGCAGCTGCGAAGCTGAAAGCTAAAGGATATGGTATCGTTTCCGGTGACGGCGATATTTGGCACCCGATCGAGAACAGCTCTGACTTGGGTTGGATTGTTGATGGTAAGCTTCATATCGATCCGAAGCGCGAACAATTCCTGGATCTCTCCAAGAAGCTGAAAGACAATGGCTATCATAATGATACTACTGACTGGACGGAAGCATGGTACGCAGATATGTCTGGCACCGGCGCTCAACCAGTTTTCGGATTCTTCGGTCCTGCTTGGCTCATCAACTACGTGATGAACGGTCAAGTTAAAGACACGAATGGTGACTGGGCTGTTACCGAGCCACCGACAGGCTTCTTCTGGGGAGGCACCTGGTTGCTCGCTCACCAAGAAGTTACTAAAGACGATGCGAAGAAACAAGCAGTTGCTGACTTTATCAAGTGGGTTACGCTAGATACCTCTGATACAGGTCTTCAATCTTTCTGGGCTAACGGTACAATGAAGGCAGGCGAGCAAGGTACGAAGGACAGCGTGGCATCTGCTGTTGTTATGGCGAAGTCTAACGGAGAAGTTCCATTGCTTGGCGGACAGAACATGTTCGACGTATTCGTTCCAGCCAACGCTAACGCTTCAGGCAAGAACTTGACCCAGTTTGACGAAACGATCAACAAGATCTGGCGTGACCAAGTACGCGAATACACTGCGGGCAACAAAGACCGCGACAAAGCAATCGAAACCTTCAAACAACAAGTCAAAGATCAGCTGAATATCGAAAGCGAATAAGAAGGAATCGAAGGGGCGGGTGAGTTATCCCGCCTCTTCCTATCAATTAATGAGGTGAGAGCATGCGCCGCAAAGGTGTGAACTATTCGAAATACGGCTATATTTTTACCTTTCCGTTTGTACTTGCATTTCTAATTTTTTCGTTGTACCCCATTCTATACACCGCAGTTATCGGGTTCACCGATATGCAGGGGTTAATACCAAAACCGATTCATATTCTGGATGACCCTTTTGCAAACTTCAAACAGCTCATCTTTGAGAACCCCTCTTTCAGGAAATCTCTGATCAACACAGGGTGGCTCTGGATTGTCAACTTTGTTCCTCAGATCCTTCTTGCGCTCTTGCTGACCGCATGGTTCACGAACCGGCGTCTCAACATCAAGGGACAGGGGATTTTCAAGGTTCTGCTCTATATGCCAAATATTATTACTGCAAGTACAATCGCAGTGCTTTTTAGCACATTGTTTGCCTATCCGATGGGTCCCGTTAACAGTTTGTTTCAAACGCTGGGATGGACCGATGGACCGATTTTCTTCCTGCAGGATAAGACGACAGCACGAGGCATTGTAGCGTTCATCCAATTCTGGATGTGGTACGGCAACACGATGATCATCCTCATCGCAGGGGTTATGGGTATAAATCCAGCTCTCTTCGAGTCTGCGGCGATTGATGGTGCAAACGGATTTCAAACGTTCTTCCGTATTACACTTCCGAGTCTTCGAACCATTCTGCTGTTCACACTGATTACATCGATGATTGGGGGTTTGACCATGTTCGATATTCCGCAGCTGTTCCTGGCAGGCGGACCGGACGACTCCACCCTTACCACGTCTATGTTTATCTACGGTCAAGCGTTCAAGGGAAGTTATATGTATAATCGTGCTGCAGCGGCAAGTATGATCATGTTCCTAATCGCGGGGGTATTGTCGGCATGCGTATTCTACTTGATGCGTGACCGCGACGCGGGAAGATTGAAAAAAGCGGAGAAGAAAAATAGAAAAGCTGCCCAAGCAGCAACCGTTCAGGGAGGTGCAACCTATGGAAAAAATTAAGGAAAGCGGAACCGCTACCCGAAAGATAAGCAAAGCAATTATCTATATCGTCTGCATCTCTTTGGCGTTGCTCAGCATCCTTCCGTTTTGGATCATGTTTGTAAATGCTACTCGCTCTACACCGGAAATTCAAAGCGGTATCTCACTGCTTCCTTCGACCCATATGATGAGCAACCTGCGGGTGCTGCTGGACAAGAGCTTTGATCCCCTTCAAGGGTTCATGAATTCATTAATTATCTCCAGTTCCGCCACTATATGCACGGTTTATTTCTCGTCCTTGGCGGCTTACGGGCTTGTGACCTATAGCTGGAAGCTGCAGAAGCCATTCTTTACCTTCATTTTATGCGTGATGATGGTTCCTTCCCAGGCAAGTGCCATCGGTTTCTACCAGTTCATGTATAAGCTGCATTGGACCAATAGCTTCTGGCCGCTGATTCTGCCAGCGATTGCAGCACCGGCAGTGGTATTTTTTATGCGGCAATACCTGCTCGCAACGTTGTCGATAGAGATCGTAGAAGCATCGCGCGTAGATGGATCTGGTGAATTCTTCACATTTAACCGGATTATCCTGCCGCTGATGATGCCGGCAGTGGCTACACAGGCCATTTTTGCCTTTGTAGCCAATTGGAACAACCTGTTCATGCCGCTGATTCTGTTAACGCAGAAGGAAAAGTATACGATGCCGATTATGGTAAGCTTGCTTCGGGGGGACATTTACAAAATGGAGTTCGGCTCAATTTATATGGGGCTGGCCTTAACGGCTTTACCGCTCTTTGTGGTTTACTTCCTGTTATCCAGATATATTATCGCGGGCGTAGCACTTGGAGGCGTCAAAGAATAATCCTTTCAGCTGTCTTTGAAGAAAGATAGCACTGTGGGGAAACATCAATTCTGATACAGTCCTGTTGATTAGCTAAATTATGGTTGTGGAGGCTACCTTTCTTTGGCTAACCAACAGGCGTAATACTAATGAGGAGGAGAATCCTATTATGGCAGTGCATAATGAGCCGATAGTTACCCATCTTTATACAGCCGATCCCTCCGCTCATGTATTTGAGGGCAAGCTGTATATTTACCCATCCCATGATGTCGACCATGATGGACCCACGAACGATAATGGTGACCAGTATGCAATGGAAGATTATCATGTGTTGTCTATGGACAATCCAGAGTCTCCTTGTGTGGATCACGGGGTGGCGCTTCATCTACGGGATGTGCCCTGGGCTTCGAAGCAAATGTGGGCGCCCGACGCTGCGTACCGGAGGGGGACATATTACTTGTTTTTCCCGGCCCGGGACAAGGAGGGTATCTTCCGTATCGGAGTGGCTACATCAGCTTCTCCGGCCGGCCCTTTCCAGGCTCAAGAGAGCTATATCGAAGGGAGCTTCAGCATCGATCCAGCCGTTTTTGTGGATGAGGATGAAAGATCCTATATGTATTTCGGCGGCTTATGGGGCGGACAATTAGAAAAATGGCACACAGGCTCGTTCCAACCGGATGCGGTGGAGAAAGCCCCTGAGGAACTTGCTTACGGCCCTCGGGTGGCAGAACTGAGCGAAGACATGCTGTCCTTCAAATCAGCCCCGCAGGAAATCGCCATTGTAGATGAAGAAGGGAACCCACTCCTAGCGGGTGATGAAGACAGGAGATATTTCGAAGGCCCATGGATGCACAAGTATATGGGGAAATATTATTTGTCGTACTCCACGGGCACGACTCATAAAATCGTCTACGCGGTGAGCGACAAGCCTTGCGGACCCTTTGTCTTTCAAGGAACCATTCTGAATCCAGTTGTTGGCTGGACGACCCACCATTCCATCGTGGAATTTAACGAAAAATGGTATCTGTTCTACCATGACGCGTCCTTGTCGGGCGGCGTTGATCACAAACGCTGTGTCAAATTTACGGAGCTCCATTATGAAGAAGATGGAAAGATCCGGCCGGTATCCCTCTAAATCGACCGTCCAGGATGTCTTGAAGCTAATGCTTCGGAGACATCCTTATTTCCGTTTTCCCAACTGTTGTTGTAAACTAACGCTGAATTGCGTTCCTGATTTCTTCATTAGCACCTTCAGGCGCTCTTTTAGAGGAGATTCTGCCTGCTTCAGTGCTGCTATGAGTTTCTTCTCACTGCCGAAAATCCGATAGTTGACGAACTCCCGCTGGTGATCTGCCTTGTCTTTTAGAGCTAGAATCAGAGCATCCGTCAGCTCCGGTGTGTCTATCGCAATCCCCTTTACCGGGTTAGCCAAATCGTTGCCGTTTCGTCTTTAATCATTTCTTGGAATTGTGGAACGATACCTGTGCCACGCAACTTTCTGTTCTTAAGGGGCAGTTTGATTGGCTGAAAACGGTGGATAGCTTTGATCGGTTCTTCAAAAAACAGAATCAGGCTCCACGTTTCAAAAGCCTTAAACATCCTGTCCAAAGCTACACCACAAAATATACTAATGGCAACATAGCCTCATTCATTCAACTGTGGGAACCACAGGGCTCGCTTGGGATTCGATTTTCCATTTGGGAAATCGAAATATAACAACTCTGCTTCATTGAAGCAACTACCCAAAAATCCCTCACCTCTACAGGTGGCGGGAGTGTTCAAGGCGAAAGAAATAAAAAGATTGGGAATAGGGTCGTAAAATAGGGTATTTGAGGAGAAAATGGTTGTTTTTTCATTGTGCATATTATAGTATATTCCTGTGTGTAATTATAAGGGGGAATTATTAATCATGCATGTAAGATTGAGCAACAATGCAGGGGTAATCAAAGAAGTTAAAGTTGGTTTTAGTTGGACCACATTCTTTTTTGGATTTTTTCCAGCTCTATTCAGAGGTGATTTGAAATGGGCTGCCATTATGTTGATCACAGCAATAGCAGTTGGTATATTTACAGCAGGAATTGGAGCTTGGATTCCAGGAATTATTTTCTCATTTGTATATAACAAAGTGTTTATTAAAGAAATGTTGGAAAAAGGATATCGACCAGCCGATGAGCACTCCCAAGCTATACTGCAAGGTAAAGGAATCATTTCTTTCGCAGCAAAGCAAAACGCTGGTTTTTAGATCCTAATATCTTTTTAAGGAACTGCCTTTTATAAGGTGGTTTTTTTTTGACAGTACAACATTTTGAACTGGAGGGAATAAAGATCGTTATCTTACGATTTGTCAAAAATGTATTCTTATTTCTACTAGGACTAGCATTCCTTGTCAAGCTATCAAGTTATGTAGTTGAACCCTTGTATTCTAAAAATACAATGAATCCGGCTACTGTAGTAATCGCAGAACGATTACAAGCGGAGATGCCTGTACCACCTACACAAGCTTTTTTGAAGAGTTTTACTAAATCCCTTGCAGATGAAGACATTATTGCAGATTACGATAAATTTCTTGAACCTATGTACAACGTAAGTGGAAAGGCTAAATATAACGGTTTTACACAATATCACGACGTGGATATCTTGGTATATAGTCACGATTATATTGAATCTCAAGAATTTCCTGCAGAGGAAGAAAGATAGATAGTTAAGGAAAAACCTGTGGTTTCTATAGATGATAGGCGTCATAAATATATTTATCCTGAGGTGAAAATTATTAAAAACTTACTTAATAAAAATGGAATACATATCATTGAGGATAAATTCGGGAAGATATTCATTAAATCTCAAAGTAATATCGGGGTAGTTATGTTGGCAAACGACAATGGACAATTAATACTCATTAACCAATATCGAGAACCCATTGAGTCTTATACCATTCAACTTCCAGGTGGAGGAGTAAACCAAGACGAGGATATAGAATTTGCAGCAAGAAGAGAACTTAAAGAAGAGACTGGCATAGATTGCGGCAGAGTATATTACTTAGGAAATATATTACCTGCATCTTGGAGAAGCAATGAGGTAACACATGTGTATTATACTGACGAAATTTTGAGTTATTCTAAACAACAACTTGAAGGACATGAAGAAATTGAAGTCATAAGAATGAACATTCAGGATTGTATCGATGGGATAAAAGAAAATAGATTGAATGATTCAGAGTTGTGTTATGGCATTTTGCAGGCGATACTCAAGGGATTTATTAATTTGCCAGAGATGAGATAACCGTTAACAGAATTCTTTCAAGATCTGAGAAAGACAGGATGGAGAAAAAAATAAAGTGAATATTCCTTTATATAAGATGAACTTAAGATATTAACTTAAGGCTCAAGCGTCACTACTATGAAGATTTGGACGTCCGGCCGCTGTTGTATCCGGATTTCTTTGATTAACCCGCTTTTAGCGGTTAATCTTAATTGCTAGATTCATGTATATAAGCTGAACAATGAAGCCCAATAACAGCAGCTAAAGTAAATATATATTAGGTAGATCGGGTGAAGAACTCTATGCGGACTACAGAGCCCTTATTGTCTATAAAATGCTCGATAAGTAAGTTATGCGGACACAGATGCCGTTATTTATGAATACTGGGCTCTTTATAGCCGAATTCATGTAAATAAGGCCCCCTGAGTCCGCATAGATAAGGAATTCAGGTAAATGGAGTAAATAGCGTCCGCTGGGTCCGTAAGGCTTACGCATTCATCTTGAGCAGATATCCACGCGTGTTTATCAAAAGTAACCCGTATGACAGTATTTTCCATGCCTGTCGAGAACCCCTTGTCCTTTAATCTCCCCGCCCTATCAAATCGCAGTTCATACCTTTGCTTTCCTCGGCCAAATAAAGTAAGTGACGGTTATGATGAAGTCAAAGCCCAAGACTATTGACCAAATTTGCAATACACTCGACAGTGCTTCGGTGCGGGTTGGATCGTCTATATAGGTAATCAGACCGAAGAGGATTCCGGCACCTATGAGAAAAGCAATCACGTGTTTGATCCAGCTTTTGAAATAATGTTTGGCAAATTCGATTCCTTGTTTTCTGACGGGTTTTGAACCTTCTTTTGTCACTAAGTAACGAAAACGCTCGTCTGCCCAATGGATCATACTTTTACCAAAAACAAGGGACACGGCGATATATATGGCTGCAAGTGCATGTGCTGTCGTAGCAGTGGAACCGCGGTGCAAATCAATACTTGTAACCACTAACAAAATGCAGTCAATGACCGGAGTTAGTGCCAGCAGGACAAACCCCAGCTTTTCTCGGTTTAAAATATAACGCGTAATAAGACCCATTAATATAACAATCCAAAAGGCGATTTCACTTATGATGATCGACCATGCTGCAATATTCAAATTACGCACCCCTTTTCCAATACAAGTGTATTATTAAATAAGTGAAATTATAACATTTAGTTTTTAATAATACAACTGTACTATAATATTGAGTTTTGATTTTCCTTTTGATACAATATGGACATGCCAAAAATTGTAGATCCCACGGAGAAAAAAACTCAAATCGCTGAAGCCACATGGCGGGTCATCCTGGATCAGGGGATGAAGGGAGCGACTGTCAGAAATATCGCTAAAGAAGCAGGATTGTCATTGGGGGCCTTGCGCCACTATTTCTCTACCCAAGATGAACTGCTAGCCTACGCCATGAATCTCGTAAAGGATCGGGCCAATGCCCGAATTGAGAAGATTGGGATTAGCGACTTACCGCCAAAAGAAAAAGTCATTCGGATTTTGCTCGAACTTGTGCCTGTTGATGATATTAAAATGGCTGAAATGGAGGTATGGTTTGCCTTCACCTTTCATCGTAAATATGCAGAGGAACAGCTTGATACACAGCACGAAGGTTTTTTTAGCGAAATGGGCAGTTTAATTGAATATTTGGAACAGAATCATCTGTTAAGAACAGATCTGGATAAAGAAATGGCTTCTGAACATTTGTATGCTTTAGTCGATGGATTGGCATTGCACGCGTTGCTTGAACCCGAACGTTTGGATCGAAAGCGTGTGTCCGATGTTTTAACTCATCATATTAATTCCATTTGCAAGGGTTGAAGAGAAATAAATGATTTTAATGAAAAAGGGATTGCTGAGAGTCTTTAGACTCAAGGCAATCCCTTTTTATGCTTTATATTTCTGGAATATCGCGCGGATCTGTTGCTTCTGCGGGTCGGGACAGTAAGCCACCAACCCCGTTCTCATAAAGATTCTTTACAAATTGCAAGGCTTCCGCACGAGTAAGCTTGTTCGGTCCGCCGAAGCCTTGGATGGATGGTTTAGCGGGATCACTGCCGTTCGCCAAGCCAAAGGCGAGCAGGTAATGTATTGCATCATCTCCGCTGAAATGAACACCTTCCGTAGCGGAGATGAGTTCAGCTACTTGTGTGCGCAGAATGACCTCATTTCTCGAAGCAATAAGTGTATAGCTTTTTACAGGGTAGTTCAACTGTTTTGCTCTAACATAGTAAGGGTTAGCCCAGTGACTTTCTCCGTTACTACTTAGGTTGGGCTCAAAGGCACGAATCAGCAAAGCCAGGAACTCTGCTTCGGAAACGGTCTTGTTGGGTTTAAAGGTGCCGTCCGCATAGCCCTTTACCATGTTTTGCGAAATGCCCCACTGTATGGTGGAAGCATACCATTGGTTTGTTTGAACATCGGAGAATGAAGTGATCACCAAATCCGCTGCTTTTACATTTCGAACTCCTGATATTCCGTAAAGAGATACGAGGAGTGCGGCTGCAAGAACTACCTTTGCAATTGCTCTAATATTCATGGTGATAATCCCCTGTCTATAAGCTTTAGATTCATTTATTGCATTTCTTCCTTCTATCGAGTCGTAAACTCTAGGGTAAGCGGGTTGCTAAGGGAATAGGACTGGGATGAATTCATCGCCGGTTTGCCTTTAACAGTCTTATCAATAATAAGGGTATACGTTTCTTTGGAAATGAATGAACCACTCGCAGGCTTGACGAAAATGCGGTTCCACAAGACATACACCTGAAGGTCCGTGACCACTTCACCTTTGCTATCCACAACAAAAACGTTCTCACCCGGTTTAATGGAAGATAAATCGATATACTTGTAAATTTCACTCTTCATTGCTGCTTGGACACTGACATTAATAGGAACGGAAGGGCGAACCTCATTTTTTGTCAAAAGCGCCTTCGCATCTAGTTCAAGCTTGAGATGATCCAGTTCTTGTTGGAATTGATTCCGCTTGTCGGCGTCTGATAGGGCATTAATGTCATGTTTTGCCTCGATGTAGGAAATCATGGTCAATGAAGTTTTTGCTTGATCTAGTGATGCTTTGGCCTCCTTCAGTTCAGTCACTTGTGCATCCAGAGGTACAATGACTGCACTTCCTCCTGTTGGAGGGAGGGTAATGTTGGTCGGTAACGACGGTATATCGGGAAGCGGGTTCGGGATTACAGGGTCAGGAGCGGTGACAAGCGGGACTGCCGCTAGTGTTTTTGCCTGAAGTTTAGCACCTACAGATGAATTCCCGGTGGAATCCAAGGTTTTAATAACTATGTTATATACAGTATCCGAGGTCAGGCCTGTCAGATTATATTCTGCTCTAGTCGTCTCATCTACAAATTCTCCATTTACAAGTATCTCAACTTTAGCAAAATCGGTATCCAAAGGATTCGTCCAATGAAGCTGAATGGATGCATAAGTGGCGTCCGTTACCCCCAGAGTAGACACCTCCGCAGGAGCAGTAAGATCTACAGGAGGTTCTGTTGGTGTGGTTGTGTCTATTACAGGAGGCACTTCAGCCAAGGTTGCAGTCACCACATTCTGGCCTGCTGAGACATTACCTGTTGTATCCACGGTTTTGGCTTGAAGATTATAAACGGTATGCGGAGTGAGTCCTGTGAAAGTATAAGTGGTTCCTGAACCCTCACCCGCAAAAACTTCATTGGCGTATAGATTGACTTTGGCAAAGTCGGCATCTTGCGGGTTTATCCAAGTGACCGTTGCGGTGTTTGCTGTAACTTCACTAACCGTTAGATCGCTAATCTCGGCAGGTGCAGTGACGTCAAATTCTTTAGCAAACGTCACAAAACCATAACCAAACTCATCATCGCGTCCGGGTGCTCCCAAATCGATAGCATATCTTCGAATCTCTTCACGTTGTTGTTCATTAGAGAACAACGGATGTTCCTGCTTCAGTAGAGCAAGCATGCCTGTAATATGTGGAGCTGCTTGGGAAGTACCGCTTGTCTTGGCATAACCTCCTCCAGGAGCCGTTGAAATAATACCAACCCCCGGCGCGGAGAGTTCATTCTCCGGACCTGTTGATGAAAAATCACCGCGGGCCTGATTCACATCCATCGCTGAAACGGCAATAACACTGTCATATTTGGCGGGGTAGGTAATCGTGTTTGTTCCCGCTCCGCTGTTGCCTGCCGAGGCAACTATAATAATTCCTGCCGCATAGGCTTGATCGACTATATCTTTGAGAGAATTGGAAGAATACGCTGTTCCCAGCGATAAATTAATAATATCCATTTGGTTTTGAATCGCCCAATCGATTCCTTCCAATACATCCTGAAGATTGCCGTCACCGTTAGCATCCATAGATTTAACAGCATAGAGCTGCACGTCCGGTGCGATACCTACCATGCCTCCGTTATTACTTTTGGCAGCGATGATCCCGGCAACATGTGTTCCATGTCCGTTGTCATCTGTATAAGAGGTAGTATAATCAACGGTTGAAATGCCCCCAGCAATTAAAAGTTCCGGGTGCGCATAAAGGCCGGAGTCAATCACTGCCACTTTGACACCTGTTCCTGTATAACCTTTCGACCACATATTTGTGGGCTTAACGGCTTGGAAGCCCCACTGGGATTGTTCGGCTGGTATTGTCGCTACCGATTCGGATGCCGTTGTAACTTCCTCTGCAGTAATCGTAAAGGGGACATTTCGTTCAATATAAGCAATATTGGGATCGTCTATAAGCTCTTTAAGATCGGCACTCGTTACCGTGGCAGAAACCGCTGGAATCGTCTGAAATACGTGCTGGACTTCAACACTGTCCTCGAGAATCGCTTCTTTTCCCTGATTATTATTGTAGGTAATTATAACCTCGTGCTGGGCTCCGTCTTGACTTGTATTAGCATATACGGCTCCAGTGTTAAGGAGTAGGACAACGGATAAAATGGATGAGACTAAAAGTGTACCTGTTTTCTTTCCCATTTGAGGTTCCTCCTGATGATCGATATACATCTAATTTTATATATCGGTATCGGGGTGGAGGACATTTAGGTAAACGGAACAAAAAAGGCCAACCGATACAATCCGGTTGACCTGAAAAATATAAAAAGGACGTCTCCATTTGTTCGAATAACCTGCTTACTGCCCATCAAGGGTAACGGAATGATAAATACCTTCGTAAGTAACGGCTTCTTGTTCAATAGAAGGGATTTCAACCTGTTTCATATTGGCCTTGAATCCATTCAGCAACGTTGGGTTATCAAGTAATTGGACAATTCGCTGTGCGAGATGTTCGGCATCCCCTACGCGGAAGGTAAACCCGTTGAACCCGTCCTGCACCTTTTCTGCCATTCCGCCTATGTCTGATACCAGCGCCGGAACATGACTGGCGAGCGCTTCATGAAGAGCTAACGGATAATTCTCATACCAAATGGAGGGAACCAGAGCGATATCAACATCCTGATAGATTTGCTTAATGTCATTTTCCGAATATTGCCCGCAAAAGGAAATACGATCATCGGTGGCAGCAGCCTGTTCGAGTGATGCCGTATATTCGGAAGGTCCTGAGCCGTAGATCTTCAGTTTAAGCCGGTCTGATGGGATCATCGACATTGCCTGAAGGATCAGGTGCACGCCTTTATGGGTATTGAGAGACCCACCGTAGAATAAAGTTAGAGAGTCGCCGGGTTGGAATATCCGCTCATTCCGCCGAATGGTATCATAGTTGATCCCGTGATTTAGGACTTCCACATGAATATCCGGTAAGTTCCTGCTAACTAGACCGGCTAAGGAAGCGGAAGGGGAAAAGATTCTGCTAGCCGCTCTCAATAGCGGGACATGAGTGCTCAGACGTTGCTGAGCATTAGGGATTTGGCAGTGAATAAGGCAGTTCAGGCCCATATCTGGGCCATTGCACAGCGCATTACTCTTCTGGAGCATCGTACCCGTCGGACATATAAACCAAAAGTCAGTTAAAGTAATGATGTATTTGATCCCGAGACGTTCGCTGGTCTGTATAAATTCCATAGCCCTCATCGGATGTCCAATATGAATGAGGGTGGGTTTTTCGGTCGTAATCACTTTTTGTGCGAATAAAGTCAAGTCCATATTCCCGATTTCAAATGACTGGGCAGGGTCCATATGTTTATGGCGAAAGGCAAGAACAGGAATGCCTTCATATTCATATTCTTTATACAAAACATCACCAAAAGTATGAGAGTAACTCTCCGGTATGCCATCGCTGTAAGTAACTACTTTAACATGATGTCCTTTACTTTGCATGGATCTGGCCAGGTTGAATACGAATTTCTCGGTTCCTGTATATGTCTCCGGGTAGAAGGAATGGACGATATAGAGGATATTTAGAACCTTAGGCCTGGTTAGCTGTTTTCGTTTCGACCTGCGGGACTTCCTTTTCTTAAGATGTCTCTTACCTAAAGTCATTTTTCTCTTTTTTGTTCCTATTGAAAATCTCTTCCTCTTGTTCGCCCGCCCAGTTTTGATCCTTCTTGCAGGTTTTCTTTTCCTCTTGAGGGCCACTGATTTTCCTCCTTTGGCACAGACCACAGCCTGTAGGCCTAAATAATGCATCATATGTCAGAAGGAGGCTGAATTCTTGGGTGGGTTGCTTAGAGAATGCCAAATGGAGCAACTATAGGTGAGTCCGTGAATAGATGTATTTTATACACTTATTTCTAGCTTTTAGCGCTCGGATGTATGGATAGATGTACTTTGTGCAACTAAAAACATGAATATGCCGGTTAAACCCCGGAATACCCAAAAATAAGTGTATAAAGTGC